>NZ_LT906438.1:1285222-2570444 GCF_900186955.1 Bacillus pumilus | reverse complement strand
GCAAAGGGGATGGTTAAATGAATGCGGTTACAATTGTCATAGCATCTATGTGTATTTTAGCGATTGCCTATCGTCTTTATGGCACATTTATGATGGTCAAGGTCTTAAAGGTGACAGACGATCATCCTACACCGGCTCACACATTAGAGGACGGGAAGGATTATGTGCCAACCAATAAATGGGTCACATTTGGGCATCACTTTGCTGCGATTGCAGCTGCAGGTCCGTTAGTGGGTCCGATTTTAGCTGCGCAATTCGGGTATTTACCGGGTCTCCTTTGGCTGTTAATTGGCGCAGTGATAGGCGGAGCTGTACATGATCTTGTCGTCTTATTTGCGTCGATGCGAAAAAAGGGGAAATCGTTATCAGAGGTAGCGAAGGAAGAGCTAGGACCTGTCGCAGGATTTTGTACAGGGCTTGCGATGCTGTTTATCATTACGATCACAATGGCAGGACTGTCTATGGTTGTGCTTCATGCGTTAGAACGTAACCCTTGGGGGACATTTGCAGTCGGAATCACGATTCCAATTGCGATGGGGGTTGGTCTTTATTATAAAAAGACAGGCAATTTAAAACTGGCGACAACTGCGGGATTTATTTTGCTGATGGTTGGTGTATTCCTTGGGCCGAATATTCAAGGAACGGCACTTGGCGATCTTTTAACACTTGATACAAAAACACTTGCTCTTGCCTTGCCGATCTATGCTTTTTTTGCTGCGGCATTGCCGGTTTGGCTGCTGCTCGCACCGAGGGACTATTTAAGCAGCTTTATGAAAATAGGTGTTTTTATCGCATTGATTGCTGGAATCTTTGTCGTCAATCCAACGATTCAATTCCCAGCCTTTACGGAGTTTGTGAATGGAGGAGGTCCTGTTTTAGCTGGTCCTGTCTGGCCTTTTATTTCAATAACCATTGCTTGCGGTGCCATATCTGGTTTCCACGCATTTGTTGGATCTGGGACAACACCTAAAATGCTTGACCGCTGGAGTGATATGAAGCCTGTCGCTTTTGGCGCAATGCTAGTAGAATGTCTAGTTGGAATTATGGCGTTAATTGCCGCTACCGCTCTTCATCCAGGCGATTATTTTGCGATAAACAGTACGCCAGAAGTGTTCAGAACACTCGGGATGAGTGTCGAGAACCTTCCGCAGCTGAGTAAGGAAATTGGTCTTGATTTAGAAGGAAGAACGGGTGGAGCTGTGACATTAGCTGTAGGGATGGCGTATATCTTTACGGGGATTCCGTTCTTTGGTCATTTGGCGTCTTATTTTTTCCAATTCGTCATTATGTTTGAAGCTGTCTTTATTTTAACCGCTATTGATGCAGGGACACGTGTGGCACGATATTTGATTCAAGACTTCTTTGGCGAAGCTTATAAACCGCTTAAACGAAATGACTGGGTCCCTGGGTCGGTGTTCGCAAGTGCGCTTGCTTGTTTTATGTGGGGCTATTTGCTTTACTCTGGAGACATCGGGTCCATTTGGGCACTGTTTGGGGTGTCAAACCAGTTAATGGCATCGGTCGGTCTCATCATCGGAGCAACCGTTGTATTAAAAATTGCAGATAAAAGGCGATATATGCTGACTTGTTTAATTCCACTTGCTTACTTATATGTGACAGTGAATTACGCGGGCTATTGGATGGTAGCAAATGTATACCTTAATCCCGAGGCATCAGGTTACAGCGTGCTGAATGCGGTGCTATCAATCATTATGTTGATCTTAGGATTTGTGATTATTGTGTTTGCGATTAAAAAATGGGTCGACATTTGGCGTGATCCAGCGCTTCGGATGGAAACACCGATCACTGGCTAAATGAAAAAGCCGGTTTGCTATGATAAGCAAACCGGCTTCTTTTATTGCTGCTGATGAGGCTTTAAGCCTTGCTCTAATGTTTCAAGAATCTCATTTTTCTCGTTTTCTGATGCTTCTTGCCATAGCACTTCGAACAACACGCCAAGGCCTGGCAGCATTTTTTCCTCACCGCTTTGAATGGCATCTAAAATTGTATGCTCAAGCTGCTCTTGATTATGGCCAGTGATGTTTTGAATGACTGCGCCTCTTAAATTAAAATCCATTGCCCACACTCCTTTTTTGATGGTAATAGCCCTATTCTGTCTCAAAGACAGGTTTATTATGTAGTGTGCATGAGATATAATAAATTCATGATATTTAAAGGAGTTAAAGTCGCTTGAAATATATAGAATCAGCTAAAAACACAAACATTAAACAGTGGAAAAAGCTCCATACGAAAAAAGAACGAACGAAAACGGGGCTGTTTCTCGTGGAGGGAATCCACTTAGTGGAAGAAGCATTGAAGAGCGGAGCTGTAAAAGAATTAATGGTCACATCGCCTGATAAGCTTCCTTCTCATATCGATCCGGACATTGAACTGTATGAACTGAGCGAGGAAGCCTTTTCTGCCATGACCGAAACGGAAACGCCTCAGCACATCGCGGCAGTTTGTGCAGTTCCTGTATTTGAAGAAAAGAAGTATGAACGACTTCTTCTGTTAGATGCAGTGCAGGACCCAGGGAATTTAGGCACACTCATTCGGACAGCAGATGCCGCCGGTCTTGATGCTGTGATCTTAGGCGATGGAACAGTTGATGCATTTAACGGAAAAACGCTCCGTTCAGCACAAGGATCGCATTTCCACCTGCCAATTTTAAAGCAAACCCTTCAGCAGACCATACCAGTATGTAAGGAGCAAGGCATTCCTGTATACGGAAGTGCGCTAAACAATGCGAAAGCGTATAGAAGCGTAACGGCAGAAGGTTCGTTTGCATTAATTGTGGGCAATGAAGGTGCGGGTATAAACCCAGAGATTCTGCAAATGACAGACCACAATTTATATGTGCCAATGTATGGACAGGCAGAATCATTAAATGTGGCTGTTGCAGCAGCTGTTCTTGTCTATCATTTGCGTGGATAGTGTTGCATCATGCGCTCATTTTCACTATAATGAAACTAATATTTTAAAAACCATGATAGAGGAAGATTGTTTCAAGGAGCGGCCTTATAGGGAGAATGCATCGTAGACTGAAAATGCATTTAAGGAATGCTGAAACAGGAATTCACCTCTGGAGTTGTCACCGGGACCGCAAGCTTTGCGTAAAGGTGAACCGGATTCGTTTGATTCCGTTATGTCAATGAAGCTTATTCGCACATGTATTTGTGCTTAACAAGGGTGGTACCGCGACCACAACTCGTCCCTTCTTTTTTAGAAGGACGGGTTTTTTTATTGTCTTCAAACGATCAAACAGCCGTTTATCCAGACGGTTTTGTATATCAAAAGGAGGATTACACTCATGCAAGAAACGTTAAAACAGCTTGAATTAGAAGCGATAGCGAAGGTTGAAGCAGCTAGCTCGCTCAAAGAAGTCAATGACATTCGTGTTCAATATTTAGGGAAAAAAGGGCCGATCACAGAGGTGCTTCGCGGAATGGGCAAGCTGTCCGCAGAAGAAAGACCAAAAATGGGCGCACTCGCAAACGAAGTGAGAGAGCAGATTGCTGGTGCTATTGCTGAAAAAAATGAACAGCTGGAAAAAGAAGAAGTGAAGAAGAAACTTGCGTCTCAAACGATCGATGTTACATTGCCAGCAAGCCCAATCAAAATGGGGGCAAGACATCCATTAACGATTGTTGTCGAAGATATTGAAGATTTATTTATTGGTATGGGCTATACCGTTGAGGAAGGTCCTGAGGTAGAAACGGATTATTATAACTTTGAAGCGCTGAATCTTCCAAAGGAGCATCCGGCACGTGATATGCAGGACAGCTTCTATATTACCGAGGATACACTACTCAGAACACAAACGTCACCAGTTCAAGCACGTACACTTGAAAAATATAAAGGACAAGGTCCTGTGAAGATCATCTGCCCTGGGAAAGTATATAGACGAGACAGTGATGACGCGACTCATTCACATCAATTTATGCAGATTGAAGGGCTTGTTGTCGATCACAATATTAGTATGAGTGATCTAAAAGGTACGCTAGAGACAGTGGCGAGAAAAATGTTTGGTGAAGATCGTGAAATTAGACTGCGTCCAAGCTTTTTCCCATTCACAGAACCATCTGTCGAAGTGGATGTGTCTTGCTTTAAATGCGGCGGGAAAGGCTGTTCTGTATGTAAAGGAACAGGCTGGATTGAAATTTTAGGAGCTGGGATGGTTCATCCAAATGTCCTGAAGATGAGCGGATTTGATCCAGAAACTTACCAAGGCTTTGCTTTTGGAATGGGTGTTGAACGGATTGCAATGCTCAAATACGGCATTGATGATATTCGCCATTTCTACACAAATGATATTAGATTCACAAAGCAATTCAAGCAGGACTAAGAGGAGGAAATCAACATGTTTGTTTCATATAAATGGTTAGAAGACTATGTCGATTTAGAAGGCATTCAGCCGGATGAATTAGCAGAAAAAATCACAAGAAGCGGAATTGAAGTGGAAGCCGTTGAATATAAAGGCGAAGGAATTAAAGGAGTTGTCATTGGACACGTCGTGGAGCGAGAACAGCACCCAAATGCCGACAAATTAAACAAATGTCTCGTGGATATCGGAGAAGACGAACCGGTTCAAATTATTTGCGGAGCTCCGAATGTGGATAAAGGACAATATGTGGCTGTCGCAACGGTTGGCGCAGTCCTTCCTGGGAATTTTAAAATTAAAAAAGCAAAGCTGCGCGGCGAAGAGTCTCATGGCATGATTTGTTCTCTGCAAGAATTAGGTGTCGAAAGCAAACTCGTACCAAAGGAATATGCAGAAGGTATTTTTGTTTTCCCAAATGACGTCAAACCCGGGGATGATGCCCTTCAGGCACTTCAATTAGACGATGCGGTACTTGAGCTTGGCTTAACGCCAAACCGTGCGGATGCCCTGAATATGCTAGGTGTCGCCTATGAGGTTGCAGCCATTTTAGGGAAAGACATCAAACTTCCTGATACAGCACATGACATGTCTTCAGAAAAAACAGCAGACTATATTTCGGTGAAAATTGAAGATCAAGAAGCGAATCCACTTTATGCTGCGAAGATCATTAAAAATGTAAAGATTGGACCAGCACCGCTTTGGATTCAAACAAGATTGATGAATGCAGGCATTCGCCCAATTAACAACGTCGTCGATATTACGAACTTTGTACTGCTTGAATACGGTCAGCCGCTTCATGCATTTGATTATGACCGCTTTGGTTCAAAGCAAGTGGTCGTACGTAAAGCGACTGATAGCGAAAGCATTCAAACACTTGATGAGCAAGAACGTACACTTTCATCAAAGCATCTTGTGATCACTAATGGAACGAAAGCGCACGCTGTCGCAGGCGTCATGGGCGGTCTTGAATCAGAGGTGCGTGATGAAACGACAACAATTCTTTTAGAAGCGGCATATTTCAACGGTCAAACAGTCCGTCAAGCATCTAGAGACTTAGGGCTTCGCAGTGAATCAAGCACACGATTTGAAAAAGGACTTGATCCGCAGCGTACGAAATCTGCAGCCGAAAGAGCAGCGCAACTGATCAGTCTCTATGCAGGTGGTGAAGTGCTAAGCGGGACTGTGGAGGAAAACCACCTGCAAACAAGTATGAATGTCATCCACGTATCCACTGAGCGTGTGAACAAGGTGCTTGGCATGAGCATTTCAAAAGAAGATATGATTCAAATTTTCAACAAACTGGGCTTTACAGTAGGCGAATCAAATGACGTTCTTGTTGTAACGGTTCCTTCTCGCAGAATGGATATTACGATTGAAGAAGATCTCATTGAAGAAGTTGCGAGATTATATGGCTACGATAATATCCCGTCTACACTGCCTGCGACAGCTGGTACAGTTGGCGGTCTTACGCCATATCAAGTGAAGCGCAGAAAGGTGAGACGCTTCTTAGAAGGCGCAGGTCTTTCTCAAGCGATCACGTATTCATTGACAAATCAGCATAAGTCTACAGCTTTTGCACTGAATCCAGCTTATAAAACGAGACTTTCCCTGCCAATGAGTGAAGAACGAAGTGTGCTTAGACAAAGTCTTCTGCCAAACTTACTTGATTCTGTTGCATATAACCTGGCAAGACAAGCTGATTCCTTTGGTTTTTATGAAACGGGTTCTGTGTTCTTAGCAGAAGCTGAAGGAGCAAAGCCGGTGGAAAAAGAGCATGTCGCTGGTGCGCTGACAGGCTTATGGCATAAAAATCTTTGGCAGGGCGAGAAAAAAGCCGTCGATTTTTATGTAGCGAAAGGAATTGCAGAAGGTCTATTTGAAAAGCTTGGTGTATCAGACCAAATCACATATGTTCAAGCAGAGCGTGAGGGTCTTCACCCAGGTCGAACAGCAGATGTTCATTTAAATGGAAAAGTCATTGGGTTTGTTGCTGCACTTCATCCAGTCATTGAAAAGGAATTAGATTTAAAAGAAACATATGTCTTCGAGTTTGATTTAACAGATGTGATGACATCTGAATCGAAGGATATGAAATATACAGCGATTGCGAGATTCCCTGCTGTGACAAGAGATATTGCACTTGTTGTAGATCAGAATATCTCAAGCGGACAGCTGGAGCGCGTCATCTATGAGGCAGGCGAGGATTTACTGACAGACCTATCCGTCTTTGATGTGTATGAAGGTGAACATATGGAAGAAGGCAAAAAATCTGTTGCATTCTCTCTCCAATATCTAAATCCGGAACAAACATTGACAGAGGAAGAAGTCACGGCTGTTCATACAAAAGTATTGAAAGCATTAGAAGATACGTATCAAGCCGTCTTGCGCGGTTAAAGAAAAAAGAGCTAAGGCCATATAGGCCTAGCTCTTTTTTATAGCCATTTTTTCGCTTTTTGTGTGTTGGCAAAATGCAGTTTTGTAAATTGACGTAAAGCCTCTTCGCCGTGCAGCTTGATGAGCTTTGCAGCCGCCTTGTCCACATGAGGACCGGCTCCTTTTGGAATGTCAAACCCTGCTGCTTTAGATAACTTATCCATTTCAATTAAAAAAGCGTATCTTGCAATAATGGAAGCAGCAGCAACTGACAAATGAATGCCTTCTGCTTTTGTGCTAAAGTACGTCCGCTCCCGAATGATTTTTTTCCCAGCAAGATGCTTGAAATAAATACCTGGTTCTGCAAATTGGTCAATCAAAATAGCTTCAGGCTGCTTCCCGTCTAATTTCTCTAGCACAGAGGTGATGACTTGGTTATGAAGAAGCGCCTTCATTTTCCCTTGGCTCATGCCCTTTTCCTGCATCGCATTGTACTTTTCATTTCGGAGCACAAGAAGGCTGAACGGAATGGTTTTGATGAGATCTTTGGCAATATTGATAATCTGCGGGTCTTTTAGACCTTTTGAGTCTTTTACGCCAAGCTCTTTCATAAGAGCAAGCTGGCTGGCATCAACATAAGCGGCACAGACCGTCATCGGTCCAAAATAATCACCTGTTCCTACTTCATCTGAACCGATGACGGACATAGAAGCAATCCCTGACGGCGGACTATATTTTGTGACAGCCGGTGCTTTTGGGCTTTTCGTATCAGCTGCTTTTAAATGGCTGAATTGACTAGCTTCAGCTTCAGCCTTTTGTCCTTGAAACAGCACTTTTCCAGATCGATAGGCTGTAATTGTACAGCCAGAGACCTTTGCTTGAAAAAGGGCGCCTGGTGGTAACGTATCAGTTAAGTGGTGCGCATACGCGCTCTTCATTTTTTTAAGGTCTTCTGATGTTGCTTTTAAGACGGATTGGGGCACAGTGGATAACTCCTTTTTACCTTGATATCATTGATTTCTAAAGTGTACCATAACAGGGAAGGGCTCGTCTTTCCATTCAATGTCTAAACATGTTATGATAGAGACTAGGATTCTCGTGGAATGGAGGAGAAACGTTGTCTGACGGCGGTAAAACGAAAACAACAGTTGAGATTTACGGACAGTCCTATACGATCATCGGTCAAGAAACGAAGATGCATATGCGACACGTTGCTTCAATTGTTGATGATAAAATGAGAGAAATAAATGAAAAAAACCCATACCTTGATATAAACAAATTAGCTGTACTGACAGCAGTCAATGTCGTCCACGACTACATGAAATTAAAAGAGCAATACGAAAAACTAGAGATTCAGCTTAAAGAAAAGGAATGAAATTACCGTGATCGATATCATCATTTTGTTTTTGCTTCTTATGGGAACGCTTGTCGGTCTAAAACGCGGGTTTATTCTTCAATTTATTAAATTGATCAGCTTTGTTGTTTCTATCTTAGTGGCTTCCATGTTTTATCAGTCACTTGCACCACAGCTTACATGGATTCCAGCACCTAATTTTAGCGGCGGTCAAGCGCAGCTCGCTTTCTTTAGTGGGAATCTAGAAACAGCTTATTATAATACCATTGCGTTTATCATTCTGTTTATCTTGACCAAAATCCTGCTCGCCATCATTGGCGGATTGCTCACAACCATTGCAAGTATACCTGTGATTAAACAGGTCAACAAACTGCTAGGCGGTGTTTTAGGATTTCTTGAAACCTATCTATTTGTATTTATTCTCTTGTTTGTCGCTGCATTACTTCCAGTCGATGCACTGCAAACAATGTTGAGTAAATCCATATTAGCAGATGCGATCGTAAGCAACACCCCTTATCTGTCCGGTCTTGTCAAAGACTTATGGACGACGTATGGAGTTTAAAAACTTCTCCTTTCTTGGAGAAGTTTTTTCTCATTCCATGACAGAAAGTTGTAGGATGAAGGAAAAGTTTGTATATTTATAAAGGAAGATGCCAAAGCGGCTGGAGGATGAGAGATGAATAAAAAAGATATTATCAAACTTCTTGAAACAATTGCAATATATATGGAGCTAAAAGGAGATAATCCTTTTAAGATTTCTGCCTTTCGTAAAGCAGCAGCGGCACTGGAGCAAGATGACCGCAGCCTTTCTCAAATAGATGATCTATTAGCATTACCTGGCATTGGAAAAGGAACCTTTGCTGTGATCACTGAGTATATCGAAAAAGGACAATCAGAAACACTCGAACAATTAAAAACGGAAGTGCCCGAAGGACTTGTCCCGCTTTTGAAATTACCAGGACTCGGCGGGAAGAAGATCGCTAAGCTTTACCAAGAGCTTGGCGTCCATGATGCACAATCTCTAAAAGAAGCATGCGAAGCGGAAAAGGTACAAGCGCTTGCTGGCTTCGGCAAAAAAACAGAAGAAAAGATTCTCGCAGCGCTTGAGGAAGCAGGAAAGCAGCCGGAACGACTGCCAATTGGCTTTGCATTAGATGTGGCAGAGCGGATTGATTATGCCCTTGAAGAGATGGAAGGTATCATCCGTTTTTCAAGAACCGGCAGTTTAAGACGTGCACGCGAAACCGTCAAAGATTTAGATTATATCATTGCAACAGACAATCCTGAGCAAGTTAGAGAGCAGCTCGTTGCACTTGATGATGTCAAAGATGTTATCGCAAGCGGTGATACGAAGGTATCTGTTGTGCTTGCCCTTGATTTTGAGATCAGTGTCGACTTCCGGCTTGTGACAGTAGACCAATTCGCAACTACGCTGCACCATTTCACTGGCTCAAAAGATCACAATATTCGAATGCGTCAGCTTGCGAAGGAACGCGGAGAGCGCATTAGCGAATATGGTGTGGAAACAATTGAAACTGGAGAAGTAAAAACGTTTGAAGACGAAAGCGCTTTTTATGCACATTTTCAACTTCCGCTCATTCCGCCAGAAATTCGTGAAACCGGAGCGGAGATTGATACGTATAAAGAAAGTATGCAGTTTGTAGAACTGAAAGATATTAAAGGCGACCTTCATATGCACTCGACATGGAGTGACGGAGCATTCTCTATTCGTGAAATGGCGGAAGCATGTATTGCCAAAGGCTATGAATACATGGCGATTACAGACCACTCGCAATATTTAAAAGTAGCAAACGGTTTAACAAAAGAACGTTTGCGTCTGCAAGCAAAAGAAATTGATAAGATTAATCAGGAATTCGAGCATTTTCACATTTTCAAAGGGGTAGAAATGGATATCCTGCCGGATGGATCGTTAGATTATGATGATGATTTTTTAAAAGACATGGATTTTGTCATTGCGTCTATTCATTCTAGCTTCTCTCAGCCGGAAGAAGTCATTATGGAACGCCTTGAAAATGCCTTGCGTAATCAGCATGTCGATTTAATTGCACATCCAACAGGCCGTTTGATCGGCAGACGGGATGGCTATGCCTTAAATATAGATCAACTCATAGAGCTTGCGAAGAAAACGGGAACTGCACTTGAGCTCAACAGCAATCCGTCAAGACTGGATTTGAAAACAGAGCATTTAATCAAAGCAAATGAAGCGGGTGTGCACATCATGATCAATACAGATGCGCACAACATCGCCATGCTGGAACATATGGAAGTCGGTGTAACAGCTGCAAGAAAGGGCTGGACACCAAAAGAAAATGTCGTGAATACTTTTACTCTAAACGAGATCAAAAAGTTTTTAACGCGTGACAGGTAGTCGTTAGGAGGCTGGACCATGCTGCAACAAAAAGTGTTAGCATCATTAGAATTTCATAAAGTAAAAGAAAAAGTGATGTCCTATACCGCATCCACATTAGGAAAAGAAAGAGCGCAGGATTTAACACCTCTGACGGATATAGAAACCATTCAGCATTTGCTGGAAGAGGTAGAAGAAGCGCAAGATGTGATCCGTTTAAAGGGATCTGCGCCATTTGGCGGGTTAACAGATATTAGACGCGCAGTGAAACGGGCAGAAATCGGCAGTACATTAAGCCCTTCTGAGCTGATGGAAATCGCAGGGCTATTATATGCGGTGAAAAATATGAAGCACTTTCTCACGTCCATGTATGAAGATGGAGTAGATATACCGCGCCTTCATACATATGCTGAGACACTGATATTACTGCCTGAAATCAGAAAAGAAATCGAAAGCTGTATTGGTGATAATGGAGAAGTGCTTGATCATGCAACTCCTGCACTTCGTTCATTGCGTATTCAATTACGCTCACTAGAATCAAAGGTCCGCGATAAATTAGAATCGATGATTCGTTCACAATCGGCTTCGAAAATGCTGTCAGACACAATTGTCACCATTCGTAATGACCGGTTTGTTATTCCGGTGAAACAAGAGTACCGCTCGAATTACGGCGGAATTGTTCATGACCAGTCTTCATCAGGGGCGACCCTTTTTATTGAGCCGCAAGTGGTCGTGGATGTAAATAACACCTTGCAGCAAACCCGTTTAAAAGAGAAGCAAGAGGTTGAAAAGATTCTGCAAATGCTGACAGAGAGCGTTTCAGAGCACATTGGGGAACTGCTTCACAATGTAAAGGAACTGCAGACGCTAGATTTTATTTTTGCTAAAGCTAAATATGCAAAGACAGAAAAAGCCACAAAACCTGCTGTGAATGATCAAGGAGAAATCTATTTAAAACGAGCAAGACATCCTCTATTGCCCCGGGATCAAGTTGTCGCAAATGATATTGAGCTCGGTAAAGATTTTTCAACGATCGTGATCACTGGACCAAATACAGGGGGAAAGACCGTTACTTTAAAAACGCTAGGTCTTCTGACGCTGATGACACAGGCGGGCCTCCATATTCCAGTTGAAGAAGGCTCTGAAGTGGCTGTGTTCGACCAAGTCTTTGCTGATATTGGAGACGAACAATCCATTGAACAAAGCTTGAGTACGTTCTCATCTCATATGGTCAATATTGTCGATATCTTAAAGCATTTGACTTCTAATTCTCTCGTCTTATTTGATGAATTAGGGGCAGGAACAGACCCAGCTGAAGGTGCGGCACTTGCGATGAGCATATTAGATGAAGTGCATCAAACGAATGCACGTGTCATCGCAACGACTCATTACCCCGAGCTGAAGGCATATGGGTATAACCGGGAAGGCGTCACAAATGCAAGCGTGGAGTTTGATATTGAAACCTTATCTCCAACGTACCGCCTGCTCATCGGTGTGCCTGGACGAAGTAACGCATTTGAAATTTCAAAGCGTCTTGGTTTGCCAGATCACCTTATAGACCGGGCAAAAGCAGATATGCATGCAGAGCATAATGAAGTAGACCAAATGATCGCTTCATTAGAAGATAGCAAGAAACAAGCAGAAGAAGAACTGCATGAGACAGAAGTCTATAGAAAAGAAGCAGAAAAGCTTCATAAAGAATTGCAAAGACAAATTCTTGAATGGAATGAGCAAAAGGATAAACTGCTTGAAGAAGCTGAACAGAAAGCGAAAGAGAAAATTGAACAAGCATCAAAAGAAGCAGAAGATATCATTCAAGAGCTCCGGTCGATAAAAAGTGAGCACCGCTCATTCAAAGAGCATGAACTCATCGATGCGCGAAAGCGTCTTGAAGAAGCTGTTCCTGAGTTTGACAGGAAAAAGAAGCCAGAGCCAGCGAAAAAAGCAGTAAGACAGCTGAAGTCAGGCGACGAAGTCAAAGTGCTTACCTTCGGGCAAAAAGGAACGTTGCTTGAACAAACAGGCGACAAAGAATGGAGTGTCCAAATAGGCATTCTGAAAATGAAGGTAAAAGAAAAAGACATGGAATTTATCAAATCAGCACCTGAATTTAAGCAAGAAAAAGCCATCACGGCAGTCAAAGGGAAAGATTATCATGTCTCGCTGGAACTCGATTTAAGAGGCGAGCGTTATGAAAATGCCTTAAGCAGAGTCGAAAAATATTTAGATGATGCTGTATTAGCTGGTTATCCGCGTGTGTCTATTATTCACGGTAAAGGAACTGGCGCCCTTAGAAAAGGGGTTCAGGAATTATTGAAACAGCATCGAAGTGTGAAAAATGCCCGTTTTGGCGAACAAGGTGAGGGAGGATCAGGCGTCACCATCGTCGAATTAAAGTAAAAAGGAGAAAACGCATGAAAGCCTTTTGGGAAAATGAACTTGTGGAAATTGCCGCCTATTATAGCGTGGCCGTCCTGTGTCTCGTCTTATTTCTAACCGTTTTTGAACTCGTCACCTCCTATAAGAATTGGGAAGAGATTCAGCGGGGGAACTTAGCCGTTGCCATGGCAACAGGCGGGAAAATCTTTGGGATTGCGAATGTATTTCAGCATTCAATCGCTCAGCACAATTCCCTTCTTCAAATGATTGGATGGGGCGTATACGGCTTTGTGATGCTGCTTGTCAGCTATTTCATTTTTGAATTTTTAACACCACGTTTTAAAGTAGACAAAGAGATTGAAAATGATAATAGAGCGGTCGGGTTTATTTCACTCATCATTTCAGTTGGGCTGTCTTACGTAGTAGCAGCCGGCATTTAAGGAGACGACATGGAAAAGCTAGCAAAAGTATTAATCGTAGTTGCCTGCACTTTTGCGGTCATTGGTGCCGTTTATCTGTTCTTGTGAAATGAAAAAAACAGGCGTTAGAAAGCTGTCAGGGAATCCCTTGGCAGCTTTTATCTCATCAAAGGCGGCGAATGACATGAAGCACATTCTGCAAAAAGACGAACTGATCAAGCGCATTGATACTTGTCTTCAAATGACAGCCCTTCCAAGAGACATATACAAACCGTATATTGCACGTCCATTTCAAACGTCAGGATTTTTTGATGATTTGAGTCCCTATATTCAAATCGATTCCAGTGGTTATATCCTCATTCAATATGAACGAGGCATTCAAATGCTGCATAAAAGATCAAAAGTGGCGGATGAAGTCATTTACTGGATTTTAGAAGACACGATTTTTCTCACGGTTTATATCGACATGATGAGGAAGTATCAAGTCGACAACATCCAGACGCATTTACCGAATGACCCTAGTATCCATCAACAGATCGTAGAAAGAGTCAACGACTCATTTCGTGCAATCGGTGGATTATATGAACAGTGGCATCATGAAGGAAAAAGAGCCTCTATCGAAACACCGGCGAAAAAGTAAACATATGCAATTGAACCAAGCCCTATTAGAAAAAAGCAAACTGCCCTAAGGAAAAGTTTGCTATAATATAATAGTACGAAAGTTCAGGAAGGAGGGTTTTTATGCAGTCAGATAAACGTTGGCTTCTGCATTACCCGAATCAAATTCCCCACGAACTCACCATCCCAAATGAAACATTACAATCTTACTTATTCAGCTCCGCAGAGGCTGCACCTGAGCATACAGCCATTCATTTTCTAGGAAAGAACATCACCTATGAACAGCTGCAAGAAGACGTATTGAAACTAGCCAGTCATCTGCTGAAAATTGGCGTGAAAAAAGGCGACAGAGTAGCGATCATGCTGCCGAACTGTCCTCAATCGGTCATTTCTTATTATGCTGTTTTAATAGCAGGCGGCATCGTTGTTCAAACAAACCCGCTTTATACGGAGAAAGAACTGGAATATCAAATAGAAGACAGCGGCGCCAAAGTGCTGATCACGCTAGATTTGTTGTATCCAAAGGCTTATAAAATGAAAGCGCTGACAAGTATGGAGCACTTAATCGTCACCAAACTACAAGATTATTTACCATTCCCGAAAAACATACTGTTTCCTATTGTGCAAAGAAGAAAAAATAAAATGGTCATACAAGTGGAGAAAAATGACACCATTCATCACTTCGCGCAGATTATGAAAGAATCGGAAGGTGAACAGCAGATACCCGCACTTGCCTTTGATCCGAAAGAGGATATCGCTGTTTTGCAATATACTGGCGGAACGACCGGGTTACCAAAAGGCGTCATGCTCACACATGAAAATATTTTAGCGAATACTGAAATGTGCGCTTCCTGGATGTATAAAACGACCAGGGGGAAAGAACGCATCCTCGGCATCATTCCGTTTTTTCATGTCTACGGAATGACGACCGTCTTAAATCTTGCTGTCAAAGAAGGGCATTCAATGATTCTACTTCCGCGATTTGACGCAGCTGATACCCTCAAAACGATTGAAAAACAGAAGCCGACGCTCTTTCCAGGTGCACCAACCATGTATATCGCCTTGCTGCATCATCCGAACATTGAAAAGTATGATCTATCGTCCATCACTGCATGTCTAAGCGGCTCAGCGGCACTTCCTGTTGAAGTCAAACAAAGCTTTGAAAAATTAACAGGAGGACGCTTAGTGGAGGGGTACGGACTTTCAGAAACCTCACCCGTCACTCATTCTAACTTTTTATGGGGAGCGAACAAAACAGGCAGCATTGGCTGTCCGTGGCCTAATACAGATGCCGGTATTTATTGCGAGGAAACCGGAGGCTTCAAAGAACCATATGAGCATGGAGAAATCATTGTCAAAGGGCCCCAGATCATGAAAGGATACTGGAATCAGCCAGAGGAGACAGAGGCTGTATTACGAGATGGCTGGTTTTTCACCGGAGATATAGGGTATATGGATGAGGACGGTTTTTTCTATATTGTCGACCGGAAAAAAGATGTCATCATTGCGAGCGGCTATAATATTTACCCAAGAGAAGTCGAAGAAGCCCTTTATGAGCATGAGCTTGTACAAGAAGTCGTCGTCGCAGGTATTCCAGATCCGTACAGAGGAGAAACAGTGAAAGCATTTATTGTACCGAAAAAGGATGCCTACTTAACAGAGGACGAACTTGATCGCTTTGTCAGGACGAGAATTGCCTCATTTAAAGTACCGCGCGTGTATGAATTTAAAGAGTCACTGCCTAAAACAGCCGTCGGGAAGATTTTGCGCAGAGTATTAATTGAAGAAGAAAAAAGAAAGCACGCTTCTTCATCTGAAACGCCTGCCGATCAACCGAAAACATAACGGCTTCATCATCCGGTCCACCGGCCGGATGATTTGAATGTTGACCGCCTCCTCTGGTATGCTAAAGGTGGAAAAGAAAGAAGAAGATCACTTGACAAATCGCCCGTTTCTTTTTAACATAAAGTTATGAATGAATACTCATTCAATCCAGAAAGGGACGAAGCACATTGAAGCAGAAAAGACCGAAGTACATGCAAATTATTGATGCAGCAGTTGTGGTGATTGCAGAGAACGGCTATCACCAATCACAAGTTTCAAAAATTGCGAAACAAGCAGGGGTAGCAGACGGAACCATTTATCTTTATTTCAAAAATAAAGAGGATATTTTGATCTCATTGTTCAAAGAAAAAATGGGACAATTCATCGAACGAATGGAAACAGATATTCAAAAGAAACCGTCGGCGAAAGAAAAGCTTCTACTGCTTATTGAGGAGCATTTTCGTATGCTTGCGCAAAATCATCATTTGGCTCTTGTGACACAGCTTGAACTCAGGCAGTCAAACCTTGAGCTGCGGCAAAAAATCAATGAGGTGCTGAAAGGGTATTTAAATATGCTCGAGTCGATATTAGCAGAAGGAAAGAAAACAGGAGAATTCAGACAAAATCTAGATGTCCGCTTAGCGAGACAAATGGTATTTGGGACCATTGATGAAACCGCTACAACATGGGTCATGAATGATCAAAAATATGATCTTCCTGCACTCGCAGAAAACGTACGTGATCTACTCTTAAACGGAATACATCAATCTTAAAGACATTTTGAAAAAGGATGATTGACATGGAAAAGATACTCACCTTACATCATGAAGGACAGACAGCACTTATCACGATTCAGCATCCACCAGCAAACGCCTTATCTTCTCAGCTACTCACCGAGCTTAATGACATGTTTGACCAGCTCGAACAAAATGAAGAAGTAAGAGCCATTGTGATCCACGGGGAAGGAAGATTTTTCTCAGCAGGTGCTGATATTAAGGAATTTACGACGTTACAGGAAGAATCTGACTATTCAAGCCTTGCAGACAGAGGGCAACAGGTCTTTGAACGGATTGAACAATGTCCAAAACCGGTCATTGCTTCAATTCACGGAGCGGCATTAGGCGGGGGCCTTGAGCTTGCCATGTCTTGTGATATCCGAATCGCCACAAAAGATGCGAAGCTTGGACTGCCGGAACTAAACCTAGGCATCATTCCAGGATTCGGCGGTACGCAGCGCCTGCCGCGCTATGTTGGTTCTGCTAAAGCGCTGGAAATGATGGGTACAGCTGAACCGATTACAGGTGAAGAAGCATTTGCCTGCGGACTTGTTTCAAAGTTGGCAGAAACAGAGGAAGAGGCGCTCGAAGCAGCCAAAACACTTGCGTCAAAATTTGCAACGAAAAGCCCAAAATCACTCGAGTATGTGCTGGATTTATTGAATGCGACAAAATTGTATTCATATGATGGCGGTATGAAGCTAGAAGCCAAAAAGTTCGGTGAGATTTTCCAATCGAATGACGCCAAAGAAGGCATCCAAGCCTTTATCGAAAAGCGCAAACCGAATTTTAAAGGGGAATAAAGGATTCAAACGAAACAAGGGGGAGAAATGGATGAATATATTTGTTTTGATGAAGCGTACGTTTGACACGGAAGAGAAGATTTCCATTCAGTCTGGTGCAATTCAAGAAGATGGAGCAGAGTTCATTATTAATCCTTATGACGAGTACGCCATAGAAGAAGCCATCCAGCTTCGCGACGAGCACGTGGGAGAAGTGACCGTTGTGACAGTTGGCAGTGAGGATGCGGAAAAGCAACTGAGAACAGCGCTTGCTATGGGCTGCGATCAAGCCGTTTTATTAAATGTGGAAGACGACTTAGAAGAGTGGGATCAATATTCAGCTTCTACGATTCTTTACCATTATTTAAAAGACAAAGAGGCTTCCTTGATTTTAGCAGGGAATGTGGCGATTGACGGTGGCTCTGGACAGGTTGCCCCGCGTCTTGCTGAATTACTTGGGTTTTCATATGTCACAACGATTACAAGTATTCAAATTGACGGCGGCTCTGCTTCGATTGAACGAGATGCAGAAGGTGATGTGGAAGTCATTTCTGCTGAGCTCCCGCTTGTTGTCACTGCGCAGCAAGGTCTCAATGAGCCTCGCTATCCATCATTACCAGGCATTATGAAGGCAAAGAAAAAGCCTTTAGAAGAATTGGAACTGGATGATTTAGATCTGGATGAAGACGATGTGCCATATAAAATCAAAACAATTGAACGTTTCTTACCGGAGAAAAAAGAGGGTGGCAAGGTGCTGAGCGGTGAGCTTCAGGATCAAGTCAAAGAACTGACAGATTTATTAAGAAATGAAGCAAAGGTCATCTAAACATCCACTTTTCGATATCACGAGAACAAGGGGGAACTTGAAAGATGAGTAAAAAAGTTGTTGTACTTGGAGAAAGTCGTGACGGTAAATTAAGAAATGTGACATTTGAAGCGATTGCTGCCGCTCATCAAGTGGCAGATGGCGGTGAAGTCATTGGCGTGTTAATAGGGGATGACGTCAAAGACCAAGCGAATGAACTGCTATACTATGGAGCGGATCATGTCATGATTGTGGAGCATCCGCACCTTTCATATTATACGTCAGATGGTTTTGCGCAGGCACTTCAAGCCATATTAGATCAGGTTGACCCAGATGCCGTCCTCTTTGGCCATACGTCTATCGGAAAAGACTTGTCGCCGAAAATAGCTGCACGCTTGCAGACTGGTTTAATTTCAGATGCGATTGATGTAAGCGTTACCGGAGAACATCTTGTTTTCACAAGACCGATTTACTCTGGAAAAGCCTTCGAAAAAGTGATTTCAACAGATCGTCTGCTTTTGGCCACCATACGCCCGAACAACGTGGCACCTCTTGAGCGGGATGCCTCACGCAGCGGAGACATTACACCGGTTTCTGTCGATATTCAGAACCTGCGAACGATCGTGAAGGAAGTCATTAAAAAAACGTCAGAAGGTGTAGATTTATCTGAAGCAAAAGTTATCGTCGCCGGGGGACGCGGGGTCAAGAGTAAGGAAGGGTTTGAACCGCTGAATGAACTCGCTGAGACGCTGGGCGCAGCAGTCGGTGCCTCGCGTGGTGCCTGTGACGCAGACTACTGTGATTATGCCCTGCAAATTGGGCAAACAGGCAAGGTCGTCACACCTGATCTCTATATTGCGTGCGGGATATCAGGAGCGATTCAGCATTTAGCCGGGATGTCTAACAGTAAAGTCATTGTGGCGATTAACAAAGACCCAGAAGCTGAGATCTTCAAAATTGCCGATTACGGAATCGTCGGTGACTTGTTTGAAGTGGTACCGCTTTTGAATGAAGAGTTAAAAAAGATGAATATCCACTCGTAACGCTCATACACTCAGAATGCCTAGGTATTCTGGGTTTTTTTGTATGTAATCAATACACAAAGGAGCGGTTGACAAGTGAAGGGGACAGTAAAAGTGAATGACGTGATCGGACGTATTTCTAAACACATCTATGGACATTTTCAAGAGCATTTAGGAAGAGGGATTTATGATGGGATTTGGGTCGGAAAAGATTCAGAGATCGATCATATTGAGGGGATTCGTACGGATGTGCTAAAAGCCCTTCAAGCATTACATATTCCGGTGCTTAGGTGGCCGGGCGGCTGCTTTGCAGACGAGTATCATTGGGCAAATGGTGTAGGTGATCTCAGCGAACGAAAGCCGATGGTGAACACTCATTGGGGTGGTACGGTTGAATCCAATGCATTTGGTACACATGAGTTTATGAAATTGTGTGAGCTGCTTGAATGTGAGCCTTATATTTGCGGAAATGTGGGAAGTGGGACTGTTCAAGAATTAGCAGACTGGGTCGAGTACATCACCTTTCCAAAGGGAACACCTATGTCTGATTGGCGCATTCAAAATGGAAAACAAGAACCTTGGGATTTGACCTATGTTGGTGTAGGAAACGAAAGCTGGGGCTGTGGCGGGAATATGACGCCTGAATACTATGCCGATTTATATAAACGATATCAAACGTATGTGAGAGAGTTTGCAGGTCAATCCATATACAAAATTGCGTGCGGAGCCAATTCAAATGATGTGAATTGGACAAAAGTATTAATGGAGCGCGCCGCACCTTGGATAGATGGACTCAGTTTGCATTACTACACTGTACCTGGTACGTGGGAGAAGAAAGGGTCAGCGACTGAATTTGATGAAGATGAATGGTTTATTACGTTGAAAAAAGCCTATGAGATGGAACGGCTTGTCGTGGATCATGGAGAGATCATGGATCGTTATGACCCAGACAAGCGAATCGGGATGATCATTGATGAATGGGGGACATGGTATGACCCAGAACCAGGAACAAATCCAGGGTTTTTGTATCAGCAAAACACACTAAGAGACGCACTTGTTTGTGCCCTTCATTTTCATATCTTTCATCGTCATTGCCAGCGGATTCATATGGCGAATATTGCCCAGACGGTCAATGTTCTGCAAGCAATGGTGTTAACGGAAGACGAAAAGATGCTTCTGACGCCTACGTATCATGTGTTTCACATGTTTCAAGTGCATAAAGAGGAAGAAGCACTTGAAGTGGAGTTCGTGTCAACGTTTTATGAACGCAGTGGAGAAAAAATACCTCAGGTTAGTGTGTCAGCTTCGCGTTCGTCAGATAAGATGCATATTAGCTTCTGTCACCTGAATCCGCATGAACAAAACGAAGTATCCCTTGCCATTGAAGGTGTGGATGCAGAAACGAAAGTCACGGGCCGCGTGCTGACAGCAAACCGCATGAATGCGCACAACACATTTGATGATCCTCATGCTGTCCAGCCAGCAGAGTTTCAGCAATTTGCTGTAAAACCCGGTGAGTTGAGCATAGAGCTGCCGCCAATGTCTGTGGTGATGGTTACGATTGATCTCGCTTGATCGCATATTTAGATGTTTGATGAGCAGGATGTTGGGGCATCATACATTGTAAACGAAGCGGAAAGGGAGTTATTTATATGCTTAGAACGATTCTCATGATTATCGGTGCAATTGTTGTCATTGGTGCGATTGTACGGTTTGTTTTTTAATTCATTTCATAAAAAATGATTCGTAAGCATTTCATTCGCAAGTCACATTGGTAGATGCTATACTAAAAAGCATAATTTACATTGGAGGAATGAATAATGGCAATCGTAAAAGCTACTGACGCAACATTTTCACAAGAAACTGCAGAAGGTGTTGTTATTGCGGACTTTTGGGCACCATGGTGCGGACCTTGTAAAATGATTGCTCCAGTTCTTGAAGAACTTGATCAAGAAATGGGCGATAAAATGAAAATTGTAAAAATTGATGTAGACGATAACCAAGAAACTGCTGGTAAATACGGCGTGATGAGTATCCCAACACTTCTTGTTTTAAAAGACGGTGAAGTGGTAGAAACTTCTGTTGGTTTCAAACCAAAAGAAGCACTTGCTGAGCTTGTTAACAAACATCTATAAACCTGTCTATGCCCAATCGGCATACTCACTAAAGCGGTTCTCGTAAAGACGAGAGCCGCTTTTCTTTCAACATGGTATAAAACAAATGTTCGTGATACACTAGAAGGAGTGAAAGAGGAAAACAAGGACGGATGAAAAGATGAACAAACTGATCAAAGAAAAGCTATCGGTCTTGCCAGATCAACCAGGCTGCTATTTAATGAAAGATCGGCAAAATACAGTCATTTATGTGGGGAAGGCAAAGGTCTTAAAAAATAGAGTACGCTCTTATTTCACTGGATCTCATGACGCCAAAACGCAGCGGCTTGTCAGTGAAATTGAGGACTTTGAATACATTGTCACCTCTTCTAATATCGAGGCACTCATTTTAGAGCTAAATTTAATCAAAAAATACGACCCAAAATACAATGTCATGCTCAAGGATGACAAAACGTATCCTTTTATTAAAATTACGAATGAACGGCATCCTAAGCTGATCGTCACCCGTCATGTGAAAAAGGACAAAGGGAAATATTTCGGACCATACCCGAACGTACAGGCAGCACGTGAAACGAAAAAACTGCTCGACCGTTTATATCCTCTCAGAAAATGTGCCACCCTCCCTGATCGCGTCTGTTTATATTATCATCTTGGACAATGTCTCGCGCCATGTGTGTATGACATTTCTGAAGAAACGAATAAGCAGCTCGTGGACGAAATCATAAGGTTTCTAAACGGAGGACATCAGCAAATCAAAAAAGAACTCACCGAAAAGATGAATGAAGCCGCCGAACAATTAGAGTTCGAACGGGCAAAAGAACTGAGAGACCAAATCGCGTATATCGACTCTACGATGGAAAAGCAGAAAATGACGATGAGCGATTTATCAGATCGAGATGTTTTTGCATATGCCTATGACAAGGGCTGGATGTGTGTCCAGGTCTTCTTCATCAGGCAAGGGAAATTGATTGAACGTGATGTCAGCCTGTTTCCTATGTATCAAGACCCTGAGGAAGAGTTTCTCACATTTATGGGACAATTTTATGCAAAGAACAACCACTTTCTGCCGAAGGAAATTTTGGTGCCAGATAGCGTAGATCAAGAGATGATTGAACAATTGCTTGAGACGAACGTTCATCAGCCGAAAAAAGGAAAGAAAAAGGATTTGCTTTTACTTGCCCATCAAAATGCCAAAATTGCCTTAAAAGAAAAATTTTCGCTCATTGAGCGTGATGAAGAGCGGTCCATTGGTGCAGTGAAGCAGCTTGGAGATGCACTAAATATTTATATGCCTTACCGGATTGAGGCATTTGATAACTCGAATATTCAAGGTGCAGACCCGGTTTCTGCCATGGTCGTCTTTCAGGACGGGAAGCCGTATAAAAAGGAATACCGAAAATACAAAATTAAAACCGTCACAGGTCCAGATGATTATGCATCGATGCGTGAAGTCATTAGAAGGCGATATACCCGCGTGTTAAAGGATGAGCTCCCGCTACCAGATTTGATTTTAATTGACGGAGGAAAGGGACAGATCAATGCAGCGATAGATGTGCTTGAAAATGAATTGAATCTGTCTGTTCCAGTAGCAGGTCTAGTCAAAGATGAAAAGCACCGGACGTCGAATCTGATGATGGGCGATACACTGGAAATTGTTGCACTAGAGCGAAATAGCCAGGCCTTCTATTTATTGCAGCGTATTCAAGATGAAGTGCACCGGTTCGCGATTAGCTTTCACCGGCAGCTGCGCGGAAAAAATGCATTTCAATCTATTTTAGACGATGTGCCAGGTATCGGAGAAAAGCGTAAAAAACAGCTTCTTAAACATTTTGGCTCTGTGAAAAAGATGAAAGAAGCCTCTATCCAAGACTTTCAGGAGGCTGGTATCCCGAAACAAACGGCCGAGCTTTTAATGGAAGCTTTAAAAAAATAGATTGTACTTTTTCCAAAAGTCTGTTAAGATTGTGACTAAATTTAATAAATGAACGTGTTGTTTGTTGAAGATAGAGGTGCGAACTTCAAGAGTAAGCCTTCAGAGATCGATGGGATCTAGGAAGAGGGCTGAAAGGGGAGCGTCGCCGAAGTGAATAAAATCCACTCATTTTATTCGCTGGCTGTACATTGAAGAAATGTAGGGCTGTCAAGAATGTATTTCTTGGAGGGCTATCTCATTGTTTGCATCGTTTGATGATGATTATAAAGCAATGGGAGATCTGTTCTCTCATTGCTTTTTTATTTGCAGTGAGCAGGCAGTCTCCAAAGCCGCTTCTTGCCTCTTCTCTCACACGTGATCTTTTGAAAAAGGGTGGTAGACATGGGACTAATTGTACAAAAATTTGGCGGAACGTCTGTTGGATCGACAGAAAAAATTCGCAATGCTGCAGAAAGGGTCATCGCTGAACGCGAGGCCGGACATGATGTGGTTGTGGTTGTGTCGGCAATGGGGAAATCAACGGATGTTCTAGTAGACCTAGCGAAAGAACTCACAGATCATCCGAGAAAAAGAGAAATGGATATGCTGCTCGCAACTGGAGAGCAAGTGACCATTTCCTTATTAACGATGGCGCTGCAAGCAAAAGGCTATGATGCGATTTCCTTTACAGGCTGGCAGGCTGGTATGAAAACAGAGCAGGTACACGGTAACGCAAGAATCGTCGATATTGATGAATCAAGAATAAAAGAGGAATTAAGTGCAGGAAAAGTAGTGGTTGTAGCAGGCTTCCAAGGAATTGCAGATGACCTGCATATTACAACACTTGGACGCGGTGGATCAGATACGACGGCTGTAGCACTTGCTGCCGCACTAAAAGCGGATAAATGTGATATTTACACAGATGTACCAGGAGTATTTACGACAGATCCGCGCTATGTACCGGCCGCGCGGAAGCTTGCAGGTATTTCATACGATGAGATGCTCGAACTGGCTAATTTAGGAGCTGGTGTCTTGCATCCGAGAGCTGTCGAATTTGCGAAAAATTATCAAGTCCCACTAGAAGTCCGTTCTAGTATTGAAAATGAATCGGGTACGTTAATTGAGGAGGAATCATCCATGGAACAAAATTTAGTCGTCAGAGGCATTGCATTTGAGGATCAGATTACACGCGTGACGGTGTGCGGTCTTTCAAGCGGTCTCACCACATTGTCGACCATCTTTACGACACTTGCGAAGCAAAATATCAATGTGGATATCATCATTCAGTCCGTCACAAGCACCAATCAGACGTCGATCTCTTTCTCTGTGAAAACGGATGATTTGTCTAAAACAGTTGAAGTGTTAGAAGAATATAAAGGAGCACTTGGCTACGAACAGATCGAGACAGAAAGCAAATTAGCCAAAGTATCTATCGTTGGATCTGGTATGGTTTCAAATCCAGGCGTAGCCGCTGAAATGTTCGCTGTGTTAGCGGAAAAAGACATACAAGTGAAAATGGTCAGTACGTCTGAAATCAAAGTCTCAACAGTGGTTGGCCGTGACGATATGGTCAAAGCAGTTGAAGCGTTGCACGATGCGTTTGATTTATCAAAGGTAGCTGCCCATTCTTAAACAGGCAGGGAGGTGTATCTCTTAAAAGAGTGCACCTCTTTTTTATATCCGAAACCCCCATACTAGAAAGGAAAACGTACGTAAACCCATTCACTAAGTATGCTATGATAGAAGAAGGCAAACAAAAAAGGCGTGACCTAAAGTCCGCGCCTTTCATAAAGAGTGTTAGCTAGGGTCTCTTAAATCCCATTTAACGGTTAAAATGACTTTATCAGCACGCTTTTTCACTTGTTCATAAGATTCAGCCACGTGCTCGTTCAGAAGCTGGATTTGTTCAGCAATAAAACCTGCTTCCATCTGAAAGCATGGCTCCTTTTGATAGGTAAGTCGATTTGATACAAGTGGTCCTTCGAGCTCAAACTCAATTTCCTGTTTTTTCGAATGGACCATCGTGAGAGTTCCCCATCCGGCATCATGGAAAAATTCGGGGATTTTCTCCCATGACTCTTGAGGGAATTTACGAGCAAGCAGCTTACCCGCAAAATACATCATAGATGAATGATCCTGACCCAAAATATCAGGCAGCAGAACTTCGCGTATCAGCTCGTAGGCAAATCCATTGACTTCAATTTCTTTTAGCTGTTCTAAGTTAGATTCGAATTTATTCATTGTACGGCTCCCCTCTTTCAACAATTTATTATAGCTTATGTGAGCATATGATGACAGAGTTTTCCCTGAAGTCTAAGAAATTCTTATTGTAGTAAAACGAATTTTGATTTAAAACTTTTAAATTTCGGAAAATTTTAATTTATGTACGCGGTTTCTTGACGCTTTTTTGACATAGGAGTAAAATGAAATTGTCAATAAATTTGAATAAAGTGCTTACAATTGAAAGAAGCGGGGGTAAGACAATTTTCAGCAATTGCACTTTTTACTAGGGGGTAAAGTAATGTCGGGGAACAAAGAATTTTTTTATCGGAGATTGCATTCTTTGCTTGGCGTCATTCCGGTCGGTCTATTTTTAATTCAGCACTTAGTGATTAACCACTTTGCGACGAATGGACCAGAGGCGTTTAACAAAGCTGCACACTTTATGGAACAGCTTCCATTCAGATATGCACTTGAGCTGTTCGTGATTTTCTTACCACTGATCTATCATGCTGTTTATGGGGTGTACATAGCCTTTACGGCACAAAACAACACGTCTCGCTTCAGTTACTTAAGAAACTGGTTGTTTAGACTGCAAAGGGTTTCAGGTATCATCACATTGATTTTTGTCACTTGGCACGTATGGGAAACACGAATTCAAGCTCAGCTTGGAGCTGAAGTGAACTATGACATGATGGCGAATATTTTAAGCTCTCCATTTATGCTAGGCTTCTATATTGTCGGCGTTTTATCTACTATTTTCCACTTTGCTAATGGCTTGTGGTCATTTGCTGTCAGCTGGGGAATTACTGTTTCACCACGCTCACAAAGAATCTCCACATATGTGACATTAGGTATATTTATAGCGCTTTCATATGTAGGGCTAAGAGCAATTTTCGCTTTTGTTTAAGAGGAAATAGATTAGTAGAAGAGGGAGAGGGGCTACAATGAGTAATTCTAGCATCATCGTTGTCGGAGGCGGCTTAGCTGGTCTCATGGCAACTATTAAAGCAGCAGAAGCGGGAACAGCTGTTAAACTATTTTCAATCGTACCTGTAAAACGTTCGCATTCTGTATGTGCACAGGGCGGAATCAACGGAGCGGTGAATACAAAAGGTGAAGGGGATTCACCTTATGAGCATTTTGACGACACGGTGTATGGCGGAGACTTCTTAGCCAACCAGCCGCCAGTTAAGGCAATGTGTGAAGCAGCGCCGTCCATTATCCATTTACTTGATCGGATGGGTGTGATGTTTAACAGAACACCAGAGGGATTATTGGACTTCCGCCGCTTCGGGGGAACACAGCACCACCGTACAGCATTTGCTGGGGCTACAACAGGCCAGCAGCTATTATATGCACTTGATGAGCAGGTTCGCCGCTATGAAGTAGCGGGGCTTGTCACGAAATATGAAGGCTGGGAATTCCTTGGCGCTGTGTTAGATGACGAGGAAGTATGCCGAGGCATTGTCGCGCAGAACTTAACAACAATGGAAATTGAATCCTTCCGTTCAGATGCAGTGATCATGGCAACAGGCGGTCCTGGAATCGTGTTCGGAAAATCAACGAACTCCATGATTAACACTGGATCTGCTGCATCTATCGTCTATCAGCAAGGGGCTCATTACGCAAATGGAGAATTCATTCAAATTCACCCAACAGCGATCCCTGGAGATGACAAGCTTCGTCTCATGAGTGAATCGGCTCGTGGTGAAGGCGGACGTGTTTGGACATATAAAGACGGGAAGCCTTGGTACTTCCTAGAAGAAAAATATCCAGCATACGGAAACCTTGTACCGCGTGATATTGCAACACGTGAGATCTTTGACGTATGTGTCGAGCAAAAGCTTGGCATCAACGGAGAGAACATGGTATATCTCGATCTTTCTCATAAAGATCCAAAAGAACTTGATATTAAACTTGGCGGCATCATTGAAATCTATGAAAAATTCATGGGTGATGACCCTCGTAAGCTTCCAATGAAAATTTTCCCTGCTGTTCATTACTCAATGGGCGGATTATGGGTTGATTATGATCAAATGACAAATATCAAAGGTCTATTCGCTGCCGGAGAATGTGATTACTCTATGCACGGCGGAAACAGACTTGGTGCAAACTCACTGCTTTCAGCCATTTACGGCGGAATGGTCGCTGGACCAAATGCTGTGAAGTACATTAGTGGTCTTGAAAAGTCTGCGGAAGACCTATCTTCTGCAACATTTGACAGCGCTGTGAAGAAAGAGCAGGAGAAATGGGACAACATCCTCGGCATGGACGGAACAGAAAATGCGTACGTGCTTCATAAAGAGCTTGGAGAATGGATGACGGATAACGTCACAGTTGTTCGTTACAATGACAAACTCTTAAAAACAGATCAGAAGATCGAAGAACTAATGGAGCGCTACAAGCAGATCAACATCAATGATACAGCTTCATGGAGCAACCAAGGCGCTGCCTTCACACGTCAGCTTGACAACATGCTTCAGCTGGCAAGAGTCATTACGATCGGGGCTTACAACCGAAATGAAAGCCGAGGCGCACACTACAAACCGGACTTCCCAGAGAGAAACGATGAAGAGTTCCTAAAAACAACGATGGCTACGTTCAAAGGAAAAAATCAAAAGCCTGCATTCCACTATGAGGACGTCGATGTATCGTTAATTGCACCTCGTAAACGAGATTACTCGAAGAAAAAGGTGGAGAAATAAGATGAGTGAAAAAAACACGATTCAATTCATAATCACACGTCAAGATACAGCAGATGGAAAGCCTTATGATGAAGAATTCGAAATCCCTTACCGCCCAAATATGAACGTCATTTCCGCACTCATGGAAATTAGACGGAACCCGGTCAATAAACAAGGGAAAAAAACAACGGCGATCAACTGGGATATGAACTGTCTTGAAGAGGTGTGCGGAGCTTGTTCTATGGTCATTAATGGAAAGCCGCGCCAATCATGTACAGCCTTGATTGACAAGTTAGACCAGCCGATTCGTCTTCAGCCGATGAAGACATTCCCGGTTGTGAGAGATTTGCAGGTTGATAGAAGCCGGATGTTCAATTCCTTGAAAAAGGTGAAAGCATGGGTACCGATCGATGGCACGTATGACCTTGGTCCTGGACCAAGAATGCCTGAGAAAAAACGTCAATGGGCATACGAGCTTTCTAAATGTATGACATGTGGTGTCTGCCTTGAAGCTTGTCCAAACGTGAATGATAAGTCTTCCTTTATGGGACCTGCACCGCTTTCGCAAGTTCGTCTATTTAACGCACATCCGACAGGTGCGATGAATAAGTCTGACCGTCTTGAAGAAATTATGGGGGACGGTGGTCTTGCGAACTGCGGGAACTCCCAAAACTGTGTGCAGTCTTGTCCGAAAGGAATCCCGCTGACAACGTCAATTGCTGCACTTAACCGAGATACAACTTTACAAGCATTCCGTAACTTCTTCGGAAGCGATCACGCAGAATAACATTACATTCAGTCCTCTTTGCCAATCATGATGAGTGTTTAAGAGGCTGGATGCAACATATAAACAAACGCCTCTTCCAATACGGGAGAGGCGTTTTGTTTCCAAATAAGGAGATGGTCAAGTGAGATTGCCGTCATATATTGAAGAACCGTTTGAAGAGTGGAGGGCATCCTTTCGATTTTATGTCGAAACGACCGTTCGTTTTTCAGAAACGGATATGTTTGGCCATATGAACAATGTTACCCCTTTTGTGTATTTTGAAGAGGCGCGCATTGCCTTTTTTCAAAAAACAGGAATTGTTGATAAACGGATGAAACGTGTGAGAGAAACCATGACAGTCGTCGCTAACCTGCAATGTGATTACATCAAGCAGGTAGAGATTGGAGAGAGGCTTCGTGTGTATGTCAAGCCGGAAAAGGTAGGCTCAAGCTCACTCATTCTTCATTATTTAGGAGAAAATGAGCAGCAGGAACCATGCTTTACAGGCTCAGTCACCATGGTGCAAATTAGTAAAGACACAGGCACATCTGTCCCATTTACTGAAGACGAAAAAGAGACATTTCAGGCGCAGCGAAATGAGTAGCATGCTGCCTCATCAACGTGTACGCTTCATTTTGTTATAATGAAAGCATCATATCAAGAAGAAACAAGAGGAGAACATATGAAGATTTTTCAATATGACACCATTGATAGTACAAATAATGAAGCGAAAAGGCTTATGCAGCAAGGAGAAAAGCCCTCATTTGCTGTCTATGCACGCCAGCAGACAGCAGGAAGAGGCAGACTCGGCAGGCCGTGGGAAACACCTTTAGGGAATGTGGCGGTAACCATGACAGTCTTACCGCCAGAAGAACTCTCCACCCAGTCAACGATCGCCCCGCTGACAGCACTAGCAATCTATGATGTGCTGAAACCACTCATAAGAGCGGACGATCAGCTGGCGATCAAATGGCCGAATGATATCCTCATTAATGAAGCAAAGGTATCCGGCACATTAATTGAAGCAGACCGCAGCGCCATTTATATCGGTGTTGGCATCAATGTAAAGACGAAGCCGGAGCATGTCCCATACAAAACCATTTGCTTATCAGAGATGACAGAGGTGAAAGCCGATCAGCTAGTGAAAGACCTGGCAGCGGCTTTTGAAAAATACCATACACGCTGGCAGAATGAAGGGTTTGAAGCACTCACTGCCCTTTATAATAAACGGTTATATCGTCTCAACAAGCCGCTTCGCATCTCGTTAGATCGTGAAAAACAAACATGGGAAGAAGGCATTTGCTACGGCGTTAACCGCTTTGGTCATCTTCAGCTAAAAGATGATAAAGGACAGATCAAAGCTCATTCTGCCGGAGATATTGATGCCCCGCTTCAACATTAAAAAAAGCAGACGTATTCTCGTCTGCTTCAGGCTTCTCTTTTAATATGAGGCTGCACAATATAATCTTGTTTCGTAAAGACAACCCCGTCTAGAATTTCTCTTGCGGTTCGAATGACTTTGACTCTGTTTTGAGAGATGTCAATTTCAGTTTGCATAATACCAGCAGGATGCCCAATACGAAGTGTGTCATCTTGCCCTTTAAACAGCTGAGCCGGAAGCGTTTCATCCAAGAAACAGCTGGCTGTCACGCAGACAGAGCCGGTAATGGCAAGTGCTTGGTGCGGTCTTTGCATCGATAGCATACGAACGATGATGTCCATATCGGCTGCTCTTCTCAAGATTCCATTAGTATCTACATAATCAGCAGGCTCGCTAATGAGCGCAAGCTTTGGAACAGCTGGAGACTGTAATGTCGCCATTTCTTTTGGTGCAAAGTGACACATTTCAGCAGCGATGGAACGAATTTCTTCTAAATCATCCAGTAATTCGTCTGTAAACTCTTCAGGCAATTCAGTTCCTTTTAATTGAATATCTTTGGCACGAACAAAGGCAATGGGATTTGCAATGTCAACGATCGAGATGGGAATCTCTCCAAACTTTGTTTGAATCGTATCAATTTTGTTTCCAGTCGGAAAGGTTTTACCTGTCACAGCGCCTTCAGGATTTTCAAAAGATAAATAAATGGGAGAACCTGTCCCTTTTACTCCTGGAATTTCTGCCTGTCCCTCAAATTTCACTTCTCCATTTTCGACTTCGACCTCTGCTGTAATGACTTTATTTGTGTTGGTATTGAGGATACGTACAGTCGTAATGGGCTCAACCGCTTGAACAAGTCCTTTAATGATGGCGTATGGTCCAACCGCTGATGAGATATTCCCGCAGTTCCCTTTAAAGTCGACATATCTCTCATTGATGCTGACTTGTGCAAACGTATAGTTCACATCCACATCTGGACGTGTGGCTTTATCGATAATGGCCACTTTGCTTGTTAAAGAATTACCGCCGCCGATTCCATCGACCTGCAACCGGTCAGGGCTGCCCATAATGTCTAGTAGGAATGCCTCGAGCTCATCGTGTTCAAATGGTGCATTGTTTGCTTGAATGAATACCCCTTTACTTGTACCGCCTCGCATGATTGTGATTGGAACTTTTCTCATTGCTCTCACCCTCAATTTTTAATGAACTGTTTATCTAATCAAAATGGTAAAGTATAATAAGAAATAAGTTAAATACATTATTTTAAGATGAATCAATAAATTTTTTTTATAACTAGTGAAAAAGGAGGGCACACAATGGATGAGAAAGACTGGCGGTTTTTAAAGGTGCTCTATGAAGAAAAGAACATCACAAAAGCGGCGGAAAAATTATTTGTCTCTCAGCCTGCCTTAAGCTATCGGTTGAAGCAGCTTGAAGAAGAGTTCGATATGAAGCTTTTCTTCAAAAGAAAACGAGGGATTGAATTTACGTCAGAAGGCGAGTACTTGGCTGCATATGCAAATGACATGCTCAAACAGCTTCAGCAAACGAAAGATGGCATGCTGAATATGCAAAAAAAGGTCAAAGGGACAATCCGGTTAGGGGTCTCAAGTAACTTTGCTCAGTATAAGCTCCCAGAAATTTTAAGAGAATTTTCTAAGCAGTATCCACATGTTCAATTCATGGTGAATACAGGCTGGAGCACAAAAGTCATGGATTTATTAGGCACATCAAGTGTCCATTTAGGGATTTTAAGAGGGGATTACGACTGGAATGGAGAGCGGTTTTTGCTCGATAAAGAGCGGCTTTGTATCATTTCAAAATCAGAAATCCAGCTGAAAGACCTCCCAAATCTGCCGCTCATTGACTATCATACAGATAGTTCATTAAAACGATTGATTAACAGATGGTGGCAGGAAACGTTCACCATGCCTCCACTTGTGACGATGGAGACAGACCGCCAGGATACATCAAAAGAGATGGTCAAGCATGGTTTAGGCTATGCCATTGTCCCAGAAATTTGCCTCAGACCAAGTGATGAGCTATTTGTAAAAGGTCTTTCGTATAAAGATGGACAGCCTGTTTTAAGAGATACATGGCTTATGTACCAGCCAGACTCTCTTCATTTATCTGTTGTGAAAGCATTCATTGAGTTTTTAAGAAGTCAGCAAGGCTGATTATAAAAGAAATTTATAGAATATACGAAAAAATCAATATTTTCATTATGAAAAAAGCTATTATATCCTTGAAATAGAAAGCGCTAACATATAGATCGCAAGTGCAAGGGGGCGCTTGCAGATCATGTAAAGAAGAGGATGGAGGGATATAAAGTGCTAGCTATTTTAGGGATCTTGATGGTCTTGACATTTACATTTCTCATTATGACAAAACGTATGCATCCGGTGGTGGCTCTAACCGTTGTACCTATCATATTTGCATTGATCGGTGGCTTTAACAAAGGATTAGGGGACATGATGCTTGATGGACTGAAAACTGTTGCACCATCAGCTGCTTTATTGTTATTTGCGATTTTATTCTTTGGTGTCATGCTGGATGCTGGATTATTTGATCCTCTGATTAAACTCATTTTACGTATTGTAAAAGGTGATCCTGTCAAAATTGCTTTTGGGGTAGCGATTTTGTCTATGCTTGTTGCTTTAGATGGTGATGGAACAACAACGTATATGATTACCGTATCAGCAATGCTACCACTTTTCTTAAGAATTGGGATGAACCCATTAATTTTAGGAACGATTTCATTATTGTCTTTAGGAATTATGAGCGGAATGACGCCTTGGGGCGGTCCGGCTACCCGTGCCATCGCGGCGCTTGGATTAGATGCTGGTGAATTTTTTATTCCATTAATTCCAACAATGGTTGGAGGCGGTCTTTTTATTCTTTTTACTGCGTATGTGCTTGGAAAAAAAGAGCGGAAACGAATTGGGGTTGCAGAGATTCAGTACAAAGAAGAGACCTCGATCTCCCCTGAATTGGCAGCGTCAATCGAAGATGGAGTAGAAGACATGAAAAGACCCAACCTCATTTGGGTGAACTTCTTCTTGACGATTGCGGTGATGGCGACACTTGTTTTAGATATCGTACCGATTCCAGTTCTCTTCTTAATTGGATTTGTCATCGCTCTCATGATCAACTATCCAAAGGTTGAAGATCAGCGCGAGAGAATTTTGTCGCATGCAGGAAATGCCTTAACGGTCATTACCCTTGTGTTTGCAGCTGGAATTTTCACAGGCATTTTTTCAGGGACAAAAATGGTGGAGTCCATTGCTAATTTGGTCATTTACATGATTCCGGATTCCTACAGCTCATTTTTTCCGCTGATTGTTGCTTTGACGAGTATGCCATTTACATTTGTTCTTTCAAATGATGCTTACTATTTCGGGGTGCTGCCAATCTTGGCTGAAGCCGGTGCAGCATACGGGATTGATCCGGTGGAGATTGCACGTGCCTCTATTATAGGACAGCCTGTTCACTTGCTGAGCCCTCTTGTGGCTTCAACGCTGCTTCTTGTCAGTATGCTGAACAAAGATATTGGTGATTTGCAAAAATATGCACTGCTATGGACCGTGTTAACTGCCCTTTTTACAACATTGATCGCTTTGTTGACAGGTGCCATTTCTATCTTTTAAATATGTGTATGAAAAGGACGATGTCTCAGGTAGGAGACTCGTCCTTTTTTGTGCGGATAAAAACGCACAAAATGGACGCTCATATGCGGGAATTCTCGATTTTAACGTCACCTACCTCGAGCAACCGGCATATGATATCTCGACTATACAGAATCCCATTCTATAGAGACTAGAGCTCTCACCTTAGCAAGGAGGGTTACAATACTTGAAGGAGAAAGAGTTTCAATCCAAGCCGCTATTAACCAAAAGAGAAAGAGAAGTATTCGAATTGCTCGTCCAAGATAAAACAACAAAAGAAATTGCAAGCGAGCTTTTTATTAGCGAAAAGACTGTTCGAAATCATATTTCGAATGCCATGCAAAAGCTAGGAGTCAAAGGTCGTTCACAGGCCGTAGTCGAGCTTCTGCGTATGGGTGAGCTAGAGCTCTAAAGTCAGCCGGTTTTCCTTCCATACAAGGGAGGAACCGGTTATTTCTATATGGTTTCCATGAGTCTCTTCTTGCATTTTCACTGAAAAACGAGGAAAATAGGAATGTACGTTTTAATCAAAGTGAGATGCTATAGTGAGGTATCAATGAAATGGAAACGAATGAGTTCGACCATGTAGCAGAGATTGAAAAATCATTGCGCCATATTGCTGCAATTATTAAGCAAAAAGGCAGAGAAATCCTGAATCAATATACGATTACACCTCCTCAATTTGTAGGGCTTCAGTGGCTTTATGAATTCGGAGATATGACAATAGGTGAGCTATCACAAAAGATGTATTTGGCTTGCAGTACAACCACCGACTTAATTGATCGAATGGAAAAAAGTGAACTTGTCGAACGAGTAAAAGATCCTTCTGACCGCCGCGTGGTTCGCATTCATTTATTGCCTGAAGGCGAGCGGATCATTCAAGAAGTGATTGTTAAACGCCAAGAATACGTCAGTGAACTTCTAGGGGCTTTCTCAGAAGAAGAAGCCATCGTTTTCAATCAATCCTTAACGAAACTACAGCAGCAAATGAAAAGAAAATGAGGCGATTTTGTTGGATCAACCAATTGGCGTCATTGATTCCGGCGTCGGCGGTTTAACCGTTGCAAAGGAAATCATGAGACAACTGCCAAAAGAAAAAATCATTTACGTAGGCGATACAAAACGGTGCCCGTATGGCCCTCGGAAAGAAGAAGAGGTTCTTCAATATACTTGGGAAATGGCACACTACTTATTAAGACATCATCATATTAAAATGCTCGTCATCGCATGCAACACAGCGACGGCGATCGCACTAGATGAAATCAAAGGAACGCTTGATATTCCGGTCATTGGCGTGATTCAGCCCGGCGCCCGCACAGCCATCAAGGTGACAAACAATCAGCAGATTGGTGTCATTGGTACAGCCAATACGATCAAAAGCGAGGCATACAAAGAAGCTTTGCTATCCCTAAAAGCAGGACTAGCGGTTCAAAGTCTGGCATGTCCGCTGCTTGTTCCCTTTGTGGAAAGCGGTACATTTTTAGATCAGACAGCAGATGAAGTGGTGAAAGATTCCCTTGAACCGATGAAAGAAACAGGAATTGATACACTCATTCTTGGCTGCACACACTATCCGATTTTAAAAGAGTCGATTCAGCGCTTTATGGGCAGTGATGTGAGCATCATTTCATCAGGGGACGAGACAGCGAGAGAAGCAAGTACGATTCTTTCCTATAAAGGGCTGTTAAATACCTCTAAAGAAGCGCCTGTTCATACATTCTATACAACAGGGCAGCAGCAAAATTTTGAAAACATCGCTCGTGACTGGTTTGGCTACCTGCCAGGGAAGGTCGAAACCGTATCACTCGAACATGTCTATCAGCAATAACCCCCTTCTATTTGAAGTGGGTTATTTTTTTATGAAAAGGGTCTAATCCGCAGGAGGAGCTCGTATACATAGTAGTACAAACTACTAGAGGAGGGTGAAGTATGCTGAAAAAAGGATCTACAGCAGCTGTGACGTGTATCGCGTCAGCCATGCTTTTGTCAGGATGCGGATTGTTTCAAACAGACCAAGCGAAAACAGAGATTGACCCGCCACAAAACGTCACATATGTGAAAGAAAATAAAGAAGATAAACAAACAGCGAAAGAAGGAAAAGAAGAGAAGAAGGCAGATACAGTCATGAGAGAATTATATTTAATTGATAAAAACGGGTATGTCGTTTCTCAATCCATTCCACTGCCGAAAAATGAGGGGAGTGCTAAACAAACCTTAGAATACCTCGTGGACGGAGGACCGATTTCGAACCTCATGCCAAATGGATTCCGGGCTGTTTTGCCGGCCGACACGAGTGTATCTGTCGACATTAAAGACGGAACGGCCGTAGTAGATTTTTCAAATGAATTCAAAAACTATAAAAAAGAAGACGAACAGCGCATCCTGCAATCGGTCACTTGGACGTTAACGCAGTTTGATTCTGTCGCCAAAGTCAAATTGAAAATGAATGGTCATGAACTAAAAGAAATGCCTGTGAACGGCACACCGATTTCAGATGATTTAAGCAGAGAAGACGGTATTAATATTCAGCACGAGGCTGCCGCTGATATGACATCGACAAAGCCAGTGACAGTTTATTACTTAGCTGAATCTGATGAACAGACGTACTATGTTCCTGTGACCAAAAGGGCGCCAAAAGATGAGGATGATCAAATTACAGCAGCCATTGATGAGCTCGTCTCTGGACCGAGCAAAAAAAGCCATTTGCTCACAGACTTTGATCAAGATGTAAAGCTGAATGATATCCCGAAAGTAAAAGACGGACATGTGACACTTGATTTCAACGAATCCATTTTCGGCAGCGCAGATGAAAAGAAAAAGGTGATTTCACAAAAAGTTCTTGATAGCATCGTGCTCACATTAACAGAGCTGCCGGACGTCAAAAGCGTATCCGTTAAGGTAAACGGCAAGGCTGAGCTTGTGAACGAAAAAGGAGCAGAGCTGACAAAGCCGGTTTCAAGACCAGAACAAGTGAATACAGGTAGTTTTTAACGGCACACATTGATATAATGGAGAAAAAGAGGCATGCATATTCGCTGCCTCTTTTTTATTCCAAGCGATTAGAACGAGCCGAGGTTGTCAAAGTTAGTAGGAGAACCCCGCTGGCATCCGCGCGGAATGTATATTGTAACGGAGGTAAATCATGAGATTAGATGAAAGACACTATGACGAATTAAGAAAAATTGAAATAGAGGCAGGCTACATTACGCATCCAGAGGGCTCTGTCTTAATCTCAGCGGGCAATACGAAGGTGATTTGTAACGCATCCATCGAAGACCGCGTACCTCCTTTTTTAAGAGGACAAGGAAAAGGCTGGATTACAGCAGAATATAGCATGCTTCCAAGAGCAACCGCTCAAAGAACCATTAGAGAATCATCTAAAGGAAAAGTGACAGGACGTACAATGGAAATTCAGCGATTAATTGGACGAGCACTCCGTGCAGTCGTTGACTTAGAAAAGCTTGGCGAGCGCACGATTTGGATTGACTGTGATGTCATTCAAGCAGACGGGGGCACACGCACAGCATCTATTACCGGTGCTTTTGTCGCCATGACGCTTGCGATTCAAAAGCTTCGAGCAGAAGGTGTCATCAAACAAAACCCGATCACTGATTATTTAGCGGCGATATCCGTCGGAATTGATTCTCAGCAAGGTCTTCTGTTAGATTTAAATTATGAAGAAGATTCTTCAGCTGAAGTAGATATGAATGTCATCATGACAGGTGCTGGACGCTTTGTTGAACTTCAAGGCACAGGCGAAGAAGCGACATTCTCAAGAGAACAGCTAAACGGACTACTTGATTTAGCCGAAAAGGGCATCAAAGAATTAATCGAAAAGCAAAAAGCAGTGACAGGAGAAGTCATCGAATAAAGAGAAGGGTTTGATCAGGATGAAAACAGCCATCATTGCAACGCACAATGCGGGCAAAGCGAAAGAATTCAAAGCCATTCTTGAGCCAAAAGGATTCACGGTCAAAACACTAGCAGACATCGGCTTTACTGAAGAGATTGAAGAAACAGGACAAACCTTCGAAGAAAATGCCATTATCAAAGCCGAGGCGATTCAAGCCAAAGCAGGTGAAATGGTCATTGCAGACGATTCCGGTTTGTCGATTGATTTTCTTGGCGGAAAACCTGGCGTCTATTCAGCGAGATACGCTGGTGAACATAAAAACGATGCTGAGAATGTAGAAAAAGTGCTGAGCGAACTTCAAGGCATTGAAAAAGAAGACCGCACAGCTAGATTCAGATGTGCCCTGGCTGTCAGCATACCGGGTAAAGAAACAAAGACGGTAGAAGGATCAGTAGAAGGCTTCATCGCAGAGGAACCAATCGGCGAAAACGGCTTCGGATACGACCCAATTTTCATCGTCAAAGACAAAGACCAGACGATGGCCGAGTTATCACCAGAGGAGAAAAACAAGATCAGCCATCGAGCGGTCGCGCTTCAAAAGCTTTCATCACTGCTAGACGCAAATGAATAAGGGGGAATGAAGCCATGAAGATACTCATCATTAGTGACAGTCATGGACTCACAGACGAACTTCAAACCATTGCCAAACGGCATGCGGCTGAAGTCGACATGATGATTCACTGCGGAGATTCAGAACTCGACACGAACCACCCAGCTCTCGAAGGATACAAAGTCGTCAAAGGAAATTGTGACTTTATGGGCGATTTTGCAGAAGAGCTCCTGCTTTCACTTGATGGAGGCGGAAAACTATTTCTCACTCACGGACATCTGCATGGCATCAAACAATCCTTGCTTCAAGTCTACTACCGTGCAGAAGAGCTAGGCGCAGACATCATCTGCTTTGGCCACTCGCACATCCCAGGCAGTGAGCTGCTAAGAGGAAAACTGCTCATTAACCCAGGCAGTGTGCACCTGCCAAGAGTGCGTAAAGAGCGCAGCTACGCTATACTGACACTAGATGGAAGCGAAGCGAACGTACAGTTTTTCACAGACGAAGGTCAAGCCATACAAGACCTCGAAAACACTGTCACATTGGAAGGTATTTCATAAGGGTGCAGCATTTGCCCCTTATGAAAAAACTTTCGAAAAACCGTTGACTTTAAAGAACAATAGTAATATAATAAATATTGTCGCTGAGGTAATACACCACAGCACACTACATAACAACATGTCCCAGTAGCTCAGCTGGATAGAGCAACGCCCTTCTAAGGCGTCGGTCGGGAGTTCGAATCTCTCCTGGGACGTTAATAAATCGGGTGCTAAAGCCCATAAAATCAACCTCTTATATCGTTTAGTCAAACGGTCAGTATAACGGTCATGTAAGAAATTACTCCGTATATCGACTTACTAACGATATAGGAGGTTTTTTGTATGATCAAAAGAAAAGGTTTGTTTGATGTAAAAGTTGATGTGAGAAGTTTATTGGAAGATTTACCTGGTTCTACTTTAACCGATTCAATATCTAAACCAACAGTTGAAGAATAAGGGCATGTTTTAGTGCGGTAACGTGACAAAACAATCAATGCTACTCGATAAGAATAATCTATAGCATGTTATATACTTGAGTGCTATCTAAGGAAAGATATCACCGCTTTTATACGGTTGTTTTCGATTAGCAAATTTGTTTCAAAAAGTACATATAACAATCTTTCTTTTGAATCTAAAAAAATTAGGCTTTTACATATAGGTATTAGTCTAAACCAGCAGGAAAATTAACCATATGTATATTTAGACAAATGGTCTTTTTATCAATGAGGAGGAGATATAAGTGAATAATAATTACGATCCTTACAGGCAGCAAGGAACGCGTGTATTTCACTACCAACCAGCTGGAGCGGGAACTGAATGGATTAATAAGAATGTTGATATTCTGATGAACGATGGTACATGTTTTGGTAATGTACGCTTTATAAGTGTAGACATGATTGCTTCTCCAACAGGTCTACCAGCTACACCTAATGACTTTCTTTGGACATTTGACCAATATCCTCCAGGTGGTGGTGCTCCAATTAGAAGAAGAGTTAGTCCTATAGATGTTGCTCAAATTAATCAACCCGGAACGTTATGTCAACCTAGTGGAGGACACGGCGGAGGACACGGCGGAGGACACGGCGGAGGACACGGCGGAGGACACGGCGGAGGACACGGTGGAGGACACGGCGGCTGGTATGGTGGCTGGTAAGCTAGATAACACGGTGAAGTCTAAATTTCATTTAATTATTTTATGAATCATTAAGTTTGCTTAAATCCTTAAAGTTTGGAGCTTTCACAAACAGACAGCGAGCTGCATAAACGACAGCTCCCAAGATGAGGAGTTAATTTTTCTTTTTTCTGTAGTCTTTTAATAAGCTTGAAACCACTAAACCCATCACACTGAAAGCTACAATATAAAATAAAACATTTGTTACAGGTGTATCAATTCTCCCTAAGATCATCACAAGGGCAATAATAGCGCCGGGTAAAGTAATTAATAACATTTTGGATGGCGTGCTTTGCTGTGTCACTTAATGACCTCCTGATTGATCCATTAAATAGGTATTTTAGTTGATTTTAACATATGGAAATTTCACGAACAACATAAGGGGATAGCAATCTACTTTAAGAGCGGACAAACGAAACTTGCTGATTTCATGGAAATTATTTCAATTAAACCTTTTGTGTAATAAAATGTATATGATTTATACAAAGGGGTGAGATGGCGGTGAAGCATTTTTTAACGGCAATCGTAGTGGCTATCATTGTGGGGATCATTGTATATGTTGCAGATGATCGTTTAAGCATGTTTCCGTTGATGCTGATTTTAGCAGTTGCGATCTATATCGTAAGCAGGATTAGCGAAGCATTAATTAAGAAATACTCAAAAGAAAATAGTTAATAACACAGCCCTTCATTGGAAGGGCGTTTTTTAATTAACCTTCCATTTATTTTTACTAATGAAAAAGACATCGCAAAGGGTAAATATTCAAAAGAGAGAATAATTTTTTCTCCAACTAAAAAAATTAAGATGTATAGTAGAAGGAAAAGATGAATCGAGTTTTAAGTAGGAACTTGCATTATCAAATGGACAGTTAGAAAGTGATTTACAGGGGGATCAGTTCTCCGGTTATAGAGTTGATACTGGAAATGGATGTTTTATGGATGATCATACTTTGAAATTTATCCTTAGAAAATTGACAGGTTAAATGGTGGAAAAGTACATAATCCCAAACGTCCCAGAAAAACAAAGAAAGGAATGGTCACTTGTACAACATCAATCCAACACACCTGTTATATAGAAATGGAGAGACAACAAGCAGTCAAGAGGGTGATCAATTATTCGCCAAACAGTTAGGCTATACTGAGATCACGAGCGGTCATATCGTTGCCTGCGATCCTTTTGTTTCAGAAGGGGACCAATCGTTTACGAGGAAGGTTGCTCTAGGAAAATATCCTATTCTACTTATAGTTAAGCGGTTGCAAAGCGGTGACGAACGCGTTGCCTATGCAATGATCAAGTTCACAAACGAGCAAGCAACAGAATGGGAGCTTGCCACAAGAGCAGGGCAGGAACTCAATCAATTGAAAGAAGACGAGTTCTTCGGCTACGGTGTAAATACGGGAATGGGTTGTTTCATGGATGCGGAAGCAGCACGATATTTACAAGCTTAAGAGGATAAGCGATATAAAGAGGACAATGATTTCTATCTTTATGAAGAATTTGCAGAAGCGCTTGAGCAAAACTACAAGCACACATGGGACTGGCTCGTCACCCGTTTTCATGACAAAGTGGACATTGCCATGTTTACAACAGGCTTCGGCGACGGGATGTATCCAAGCTTTTGGGGCTAGATCAAAACGGAGAGCCCGCTTGCCTTGTGACGGATTTTTTAATAATGGACTGAGAAGAAACTCATGAAATCATGGGTTTTTTATTGTGTTCTTTGATTATAGACTCAGGCAGTTTTTGATTGAACCTATTATTTTAAGCGACTCTTTAGTAAGTTACTTTTTCGATGTTTTTTCTATTAATTTCTCTTTAAAAAGATGAATTATTCTATACAAATTAAAAAACACTCCGATAATGAAGAAGTAAGATAATGAAAAGGGAGTGTTATTTTTGAAAAAATGGATCGTCATGATGTTACTAGTAATTCTTTCATTCACACAGGTATTTCAAGTTGCAAATGCTGCTAAGGATGAATGGAATCAATTAGCTGATTTGCCAACAGCAAGAATTGGAGCTGTAGCTAATGCAGTTGATGGGAAAATATATGTAATTGGAGGATTTAATGCTCTTAACGAAACATTAGAGTATGACCCTTCCGCTGATAAATGGACGAAAAGGAAAGATATGCCTAGCGGGAGAGGGGGAGCAGCATCTGTTGTTGTGGGGTCTAAAATTTATGTTCTAGCAGGAAATCACCAAAATTCCTTCAATAAATTTGAAGTGTACGATACAAAAAAAGACGAGTGGGAAGTTTTAACTGATATTCCTTTTGAAAGTCCTTCTAAAGGTGCTTATAATGTTCAAGCTGGTGTTATGGGAGATAAAATTTATGTATTAGGTGGCAATGAATTTTTTAGTTATGATCTAACAGAAAACAAATGGAAAAAGGAAGCTTCACCATCATTTAAAACACAAAGAGCAATTGGTCTAGTTTTGAAAGGGAAGTTCTATATTATTGGAGAAAACAATAATAGTGAAATTTTTGAATTTGATGCTTCTAATGATAGTTGGTCTGCAAAAAAAGGAGGATTTAAAAAAGTATATCTGAGTGGAGTTACTTATAAAGATAATATGATTTTACCAGGCATTTCACCTAATAGATTATATGTCTATAATGCTGAAAAAGAAGAAATGGTGAAAGTAGTTGTACCTAACAATGATATTCGTGTTGGTGCTTCATCAGTTATTATAGGGGATATGTTATATGTAATAGGAGGACGTCAATATAATATAAATTTGAATTATACCGATATTGCTGATAGAAACTACAAATCTGTCATCTCTATCTCCTTAAAAGACCTAGAATTTCCAAACAACACCGAAACCCCAGGCGACAAAGACCCTGAACCAACCACACCACCAAAAGACGATGCAACTGATGAAGACGGTAATGCCCTTCTCATCATCACAATGGTCAATGGTTTGCAAAAAGAGTATGACCTCTCCATGAAAGAAGTCAACGCTTTCCTATCCTGGTACAAAAAGCGTGATGCCGGAGAAGGACCAGGGTTTTATGAGATTGACGAGCATGACAACAATAAAGGTCCCTTTGAAAGTAAAAAGGATTATGTGGTGTTCAAAAATATTCTCATGTTCGAAGTCAATAAATATAAGAAGTAATTAAAATCAAAGCCATCTAGGTAAACTAGGTGGCTTTTGTGTTTATTCGACAGCTTTCACCAATTTTAAGGCAAATTTAAGCTCGGATTTTATTTCAAATGTATTAAATCTTTGTTACAATAAGACAGCTTTGCCAAAAGAGACGTTCCAAGGTTCGACATCTTTTTTCATGATTTCTTAAAATTTTTATGTTTTGATATGAAACTCTTTTAATGATTCATGCGTCTCTATAAGTGTCAAAAGAAAAGAGGTTATCAATATGCTATTCAAAAAGCTATCAGAAAATAAGTCTGTAAAATGGATAGGATATACGAGCTTTTACTTACTTATTTTGCTATTATTGTTCTTTATTTACGGATTCCACACAGCTAATACGGGATCATTCATTTACAACGATTTTTAATTGGAGATTAAACTATGAAACTATTACACACGATTCAAGAATACCAACAAACGAAACCAAAACAGCCAGCATTTGTTTCTCAACATGCTTCGATCACATATGATGAGCTTTGGCATCTATCAGACCAAATGGCTGGTGCCATCGATGCAGTCGCTACAGATAGTGCACCTGTCATTGTATACGGTCATATGGAGCCGGAGATGCTCATTTCTTTCTTAGGCAGTGTGAAATCAGGTAGACCATACATTCCGGTCGACATCTCAATCCCTGCTGAGCGTATCGTTTCAATTATTGAAAGCTCAAAAGCCAGTCTGTTGATTTGTGCAAATGAGCAGAATGTACTAGATGTAGAAGAACACATTGAAGTGAAAAGTGCGGCATCTCTTTTAGCTCTTGAAAAAGAAGCACCGCCATCCTCGCAGTGGGTTCAACAGGATGATGTCTTTTACATCATTTATACGTCTGGCAGTACCGGAAAACCGAAAGGCGTTCAGGTAACAGCCAATAATTTAGAAAGCTTTACAGAGTGGATGTGCCGAGACTTCCCAATTGACGGGGGACGCACGTTCTTAAATCAAGCACCATTTTCTTTTGACTTATCAGTGATGGATTTGTATCCAGCGCTTCAATCAGGCGGCACGCTTTACTGTTTAGTGAAAGATCTAGTGAATAAGCCGAAGGATATGTTTGCAGCACTTGGTCAATCTGACGTTGAAGTGTGGACATCAACACCTTCCTTTGTGCAAATGTGCTTAATGGACCCTTCCTTTACAGGGGAGCTTTTACCAGAGTTGAAAGTTTTCTTGTTCTGCGGAGAGGCACTTCCTGTATCTGTAGCAAGTGCGCTCCTTGAGCGTTTTCCAAAGGCGCAGGTCTTTAATACGTATGGTCCGACTGAAGCAACTGTTGCGATCACATCGATTGAAGTCACGCAAGCGATTCTTGATCAGCACGATTCTTTACCAGTCGGCTACGCCAAACCGGATACAGATATCGTTATTTTAGATGAAGAAGGCAATGCACTTCCTGACGGTGAAAAAGGGGAAATTGTCATCGTGGGGCCAAGCGTCACGAGAGGCTACTTAGGTGAACAAGCCTTAACAGATAAAGTGTTCTTTGAATACGAAGGGCGCCCTGCTTACCGTACAGGTGATGCAGGTGTGACGCAGGATGGTTTGATTACATGCCACGGCCGTCTGGACTATCAAATTAAGCTGCATGGATACCGAATGGAGCTTGAAGAAATTGAATATCATGTGAGCGAGACAACGTATGTCAATGCTTGTGTGATTGTGCCGTTCCAGCCAAACGGTCATGTGGAGTACTTAATTGCAGCCATTGTTCCAGCAGCGCATTCTTTTGAAAAAGAATATCAGCTGACAAGTGCAATTAAGAAAGAAATGGCGGATTCACTGCCTGCGTACATGATTCCAAGAAAGTTTGTCTATCTTGAGCAGCTATACATGACGCCAAACGGGAAGGTTGACCGTAAAAGAATCGCGAAAGAGGTTCTTCTATGATTCCGTTTAGTTCATTCTTTTTCTTCATTCTAATTGGTGTTCTTCTTTTGCCGACGATCATTCTTGGTCTTCGCGGCAAAAGAATGCAGGGCTACAACATGTTTGCAACGGTTGTGGCACTCGCCCTTATTTTCTCTAAGGATGCACATGGCGCGCTGCTACTCTTCTTGTTTACAGTGTGGCAAGTCTTGATCATCCGCCTGTACCTTTCGTACCGGTTGAAAGCGAATCAAGCGTCTGTCTTCTATATGGCAGTGGTGGCATCGATTTTGCCGCTTGTGCTATCAAAGGTTTTACCGTTCTTTTTAACTCATCAGCCGCATCAACCGCCGCCAATGAACTGGCTGAGCTTTTTAGGGATCTCGTACTTAACATTTAAAGGTGTTCAGTTAATTATCGAGACAAGAGACGGCTTGATTAAGAAGAAAATGCCGATTCATCGTTTGGTCTATTTCATTGTCTTTTTCCCGACGATTTCATCAGGTCCGATTGATCGTTACCGCCGGTTTGAAAAGGATATGGATACGCCGCCTGAAAAGGAAGCGTACAGTGATCTTCTATACGCGGGTATTCATAAAGTTTTTATCGGCTTCTTATATAAGTTCATTATTGGTTATTTGATTCACACGTATATTCTGATGAATATTCATCATATTAGCAGCAGTCACTTTGTTCAACAGTTAACATATATGTATGCGTACAGTATGTATTTGTTCTTTGACTTTGCTGGTTATACAGCATTTGCTGTTGGTGTGAGTTATATGATGGGCATTAAATCACCAGAAAACTTTAACAAACCGTTTATCAGCCGGAACATTAAAGACTTCTGGAATCGCTGGCACATGTCCCTGTCCTTCTGGTTCAGAGACTACGTGTTTATGAGATTTGTGTTCTTTATGACAAAAAAGAAGTGGATCAAGAACCGTATGGCTGTATCAAATATTGGGTACTTTGTCCTCTTTCTATTGATGGGTGCTTGGCATGGTCTAGCACTTCAATATATTATTTACGGACTATATCACGCAGTTGTGATGTCCGGTTACAATTTATTCGAGAAATGGAATAAAAAACACAAGTGGTGGCCGGATAATAAGGTCACAATGGTTGTGTCGATCATTATTACATTCCATGTGATTTGTTTCGGATTTTATATTTTTTCAGGAAAACCATTTCATCATTAATGATTAAGGGAGTAGAAAATTATGGAATTTAAAAATCAAGTATACGGTATTATTGCAGAGGTTTGTCAGGATGACGTTGTGAAAGAAAATCCAGAGATTGCAATTTTTGACGAAGGTCTTCTAGATTCATTTGGTACAGTAGAACTGCTTATGGCAATCGAAAGTCAACTTGGAATTACTGTTCCGATTACAGAGTTTGATCGTGATGTGTGGGATACACCGAATCACATTGCTGAGCAGCTGGCAGAGATGAAGTAATGAAAAAGCGTTTTTTTGGGCCGCTTATTTTAGCGGCTGTTCTATTCATTGGTGTTCTTCTTGTACCAAATGCATGGCTCTCACATCTGATCCCAAAAGACAAATTACAAAAGTCAGCCACAGAATTAGATCCGGGGATGTTTCAAGGGCTTTATTTACAAGACGAAATGCTAAAAGATCCAACTTATTTGCCGATCTATGGATCTTCTGAACTATCACGTTTTGATCCATATCACCCTTCAAATTTCTTTCATGAGAATCCTCAAGGGTTTACACCTTATCTTATTGGAAAAGGTGGATCGCAATCATTAATTCATGCGATGAACTTTGCAGCGCATATGGATGAATTAAAAGGGAAGAAGCTTGTGTTTATCGTGTCCCCTCAGTGGTTTGTGAAATGGGGATCTGACGAAAATCACTTTGCGCCGAACTATTCAGCGCTTCAAGCACTGAATCTCGCTTATAATAAAGAAATTGATCCAGCTGTGAAAAAAGAACTGATTAAGAGAATCATGACGTTTAAAGCAGTGAAGAACGACATGGTCATCACAGAGCTTTTTAAAGCAGAGCTTTCTGGGAACAAATTCGCTTATGGCGCGATTTCTCCTATTGCAAAAATGTATTATGGCATGCTTCAAAAGAAAGACATGTACTATACAATTGGATCGGGACATGAACGTAAGCTTCAACCGTCTCCATCAGTCAAAGGAAAAACATGGACTGAGCTTGAAAAAGAAGCAAGCGTCTTAGGTGCGGAAAAAGCAGGGAACAACCCGTTTTATATTAATCAAAAACTGTTTGACCGCAAGCTGAAACCGATCATGAAAAAGATGAAAGATTCCCGTGAAGGTCATTCTTATGCGGAATCACCAGAATACAAAGATTTTCAAATCATGCTGGATATTTTAAAACAGGCAGGGGCAAAGCCTTTGTTTGTGACGATTCCTGTTAACGGAAAATGGTATGATTATACCGGTTTTCCGAAAGAGGGACGTACAGAGTATTATGAGAAAATCAATCATCAAATACGCGATAACGGGTATGAAGTCGCAGATTTGACTAAGCATGAGTACGATCCTTATTTCTTTAAAGATACGATTCATGTGTCTTATAAAGGATGGGTGTACATCGATAAGGCAATCGAAAAGTTTTACAAAGAGCAGTAGAATGCAGCAGCTTTCTGCTGCTTTTTGTTTGTCGAATTGGCGAATATCTTGTATAACGAAGGGAAAAGGTCTATGCTGTAAATGGAGGCGATATGATGAATCGTTCTGAGAAAAAAGAACTATTGAAGCGTTCAAAGAAGCATTTTAATGATCATGCCTTTTGGGAAAAGTTAAAAAAGACGGCACAGAAAGCTGGTGTCTCTCTTGTCTATGCTGTGCTATTACTTTACTATACATTGCAAAAACCTGAAGTACCTGTCAAAGCGAAGACCCTTATTATTGGGGCACTCGGATACTTTATCCTTCCAATTGACCTCATTCCCGATACATTGATTGGTGTAGGCTATACAGATGATTTAGGAGCGATCACATTTGCTCTGATTCAAGTAGCGGTCTACATTGATGATGATGTGAAAGGAAAAGCGCAGGACAGGCTGTCAAAATGGTTCGGTGAAAAAACCGATACGTCTCTGATTGATCAAAAGCTTGAAGATGGCGGGATGCCGTCTACACGCTGAAAAGAAGACAAAGGGCTAAAATCAAGATCATTTTAGCCCTTTGTCAACAATATGAAGCCTCCACAGTTGGAGGCTTTTTTTCATTATCCTAAAAATTTCACGCAAACTGGATGAGGGACTGAGATGTCTGATTGTAAGACAGTGAGTCGTCCTGTTTCTTTGTCGCGTTTGTATAACACTAGGTTGCTAGACTCTTGGTTTGAACCGACGAGGAATTCTTCAGTTGGATCAAGCACAAAGTCTCTAGGCCAGTTTCCTTCAGAAGAAGCAATCTCGACAAGACTTAATTGGCCGTCAGCGTCTGCTTTAAAAATCGCAATGCTGTCATGTCCGCGATTTCCTGCATAAACAAATTGGCCGTCTGAAGAGACGTGAATGGCACTGCCTTGATTGTTCTCTGTAAAGTCGCTTGGAATGGTTGCGATCGTTTGAATCTCTTCGAAATGACCATCTTCAAAGTAACGAAGCACAATCACCTCTGAGCTTAGCTCTGTCATCACATATGCCACAGGTTTCGTTGGATGGAATGTAATATGGCGAGGCCCGGTGCCTGGTTTTGTTTCAAATGTATGAGCAAGCTCAAGTTTGCCGTTTTCTTTCTTATACGTATAAATGCCATCTGTCCCAAGGTCAACAGCCACTGCAAATTGTTCATCTGGTGTCAGACCCATAAAGTGAGTGTGCGGTTTTTCCTGACGATCTTCGTTAGGGCCAGTTCCTTCATGCTGCGCCTGTGACAGCGTGCGAATCACTGAGCCATTTTCAGCATCGATTTCATACATCTCTGCTGTTCCTTTATGATAGTTTGCTGTAAAAGCTGTTTTTGTTTGACTGTCCACGCTGACGTGACAAGGAGAAGCGCCTTCGGCAAGTTCTTGGTTGATGAAACGAAGTGTGCCGGTTTCTGCATCGATTTGATAAGCAGCCACGCCGCCCTGTGATCCTTCTTTCACAACAGCATACACAAATTTTTGAGAATCTGAGACGGTTAAATATGTAGGATTTTCAAGTTCAGCAGCCACTTCTACTTGTTCGATCTGCTGCTTGTCCGTATTTAATGTAAAAGTATAAATGCCTTTACTGTCTCCCTTTGTATACGTTCCGATATAACCTCTGATGTTAGCCATGTATTGCCCTCCTTCTATAAGATGCTCTCATTCTATCATAAATTCATAGGAAAACGCTTTAGAAAGGCATACCGAAAGAAAATCAAAAGCGCTGGAATCTACCAGTCTTCATTAAAAATAATGTGAAAAAATATGACAAACGTTTTCTCAAATGAAAAGCGTTCAGGTAAAGTAAATCAATTGAAGAAAAAATACAAAAAATTTTAAGTTTTTTTCATTCCTTGTCTAGCAAAGGTGTAAGCGTATACATTTAATTTTGATTAGTCTAAATTGTCTAATAATTTTAAAAATGCTGTTGACACTGTATGGAAAGCGGCGTAAGATGGGTTCAACAAAAGCTAAACAAACACGCAGAGCAAGCGTGAGGCGCTTTAATATAAAGTGTCTGAAAATTCAACTACTTTTTGTTTGAAAGAGAGGGTGCTCACTGAAAATGGAAGACCAAAAGGAACAGTGGATCTTTTTAAACGATGAACTCGTGAAAAAAGAGGATGCGAAAATTTCAGTTTATGATCATGGCTTCTTATACGGTGACGGTGTGTTCGAAGGGATACGCGTGTATAACGGAAATATCTTTCGAATGAAAGAACATTTAGACCGCCTGTATGATTCCGCCAGATCGATTATGCTGAACATTCCATATTCACTTGAGGAACTCACGGAAAAAATGATTCATACAGTTGAAAGGAACGGACTGAAGGATGCCTATATCCGTCTTGTTGTCTCAAGAGGAGCTGGTGATCTTGGTTTAGATCCAAACAACTGCGGGAGAGCCAACACAGTGATCATTGTAGAGCCGCTGGCCATCTTTCCAAAGCACCTATATGAAACAGGTATTGATATTGTGACGGTACCGACGAGGCGAAATCGTCCCGATGTACTGAGTCCAAAAGTGAAATCATTAAATTATTTGAATAACATCCTTGTCCGAATCGAAGCCCATATGGCCGGTGTGAGTGAAGCACTGATGCTGAACGATCAAGGGTACGTGGCAGAAGGTTCTGCAGACAATGTGTTTATTTATAAAAAAGGTAAGCTCTATACACCGCCAGGTTATATCGGCGCTCTTGAAGGCATCACAAGAAATGCCATCATGGAGATTGCAGAAGACTTAGGCTATGAAGTGAAAGAAGAACCATTCACAAGGCACGATGTGTATACAGCAGAAGAAGTTTTTCTAACTGGAACAGCAGCCGAAGTGATTGCCGTTGTAAAGGTTGACGGCCGTACAATCGGTGAAGGGAAACCTGGGGTTCACACAAACAAACTTCTTGAACAATTCCGCAAGCGAGTCGTTGAAGAAGGAGAAAAAGTCGTTTTTACAGATGAAAACATTCACGCAAGCTAAATAGATATCGATAAACGTTGAAGAGGACTAGTAGTTTTAGAGTCAGTATCTACAGAGAGCCGGTGGTAGCTGGAAACCGGTGTTACTTTCTAAAGTGAACTCACCTCTGAGTGTCTGCTTGAAATGATAGTAGGGCAGACCGAGTGACATTGCTCACTCGTTACCAAAATGGATGAAAGATGTCCATGAGACGGCAGCAGATGTTGCTGTGAACAAGGGTGGTACCGCGAAAAACAAAGCTTTTTCGCCCCTTTGACCTAGTGAAAAGTAGTGTCATTGTGGGGTGAGAAGGCTTTTTTATATGGTTAAAATCTCGATCTTGAATAGAAAAGGGTGAAAAAACTTGACTGAAGCAAGACAAAGAGGAGGAAATCAAATGGGGACAAATGTACAAGTGGAGACGGAAACATCTAAAGCACCACAAACGATGAACGGTGCACTCATGCTAATTGAAGCACTCAAAAGAGAAAAAGTAGAAGTCATTTTCGGATATCCAGGCGGAGCGGTTTTACCGATCTACGATAAAATTTATGATTCTGGTTTATTTCATGTCCTGCCAAGGCATGAGCAGGGAGCGATTCATGCAGCAGAAGGATACGCTAGAGTATCTGGTAAACCGGGTGTTGTCATTGCTACATCAGGACCAGGAGCGACAAACCTAGTCACAGGAATTGCAGATGCGATGATTGATTCACTTCCTCTTGTTGTCTTCACAGGACAGGTGGCAACCTCAGTCATTGGATCAGACGCTTTCCAGGAAGCAGACGTGCTCGGCATCACAATGCCTATCACAAAGCACAGCTACCAGGTGAGAAATCCAGAGGAATTACCGGGCGTCATTAAAGAAGCGTTCCACATCGCAACGACAGGAAGACCTGGTCCAGTCTTGATTGATATTCCAAAAGATGTGGCAGGCATTGAAGGAACGTTTGAATACGATCAGCCAATTGATTTACCTGGTTATCAGCCAAAAGTAGAGCCAAACTATTTGCAAATTCGCAAATTAGTAGAAGCTGTCAGTAGAGCGAAGAAACCGGTCATTCTAGCAGGAGCTGGCGTTCTTCATGGCAAAGCATCTGAAGAGTTAAGGCAGTATGTAGAGCAGCAGCAAATTCCAGTCGCTCATACACTGCTAGGACTTGGCGGCTTCCCGGCAAAGCATCCTCTTTTCCTAGGGATGGCTGGTATGCATGGCACATATGCAGCGAACATGGCTCTTCATCAATGTGATTTGCTCATTTCAATTGGTGCGAGATTCGATGACAGGGTAACTGGCAATCTCAATCACTTTGCGAAACATGCGAAGGTAGCACATATCGATATCGACCCAGCAGAAATTGGCAAGAACATTCATACCCATATCCCGGTTGTTGGAGACAGTAAGCTAGTCCTTGAAGAGCTGATTAAGCAAGACGGGAAGCAAGGAGAGTCAGACGAATGGAAAAACCAACTAGATCAGTGGAAGGAAGAATATCCACTCTGGTACGTTGAAAACGAAGCAGAGGGCTTTAAACCTCAAAAGCTGATTGAATACATTCATCAATTCACAAAAGGTGAAGCCATTGTGGCAACTGATGTTGGACAGCATCAAATGTGGGCAGCGCAGTTCTATCCATTTGAAAATGCTGATAAGTGGGTCACATCTGGTGGCCTTGGTACAATGGGCTTCGGTTTACCGGCAGCCATCGGCGCTCAGCTGGCTGATCAAGAGGCAACGGTTGTGGCGATTTTAGGAGACGGAGGTTTCCAAATGACCTTGCAAGAACTTGCCGTTATCCGTGAGCTGAACCTTCCAGTGAAAGTGATTGTTCTAAATAATCACAGCCTTGGAATGGTAAGACAATGGCAAGAAATTTTCTACGAAGAACGCTACTCATATTCTAAATTTTCAGAGCAGCCAGACTTCGTTAAATTATCTGAAGCTTATGGCATTAAAGGAATCAGAATCTCAACAGACGAAGAGGCGAAAGAAAAGCTTGAAGAAGCGCTAACCTCTAGAGAGCCTGTTTTCATCGATGTCAATGTAGCGAGAGATGAAAAAGTATTCCCGATGGTAGCACCGGGGAAAGGACTTCATGAGATGGTGGGGGTGAAACCTTGAAAAGAATTATTGTGTTGACTGTATTAAATCGATCAGGCGTACTGAACCGAATCACTGGCCTTTTTACTAAACGACATTACAACATTGAAAGCATTACGGTCGGCCATTCTGAGATTCAAGATGTATCACGCATCACGTTCGTCGTCCATGTAGACCAAGAGAAAGACATCGAACAGCTAACAAAACAGCTGAACAAACAAATTGATGTTCTCAAAGTAACAGACATTACAAACCAATCAATCGTCCAGCGAGAGCTGGCTTTGATAAAAGTCGTTTCTGCACCAGCATCTAGAATGGAGATCACAGGGGTCATTGAACCATTTAGAGCTTCTATTGTAGATGTGAGCAGAGAGAGTGTCGTCATTCAGGTGACAGGTGAGTCTTCAAAAATTGAAGCACTCATTGAATTACTTAAGCCATACGGCATTAAAGAAGTCGCCAGAACTGGCACCACGGCCTTTGCGAGAGATAATCAGCAAAAGCCGCAACAAAATAAAACAATTTCAATTGTCTAAACAAAAGGAGAGAGTCAAATGGTAAAAGTATATTATAACGGTGATATTCAAGAAAACGTATTAAATGGTCAAAAGGTTGCCATCATTGGATATGGATCACAAGGTCATGCACATGCATTGAACTTAAAAGAAAGCGGCGTAGATGTCATCGTCGGCGTGAGAAAAGGCGGATCTTATACAAAAGCACAAGAAGACGGCCATCAAGTATTCACAGTAAAAGAAGCGGCAGCACAAGCAGACATCGTCATGGTACTACTTCCAGATGAGCAGCAAAAGAAAGTATATGACGAAGAAATCAAAGATCAATTAGAAGCAGGCAACTCACTTGTATTCGCACACGGATTCAACGTTCATTTCCATCAAATCGTTCCTCCAAGTGACGTAGATGTGTATCTTGTGGCTCCAAAAGGTCCAGGACATCTTGTGAGAAGAACATATGAGCAAGGCGCTGGTGTACCTGCACTATTTGCCATCTATCAAGATGTATCTGGTCAAGCGAAAGATAAAGCACTTGCTTATGCAAAAGCAATTGGTGGAGCAAGAGCGGGCGTTCTTGAAACAACATTTAAAGAAGAAACGGAAACGGATCTATTCGGTGAGCAAGCAGTCCTTTGCGGGGGTCTTACTTCACTAGTGAAAGCAGGATTTGAAACATTAACAGAAGCAGGTTATCAGCCAGAGCTTGCATACTTCGAGTGTCTACATGAACTGAAACTGATCGTTGACCTTATGTACGAAGAAGGATTAGAAGGCATGAGATATTCAATCTCTGATACAGCACAATGGGGTGACTTCGTATCAGGACCACGCGTTGTGGATGCAAACGTAAAAGAATCGATGAAAGCCGTCTTGACTGATATCCAAAACGGAACATTTGCAAAAGAATGGATTGTTGAAAACCAAGTGAATCGTCCACGTTTCAATGCGATCAATGCTAATGAAAATGAGCACCAAATTGAAATCGTTGGAAGAAAGCTTCGTGAAATGATGCCTTTCGTCAAACAAGGAAAGAAAAAGGAAGCGGTGAGCGTCGGTGCGGAAAATTAATTTTTTTGACACAACACTTCGAGATGGAGAGCAATCACCAGGAGTGAACTTAAATGCACAAGAAAAGCTAATCATTGCAAAGCAGCTTGAGCGCCTTGGGGTTAATATCATTGAAGCGGGTTTTCCCGCTTCATCCCGAGGGGATTTCTTAGGCGTACAAGAAATTGCTAGAACGATCAAAAATTGTTCAGTTGCTGGTCTTGCGAGATGTGTAAAAGGTGACATTGATGCTGCATGGGAAGCGTTAAAAGATGGAGTGGAACCAAGAATTCATATCTTTATCGCTACTTCTGATATTCACTTGGAGCATAAACTAAAGAAAACACGTGAAGAGGTCGTAGAACAGGCTGTCTCCATGGTGAAATACGCGAAGGAACGTTTTCCAGTTGTCCAGTGGTCAGCAGAAGATGCATGTCGTACAGATCTTGCTTTCTTAGCAGAAATTGTAGAGAAGGTCATTGACGCTGGAGCGAGTGTCATTAACTTGCCAGATACAGTTGGATACTTAGCGCCAAAAGAGTATGGCAATATCTTTAAATATATGAAGGAACATGTTCCAAATATCGACCGCGTCAACTTGTCTGCTCACTGTCATGATGATCTAGGGATGGCTGTAGCAAACTCACTTGCAGCCATTGAAAATGGAGCAAATCAAATTGAAACGGCTGTTAACGGAATTGGAGAACGTGCAGGAAATGCCGCTTTAGAAGAAATTGCAGTCGCTCTTCATATTCGAAAAGACTTCTACCAGGTCGAATCAACGATTCAATTGAATGAAATTAAGCGTACAAGTGATGTAGTGAGCAAATACTCAGGAATGATTGTGCCGCGTAATAAAGCAGTCGTTGGAAACAACGCATTTGCACATGAATCAGGTATTCACCAAGATGGTTTCCTCAAAGAAAAAACAACCTATGAAATTATTTCTCCAGAGCTTGTCGGCGTGACAACAGATGTGCTTGTCCTTGGAAAACACTCCGGAAGACATGCGTTTAAAGACCGCATGAAAACGTTAGGTTTTAAACTAACAGAACAAGAAATCAATAAGTTCTTCGAAACCTTCAAGAACTTGACGGAGAAGAAAAAAGAAATTACAGATGATGATTTGATTTCTATTATATTGGAAGAAAAAGTAGCAGACCGAAAAATTGGCTACGAATTTGAAAGTCTTCAAGTGCATTATGGAACAGAACAGATGCCGACAGCAACGGTCTCTCTGAAAAATCAAGAAACGCAAGAAGTTATTCAAGAAGCAGCTACAGGCGCAGGCAGTGTAGAAGCTGTGTACAACACACTGGAGCGCTGTATGGAGGAAAGAATTCATTTGCTAGACTACCGTATTCAATCAAATGGAAAAGGCAGAGATGCACTAGCTGAAGTATATGTCACTGTTTCAATAGAAGGAAAAGAAACAGCAGGACGCGGTGTAGCGCAAGATGTGCTTGAAGCATCGGCGAAAGCTTACGTCAATGCAGTAAACAGGCATTTAATCTTTAAATCAAATCTCATTGAAATTGAGAAACATCACGCGATCTCATAGGAAAGGAGGTAGGTCCTCATGAAAAAGAAAATTGCACTTTTGCCCGGCGATGGAATCGGACCGGAAGTTGTGACATCAGCGGTCGCTGTCCTCAAAGAGACAGCGGCTCAATTTAGGCACGAATTCGAATTCGAAACGGCGCTCATTGGCGGTATCGCAATAGATGAAAAAAATAATCCGCTCCCAAAAGAAACGGTTGATGTATGCAAGAGCGCTGATGCGATTTTATTAGGAGCAGTCGGCGGACCCAAATGGGATCAAAATCCACCAGAGCTTCGTCCGGAAAAAGGCTTACTCGCCATTCGTAAACAATTGGACTTATTTGCTAATATTCGTCCTGTCAAAGTGTTCGATAGCTTAAGCGAGGCGTCACCGTTAAAACAGGATCACATTAACGGAGTCGATTTTGTCATCGTTCGTGAATTAACAGGTGGTCTCTATTTTGGTGAACCAAGCGAGCGCTATACAGATGAAGAAGGAAAAGAAGCTGCGGTTGATACGCTTCTTTATACAAAGGAAGAGATTGTCCGTGTACTAAAAGAAGCATTCGACATGGCGTTAACGAGACGGAAAAAAGTAACGTCTGTGGATAAAGCGAATGTTCTGGCTTCTAGTAAACTATGGCGGGATGCGGTAGAAGAAGTGGCTTCTCAATATCCAGACGTTGAATTTGAGCACATGCTCGTTGATAATGCCGCCATGCAGCTGATTTATAAGCCTGCACAATTTGATGTCATTGTGACAGAGAATATGTTTGGTGACATCTTAAGTGACGAGGCTTCAATGATTACTGGATCACTCGGTATGCTGCCATCTGCTAGTCTATCAAGCACCGGCCTTCATTTATATGAGCCGATTCATGGATCAGCACCCGATATTGCGGGGCAAAACGTCGCAAACCCTCTGGCAACTATTTTGTCGGCAGCAAGCTTGCTTAGAACATCCTTTGCATTAGAAGATGAAGCGGCTGCCATAGAAGAAGCTGTGGAAGCTGTTCTTGCCTCTGGCAAAAGAACAAAGGATTTATCGGCAAAAGAGGGAACGTATCAAACAACTGAAGACATCACTCATGCAGTTGTAGACGCACTCAAGCAGCGCGCGAAAACAATTGTATAAATAGAATCTTGTGGAATTAGGTAGAGGGAGGAAAAGGGTTATGCCTCGAACAATCATCGAAAAAATATGGGATCAGCACGTTGTCAAAAGCGGCGAGGGGAAACCAGACCTTTTATATATTGATCTGCACTTGGTGCATGAAGTGACATCGCCTCAAGCGTTTGAAGGATTAAGACAAAAAGGGCGCAAGGTGAGAAGACCTCAAAACACGTTTGCGACGATGGATCACAACATCCCGACTGTGAATCGATTTGTGATCAAAGATGAGGTTGCTAAAAAACAAGTGAGTGCTCTAGAGCGCAACTGTGCTGAATTTGGTGTCCGTCTAGCTGACCTTCACAGTGTAGACCAAGGAATCGTCCATGTCGTTGGACCAGAGCTTGGTTTGACACTTCCGGGAAAAACAATCGTTTGCGGAGATAGTCATACATCCACTCATGGCGCATTTGGCGCACTTGCTTTTGGCATCGGTACAAGTGAGGTTGAACATGTACTATCCACACAAACACTTTGGCAGCAGCGTCCGAAAACATTAGAAATTAGAGTAGACGGAAAGCTGCAAAAAGGGGTAACGGCCAAAGATGTCATTTTAGCAGTCATTGGCGCGCATGGCGTGAAGTTCGGATCAGGTTATGTCATTGAATACACTGGGGAAGTATTCAGAAACATGACGATGGATGAACGTATGACCGTTTGTAATATGTCGATTGAAGCAGGCGCAAGAGCAGGGTTGATTGCACCTGATGAAGTCACCTTTGAATATTGCCGCGGCCGCAAATATGCACCGCAGGGAGAAGACTTCGAAGCAGCGATTAAAGAATGGGAAGAACTTAAAACAGATCCGGGTGCAACCTATGATAAAACGATTGTTTTAGATGGGAATGAGATTTCACCAATGGTCACATGGGGAATTAACCCAGGAATGGTGCTGCCTGTAGATGCATCCATCCCAGGACCTGATGATTTTGCGCAAGAGGATGACCAAAAAGAAGCGATTCGTGCGTACGAATACATGGGGGTTCATCCGCATCAGCGTATTGAAGATATTACGATTGAGCATGTGTTTATTGGCTCATGTACGAACTCAAGAATGACTGATTTACGCCAAGCAGCTTCTATGATAGAAGGACAAAAGGTAGCTGATCATGTCAGAGCGATTGTCGTGCCTGGCTCTCAAAGCGTCAAATTGCAAGCAGAAGAAGAAGGTCTTCATGAAATCTTCCTTGAAGCAGGATTTGAATGGAGAGAATCTGGCTGCAGTATGTGTCTAAGCATGAATAACGATGTGGTACCAGAAGGTGAACGCTGCGCATCCACATCAAACCGTAACTTTGAGGGTCGTCAAGGAAAAGGTGCGAGAACGCATCTTGTCAGCCCGGCAATGGCCGCAATGGCTGCAATACATGGCCGGTTTGTCGATGTCAGGAAGTTTAATCAAGAGAAAACAGTCGTGTAAGGAGTTGTCATAGATGGAGCCTTTAGTCACACACAAAGGAAAAGCCGCTGTGCTTAACCGTATCAACGTAGATACAGATCAAATTATTCCGAAGCAATTTTTGAAGAGAATTGAAAGAACAGGATATGGCCGGTTTGCCTTTTTCGACTGGCGGTATTTAGCCGATGGCAGCCCAAATCCTGATTTCGAACTGAATCAGCCGATTTATGAAGGTTCATCCATTTTGATCGCAGGAGAAAACTTTGGCTGCGGATCATCAAGGGAACACGCTCCTTGGGCACTTGATGATTATGGTTTCAAAATTGTCATCGCACCATCATTCGCAGATATTTTTCACCAAAACTGTTTTAAAAATGGGATGCTTCCGATTCGTCTTGATTATGATGTGTGGAAAACATTCGCTGCGTCATATGAGAACAAAGGGTATGAGATGACGGTTGATCTTGAAAAACAGCAAATAGAAGATCACGAAGGGAATATCACTCCTTTTGATGTGGATCCTCACTGGAGAGAAATGCTCCTGAATGGCTATGATGAGATCTCATTAACTTTACTACTAGAAGATGACATTCAAGCATTTGAAGATAAGCGCAGCAGCTGGCTGCGTGCGTAAACAACAAGAAGCCGTCCACCCGAGGTGTGACGGCTTCTTTTTTGCATGAAAACCTCTCGTTACTTGTGTTTACTAACCTTCGTTGGTAAACTGATAAAAAATATGCGCCCGAAAGGAACGTAAGCATGAAACATGACAAGAAGAAAGATAATGTCATTTTGTTTCCTGGTCTGAAAGAAAGACTGATTGAAAAAGGAATGGCAGCATTAAAAGATAAACAGTATCAAGAGGCGCTTCACTTGTTTTCAGAAGCAAAATCTTATGATGACGATGAAGAATCCGATATTCATCTCGGTATGGCGATTTGTTTTCTGGAGCTGGGCGAGCTGCAGGATGCAAAGCGTGTGTGTGAGAAGATGTTGCATGAAGGATATGGTCATTACTTCACCGTGCTTCAAGTGTATATGACAATCTTAATTCAGCTGAAAGAATATGAAGAAGTGAAGCAGACAATTGAAGCAGTACTTGAGGAAAACCACCTTCCAGCAGAAAGCGCGGAGCATTTTTACAAGCTACTCGAATTTAGTAGAAAAATGATCGAATCGCCTGAACAGATTTTAGATGAAGACGATGATGACTACGGCGAAATCAATATAGATGATATGCTCGAGCGGCCAGAAGAGCAGGTGCAGTTCATCCATTCGCTGAAAGACCGAAACATTACGCCGCATATGGGTCTATTAAATACGATCCTACAAAAGCCTGATGGAAACCCTTTGGTCAAATCATTGATTCTGCAGCTTCTGTCAGATCATGATGTGGCAAAGCCGGTTCATGTGACGAAGTTCGGTGATTCGTTAACGCTTATTCCTTCTGAGGCTGTCAAGCCAGAGCAAATGCCGCTGCTTCAGCAAGTTCTTCGTAAGCTCGATGACACACTCGGCAATGAGAACCCAACCCTTTATCAAGGCGTGGAAGAGTTATGGCGCAGGCACTTATTTGTGCTATATCCATTTCTTCCTAAATACACAGATCCGAATCTTTGGGCAGCAGCACTTCATAAAGTCGGCTATGAAATGCATGGGATTGAGATTGACCTCGAAGAATTACATCTATTGTATGAATTTGATGAACGAGAGCTGAGAGAAGCTTGCACAATGCTGAAAGATATTGAAGAAATTTCTTATTTGTAATTTGTCGATTTAGTTGAAAGACGGACTTGTTATGTTATAATATAATGGTTGTATTTGTGCATATATCGTGCAGTTGTCGATTCCAATGGTTGAAAGACGATATGTATAATCAAGTCAAATGTTGTATACATAATACCGCTTCTTTAGCGGCGTGCGTGGTTTTTAATTGGACGAAGTCTTTATGATGCTTTAGAATGTAACAACGCACAATCTGAATAGATTTTTGGAGGGAAACACACATGTCAGTAAAATGGGAAAAACAAGAAGGTAACGAAGGCATCTTAACGGTAGAAGTTGATGCTGAAACATTTAACAAAGCACTTGATGATGCGTTTAAGAAAGTTGTTAAGCAAGTATCGATCCCTGGATTCCGTAAAGGGAAAGTACCACGTGGTCTTTTCGAACAGCGTTTTGGTGTAGAATCTCTTTATCAAGATGCATTAGATATTCTTCTTCCAGTTGAGTATCCAAAAGCAATCGACGAAGCTGGTATCGAGCCAGTTGACCGCCCTGAAATCGATGTTGAGAAAATCGAAAAAGGCGAAAGCTTAATCTTCACTGCAAAAGTAACAGTGAAGCCTGAAGTGAAACTTGGTGACTACAAAGGTCTTAACGTAGAAAAAGACGACGCTACTGTCACTGATGAAGATGTACAAGAAGAGTTAAAAGGCATGCAAAACCGTCAAGCTGAGCTTGTTGTCAAAGAAGAAGGCGCAATCGAAAACGGCGATACAGTTGTTCTTGATTTCGAAGGATTCGTTGATGGAGAAGCATTCGAAGGCGGAAAAGCTGAGAACTACTCTCTTGAAGTAGGTTCTAATTCATTCATCCCTGGTTTTGAAGAGCAGTTAGTTGGTCTTGAAACTGGAGCTGAAAAAGACGTAGAAGTCACTTTCCCAGAAGAATACCATGCTGAAGACCTTGCAGGTAAACCAGCTGTATTCAAAGTGAAAATTCACGAAATCAAAGCAAAAGAACTTCCAGCACTTGACGATGAGTTCGCGAAAGATGTTGATGAAGAAGTAGAAACTCTTGCTGAACTAACTGAAAAAACAAAGAAACGTCTTGAAGAAGCGAAAGAAAACGAAGCAGAAGGTAAACTTCGTGAAGAGCTAGTTGAGAAAGCTTCTGAAAATGCGGAAGTTGACATCCCACAAGCGATGGTTGACACAGAGCTAGACCGTATGATGAAAGAATTCGAACAACGCCTTCAAATGCAAGGAATGAACCTTGAGCTTTACTTCCAATTCTCAGGACAAGATGAAAATGCGCTGAAAGAGCAAATGAAAGAAGATGCTGCTAAACGCGTAAAATCTAACCTAACACTTGAAGCAATTGCTGCTGCAGAAAACTTACAAGTGTCTGATGAAGAAGTAGAAGAAGAGCTTTCAAAAATGGCTGAAGCATACAACATGCCAATTGAAAATATTAAACAAGCGATCGGATCTACTGACGCAATGAAAGAAGATCTAAAAGTTCGTAAAGCAATTGATTTTCTTGTAGAAAACCGTTAATATGGTGCATAATAATAAAACAGGGCGCGAGTGACTCGTGCCTTGTTTTGTACAATTTTTGACTTATCATCGCTTCTTTTGGAAACGATAGTGTAAGTCGCATCTTTCTGTTATACATATCTCGATGTGCAGTGTTAGAAACACATCATTACCGTCTTTTAGGAAAGTATGGTAAAATGCATACATACTGGACCCAGAAAGGTAGCTGACTGTTAGCTACAGGCAAGTGAAGAAGAATAAGGGGTGAAAGAATGTTTAAATTCAACGAGGAAAAAGGTCAATTAAAATGCTCGTTTTGCGGAAAAACGCAAGATCAAGTGCGTAAACTGGTCGCAGGACCTGGCGTATATATATGTGATGAATGTATCGAGCTTTGCACGGAAATAGTTGAAGAAGAGCTCGGCACTGAGGAAGAAGTTGAATTCAAGGATGTTCCGAAGCCTCATGAAATTCGGGAGATTCTTGATGAATATGTCATCGGCCAAGAAAATGCGAAGAAATCCTTAGCTGTAGCGGTTTATAATCACTACAAACGGATCAATTCCAACAGCAAGATTGATGATGTTGAGCTTTCGAAAAGTAATATCTCTATGATTGGGCCAACAGGAAGCGGTAAAACATTACTTGCTCAAACGCTTGCTCGTATTTTAAATGTGCCATTTGCGATTGCAGATGCAACATCTTTAACTGAAGCAGGTTATGTTGGTGAAGACGTAGAGAATATTTTACTAAAGCTGATCCAAGCAGCCGATTATGATGTAGAAAAAGCAGAAAAAGGTATTATCTACATCGATGAAATCGATAAAGTAGCAAGAAAATCAGAAAACCCTTCTATCACTCGTGATGTATCTGGGGAAGGTGTTCAGCAAGCACTATTGAAAATTCTTGAAGGAACTGTCGCTAGTGTACCGCCTCAAGGTGGACGTAAGCATCCTCATCAAGAATTCATTCAAATCGATACAACAAATATCCTCTTTATTTGTGGTGGAGCCTTTGACGGCATTGAGCAAATCATCAAACGCCGCTTAGGTCAAAAAGTCATTGGATTCGGTGCGGAAAATAAAATCGAAGATCTTGAAAAAGAAGTTCTTTTATCAAAAGTACTCCCAGAAGACTTGCTTCGCTTCGGTTTAATCCCAGAATTCATCGGCCGTCTACCGGTTATTGCAAGCCTAGAGCCGTTAGATGAAAAAGCACTTGTAGAGATCTTGACGAAGCCTAAAAATGCACTCGTTAAGCAGTATACAAAAATGCTTGAGCTTGATGATGTAGAGCTAGAATTTGAAGAAGATGCTCTTAGCGAAATTGCGAAAAAAGCAATTGAGCGTAAAACAGGAGCTCGTGGTCTACGTTCAATCATTGAAGGCATCATGCTTGATGTGATGTTTGACCTTCCATCACGTGATGATATTGAAAAATGTGTAATCACTGGTGCAACAGTTGCTGATGGCGTGTCGCCGCGTCTTGTGTTAAAGGACGGCACAGTCGTTAATAAAGATACGAAAACATCTGCATAAGAGTAGTCTCACTCCTGAATCCTTTTGATTCAGGAGTTTTTTATTTATCGTGGAAGTTGTGTTTATTCCGTCCAGCTCTAGGAAATACTAGCAGACAGAAACCAATACATACGATAGATGAAGGAGGGAGCACCGATTGAGCTGGACAGGAATCGTTTTATTCATACAACTGTTCTTTGGTATCGTCATTGGGCTGTACTTTTGGAACTTACTGCGAAATCAGCGCACACAAAAGGTGACGATAGACAAAGAGTCAAAGAAAGAAATGGAGGCACTCAGAAAGATGCGGTCAATCAAGCTGAGTGAACCTTTATCAGAGAGAGTCCGGCCAAAGGGGTTTCAGGATATTGTAGGGCAGGAAGACGGCATTCGTGCACTAAAAGCGGCACTATGTGGGCCGAACCCACAGCATGTCATCGTCTACGGACCACCGGGAGTCGGTAAAACAGCCGCTGCCCGTCTTGTGATGGAAGAAGCGAAGCGTCACGCTGATTCTCCTTTTAAAAAAGATGCGGTCTTTGTAGAGCTCGATGCCACAACCGCGAGATTCGATGAACGAGGCATTGCAGATCCGCTTATTGGTTCCGTGCATGACCCAATTTACCAAGGGGCTGGAGCAATGGGGCAAGCAGGCATTCCGCAGCCAAAACAAGGAGCCGTCACACATGCTCATGGCGGGGTTCTGTTTATCGATGAAATTGGCGAACTGCATCCGATCCAAATGAACAAAATGCTCAAAGTGCTGGAAGATCGGAAAGTCTTTTTAGACAGTGCCTACTACAGTGAAGAAAATACCCAAATCCCGAATCACATTCATGATATTTTCCAAAATGGACTTCCGGCCGATTTTCGATTGATAGGTGCCACGACAAGAACACCTGACGAAATTCCACCAGCGATCCGGTCAAGATGTCTCGAAATTTTCTTTAAAGACCTTGACCAGCATGAACTGAAAATCGTCGCTGCCAAGGCTGTCCAAAAAATTCAAAAGGAATTAAGTGATGAAGGGCTGAACCTGTTAACCTCCTATGTGAAAAATGGACGTGAAGCGGTCAACATGGTGCAGATTGCCGCTGGCATGGCGGTCACGGAAAATCGAAAAGACATCACGATCGAAGATGTAGAATGGGTTATTCATTCGAGCCAGCTGACACCAAGATATGAACAAAAAGTACCGGAAAAGCCAAAAGTGGGGGTAGTCAATGGACTGGCCGTTTATGGACCAAACAGCGGTGCCTTGCTTGAGATTGAAGTGAACATCTGTAAGGCGCTTGAGAAAGGCAGTATCAACATTACAGGCATTGCAGAAGAAGAAAGCATTGGCAATCAATCGAAATCCATTAGACGAAAAAGTATGGCCAAAGGGTCAGTTGAAAATGTATTAACGGTACTTCGAAATTTAGGCATTCGGACAAATGAATATGACATCCATATTAATTTTCCAGGCGGTGCCCCAATTGATGGACCGTCTGCTGGGATTGCCATGGCAACCGCAATCTTCTCAGCCATACATCAAATCCCTATTGATCATCTAACAGCCATGACGGGTGAAATCGGATTGCAAGGTCAGGTGAAGCCGATCGGTGGTGTGATACCGAAGATAAAGGCAGCGAAGCAGGCTGGTGCCACAACCGTCATTATTCCTTATGACAACCAGCAGTCGATCTTAAAAGAGATTGAAGGGGTCACCATTGTGCCTGTGAAGCACTTCCAAGAAGTGCTGGATCAGTGTTTGGTTAACCCGCCAGACGAGAAGAAAGATGGACTAGAAGAAGAAATGAAAAGAAAATCTGTTTAATCCCCATCACATATGGGGATTTTTTAGTGAAATAGATCTTTTTTTCTTTTTCAAGATAAAAAGAAAGGGTATACTACGGTAAGATCAACATTTCTCAAGTCTTTTACATTGTACAAGACTGAAACAGGTATATTATAATGATTCATACTAGTGACGGAGGTGTCAATCAACATGGCAGATGAAATCAAAAAGAATGTTCCGCTCCTTCCATTGCGAGGTTTGCTTGTTTATCCAACAATGGTCTTGCATTTGGACGTTGGACGCGAAAAGTCTGTTCAAGCATTAGAACAGGCGATGATGAACGATCATATGATTTTTCTAGCTACACAGCGGGAAATTTCAATAGATGAACCAGGTGAAGAGGAAATTTTCAAAGTCGGCACCTACACAAAAATTAAACAAATGCTGAAGCTGCCAAATGGAACGATTCGTGTACTCGTTGAAGGCCTAAATCGAGCGCAGATCGAATCATATGTCGAGCTGGAGGACTATACGTCCGTCGACATTAAAGAATTGACAGAAGAAGAATTAAAGGACGCAGAAGCAGAAGCCCTCATGCGTACATTGTTAGATCACTTTGATCAATACATAAAAATTTCAAAAAAAATCTCAGCTGAAACATATGCAACAGTGACGGACATTGAAGAACCGGGGAGAATGGCAGATATCGTTGCTTCTCACCTGCCGCTTAAATTAAAGGACAAACAAGAAGTACTGGAAACAGTAGATGTCAAAAAACGGCTGAACCGGGTCATCAGCTTAATTCACAATGAAAAAGAAGTGCTCGAGATTGAAAAGAAAATTGGGCAGCGCGTGAAACGTTCAATGGAACGAACGCAAAAAGAATATTATTTACGTGAACAAATGAAAGCCATTCAAAAAGAGCTTGGAGACAAAGAAGGGAAAACGGGCGAAGTCAGTTCTTTAATGTCTAAAATCGAAGAGTCGAGCATGCCGGATTCTGTTCGTGAAACGGCGCTAAAAGAATTGAATCGTTATGAAAAAATTCCTTCAAGCTCTGCTGAGAGCTCTGTGATTCGAAATTATATTGATTGGCTGATCGGCCTCCCGTGGGGCATCTATACAGAAGATCGTCTCGATTTAAAGCTTGCAAGTGAAATTTTAGATGATGAGCATCACGGGCTGGAAAAGGTCAAAGAACGGGTGCTTGAATATCTTGCTGTACAGAAGCTGACCAATTCATTAAAAGGACCGATTCTTTGCTTAGCAGGACCTCCTGGCGTAGGGAAAACGTCACTTGCCAAATCGATTGCCAAATCACTTGACCGAAAGTTTATCCGTATCTCCCTTGGCGGTGTGCGTGATGAATCCGAGATTCGTGGACATAGAAGAACGTATGTAGGTGCGATGCCAGGCCGTATCATTCGCGGAATGAGCAAGGCAGGAACGATGAATCCGGTCTTCCTTTTAGATGAAATTGATAAAATGTCCTCTGATTTTAGAGGCGATCCATCTTCTGCGATGCTCGAAGTCTTAGACCCAGAGCAAAATCATAACTTTAGCGATCACTATATTGAAGAAACATTTGATTTGTCTCAGGTGTTATTTATTGCCACTGCCAACAATTTAGCAACCATTCCAGGTCCACTTCGTGATAGAATGGAGATTATCACGATTGCAGGGTATACAGAGGTTGAAAAAGCAGAAATTGTGAAAGATCATCTTCTGCCGAAGCAGCTAAAGGAGCACGGATTAAAGAAAGGGAACTTGCAGCTTCGTGAAGCAGCGATTTATGATACGATTCGCTATTACACAAGAGAAGCGGGTGTTCGTGGATTAGAGCGTCAGCTTGCGGCGATATGCCGTAAAGCGGCAAGAGCGATTGTGGCTGAAGACCGCAAACGCATCACGGTGACAGAAAAGAACTTATCTGAATTTCTCGGAAAAAGACTTTACCGTTATGGTCAGGCTGAAACGACAGACCAAGTGGGAGTTGTCACAGGACTTGCGTATACCACTGTTGGCGGAGACACCTTGTCAATTGAGGTATCACTTTCTCCGGGTAAAGGCAAGCTGTTGTTAACAGGTAAGCTTGGTGATGTTATGAGAGAATCTGCACAGGCGGCATTCAGTTATATTCGTTCGAAAGCAGATGAACTGAACATTGATCCTAATTTTAATGAAAAGCATGATATTCATATCCATGTTCCAGAGGGTGCGGTTCCAAAGGACGGGCCATCAGCTGGTATCACCATTGCGACGGCTCTTGTATCAGCCCTCACAGGACGACCTGTGTCAAAAGAGGTTGGTATGACAGGAGAGATCACGTTAAGAGGAAGAGTGCTTCCAATTGGCGGACTAAAAGAAAAAGCATTAGGCGCACATCGTGCAGGACTGAAAACCATTATTCTTCCAAAGGACAATGAGAAGGATATTGATGATATTCCTGAAAGTGTGAGAGAAGGACTAACCTTTATTCCGGTCTCGCATTTAGATGAGGTGCTTGAGAAAGCGTTGGTAGGAGAGGGAAGATGAAAGTAACAAAATCAGATATCGTCATTAGTGCGGTAAAACCAGAGCAGTACCCAAGCGGGGGACTGCCTGAAATCGCTCTTGCTGGACGATCAAATGTTGGGAAGTCCTCGTTCATCAACTCATTGATTAATCGTAAAAATTTAGCGCGTACGTCTTCTAAACCAGGTAAGACTCAAACGCTTAATTTCTACATTATTAATGATATGCTCCATTTTGTGGACGTTCCAGGTTACGGCTTTGCTAAAGTATCAAAGACAGAGCGTGAAGCCTGGGGTAGAATGATCGAAACGTATATTACAATGCGTGAAGAATTAAAAGCAGTTGTCCAAATTGTGGACCTGCGTCATAAGCCATCAGTAGATGATGTGAACATGTATGAATTCCTGAAATATTACGGCGTTCCCGTGATCGTCATCGCAACAAAGGCGGACAAAATTCCAAAAGGCAAATGGGAAAAACATGCGAAAGTCGTCAAACAGACACTCGACATTGCCCCATCAGATGAACTAGTCCTATTCTCTTCTGAAACAAAAAAGGGAAAAGACGAAGCCTGGAATGCCATCCTTGCGAAGATTAATAACTAAAAAAAGGCATCTGTCATGAGCAGATGCCTTTTTATTGTATAAGTTATTTCCTTTTTAAAAATAATAAGAGGAGACTGACAGCAATCAGTACATAAGGCCAGTACAATTCAAAACCGGAAGTAGGGATCGAAAGGGAACTTAGCTGTTTTGTAATTTGCTGAAAGAAATAAAGGAACAGACCGAGTGCAATGAGAATAACACTTTCAATACGATATTCTTTTTTCTGAGATGATTTCACAAAAAGAGCAAGTCCAACGATGAATACGATCATCGTAAATGTGTCTGGCCAGTAGTCCAATTTTGGCTGAAGAATAAAGTGTAGCGAAAGGCCCGTCATGAGCATACCGATAAACACATGAGCGCTTTCTTGCTCCTTCTTTCCTTGATATAAGAAAGCAAGGCCAAAAAGCAGTACGAGTGTATACCATTTCTCTTGATCCTTCCAAATGTCAAATTGACCTCCTGAGAGAATGGCATATAGCGCTACAGCCAGCAAAGTGAGCGGTAGCAAAATGGATTTCTTCTTCAAAGATGTCACCTTCTTTTAAGCAGATCATTTGTCCGCACGCGCCAAATCTGGTAAATTGCTTGAAGTGATGATATGGCATAATGGGTGTCGAACATTTTTCTACTATATCACAACATTTTTGAAATCTGTTCACAATTTTCATCCAGTTAAAAATGAATATATGTTATAATCACTATAAATAATAAATTCTATATTGTAATTATTATAAATTAGACAGGGCGTTGGGGGTGCAAGCTGAAGTTATGCATATTCTTGTTGTGGGTTTAGATTATAAAACAGCCCCTGTTGAGATACGGGAACAGCTGAGCTTTGAACCGAGCGAGCTCGGAACAGCGATGTCCAAGCTTAAAGAAGAAAAAAGCATTCTAGAGAATATCGTCATCTCAACATGTAATCGAACAGAGATCTACGCAGTGGTAGATCAGCTTCATACTGGACGGTTTTATATAAAAAGATTTTTAGCTGATTGGTTCGGTTTAGAAAAGGAAGATGTCTCGCCGTATTTGAAGTTCTATGAAAATGATGGAGCGGTCGAGCATTTATTCCGTGTGGCCTGTGGACTTGATTCCATGGTGATTGGCGAAACACAAATACTTGGTCAAGTGCGCTCTAGCTTTAAAGTAGCTCAAGAGGAGAAGACCATTGGTACCGTTTTCAATTATTTATTCAAACAGGCGGTCACCGTTGCAAAACGCTCTCATGCGGAAACAGACATTGCGTCTAATGCCGTGTCTGTCAGCTATGCAGCTGTCGAGCTTGCGAAAAAAATCTTTGGACGTCTTTCTGATAAACATGTCCTGATTCTTGGTGCGGGTAAAATGGGCGAACTAGCGGCTCAAAACCTTCAAGGTCAAGGGATTGGTCAAGTAACGGTTATCAATCGAACGTATGAGAAAGCAAAAGAATTGGCGGGCCGTTTTTCAGGAGAGCCTAAAAGCTTAAACCAATTGGAAAAAACATTATCCGAAGCGGACATTTTAATTAGTTCCACTGGTGCGAAACAATTTGTCATTACAAAAGAAATGGTCGAAAGTGCGAATAAAAAGCGGAAGGGCAGACCTCTATTTATGGTGGATATTGCTGTCCCTCGTGATTTAGATCCAGCCATTTCTGAAGTAGAAGGTGCTTTTTTGTATGACATTGATGATCTTGAGGGCATCGTGGCAGCTAACTTAAAAGAACGCCGTGCGGTGGCTGAGCAGGTTGAGCTCCTCATTGAAGCAGAAATTGTGGAATTTAAGCAATGGCTGAATACGCTTGGTGTGGTTCCTGTCATTTCTGCACTTAGAGAAAAGGCGCTGACGATTCAAGCGGATACGATGCAGAGTATTGAGCGAAAGCTTCCGAATCTCACACACCGTGAAATGAAGCTATTAAATAAACATACGAAAAGCATTATCAATCAAATGCTGAAAGATCCTATCTTAAAGGCAAAAGAAATTGCCGCGGAGCCGAATGCAGAAGAAAAACTTTTACTGTTCAAAGAAATCTTTGATTTACAGGTTGAAGATGAAGAGCAAAAGGTGGAGCCGATGCAGGTGGAGCAAGGGTCATTTCAGCTGTTTAAACCAAATATGGCACAAGGCTTTGCTACAGTTGCCAGTGAGTGATTAAGCGATGATGGAATCCATTGTAGCGAGACTAGGCGAAGCGACGACCTTGATCTATGCACTAAGTGTCTTGTTCTATTTCATAGATTTTCTTCAACACAACCGGAAGGCTGGAAAAATGGCTTTCTGGTTGCTTTCTATTGTCTGGCTGCTGCAAACAGTCTACATGTTCTATATTATGATGGAAACAGACCGATTCCCTGTGTTGAATGTAGCAGAGGGGTTATATTTTTATACGTGGGTGCTTGTGACACTTTCACTTGTTCTCACAAAAATATTGCGTGTTGAATTTATCGTCTTTTTTACAAATGTCATCGGTTTTTCCTTGATGGCGATTCACACCTTTACACCATCTGATCTCCACTCAGCAGAACTAACTGGGAAGCTGACGAGTGAATTGCTTGTGATTCATATTACGATGGCGATTTTATCATACGGTGCCTTTTCACTTTCATTTGCTTTCTCTCTACTCTATCTCTTTCAATATCGTTTGCTGAAAAAGAAAAAATGGGGAAAATGGCTTCTGAGAATTGAAGATTTATCGAAGCTTGATCATATGGCATACGTATTAAACATTATTGGCGTGCCGATGCTCTTACTTAGTTTGATTCTTGGCATCATTTGGGCATATATTTCGTATGATACGTTGTACTGGACAGATACAAAGGTGCTTGGTTCGTTTATTATGCTGTTTTTATATGGTGTTTACTTATATATCAGATTGGTGAAAAATATGCAGGGCAAAGTCGTGGCACTGTGGAATGTCGGTTCATTCTTTGTGCTGATGATCAATTATTTTCTGCTTGGTAGCTTATCAACCTTTCATTGGTTTCAATAAATAATGATGAGTCTTAAGGGCATTGTCGGGAGGAAGACGAATTGCGTACAATTAAAGTAGGTTCTAGAAGAAGTAAGCTTGCAATTACACAAACAAAATGGGTCATTCAAAAGCTGTCTGAACTAAACCCTTCTTATTCTTTTGAAATAAAAGAGATTGTGACAAAGGGTGATCAAATTTTAGATGTGACCTTATCAAAGGTTGGCGGAAAAGGACTGTTTGTCAAAGAAATTGAACAGGCGATGCTGAATCACGACATCGATATGGCAGTTCACAGTATGAAGGATATGCCGGCTGCTCTTCCTGAAGGATTAGTCATTGGCTGTATTCCTGAGCGTGAAGATGTAAGGGACGCTCTGATTTCGAAGGATCATCTGCGTCTTCATGAGCTGCCGAAGGGTGCTATTGTGGGAACGAGCAGCTTACGGCGCAGTGCCCAGCTTCTTCAGGAAAGACCAGATCTGAACATTAAATGGATTAGAGGAAACATTGATACACGATTGGAAAAGCTGAAAAATGAAGAATATGATGCCATTATTCTAGCGGCTGCCGGTCTGTCCAGAATGGGATGGAGCAAAGAGGTCGTGTCTGAATTTTTATCTCCTGAGACTTGCCTGCCCGCAGTTGGTCAAGGCGCTTTGTCAATTGAGTGCCGCGGAGATGATGAAGAGCTATTGCAGCTTCTCGCTCAATTTACGAATGAATACACAAAGAAAACGGTTCTCGCTGAACGAGCCTTCCTCAAACAAATGGATGGCAGCTGTCAGGTGCCGATCGCTGGCTATGCAACGATAAATGAGCGCGATGAAATTGAACTGACGGGTCTTGTGGCATCTGCTGACGGACACACGATTATTCGAGAAACTGTATCAGGCTCTGACCCTGAGGCAATTGGAACAGCATGTGCGAAGCAGATGGCTGATAAGGGAGCAAAGGATTTAATCGACAAGGTGAAAAAGGATCTGTCCTCCCAATGACCATAGGCCAATCGCTTCACGGACAGACGGTGCTTGTCACTCGAAATGAACGTCAAGCGGGTGTGTTTCAGCAGAAGATTGAAGAGCTGAACGGCCATGCTGTTTTAACCTCTCTTATTCGGTTTGAGCCTACGCTCACAAATGAAAAAGCGCAGGCCTTTTTAAAGGACTTAGAAAATAGCCAATGGCTTGTTTTCACGAGTGTAAATGGGGCGTCTTTTTTTCTGAGCTACATAGAAGACCATCATTTACATAAGAGTTTATCCCATTTGAAAGTGGCTGCGGTAGGTGAGAAAACCTCTGCCTATCTTGAGCAGCACGGCTTGAAGGTGGATGTCGTACCAGAACGATTCATAGCGGAAGAGCTCGCAGATGCGCTGCTTGACCATGTGCGTCCGGGAGAGCGTGTGTTTGTAGCAAAAGGACACCTGTCTCGAGATGTCGTGAAGAAAACGCTTGTTCCACTTGGCATAGAAGTAAAGGAATGGATTTTATATGAAACGGTCAAGGATGAGGAAGGAATTGCCGCTCTCAAAACGGCAATGACGAAGCAATCATTTGATTTTATTACATTTACGAGCTCATCCACTGTCCATTCATTTATGCATGCCATGGAGGCAGATGCAGCGAAGCTAGCTGCTTCTGACACCTGTTTTGTGACGATCGGTCCTCTGACAAAAGAGGCGCTGCTTCAATACGGGATTTCTTCTGAAACCCCAGATACTTATACGATAGACGGAATGCTTGAATTGATGTGCCGTTTATCTGAAAGGAAGTTGAACCAATGATGAAATTTAACAGACACCGCAGACTGCGGACAAGTGCAGGAATGAGAGAATTAGTCAGAGAAACCTTTTTAAGACCATCTGATTTCATTTATCCGATCTTTTTTGTAGAGGGAGAAAATGTCCGAAAAGAAGTCTCTTCAATGCCGGGTGTTTATCACATTTCAGTGGACCTTGTAAAAGAAGAAGTCCAAGAGCTTGTCGACCTAGGCATCAAATCAATTATTGTATTTGGTGTTCCAGATCATAAAGACCATGTGGGCAGTGAAGCGTATCACGACCATGGCATTGTGCAAAGAGCGACGCTTGAGATCAAAAAGCATTTCCCAGAGCTCGTGGTCATTGCAGACACTTGCTTATGCCAATATACAGATCACGGACACTGCGGAATCGTTGAAGATGGAGAAGTTTTAAATGATGAATCTCTTCAGCTATTAGCGAAAACTGCTGTTAGCCAAGCGCGCGCAGGTGCAGATATCATTGCTCCTTCCAATATGATGGATGGATTTGTTATTGCCATTCGTGAGGCGCTTGATGAAGCTGGCTTTATTCATGTACCTGTCATGTCATATGCTGTGAAATATGCAAGTGCGTTTTACGGTCCGTTTCGTGACGCGGCGCATAGCACACCGCAGTTTGGAGATCGTAAAACATACCAAATGGACCCTGCAAACCGTTTAGAGGCACTAAGAGAAGCGCAATCTGACGTAGAAGAGGGAGCTGACTTCCTCATTGTGAAACCATCTCTTTCTTATTTAGACATTATGCGTGATGTGAAAAATGAATTTACACTCCCTATTGTTGCTTACAATGTGAGCGGAGAATATGCAATGGTCAAAGCCGCTGCTCAAAATGGGTGGATTTCTGAAAAAGAGCTTGTTCTTGAAATGCTGACAAGCATGAAACGTGCAGGAGCAGAACTCATCATTACGTATCATGCAAAAGATGCAGCAAAATGGCTCTCAGAATAAAGAACGGATAGACAGGAGGACGTTGAAATGGGACGTAGCTATGAAAAATCAAAGCAAGCATTTGAAGAAGCGCAGCATTTAATGCCTGGTGGTGTCAACAGCCCTGTACGTGCATTTAAATCAGTGAACACAGATCCGATTTTTATGGAACGAGGCAAAGGCGCCAAAATCTATGATATTGATGGAAATGAATACATCGATTATGTCTTATCATGGGGACCGCTTATTTTAGGGCATACGAATGACCGTGTGGTTGAAAGCATTCAGCGAGTGGCAGAAAAGGGGACAAGCTTTGGTGCTTCGACATTAGTTGAAAATGAATTAGCTAAGCTTGTATCAGAGCGGGTTCCTTCTATCGAAGTCATTCGTATGGTCAGCTCTGGTACAGAGGCAACCATGAGTGCACTTCGTCTGGCTCGAGGCTTTACAGGCAGAAATAAAATTGTGAAATTTGAAGGCTGCTATCATGGCCACGGTGATTCTTTGCTCATTAAAGCAGGTTCAGGTGTCGCAACGCTAGGGCTTCCAGATAGCCCAGGGGTACCTGAAGGAACTGCAAGCAACACGATCACAGTGCCGTACAATGATTTAGAAAGCATTCAAGTTGCTTTTCAGGAATTTGGAGACGATATTGCAGGTGTCATTGTCGAGCCGGTTGCAGGAAATATGGGGGTTGTCCCTCCGCAAGACGGTTTCTTACAAGGGCTGAGAGACATCACAGAGCAATACGGAGCTTTACTCATTTTTGATGAGGTCATGACCGGCTTCCGTGTGGATTATCACTGCGCGCAAGGCTACTTTGGCATCACACCTGATCTGACGTGTCTTGGTAAAGTGATCGGAGGCGGTCTTCCGGTCGGCGCTTATGGCGGAAGAGCGGATATTATGAGACAAATTGCGCCAAGCGGTCCAATTTATCAAGCAGGAACGTTATCTGGTAACCCACTTGCGATGACAGCAGGCTTAGAAACCTTAAAACAGCTGACACCTGAGTCTTATGAAGAGTTTAGACGAAAAGGAGACCGGCTGGAAGAAGGCATTTCAAATGCGGCGAAAGCACATGGAATTCCATTAACGTTTAACCGTGCGGGTTCGATGATTGGATTCTTCTTTACAAATGAAGAAGTGGTCAATTATGACAAAGCCAAAACAGCTGATCTCGCTTTATTTGCTGAATTTTACAAGGAAATGGCCGACCACGGCATCTTCCTTCCCCCTTCTCAATTCGAAGGACTATTCCTGTCAACAGCTCACACAGATGAAGACATCGAATATACGATTGAGACAGTGGAAAAAGTATTTCAAAAACTACGTCGATAAACGAAAGCCGATATGGAAACATATCGGCTTTTGATCATGACACAAGGCTTGCTTTCAGCCTTGTGTTCTTCCTTTCAGCGTGAATTGAAAACCTTTGAAGTCTAGGAAGGTCGAGCACAGGAGCGGAGCGAATTGATATTCGTGAGCACCTGCGCGCAGGACTGACAACGAATGCGAGGGTTTGTCTACACGCTGCGCCGATATGGAGACATATCGGTTTTTTTGTGTTGCTGAAAACCAATCATATTTTCACTGCCTCTCACATACATCTGTATTGACATCTAATTTTATTTTGAAGGATTAGATGAAAGGAGGACACCGACTTGTCTCAAAACAATCGATTACAGTTTTCAGTAGAAGAATCCATCTATTTCAAAAGCGGACAGGAAGTCAGTGAGCTGCTGTCTATTTCTCTCGATCCTGACATTCTCGTTCAAGAAGTGAATGATTATGTTTCGATTAGAGGTTCACTCGAGCTAACAGGAGAATACAACATAAATCAAGAGGAGCTATTGGGTGAATTGAGTTCCTATGCATCATACAGAGAAGCTGATGAGGTGAAGGTCAGAGAAGACGGGACGGCGGAGCTTCTGCATCAATTCCCAGTCGATATCACGATTCCTAAAAACAAAATCAGTCATTTAAATGATGTGTTTGTGTTTATTGATGCGTTTGATTACCAGCTGACAGAAAATCGTTTGCTGACCATTCAAGCTGATCTGGCGATTGAGGGTCTATTAGACGAGGAAATGCCCCAAGTGCCTGTAGAGGAGCCATATGAATTTGTTCATCGTTCTGAAGAAGAATATGGCGACGTGACCTACGATTATCAGCTGCAGCCAGAAGATGAAGAGCAAGAAGAGCTACAAGACTATGAACGTGAGATTGATGAGGATCAGGCTGTATTACAGCATGACACGCGCGCCGAAGAAGAAAAGCAGGAAGAAGAAATTGAGATAGAGCTGGTGAGTAGGGAAGAAGAAACCGAAGAACTGGAAGAATCGGAGAGCCAAGAAGAAGTGGCGCTTGGTTATCGCTCCTTACCAGAAGCTCAGGTGCAAGAACCGCCATTTTTTGAACCGCCTAAGCTCTTAGAAGAAGAGAAAAGGGAGGATACATTCTTTGAGGTGGAAGTGAGAAAAGATCCCGAAGCAGCTGAAGAGCTGGAAGAAACGGTTCAGCCGTATCCAGTATTTGAATCACCGGCTTATCACGTGGAAGAGGAGCAAGAGGCGCAGGATGACACGTACCAGCTCGGACGGTTATATGAACGAGAAGCGCCAAAAGTATATGAGTCAGCTCAAGAAGAAGAGGAGTTTGAAGAAGATGTGAGAGAAACGTCTGGCAGTGAAAACTCTCTTTATTTAACAAAGCTGTTTGCTAAGCAGGAGGAGGAAGATTTTTCTCGCATGAAAATATGTATAGTTCAGCAAGAAGATACGGTCGATCGTATTTGTGAGCGATATCAGTTGAATGTGCAGCAGCTTCTTCGCACAAACTCATTATCAGTGGATGCGGAGCTTGAAGAAGGGCAGATTCTTTATATTCCTGAATATCAAAAAAGCAATGCCTAACAAGAGATGACCGATCGAGAAAATGTGGTGAGTGAACGTGGATGAGATCCAATCTGTCCTATACGAATACGGGCTTGAGGCGGAATACGTTGAACCTGTCAGTCCTGCTGTCGTCAAAGTATATACAAAGCAGGGCGTATTTGCCTTAAAGCGAGTAAAAGCCAGTCGACATATGCAGTTTACAGAGCAAATGCTTGAACTAGAATCAAAGGGCTATCGCTCTTTTGTGCCGATTTATCGGACGAAGAGCGGTTCTTTTTTCTCAAGTCATCGTGAAAGCCAGTACGCATATTATCTCATGCCTTGGCTGACGAATGAAAAGAGAGAAGAGCAGGACGATAAACATGAATATTTATTTCAAGAGATTGCAAGACTTCATAAGCGGACTGAAGTGATGATGGATATCACAGAGCAAGAGATCGAAGCGCACTACACACAAATCAAGACCAAATGGGAAACAGAGAAAGACATGTATGAACGATTCATAGAGCGGGCAGAGCAAACTTGGTATATGTCGCCATTTGAACTGGCTGCTGCGATGTATTTTTCAGAGGCGATGTCTGCCAGCGAATTTGCCCTCGAACGACTAGAAGACTGGCATGAAGAAATGAAAGATAAAGAAACAACACGTGTTGTGTTAAATCATGGGCAGCTGTCGATTCATCACTTTTTGTATAATGATGTGGGTACAGGACATTTCACCAATTTTGAGCGGTCTAAAAAAGCCGCCCCCATTTATGACCTTCTGACCTTTTACTATCGGACATTCAAAACCTATCCCACGTCTTGTCCTGAATGCACTTCCTTGTTTTATACGTACCAAAAAGGAAATCCTCTTCGGGAGGAAGAGCTTCATTTGTTTCTTAGTTACCTTGCTTATCCGCAAGGTCTGTTTGATACAGTTAAAACCTATGAAGCAGGCGGGCAGGATGAGATGGAAAGCTGTCAACAGCTGTTAAGAGCGTATTGGCAGATGAAAAATTCAGAGCCGACCGTCATGAAGATTCACGAGATTGAGCAGGCTAGACGGCTTGAAGAAGAACAAAGTGCCTCGTCATCAGCGGAATGACGAGGTTATTTTGTGTGTACATAAGCGCGAGTGTTTAAAACCAATCAAGGTGAAAGGCGCAGGCGAGAAAAATGAGAATACCTAGGATGAGGACGTCAAATGTTGTGGGGAAAATGATCGTACGAAACCCTTGAAATATCGCAATCGGGAGAACGACTTGGGAGGCCACTGCCCGAATTTGTCTCAGCCAGGGGGGAAGTGTGTAAGGATTGATCTTTTTCAAAGCAAACGCCCTCCTTCTTCATTTTGTTATTATCATATGGGCAAAGAGGAAAAGGGTGCTTGCCCAATTTGTATAAAGAAGAAGAAAAGCGGAAAAGATGATTGACGAAAACAAAAGGCATTTAGTAATATAAATAAAAGATGAGTATGTGCTGATGAACGTGATATATCGTAAGCGTGGATCAGGAAGAGTACAAGCAAGACCCTAAAGAGAGGGAGACCATGAGCTGAAAGGTTTCCTAGGATGCACTTGTTTGGAAGGTCGCCTGTGAGCTTAATTTCTTGAATGAACAAGTAGAGAAATTCGGGAGAACCCCGTTATCCTTTAGAGTGTATGGGACACGTCTATGTGTTCCATGAAAAAAGGTGGTACCGCGAAAAAGCTTTTTCGTCCTTTTATAAGGATGAAAAGGCTTTTTTATGTTTCATCAGCCGAAAAAATGTGGAGGTTACATAAATGGAAACAAATAATCAAGAAATGCCAACAAAGTACGACCCAAATGCGATTGAAAAAGACCGCTATACGTACTGGCTTGAAGGAAAATTCTTTGAAGCACAAAATGACAAAACGAAAGATCCATATACAGTCGTCATTCCTCCACCAAACGTGACAGGAAAACTGCACCTTGGGCATGCGTGGGATTCTACACTTCAAGACATCGTGACACGTATGAAGCGGATGCAGGGCTATGACGTTCTATGGCTTCCAGGAATGGATCATGCCGGTATTGCGACCCAAGCAAAGGTTGAGGCAAAGCTTCGCGAAGAAGGCGTAAGCCGTTATGACCTTGGCCGGGAGAAATTTGTGGAAGGAACGTGGAAATGGAAAGAAGAATATGCGGACTTTATTCGCAGTCAGTGGGCGAAAATGGGGCTTGGTCTTGATTACTCACGTGAACGTTTTACATTAGATGAAGGTCTGAATAAAGCGGTACGCCAAGTGTTTGTTCAATTGTATGAAAAAGGGCTGATCTATCGCGGAGAGTACATCATTAACTGGGATCCAGCGACGAAAACGGCACTTTCTGATATTGAAGTCATTTATAAAGATGTTCAAGGCGCGTTTTATCACTTAAGATACCCACTTTCAGATGGCACGGGTTCAATTGAAATTGCGACGACAAGACCTGAAACAATGCTCGGAGATACAGCCGTTGCCGTGCATCCTGATGACGAACGTTATCAGCATTTAATTGGAAAAACAGTGGTCTTGCCAATTACAGGACGCGAGATTCCAATCGTTGCTGATGACTATGTCGATATAGAGTTTGGCTCAGGAGCTGTGAAAATTACACCTGCTCATGACCCGAATGACTTTGAGCTTGGAAACCGCCATGACCTAGAGCGTATTCTTGTCATGAATGAAGATGGCACAATGAATGCAAATGCACTGCAATACAAAGGAATGGACCGCTTTGAATGCCGTAAACAGCTTGTAAAAGACTTGCAAGAAGAGGGTATTTTGTTCAAAATTGAGGACCATATGCATTCAGTTGGTCATAGTGAGCGAAGCGGAGCTGTCGTTGAACCTTATTTATCTACTCAATGGTTTGTAAAAATGCAGCCGTTGGCAGACGAAGCCATTAACCTTCAAAATGGGGACGACCAAGTTCAATTTGTTCCAGACCGCTTTGAAAAGACGTATTTACACTGGATGGAAAATATCCGTGACTGGTGTATTTCTCGTCAGCTATGGTGGGGACACCGCATTCCAGCTTGGTATCATAAAGAAACGAAAGAAGTATACGTTGGACTGGAAGCACCAGAAGATATAGAAAACTGGGAACAGGATAACGATGTGCTTGATACATGGTTTAGTTCAGCGCTTTGGCCTTTCTCGACAATGGGCTGGCCGGATGCAGATAGTGAAGACTTCAAGCGCTACTATCCAACAAACCTGCTTGTTACAGGCTATGACATCATTTTCTTCTGGGTCTCTCGCATGATCTTCCAAGGTCTTGAATTCACAGGAGAAAAACCGTTTAAAGACGTTCTGATTCATGGGCTGATCCGTGACGAGCAAGGACGTAAAATGAGTAAGTCGCTAGGTAACGGAATTGATCCAATGGAGGTCATCGACAAGTACGGTGCAGATTCATTAAGATATTTCTTAGCAACTGGAAGCTCACCAGGTCAGGATCTTCGCTTTAGCTTTGAAAAGGTTGAATCCACTTGGAACTTTGCGAACAAAATTTGGAACGCATCACGTTTTGCTTTAATGAACATGGATGGCTTAACGTATGATGAGCTTGATTTAACAGGAGAAAAATCAGTTGCTGACCAATGGATTTTAACTCGCTTAAATGAAACGATTGAAAGTGTCACACAGCTAGCTGACAAGTATGAATTTGGTGAAGTGGGCAGACATTTATACAACTTCATTTGGGATGATTTCTGTGATTGGTATATTGAGATGGCGAAGCTTCCGCTTTATGGAGAAGATGAAGCAGCGAAGAAAACGACTCGTTCGATCCTTGCGTACGTATTAGATCAGACGATGAGACTTCTTCATCCGTTCATGCCATTCTTAACAGAAGAAATCTGGCAGCATCTTCCGCACGAAGGTGAATCGATTACTGTAGCGGCTTGGCCTGAGGTGAAGCCGGAGCTTTCAAACGAACAAGCGTCTGCTGATATGAAGCTGCTTGTGGAACTCATCCGTTCTGTTCGTAACATCCGCAGTGAAGTGAATACGCCAATGAGCAAACAGGTGGAGCTTTACATTAAAGCTTCTACATCTGATGTGCAGGAACGCTTAGAGAAAAACCGTTTATATATCGAGCGTTTTACGAACCCAAGTGTACTTGAAATTGGCACAGATGTCCCAGCTAGTGATAAAGCGATGACGGCTGTTATTTCTGGAGCAGAGCTCATTCTGCCGCTTGAAGGCTTAATCAACTTAGATGAGGAAATCGCTCGTCTGCAAAAAGAGCTTGATAAGTTGACAAAAGAAGTAGAGCGCGTCCAGAAAAAGCTTGGCAACGAAGGCTTTATGAAAAAAGCGCCTGAAAGTGTCGTAGAAGAAGAGCGTGCGAAAGAACGTGACTATGTCGCAAAACGCGAAGCTGTTCAAAAGCGTATTGAAGAGCTGAAAGCATAAGGTTGAAAAGACGGCTCCTAACAAAATGGAGTCGTCTTTTTTGAAAATTTCGGATGAAATGAGAGATGACATTGTTTACAACCTATCATGAAGCCATTGAGTGGATTCACAGTAGACTGGCCTTTGGTGTAAAACCGGGTCTTGAAAGAATGAAGTGGCTGATGAACAAACTAAGCCATCCGGAACAACGCATAAAAGTGGTACATGTTGCAGGTACAAATGGAAAAGGTTCAACGATTGCGTTTACTCGTTCCGTTTTACAGGCAGCAGGCTATTCAGTCGGCACCTTCACCTCCCCGTTTATTTTAACGTTCAATGAACGAATCAGCGTGAACGGAGCACCTATACAGGATGAAGAATGGCTGAGTTTGGTGAATAAAATCAAGCCTTTTGTTGATGAGTTAGATCAAACAGAGCTTGGCGCAGCAACAGAGTTTGAAATCATTACCGCATGTGCATTTGCTTATTTTGCCGATGTGCAGCAAGTAGACTTTGTCCTATTAGAGACAGGGCTTGGCGGAAGACTTGATTCAACAAATGTTGCCGTACCTATCTTAACAGCGATTACATCGATTGGTCATGATCATATGGCGATTCTAGGTGATACACTTGAACAAATTGCATCTGAAAAAGCGGGCATTATCAAAGAGGGTATTCCGATGATCACCGCAGTTCATCAACCGGAAGCACTTGCGGTCATTCAAAATATCGCAAAAGAGAAGAAGACGGAATGCATTTCATTACAGGATACTTGTACCTTCAGTCATCAGCAGCCAACAGAAACAGGAGAACGATTTACGTTAAGCACATCAAAAAGGCAGTATCCGCAGCTTGAAACAGGGTTAATCGGAACGCATCAACAGCAAAATGCTTCCCTTGCTGTTTTACTCATTGAATGGATGGAGCAAGAAGGCTATATTAGCGTGACAGAAGAGCAGGTATATGAAGGTATTCGGCATGCAGTTTGGGCTGGAAGATTTGAAAAAGTCAAAGACCATCCACCAGTTTATTTAGACGGCGCTCATAATGAAGAAGGAATCGACCGTTTAATTGAAACGGTACAAGCTCATTTTTCTAGTAAACAAGTGCATGTCTGTTTTAGTGCTTTAAAAGATAAGCCGTACAAGCAAATGATTCAAAAACTTGAAGCCATTAGTTCCTCTATCCATTTTGTTTCATTTGATTTTCCAAGAGCTGAATCAGCGGAAAAGCTTTATGCATGCAGTCAGTTAGAGGCAACATCGTATGATGATGACCCTCGTACAGTGCTTGAGTTCATTCAGAAAAAAAGTGATGATCCTTCAGCGGTGATCCTTGTGACAGGCTCTCTTTATTTTATTTCAGATTTACGAAATCGTATGATTGGATAACGAAAAGACGCAAATGGCTTTGATGCCTCCTGCGTCTTTTTCTTTTTATATGTAGAAGAGGGGAAAAATCATATTTTCACTAGATGCTTTGGTGGATAGGGTCATGGTAAAATCCGGTCTATCTTATTACCGGAAGGAGCACCACATATGATTGAGATTTTTCTGTTTCTTGCAGGCATCACGATGGGATCGTTCTTACATCTCACTGGCGAAAGGCTGCCAGTGAAGCGGTCTATTCTCTTCCCTCGCTCTCACTGCACAGCCTGTAAACAGCCGCTATCCCTGTATGAGATGATCCCGCTCGTTTCTTATGCTGTATGGAAGGGGTCTTGTAAACATTGCGGCATTCGGCTGTCTTGGCTCTATCCAACGATTGAAATGCTGTCAGGCGGTCTTTTTTTGTTCATTTATAGGATCGCTGGTGTTTCGTTTGAAAGTCTTTTCCTTGTGATTCTTTGTAGTTTATTCGTGATTGCTGTCGTGAGTGATCTTCTCTATATGAGGGTGCCGAACGAGCTGTTTCTCTTCTTTTTCCCTCTTTTCGTCATATACCGCACGTTGGAACCGCTTCTTATCTGGTGGGAAGGGGCGGCTTCTCTGATTTTTTGCATTCTTTTGTTTTCTAGTTTAGATTATTTTAAGCCGAATAGTCTGGGCGGAGCTGATATGAAGTTGTTCAGTGTGCTTGCGTTTTGCTTTGGCTTCAAGCCGTTCCTTCTCATGCTTTTTCTCTCATGTATCGCTGGAATGGTTTATGCAAAGGTCTTTTCCTTTCGAGTAAACGAGCCATTCCCTTTTGTTCCTTCGATCGCTATTTCTTTTTTGCTGTATCTCTGTGGTGCTCCTGTCTTGTTTCTATTTGGATAGTCGAAGGGGTGAAAAAATTGGCGAACACTTTTTTGCCCTGCCGACAAAAGTCTTGTTCTTTTTTTTTACTGCTATGGTAAAGTGTGAAACAGAAAGAAGGACGGGTTAAATTCGCGCTGATTCATTGGACAGAAAGGTCTTTCTTACAAACATGTCAGAAAGCGGGGAATGACAGTGAAAAAGAGGCAGGCAAAAAAACAAGGGCTAAAGGTCAATATTAATGGCAAGGAAGAAATGGTGCATGAAGATGATCATCAGCCGCCAAAACAGCAAGAGGATCAAGTGACGTTTTCGAATTGGGAGGAAAAGAGACATTCTGAACAGGAGACAGCGGCTTCTCAGGAAGATTCGTCTAAACCGAAAGAAGAAGATTTCCAGTGGGATGATGCTGCTGATCATATTTATCATTCTGATCCAAAAGTCGTCACACCTTATCAAAAGAAAAAAAGCTCCTTTGATCAGAAGTTCGGTAAAAATCGTGGTCCCTTCAAGAGAGTGATGACAACGATTGTGTTTGCGGTCGTTCTTGGGACAGGCCTTGGGGTGTTTGCGCTTAGTTTAAGTCAAGATGGTACATCAAATCCTTCAGGTGGAGATATCAGTGTCTCGGCATCTGGTTCTGGAAATCAATCATCGATGAAAGCTGGTGGGGATGCGCCGAATGCAGGTACTACAGATGAATCAAAAGAGAACAAAGATGAAAAAAGTGCCTCTGGCAGTTTATCAACCTTTGTTGTACAGGCTGGGAAATTCTCTTCTGAAAAAGGAGCAGATGACTTAGTTGGCAGTTTAAAAGATGCAGGATATGCTGGGAAAAAGGTTTCCATGGATGATGGATATTATGTCATTGCCGGGCTTGCGACAGAGCAGGGGATGACAAGCGCTGTAGGGAAGAAATTGATTGATCAGCACTTTGAGGCGTGGGGAGGAAAGGAGCTCTCATTTCAAGTGCCGGATGAGCTGACTAGTTTAATAGAAAAGGCATCTGTATTATCATCCAAAGTGATTGCAGGCGATGAAGTGGATCAAAAGGAAGTCACGCAGCTAATTTCTGAGCTTGAAAGTGCCAAAACAGAGGATGCACCGGCTAAAAGCAGTTTGCTAAAAGCTGTGCAGCTCTTAAATGACCCAACTGCTGAAAATGGATGGAAATCTCAGCAGGCATTGCTTGATCAATTAAATACGTAAAATCATTTTTTAAGAAACGAAACTAGTCAAAAAATGACTAGTTTTTTTCTTTTGCATCCAACATAATGATGAAGGTACATGAAAAATGAATTTTCGTAAATTGTCGGTAAGATGTACATTTGCTAGGATGAATGGGTATCTTACTTCTTAGGCTAAACCCTGAAAGGATGAACAAACATGAACCAATTGATTCTCGCATCGCAATCACCTAGAAGAAAAGAATTGCTTGATCTAGCAGGGTTTTCTTATGACATTCAAGCAAGTCATTTAAAAGAAGAAATTAATCGAAACCTTTCCCCTGCTGAGAACGTCCAATGGTTGGCAGAACAAAAAGCAAATGATATTCAAAGATTAAATCCCAAAGCTGTGGTCATTGGTGCAGATACAATTGTTGCAATTGACGGCAAATGTCTTGGGAAACCAAAAGATAAGAAAGAAGCGGCTTTTATGCTTCAATTATTATCAGGAAAGACACATCAAGTCTTGACGGGTGTCACGGTTCAGTCAGAGAATAGAAAAGAAACATTTTATGAACAGACAGAAGTGACATTTTGGACGCTGACTCAAAATGAAATAGACCGCTATATCGATACGGGCGAACCCCTTGATAAAGCGGGAAGCTATGGCATTCAAGGGAAAGGCGCACTGTTTGTTCAAAAAATAGATGGTGATTATTTTTCCGTTGTCGGTCTACCTATTGCGAAAACAGTCAGAGTGCTTGAAACCTTTGGAATCACCCCTTTTTGAAGACAGGAAGGAATTCTAAAAGGAGTGGTCATCCTGAACGATTTCCCTATGCTGCTAAAGCATCTCCCTCATGATGAAAAACCGAGAGAACGATTTATCAAATACGGGCCCAGCAGTTTGTCAAATCATGAACTTGTTGCGATTCTTCTAAGAACAGGCACGAAAAAAGAATCAGTTCTCCAAATTTCTGCAAGACTTCTGCAAACATTTGGCGGTCTTCGCTCTGTAAAAGAAGCCTCAATTGAAGAAATGTCGAAGATTAGAGGAGTTGGAAAGGCGAAGGCGATTTCTCTTTTAGCTGCTTTAGAACTCGGCACTAGATTACACCATCAAACGACGGATAACCGCTATGTGATCCGCACACCAGAAGACGGAGCGAACTTTGTGATGGAAGATATGAGATTTTTGACACAGGAAAATTTCGTTTGTCTTTATCTCAATACAAAAAATCAAGTTCTTCATAAACATACCGTGTTTATTGGAAGCCTGAATTCATCGATCGTTCACCCGCGTGAAATTTTCAAAGAAGCCTTTAAACGATCGGCCGCTTCATTTATATGTGTGCACAACCATCCATCTGGAGATCCGACGCCCAGCAGGGAAGATATTGAAGTTACACAGCGACTTTTTGAATGTGGAAAGCTGATTGGAATACAGCTGCTTGATCATCTGGTCATAGGTGATCAAAAATTTGTGAGTTTGAAGGAAAAAGGGTATTTGTAACACTTTTTTTTTCAATGTTTTACGATATAATAGAGTTTATGAGTTTTTCCCTAAAGGGAATTTTGGTTTAAGAAAGGAAGATACATACATATGTTTGGAATTGGTACAAAAGACCTTGGAATAGATCTTGGAACAGCGAACACGCTTGTTTTTATTAAAGGAAAAGGCATTGTTGTAAGAGAACCTTCGGTCGTAGCTTTGGAAACTGATACGAAGTCTATAGTGGCGGTTGGAAATGACGCGAGAAACATGATTGGCCGTACACCTGGTAATATTGTGGCACTTCGCCCAATGAAAGACGGAGTCATTGCAGATTACGAGACGACAGCAACAATGATGAAATATTACATTAATCAAGCATTAAAAGGCAAAGGGCTTTTTGCTCGTAAACCTTACGTGATGGTATGTGTACCATCTGGTATTACAGCTGTAGAAGAGCGTGCAGTTATTGATGCAACAAGACAAGCTGGTGCACGTGACGCATACCCGATTGAAGAGCCATTTGCTGCGGCGATCGGTGCTAACCTGCCTGTATGGGAGCCAACAGGAAGTATGGTTGTTGACATTGGCGGCGGTACAACAGAGGTAGCCATTATTTCTCTTGGCGGTATTGTGACATCACAATCAATCCGCGTGGCAGGAGATGAAATGGATGATGCGATCAGCAGCTACATCCGTAAAACGTATAACCTGATGATCGGTGATCGTACGTCAGAAGCTATTAAAATGGAAATTGGTTCTGCGCAGCCTGATGTACATGATGAAATGGATATTCGGGGCCGTGACCTTTTAACTGGTCTGCCAAAAACAATCTCGATTACAGCAGATGAGATTGCAAAAGCGCTTCGCGATACAGTGGAAACAATTGTTGATGCGGTGAAAATGACACTTGAAAAAACTCCGCCTGAGCTGGCAGCAGATATTATGGACCGTGGAATCGTCTTAACTGGCGGCGGTGCATTGCTTCGTAATCTTGACAAAGTCATTAGTGATGAAACGAAGATGCCAGTCATTATTGCTGAAGACCCGCTTGACTGTGTGGCAATCGGAACAGGAAAAGCACTAGAGCATATTCATTTGTTCAAAGGAAAATCAAAAGATAATCGATAATCGGGCGTAAATAAAGAGGTGTAAGACATGCCGCAGTTTTTTATGAATAAAAGATTAATGTTGCTCCTTGTCTGTGTCATCGTACTGGTGGCCATGATTGGTTTTTCAGTGAAAAGCGGCAGAGGTGCTTCATGGCCGGAAAAATTAGTGGGGGATACGACAGGCTTTTTTCAAGGTGTCTTTCATAAACCATCACAATTTATCGCCGGTATTTATGGGAACGTACAAGATTTAAAGAACACATACGATGAAAACGAACGTCTTCGAAAAAAACTTGATGGACAAACCCAATATGAGGCGAAACTTCAAGAACTAGAAGATGAGAACAAAAAGCTTCGCAAGCAGCTCGGTTATGTGAACTCTATTCGTGATTATACGCCAATTCTATCAACGGTTATCGCTAGAAACCCGTCCCTTTGGGATAGCTTTGTCATGATTGATAAAGGGAAAAAACAAGGCGTTGACAAAGATATGGCGGTCACAAATGAGAGTGGTGCGTTAATTGGGAAAATTGAAAGTGATAAGCTCAACAATTTTACTTCGACTGTAAGGTTGCTAAGCTCTACTGACCAAAATAATAGAATTTCAACGAAAATTTTTGCGAAAAAGGGCAAAGAAGAACTCAACGGAATTATTAACGGCTATGACAGTAAGAAAAAAATGCTGACAATGAATATTCTGAAATCTGATGCAGATGGAGATGTCAAAAAAGGAGATCTTGTTGAAACATCTGGAGCAGGGGGCGTATTCCCTCAAGGCTTGACGATTGGTAAGGTGAGTGAAATCGAGCCAGATCATTACGGCCTGACAAAAATCATTTATGTAGAACCAGCGGCTGAACTCAACAATTTAGACCGCGTGATTGTGGTGAATCGCAGCTCAAGTACGGCAGATGCATCTGAATTGACGAAGGAGGAAGGATCGTGAGACGTTTCCTTCTTGCTTTCGTCATGTTGTTTATCTTCGTATTTGACAGTATTTTTGTCGATCTAGTGAAGCTCCCATTTGTTTCAGACAATCAAATTTTAGCTCCTCATTTCATCTTACTCGCACTTGTATTTATGACGGCTTTTGTGAATCAAAAATATGGTGTGATTTTCGGTTTTATCTTTGGACTTTTATATGATATTTCGTATACAGGCATACTTGGTGTTCATATGTTTGGCTTTGGAGCGCTCTGCTATTTGCTAGCGAAAGCCTTTAAAGTTTTGCAAACAAATATGTTAGTGGTCGTCTTTCTGTCGATTATTGCTGTTTCCGTGATGGAGTTTTATGTATACGGCGTTCAAGCGACAATTCAACCAGGTATTATGCCGTTTAATACGTATGTCATCGAACGCTTTATTCCAACGATTCTTTTAAATACTGCTGCGTCTCTCATACTTGTTGTGCCGCTTAGGCTCTTTTTCATCAATATGAAACAAGGACTGATCGACGAATAAAAGCAGGAGTTTGTCCAAATACGGCGAAATGAGTATGTTGTTGAGGTGAGCATCTTGAAAACTCAAAAACAGCAATATGTGACAATAAAAGGTACAAAAAACGGATTAACATTACAGTTAAATGATGACTGTTCGTTTGATGACCTTCTTTCTGGCTTGCGAGAGGTTCTTTTACTTGAGCAATATACAGATGGAAGGGAAGGTCATAAGGTTAATGTGCATATTAAGCTTGGTTTTCGGTATTTAACAGAGGATCAGGAAATGCGTTTGACTGAAGCAGTCTCTGAAAATGAACATCTCGTCATTCACTCTATTGAAAGTGACGTCATGTCAACTGAAGAGGCGAGACGATTAAAAGCAGAGGCCGAAATTACCTCTGTAGCCAAAATTGTGCGCTCTGGACAGGTACTGTATGTTGAAGGAGATCTCTTATTAGTAGGAGATGTCAATCCTGGCGGAACGATTCGTGCAGGGGGAAATATTTTTGTGCTCGGCGCTTTAAAAGGCGTGGCACATGCTGGATGTAATGGGAATAAACAAGCTGTCATTGCGGCATCTCGTATGATTCCAACACAGCTTCGCATCGCACAAGTGTTTAACCGTGCACCAGATCAAAAAGAAGATGGAAATGAAATGGAATGTGCTTATTTAGATATAGATGGCAACATGATCATTGAACGCCTGCAGCAATTGGCTCATATAAGACCTAATCTGACAAGGCTTGAGGGAGGAATGTGAAATTGGGCGAGGCTATTGTGATTACCTCAGGAAAAGGCGGCGTTGGCAAAACAACAACATCTGCAAACTTAGGCACAGCACTAGCAATTCAAGGGAAAAAGGTGTGTCTAGTTGATACCGATATTGGCCTTCGGAATTTAGATGTCGTGATGGGGCTTGAGAACCGCATTATTTATGATCTAGTCGATGTAGTAGAAGGAAGATGTAAAATTCACCAAGCGCTTGTAAAAGATAAGCGTTTCGAGGATCTTTTGTATCTTTTACCCGCTGCTCAAACAAGCGATAAAACGGCTGTAGAACCAGAGCAGATCAAAGAATTAATTCAATCATTGAAACAAGACTTTGATTATGTCGTCATTGATTGCCCTGCTGGAATTGAGCAAGGCTTTAAAAATGCTGTATCTGGTGCAGATAAGGCAATTGTCGTGACGACGCCTGAGATCTCAGCTGTAAGAGATGCCGACCGTATCATCGGCTTGTTAGAACAAGAAGATATCGAACCACCTCGTTTGATTGTCAACCGTATTCGTACACACATGGCGAAAAGTGGCGATTCAATGGATGTGGATGAAGTTGTCCATCACTTATCGATTGATCTTCTTGGCATTGTCGCTGATGATGATGACGTGATTAAGGCTTCAAACAATGGTGAACCGATTGTCATGGATGCTAAAAATAAAGTCTCGATTGCGTATCGTAATATCGCCCGCCGCGTACTAGGCGAATCTGTTCCACTTCAATCATTTGAAGATGAAAACAAAGGAATGTTTGCGAAGCTGAAAGCATTTTTTGGTGTAAGAGCTTAATAAGCATTCAGGTAAAATGAGACCGATTCGATCAGAATCGGTCTTTTTGTTGCATATCAGATGAGGTCACCACATAAAATGTACAAACTGTTTGTATGTAAAGGGTGATCTCATGAAAAGTGTGGACGAGTACCGAAAGAAAATCGCGCAGCGCCGCAAAACGAAGCAGTCAGCTGCTCCATCTAAGAAGACGACTTTCAAGAAAAAAGAGGATATCCCTCCATGGGTCATGCTGACAGAGGAAGAAAAGCATTCAGGGTCGTCTTCCTTTGAATCGTCGTCTCATCAGCCGAAGAAATATCAGCATCCGCTATTTAACCCCAATGCCTTTGTGCTGAAATGTTTATTATCTGCGTCTCTTGTGTTGATTGTAGCCATTTCATTTAAAGGTCAGGCAGGGCCGTTTCAGCAGCTGAAGCCGATCATTACGCAGACCTTTGAGCAAGATTTTCAATTTGCTGCTGCCAATCGCTGGTTTGAGAAAACAGTTGGAAACCCCCTTGCCTTTTTAACCGACAAAAAGGAAGACCAAAAAGATGTACAAGCGAACCAAGAACTGGCCGTACCTGCTTCTGGAAAAGTACAGGAATCCTTTACGCAAAATGGAGCAGGTGTCAAAATCGAAACATCGGCTGAAGCGATTGACAGTATGAAGGAAGGCTATGTAGTAGAAGTGAAAAAGAAAAGTGACACAGGGCTGACAGTGGTCGTGCAGCATGCGGATAACAGCTATAGCTGGTACGGTCAATTAAAGGAAGCCAATGTGGCCTTATACGATTTTGTCGACAAGGGTGAGAAAATTGGCCAGATCTCACTTGATGATCAAGGAAAGGGCACATATTACTTTGCCATTAAGCAAAATGAACAGTTTATCGATCCTATTCAGGTGATGACCTTTGAATAGATGGCTGGTCATGCTGACGAAAATTCACATTCATCCGCTGCTGTGGATTGTGATGGCGTTTGCGATCCTCTCTGGTCAAATCAAGCCGCTGCTTTGTCTGCTCATTATCGTCTTTGTCCATGAGCTTGGACATGCAGCGGCTGCTTGCTATTATCATTGGCGCATTCGGCGGATTTTTCTACTCCCGTTTGGCGGAGCGGTAGAAGTAGAAGAGCATGGGAACCGCCCGCTAAAGGAAGAGCTGGCGGTCATTTTATGCGGGCCGCTCCAGCATGTACCGCTCCAGCTTATGGCGTGGTTTTTCATGGAAGCTTCTCTTATTTCACACGACATTTTTACGATGTTCACTTTTTATAATATGGCGATTTTCCTTGTGAATCTTTTGCCGATTTGGCCGCTAGATGGCGGGAAATTATTCTTTTTGCTCTTATCAGCATATTACCCTTTCCAACGTGCACATGCCCTTGCCATAAAAGGCTCCCTTGTCTTTTTTAGTCTGTTGACAGGCGGATTACTTTTGTTTGCGCCGCTTCAATTCAACGGCTGGGTGCTGCTCACCTTTTTAGCCTATTCACTCGTGATGGAGTACCGGCAGCGGCATTATGTCAGGGTTCGTTTTTTACTAGAACGTTATTACGGTAAAAAAGAGCAAAAGGTAGAAAAGCTGATTCCGCTGAGAGCGAGCGCTGAGGAAAAAGTATATGAAGTCATGGCGCGATTCCAAAGAGGCTGTAAGCATCCGATTATTATTGAAAGAGATGGCGTGAAAATGAGCCAGCTTGACGAAAATGAACTGCTTCATGCATATTTTTCAGATCGAAGAACTACCTCCTCCATGGAAGAGCTTCTTTTGCCGTACTAGTGATGAAAATACGTTGACATTCTGCGTCTAATTTGATATATTTTTTAATGTTATGGATATGTAGCACCCGTGCTACAACCGCGCGAAGCAGGTGTAAAGAGCCTAAGGCCCCCTGTATTCGGCGAGTCTGAGTTTATTAGGAGGTGCAGAGATGTACGCAATTATCGAAACTGGTGGTAAACAAGTAAAAGTTGAAGAAGGTCAAACTGTTTATGTTGAAAAACTAGCTGCTGAAGCAGGTGAAACAGTAACTTTTGAAAACGTATTGTTTGTCGGCGGAGACACTGTCAAAGTGGGTAACCCTTCAGTTGCTGGAGCAACAGTAACGGCTAAAGTTGAAAAACAAGGTCGCGGTAAGAAAATTACTGTGTTCAAGTACAAACCGAAGAAAAACAACCACAAGAAACAAGGTCATCGTCAACCTTACACTAAAGTTGTTATCGAAAAAATCAACGCTTAAGGCGTGTGAGTGATATGATCAAAGCAACCATTACTCGGTCGGCAGCAGATGAAAGCATTACGTCTTTTCAGATGACTGGACATGCCGAGTTTGCTGAAAAAGGTCAGGATCTCGTTTGTGCAGGAGTATCTGCTGTTGTTTTCGGCTCAGTCAATTCAATTATTGCACTGACAGGATTGGACCCTCTGCTTGATATTGGCGAGGAAGGCGGCTATTTCTCTTTTGAATTGCCGGCTGATACAGATCCAGTATCCTTTGAAAAAGCCCAGCTGCTTTTAGAAGGCATGGTCGTTTCCTTAGAAACAATCGAACGAGATTATCACGATTATGTGAGAATATCTACAAAAAAATAGGAGGTGAACTTCATGCTTAGATTAGATCTTCAATTTTTCGCATCTAAAAAAGGGGTAGGTTCTACAAAGAACGGACGTGACTCTGAGTCTAAACGTTTAGGCGCTAAACGTGCTGATGGTCAATTCGTAACTGGTGGTTCTATCCTTTATCGTCAACGTGGAACGAAAATCTATCCAGGTGAAAACGTTGGACGCGGAGGCGACGACACTCTTTTCGCTAAAATCGACGGAACAGTTAAATTCGAACGTTTCGGTCGTGACCGTAAAAAAGTGAGCGTATATCCTGCGGCACAATAATTGCTAAAAACTCCGGTCATTGACTGGAGTTTTTTTCACTTTTTACAAGTAGTATCGAAGATGAAAAAGAGATGCACTCCATCAATATCAAAGAACGTTTGCTGACTTTGCCTCATTTTCTCCTATAGATCAGAAAAAACAACCTTTCCTCACATAACTAGTGTTTTTCTATGCTGTCTTCTCTGTTATAATTCAGGGAGACATATTGATGATAAGACTCCTAAAAGAGAGACCAAACGATTGGGAGTGCGATAATGGAAGAGATATCAAGTAAACAAAACGAAAAATTAACTCACGTTGCATTAACAAATGAATTGATCTATCTGCTCAGTCGTTCAAGACATGACTGGATGAATAAATTGCAGCTGATCAAGGGCAACTTGACATTAGAAAAATATGACCGTGTGTTTGAAATTATAGAAGAAATGGTCATTGAAGCACAGCATGAATCCAAACTCTCAAATTTAAAAATTCCCCAATTGGCCTATTACTTTCTAACATTTAATTGGGAGTCGCATTTTATCACCTTAGAATACGAAGTGCTTGGTGAAACCCGAGACTTATCAGCATATGAATCGCAGCTGCTAACGGTATCACAGGAGTTGTTTTCGATATTCGATCAATCAGTTTGCCAGAAAACTGAAAATCATTTAACGGTCACGTTCCAAACAGATCATGAAGAGAATGATGTGATCTTATATTTTGATTTCAAAGGAAAATTAACAAGTTTGGATGCGTTAAATGCGTTTCATGACGCAAACTATCCATGTATGAGTGTAGTTCAATTTCATGTGACAAGTCATGAGTCCATGATCGAGCTTTGTTTGAGGCAAGAATGAGATATGTGATGCAGAGAAACGGAGGAAGTTATGTTTGTAGATCAGGTTAAAGTGTATGTTAAAGGCGGTGACGGCGGAAACGGTATGGTGGCGTTTCGTCGTGAAAAATATGTGCCAAAAGGCGGGCCGGCTGGCGGCGATGGTGGAAATGGTGCAGATGTTGTATTTGAAGTAGACGAAGGACTCAGAACATTGATGGACTTTCGTTATAAGCGCCATTTTAAGGCGGATCGCGGCGAGCACGGAATGAGTAAAAACCAGCACGGCCGAAATGCGGAAGAAATGGTTGTCAAAGTTCCGCCCGGTACGGTTGTGACGGATGCAGAGACGGAACAGGTACTCGCAGACTTAACAGAGCATGGACAGCGGGCAGTCATTGCAAAAGGCGGACGAGGCGGACGTGGAAATTCACGTTTCGCAACACCGGCAAACCCTGCACCACAGCTTTCTGAAAATGGCGAGCCAGGTAAAGAGCGTGACGTCATCTTAGAATTAAAAGTACTTGCAGATGTTGGACTTGTTGGTTTCCCAAGTGTCGGGAAATCGACACTGCTTTCAATTGTCTCTTCTGCGAAACCGAAAATTGCGGATTATCATTTCACAACGCTTGTGCCGAACCTAGGAGTTGTCGAAACAGATGATAACCGAAGCTTCGTCATGGCGGATCTGCCAGGACTGATCGAAGGCGCGCACGAAGGTGTTGGCTTAGGTCATCAATTTTTACGCCACATTGAGCGGACACGTGTCATTGTCCATGTCATTGATATGTCAGCACTTGAAGGACGTGACCCGTACGAAGATTATGTGACGATTAATGAAGAGCTTGAGCAATACAATATGAGATTGACTGAGCGTCCACAAATCATTGTAGCGAACAAAATGGACATGCCAGATGCTGCTGACAATCTAGCGGCATTTAAAGAAAAATTAACGGATGACTATAAAGTGTTCCCAATTAGTGCGATCACAAGAGAAGGGCTTCGTGAGCTTTTATTTGAAATCGCCAATCAGCTTGAAACAACACCGGAATTCCCGCTTTATAATGAAGAGGAACTGTCTGATAACCGCGTAATGTACAGGTTTGATGAGGGAGATGCACCATTTGAGATCACAAGAGATCCTGACGGTACATTTGTCATAACGGGTAAAGCACTTGAGCGACTGTTTAAGATGACAGATTTCTCAAGAGATGAGTCCGTGAAACGATTCTCTAGACAATTGCGCGGAATGGGTGTCGATGATGCCTTGCGTGAGCGTGGTGCACAAGACGGCGACATCATTCGTCTGCTTGAATTTGAATTTGAATTTATTGATTGATCAAAAGGAGGGTCCAGTCCATGGGCTCTCCCGTTTTTAAAAGGGGAGAAAACAGGTGAAAGAAGAAACGTTCTATTTAGTAAGAGAGGATGTCCTTCCAGATGCGATGCGAAAAACGCTTGAAGTCAAAAAGCTTCTCGATCGCAAAAAAGCGGATTCAGTTGCCGATGCTGTTCAACAAGCGGATTTAAGCCGCAGTGCTTTTTATAAATACAGAGATGCTGTTTTTCCATTTTATACGATGGTGAAAGAGCAGATCATCACATTGTTTTTCCACCTTGAGGATCGGTCTGGGGCTTTGTCAAGACTGCTTCAAATTGTGGCTGACTCTGGCTGTAATGTGTTATCCATTCACCAAACGATTCCGCTGCAAGGAAGAGCGAATGTCACGCTATCCATTAGCACGGCTGGTATGGCAGATGATATCAATACAGTCATGAATCAATTAAGAAAACTTGAATTTGTCGAAAAAGTTGAAATTCTAGGTTCTGGGGCGTAAAAGGAGAGATCATAGCAGATGAAGCAATTAACTGTAGGTTATTTTGGACCAGAGGCAACATTTACTCATTTGGCCGTATGCTCTTGCTTTCCAGCAGATGCAATGCAGCGTGCCTATGCAACGATTCCGCAATGTATGGATGCTGTGTCAAAAGGCGAAGTCGATTTGGCGGTCGTTCCACTTGAAAATGCACTCGAAGGATCTGTAAACTTAACGATTGATTATTTAATTCATGAAGAAGCGCTGTCCATTGTTGGTGAAATGACAGCACCGATTCGGCAGCATTTGCTTGTCCACCCATCAAGAGCGGAAAGCTGGGAGACATTAGATGTGATCCAATCACATCCGCACGCGATTGCCCAGTGTCATCAATTTCTGAAAAAGCAGTACCCAGATATTCCGCATCGTCCAGTTGAATCAACAGGTTATGCAGCGAAATATATCAGTGAGCATCCGGATGAGGCTGCTGGGGCCATTGCGAATGAAATTGCCGCACAAACGTATGGTTTAACGATTGCAAAAAAAGACATTCATGATTATCCGCACAATCATACACGCTTTGTTATTTTACATAAAGATCCTAAAGCATCGTTCCCAATGAATGCAGGGTTCTCATCGAAGCCAAAAACGACCATTGTCGTCAGTCTGCCAAAGGATGACCAATCAGGTGCATTGCACCGCGTGTTATCTGCCTTTTCTTGGCGAAATCTCAACTTGTCAAAAATTGAATCTCGTCCAACAAAAACTGGTCTTGGACACTATTTATTTATTATAGATATAGAAAAAGAAATGGATGATGTCCTTGTCCCTGGTGCGATTCAGGAATTAGAAGCAATTGGCTGTGAAGTCAAATTGCTCGGCAGCTACCAAACATATGAACTAACGAATGAAAAATAGTGTCCCTTGCAGGACACTATTTTTTTAATCTTTAATTAAAAAGCCAGCATCATCGAGCGCTTGGATGGCTTGGTCAAGCTGCTTTTGACTGTAAGAAGTGAGTGTATGTAAATGCACACCGTCTGTTAGTTCTGACAAGTAGGAGGCGCCCGTGTTAGAAATATGATGAACGAAATCAGCTACTTGCTTGCGAGTGCTGACGCGAATCGAGGCCGTTAGTTCACCGTAAACAGGGTGCTCTATAATCACATCTTTTACCGTCACCCCAAAATCTACAATTAAGGTCAGTTCCTCTTCTGTACGAACAGGATCATGCTTGCAGGCGATGATTTGTTCAATTTCTCTTTCTGGCGCATGCTGAGATGCCATATACACATAGCCTTGACTTGTGGCAATAATGGGTTCGTTTTTTGCTTTCAATAGTGAGATATCTTGTACAATGACTTGTCGAGAGACAGCTGCCTTTTTAGCCAAAAAGCTCCCGGTGAGCGGTGAATCTGTTTCTTTCAGCCACTCTAAAATGGCGTTTCTTCTCTCTTCGCCAATGAGTTTCCTCTCTTGCTCCACGTCTTATGCTCCTTTCTTCTCCTTTTGCAATTGTTCAAATGTATGCAAAAGCTGATCGATGTCCTCTTTTGACGACTTCGATCCAAATGATAGTCGAATGAATTGAAGAGCATCACGGTCTGATACGTGCAATGCCTTCACAGCCGGGGAGGGATGATGATAACCAGAAGCACATGCGCTTCCAGTCGATATACAAATCCCATGCCGGTTACATGCTAACATTACATATTGTCCTTCAAACCCTTCAAAAAAACAACCAATAATATGAGGCAACATAAGGCGATTGCCATTGTTCTGAAGTGTACGAACAGGAAGCTGTCTCATTTTCAGCTGTTGAAGAAAATAATCACGAAGCTGCTCATTTTGCCGTTTTTGCTCATCTAGCTTAAGCATTAATTGTTCGCTCGCAGCAGCAAAAGCACCGATGCATGGAACGTTCACTGTTCCAGGGCGGAAGCCATTTTCCTGAACTGCACCTGAATATAAAGGCTTCCAAGGAACGTGAGCGCCCATATAGACAGCACCAGCGCCCTTAGGTGCATACACTTTATGGCTAGAGATGGATACGGCATCAACCCCAAGCTCCTTGATGGACACACGAACCTTTCCGAATGTTTGCACGGCATCTGTATGAAAAAGAATGTGCCTTTCTTTTAAAATGGGTGCTAATTCAGCGAGCGGCTGGATAATCCCTGTTTCTGAATTAGCATGCTGGATAGATACTAATCCTGTTTCAGGCAATAATGCATCTTTGAGAATGTCCTGAGTGATGATCCCATCTTGATTCGGTTCAATGATCGTAACCTTCGCGCCAAGACGCTCTAAGCTCTTAACCGCATGATGAACAGAAGGATGCTCTACAGAAGTTGTGATGACATGCTGCCTGTCTGCTGGCAGACCATTTGCCATCGATTGAATCGCAAGAAGATTGGATTCCGTTCCGCCGTTTGTAAAGTAGATGCCCTCTGGTTCGCCCTCAAGAATGGCAGCGATTGATTGTCTGCTGTAAGTCAGTATGTCATTTGCTCTTCCGCCTGCATCATGTAGACTGCTTGCATTCCCGTAGCAATCTTTACTTAGCTGCTGAAAAACATGCAGTGCCTCCTCCGAAACAGGTGTAGAAGCTGCGTAATCTAAATAAACCAATCCATCCATCTCCTATGAGAAAATTTTTTCTTGTATTTATTGTAGTGTTGTGTAATGATATGTGTCAAGACAGGTGTAAATGACAGGAGGGGCGATGGTGTCATCAATCAAAAAAATCATTGTGGTGGGATCAGGCATTGCAGCGCTTTCCTTTGCAAAAACCATTTCAGCAAGCTGCGAAGTCATCATGATGACAAAAAATCAATTTTCCTCTAGTAATTCCATGCTTGCACAAGGAGGAATCGCTGCTGCCTTTTCAGCACAGGATTCTGTTCATCAGCATGTACAAGACACATTAGCTGCCGGCTGTGATCACAATGATGAAAGGGCGGTACAAGAGATCGTACGTCTTGGAAAGCATATGGTGGAGCAGCTCGTAGAAGAAGGCTGTCCATTTGATCAAACGGAGACGGGCGTGCCGCAATTAGGTAAAGAGGGGGCGCATACGACTCATCGCATTTTGCATGCAGGAGGAGACCAAACAGGTAAAACCCTCGTGCAGTATTTAAAAAATCAGCTTGGCTCACATATTCATTTATATGAAAATTCCCATGTCGTTGATCTGCTCGTTCACGAAGGAACCTGCATAGGAGTGGTCTGGAAAGATGAGAAAGATCGCGTACATACCATGACCGCAGATGCCGTTGTTTTATCCACGGGCGGCTGCGGCTCCCTATATGAAACAAACACAAATGACCCTTCTGTAACAGGAGACGGACTGATGATGGCTTATCGAGCCGGAGCACAATTAGCTGATCTCGAATTTGTTCAATTCCATCCCACCCTCTTGACGATCGCTGGAAAAGCAGTCGGTCTCGTTTCAGAGGCAGTCCGAGGAGAGGGAGCCTATTTAGAAGATGAAACACGCAGGAGGATCATGAAAGGCATTCACCCACAAGCTGATTTAGCGCCTAGAGATATTGTTGCTAGAGCTATTTTTCATGAGCAGCAATTAGGTCATGAGCTGTATCTCAATATCAGCGAAATTCCACATTTCTCAGTTCGTTTTCCAGCCATTGCTGCAATGTGTGAGCGGGTAGGTGTCGATATGGCAAGCGGCAGGCTCCCAGTTTCCCCTGGTATGCATTTTTTAATGGGCGGAATCTGCGTGAATGAATATGGAGAAACGACGGTTCCATCTCTTTTTGCTATCGGAGAAGCGGCCTGTACAGGCTTACACGGAGCGAACCGATTGGCGAGTAATTCTCTCTTGGAAGGTCTCGTTTTAGGAAACAAAACGGCACGGAGAATTGAACAAATAGCTAAACAGAAAAAAACAATCCCTTCTTTCTCTATTCAAGAAGTATGGTCCGTCCCAGAGATTTCAGAGAATCAGTTGAGACAATGGATGACGACATATGCCGCAATTGTAAGAGACGAAAAAGGGCTAAAGACCTTACTGCAAACATTACAGCAAGTCCCTTATCAGCAAATGAATGTGAAGGGTATCACAAGTGAACAGATCGAATTAAGCAATCAATGGACATTAGCGATTTGTCTTGTGAAGTCTGCATTACTTCGTACAGAAAGTAGAGGCGGTCATTATCGATTGGATTATCCAAATCGGAATGATGCATTATGGCGGGGCGTGCAAATTGTCCATGAAAAAGGCCACATTCACATGATGAAAAATGAAAGGATCGGTGCCAAATGGAACGTTTACAGTTAAAACAAATGTTGACTCATTTTTTCACAGAAGATATTGGTTTTGGAGATGTATCAGCTGATGGCATTTTTGGAGAAAAGAAAGGAACAGCCTATATCATCGCAAAACAATCGGGTGTATTGGCAGGTTCTCAAGTCATTGACATAGGGTACCGCCTGCTGAATGAACAGATTCAGACTGAGTTGTTCTTTGAAGAAGGTGATTGGATTCATTCAGGGGCAGTGCTGGCGAAAATAAAGGGACCAGTCAGCGACTTATTAAAAGGAGAACGGGTCATTTTAAATGTCTTGCAGCGCATGACAGGTATCGCCACTTTAACACATGAAGCAGTGCAGCGATTAGCGGACCCGTCGATTACGATTTGTGATACGAGAAAAACGACGCCCGGCTTGCGTATGTTAGAGAAATACGCTGTGAAGACAGGTGGGGGAAAGAATCATCGCTTCGGCTTATCAGATGGGGTAATGATTAAAGATAATCATATCGCCGCATGCGGCTCTATTCGTGAAGCAGTAGAGAAAGCAAGAGCATATGCCGGTCATATGGTGAAAATTGAAGTGGAAATTGAATCAGAAACGCAGCTAAAGGAAGCCATTGATGCAAAGGCCGATGTCATCATGTTTGACAACTGCTCTCCGGACGAAGTCAAACGTTTTAAACAAATGACGCCTGAGACAATTCTGACCGAGGCTTCAGGAGGCATCACACTAGAGACATTGCCAAGTTACAGAGGGACAGGTGTCGATCTTATTTCACTTGGTTTTCTGACACATTCTGCCCCAGCATTTGATTTTAGTATGAATATGGAATTCAGTCATAAAGGGGGAACAACTCATGTCACTGCTTGATGTACTTGCGAATCAACATGTAGCCATGATGCCAGAAGAATATAAACACCGATCTGTTGAGGAGATGAAGCAGCGTGTGTTAGACATTAAACGAGCCTTTGGATCAAAGCTTTTTATACCAGGGCATCATTATCAAAAGGATGAAGTCATCCAATTTGCAGATGCAACAGGAGATTCATTGCAGCTCGCACAAATAGCCGCGGACAACAAGGAAGCGGAGTACATTGTGTTCTGCGGTGTTCACTTCATGGCTGAAACAGCAGACATGCTGTCAAATAAGAATCAAAAGGTTCTATTGCCAGATATGAGAGCAGGCTGTTCAATGGCAGATATGGCAAACATGAAACAAACGGATAGAGCATGGGAGCAGCTCACTGATCTGTTTGGGGAGACAATTCTTCCCCTTACGTATGTCAACTCAACAGCTGATATTAAAGCATTTGTCGGAAAGCATGGCGGGGCCACTGTGACATCATCAAACGCTAAAAAAGTGCTGGAGTGGGCGCTCACACAAAAAGAGAGGATTCTGTTTCTCCCTGATCAGCATTTAGGGCGTAATACGGCCTTTGATTTAGGCATTTCACTTGAAGAAATGGCTGTCTGGGATCAAATAGAAGAAAGGCTCATCACCGATCAGCCGCTTTCCCGCATCAAGATGATTTTATGGAAAGGCCATTGCTCTGTCCATGAGAAATTTACGGTGCGGAATATTGAAGAAACGAGAAAAAGAGACCGTGACATTCAAATTCTTGTCCATCCAGAGTGCACGCATGAAGTCGTCACGACTTCTGATCTTGCCGGTTCAACGAAATTTATTATTGATACGATCAAGGAAGCAGCAGCAGGAAGCAAGTGGGCGATTGGAACAGAGATGAATTTGGTCAAGCGAATCATAGATCAGCATCCAGATAAACAAATCGAATCCCTCAATCCGGATATGTGTCCATGTTTGACGATGAATCGGATCGATCTCCCTCATTTGTTATGGTCACTAGAAAGCATAGAGAAAGGTGATCCGGTCGGTTTGATTCAAGTCAATGAAGACACGACAAAAGACGCTTTACTTGCACTGAATAAAATGCTCGCCATTAAATAATGAATCAGCCCCTCCTATCAGAAAACAAGTTTTTATCATATCGGCTTGTAAATAGGCATAAATTTATGGTGAAACATATTGTACTTCTGACATAACCGTTACGTTCACGTTTTGCATAGGAGGGGAAAACGTTGAAAATTCATATTGTGCAAAAAGGAGACTCCCTTTGGAAAATTTCAAAGAAATACGGAGTCGACTTTCAAGAATTGAAAAAACTAAATTCACAGCTCAGTAACCCAGATTTGATCATGCCGGGTATGAAGATCAAGATTCCATCTAGTGGTGTTCCTGTAAAAACAGATCATCACAAAGCAAAAGAAATGCCAAAGACGAAAGAACATCCGTATGTGAAAGAAAAGCCAAAAGATGTCGTGCAAGTGCAAGATACGAAGCCGAAAGAAAAGCCAAACGAACCTGTACCTTATGTACCGCCAGTGCCAAAGATCGAGCAGCCAGCTTTTCCACAAGTCGATGTGAATTATTATCAGACCAATCTGTACCAGCCATTCACGCCTCCTCCCAAAAAAGAACATCATGAGAAAAAAGATCATGTTCATGAAAAGAAAGATCATGTTCATGACAAAAAGGATCATAAAGATCATGTTCATTATGAGAATAAGGAGCATAAAGACAACAAGGACCATTTCCATCATGAGAATAAGGAGCATAAAGACAACAAGGACCATTTCCATCATGAAAATAAAGGTCATTTAAAAGATGAAGTGGCAAAGGGGTATGATCCGTTTATTCATATTCCGCATCAAAAGGAGGAGGGAAAAGATATGGAGCACAGCAATTACCCAAACCTTCCTAATTTCCCGCAAATGCCGAATGTAGGAGGCGCAGCGGTAGGGGGAATGGCTGAGAATAAGGAACATCATCACCATCACCAGCATCATGACGCATATGATCCTTATTATGGTCATGGTCATTACATGCCGGCAATGTATCCATATCCGCAGCAAATGGTGCCAGCATCGCCAATTTTACCAGGGTCAGGTCTTTGCTATCCTGTCCAGCCATATTATCACCATCACATGATGCCATATCCATACCCAGCGCAGCCGTATTATCCTGCGTATCAAGCGCCAGCTTATTACGGAGAACATTATGAACATCATGCAAACGATGGGCATCACTGGCACCACCATATGCATCCAAATGCCAATGCCAACGCCAATGTCAATGCGAACGTGAATCAAGGCTTTTATCCAAATGTTTCAAATGAAGCTTATGGCAAGGAAGACTGCGGATGTGATGATGGCATGAAGCAGCATCAGCCATGGCCAGGACATTACCCGAATCCTGTACCTTATGGCCAAATGGGGGCTTATCCAGCTCAGCCTTATATGCAGCCATATCCAGGTCAATCTGTTTTTGCAAGACCAGAGGAAGACGAAGAAGAGTAATAACAGAAGGAGCGATCTCAATCGTTCCTTTCAGCGTGTAGACAAACCCTCGCATTCTTTGTCAGGGCTGTGCTCCGGTGCTCACGAATGTCAAATTCGCTCCGCTCCTGTGCTCACCCTTCCTAGACTGCAAAGGTTTTCTATCACGCTGAAAAGAAGAAAAAGGGCTAAAATAAAGATCATTTTAGCAAACTGGAGGGAACGATCTCAATCGTTCCTTTTTTTGTTTATAACTGACAGCTTGATTTTTCCCCAAACTGTACATGCTAAAACAGAGCCTGTTTCGCGCTCATGAGATTGAATTTGTACAGGGGGTTTTTCGTTTGAGACAAAAATGGCAAAAAACGATCGCATTAGTGCTTCTTCCTATTGGGTTAACGGCATGTGGTACAAATGACAATGCAGGTGTAGATACACGTCATAATCAATCAGGTCAGCCAGTCGGATATCATTCGAATAACCGTGCGGATGACAATAACCAAGATCATCAAGGGCCAGTTTCTGAACTCATGGAGGGAATGAACGGTGGGAATACAACGAATGTTGATTATCGCACCCGCCCTCAAGCAGATGATCGAACGCCTCTCGCAGGTGGTGATGGACGCTACAGTCATGGAGATATGAACTATCATAACCAAATGTCGTTCTCTGGCTACGATAAACAAGAGAATGTGCAGCGTTCAAGAAAAATTGCCAATCGCGTCAATAAAATGAACCACGTTGCAGACTCACAGGTGATGGTAACAGATGAAAATGTGTATATTGCCATTAAATCAGATGGACGTCTGACGTCAGAGGGCGTATCACAAGTGGAAGAAGCAGCGACTCGTTATGCGGATGGAAGAGCTGTCCAAGTCATTAAAGACGAGGGAGCTTTCACACGCTTTAGAGATATGAGAAGAACACAATTTGAAACAGGTCAAACAGGCATGACTCGATAAGTTGAAGCATAAAAAAGGCTAAAGTTCCTCAAGAACTTTAGCCTTTTCTTAAAAATAAACCTTAATGCCTATATAGAATTCGTAAAAGAAATAACAGCCAAATCCAAGTAATAAAATACCAGCAATAATGGATGTCCATTTGATCATCGTTCGATTCATCACTTTTCTTGTTAAGGATACAAGGGTGAGAAGACCGATGTCATGAAGAAGAATCCCTGCCAAAATACCGCCTGATGCCAGTATAAATTCAGATGAATCTGTTTTTGTATATGCATCTGCCAGTACAGCTCCAAATACAGAAACCCAGAACACAAGGTTTCCAGGAGACACCGCGACAAGCAAGCCGTTTCTGTACGTTTTTGCGAAAGATTTATTGACTTTTTCGCCAGCTAAATGGATGTCTTGATCCGCATGTTTAATGGAATCGTATGCGAGCATCATTAAGAAGATAGCTCCGATCAGCCAGAGCGGGATTTGGACAAATGGCAGTGATAAAAACTGAGCAAATCCAGCATACAAAGCCAAGATTAGTAAGAGATCAATGGTCATGCCGCCTGCTCCTACAGTTAAACCATGAAAGAAGCCGTTTTTTAATCCTTGTTTAGTCATTTCAACCGTGATCGCTCCAACTGGTAGAGCGATTGAGAATCCTATGACGATAAATGTGAGAAATGTTTGCAATCGACTAGAACTTCCTTTAAAAAAGTCTGTATAAAAATTCTCCGTTTAGATTAATTATACATAATAGGAGAAAAGGATCAATGATTATTTCAGATTTTATCTAAATGTTTGAGGAGGATGATGTATATAAAGGTGTATATCAAGCTGGCTTTATCTCTTTTGTAGTGAAAAGGAACTATTTTCCTAAAACTCCTTTTTTTCATGGCATCTCTATGCTACACTGTTGTGGAAATGAATAAATGTGACTAGGGGTGCCCGCGGCTGGGCTGAGAGAGAAGTGTATGCTTCTTAACCCTTTGGACCTGATCTGGCTCGTACCAGCGTGGGGAAGTTGAAGATGATACATGTGTCTTATAAATGAGATTCATGTTTATTTCTAACGACGAAACCAGGTTCTGTTCATAGAGCCTGGTTTTTTTGCTGGTGCTGATTCCGTCCTGTCCTGTGACAAGAAGAGAAGGAGAGAACAGCAAATGAAAGAAAAGAAAAATACCCTAACAACTCAATCGTTATTATCAAGCTTTGATGGCAGCCGAAAGGTGTATGAGAAAGGGTCAAGACCTGACATTTTAGTGCCAAAAAGAGAGATTGCCCTCTCACAAACGGTGACGCAGGCAGGAAACATTCAAAATGAACCGATTCGTGTGTACGATACGAGTGGACCTTACACCGATGAGCGTGCCCATATCGATGTTACAAAGGGGCTTCATCGTCTGAGAGCGGCATGGATCGAAGAAAGAGGGGATACAGAAAGCTATGAAGGACGTCATGTAAAACCTGAAGATAACGGATATCGCTCCAAAGAGAAATCGTCACATCAGCATGTTCTTACTGATTTTCATCATGAGCCGCTTCGCGCAAAACAAGGTGCCTGTGTGACGCAAATGCATTATGCAAAAAAAGGTATTGTAACGCCTGAAATGGAGTTCATCGCGTTAAGAGAAGAGCTAAGCCCTGAGTTCGTGAGAGAGGAAGTAGCCAGCGGAAGAGCGGTCATTCCAGCGAATATTAACCATCCTGAAAGTGAACCGATGATTATCGGAAGGAATTTTCATGTCAAAATCAATGCGAACATTGGTAATTCAGCTGTGACATCATCCATTGATGAAGAGGTAGAAAAGATGACATGGGCCATCAGATGGGGTGCAGACACTATGATGGATCTGTCTACAGGAAAGGACATTCATACAACGAGAGAATGGATCATACGCAATTGCCCAGTCCCAGTAGGCACCGTTCCCATTTATCAGGCGCTTGAAAAAGTGAATGGCGTGGCAGAAGATTTGACGTGGGAAGTGTACAGAGACACGTTAATTGAACAAGCAGAGCAAGGAGTAGACTACTTCACGATTCATGCGGGCGTGCGATTAAGGTATATTCCGCTGACAGTCGATCGGGTGACCGGAATTGTTTCAAGAGGCGGTGCCATTATGGCAAGATGGTGTCTTGCCCATCATCAAGAAAATTTCCTTTATACCCACTTCGAAGACATTTGTGAGATTATGAAAACGTATGATATTGCTTTTTCACTTGGAGACGGACTCAGACCAGGCTCGATTGCTGATGCCAATGATGAAGCGCAGTTTGCAGAGCTGGAAACGTTAGGTGAATTGACAGAGATCGCTTGGAAACATGATGTACAGGTGATGATTGAAGGGCCTGGACATGTTCCGATGGATAAAATCAAAGAGAATGTAGACAAACAAATGGAGATTTGCAAAGAGGCACCATTTTATACATTAGGACCTCTTACAACAGATATTGCTCCGGGATATGATCATATTACATCTGCTATCGGCGCAGCTATGATCGGCTGGTATGGGACAGCGATGCTATGCTATGTGACGCCAAAAGAGCATTTAGGTCTGCCGAACAAAGAAGATGTAAGAGAAGGTGTGATTGCCTATAAAATTGCTGCACATGCTGCTGATCTAGCAAAAGGACATCCTGCTGCTCAAAAGCGCGATGATGCTTTATCGAAAGCAAGGTTTGAATTTAGATGGCGGGACCAATTCAACCTGTCACTTGACCCAGAAAGAGCGATGGCGTTCCATGATGAAACATTGCCTGCTGAAGGCGCTAAGACTGCCCATTTTTGCTCGATGTGCGGACCGAAGTTTTGCAGCATGAAAATTTCCCATGATATTCGCAATCAATCAGAAGAAGTGAAAAAAGAGATGGAGAAGAAGGCGAAGGAGTTTATCAGCCAAGGAAGTCAAATATATTCATCCTAAAAAAGAACCTCGCACGCATGTTGTGCGGGGTTTTATCAGATCGCGGATAAGGCTTTTCTTAAGAGGTGGAAAAATGCCTTTAATGCAACCCCTATCATGTCCAGACTCGGAATGAGGGCATCTGTTAAATGAAACACGACTGTTTGTCTTTCTGGGGATGTTCGTTTCTTTTTCCGTTTCATAAAGAAAACCTCCTTTTAAATAATATACTTCTTTGCAAAGAAGAGGGATAGAGATATTGTTTGAATTTAAACAAAATTTAAACTTCTTGTGTTTGAAAGGAAAGAAGGAGGGGAAACGAGTTGAGTAGAGAATGAATGAAAAGAGCCGATCTATTTGGCCAGCTAACAAGAGAGAGTGGAAGGTGATCTTATGATGAAAGTATTTAAGGTAACATTTCATATGAACAATGGGGAAGTGCTTGATTTCGAGCTAAAACGTCCAGCTACCTATGATGTGTATAAGAAAATTGAAGAAGCCAATCATTGGTTTAAGCTGAATAATGAAATCATTAACTTATTAAATGTGAATAGCATCCATGTTGAAACAGATTGACACAGAAAAGCCGCTCAGTGAGAGCGGCTTTCAGATTGTTGACAAAGGGCTAAAATGATCTTTATTTTAGCCCTTTGTCTTCTTTTCAGCGTGATAGAAAACCTTTGAAGTCTAGGAAGGACGAGCACTGGCGCGGAGCGAATTTGACATTCGTGAGCACCAGCGCGCAGGACTGACAAAGAATGCGAGGGTTTGTCTACACGCTGAAAGCCGCTCAGTGAGAGCGGCTTTCATTATGCAGAGAAATCATTCCGATTATTAAGCTGGCCGCGAGACAGCCAGTTCTTTTTATACAAATAAGCAATCACTTCAAGCCAAAGACGCGGTGCTTTTTTCGGGAAAAAAGGTTTTTGATAATAAGCATAAGCGGCTTTTAAGTCATCCCACTGATGGCAAGCTTTTGTTTGTGTGAAACGGGCAACATCGATGACCCTGACCTGTCCTTCCTTTGTTAAGATCAGATTCCTCAGATGGATATCAGAAGGATTCAATCCTTTCTCGCGTGCTTCTTCTAGCGCATCATCGACTTGCGCAATCATTTGTTTTTTAATAGGAATCCCCTTTGTGAGGCATTCATAGAATGTATATCCTTTAATATATTCCATTAAAATATACTGATCCCCAGATTCATAAATCTCAGGGTAGTAAGACGAACCAGAGAGCTTTTCATAAATAGCGGCTTCTTTGCGGGCAATATGCTGATAAGAAGGGAAAAAGACTTTTAGCGCCATTTTCTTGCCGTCTTTTTTGTATGAAAAGACATAGGCACTTCTTCCTTTGCCGCACAGCTCAAGCTCTGCCGGTTTAAAGGCAAGCTTATGAAGACGTTTATCCTCATGATACTGAATCGATTCGGCTAATCTTTTGACTTCTGACATTGACTTCACCTTCTTTGGTTTCAGTTTATGCGGCTGAAAAACGAATGATGAAAAAACCGAGCATTCGATAAAGCAATGGATTGTATAAAACATACCATTTACGAATGAAGGATACAACGAAAGACTCTTCCCATATATTCATGTCATTGATTTGGTTAATGTTTAGAAAAATGGGTCAAACTACATATGTCATGCATCGATCTCATGTTCTAAAGAGGTGTAAATAGTGAAAGTGAAGATGAAATGTTTCGTTACAGGACTTATCATGACAAGTGTGCTTTTTTTCGCTACGGATATGGAAGGAAAAGAACACTTGCAAAAGCAGTCAAACTCGATCACCGTGCAGCTAGAAAAAGTCTATCTAGACGGAGATGTGAGTATTGAAAGACACCGGGCATCATTAGAAGACAAAGACACATTCTGGTCGCAGTATAAAGGCTGGACGCTAGTAGAGCAGAAAGAGGATTTTGCGCTTTTTAGAAAGCAAATTGATGATATCTCTCCATTAAGTAAAGCAAATGGATATATCGGATTATCAGAGGACGGTGTGATTTCTACGTTTCATGGAAGGCCTGACGGCTGGGCGGAGCCCATTCATCTCTTTTTTCAAATTGATACGTCCCGTTTAGAAAGTCATGTGGAGGAGCAGCTTGAGCAAGGCATTCCTTTTCGAACAAAGGATGAATTTGAGCATGTGCTTGAAGTCATGAAGCCTTACCGAAATGAAATATCGTTTTAAAGCGTATAACAGCTTGCTGGTGTGAAGGCCGCAAGCTGTTTTTCGTAGTGTCATCGTAAAAATGCATTGAGCGAACGTATGTTAACTTTTATTGCGGTTTTCTTCTCGATTTATGTTACAATGAAGAACAGTCAAAGAGGTGAAAACGGTGATAGAGTTTGTAAAAGGGACCATTGATTATGTGTGCCCGCAATATGTTGTCATAGAAAACGGCGGAGTGGGATATCAAGTCTATAGCCCAAACCCGTTTATCTATCAAATCAATAAACATGAAACGATTTATACGTATCATTACATAAAGGAAGACGCTTTTTCGTTATATGGATTTCAAACACGAGAAGAAAAAGCGCTGTTCACAAAACTGTTAAATGTCACAGGGATTGGGCCGAAGGGGGCTCTAGCGATTCTTGCTTCAGGTGATCCAGGCGCTGTCATTTCAGCGATAGAACGTGAAGATGAAGCGTTCCTGATTAAGTTCCCTGGTGTTGGCAAAAAGACAGCTCGCCAAATCATTCTCGATCTAAAAGGAAAGCTAGCTGATGTTGTGCCTGAAATGATTGGCAATCTATTTAATCACGAGGACCATATTCAGGTCGAAACGCAGCAAACGGCATTAGACGAAGCGTTTGAAGCCTTAAGTGTTCTCGGATACGGTGATCGCGAAATTAAAAAGGTTCTTCCATTATTAAAAGAAGAAAAGAATCTCACAACCGATCAATATGTGAAAAAAGCTTTACAAAAAATGTTGAAATAGGGTGATGTCTCATGGATGAACGGCTCGTCTCAACTGAAGCAGACAACCATGAATCAGCCATTGAGCAAAGTCTGCGGCCTCAGACACTTAGCCAATATATCGGTCAGCAAAAAGTAAAGGATAACCTCAGCGTGTTTATTGAAGCTGCCCGTATGAGGCAGGAAACACTCGATCATGTCCTTTTATACGGACCGCCCGGACTCGGGAAAACAACGCTCGCGTCGATTATTGCCAATGAAATGAATGTTCAGCTGCGTACAACATCTGGACCAGCGATTGAACGTCCTGGTGATTTGGCGGCGATTTTAACGTCTCTTGAGCCAGGTGATGTGTTGTTTATAGATGAAATTCATCGCTTGCAGCGCTCAATTGAGGAAGTGCTTTATCCAGCAATGGAGGATTTTTGTTTAGATATCGTCATTGGCAAAGGAGATACAGCGCGCTCTGTACGGCTTGATTTACCGCCATTTACACTTGTAGGTGCCACGACCCGCGTCGGGCTTTTAACAGCGCCGCTTCGTGACAGGTTTGGGGTACATGCAAGATTGGAATACTATGAGCAAAGAGATTTGGCTCACATTGTTTCAAGAACAGCCGAGCTGTTCGAGATTGGGATCGATCTTCGCTCAGCCGAAGAGATTGCAAGACGTTCCCGCGGTACGCCGAGGGTTGCCAATCGTCTACTCAGAAGAGTAAGAGATTTTGCGCAGGTGCTTGGGAATCACGCGATTACCGAGGACATTGCGGAAGATGCCCTTGAGCGCCTTCAAGTCGACAAGCTTGGTCTTGATCATATCGACCATAAGCTGCTTTTAAGTATGATTGAAAAATTTAGAGGCGGGCCTGTTGGGCTTGATACGATCTCAGCGACAATTGGAGAAGAATCACATACGATTGAAGATGTGTACGAACCGTATTTACTGCAAATTGGTTTCCTGCAAAGAACACCAAGAGGACGGGTCGTCACAAGAGAAGCGTATGAACATTTTCAAATGGAGGTTCCGATTCGTGACTGAATTCCCTAAAATATTGATGATTTTAGGTGGTGTCCTTTTTGCCGCAGGATTAGGTTTTCAATTGGTTGGTAAGCTTCCAGGTGATATTTTTGTAAAAAAAGGAAATGTGACGTTCTTTTTTCCTGTGATCACATGCATTGTCATTAGCATCGTGCTAACCATATTACTGAATATCTTTGGACGGATGAAATAACGTTAACTAGTTAACTACAGAATAGGTGAAGGAAATGAAGCTAGAACTATTTGATTTTGATTTACCAGAAAGATTGATTGCACAAGTACCGCTTGAAAAACGAGACGCATCAAGACTGATGGTCTTAAATAAACAAACGGGGGCAATCAAACACGATACATTCTCACAAATCACCGATTATTTTCAAACGGGTGATTGTCTCGTTTTAAATAATACGCGCGTTCTCCCGGCACGTTTGTTTGGAATGAAAGAGGATACAGGTGCAAAAGTTGAACTTCTTCTCTTAAAACAAGAGGAAGGCGACAAATGGGAGACACTTGTAAAACCAGCCAAACGGGTGAAAAAAGGAACAGTGATCACATTTGGTGATGGACGGCTTCAAGCGGTATGTACAGAAGAATTAGAACATGGCGGAAGAAAAGTTGAGTTTCAGTATACCGGCATTTTTTATGAAGTACTTGAATCCCTTGGTGAAATGCCGCTGCCTCCTTATATTAAAGAGCAGCTTGACGATCGTGAACGTTATCAAACGGTGTATTCGAAAGAGGTCGGCTCCGCTGCTGCTCCGACTGCTGGTCTTCACTTTACAAACGAGCTGCTGGATGCGCTGAAAGAAAAGGGTGTGCACATCGCATTCATTACACTGCACGTGGGGCTTGGTACTTTTCGTCCGGTCAGTGCAGATCGTATTGAAGAACACGAAATGCACGCGGAATTTTACGAAATGAATGAAGAAACAGCGGCAGAGCTTAATCGCGTTCGCAAAGAAGGCGGGCGGATTATTTCAGTGGGGACAACGTCAACGAGAACGCTAGAAACCATTGCAAGTGCGCATGACGGTGAATTCAAAGCGTCAAGCGGCTGGACGTCAATCTTTATTTACCCCGGCTACACATTCAAGGCAATTGATGGCATGATCACGAATTTCCATCTGCCAAAATCCTCGTTAATCATGCTTGTCAGCGCATTAGCTGGACGAGAGCATGTCCTAAAAGCGTACAATGAGGCTGTAAAAGAGGAATACCGATTCTTCAGCTTTGGCGATGCCATGCTGATTCAATAACATCATACAACAAAGACAGGAGGGCTCATTTTTGTCGCAATTACCGATACGTTATGAGTTTATTAAATCATGCAAACAAACAGGTGCACGACTAGGACGCGTTCATACACCGCACGGCTCCTTTGACACACCTGTATTTATGCCGGTAGGTACACTGGCTACAGTCAAAACGATGGCGCCTGAAGAACTAAAGGCAATGGAAGCAGGCATCATCTTAAGCAATACGTACCACCTATGGCTCCGTCCGGGTCATGACATTGTGAAAGAAGCAGGCGGCCTGCATAAATTTATGAACTGGGATCGAGCGATTTTGACCGACTCAGGCGGATTCCAAGTCTTCTCTTTGAGTGAATTTAGAAAAATTGAAGAAGAAGGCGTCCACTTCCGTAATCACTTAAATGGAGATAAGTTGTTCCTTTCTCCTGAGAAGGCCATGGACATTCAAAATGCGCTTGGCTCTGATATTATGATGGCATTTGATGAATGCCCGCCATATCCAGCAGAATACGATTACATGAAACGTTCTGTAGAGCGGACAAGCAGATGGGCAGAACGCTGTCTAGAAGCACATCAGCGTCCAGAGGATCAAGGGCTGTTTGGAATCATCCAAGGCGGAGAATACGAAGAGCTTCGTAAACAAAGTGCAAAAGATCTCGTGTCACTTGATTTCCCAGGCTACGCCATCGGAGGCTTATCTGTTGGGGAACCAAAAGATGTGATGAACCGTGTACTCGAGTTCACAACGCCATTGTTACCAGCAGACAAGCCAAGGTACTTAATGGGTGTCGGCTCACCAGATTCCTTAATTGACGGCGCCATTCGCGGTGTAGATATGTTTGACTGCGTGCTGCCAACACGAATTGCTAGAAACGGTACGTTGATGACAAGCGAAGGACGTCTAGTTGTGAAAAATGCAAAATATGAGCGTGATTTCAGACCAATCGATGAAAATTGTGACTGCTACACATGTAAAAACTACACACGCGCTTATATTAGACATTTGATCAAAACAAATGAAACGTTCGGAATTCGATTAACAACTTATCATAATCTTCATTTTCTGTTAAAATTAATGGAGCAAGTGAGAGAAGCTATCCGTGAGGATCGTTTAGGTGATTTTAAAGAAGAGTTTTTTGAGCGTTACGGCTTTAACGAACCGAATGCGAAAAACTTTTAACCTATAAACGAAAAGGCTTTACAATGCTTTAGAAAGGGGTGAAATAGAATGGATGGTGGTATGGGTTCAATCATTATGATTGTTGTCATGTTTGCTGTGCTTTACTTCTTATTAATCCGTCCACAGCAAAAGCAACAAAAAGCTGTGCGTCAGATGCAGCAATCTTTATCAAAAGGCGATAAAATCGTCACAATCGGTGGTTTACACGGTGAAATCGACTACATTGATGAATCAAAAGTGGTCATCAAAACAAGCGAAAACAACCGTTTAACTTTCGATCGTCGTGCTATTAGAGAATTAGCTGACAAAGGCTAATCCTCCGATACATAGCCATAAAAAAAAGAGCGATATAGATCCGCTCTTTTTTTATTTGCCTCGAAGATTGACGCCAATCATTCCGCCGAGCATACAAATCCCTAGAAATGCCCCATGATAGATGAACTGCTCTGGTGAAAAGGTTTCTCCAAACCCTAAATATTGAAACAAAAATACAGTGAGGGAAAAGATCAGCGAAGTAATCGCACCAATGAACCAGCCGCGCTCCTTTGCCTTTCCTCCAGAAATGATCCCCCCTAATAAAAGTGCCACAAAGGACAAAATCATAATCATCCATTTAAACGATGATTCCTGCATACTTGTGAAGGTAAGCATGAGCGATACAAGTAAGCTTGTGACAATCATGACGATAAAAATGGCCATTAAGCCGGATAAAATCCCTTTTCCGATTTGTTTCGTTTCCTGCATGTGATTCGTCTCCTCTCCAATTGACCGAAGCTTGTCTTTTACTAAAATGTATTCACATAGAAGAAAAAATAGACATGTTTCTCACGATAAAAACAGAGGCTTTCTTTTCTACATAAATAAAGGGTTTTGACACAAGCTATGGTGGAGAAGGAGGGTTTACATCACATGCAGGACATCTTGATTATCTCCATGAGAACAATCATTTTATATTTTCTTATTTGGTTTATTTTTCGGTTAATGGGCAAGAGAGAAATTGGCGAATTGAGTATTTTAGATCTTGTCATTTTTATGATGATCGCAGAAATTGCGGTTCTCGCTATAGAAGAAGTCGAGGATCACATGTTACATACGGTATGGCCGATCCTGCTGTTAACCTTCATTCAAATCACACTTGCCTATCTCTCATTGAAATTCCAAGGTGTCCGGCGCTTTCTTGACGGCAAACCGGTCCTGCTCATCATTAATGGGAAAATTGACGAGGGTGCGATGAGAAAACAGCGATACAATTTTGATGACCTGCTCATTCAATTAAGAGAAAACAACATCGATAGCATTCAGGATGTGTCTTACGCCATTTTAGAGCCATCCGGAAAGCTTGCGGTTGTCGAAAAAGAAAACAAGCACACACACGGAGCGCTTGAGCTGCCACTTATTGCTGATGGCGTTGTACAGCACGATCATTTGAAGCAAATTAATCAAAATGAACAGTGGCTGAAAGATGAGCTTGCCAAAAGGGGCTATCATGAAATTGATCAGATTTCCTACTGCAGCTTTAATCAAAAGACATTTTATATTGATTTGAAAGATGAAGTGATCAAGAAGAAATGAGCTAAAGCAGTTTCCCTATAAACGGGATACGGCGAAGCTCTTCTCGCTTCACTAGCCCTAGACAGATTAATAGAATGACATACAGCGCGCACGTAACAAAGATCAGCATCACAAGCTCAATAGGGGCAGAAAAGAGCCCGTTTACTTGAGATTTCAGCCAAAGGCTCACGGCCCCAGTGCCGATGATCACAAGAACGCATATCCCATATTCCTTCATTGGTAAATGAATAGGCAGTACTTTACCGACAGTTGCCGCATGAAGCAGCGTGACAAGGACGATGCCGATTAATATTGCAAGTGCTGCCCCCATAATGCCAAAGCCCGGCTGTGAAGCAAGAACAAAGATCATTCCTGTTTTCACAACAGCACCTATCAGACTATTCGTCATCGCCGCACCAGCTAAATTGAGTGCTTGCAAGACGGCTTGAAGCGGCCCTTGAAAATAATATAGAAGAAAAAATGGTGCCATGAATTTTACATAAATAGCCGCATGCGATGAACCATACATAAAGAGCGTTAAATCTTCTGCGTAAACGAAAAGAATAATACAGGAAATACCTCCGCTGAGTAGACAAAGACGCATCGCCTGCTTCAGCCTGTATTCGACCGTTTTGCGTTTGTTCTGCTCCATTCCTTCACTGATTGCTGGGACCAGTGCAGTGGAGAGAGAATACGTAATAAAGCTAGGCAGTGTCAAAAGGGTCAGCGCAAGACCAGTCAATTCCCCGTATTGTCTTGTCGCCTCGACGGCCGCATATCCAGCAATGGCAAGACTTTGCGCGACAACTATCGGCTCTAAAAACCACGAAATATTCCCGATAAAACGGCTGCCTGTTGTTGGCAGGGCAATACTCATCAGCTGCTTAAACGTGTCCTTACCGTCATGAATCGCCTTAAAAAATCGTTTTCGAATACGAATGGTCTTTTTATAACGAAAGGCAATCAGTAAATAAGCAAGTGAAATCATCTCTCCAATAACAGATGAAATCATCGCACCTGCTGCCGCATATTCAATCCCATAAGGAAGGAAAGCCGTTGTACATACTGCCACTAGAGAAATTCTTGCAACCTGTTCCAGTACTTGAGATATGGCAAGCGGGCTCATTTGCTGTCTGCCTTGAAAATATCCTCTTAGCACACTGGAAATGGCGATGACTGGGACAACGGGCGTAATGGCAAGCAGTGGATAGACCGTTCTAGGATCTGTCAGCATATTTTCTGCCATGATGGGTGCAAACCATAAAAAGAGCGGCGTGAATATCAGGCTGAGAGTCCCTGTTATCGCAAGAGACATGACAAGAATTCGTTTTGTTTTCTGTTTGTCACCCCGGGCTTCTGCTTCTGCGACAAGCTTGCTGATAGCGACAGGCAGTCCGAATTGTGTTAGCGTCACAGCGAGAAAAAAGGTAGGAGCAGCCATCATATAAAGCCCGACTCCTTCTTCGCCAATGAACCTTGCAATGACAATTCGATTGACAAAACCCAATATTCTCGTGATAAAACCTGCTAAAATTAAAATAATCGTGCCCTTTAAAAACGTTTGCTTCGTCAAATCAAAGATCACCTGCCTTCTCAAACGACATAGAATCATATACAATAAGATATGCGTGTATATCGTCCAAGCATGACAAGTCTCTCGATAAAAACTGAAAAGGGGGAGCGTCCCATTGACACAACATCCGGCTGCAATTTACAAAGACCATTTAAAGCCTTTTCTGTTCAGTAAGCTTGAAGAATTCATCGTTTTGGGCTATAAAGATGTAGATTTAGAGGAATTATGGTCATACTTAGAGAATAAGAAGTGGAAGAAAAAACAAGAGTATCCGATTCATGAAATGGTTGCAGATATTTTATCTGTGAAAATTGGCGAATTTATGAACTATGCAACCGTTCAGTCGTTTAAAACGTCTGCTTTTTTGGACAGTGAAGATGGCAAGAATATGCTAGATGAACTGTTGAAATAAGCCATCTTAATGGATTCAGGTGTTTAAGGAGGAAATACATAATGAAAAAAGGGCGCATTCTTGCGTTTTTCTTAGTGGTTCTGTTAATCGGAACTGGCGTAGGCTTACTAACAAAGCCTGTTGCGAAAGATATGACGCTAGGGCTGGATTTACAGGGTGGATTTGAGGTCCTGTATGATGTACATCCAGTGAAAAAAGAGGATAAAATCACAAATAGTGTCCTCGTCAGTACAGTGGAGGCTTTAAACCGAAGAGCCAATGTGCTAGGTGTAAGTGAGCCGAACATCTCGATTGAAGGCAACAATCGTATCCGTGTGCAGCTTGCGGGAGTAAAAGATCAAAACAGAGCTAGGGAGATTCTTTCCACTGAAGCACAGCTATCCTTCAGAGATACGAATGATAAAGAACTCCTTAACGGGGCTGACCTGGTCGAAAACAGTGCAAAACAAACATTCAGTCAAACGAATGAGCCAATTGTGACGGTTAAACTAAAGGATGCGAAAAAATTTGGTGACGTCACAAGAAAAGTAGCGGCGATGGCGCCGAATAACCAGCTTGTCATTTGGCTTGATTACCACAAAGGAGATTCCTTCAAAAAAGAAGTCTCAAAATCAAACCATAAGTATGTCTCTGCACCGAATGTGAATCAAGAAATTAACAGCAGTGACGTGCAAATTGAAGGGAAATTTACTGTCCAAGAGGCAAAGGACCTTGCAAGTATTTTAAATGCCGGGGCATTGCCAGTGAAATTAACAGAAAAATATTCAACATCTGTGAGTGCACAGTTTGGTGAACAAGCACTGGACGAAACAGTGTTCGCAGGAATTGTAGGAATCGCATTTATCTTCTTATTCATGCTGCTTTATTACCGATTACCTGGTCTTATCGCTGTCATCACACTTTCAGCTTATATTTACATTACGCTTCAAGTGTTTGATTGGATGGGTGCAGTCATGACGCTGCCTGGAATTGCGGCATTGATTCTAGGGGTAGGGATGGCTGTTGATGCCAACATTATTACTTATGAGCGGATCAAAGAAGAGCTCAAGCTCGGCAAATCAGTCCGTTCTGCTTTCAGATCAGGGAACCGCCGATCATTTGCAACCATCTTTGATGCAAACTTAACAAGTATTATTGCCGGCGGCGTGCTGTTCTTCTTCGGGACAAGCTCGGTAAAAGGATTTGCAACGATGCTCATCCTATCGATTTTAACTAGCTTTATCACAGCTGTCTTCCTATCAAGATTCCTTCTTGGTCTTCTTGTTGAAAGCCGCTATCTTGACCGGAGAAAAGGCTGGTTTGGTGTTCGTCAAAAAGACATTATGAACATTCATGAAACAACAGAAACCACCGAGCCAAAAACACCATTTGATAAGTGGGATTTCGTCAGCAAACGTAAAGGATTTATGATTTTCTCAGCTACTATCACCATTGCGGGAATCATCGTTCTTTCCATCTTCAAGCTGAATGCGGGAATTGACTTTACAAGTGGAACTAGAATTGATATCCAAAGTGATCACAAGCTGTCAACTGAACAAGTCGAGCAAGACTTTAAAAAGCTGGACCTTGAGACAGACAGTGTCGTGTTATCGGGTCAAAAAGAAAATCAGGCAGCAGCGAGATTTGTCGGTGTGCCGAACAAAGAAAAGATTGCTGAAGTGAAAGATTACTTCAAAGATAAATACGGAACGGAGCCGAACGTAAGTACAGTGTCTCCGACTGTTGGGAAAGAACTTGCCCGAAATGCATTATATGCTGTCATCATTGCTTCAATCGGGATCATTTTATATGTATCCGTTCGATTTGAATATAAAATGGCCATTGCAGCGATTATTTCACTGCTGTATGACGCGTTCTTTATCGTGGCCTTCTTTAGTATTACGCGTTTAGAGGTGGATGTCACCTTCATTGCGGCGATCCTCACAGTCATCGGATATTCGATCAACGACACGATTGTCACCTTTGACAGGGTTCGTGAACAAATGAAGAAGCGCAAACCAAAAACCATTGAAGATCTATCGTACATTGTGAACTTAAGTTTACAGCAAACCTTTACGCGATCTGTCAACACGGTATTAACCGTACTTGTCGTTGTAATTACACTCCTTATCTTTGGATCAGCGTCAATTACAAACTTCTCCATCGCCTTACTTGTCGGTCTGTTAACAGGGGTGTACTCATCTCTATATATCGCAGCGCAAATTTGGCTCATGTGGAAAGGCCGTGAGATGAAAAAACCGGCGAAGATTGATACTGAGCAAGATATTTAATTGAGTGAGACTGCCTGAATGGCAGTCTTTTTTCTTTAGTTTTTCCGGAAATCAGACGATTCGAAAAAACATTTCGGGTATCATTGATCTTGAAATGGTCTTTTGCTATAATGACATACGTTTAGACCAGTATAGAAAGCAAGTGTCCGTTTGAGGCATTTGGCTTTGGAGGGCTGTTATGAAGGTTCGGGAAACTGAACTGCCAGGTATCGGTCACAAAGCCGAAATGATCACAAGAAATAATGAGAAGCTTGCCATCATTACACACGATGACGGCAGGAGAGAGAAATGTATCATTTTCAAGAGGACGATCATGAAGAATCTATTTCTAGTATCTTGCTAAACGATGAAGAAGCAAGACAAATTGCAGCAATCTTAGGCGGCATGGTATATAAGCCGAAAGCGCTTGAAACTGTAGAAGTAGCCATTGATAAACTGATGATTGAATGGTTTAAGATTGAAAAGAATGCACCAGCTGTTCAGCAAACAATCGGTGACCTGAGTGTCCGCCAATATGATCAAGTAACAGTCATCGCTATCGTGAGAAAATCATATGAGAAAATGAATCCAGGACCTGAAACGGTCATTGAAGAAGGGGATACCCTTGTTATTTCTGGAGAAAGACAAGAAAAAAAGAATCTCATTTTAAAAAAACTCAGCAGCTAATTCATGCCCATGCTGTTAGATTTTCTTCCGCACTTTTCTTTCTGTGTTTAAAAAGGACTATGAAAAGGGAAGAATAAAAGAAAAAGCTTGGGGGATATGTAGATGAACAAACAACAATGGACCATCATACTCGCATTTATTTTCGTATTAATTGTCTCAGTATTTGCCGTAATCAATGTGCGGCCGGTGCAAGTTGACTACTTATTTGGATCGGCTGAATGGCCGCTGATCCTTGTCATTATTGGTTCTGTGCTCATGGGCGGACTCATTGTGGCTTTTGCAGGGATTTTCCAAATTATGAAACTAAAACGTGAACTAAAGGCATTAAAAGCTGAGCGTGCAGCCGCACCTGCACCTGCTGTTTCGAATAAAAAGATCGACAAAGACGTTCAAAAGAAACCGAATGTGACGCCTTTAAAAGAACAGCCAGCATCATTTAACCGGAAGGAAAAATAATCTTCCAGCACAATTTCATAAAATAAAAATTGAAACCCCTCAGGCCACTCTAGTATAATAGTGTGGTTGAGGGGTGAATTTATGTTATTATCCAAAATGCGCTGGGAATATGAACATCCAAGCGAAGAAAAAGTGAAATCACTCTCTGAAAATCTGAATATTTCAGCGCTGACTGCATCGCTTCTTGTAAAAAGAGGACTTGAAGAAGTAGAAGAAGCGAGGTCTTTTTTATTTGATCAAAAAGCCGAATTTCATGATCCATTTCTATTAAAAGGAATGAAAGAGGCAGTAGAGCGCATCAACAAAGCGATCGAAGAGCAGGAATCGATTGTGATCTTCGGAGACTATGATGCGGATGGTGTGACAAGTACGTCTGTGCTTTTACATACATTAAAAGAGTTGTCTGCGAAAGTAGACTTTTATATTCCAGATCGATTTAAAGAAGGCTATGGGCCTAATGAACAGGCTTTCCGATATATCAAAGAGCAAGGCGCATCGCTTGTCATCACCGTCGATACAGGCATTGCAGCTGTAAATGAAGCACGTATTGCAAAAGAAATAGGGTTAGACCTGATCATTACAGATCACCATGAACCAAGTGAGGAACTGCCTGAGGCACTTGCGATTGTTCATCCTAAGCAGCCAGGCTGTGAGTATCCCTTTAAAGAACTTGCCGGTGTAGGCGTAGCATTTAAAGTGGCGCATGCACTTCTTGGAAAGCTGCCAACTCAGCTGTTAGATCTTGCGGCAATTGGGACAATAGCGGATCTTGTGCCGCTTCATGATGAGAATAGATGGCTCGCTAAAAAAGGGCTTATGCAGCTTAGGCAGTCGAATAGACCAGGGCTGAAGGCGTTATTGAAAGAAGCAGGTGCTACTCTTGAAGAAGCAAATGAGGAAACGGTCGGCTTTCAAATTGCGCCAAGGCTGAATGCTGTAGGACGAATTGAACAGGCCGATCCAGCTGTTCATCTTCTCATGACAGAGGATAAGGATGAAGCAGAAGAACTCGCTCGTTTTGTACAAGAACTGAATAAAGAACGTCAAAAAATTGTGAGTACGATCACAGAAGAAGCCATTCAAATGGTGGAAGAGACAGGTGATGACCAGTCTGCAATCGTAGTAGCGAAAGCTGGCTGGAATCCGGGTGTTGTCGGAATTGTTGCCTCTAAATTGACGGATACATTTTCTCGTCCGGCGATTGTGCTTGGAATAGATGAAGAGACGCAAATGGCAAAAGGATCAGCGCGGAGTATTCCTGGCTTCGATCTATTTTTCCATTTAAGCAAATGCCGTGACATTCTGCCGCATTTTGGCGGGCACCCGATGGCTGCGGGTATGACACTTCGAGCGGATGATGTTCCTTTACTAAGGGAAAGATTAAATCAATATGCGAATGAAACGTTGACAGAAGAAGATTTTATTCCGATTCAGCGGGTTGATGCTGTATGCAAGGTAGACGAGTTGACGGTTGAAGCAATTGAAGAAGTGGGGATGCTGTCACCATTTGGCATGCAGAATCCAAAGCCGTTCATCATGATTGAAGATGTGAGACTTGAAGAAATCCGAACAATTGGAGCAAATCAGAATCATATTAAAATGTCTCTGAAAGACGAAGACCAGCTGCTTGACTGTGTCGGTTTTCATCAAGGTCAATTAAAAGAAGAAGTTGTCACAGGTAGCCGCATTTCCGTCATTGGTGAAATGTCCATCAATGAATGGAATAACCGGAAGAAACCACAGCTCATGCTAAAAGATGCCCGAGTAGATGAGTGGCAGCTGTTTGATTTGCGCGGCAAAAAGGATTGGGAAAAGACAATCTCCACGCTTGACCCAGAAAAATATGTGGTGGTCTGTTTTGACGAAGAAACAAAACAGGAAGTCAAAATCCCGATTCATCATGTCCATGCAGAAAATGTTTCAACATTCGATGTAGAAGGCAAGTATGTTGTCTTTGCAGATGTTCCAGCAGATGAACACTTACTAAGGCAGCTGTTAGAAAACCAAAAGCCAGCTAGAGTTTATACGGTTTTCCAAAGAAAAGAAGATCATTTCATGTCCTCTTTCCCTAGCCGTGATCAATTCAAATGGTTTTATGGATTCTTGTTAAAGCGAGGAAGTTTCCCTCTCAAGGAGCAAGGAATGGAGCTTGCGAAACATAGAGGCTGGACAAAAGATACAATGATTTTTATGACAAAGGTGTTTTTTGAACTCGGTTTTGTTAAAATAGAGAATGGTGTGCTGTCAATAGTACGTGATGCCCCTAAAAAAGATTTAACAGCATCAGCATCCTATACAGCAAAACAACGATTGATGGAACTCGATCAAACACTAACATATTCCTCAGCCAAAGAGCTGAAGGAATGGCTGAATAGCATAATGAGCGAAGTCTCACCTGTGCTTTGACGTACGAGGAGGAAAAGGAAAAGATGGATTTAAAACAATATGTGACAGTTGTACCTGACTACCCAAAGGAAGGTGTACAATTTAAAGATATTACAACGTTAATGGATAAAGGCGAAGTGTACCGTTATGCAACGGATCAAATCGTTGAATACGCGAAGGAAAGAGACATTGATCTCATTGTTGGACCTGAAGCGCGTGGATTCATTATTGGCTGCCCTGTAGCATACGCACTTGGTGTAGGTTTTGCACCGGTTCGTAAAGAAGGAAAGCTTCCTCGTGAAGTCGTTAAAGTCGAATACGGCTTAGAATATGGGAAAGATGTATTAACGATTCATAAAGATGCGATTCGTCCTGGTCAACGTGTATTGATTACAGATGACTTACTTGCGACTGGTGGAACAATTGAAGCGTCCATCAAGCTTGTAGAGGAATTGGGCGGCGTTGTGGCAGGAATTGCATTCTTGATTGAGCTGACGTATCTGGACGGCAGAAAGAAGCTTGACGGTTACGACATCTTGACGTTAATGCAATACTAATGGAGTTTTACGAAAAAAGCACTCGGTAGGAAGGGTGCTTTTTTCCTATCAAAAATCTTTTAGCGGACTTCTTCTCTTTACATCTATCGAATTTTTCTTGATAATAAACTACAATACAGTTTTCATTTAAAAAGGTGATTCCATGGCGAACGAACAAGTTTTAACGGCGCAGCAGGTCATTGACAATGCAAGAGAATACCTGTCCGCTGAACATATTCAATTTATAGAGCGAGCATATGAATATGCTGAAAATGCACATAAGGAGCAATACCGGAAGTCTGGTGAGCCTTATATTATCCATCCAATTCAAGTGGCGGGGATTCTTGTTGACCTTGAAATGGACCCATCGACCATTGCAGGAGGTTTCCTGCACGATGTTGTCGAGGATACAGATGTGACATTACAGGATTTAAAAGAGCATTTTAACGAAGAAGTTGCGATGCTTGTTGATGGTGTAACAAAGCTCGGGAAGATTAAATATAAATCACAAGAAGAACAGCAGGCCGAAAACCATCGAAAAATGTTTGTGGCAATGGCGCAGGATATACGCGTCATCTTGATTAAACTGGCAGACCGTCTGCACAATATGAGAACGCTCAAACACCTTCCTCAGGAAAAGCAGCGTAGAATTTCAAATGAAACCCTTGAAATCTTTGCACCGCTTGCGCACAGATTAGGGATTTCAAAGATTAAGTGGGAGCTTGAAGATACAGCGCTCCGTTACTTAAATCCGCAGCAATATTACCGGATCGTGAATCTCATGAAGCGTAAACGAGCGGAACGTGAGGAATACTTGGACGAGGTTGTCAATGAAGTAAAAGATCGTGTGTCAGAGGTAAACATCAAGGCTGAATTTTCCGGAAGACCAAAGCATATTTATAGTATTTATCGCAAAATGGTCCTGCAAAATAAGCAGTTTAATGAAATTTATGATCTGCTGGCCGTTCGTATTTTGGTTGACAGCATTAAAGACTGCTATGCTGTGCTCGGGATTATCCATACATGCTGGAAGCCGATGCCAGGCAGGTTTAAGGATTATATTGCAATGCCAAAGCCGAACATGTACCAATCGCTTCATACAACAGTGATTGGGCCAAAAGGTGACCCGCTTGAAGTTCAAATCCGAACAGTGGAAATGCATGAAATTGCAGAGTACGGAATTGCTGCGCACTGGGCATACAAAGAAGGAAAAGAGTCAGCAGAATCAACGGAGGAAGCTGTCTTCCAGAAGAAGCTCTCTTGGTTTAGAGAAATCCTTGAATTCCAAAATGAATCGACAGATGCAGAAGAATTTATGGAATCGTTAAAAATCGATCTCTTCTCTGATATGGTGTTTGTCTTTACTCCAAAAGGAGACGTCATTGAACTGCCATCGGGTTCCGTGCCGATTGACTTCTCTTACCGGATTCACTCGGAAATTGGGAACAAAACGATCGGTGCGAAGGTCAACGGAAAGATGGTCACGCTCGATCATAAATTGAAAACAGGTGACATTATTGAAATTCTGACATCAAAGCACAGCTATGGACCAAGTCAGGATTGGGTCAAACTTGCCCAAACCTCCCAAGCGAAGCACAAGATCAGACAGTTTTTCAAAAAACAGCGCCGTGAAGAAAATGTCGGAAAAGGCCGAGAACTCGTGGAGAAAGAAATCAAAAACCTTGAGTTTGATGTCAAAGACATCCTGACAGCTGAAAACCTGCAAAAAGTGGCTGACAAATTTAATTTCTCAAACGAAGAGGACATGTATGCAGCGGTTGGTTATAACGGAATTACTGCACTCCAAGTCGCCAATCGTTTAACTGAAAAAGAAAGAAAACAAAGAGATCAAGAAGAACAAGAAAAAACAGTTCAAGAAGTGACTGTAGAGCCAAAGACGTATCACGGGAAGAAACGAGAAGCAGGTGTAAGAGTCAAAGGGATAGATAACCTGCTTGTCCGCTTATCTAAGTGCTGTAATCCTGTTCCAGGTGATAGCATTGTTGGTTTTATTACGAAAGGCCGAGGCGTATCTGTTCACCGTGATGACTGTCCGAACGTGAAGACAGGAGAAGCGCAGGAACGGTTAATTCCGGTAGAGTGGGAGCATGAACAGCCTGCTCGAAACCGTAAAGAATACAATGTGGAAATTGAAATATTAGGATATGACAGACGCGGCTTACTCAATGAGGTGCTTCAAGCAGTCAACGAAACCAAAACGAACATCTCGTCGGTTTCTGGTAAGTCTGATCGTAACAAAGTGGCGACGATCCATATGGCGATCTTTATTCAAAATATTAACCATTTACACAAAGTGGTAGAACGCATTAAACAAATCAAAGACATTTACTCTGTTCGCCGATTCATGAATTAGAAAGGAAGTATATCGTCTATGAGGCTTGTTGTGCAGCGTGTGACAAGTGCATCTGTGAAGGTAGAAGAAGAGATCACAGGAGCCATCAATGAAGGATATATGGTACTCGTTGGTGTCACACACGAAGATACAGAAGAAGATGTGCATTATTTAGCTGATAAGCTTGCACATTTACGTATTTTTGAGGATGAAAACGGGAAAATGAATCATTCGTTATTGGATGTAAAAGGAAGCGTGCTGTCTGTGTCTCAGTTTACCCTTTATGGTGATACGAGAAAGGGCAGAAGGCCAAATTTTATGAAAGCAGCCAAGCCAGATGCGGCGAACGCCCTTTACGAATGTTTCAATAAAGCCCTTAGAGAAAAAGGCATTCATGTAGAAACTGGCCGTTTTGGCGCGATGATGGATGTGTCATTGACCAATTCAGGACCTGTCACCATCTGGATGGATAGCAAAGAATAGATTCACTTTAGACTGTAGATAAACTCATGCAGGAGTTTGTTTAGAGTCTTTTTCTTTTGCGACCAAACAAAAAAGAGGCGCAGTGGCCTCTTTTTTCTAGCGGAAATATTGTTTTAATCCTTCTGTCATTCCTTCTGTGACTCGTTCTTGGTAAGAGGCGCTATAAATGATGGCTTCCTCCTGAGGATTGCTTAAATAGCCGAGTTCATATAAAAGAGAAGGACGTTTGTTTTCTCTTAACACAAAATAATCTCCGAATTTGACACCCTTATCAGGGATTTGAGAGCGTTTAGCGACTTCTGTATGAACGTTTGTCGCTAATTGCTGGTCTTTTGCTGCTTGATAATAATACGCCGTACTTCCTCTGACACTTTGGTCCATAAAACTATCATAATGAAGACTAATAAATGCATCTGCATTTCTGTAATGAGATGTCGCGACCCTCGATTGAAGGCTGATAAAAGTATCTTCACTTCTAGTTAAATAAACATTTGCTCCAGAAGCCCTTAATTTGCCTGCCAGTAAATTGGCGGTTTTGATGGTAATGTTCTTCTCAAACGCACCATCTGCGCCAATCGTACCGCTGTCTTTTCCGCCATGACCTGGATCAAGAACAATCGTTTTTCCTTTTAAAGAACCAGTTCCTGACGATGAATCCTGCTGTGGTCTTGGTGCCTCGCTGCTATTTTTATTCGTTTGAACGACCCAGCTTGCCACATAACCAGTTCCGCCGTTTGATAATGTCACCTCGTACCAGTCACCTTGCGTGCGAACAATTTGATAGGCAGCACCTTTTGTGGCTCTTTCTGCAATCTGAGCAGAGGTAGAAGCACTTTTTCGAATGTTGGTGCCATCGTAAACAATGTACGCTTTCTTTTGGGAAGCCGATGAAGATGAGTTCTTTTCACCCTCCGAACTCGCTCCATTGCTTGTGACGATGTAATAGCTTGCTGCCCAGCCTTTCACGCCTTTTGCCTCAATTTCATACCAGCCGTTCTGCTCGCGCAAAATGGTGATCTGTGTGTTGCGGGCAAGTGAAGCGACGACTTGTGCATTTGGTGCCGCCGATTGCCTTACATTCAAGCTCGATACGCCAACTGTGCCTGTCTGTTTAGAGCGAGAGGACTCGCCAGAGCTTGATTGAGCAGCTTTTTGGCCGCCTGACACATAATCAGAGTGAACCCAGCCTACTGCTTGTTTATACGAAATTTTTGTCCATTCGCCGCTTGTCTGCAGCTTTTTAGCCGAAGCGCCTTGCGGGAAAGTTCCGACGACTTGATAGGAAGTCCCAGGGCCTGTCCGTATGCGAAGATCAGAGGCTGTCGATGTAATGGAACTGCTCTCTGCTGAGCTTTGATTTTGTGTCTTCGGCTTAGCAGACTTTTGGCTGCCAGATGATGTTGTAATCAGCCATGAGACGACCCAGCCTTTTTGACCGTTCGATAGCCCGATCTGCACCCATTCTCCTTGTTTCGTGAGAATGGGATAGCTTTCTCCGCGCTTCACAACAGCTGCGATTCCATAGCTTAAACCAGGACCCGTTCTCACATTGATTTCATCTGTAGCGACCACAGCTTGATCTGTTTGTGCTGTAGCATGTGCCATAGGCAAAGTACTTGCGATAAGAACAAAACAGGTAAGAAGCATCATCATTTGATTGTGTTTTTTTAGATTCAAAACGGTGTTTTCCCCTCCCTTGTAAAACCGATGAATGTAAATTCGTTATGTAATGGACTAATTCCTTGCAGTTTCCCTAATAAAATTGAATCAATCTGTTTATACTAAATAAAAACGTGATAAAAGGATGTACAAACATGAGATTAAGCAGAAAATTAGGACGAGTGCAATATAATGGACATCGTGATATCGATCGCTGGCAGCACGACGAAATGGATCAACCAGGCTTCCTTGAAGAAACCGCATCTGAATACGGATGTACGTCAAAAGAAGAGCTGGAAAAGAAAAAGAGGCACGGCAAGGGTTGACAGAGTGGCAGCACCGACCTTATTATAATATAAATCAACACACTTGAAAATTTAAAATGTGGAACTGATGATAGAGAATAGTAGGGTAAATTGCGTGAGCAGAGAGGAATCGCCTTAGGCTGAAAGCGAATCCGCATGGCATTTATCACGAAAGAACACTCTGTAGGTTTCCTGCTGAACGCTCTAAAAATGAGTCAATAGGCGGAGAACGTGAATCTGCGTTAAGGATTTGAGCGGGAACATGGCTAGATCATGTTCCAACTAGGGTGGCACCACGGGTATAACTCTCGTCCCTACTATACACATAGTAGAGGCGGGGGTTTTTTATATGTCCACATAAAAAATGAATGATGGTCGTAGGAGGACGAAAAATGAGTTTTAATATTCCAAGAGGCACACAGGATATTTTACCTGGAGAGTCAGAACGCTGGCAGTATGTTGAACAAATTGCAAGAGATACATGTGCGGCCTTTCAATACAAAGAAATCCGCACACCGATTTTTGAGCATACAGAGCTGTTTGCACGGGGAGTAGGCGAATCAACCGATATCGTTCAAAAAGAGATGTATACATTTGAAGATAAAAAGGGACGCAGCATCACCCTTCGTCCAGAGGGAACGGCATCAACCGTACGTTCTTATGTTGAAAATAAATTATTTGCACAGCCGGCGCAGCCAACAAAGCTGTATTACATTGGACCGATGTTCCGCTATGAACGTCCGCAAACGGGAAGATATCGTCAATTTTATCAGTTTGGGATTGAAGCGATCGGTTCAAAGGATCCAGCCATTGATGCAGAAGTTATTTCCCTTGCGATGAGTGTTTATGAGAAGGCAGGTCTTTCTAACTTAAAGCTCGTCATTAACAGCCTTGGTGACAAAGAGAGCCGTGCAGATTACCGCAAGGCACTTGTCGAGCACTTTGAGCCAAGGATCGATGAATTCTGTCATGACTGTCAAACCCGTTTACATCAAAATCCGCTGCGAATTCTTGATTGTAAAAAGGATCGTGACCACGAATTGATGGCAACGGCTCCATCCATTCAAGATTATTTAAATGATGAATCACGGACTTATTTTGAAAAGGTCAAACAATACTTAACAGATATAGGCGTTGAATATGTCGTCGATCCGAACTTAGTGCGCGGCCTTGATTACTACAATCACACGGCATTTGAGATCATGAGTAATGCTGAAGGCTTTGGTGCGATTACCACATTAGCCGGCGGAGGCCGATATGATGGACTTGTTGAAGGAATTGGCGGTCCTGAATCACCAGGAATCGGTTTTGCTATGAGTATTGAGCGTTTCCTATCAGCAATCGATGCTGAAGGGATTGATCTTCCATTGCAAGATGGCATTGATCTATACATTGCTGCACTCGGTGATGATGCGAAAGATTACGCTGTTTCATTATTAAATCGTCTGAGAAAAGAAGGCATTTCAAGTGAAATGGACTATACAGGGAAGAAATTAAAAGGACAATTTAAAGCGGCTGATCGATTAAAAGCCAAGTTTATTGCTGTCCTTGGTGAAGATGAGCTGGCGCAGCACATTGTGAATGTAAAAGATACGACAACGGGTGAACAAATTGAAGTGAAGCTTGATGAGCTGATTCAAATGATGAAGGCCCACAAGAAGGCGTAAAGAAGGAGTGGAATGTTTGTGTTTGGTAGAACTTTTTATTGTGGAGAAGTAACAGAAGACCAAATCGGTCAAACCGTTGTATTAAAAGGATGGGTTCAAAAAAGACGTGACCTTGGCGGATTAATCTTTATTGATCTGCGTGACCGTACAGGAATTGTACAAGCTGTCTTCAATCCAGACCTTTCAAAAGAGGCACTTGAGACAGCAGAATCGATTCGTAATGAATATGTCCTTGATATTAAAGGAACGGTTGTCGCAAGAGAAGAAGCAACAATTAATCCAAATCTAAAAACAGGGAAAATTGAAATACAAGTCGAAACGGTCAGCGTGTTAAATGAAGCGAAGACCCCTCCTTTTGTGATTTCAGATCAAGCGGACGAGGTATCAGAAGATGTGCGCCTTAAATACCGTTACTTAGACCTTCGCCGTCCTGCTATGTTTGAAACGATGAAAATGCGACACGAGGTTACAAGAGCATTCCGCCATTTCTTAGATGACAACGGCTTTCTAGATATTGAAACACCAATTTTAACAAAAAGTACGCCAGAGGGTGCACGTGACTATCTTGTTCCAAGCCGTGTACACGAAGGAGAGTTCTATGCCTTGCCTCAGTCCCCGCAATTATTTAAACAATTGCTGATGGTCTCAGGAATGGATCGTTACTATCAAATTGCCCGCTGCTTTAGAGATGAAGACTTGCGTGCTGACCGTCAGCCGGAATTCACACAAGTCGATATCGAAATGTCCTTTATGAGTCAAGAGGACATTATGACGCTTGCTGAAGAGATGATGGCAAAGGTGATGAAAGATGTCAAAGGCGTAGAGCTGACATTGCCATTACCTCGTATGACCTATGATGAAGCAATGAATTCTTATGGTTCTGATAAACCAGATACACGTTTTGAGATGAAGCTTGTCAACATTTCAGACACGGTAAAAGACTCTGATTTCAAAGTCTTTAGCGGAGCTGTAAAAAATGGTGGAGCTGTGAAAGCCATCAATGTCAAAGGGGCTGCAGCGAATTACTCAAGAAAAGACATTGATGCCCTTGGTGCATTTGCTGCGAACTACGGTGCAAAAGGTCTAGCTTGGCTTAAAGCAGAAGGGACAGAATTAAAAGGGCCGATTGCTAAATTCTTTGACGAAGCAAAGCAAGCAGAATTAAAAGAGCAGCTTCAAGTCGAAGAAGGCGACCTTTTACTCTTTGTTGCAGATAAGACGTCTGTTGTCCATGACGCACTTGGTGCCCTTCGCTTAAAACTCGGCAAAGAGCTTGAACTCATCGATGAGTCTGTATTCAACTTCTTATGGGTTGTGGATTGGCCGCTGCTTGAAAAAGATGAAGAAGAAGGACGCTTCTATGCTGCCCATCATCCTTTCACAATGCCAGTACGCGACGATCTTGAATTAATTGAGACAAGCCCAGAAGACATGAAGGCACAGGCATATGATCTTGTCCTGAATGGCTATGAGCTTGGCGGAGGTTCGATTCGTATTTTCGAAAAGGACATTCAAGAAAAAATGTTTAGCTTACTTGGTTTTTCAAAAGAAGAGGCTTATGAACAATTCGGCTTCCTTCTAGATGCTTTTGAGCACGGTGTTCCTCCGCACGGCGGAATTGCGCTTGGTCTTGACCGCTTAGTGATGCTGCTTGCCGGCCGCTCTAACCTAAGAGACACGATTGCATTCCCGAAAACGGCAAGTGCGAGCTGCGTGCTAACAGATGCTCCAGGTCATGTGAGCGAAGCGCAGCTTGATGAGCTAAGTTTAGCGATTAAAACAAAAGTAAAACAGTAAAATAGACGCATGGATATAGGCATGTAAACGCTTGAAAAAGCGGCATGCCTATGATATGCTTTCATCAATCAATAAATAAAGTCCTGATACGTACGGTGGTTACCTAGTTTTGACCGAACATTTTTTTATACGGGAGCTTGCCTTTCCTTTCTGCATAAATGCCTCTTTAGAGGACTTATAAAGTCAGGAAGAAAGCACCCACCTGCATGGTGCGGGGTTCAAAACGAAGGAAAAGCTGGCGGCGTTGTCGGGACTTTTTTGTGTTTTTTTCTTTTTCAGAAGGATGACGAAGAAGGTTGAATATGATATGATTCTTTCGATTCATTTTAAATAAAGGTGGAGTGAGGCACTTGTTACATCAGTTTTCAAGAAACGAGCTTGCCATTGGCAAGGAAGGCTTAGATATATTAAAAAACAGTACAGTTGCAGTGCTTGGTGTGGGCGGCGTTGGTTCATTTGCAGTTGAGGCACTCGCTCGTTCAGGCGTTGGCCGTATTGTTCTTGTTGATAAAGATGATATTGATATTACAAATGTAAATCGTCAGCTGCCAGCATTGCTTTCAACAGTTGGTCAGCCAAAGGTTGACTTAATGCAGGCGAGAATCGCTGATATTAATCCAGAATGTGAAGTTGTTGCACTCAAGATGTTTTATACAGAGGAAACATATGAACAATTTTTTGAATATCCACTTGATTATGTCATCGATGCGTCAGATACGATTCACTATAAAATTCATTTAATGAAAGAGTGTCTGAAACGAGGTGTGAACATCATTTCGAGTATGGGAGCTGCAAACAAAACAGATCCGACCCGCTTCAAAATTGATGACATTTCAAAAACACATACCGACCCAATTGCAAAAGTCGTGAGAACGCGTCTACGCAAAGAAGGGATTCGTAAAGGAATTGAAGTCATTTTCTCTGATGAAAGTCCGATTGTCATCCGCGAAGATGTCAGAAAAGAAGTTGGAAATGATGAAGCGAAGATTCGCAAGGCACAAATGCCGCCATCATCCAACGCATTCGTCCCATCTGTTGCAGGACTGATCATGGGTGGTCATGTCATTATGCAGCTTTTAAAAGATATTCCAATTACACGTGTGAAGGATAAATAAACAGCCCACCTGCTAATAGGCAGGGGCCAGCGTGTAGACAAACCCTTGCATTCGGTGTCAGATCTGCGCTTCGGTGCTCACGAATGTTAAATTCGCTCCGCTCCGATGCTCGTCCTTCCTAGACTGCAAAGGTTTTCTATTACGCTGAAAAGAAGACAAAGGGCTAAAATCAAGATCATTTTAGCCCTTTGTCAACAATCTGACAGCCCACCTGCTAATAGGCAGGTGGGCTTTTTTATTTTTGGCGTTTTAAATTCTCATATACCTGTTTTAGTGCGCCTTCAAATTTACCTGTTTGCTTTGGTTCATAGTATTGCTTGTTTTTCAGAGGATCAGGTAAGTATTGCTGCTTCACCCAGCCGTTTTCATAATCGTGTGGGTATAAGTAATCGACGCCTCTGCCGAGTGCTGTGGCTCCTTTGTAGTGAGCATCCTTTAAATGAACAGGGATTTCACCAATTTTCCCTGAACGAATGTCACCAAGTGCCGCATCGATCGCCTTATATGCTGAGTTGGACTTAGGAGAAAGACACAGTTCAATGACTGCGTTAGCCAGCGGAATTCGTGCTTCCGGGAAGCCGACTCTTTCTGCTGTTTGAACAGCGCTTAACACACGAGGGCCTGCCTGCGGACTAGCTAAGCCAATATCTTCGTAAGCCATCACGAGTAATCTCCTTGAAATGCTTTCGAGGTCCCCTGCTTCAATCAGTCTGGCAAGGTAATGCAGCGCCGCATCTGCGTCAGAGCCTCTAATGGATTTTTGAAAAGCCGAGAGGACATCGTAATGAGCATCACCATTCTTATCATGTGAGAAGCTCTTTTTTTGTAAACATTCTTCTGCTGCGGCAAGAGTGATCATAATATGCCCAGCATCATCTGCTTTTGTCGATAAAACAGCTAGTTCTAAAGCATTTAAAGCAGAGCGTACGTCCCCGCCGCATCCATTGGAAAAATGATTCATCGCTTCATCGTCCACTGTCACCTCATAACCGCCAAGTCCGCGATGTTCATCCTGTAACGCTCTTGTTAATGCAGCTTTGATTTGCTCTGTTTCAAGCGGTTTTAGCTCAAATATTTGTGTCCGGCTTCGGATGGCAGGGTTGATCACATGATAGGGGTTAGCTGTCGTTGCGCCAATTAAAATGATCATGCCATTTTCTAAATAAGGAAGAAGAAAATCCTGCTTTCCTTTATCAAGCCTGTGAACCTCATCTAAAATGAGGATGACCTGGCCGCTCATTTTCGCTTCAGCGGCGACAGCTTCCATATCCTTTTTGTTATGAATGACCGCATTCAACGTCCGAAACGCAATGCTTGTACTGCCAGCGATCGCCGTCGCAATCGATGTTTTTCCGATGCCCGGCGGTCCGTATAAAATCATCGAGGATAAATGTTTTGCCTCGACCATTCGTTTAATAATTTGACCTTCTCCAACGAGATGCTCCTGCCCAATGATGTCTTCAATATGACTTGGGCGCATCCGGTACGCTAAAGGTTTCATGATTATCTCTCCTAAAGCAATGTCTTGTTTGTATAGAGTACCGAAATTTCTTCAAATAGAAAAGGGATGCGTCCTCTTATAGCGCTCAGAACCGGCAAATGAAAGTTGGCTAAAAGTATGATATAATTGCTTTTGGTCTATATAAGCGTATATGAAATCAGAAAATTAATTGATGACATAGAAATAGAAAACGCAGAGGTGTTTAACTTGAAAATTTCTACTAAAGGCAGATATGGTCTGACGATCATGATCGAATTAGCCAAAAAACATGGCGAAGGCCCTACATCATTAAAATCAATCGCTCAAAACAATAATTTGTCTGAGCATTATTTAGAGCAGCTTGTATCACCACTTCGGAATGCCCGTCTTGTGAAAAGTATTCGCGGTGCATACGGCGGCTATGTTCTTGCACATGAACCAAACGAGATCACAGCCGGTGATATTATTCGTGTATTAGAAGGACCGATTAGTCCTGTCGAAGTCATTGAAAACGAAGAACCAGCAAAGCGTGCACTTTGGATTCGGATTCGTGATGCAGTAAAAGACGTACTGGACAATACAACTCTTGAAGACTTGGCAAGCTATAAAGATGACGAGGATCAAGAGGCGTATATGTTCTATATTTAGATCAGAGGTGTACCGGGAATGGAACGTATCTATTTAGATCATGCAGCCACAACGCCGATGGATCAGCGTATTGTGGACAAGATGATGCCTTACTTTACAGAGATATTTGGCAATCCCTCTAGTATTCATTCATATGGGCGCGAGGCAAGAAAGTGGCTCGATGAAGCAAGAGAAGTGATTGCAGGAGAATTACACTGTAAACCACAGGAGATCATCCTCACAAGTGGAGGAACAGAGGCGGACAACCTGGCGATTACAGGTGTGGCCATGGCAAGACAGCATGAAGGAAAACATATCATTACAGCAAAAACAGAGCATCATGCGGTGCTGCACACATGTGAACGCCTAGAGAAGCTAGGATTTGACGTGACATATTTAGATGTGGATGAAACTGGATTGATTCATCTTGAACAACTAAAACAAGCACTAAGAGATGATACGATTCTTGTGACCATCATGTACGGCAATAATGAAACAGGTGTGATTCAGCCAATCAAAGACATTGGCGAGCTTTTACACAATCACACTGCTCATTTTCATACAGACGCCGTGCAGGCGTTTGGAACAATGCCAATCGATGTAGCAGACCTTCATATTGATCTCTTATCTGCTTCTGGCCATAAGCTAAATGGTCCAATGGGAACGGGCTTTTTATATGTAAACGAAGGCGTGAAACTTTCTCCGCAAATTTTCGGAGGAGAACAAGAAAGAAAACGCCGTGCTGGCACTGAAAATGTGGCAGGAATCGTCGGACTTGCAGAAGCTGTTCAATTAACGAAGCAAAATAGAAGAGAAAAAGCCATGCATTATGGTAAGCTCAAAGAAATCATGCTACAAGTATTCGAAGAGGAATCACTCGATTTCTCTATCAATGGGCACCCGGAAGAGACATTGCCGCACATTTTAAATGTTCATTTCCCGGGCGTTTCTATCGAATCGTTACTTGTGAATTTAGATATGGAAGGAATTGCTGTTTCAAGTGGGTCTGCATGTACGGCTGGATCCGTCCTTCCTTCACACGTGTTAAGCGCCATGTATGGCGAAGAAGCAGACAAGCTGACGTCCTCAGTCAGAATAAGCTTCGGTCTTGGGAATGAAGAGGATCATGTGAAGCAGGCGGCGCGCAAGATAGTAGCTGTTGTCAAACGCTTAGCCAAATAAACGTTCCTCTTTTGTTCGTGTGTGAAAAATGAAACAGCCAGGCACCTGAAGAACGAAACGCACATGCTGTTTCATTGAAAATGGAGTTGATGAAGATGACAAAAAGACCAGAAGACACAAGAGTTGTGGTCGGTATGTCCGGTGGAGTCGATTCATCAGTTGCTGCTCTTATGTTAAAGGAGCAAGGCTATGATGTAATCGGCATATTTATGAAAAACTGGGATGACACAGATGAAAATGGTGTATGTACAGCAACGGAGGACTATGAGGATGTCATCCGCGTATGCAACCAAATTGGAATCCCTTATTATGCAGTGAATTTCGAGAAGCAATATTGGGACAAAGTGTTTCAATATTTCCTTGATGAATATAAAGCGGGCAGAACGCCAAACCCAGATGTCATGTGCAACAAAGAAATTAAGTTCAAAGCGTTCCTTGAGCACGCATTGTCACTCGGTGCGGATTATTTAGCAACAGGTCACTATGCGCGCGTCGACAGAACTGGCGATGAAGTTAAAATGCTAAGAGGTCTTGATGCCAACAAAGACCAAACGTATTTCTTAAATCAGCTGACTCAGGAACAGCTTGATAAAGTCATGTTTCCAATCGGTGATCTAGAGAAAAAAAGGGTTCGTGAATTGGCAAAAGAAGCAGAGCTTGCAACAGCAACGAAAAAAGATTCAACGGGTATTTGCTTTATTGGAGAAAGAAACTTTAAAACGTTCCTTAGTCAATATTTGCCTGCCCAGCCTGGCGTGATGCAGACGATGGACGGAGAAGTTAAAGGGGAGCACGATGGACTGATGTATTACACGATCGGTCAGCGCCAAGGTCTAGGCATTGGCGGCAGCGGTGATCCTTGGTTTGTCGTTGGAAAAGACTTGGAACAAAATATTCTGTTTGTCGAACAAGGTTTCCACAATCCACTTTTATATTCTGAAAGCATTTCAGCCGTCAATATTAGCTGGACTCGTCCTCATATTGTCGGTGAAAACGGTGAATTAACCTGCACGGCTAAATTCAGATACCGTCAAGAAGATCACCATGTGAAGGTGAAAATGACAGGTGAGCAAGAAGCGATGGTCATCTTTGATGAACCTGTTCGTGCTGTCACACCAGGACAAGCGGTTGTTTTTTATGATGGCGACGAATGTCTCGGCGGCGGAACAATTGACGATGTCTTTAAGGACGGCCAAAAGCTGTCGTATGTGTAACATGTTTTCAAAACCTCAACGTCGCTGTTGAGGTTTTTTAATGAAAGGATGAGAGAGCGAATGAATCATAACGAAATCGGAATAGAAGCCTTAAATCAAGGGAACATCGAAAAAGCAGCAGAAGCTTTTACGAAAGCCATTGAAGAAAGCCCGAAAGACCCGGTTCCATATATTAACTTTGCGAACTTGCTTTCAAGCATCAATGAATTTGAACGTGCGTTAAACTTCTTTCAAAAAGCAATAGAACTTGATCACGCCGCAGCTGCAGCCTATTACGGGGCAGGAAATGTCTACACATTAAAAGAAGACTTTATGAAAGCAAAAGACTATTTTGAACAAGCACTTCAAGCTGGGATGGAAAATAGTGATTTATTTTATATGCTGGGGCAAACGCTCATCAAATTAGAGCAGCCGAAGCTTGCGATGCCTTATCTTCAGCGTGCCATCGAACTGAATGAAGATGATAATGAAGCAAGGTTCCAATTTGGCATGTGCTTAGCCAATGAACAGTTGCTGGAAGAAGCGGTGACGACCTTTACCGAGGTGATCGCGCGTGATCCGCAGCATGCAGATGCCTTTTATAATTTAGGGGTTGCGTATGCATACTTAGAGAAAAAAGACGAAGCACTTGAGATGCTAGGAAAAGCGATTGACGTGCAGCCTGACCATATGCTGGCACTACATGCGCAAAAGCTAATTCAAGAGGCAGAATAGACGGAAGGAGGGAAGACCTGTGCAGGAACATCCAGATCAAATGAAGCTTGAGGACGAACCATTTTTAAAGGGGACAGTTCAAGCCGTTATTTTCCATAATGAAAGTAATTTATACTCGGTGTTAAAGGTGAAAGTCATTGAAACATCGGAAAACTTAGAGGAAAAAACAGCATCTGTCACAGGCTACTTCCCAGCACTTCATGAGGAAGAAACTTACACCTTCTATGGCAAAGTCACAAGTCACCCGAAATTTGGTGAACAGTTTCAGGCGACTCATTTTCAAAAGGAAGTACCGACAACAAAGCAAGGAATCATTCATTATCTCTCAAGTGATTTATTCGAAGGGATAGGGAAAAAGACGGCGGAAGAAATTGTGGGGCAGCTTGGCAGTCAGACGCTTCATAAAATTATGCGTGACCCAGCTGTTTTGTATGACGTTCCGCGCTTATCAAAAAAGAAGGCAGATAAGCTGGCCGCAGCGCTCCAGGAGCATCAAGGATTGGAACAAATCATGATCAGCCTGAATCAATATGGCTTTGGTCCACAGCTCAGCATGAAGATATATCAAGTGTACGAGAGTGAGACGCTGCAGAAGATTGAAGAAAACCCTTATCAGCTCGTCAAGGATGTCGAAGGAATCGGATTTATTAAGGCGGATGAACTTGGCGCTAGAACCGGTATCTCAGGAAATGACCCAGAGCGAATCCGTGCAGCCTTGCTTTATACAGTGGAGACAGCCAGCCTTCAGGACGGTCATACGTACATACAAACAAAGGATTTGATCGTCGAAACCCGAAAACTGCTCAATCAGACAGGCAATGAGTACAAAGTGACGGAAATGGACGTCGCCAATCAGATCATTGCACTTGGCGAAGGGAAAGAGATGATCATTGAAGATGAGCGCTGCTATCATCCGTCCTTATTTTATGCCGAGCAAAGTGTCGCCAAACGTATACAAAAAATCGTCTCCCAAACGGAATATGCAGACCAATTCCCTGAATCAGAATTCCTTCTAGCCCTTGGTGAGCTAGAGGAACGGCTGGGCGTCCAGTATGCACCGACACAAAAAGAAGCGATTCAAAAGGCGCTCATGTCCCCAATGCTGCTTTTAACAGGCGGACCTGGGACTGGGAAGACAACAGTCATTAAAGGGATTGTTGAGCTTTACAGCGATCTTCACGGTGTATCTCTTGATCCGAGTGATTACAAAAAAGATGAATCCTTTCCATTTGTGCTTGCGGCGCCAACTGGACGAGCAGCTAAACGAATGACAGAATCAACAGGGCTTCCAGCTGTGACGATTCACCGGCTGCTTGGTTGGAACGGGTCAGAGGGATTCTCGCATGATGAAGAACAGCCGATCGAAGGAAAGCTTGTCATTATTGATGAATCAAGTATGCTAGATATTTGGCTTGCGAATCACTTGTTTAAAGCCATTCCTGACCATATCCAAGTGATCATGGTTGGGGATGAACATCAGCTTCCGTCTGTCGGACCAGGCCAAGTGTTAAGAGACTTGCTTGCATCACAAGCTGTGCCAGCTGTTACCCTGACAGATATTTACCGTCAGGCAGACGGCTCCAGCATTGTTGAGCTTGCACATGATATGAAAAATGGCGTCCTGCCAAAGGATATTACCGCACGTTCAAAGGATCGATCTTTCATAAAATGCTCAGTTGATCAAATGAAAGAAGTGATTGAGAAAGTCGTCAGCAATGCTGCTCAAAAAGGCTATTCAGCTAAAGACATTCAAGTGCTTGCGCCCATGTATAAAGGAAAAGCAGGCATTAATGAGCTCAATAAAATGCTGCAGCACATTTTAAATCCTAAAAAACCAAAGGGCAGAGAAATCCCGTTTGGTGATGTGGTGTACCGGACCGGTGATAAAGTGCTTCAGCTTGTGAATCAGCCGGAGAACAATATTTTTAACGGTGATATTGGCGAAATTGTCTCGATTTTTTATGCGAAAGAAAACACGGAAAAAGAAGACATGGCTGTGATCTCCTTTGATGGGAATGAAATCACCTTTACAAAAAAGGATTTTCATCAATTTACACATGCCTATTGCTGCTCCATCCACAAATCACAAGGCAGTGAATTCCCCATCGTTGTGCTTCCAGTCGTGAGAAGCTACTACAGAATGCTTCGGCGAAATCTGCTGTACACAGCCATTACACGAAGTAAAAAGTTTTTAATTCTGTGCGGCGAGGAATCAGCACTGGAGTGGGGCGTGAAAAACAATGAGGATTCGCTCAGACAAACGTCCTTAACGATGCGGCTCGTGCAAACCGAAGAGGTTATGGATGCGGAGCTTGCAGCACTTCAAAAAGAACTGCCGTTTAGCGTGCATGATGCAAATATCGGTATGGAGGGAATCACTCCATTTGATTTTATGCATGAATAAAAGGCTTCCAGATGGGAGCCTTTTTTAGCATGAAAAGAAATCCTCATATTTCGTTCATGGAAGCCATTTCTTCGTATGAGTCTTGCAGTAAACGCACACGATAAGACTGTTCCGCAAAAGGTGGTTGAGCACATTTTGAGAACATGTCGAGAGCTTGAAGGAATGTCAATCTATACAGGTGAAACGTCTCATTCACTTGGCTCGATAAAAGATATTTGCTTATTAGCCGGAGGCAGCTGCGGAGGATATGTGTTAGATGGGAAAAAGAAAGACTGTGCACTCGTTCCATTCTCGGCTGGGGATCAGCTGACAGACAAAGGCTTATATGTGAGCTGCCAGGAGGGAATAGGCATGGATTCCTCCGCCCCATCCTTCTTATTTTCGAAATTGAAAAAGAAAATGATGCAGTCGCCTGATGGTGAAAATTTAGGCATTTTGGAAGATGTATACTTTTGCACAAATTCGGGCACAATCGTAGCATATGAACTCTCGGACGGCTTCTTTACAGAGCTATCAGGGATTCGAAAACAGCTTCAGGCTGCCGGAACCTTGATCAACGTTCAAAAGGAAGCACTTGTTCTAAACCGAACGTAAAGAGGTGCTGATTATGCTCATTTGCCCAAATTGCAAATGTAAAGACATCGGAAAAATTGGGGTCAATCAATATTATTGCTGGGGCTGTTTTATTGAATTGACGCTGTCAAAAGGCAAAATATCTACACACCAAGTGGAAGAAGACGGAACACTAAGCAGCTTAGATGATCTGTTTAGTGATGATGAACGTTCAATTCAACTATAAGTGTTAAGGGGGAATTTCGAATGGGCAAAATGACTTCTTCACTATTAACGCTTGGTGCAGGTGCACTCGCATATCACTTTGCAAGCCGATATGATATGCCATCAAAGCGGGATATGAAAAAGCTAAGAAAACGCGTTATGAGAATGATGTAAACAAAAAGACATCCGCCAAAAGCGGATGTCCTTTTTTATGCCTGCCTATATTCTAATCGGCGCGCGAGTAATGATAAGCTGAAATTGACGACAAAATACATCATCGCTGCTAATAGGAAAATGGGCAGTAAGTAAGATTGGCTCTGACCGTTTAATATTTGAGCGTGATGCAATAGCTCTGGAAGGGCAATGACAACAGCTAGTGACGTATCTTTTAAAAGAGAGATGAACTGACTAACAATTGGCGGTACCATACGGCGTAAAGCCTGCGGCATAATAATCATTTTTAACGTTTGGATATAGGTTAAACCTGAAGACCTGGCTGCTTCGATCTGCCCCTTATCAATTGATTTTAAACCGCTCCGAATAATTTCTGACAGCATCGCTGATTCAAATACGGTTAAAGCTGCGATAGCCGAGGCTGTAATGCTCAGCTTAATGCCGATTTCGGGCAGTGCAAAATATGTGAAAAAGATGATCAATAAGAGCGGCAGGTTTCGAATGGTTTCGACGACGACTGCAAGTATCTTTGATAAAACCGGAATCTGAGCGAACCGCAATGTGCCAATGACTAATCCAATGAGAAAGCTCAAAATGATGGAGATAAAAGCCACTTTTAAGGTGACAGCAAATCCTTCAAGTAAAAAGGCGAGATGATCAGGCTGGTAGGCACCTAGAAAATCCATGATGTTTCCTCCTTTCTAGTGGCTTCTTGCTAATCTTTTTTCTAAATAACCAACGCCTAAACTGAGCGGAATCGTTAATAGTAGATAGAACATGGCAACAAAGATGTAGACATCAAATGTCACAAATGTTCTAGAAGCGATGAGGTCTCCTTGATACATGAGATCAAACCCTGCAATGACACCTAAAATAGAGGAGTTTTTGACAAGGTTAATAAATTGATTCCCAAGAGGGGGAATGACAATTTTAATCGCTTGCGGCAGAATAATATACCGCATCGTCCCGCCATAGGATAGACCTGAAGCACGGGCTGCTTCCATTTGTCCAAGCGGTACAGCTTGTATCCCTGCGCGAATGGCTTCAGCAATAAAGGCAGAGGTATAAATGGCAAGGGCAATTGTGCCAGCGGTGAAGCCATCTGCTACAATGCCTAGCACGGGTAATCCAAAGAAGAAGACAAATGTAATCAATAATAACGGAATATTCCGAACAAACTCCACGTAAGCTGTTCCTAACCAGTTGAGCGGCCTAAGTGGCGCAATTCTCATAATGGCAATGAGTGTACCGATCAAAAAGCTTCCAATCAAAGCAATGACACTTGCACCAATGGTATATTTAAAGCCTTCTACATAAAGATGAAAATTTTCAATAAGAATGGAAAACCGTAGCAATCAGTTCACTTCCTTCCTGATCAACAGGTGAGCCAATGAGCGGCTCACCCTGAGAGAATCATTCTTCACACGTCAAACGGTCATTCTTTGATCCATTTTTGATGAATCTTGTCATACTCTCCATTGCCTTTTAAGGTTTTTAGGGCTTTATTGATCGCAGCTGTTAATTTCTGATCACCTTTTTTTACAGCAATACCATAAGGCTCATCTGTAAAGGTGCCGCCGACGACTTCGTAATTTGAATCCTCATCTGCCATACCAAATAAGATCGCATTATCGGTTGTCAGCACTTGCCCTTGGTTTGATTTTAAAGCTGTAAAAGCCTCCTGATAGTTCTCAAATTCTAATACAGACGCTTCAGGTGCTTTTTCGCGGATATTTTGAGAAGAAGTAGATCCTTTCACTGCAAGCACTTTCGTCCCTTTTTTAAGATCATCAATCGATTGAATGTCGCTTCCTTTTTTCACAAGCAATGATTGTCCTGCTTCAAAGTAAACATCTGAGAAATTGACTTCTTTTTTACGCTCTTCGGTAATCGTCATAGTTGCGACGATCGCATGAATATCTCCTTTTTGCAGTAGAGGAATTCTCGTTTTTGATGTCACTTCTTTGAATTCTGCTTTTCCTTCATCGCCGAGCATTTCCTTTGCGATGGCTTTTGCAATATCGATATCAAACCCTTCGATATCTCCGTTGCTAGGATTTTTTAGACCGAAGAGACGTGTATCATTCTTGACCCCGAATATGATTTTTTTGTCTTTTTGAATGGCTTCTAAAGAGCTTCCTTTTTTTGCATCAGTCGAGCCTTTTTCAGCAGATCCGCAAGCAGCCAATGCAGCAATACAGCAAGTCATAAAGAGTAGTAGGCCAAAGCGTTTCATTTTTTTCATCAAATCATTCCCCCTAGTGATTTAAAATACGGCTTAAAAAGAGCTGAGCGCGTTTCTCACGCGGTTTCTCATAAAATGCAGCCGGTGTTGACTCTTCAAGAATTCTGCCTTCATCAATAAAGACAATACGGTCGGCGACCTCTCGGGCAAATCCCATCTCATGTGTGACGACAACCATGGTCATTCCTTCTCGGGCGAGCTGCTTCATCACATCTAGTACCTCTCCGATCATCTCTGGGTCAAGAGCCGATGTCGGTTCGTCGAACAGCATGACCTCTGGCTTCATCGCAAGCCCTCTTGCAATCGCAACACGCTGCTGCTGTCCGCCTGAGAGTCTTGAAGGGTAGGCGTCAGCTTTATCAGGAATGCCGACTTTATGTAAATAAAATTCGGCTGTTTCCCTCGCTTCTTCCTTACTCACCTTTTTCACCTTCATTGGGGCAAGCATAATGTTTTCAAGCACCGTCTTATGCGGGTAGAGGTGAAAATGCTGAAACACCATCCCAATATTTTGCCTGACAAGATTGATGTTGGTCTTCGGATGCTGAACAGGCACTTCATTGACGAGTACCTTTCCCTCATCAATGCTTTCAAGACGATTGATGCATCTGAGCATCGTGCTTTTACCTGATCCTGAAGGACCGATGATCACGACAACCTCACCTTTTTGAATATGTAGGTTAATGTCTTTTAGTACATGGAACTGGCCATAATGCTTGTTGACTTCTTCGAATGTGATCATGAAGAACCTCCTCTTGTACATGATGGAATATTCAGTGTAGACATTTTAGTGACTTTGGATGGAGCTGTATGTTTCATGTGTATTCATTTTTAACAAAGTTAGGACAAATTTTATTTACATGGATAATTACAGAAGATGGATAAACAATAAGAAAAGAGGTGAAAAAGGTGAAGAAACGTCCGATCCAATTTCTGATATATGCCGCAGGGGTCCTGCTTGTCCTTGCATCCTTGCTCATTTTACTGCAGCTCGACGAGTTATGGAGGCCTATTTTTTTGTTGTTAAAGGCGGTTCTAATTCCGCTGCTCATTGCCATTTTTATTTCTTATCTGCTTTATCCGATAGTGGAAAAATTGCACGCGGGGGGCTTACCAAGGACTGTTAGTCTCTTATTGATTTATGTACTGTTTTTTGGCGGGATTGGGCTTGCGGTTTATAAAGGGGCGCCTGTCATGATCAAGCAGTTAAATGAGTTGTCAGAACAAATTCCTGTGCTTGCGGAAACGTATAATGGCGCTTTATCACATATTCATCATCATACAAGCCATTGGCCCGACGGACTTCACGACCGCTTGGATCGCTTAATTGTTCAATCGGAGACATATGCAGCTAACGGCGCGGAGCGAATGATTCTTAGCTGTAAAGTATTACTTGATTACGCATTAGTTGCAGCGCTCATTCCTTTTCTTGTTTTTTATATGGTGAAGGACATGAATACGATGAAGCGGGTTGCATGGTATTTGACGCCGCCATCATTTCGGAAGAGGGGACATGCGTTTGTGAAGGCAGTTGATGAATCGCTTGGTAATTATATTAGAGGGCAGCTGCTTGTCTGTTCATTAATTGGAGGTGCAGCAGCCATTGTGCTTTGGCTGTTTCATATCCCGTATCCGCTTGTCCTAGGTATGCTGATTGGCGCAACGAATGTCATTCCGTATTTTGGACCGATTATCGGTGCGGTTCCCGCTGTCTTTATTGCGTTTACCATCTCGGTTAAATCGGTTATTATTGTGCTGATTACAGTAGCGGTGCTGCAATTTTTAGAAAGCAACGTCCTCAGCCCGATCATCGTAGGAAGAAGTCTTCATATGCATCCTGTCGTCATTATGCTTGTCTTGCTAGCAGGAGGAGAGTTATTTGGTTTAATAGGCATGATTTTAGCCGTACCAACTGCCGCTATCATCAGAGTGATCATTGTGCAATATATCCTCATGAGACGAAGCGTTCATTGACAAGAGAAGCCGAGTTGTCTATAATAATTTCGATTCATACTACATACTGAATTCAATGACGGACCCGAGTACGTTAAAAAGCTGTTGCAGAGAGAGGCTTTATTTTGCTGAGAAAAGCCTTATCAGACCTTTAACGGAAGCTAGTCCCGAGTGCAGATAAACACTGCCGCTCTCTTCCGGCGTTATCGGATGTGAAGGTGATAGACGGAATAGGTCTATAATCAGGGTGGTACCGCGAGAGCATCTCGTCCCTGTGTAAGTCGTTTTGTGCTTGCATAGGGCGGGATGTTTTTTCGTTTGTGTGGAGATTGATGAATGATAAGGGAGGATTTTTTGAATGAAAACTTTAACTTCAGCTCAAGTACGCCAAATGTTTTTAGACTTTTTTAAAGAAAAAGGACATGCTGTAGAACCGAGTGCATCACTCGTACCGCATGATGATCCGACACTTTTGTGGATCAACAGCGGCGTGGCAACATTAAAGAAATACTTTGATGGCCGCGTCGTACCTGAAAATCCGCGTATTTGCAACGCGCAAAAATCGATACGTACAAATGATATTGAAAACGTAGGAAAAACGGCACGCCATCATACGTTCTTTGAAATGCTCGGCAACTTCTCTATTGGTGATTATTTTAAAGAAGAAGCGATCGAATGGGCGTGGGAATTCCTCACAAGTGACGAGTGGATTGGCTTTGACCCGAATTTGTTATCTGTCACTGTCCATCCAGAGGATGAAGAAGCGTATGTTCTATGGAGAGATAAAATCGGTGTACCTGAAGAACGTATTATTCGCCTTGAAGGCAACTTCTGGGATATTGGCGAGGGCCCAAGTGGACCGAATACAGAAATTTTCTATGACCGCGGTGAATCGTACGGTGACGACATGAACGATCCAGAATTATATCCTGGTGGAGAAAATGAGCGTTATCTAGAAGTGTGGAACCTAGTGTTCTCTGAATTTAACCATAATCCAGATGGGTCATACACGCCGCTGCCGAAAAAAAACATTGATACAGGGATGGGTCTTGAACGAATGGTATCTGTCATTCAAAACGTGCCAACGAATTTTGATACAGATCTATTCATGCCAATTATTCGTGCAGTTGAGACCATTTCTGGAGAAAGCTATGGCGAGACAAAGGAAAAGGATACAGCATTCAAAGTCATTGCGGACCACATCCGAACGGTTGCCTTTGCTGTAAGTGATGGAGCGCTTCCTTCCAATGAAGGCCGCGGGTATGTGTTAAGACGTTTGCTTCGCCGTGCCGTGCGTTATGCAAAAACCATTCACATCCATCGCCCGTTTATGTTTGACCTAGTTCCAGTTGTGGCGGAAATCATGAAGGATTTCTACCCAGATGTACAAGCGAAAGAAGAATTTATTGCGAAAGTCATCAAGAATGAAGAAGAACGCTTCCATGAAACACTGAACGAAGGCTTAGCTATTTTGTCAGAAGTCATCAAAAAAGAAAGAGACAAAGGCAGCACACAGATTTCAGGTGAAGATGTATTTAAGCTGTATGACACGTATGGATTCCCTGTCGAGCTCACAGAAGAATACGCAGAAGATGAGAACATGACAGTGGATCGAGAAGGCTTCCAGGCTGAGATGGAGAAGCAGCGTGAACGTGCAAGAAATGCGAGACAAGATGTCGGCAGTATGCAGGTTCAAGGTGGCGCTTTAGGAGATATTAAAGTAGAAAGCACATTTGTTGGCTACGAAAATCTAACGGCAGATGCCCATATTGTCGAATTGCTTCAAAACGGTGAAATTGTCACAGAAGCACATGAAGGCGATACAGTGCAAATTTTGTTAGATGAAACACCTTTCTATGCGGAAAGCGGCGGACAAGTGGCTGATAAAGGGACATTGAAAAGCGCTGAAGTGAACATTGACATCAAAGATGTGAAAAAGGCGCCAAATGGTCAGCATGTTCATGAGGGAGTAGTCGTAAGCGGTACAGCCAAAAAAGGACTTGAAGTCACTGCGGAAGTGGAATCAGCTCTTCGAAAAGGCATTGTGAAAAACCATACAGCGACACATCTTTTGCATCAGGCGCTAAAAGACGTTTTGGGCAGCCACGTGAACCAGGCAGGATCATTGGTGAATGAAAATAGACTTCGCTTTGACTTCTCTCACTTTGGACAAGTCACAAAAGAAGAATTGTCTCAGATTGAAAAAATTGTGAACGAAAAGATCTGGGAAGGCATCTCTGTTGCTATTGACCTGAAGCCGATTGCTGAAGCAAAAGAAATGGGTGCAATGGCGCTCTTTGGCGAGAAGTATGGTGATATTGTCCGAGTTGTCCAAGTAGGCGATTACAGCATCGAGCTATGCGGCGGCTGTCATGTGCAAAATACTGCGGAAATCGGGTTGTTTAAAATTGCATCTGAATCGGGTATTGGTGCTGGAACACGACGGATTGAGGCGGTGACTGGTAAAGGGGCATACGAAGAATTAAATGACCAGCTGACGATTTTAGAGCAGGCAGCGAGTGAGCTGAAGTCAAATACGAAGGATGTACCAAAACGTATCGCTTCATTGCAGGCAGATTTAAAAGAGGTTCAAAGAGAAAACGAATCTCTTCTTGCAAAATTAAGCCAGGCTGAAGCAGGCTCTATTTTAGAAAAAGTGACAGAAATCGGCGGAGTGAAAGTGTTAACTGAAAAAGTAAACGCGAAAGACATGAACCATTTAAGAACAATGGTTGATGACTTAAAAGCCAAATTAGGATCAGCTGTCATTGTGCTCGGAGCCGTTCAAAACGGAAAAGTAAACATTTCAGCAGGAGTGACAAAAGACGTCATCGAAAAAGGTCTGCATGCAGGGAAACTTGTGAAACAGGCAGCTGAAATCTGCGGCGGAGGCGGAGGCGGACGCCCAGACATGGCACAAGCAGGCGGAAAACAACCGGAAAAGCTAGAAGAAGCACTGGCAATTGTCGAAGAATCTGTCAAATCCGTTTTATAATCAGGCGATGTAGTGTAGAATAATGGTATTAGATGAGCGGTTAGAAAAAAGCTTGCTAGTAGAATGTTGGAAGAGAGGTGCAAGAAGCAGTGAGTTCATTTGATAAGACAATGAAGTTTAACTTCTCTGATGATTCAGCTGAAACCAATGTGAATGAAGTGCTCATTAAAGTACATGACGCACTCCAAGAAAAAGGATACAACCCGATCAATCAAATTGTCGGATACTTGCTGTCAGGCGACCCTGCTTATATTCCAAGACATCAGGATGCTCGCAACCTAATTCGTAAACTAGAACGAGACGAATTAATTGAGGAATTGGTTAAATCGTACTTAGAGACACATAAAGAGGCGTAAAACATGAGAATTTTAGGCTTAGATTTAGGCACGAAAACCCTTGGTGTTGCGATCAGTGATGAAATGGGCTGGACAGCGCAAGGGATTGAAACAATTAAAATTGATGAAGCAGGCGGAGACTTCGGTCTCAGCCGCCTGTCCGAAATCGTCTCGCAATATGGAACGGATAAAATTGTACTTGGTTTTCCAAAAAATATGAACGGTACGGTCGGTCCTAGAGGCGAAGCCAGCCAATCATTTGCGAAAGTGTTAGAAAACACGTACAATGTTCCTGTTGTGCTTTGGGACGAGCGCCTGTCGACAATGGCAGCGGAAAAAATGCTCATTTCTGCAGATGTGAGCAGACAAAAGCGTAAAAAAGTCATTGATAAAATGGCGGCTGTTATGATCCTGCAAGGGTACTTAGACAGCTTAAATTAAAATGAGGTGAATCAAATGGAACACGGAGAAAAGCAAATTACAATCGTTGATGATAATGGAAATGAACAGCTTTGCGAAGTACTATTTACTTTTGAAAGCGACCATTTTAACAAATCATATGTTCTTTACTACCCAATTTCTGAGCAAGACAATGAAGAAATTGAAATTCATGCATCAAGCTTCACGCCGAACGAAAACGGTGAAGATGGCGAGCTAGAGCCTATTGAAACGGATGAAGAGTGGGACATGATTGAAGAAACGTTAAATACGTTCTTAGATCAAGAAGAAGACGAAGAATAGAACGAATAAAAGGCCTGTGAACGGATCTTAGTGATCTTTCTTCACAGGTCTTTTTTTGCGATCAATATGTTAACTTTATTTTATTTTGTGTTGACATAATAAACTGTACCTGTTACTCTATTTTTAACAATGTATTGAGTGAGGGGTATGGAAATTGAAAATTCAAGATATGATGCAAATGGCGCTAATGACTGCGGTTATCGGGATGTTAGGATTGATCCCGCCGATTTTACTTACGTTTACACCTGTACCCATCACATTGCAAACGGCAGGTCTTTTGCTTGCTGGGGGGCTGTTAAAGCCAAAACAGGCACTGATCAGTTTACTTCTGTTTCTCTTGGTTGTGGTAGCAGGCGCACCTCTTTTGTCAGGGGGCAGAGGCGGAATAGGGGTCTTTTTTGGACCAAGCGGTGGATTTTTACTTGCTTATCCATTGGCTGCCTTCATGATTAGTTTGTGGATCAACCGACTGAAAAAAATAACCGCTCTGCGTCTTTTTATGATCTATGCGGTATGCAGTATCGGAATTTTGTATCTATGCGGCATTCCTTTTCAAGCGATGATGATGGATATCAAGGTCACTCAGGCAGCTCTTCTTAGCCTGATTTATATTCCAGGTGATCTCATCAAAGCGGGCATATGTGCCGTTCTCACGGTGAAAATCATTGCGGCGATGTCATATCGAAAAAGGGATGTGCATAAAGGGAGGCGTGCAGTTTGAACAGAATAACGGAAAGCTATACATTACATGCAGAAATGAACCCAGATCATATCGCCATCATTGATGGACAAGAAAGGATCACTTATCAAGATTGGTATGAGCGTGTCCGGCTATCAGCGCAATGGTTACAACAAACGGCTCATGAGCAAAAAAGAGTCGCTTTTTTATTATCAAATGGTGCTTCTTTTCTCCAAATATTTGCTGGCGCTGCTTCTGCAGGGTGGACAGCTATCCCGCTTGATCCGAGATGGAGCCATGAAGAATGTGTAGAAAAGCTTTTGTTAAGTGAGGCAGCTCTCGTCATTATCGAGGATCGATATTTAAATAGATTTGAAAAGTACAGCGAAGACATGCATGTTCTTTCTTTATCTAAATGGAAGGAAAAAATGAGCCTCATCACACAAGGTCCATCTAACAAATGCGACAGCGAGAACGACCCTATCTTTTATATGGGATTTACGTCAGGATCAACGGGTTCACCTAAAGCTTTTATCAGGCGTCAGCAGTCATGGATCGAAAGCTTTCGAACGACAGCTGGTACATTTGGAATCACTCATCAAGATCATGTTCTTATAACAGGTACACTCTTATCCTCTCACTTTTTATATGGTGCCATCAGTACATTATACTTTGGCGGCACAGTGACGCTTTTAGAAAAATTTACGCCAGTGAAAGCGAAGAAAGCCTTACAGACAGGAGACATTACTGTGATGTATACTGTTCCGACAATGACAGAATCGTTGCTGGAAATAGACGCTTTTGAGAGAGATAATCCGCTTCTTGTCATATCATCTGGAGCAGATTGGGGCATTCCTTCAAAGAAACAACTCGTGACCAACTACCCGCATGTGACATTTTTTGATTTTTACGGCACATCAGAGTTAAGCTTTGTTTCCTACTTATCTTCAAATGACTTTTTGCAAAAACCTTCTTCTGTCGGACAGTCTTTCTCTCCCATTCAAATTGAAGTGAGGCGAGCTGATCAAACTGTCTGCCAGCCAAATGAGATAGGAAGAATTTATGTGAAGAGCCCAATGTCTTTTGCAGGCTACTTACATGAAGTGAAACCGCCGGAAGAGTGGATAACAGTTTATGATATGGGCTGGCTGGATGAAGACGGCTATTTATATATGAGCGGACGTGAAAATGGCATGATCGTCTATGGAGGGCTGAATATTTTTCCAGAGGAAATTGAGCGTGTGCTAAATGAACAGCCAGAGGTGAAGCGATCGGTTGTAGTTGGCGTTCCTGACCCATATTGGGGTGAAATCCCTGTTGCCATTATTGAAGAAGGACAGCACACAAAGAGGATTCGGCAAGCTGTCAAAGAAAAACTGGCGGCCTACAAGGTGCCTAAAAAATGGCTTGTCATTGATCAAATAATTGAAACATCCGGCGGAAAAATAGCACGTGTCAGCATGAAAAAGTGGGCGGAGGAACAATTGTCATGCAAGCAGTAATTGTACAAGCAAAACGGACACCCTTCGGTGATAAAAACGGGATGCTGAAGGATTATCGTCCAGAGCAATTAGCCGCGCCCCTTATTCAGTATTTGTCTAAAAGGATGACACCGGACGACATCATATTAGGAAATGTTGTAGGAGGCGGCGGGAATATGGCTCGTCTGTCCTCATTAGAAGCAGGGCTTTCTTTAGGAGTACCTGGTATGACGGTTGATAGGCAGTGTGCTTCAGGTCTAGAAGCAATCCGAACAGCTTGCGTCATGGTTCAATCAGGGGAAGGTTCAATGTATATCGCTGGCGGAACTGAGAGCATTTCCAGATCACCAATGAAAGAAAGAGCACGCTTTTCACCGGAATGGATAGGAGATCCGGCTATGGGAGAAGCAGCAGAGCTGACCGCTTCGAGATTTTCTGTCACAAAAAAAGAACAAGATGACTATGCGCAATTAAGCTGGGAAAGAAGTATAGACGCAATCAAACGTGGTACATATTCTGAAGAAATCGTTTCGATTGACGGACTGAGCATAGATGAAGCAGCCGCGAAAATAAGGCCGATGGCGAAACTGATCCAGCGGGCAAAGCCTGTATTTTCACCGGGAAAAGGATCTGTGACTGCCGCCAATAGCTGCAAAGAAGCAGATGGTGCAGCAGCGGTCGTTGTGATGGAAAGAGTGCTAGCGGAGGCAAATGGGTTTCAGCCAATGCTGCGATATGCCGGAAGTGCTGTTGCGGCAATGCATCCCAATTTTCCAGCTGCTGCGCCGATTGATGCGATGAAGAAACTTCTAGATCAAGAGAAAATCAAGGCAGAAGATGTTGCACTGTTTGAAATCAATGAAGCTTTTGCTCTGAAAATAGCGCTGATTGCTCGTATGCTGGATATTCCTTATGACCGAATCAATAAAAGAGGCGGTGCACTTTGTCTTGGGCATCCATATAGTGCATCGGGCGCTGCGATGATGGTGAGACTATTTTATGAAGCGCGCACCTTACCGAATGGAAGCTATGTCATGGCTGCTATTGGGAGCGGTGGCGGCATTGGTTTAGCCGTATTATGTCAAGTTCTGTCATGACATGCATGAGCAAGTAATTGCCGAACTCCGTCGAATCATGTACTATAAAAGCGAGATGTGAGGAGGGCCATGCATGTTTTCAGAACAAAAGAAACGACCATTTTTCAAAAGGAAAATGGGGATCGTCCTGTTATCTGTTCTTGCTGTCATCATCATTGCAGCATTATCAGGCTTTTTATATGTTAAATCAGCACTTGGACCGGTCGATCAAAAAAGCAAACAAACGATTAATATTCATATTCCTAATGGGACATCTGTCCGTGAGATTGCGGGCATTTTAAAAGAAAATGGGCTCATTTCGAATGACACGATTTTCACTTATTATGCAAAATACAAAAATGCGTCCGGCTTTAAAGCAGGATACTTTCATTTGAAACAAACGATGGACGCAGACACGCTGATTCAAAAGCTGACATCTGGAGGGACAGACTACGCCTTTCAGCTTGTGATTCCAGAAGGAAAACAGCTGTCTGATATTGCGGCAGTTATTGCAAACCAGACGAATTTTTCAGCGAAAGAAGTGGAAGCGAAGCTGGATGATCCTGCGTTTATTCAAACGTTAATGAAAAAATATCCGAAAACGGTGACTTCACAGGTAAATGGCAAACAGGTGAAACATCCGTTAGAAGGTTATTTATTCCCTGCGACGTATCCATTTTATCGTGAGGATGAATCACTCGAAACGATCATTGAAACGATGATTAAACAAACAGATCAATACGTGAAAACGTATGAAAAAGACATGAAAAAGAGAAACATGTCCATACATGATGTGTTAACGATGGCATCACTGATTGAAATGGAAGCAACAGAAAAGACGGATCGCGCTAAAATCTCCAGTGTATTTTATAACCGGTTGAAAAAGGATATGCCGCTTCAAACCGATCCAACCGTTCTCTATGCACTAGGTGAGCATAAATCCCGTGTTTATTACAAAGACCTTAAGGTGAAATCTCCTTATAATACGTATAACAACAAGGGGCTGCCGCCTGGACCTATTGCAAATGCTGGCGAATCTTCATGGAAAGCCGCACTGCATCCAGATAAAACAGATTATGTGTACTTCCTTGCGAAGAAAAATGGAGAAGTCGTCTTTACAAAAACGTTAAATGAGCACAACAAAGCGAAAGCCAAATACATCACAGGCAGCAATTAATGTACATGTGAATCGAAAAAGACTGTAGACAATACAAGATTGCCTGCAGTTTTTTTCGTTGGAATATCCAATTTATAGGTTCGCAATTACCACTTCTTTGTGGTAAAATATATCGGGTTGTTTTACTTAGATGAACGAAAGATTGACGAGAAAGAGAGCTGCAACAGGCAGGACTCTTCTTTTTCAGGTCATGAAGGAGCTAGACAAATAATGACTATCGAAGATGATCAAATGAATGATTATATTGAACATTTAATTCACCCAAGTCCTGATGCAATCGCTCAATTAGAGGCATATGCAAAAGAGCATCATGTGCCAATTATGGAAAAGGTGAGCATTGAACTTTTACTGCAGCTGCTGTCGATGAAAAAGCCGAAGAAAATTCTTGAGGTTGGGACAGCGATAGGCTACTCCGCCATTCGAATGGCGACAGCTCTACCAGCTGCTGAAATTTTTACGATTGAGCGAAATGCGAAACGCTATGAAGAAGCGACACGGAACATTGAGGAATTAAAGTTAAAAGAAAGAATACACGTGTTCTTTGGTGATGCCATGGAATCGGCTAAAACAGTCCAAACGATGGCGCCCTATGATGTGATCTTTATTGATGCCGCAAAAGGGCAGTACAAACGTTTTTTTGAGCTGTTTGAACCGATGCTTGCTCATGACGGAATGATTATTACAGACAACGTATTATTCAAAGGCTTAGTGGCAACGAACTATGAAGAAGAAATTGAAGATAAACGAAAAAAACAATTAATTGGAAAAATTGATCGATACAATCAATGGCTTATGTCAAACCCTGATTTCCAAACGTGCATTATTCCAGTGGGAGACGGGATCGCCATTAGTACAAAAAGAGGTGACCAATCATGAAAAAACCAGAATTGCTTGTGACGCCAAGCAAGGTGTCAGACGTACTGCCATTAATCGAGGCGGGAGCTGATGCATTCTTAATAGGCGAACAAACATACGGTATTCGTCTTGCAGGCGAGTTTTCAAGAGAAGATGTGAAACAGACGGTTGAGCTTGCACATGCGCATCACAAAAAAGTGTTTGTGGCGATGAATGCGATTTTTCATAATGATCGTGTGCAGCTGCTTGGAGATTACTTAACCTTTCTCGACGCATTAAACGTAGATGGCGTCGTTTTTGGAGACCCAGCAGTGATCATGGCCGCCAAAGAAACAGGGGTAAGCCTGAATCTCCACTGGAGTACAGAAACGACTGGGACAAACTATTACACTTGTAACTACTGGGGCAGAAAAGGTGCAACGCGTGCTGTTCTTGCCAAAGAACTGAATATGGACAGTGTCATTGACATCAAAGAAAATGCCGAGGTGGAAATCGAAATTCAAGTCCATGGCATGACATGTATGTTTCAATCAAAACGTACGCTCATTGGCAACTACTTTGAATATCAGGGCAAACAAATGGACGTCGAAGGCAGAAATATGGAGGAAGGACTATTCCTTCATGATCAAGAGCGTCAAAACAAATACCCTATTTTCGAGGATGCAAACGGCACTCATATTATGAGTCCAAATGATGTGTGTATGATTGACGAATTAGAGGAATTTGTTGATGCAGGCATTGACTCCTTTAAAATTGACGGAATTTTAAAGTCACTTTCTTATATGACAGAGGTGACGTCTCTATATAGAAAAGCAATTGATTTATTAGCGACTGACAAAGACGCGTATGAAGATCAGAAAGAGGACTGGGTGAAGCGGATTGAAGAGATTCAGCCAGTGAATCGTTCAATTGATACAGGGTTCTTCTTTAAAGAAACGGTTTATTAATATAAGAGGAGGCAGAGGAAATGGCACTATTGAAAGATGGTATTTCTGAAATGATTGACGGGAAACGTGTCATTACAAAAAAACCAGAACTGCTTGCACCAGCAGGAAACTTGGAAAAGCTGAAAATTGCTGTACATTACGGAGCAGACGCTGTCTTTATAGGCGGAAAAGAATTTGGACTTCGTTCAAATGCCGATAACTTTTCAATTGAGGAAATGGCTGAAGGTGTTGCATTTGCAAAAAAATACGGTGCACGAATCTATGTGACAACGAATATCTTTGCCCACAACGAAAACATGGACGGGCTGGAGGAATACCTTCAAGGGATTGAAGGCGCTGGAGTAGCGGGCATTATTGTGGCTGACCCGCTGATCATTGAAACGTGTAAACGTGTCGCACCGAAGCTTGAAGTCCATTTAAGCACACAGCAATCTCTTTCGAACTGGAAAGCTGTTCAGTTTTGGAAAGAAGAAGGGCTTGAGCGTGTGGTGCTGGCTCGCGAGACAAGTGCGCTTGAAATTAGAGAAATGAAAGAAAAGGTCGATATTGAAATTGAAACGTTCATTCACGGTGCGATGTGTATTGCTTACTCTGGCCGCTGCGTGCTCAGTAACCATATGACGGCAAGAGATTCTAACCGCGGGGGCTGCTGCCAGTCTTGCCGCTGGGATTATGATCTTTATAAACTAGAAGGTTCTGAGGAAGCGCCATTATTTGGAGAGGAAGACGCACCATTTGCGATGAGTCCAAAAGACTTAAAGCTTGTCGAATCCATTCCTCAAATGATCGAAATGGGAATTGACAGCTTGAAAATCGAAGGGCGAATGAAATCAATTCATTATGTGGCAACTGTCGTCAGTGTGTATCGCAAAGTCATCGACGCCTATTGTGCGGACCCAGACAATTTTGTCATTGAGCAGGAATGGTTAGATGAATTAGATAAATGTGCAAACCGTGACACAGCACCAGCCTTTTTCGAAGGTGTACCAGGTACGGATGAACAAATGTTTGGTATTCATGGAAAGAAAACGACATTTGACTTCGCTGGTCTCGTTCTTCATTATGATGAAAAAGAACAAATCGTTACATTGCAGCAGCGTAACTTCTTTAAAGCTGGGGACGAAGTCGAATTTTTCGGACCAGAAATTGAGAATTTCACATGCAAAATTGAGACGATTTGGGATGAAAAAGGAAATGAACTAGATGCCGCTCGTCATCCGCTGCAAATCGTCAAATTCAAGCTCGATCAAAAAGTATACCCTAGCAACATGATTAGAAAGGGGAAATAACAGCCACATGAGGAGTAAACCAGTTGTCATTGGAATTGCTGGCGGCTCGGGTTCAGGTAAAACGAGCGTCACCAATTCAATCTATGAAAAATTTAAAGGACATTCCATCCTCATGCTTCAGCAAGATTTATATTACAAAAATCAAAGTCATATGCCATTTGAAGAGCGTCTGCTTACGAACTATGATCATCCGCTCGCATTCGACAATGACCTGATGTTTGAGCATTTGGAACAGCTCTTAAAGTACGAATCCATTGAAAAACCAATATATGATTTCAAGCTCAACACACGTTCAGAAGAGACTGTCCATGTTGAACCAAAGGATGTTATCATTGTTGAAGGCATCTTTGCACTAGAAGACGAACGTCTAAGAGACTTAATGGATATTAAACTGTATGTCGATACAGATGCAGATCTTCGCATCATTCGCCGCATTTTACGCGATACGAAAGAAAGAGGCCGTTCAATCGATTCTGTGATTGAACAGTATGTATCTGTTGTCAGACCAATGCATAATCAATTCATTGAACCGACAAAGCGATACGCTGACATCATCATCCCAGAAGGCGGCCAAAACCATGTGGCGATTGACTTAATGGTGACAAAAATTCAAACGATTCTTCAAGATCGTTGATTCAATAGGGTGTAATCAAGTGAGCAAAGTGTAATTAGATGACTTTGCCCACTTTCTGCCCACAAATATTCTAGAAAATATCATTTGCTATTGCGTTAAACTGCATCAAGAGTGGTTTTGGAGCTAGAGTGTCCCAAGCGCCTTTGTGCTTCTTTAAGGTCTATTCCTGCTGCAAATAGCAAAGACGCATATGTGTGTCTAAGATTGTGGGGTGTTATTTTTGTAACACCCGCCTTTTTTATATAGGTGGCCATTCTATAATTGAAGTTTCGAGCCGGTTCAGGCATTCCAGAATTATCAGCAAAAACGAAATCTTCATCTTTGTATAGTTCGCCCACATCATTCTTTACTTGTTCCTGAACATTCTTTAAAATCCTTAATTGCATTATGACTTGAGGTGGCACAGGTACATTTCGAATAGACGATTCAGTTTTGGGACTGAGTAATTCATAATTACTCTTTAAATCTTTTTCTCTAAAAAGAGTGTATCTCACTTTAATCTCTGATTTTTTAAAGTCTACTTTATCCCATGTCAATGCAACTGCTTCACCTATCCTCAAACCCGAATAAATGAGCAGGAGAAACATAGCTAAATCTCTGGGACGCCCTTTTCTGCTGACAACTTGAAGGAATAGTTTTATTTCTTCTTTCTCCCAAAATTTCATATCCTTTAAATCTTCATCTAATTCCTCTACTTTTTTCTCTTTTGCCTTTTTCGGAAGATTCACGGCATGAATTGGATTATCCTTAAAGTAAGAATCTCGCACAGCTTCTCTGATCATCATATTAAAAACTTGATGAATATTAGTTAATGTGTTTTTAGCATACTCTGGTGCGATCTTATTCAGAAAACCTTCATATGTTTTTTCTGTAACATCCTTAACTCTGCATGAGCCTAAGTTCTTCTTAATTACAATTATGCTATCGTACCTGCTGTCCCAAGAAGATTTCTTAACCGTTAATTTGTATTTCTCAAACCACAAATCAATGTAAGAGGAAATAGTTATATTATCATCTTTTCGGACAAAATCACCATTGATTTCAGCTTGAACAATTGCTGCTTCGGTAGCAGCTTCTTTCTTTGTTCTAAATCCTTTTTTAGACTTCTCCCTTCGCTTTTGGGTAACTGGGTCGTAGTAAGGTATTCTGTATTCCCAGTCTTTTCCCCGCTGCCTAAAACTCACCACTGTATTCTCACTCCATTTGCATTGTAAAATATTGAATAATCCACTTTTAAATAATCATACATATTTTTTCTCAAAGTTGATAGATATTGGATAAAATAATCCGATTAAAATTATTCTAACAACGCAAAAAAGGACCATTCCTGTGAGGAATGTGGTATAATTAAGAAAAGAAGTAATATTTTGAATAATTATTTTCCTGTTCTTATTTTGATTCTTTCGTCAATTATCGACAACATTTTCTATTTTAGTGTGCTAAATTGTTTTGAAAGGTGATCATATGTACAATGCCGTTAAGAATGAAACAAATATTAGATATGTACTGAAAAAACACTTAGAAAAAACGGAAAGATCTCAAAATGGTATTGCAAAAGCAATTGGTATAACTAAGGGTTATATGAGTAAATTTTTCTCCGGTAAAGAAATAGCTTTTTGGATGGTCATTGAAACAGTTAGAGCAATTTTACCGGATAAAGAAAAACAATTGATGAAGGATTATGCAAAAAGCGGGTTTGATAAAAAATACATATATTGTGCTTTGGAATATTATTACACCAACCAAATGTACAATGAGATAAGATATTTAATTGTAAATTACTCTTCGGTAGCACGAGATGCTTGTGATGCTTACCTTTTTGCTCTGAATTTTAGGGAATCTTTTAAACCACTTGATCATCAAAAAGCTCTAAAAAATCTCCGAGCAAATACACCAGAAGGTCAGACATTATTAGAGATTTTCGAATCATATGTCCATTATAATATTGGAAAATACGACTTGAGTTTGTTTTCAATCGATAGAGCAAAAGGATGTTTACAAAAAGTCACCGATCCTTTTTTAAAGAAGAGTTTTCAAGCAAGAATTGATGAGATCCTTGCAAACACTTATCTTAAACAAGAAAACAATATTAAGAGAGCACGGGATTCAGCGCATTCATTAATGAAAACTGGTATTAGTAAAAGCCATATAATGACCGCGACTTACTTAATTGGTCTGTCATACTTTTATGAGTCATATAATATATCCTTTGATTATTATAAAAAGCTTTTAGAATTGTACGAGGACTTCCCAGAAAGAGCAGATGAAATAATTCAAAACAAAGAAGAAATTGCTATACTTCAATATTACTGGTTAAATAAGATCGACGAGGAATTCAATGTGACAAATTTTACTCAGGTTTTAAGCGAAGATAAGTCACTTTCCCTTTATTATATTGATAAAACCTTGCGTCCTTACGCGTATTTGTTCGATGGAATTAGAGAGGGAAGAGCAGATAAAGTTTTGTTATCTTTGCATTTTTTTTCAGAACAGCGTGATTACTTTAGAGCCAATATACCCAAGATCCAGTTGCAAAAAATGGATTTAGACCTTACACTTTAAAGGTCAGGGGGGTGAATATATGAAATTGTTTACAAGTTTGTTCTTAGTATTAATTGTTGTTTTAGCGGCCGGTGTAAAAGAAGCTGACACAAACAGCGCAAACGATATGATTTATCAAACAAAAGAAGTAAGAGTAGGAATGTAAAAAAGACGTTACCATAAATGGTATCGTCTTTCGTGTTTTAAAGAGGTGTTTCCTGTTTTCGAAAAATCACAAAATAGGAAACACCTACAAAATAGAGGGGGTTAATACATTTTGTCTAGTTACGAACAGCTTGTTGAAAAAATAGAGAAAGAAATATCCAAAATAAAGAAACTGAAAGAAGAGAGCAAAAAAAAATAATCAGTCTTTGTCTTTTAAATAATTCTCTCTTAAATTTCTTAGTTCCTTAAGACGATCTATTACATATTTAATTTCTTCTTTTGTGATTTCAGAACCGTTATCATGTACAAGGTTCAGTTTTTCAAGATCATTAATATTTATATGTTTATTTGAAAGTAATTCGTTCTCATTTTCAGTAAAACTATTTATGCTTTCTTCATCAAAAAATAAATAAGAACTATGTACATCAAAATAATCAGCTATTTGATTTATAACCTTAACAGATGGCGTTTGTGTATTATTTTCGATTCTAGATAAATAACTTTGAGATATGCCTATTTCTTTAGCAGCATCTTCTACAGTTTTTTTCTTTTTTAATCTTAGACGTTTCACTGCATAACCTATTTTTCTGTTCTCCATTTTTAAACCACCTTTGATCGTAACAGTTTAACCAACAGATATATAATCAATATATATTTATTATATCACAGTGACTTTCCAGACGGGAATAATTCTTTTAAAAAAGACTTGTCACGAATATTCCTGTGTGGTATATTTATTTTACATTCCTGATAGGAATATTTGGAGGTGCTATGTGATTGATTTAAATGAACTAGCTAGAATGTTGAAACAGAAGAGGAAAGAAAGTGGTCTTTCTCAAGAAGATTTCGCTGAAAAATTGGGCTTTACAGGGTCCTATATTTCAAGGCTTGAAAATGGAAAAGTTTCACCCACTTTTAAAAGTTTAGTGCAAATTTCAGAACATGTTGGCATAAAAGCCAAACTTTTTTTTGGATAGTTTCATACCTATCAGGAATTAAGAGAGAGGAGGAGATTTTTTGAAATTCGAACTCGAAGCATCTGATCTTGAAAAAATCACAAACGATGTTATTGCTAATGTAAGTGCTGCATTAATTCCAAAAATTGAAGAGATGTTTATGGTTATTTCTTCTCAAGATGAATTGCTAACAAAAAAGCAGGTATACGAAAACATCTTAAAATGTACTGCTGCCACAGCAGACGAACTTTACTTTAATCGACCGGATTTTCCGACACTGGATTTGCCTAGTTTACCTGGCGTCCCGCGTCAGCATAAAAGATATTCACGAAAGGCTGTGGAAGCTTGGATTGCAGCAAACACAAAGGGACGACCATAAAACTCAAATCATTGTTGTGAATCAATTCAAATAAGGCGGAGGTTAGATCATGAATAAAAAAACAAGTGAATCAAAAGTTCAAAGTAAGAAAAAGAGAAAAAGCAATCTGTTCCTCGGAGAAGTTTTCTTTGGAACAGAAGACAGAGAAAAACTTTTTACTGAGGCTGTGGCGCCTTATTACACACCAGTAAAAAAAGAGAAGAACAAAAAAAATAAAGAGGCTTGAAACTTTTGTTTCACCTTTTTTTAGAGGACAAGCTTTAATTAGAAAAACTATTCATGAAAAACATTAGGAGGCTTTTAAAGATGGGGGAAGTCAAATGGGTGAAACTAAGCACCCAGATGTTCGATGATGAAAAAATCAAACTCATTGAACAAATGCCTGAATCTGACACTCTGTTGATTATATGGGTTAAGTTACTTGCTCAAGCAGGAAAAACTAACGCATCTGGTTTTATTTATCTAAGCGAAAACGTGCCTTACACAGACGAAATGCTAGCGCATATCTTTGGAAGACCATTAGGAATTGTTCGTATGGCTTTAGACACATTCAGGAAATTTGGCATGATAGAAATCAATGAACAGAATTATATCAGTATATGTAATTGGGAGAAGCATCAGAATTTGGATGCTCTCGAAAAGATCAGGGAGCAGAACCGATTGAGAAAGCAAAAGCAACGCAAAAAACAGAGCCTTCCACAACCAAAAAATGACATGTCACGTGACGTCACGATCAACGTCACACCAAGTCACGCAACAGATATAGATAAAGAATTAGATAAAGATAAAGAATTAAAAGATATATTGTCGGGCAACCCGACTGATAATCCTAAAACTCAAGAATCTGAAATTCCATTCAAACTGATTGTTGATCTTTTGAACAAAGTAACAGGAAAGTCATTCAGACATTCATCTGCAGCTACACAAAGATTAATTAAAGCCCGCTGGAATGACGGGTTCAGATTTGAAGACTTTAAAACAGTGATCCTGACAAAAACTAATCAATGGCTTAAAGACGACAAAATGAATAAATACCTGCAGCCAACGACATTGTTTGGAACAAAGTTTGAAGGATATCTGAATGAAGGTGCGGGGGTGATAAAACGTGCAGAGCATCAAATCAGTGGCAGCGGGACCCTTAAACGCAAGAATGACCTTCCATTCTGATTTTTGTGAGAAACACACATACACCAGAGGTAACAAGGATGTCGTAAAGCCTGTTCGTATGATGATCCTCAATGGCAAGGTTGTCTGTCCAAGGTGTGAACTGGAGGCAGATGAAAAGAAGCTTCAAAGAGACTTAGAGAGTCAGATAGAGTTCAGCCAGCGAACAAAGAATTTCAACACACTTGAAAAGCGAAGCATCTTCCGAGACAGGACCATTGCGAATGCGACGTTTGATAATTACAAAGTGGCCGAGCCTGAGGAATCAGCAAATAAGCGCCGCATGATGGAAATGGTTGGTTATTTAAAACAAGGGGAAGTATTCAACATTTTTCTTCAAGGTCATCCAGGTGTAGGGAAAAGTCACCTAGCTTATGCAGCACTTAAAGCACTCAATGTACCGCCTGACCCTGACAACCCCGAGGATATGGGGAAATCATGCTTGTTTGTAAACCTTGCTGATGCTGCTTTTGCAATTCAAGATTCTTTCCACAACAAAGAAAGTAAATTCACACAAGGTTATGTAACAGGGCTTATAGGTGATGTGGATTATCTTGTGATTGATGACGTAGGGGCTGAAACAGGATCTGAACACTCAAAGAGTGAGGCCACCAACTTTATACACAAGATACTTTATGCAGTCACATCAGCTAGACAGGATAAAGCAACGATTTACACATCCAATTTAACTGGAGACAAATTAAAACAAATGTACGACACAAAACTTGTATCACGAATGACAAAAAGGTCTAAATACATTTTGTTTAAAGAAACCTTTGATAAGCGTGACGAAGAATTGCCCTTTTAGGAGGGAAGCTATGATCGGTAGTAACCCAACAGCATCCGAAATTGCTAGTTTAATAGCCAGTTTGGATGCCAATTTAAAAGACTATGAAAAACACAAGGAGGAACGATCATGAAAAAAGGCGGCAGAAAGCCCACGAGAGCCGAAAGAAAGATTTTAGTGGTAAATGGGTTAAACCCACTTTATTGGCTCGTAGAAAAGAATCTAGCGACATCTGTGCACGTTGTACACAAAGAGGTCGGTCGCAGAAAGGAAATTGCGAAATGAGTGTCACTAGAATCATTTTAGAACATGTGAATTTTGAATGGACGATTGTTGGACTAAAACGTTTTCTTGATTACTGGTACGAAGGCAGATCAATTGAAGAGATGGCGGAGTTATTTAACCGACCGTCAGAAGAAGTATTGTTGCTGATGATTGATTTCAGCAAGCGTGGAAAGATCAAGGAGCGTCCGAACGGTGTCGGCGCAAACGAGCCCATGTATATCAAAAAAAGCGCAATGAGCTACAAAAAAAGAGATTTACGCAGGCTGTTTGAACAACAACCGGTTTACTATGCTTGTCCGCACAGCGATTTCATATGGGATGAAAAAGACATTATTTTATTTAGACAAATGTGGCAGGATCATGAGCCGATCAGACATATGGCCAATCGTTTGGCCCGCAATGTCCATGACATCCTGTTGCTGATTATAGATCAAGCCGAGTTAGGCAAGATCGAACCACGTAAAGGCGGCGCGCTAGGAAAGGAGTACAAGCATGAAAAGAAAAAGCATCTTGTTGCCATTTGAGAAAGCGACAGCACGGCAGTTGGAAGTGATTGCGCGGTATGAAGATTGTCCAAAACGGATCAAGACAGCAGCCGTGCGCCACCTCAAAAAGAGGGGAGGCATTAAGTGATGACCAGTGATGATAGAGCGTTAATGATCGAGTGGTTGAGTCTCAACAACGTTGGTCGCGAATATTGCGAAAAACTATCAGACGAAGAACTCGAAAGAATCTTTAATCTCAACGTGCCGCAGCGTGACGAATAAGGAGGTGAACAATTTGGAGACTGTAGTGAATCCATACAAAGCAGGTCCAGTGAAAGCGTGGGTTATGTCAGAGGATGAGCTTGCAGCTTATAGGCAGCAGCACCCACCAAAACCATATAAAAAGAGACTCAAACGTAAAGACTGGCGTTGGAAGCGCACAGATCAATCCGTCGAGTCTCAATGATCACCATGATTTCCATGTGATTAATAAAACGTAGAGAACTTTATTATATCACATGGAGTGATCAAAGTGAACGAACCGCAGACGATTTCATTAGCAAAAAATGAACTTTTTACAACCTCAGTCGAACAAGGAAAAGTCCAAGTGGTCGTGCTGGACGGTATCAACAATACAGCCTATTGCATCGATGCGCCAGAGCATGGTCACACGATTATCGAGACATTTAAAGGCAGTTTTGACCGAGTTAGATTTGATTTCAGCCATAAAATTAAAAAATAGCAGGGGTTCGTCCCCTGCGTGGGAGGAATCACGATGTTATCAAAAGATCAAGTGAACGTTGAGCACCTTTTGCATGAGGTGGAATGTTTGAAAAGAGAAATATATAAAAAGAATCAGCAGATCGACGGATTCTCAAAGCTTTTCTTAAACGAACTGAATTGGGAGCAGCGACATTTCGAAAGAACTAAAGATGAGTTTCATAGAGGCGGGGTAGCAGCCATGAGAAACATCGAGAAGCAATATGAATTTGCTTTTATGAAGCGATTGGATGGTGAAAAAGTATGAGTCTACCAAAACACGTTGAACTATCGCAGGCTGTCAAAGCCTGCAAACATCAAGCGATCACGATTCAGGATGCTGCTGTCCATCTTAAAGTGCCGGAAAACGTTGTACCAATGCTGGTGCGTGAAAATGATGATCTTGTTATAGAGGGCAATGTCATCTTGGCAAAGCGTGAGTCAAACGGACCTGTCATATTTACACTGCTGGCATTTATGGGGATTATTGCTGTCGCTGGGTTGATGCAATGAAAAGTATAGAGTTATTCGCAGGAATCGGAGGAATTGCACTTGCTGCAGAATGGGCGGGCATTGAAACTGTCGCCTTCTGTGAGCGTGAACCCTACTGTCAAAAACTGCTGAATCAAAACTTCCCTAACGTTCCTGTCTTTGATGATGTACGCACCTTGAATAGACAACTTTTAGAAGACAAAGGAGTGATTGAACCTAATGGAACAATTGACATTATTTCAGGAGGATTCCCTTGCCAGCCTTACAGTAGTGCCGGGAAGCGAAGAGGCACGGAAGATGACCGAGACCTCTGGCCAGAAATGTTTAGGATCATCAAAGAACTCAGACCCACTTGGGTTGTTGGTGAAAACGTTGCTAACTTCGCAAACATGGAACTCGACCGCACGCTACTTGACTTGGAAAGTACGGGTTACAAAGTCCAATCGTTTATTATACCGGCTTGTGCCGTCGACGCCAAACATCGAAGAGATCGAACTTTCGTTGTTTCCTACTCCGACAGCTTCGTACGCATGGAACACAAGAGACAGTCGGAAAAGATTCAACAATCCAAACAGCAAGAGTTACAACGAAAAGAAAGCTGTGATTCCATCGTGTCAGAACCTTCACACAGCTATAACGAAACTCTGGCCGACTCCGAGAGCAAACGATGCGGAGAAGAGGGGGAACATAAATCCATACGACAAGAGAAATGGACTTCCTGCAGCTGTACAACTTTTTCCGACAAAGAGAACCAAGGGGATGTGCGGCGGCACTGGGTCATTTCAGACAATGATCGATCTTCAGGAACAAGGAGTTATCACCGAAGAGGAACGGAAACAGATGACGTCGGTCAACGGTGGCCAGCTGAACCCGACGTGGGTCGAGTGGCTCATGGGGTTCCCAATCGGGTGGACAGAATTAAAGGATTAGGAAACGCCGTTGTACCACAACAAATTTACCCAATCTTTAAAGCGATTGTTGATATATCAAATAGAGCCTAGCGGCTTAGGAGGAAACGGAATGAGTGAACATGTGTTAAAGGAATTTGAAACGCTTAGGGAAGCGATTGAATTTATAAAAAACGAACTGAAAAAAACTGATGCTGAAAGAACAGAAGCTAGAGAAATCTCCTTGAAAATAAATCCTAGTAGAGTATTAGAGTCTATGGAGGAAGATAACTGGAACGATGAATTGTTTTTATTGTATTCGATTGATGACGGTCCTTTCTTCGTTTTTGGATCAGATTATGATATAGAACGTTGGCTAGAAAGTGATGCTTGGGACAATTGGGGTTTGTGGGAGCTCAACGATATTGAAGGATCGTTGAATGAAGATGTAATTATATGGAATTTTCATAGGGATATTTGCAAGGAAAAGTGGGAGATACTTTACAGAAATTCAAAACCATATATAAACGGTTGGTCAAGACAGCGTAAAGAAATAGCGTTTGAAGCAGTTCCATCATTCTCATTAAATTAAATTGAAAAGGGGCCAATGAAGTGAAAAAACTACTAATCACACTAACTATTATTATTGCGGCGGTGCTTTATGCGCCGTCTGCTCAAGCGGTAACTAGCGGATATAAAACAATCGGAGGGCATACAGTCAGCGTATCAACGGATGCTAATTCTTACACGCCGAGAGCTAAATCAATCGACGTGACAGCACGTAAAACGGGCAATGAGACAGTATACTACCGCTTCACGTTACAAAAGAAGGTGAGCGGCAAATGGAAAGATCAACGGTTTAGTCTCGTTGGATCGTTTAAGACCGCCACACCTGCAAAAGAGTTTTACATCGTCAATCACACATCCGGCACGCAACGGATCAAAATGACAATCTACAAAAACAGTAATTGGACAGGCGTTAAGGGGCATATCTATACACCAGCTTTCGAGGTGAAATAAAAAGCATTTATTTTGTGAATGTTATATAATTAAATCAAAAAGGATTGTTTTGGATGTACTGGTTGACTACTTTTATTTTTGGTTTAATTTTTACAGTAATTAATAGCCTTATTATGAGATTGTTAGATCGAAAAGAATATAAAAACAGAGTTGAAATTGCAAATTCAGAGTTAAACAAGACGCTGAAAAATTATATCTCAGAAGGCGAAATCCCGAGTGTTTCCCTTATAAAAACACTGTGTATGGCATATTCAAAATCATACAAAATAAAGAGTAAAGATATTAATAATTTAGAGAATGTAATTAATCGTCTCATTAGAGAGATTTTTGAAACGAGTTTTCTACCGAGTTCTCAAAAATCAAAAATATCCGAAGAGTTATTAGATTTAAAAGAATCTAGTCTGAATTCGAACCTTTCGAATAATTCCAATAATGAAGCTAGTGATGAGAATGAAAAAAGTATTCATTCACTTTTTAGTTTTGTAACTGGTTCAGCTATCGCTTTTCTTTTTACAACGATTGTTTTAGATATTCTAAATCAAAACCTTAACTTTATTAAGGATGATACTCCTATTAATTTATTAATTTTCTTAACAACATCTGCTGTGATTTCTCTCATGATAATGATAGTGATAAAATTTCTTCTTAGGAAAAAATAAGTCCAAGACGGAGAGCCTGCGGACACTGATCAACACCTTTTAAGGGTGCTGGTTGGTGTCCGTTTTTTATTTGTCTGAACGGAGGATGAACATTAAGAAGGATAAACCAAAAAAACAGCCGCAGAAGCTCACTGACAGAGATTTAAGAGAGCTTATGGGGCAAAACATGCAACGATTAAAGCGAGTCAAAGGCGGGGCAATGCGCAGAAAATAAAGGGGGAATTATCTTGAATCAAACACTTTTAGACATTCCGCAGATCGACGAAGAAAAAACAAGATTCAAAATGGAAAAAATGATGGAAAAATATAAAATACTTAGGTTGCAAACGCCGGAAGACTTTCTTCCAAAGATCACAACAACATATACCATAACGCCGCCGAGTTTCTCCAATCAGTTTCATTCATCGACCGAGGATGCAGCCCTTAAAAAAATGGACTGGGAAATCAAGCGTGATCAATTCATGAAACGGATTCAGCGTGCAATCAATCGTCTTACGCAAAAAGAGCGCCGCATTCTAGTTATGCTCTATATGCAAGATGAAGAAATGTTTGATTACGAAATTTACGGGGAGATGGGTCTCAGTCAAAGGAATTATTATCGTGTTAAAAATAAAGCGTATTATAGACTGGCCTTTGCTTTGAGAGAAGAAGTGTACAAGCAGGGGGATAAATCATGAATTTTGTTCAGCCGATTAGGGACCTTGATCAGATCCATTATATAAAGAAATATCTTGGAGAGCGGAACAAAAGAAACTTGCTGCTTTTTGTGGCCGGAATCAATTTGGGCTTGAGAATATCTGATCTTCTTCAATTACGTGTTAAAGACGTTAAGAAACAATATGTGTCTTTAAGGGAGAAGAAGACAGGCAAAGAAAAAAGAATCAAGATAAACAAGACACTTCGGAAAGCACTAGATCAATATATTAAAGATCGTGATGATCAAGAGTATATATTTAGAAGCAGGGAGGGGCTAAACAAGCCAATTAGTCGTAGTAGTGCATATATCATTTTGAGAGAGGCAGCTGAGTATGTTGGCCTTGATAGTATAGGCACACATACACTAAGGAAGACATTCGGTTACTGGCATTATAAGAAATTCAAGGATGTTGCTCTATTGCAAGAAATGTTCAATCACTCAAGTCCGGATATTACATTGAGATATATCGGAATCACCCAGGATACAATGGACAAAACGATGGATAATTTTGGGATATGAAATTAAGGACTCAAAATAATTTGAATCTAAAGGTAAGAACTTAATATCAAATATTTAATTTACCCCCATATTTATCCTTGATTAAAATCTCCAAAAGTTTATATTAATAGTAATTAATAATATTAGGAGTGGTGAATAATTTTGACGGTTGAGTATGAATTTCTTGAACAAATTTTTGGACCATTTATATCTAGTAAAAAGAAACCAAGAGAAATATATCATTATACAGATATTCATGGTTTTAAGGGGATTCTTGAAAATAAGGCTTTTTGGATTTCTCATATTGACTTCTTAAATGATATGAATGAAATAAAATATACTTTAGGGTTAAGCAGAGAAATAATGTTTTCCTTTTGTGAAAAATATGGATTAAGTGAAAGTGAAACAGAATCAATCATGAGGGATTATGACATGTTAATTACTTTGTATTTTGAACAGGAAAAAAAGAATTGTTATTCACTTTCCTTTAGCACCAACCCAGATTCAAATTTACTATGGTCAAATTATTCAAAAAATGATGGCTATTGTATTAAGCTTGATTTAAACAAGTTAACTGCCAGCTTTAAAAAGGCTGGATTGAATGTGATTGTTTCACAAGTAAATTACGATATTACTCAGCAAAAAAGGCTATTAGAATCCGTATTAATTAGTATGTTTTATACCATAAGAACTCTTAATGGAAAATCAGTTGATTTCAATGAAATTTTAGCTAAATCGCCATCAGATAATAAAACAGAAGCTCCAGCAGCTGATTTAGAAGTGATTTTGGACGAGGCAATAGCAGAGATATTACAAAAGAACGCTTCAGCAGTTGATTTAGAAGAAATTTTTAAAAAAACTGCCGTAAAGATCTCAAAAGAAAAGGTTTCAGCAACTGGCTTTGCTGAAATTTATAAAGAGCTCTCAGAAAGAACTTATGCAACAATTTTGCTTGGCAGTTTAGAGTTAGTAAATTATATCTCTATATTTTTTAAAGATGTTTGCTTTGCACAGGAAGAAGAGTTTAGGTTAGCTATCAGAAATATAGAAACCTATCAATGTAGAGTATCGAATGGGACTTTTATTCCTTATATAGAATCGAAATTTGATAAAAAAGCTGTTTTAGGTGTAAGTATTGGACCAAAAAACAATATGGATATTAATTTGGAAGGGCTTCGCAAATTTCTCAAATTAGTGGATATTGATATTTCATCTGATGAGATTAAAAAATCAAGTATACCATATCGATTTTAGAAATATTATATATTTGCTCACTATGGAATAAAATATCAAATATGCTTTAATAAAGATAAATTTATGGACTCACCTATTTAGTAAAAGGTGAGTCTTAATTTTGCTTTTTAGATCAGCTGGCCAAAATGAGAAAATGTCCAACTGATTTTAAGAAAATGGCTGAAAAGCAAGAGGGGCAAAAGATTTAGCGTTTCCCTGAGTTAGACACAATAATAGATATGGTTAATTGGTGGATTGTGTGGATTATAATGGTTGAAATTAGAAAATTAATAATGTAAATTACATTCATAAAGTCAATTTAGGAGGATACAATGACAAGTAGAGATTGGAAATGGACAGTAAGTGTCTTGATAGGTTTAATAGTCTTATTATTAACCTATAATTTATGGGGTAAACAAGACTCCATTATAGATGTTATTTCTATAGGAAGCGGCATAACATCAATTGTATTAGCAATTCTAGCAATTATTATGTCTTTGTTCGAAGGCTTTAAAACTCACTTTAGAGAAGAGAAGTTAGATGCGAATATTAGTAAATTAGAAAAAAATCTTATAAGTATGGAAAATATCATAGTGGAAGGAAATAATTCTACACATAACAAAATAGAGGACATGGTTAAAATGTATAAGGATTTTGAGGAAAGTCCTGCTTCGAAAGCAATTTACAATGAGCAATTAAAAGATGAAGAGAAACAAGATGTTAATAATAAGAGTGAAGAAAGGAAAGGAGGTACAACTTCAATCAAACAAGCAAAGAAGAAAGTTAGAAATAAAGTATTTGAGCCTGAAATTAGACAAGGCGGTATTTACCAAATGGACTCTAGAGTTAGTGACGATGGAAACTCGTACTATTTGGTAATTAGCAATGATACCTCAAATAAATATTCTCGTTCAGTAGGGGTAGTAAAGTTAACAAATCAAATTAAAGAGAGTTCATTGCCAACTCATGTTCTTATAGAAAAGTCGATATTAAAGACGGAAATGGACTATTTTGCTGCATGTGAAATTATTCGCACAATCTCCAGAAGGAGGTTGGTAAATAAAGTTGCCGATTTAGACAAATTTAAAATGAAACAAATAATGATTGCTTTGAAAGTTTATTTAGGTTTTTTTAAAACTTCGTGAGTTATAAAAATGGCACACTTTTGGCACTATCTTGGCAAAGCATTTTGTCTCAGAGCGGTTATGATGGTATTAGGTGATAAGTTGAAGAGCGGCTTCCATTGTGGAACCGCTTTTTTATTGGCAAGTGAATGGAGCATTAATATATATGGTGAAATGGTGGATTGTGTGGATAACTAAAAGTGTATAATAATAGTTAAGGAGGAATAAAATGAGTGATCTTGTTGGAAATATAAAAACAATATTAGAGAAATTAAAAAATCACAATAGGAGTTATTCACAATTAAAAAGCGATATTTTTGATAATGACAATGTTCAATTAATAGTAGAGACTTCTGGAATTGCAAAGACTTTATATAAATCATATAAGTTTGGCAGCATGTTAAAATTTAGAGCATTTTTAAATGGATTTAGCATGAACGAAGATCCTACACAAGCTCAACTAGAAAAATTAGAAAAATATATTTCTGTCGATGATGAGAAAGTCGAATTTATAAGTAATTTTTTTCAAATATATTGTTATCTAATTCAAGTAAAGCATGTGTCATAATGGGGACCATTTTAAAAGATATTGTAGATAAGGAAAGTGTTGTTAAACATGAAGATTTAATTGCGATCAATGCTTTAAAAGAATTTTATGATGTGGATATTGTAAATTTTAATATTATAGAATCAGTATTTATTGACAAGTCAGAAGAGAAAATAGGTTTGACAGACATTCTTTTTAAGATAAAACATAATGACTTAGATGATTTAAGTGTTCTAATGACCTTAGATAAAGCTGCAGCAACTCAATTATTATTTGTAACTACATCGGTTGACATGTCTACAGATGTAAACAAATTTGAGAATAGAAGAAAAGAAGCAGATAATTTTTATGTAATGACGTCTGGAGGAAAGGTACTAACGAAGTACATTAACAGAATTTCAGAACTCTAGAATGGCATAATTTTGGCACGATCTTGGCAAAACGTTTTGTCTGAGAGAGGTTATGATGGTATTAGGTGATAAATTAAGATTAAGAACGTCGTCTCCTTTAAGGGGACGTTTTTTAATTCGAATTTTCTAATTTCTGTCGATATAAAGACAGGAGGTTTTTAGAAATGAAAAAGTCGAATATGTATTCAAATACTGTTTTCTTTATTATTATTATTTCTTTACTATTAGGTGATCTTATTATTTACACAGGATTATTGAATTTGTTTTTTGAAGAGAAGGAAACAATGTGGGCTGGAATAATAGGTTTCACTGGTGCGGTAATAGGTGGGGGAATAACTTATTATGGTATTAGAATGCAATTAAACCATAGAGATAGGGAATTATTTTTGCAAACGGTACACATTAAAATGGAGACTTGTCAAGAATTTATAAGGAAATATTTTAATTATCAAACCTTGGCATATGGTGGGTTAGAAATTTCAAGAAATTTAGATAATGAAAAACGTGAAAAATTTTTAAGTAATCAATCTTATTTAATTCCAGAATTTACTGAGCTTATATTTCAAGATAGGGCCGCTTACATGAGTGTTCTCGATTATGAATCTGCTGAAAAGGCAAAAGAAATTCGTACCTCATTAAATAAAAAAGTGACAACATTGGGTAAGGTAAAAAAACACATAAACTACGTTGAAGCTTTTGAGGAGATTGAACAGTATTGTCTTATATTTCATAAAACTTTTGAGCAACTTGAAAACAAGTATATTGAACTTAAAAAATTCAATAAATAAAAGTTTGAATACTAATGGCATCCTTCGGGGTGCTTTTTATTTTGGGGAGGGACACAACATGGACAACTCACTAAGGGAACTAATCATTAACTCAGCAATTGGACACGCAATAAGTACAGACCAATTGTATAACGGTCTTAAAGCCCTTAATAAAAGGGGCTGTATATGGGCGGATGGGGAGATCATCAGGGGGTTAGGGATGCTTGGGTCTTATGGTGTGAGGGATAGGCAAGCTATAGACAGCATCCTACATGTCAGCCAGACTATGTCCTATGAAGCAGCACGATCCTATCTAGCATCATATCAAAGGCAGTATAGGGGGTTTTATGCTGTACAGAAAGTGGGACATCTTCATGCCTTTGTTTTGTTAGCGATGATAGATGAGAGGAAAGCTGGTGAATCAAATGCCACCTAAACCATTGAGGGAGTGTAAGGTGCGAGGGTGCAGAGAGTTAACAAGGGATGGTTATTGTCCTACTCATGCTGATGGTAAGCAGCAGGAAGCGAAGTATTACAACAAACATGTTCGAGATAAACAATCAACAAGTTTTTATAAATCAAGAGAATGGAAACAGACAAGACAACTTGTTCTAATGCGGGACAATTACCTTTGTCAAAGCTGTTTAAAACAAGATCGTGTCGTCCCTGCTGTCATGGTTCATCACATAGTGGAGCTTAAACAGGATTGGAACAGTCGATTAGATTTAAATAATCTCGAAAGTATGTGTAATAGCTGTCACAACAAGGTTCATGGCAAGCGAGGGTCATAGTACCCCCCGGCATTAAATCCCTAGAAAACGGCTTTGTGAAGATCGGTGAGCCGTCGTCTGCAAACAAACACCGCTTTTCAAAGTTTCCAAAAACACGAAAAACCCCCTCGGTGAAAATACCGAGAGGGCTTGGTATGACTGGTTTTGTTGTTAATTCGATCATAGCATGATTATGCTCAAAAACAAGCATAAATTTCAAAAATTTGAAACGGAATGAGGTGAAAAATATGCCGAGACCTGCAAAATCCGCAACGCTTCAATTGATACAAGGTAACCCAAACAAGAAAAATACTAACGAATTGGAAATGCGTGCTGAGCAAGAACAGAAAATGAAAATGCGATCAAACAATATCAAACCTCCATCCTGGTTAGATAAGGTTGCAAAAAAGGAATTTAAACGGATTGCCGAGCTATTAAAGGAAGTGGACATTATAACGGAGGCAGACATCAGCATGTTGGCCGCCTATTGTAATGCCTATTCTCAATATATTTCTATTACCAAGGTGATAGAGGAAGATGGACTCATGGTTCATAAAGATGGATTTGATGAGGACGGAAATCCAATTGAATTGATTGGAGAAGAACACCCATTATTGAAAAGACAAAAGAACTTCTTTGATCAAATGAAGTCAGCTGCAAATGATTTTGGTCTTACTCCATCAGCCCGCGCAAAACTAGCGATCACCAAAACGCAGGAGATTCGGGAAAAGACGGCTGCTGAGAAGGAGTTTGATAACGTGTGACAATTAAGCAGTTTATGATTGATTACTCAAATGATGTTCTACAAGGGGAAATTGTAGCTTGCCAAAAACACATTTGGGCTTGTCAACGTTTTTTGAATGATGTTGAACGAGAAGGAACAGAAGAGTTTCCGTATGTATTCGATGAAGAAAAAGCACGCAGATTTCTTTTTTGGATGACTCAATTTAAACATACCAAAGGGCCATTAGCAGGCGAGAATATTGATCCTGATCCTATTCAGATTTTTATTTTTGGCAATGTCTATGGATGGGTCCACAAAGATACTGACACTCGTCGTTTTACAACTGTATATTGGCAAGTTGGCCGTAAAAATGCAAAGACTCAAAGTTTAGCAACTGTTGGATCTTATGAAGCAATGGCGCTTGGAGAAAGTATGTCGGAAGTGTATATAGGTGCCACCAAAAAAGAGCAGGCCAAGATTTGCTGGAAAGAAATAAATGCTCAAATTGAGGGTAGCGATCTTCTCAATAAACCATCAAAAAAATATAAGGTAGCATATGGGACAATTGAACATATTAAAACAAAATCAATTATCACACCACTTGCAAAAGATGCCGGGAAAACAGGAGATGGATTTAATCCCCAATGTGGAATTATTGATGAATATCATGCTCACCCAACATCAGAAATATATGATGTTATTGAATCGGGTATGGGAGCAAGATCACAACCTTTAATGGTAATTATCACAACTGCTGGACCTGAATTGAATAATCCTGCTTACCGTGTCGAGTACAATTTTGCTTCTCGTCTTTTAGATCCAAATATGGTAGAGAAAAATGACCATTACTTTGCAATGATTAATGAGTTAGATGCAGATGATGATATTAAAGACGAGAGTAAATGGGAAAAAGCGAATCCGATACTTGCAAAACACGAGTTTGGCATAAATTATTTAAGACGGCGTTTGGAAATGGCTTTGAATGTACCGGAAAAAATGCGTGATTTCCTCACCAAAAATATGGATATTTGGGTGAACATGCGATCAAACGGATATATGGATATGCAAGCATGGTCTGATTGCGGGTTGAGTGAGGGTCTACCAGATTTAAAAGGTAAGGAATGTTATGCAGGGATTGACCTATCAAAACGTATTGATTTAACAGCCGCCAGTTTTGAATTTCCACTCGAAAATGGGATGTATTATGTTACAGCGCATGGCTTTATGCCAGAAGATACGTTTCATGAAAGGATGAAAACTGACAAGGTACCGTATGATTTGTGGGTCAAAAAAGGTTGGCTAACTCTTACTGATGGTGCTGTCGTTGACTATGACTATATTCGTGCGTACATCAAAAGAATGGAAATAGAAAAAGGGTGGAAAATCAAAGAGATTGGATATGATCCATATAACGCAACGCAATTTGCGCAACAAATGGAAGCTGATGGATATGTCATGATCGAGATTAGGCAAGGGGTGCAAACCTTATCTGAGCCGACCAAAGATTTACGTGAGAAAGCTAAATCGCGAAAATTAATCCATGACAACAATGATCTATTAACGTGGGCGATGGGGAATGCCGTCACGAAGATTGACGCGCAGGAGAATATCATGCTTGATAAATCAAAATCGTCACAACGTATTGATCCAGCAGCTGCACTTATAAACGCTCATGTGAGAGCTAGTCAAAATGATGATCATTTAGATTTGAATGAGTATATTTTGTCAGGGGGCTTTTCATTCTAATGAAAAATACCATAAAAAAAATAATGATTTTTCTATTCTCAATCTTAAATGACCTAGTATTTTTTGCTGGGGCAATCTTTATTACAATAGCAGCTTATAAAATACATGAAATCATCGGTCTTTTAGTGACAGGTGGTTTTTTTATATTTACAGCAATTTTAATGAGCCGAAGGAGGTGATTAATTGTTATTAGAAGGTATGTTCTCTAAAAGATCAGCAGATTCAGACAGTGGTTGGGGGATGTCACAGATCCCGCAATGGGTGTTTGATATTTTCGGTGGTGGTAAAACAGCAAGTGGAGAGAAAGTGAGTGAATCGACTTCATTAAAACATCCTGACGTTTTTTCTTGTATCAATGTTTTGTCAGATGATATAGCAAAATTATCTGTCCATATGTTTAGGAAGCTGGGAGAAAATATTTCTGGAGAACGTGACCATCCTGTTTTTAAATTGCTCTATTTAAAGCCCAATCAATATATGACAGCTTTTACTTGGAAAAAATTAATGATGACGCATGTTTGTATGTGGGGAAATGCATATTCTTTGATTCTTTCAGATAAAAGAGGTGATATCACAACACTAATCCCTCTTAATCCAGCTAATACACACCCTTATCTTGATCCAAACACAGGGGATTTGTGGTACGAAACAATAATTAATAACAAACGAGCTGAATTACATGCGGAAGAAGTTCTGCACTTTAAAGGAATGACCGAAGACGGAATGGTTGGTCTCAGTCCAATTCAGGTTGCAAGGGAACATATTGGTGCTCAATCTGCCGCAACAAAGTTTAACGCGAAATTGTACAAAAATGATGCAACACCAAGAGGTATTTTGAAAATCCCAACCCTGTTACAACCAGAGGCAAAAGAGGTTGCAAGAAAAGAATGGATGAGAGTAAATGCGGGAGAAAGCATTGCGATTGTCGATGCTGGTCTCGATTATCAATCTATATCAATGCCTCTAAAAGATGCCGAATTTGTAGAGTCTATGAAATTCAATAAGGCTCAAATTGCTTCCATATTCAAAGTTCCTCTTCATAAGATAAACGAATTGGATCGTGCTACATTCAGTAATATCGAGCATCAATCTATAGAATATGTGAAGAACACTTTACAGCCGTGGATCGTTTCCTTTGAACAAGAAATCAATACAAAGCTGTTTACTGATGCTGAAATCAAGCAAGGGCTATATGTTCAATTTAATGTTAATAGTGAATTACGCGGTGATTCAAAATCAAGAGCAGAATTCTATGAAATCATGGAACGAATCGGGGCTATGAATATAAATGAAATTCGTGCTCTTGAATCAAAAAATGCCATTCCTGATGGGGATAGACACCTAGTCTCACTTAATTACACTTTCTTAGATATGTTAGATCAATATCAGATGGCTAAAGCAGGCCATAAAGGAGGTGATCCGAATAATGCCGAAGGAAATCAGACAGCTAACGACGGAAATTGAAGTTAGGTCACTTGATGATGAAAACAAAAGTGAATATGTAGAGGGTTATGCCCTTAAGTTTGAAAAGTGGTCTGAGCGTCTTGGGTGGTTTAAGGAAATCATCAGCCGTGGAGCGTTGGACGAAGCAGATATGTCCAATGTAATTGCTTTATTTAATCATAAAATTGATTATCCATTAGCAAGAAACACTGTTTCAACGGGCGCTGGTAGTCTCCAATTAACTGTTGATGCAATAGGGCTGAAATTTAGATTTGAGCCAACAGACACCACTTACGGACAGGATTTGATGAAGAATTTGAGAGCAGGTGTGATCAATCAATGTTCTTTTTCGTTTTCTCTTGATCATTCAGGTGATGAAGAACCTGATGAATGGACAAGAAATGAGGATGAAAAATTATATGAGCGCCGAATCAATCGAATCAATCGCATATTTGACATCTCGCTTGTGACAACTCCTGCATATAGCGATACGGAAGCTGTTGTGGGAGAAAGAAGTTTAGAAAAAGTAGAAGTTTTAAAAAGACAAAAAAACACATCAAATAAGAGGATTGAGCTGGAACTAGACTTATTAGACCTGACTATATAGTGGGTCTTTTTTTACGCTCAAAATCAAGGAGGAAAATCTATGCCAGTAATGATGAGTAAAGAGGAACGTCAATTGCGTCAGCAGTTTACGCAGAAAAGACAAGAAGCTAGAAATTTACTAAGTGAAGGAAAAGACGAAGAAGCACGTTCTATGCTGGATGAGGCAAAGTCTTTGCAAAAGAGAATTGAAATGATGTCTGAGGAAAGAGAACTCGATGCACCAGAAATTGAAGACAGACATTATGTCCCAGAACAGAAAAGAGATCCTGAATCTGAATCTTCTGAAGAAGAGCGCAGCTTAACAGGGACACAAGAATATAGAAATGCATGGTTCAAGGTCTTGACTGGCCGTGAGGAAGAATTAGGGAACGAAGAACGGAAAATGCTGCAGGAAGTTCTAAAAGAAAACAGACAACTTTCATCCAAAAGTGATAAGGATGGCGGGTATACAGTACCGGATGACATTTCAAAACAGATAATTAAGTCCATTCAAGAATTAAATTCTGTTCGTAACTTGGTACGGGTTGTACCAAAGACGGCACCGGGAGGTAGCTATCCAGTAAGAAAGGGTGCTGCAGGGAAGTTATATAACATTGCTGAAAAAGAAGCGATCAAAGAACTCAAAAATATGGAGTTCGACCAAATCACATACAACGTCAAAAAATTTGCTGGCTTTTTGCCTATTCCAAACGAATTATTGAATGATTCTTTCATTAATTTTGTGAGGGAGATTGTAGAATGGCTCTCTGAATCTGCAACTGTAACTGAAAATGATGAAGTCTTCTATGGAAAAGGCGGAGAAAACAACGTAGAGGGGATTATAACAAGCAAAAAATATAAATCTCTCAAAGCTCCTTCTCTAATTACAATTAAGTTTTTGAGAAAAGTTAAAAACCAAATCAAAAGAGGCTATCGAAAAAATGCAAAATGGGTGATGAATACAGAGGCATTTGAAACGTTAGCAAACATTGAAGATAAAAACGGCCGCGGGATTTTAGCCGAGGACCCACGCAATGAGGATAGCTTCCTTTTATTCGGTAGACCCGTTGAAGTGTATGACGAGATTGTCACAGACGATAAACAAAAAACTCATATTCTATTCGGTGATTTTAAAAATGCATACTTTATGTTTGATCGTCAAAAATTCGAGATCAAATCAACTGACATCGGCTCAGATGCATTCCTAACAGATCAAACATATTTCAGAGGTATTGAACGATTTGACGGAAAAGTAGTTGATCCAGAAGCCGCAGTAATTGTTACTGATTTAGTTGTAGGTGAGGAAGCAGTAGTTGAAACACCTTCTGAAGATAAGTCCGTAGACGCTGGAAAATAAAAATTGAAAGGAATTGATCTATCATGGCTAAAGATTATTTGTTTGAAAGTAATGGAGTATTAACATCTGCAGAGGAGGGAGCAGACGGTAAACCTATCACGCCTGTTTATTTAAAAGGAAACAGTGAAGAAAACCCTCTCTTCATTCAAGGTATGCAAGGTGAAAAGGGTCCGAAGGGTGATACTGGTCCTCAAGGTCCAAAAGGAGAAAAAGGCGATCCGGGAGAGCAGGGGCCGAAAGGTGATAAGGGTGACGCTGCAGTATTAGAGTCTGGCTCTGTTAAAAATGAACATCTAAGTGATGGTTCAGTAAATTCCCGGACAATCGGCAAAGGCAGCGTTATGTGGGAAAATCTCAACTCTGCTGTAAAAGACTTGATCATCGAATTGCAAAATAAGGTTGAAGCTTTAGAAAACCCAAAATCTGAATAAAGGTGATGCCAAATGACTGAGGCAGAACAAAAAGAGCTTGAAAAAGCAAAAAAATACCTCCGCATTGATGGTGATGCGGAGGATGATTTGATTTTACATTTTATCGCTGCAGCAAAAGAGTACATCAGCTCTGCAACGGGTCTGAAATTTCCTAATAATTTAGCACGAGCAGAACTGGCCGTTATGTCTTTTGTGACTCACTGGTATGAGAATAGGCAAATATCCGGAACGACATCAAATCTTGATGGTGTGCTCACAACAATGGTCAATCAACTCAAATACTTGGTTGTGGATGGTGAAAAAGATGTTGAATGATATGAGGCATCGCATTCAGTTCCAAAAGAAAAAAGAAAAGAGTCGTTTGCCTGTCGATGGTGACAACGGCTGGGAAACTATGATTGAGTGTTGGGCCAAAGCAGAGGGATTAAAAGGTGCTGAATATTATGCTGCAGCTGCCATTCAAAAAGAACATACAATCAAATTCACCATACGTCACAGGGAAGATATCGACGAGCACATGAGACTCCTATTCCAAGGAAAAACTTACGAAATTGAGTCTATTACACCCAATTATTCAAGACTTCATTTCCTCACAATTAGAGCTAGGGTAAAGGCGGCGAAGTAATGTTTAATTTACAAATCGACGGCTTAGAGGAATTAGAGAATGCAATTGGCAACATGCAAAGAAAAGTTAGCAAAATGCATAAAGAAGCTCTTACAGCTGGCGCAACAGTCATAAAAGATGAACTTCACCCAAACACACCAAGATCCGACAAAGGCCAAAAACACATGCAGGATGATCTTGATATTACGCGGCTTCGTACTGATGGAGACGGGATAAAATATGTTGCGGTTGGTTGGCCGAAATCAAAGTCACGTAAGGACACGAAGTGGAGAATTCACTTTCCTGAATTCGGCACCTTACATCAGCCTGCGCAAAAATTCTTTACGAGAACTGTCGATGCGAACTGGGATGAGGCTATACGTAAAGTAGCAGATGAATACCGACAGGCGCTGAGCAAACTATGATCAATCAAAACTTAATAAGGCGTGCAGATACTTGCAAGAATGCCATTTTTGAAGCGTTGGAGAATGATCCAGCGCTTTTGTCTTTAATAGACAAAGATGACATCTATGAGCTTGCAGTGCCAGAGGGTACAAAGTCGAGTCCACCGTATGTCGTGCTGCAAGAAATCAACTACAAACCGATCAAATGGGCTGATAACAGGCCCATACAAGATAGCGCAACTTATCAAATTGATGTTTATCACAATGCCGATCCGCAATCTATCACGGCTGCAATCGGGGATGTGATGGAGCGTTTAGATTTTGCGCCAACTATACCCATCAATGACTTTTTAGAGAAAGAGAGATTGATAAGAAAAGGGTATCGTTTTGAAAAAAATATAATACTAGGAGGCTAACTATGGCTGAGTACAGTTCAGTAACTGGTTTGGAAAACGTTCAGTTTGCACCATTGCAAAAGAAAGGTAAATTCTTTGTGCCTACTGAAATTTTAAGATATGAATATGCAATCAATATGAAGGTGGAAACTGAGACATCAACAGAGAAGCAGTATGCAGATAACAAGCTAGTCGATTTAGTGGTTTCAACTGGTTCTACAAAGCTAGAAATTGAAATGCGGGATCTTCCTATGGAAATTCTCGCGAAGCTGCTAGGAATCGAACAGGACAAAAACGGGTTGTACTTGTTCAAAAAGAACATTACCCCACCATGGGTCGCAATGACGTTTGAAGGTCCAAAAGCAAACGGGAAGTCTCGTCATGTCGGTTTAGTAAAAGGGCGTTTTTCTCTTCCAGGCGATGAGTGGAAGACAAAAGAAGATAAGACAGATTTCCAAACCATTAAACTGTCTGCGGAATTTGTTGACCGTGAGCAGGACGATCTTTTTAAAGTGGTCACAGATGAAGATGCTGAAAACTTTAATCTTGATGCTTTTTACAAGTCTGTTTTTGGAGAAGCATACAAAGATGATAAAACAGAAAACGGCAGCAGTGTTGATATTGGAAAAGGTGTTTAAGAGGGCTGAAAAGCTCTCTTTTTTCATTGGAAAATAAAAAACAAGGAGGAGTCACGATGACTCAAAAACAAATTTCTATCTCTATTTGGTTCGAAGAAGAGAAAAAACACAAAACGTTTATTGCGCCAAGAACAAACGCAAAAACACTCTATGAGGCTTTTGAGTTAGATGAAAAAGCAGTAGAAGCGGAGAATGCGAAAGAACTTGTTAAAAGTCTGAATGAACGAATTAAATTCATTGTACGTGTCTTTCAGAATCAATTTACTTTCGATCAGTTTCAAGAAGGCTTCCAATCCTTTGAAATTGCGGATGCAGTTAGAAAAATCATGATGGAGATCATGGGATTTAAAGCAGCCGAAACGCAGGAAGAAAAAGATTTTTTGCCCGACATGAAGGCGTAGATGAGCCTTTAAAAAACGGCAAAGATCAATTAAATAATATCTATACTAAATTACTTGAGCAAGGCTGGAAGATGCATGAAATTGATCAAATGGATATTTTTCATTTCTTAGAATTGAACGCTGAATCGAGCAAAACAAAAGAAGTAACGATAGATCAAATATTCTAAGTCTTGAAATCTTCGTCAGGGAAGCGGGGTGGTACATAAATGACTCAAGCAATTGGCAATATGGTCGCAAAAGTCAATCTGGATGACTCGGGTTTTAACAGAGGTATAACAGGGCTTCAAAGGCAAATGCGCCTTGCTAATTCTGAATTTAAAGCGGCTACTGAAATTTATAAGAATACTGGCAACAGGGCGAAAGAATTGCAAGCCAAAGTTGATGGACTTAACAATAAATATCGTATTCAAGGTAAAGTAGTAGAAGAACACCGTAAACGTTATGAACAATTGGTCAGAGAAAAAGGGCGCGATAAAAGAGAAACGCAAATTCACGCTCGAAAACTCAATGAGTCCATCGCTGTACACCAGAAGCTAGAAAAAGAGCTTCGTCAGGTATCTAATGAATTTGAGCATTTGCAAAGCACCAGCAATAAAGCAGCTGGTGTTTTTTCTGTTTTTAAGAAGAATGCCGGGGAAGTATCGGAAGAGTTGCAATCTGTCTACTCTGCTGCGGGAATGGCAGGGAAGGCATTAACAGGTATCGGTGTAGCAGGCACCGTCGCAATAGGTGGAGCTGTTAAAGTGGCCGCAGACTTTGAAAAGGCGATGAGCAGGGTCGGTGCTGTGGCAAACGCCTCTTCTGTCGAAATGGATCGTCTCACAGAAACGGCGCGTCATTTAGGGGCTACGACACAATTTACAGACGGACAAGTTGCCGAAGGAATGCAGTACCTTGCAATGGCTGGTTATAAAACAAATAACATTATCGGTGCCATGCCGGGCTTGCTTGCTACTGCGGCAGCAGGGCAAACAGATTTAGGTGTAACGTCAGATATTGTATCAGACATCTTAACGGAGTTTCATATTGCTGCAGAAGATACAAACCGAGTAGCAGATGCAATGACCTACACGTTCACGAACTCAAATGCGACATTGCAGCAGATTGGTCAAACGATGAAGTACGCGGGACCAGCTGCAAAAACTGCAGGTGTCAGCATGGAAGAGTTAGCGGCCGCAACGGGTATCATGGCGAACAGTGGGATAAAGGCTGATATGGCGGGTACTGCATTACGATCCACCTTAACAAGGTTAGCATCACCACCAAAACAAGCAGGAAATGCAATACACGAACTTGGCTTGAGCGTTACCGATTCTACTGGTAAAATGCGCCCTCTTGCAGATATTATTGGCCAAATTAATGAAAAGACCAAGAATTACACCGAGACTGAAAAAATACGTATTGCAAAACAATTGGCAGGACAGCACGCCTTATCAGGTTTTATCACTTTGCTACATGCGGGTGAAGGTAAGCTTAATAAATTCACCAAAGAAATAGAAAACAGTGGCGGTATAGCTGAAAAAGTTGCAAAAGAGCAAATGGACAACCTTGCGGGATCTGTGGAATACCTGCGTTCTGCCGTGAATAACGCGGTTATTTCATTAGGTAATCAATTTATTCCTACAGTCCGCAAAGTGGTAGATGGATTAACAAAAGTCGTTAACTGGTTTGATCATCTTCCTCCATCTGTTATGGGAACTATTGCCGTTACTGGTGCAGCAGTTACAGCTTTCAGTCTTTTAGGTGGAGCTTCGTTGTTGTTATTGAGTCTCATCCCAAGAATGGCCGAAGGATGGAGAGTGCTTCGTACTGCTGGCACGTATCTGACAGGCACTGTCAGAGGATCATCAGCAAGTCTAGGCGTATACTCGACACAAGTTGCTGCTGCGGGCGTTGCTTCACGAACTGCGGCAACTGGCATCAACACAGCTGCAGCATCAACAGCCGTTATGTCCACTCGAATGGGTCGTTTACAACAAAATACGGGTCTAGCGACGACTCGAATGGGCCGTCTAAATCAAACGGCCACAAGAACATCAAGGACAATGCGTGGTCTTGGCGGTACGTCTCGTATTGCTGGTGGCGGTTTAATGATGTTTGGTGGACCAATGGGTATGATTGGTGGTCTAGCACTCTCATTTTTGCCGGAGATATTAAAATTCGGTAAGGGTATAGTGATGATGGGTGTAAATGCCGTAAAAGGCGCAGGAGGATTTGCAAAACTTGCAAAGGGCGGTTTTGGCCTGTTTAACATCTTCAAAAAAGGCGCAGGTGTTGTGAGTTTGCTTAGAGGCGGCTTATCGTTGCTTGGTGGTCCTGTAGGGATGTTAATAACGGGTGTCACGCTTTTAGGTGAAGCAGGATTTAAATATTATGACAACCTGCAAAAACGGGTCTTACCAGCAACAATAGATTTTGGCGATAAAGTATCTGAATCCACATCCAAAGCAGTAAATGCTTATACGGATATGGAAAGAAAGGCTAATGCAAAGTTAGATAGTCTCTATCTGAATCAAAAAAAGATCACCAAAGACATAGCCAAAGATATGACAGGTAAATTCTCAGAGATGGCAGGGGCGTTAAAAACAGGTTACCAAGACAGTGCTGATAAAGCCCTAGATGTGTTAGGGAAATTCTATGCGGAAAATGATTCTCTTAAGGGTAAAGACGAACAGGAAATTCTTAAGAAAATCAAAGAAGGTAATGAGGAGAAGCAAAAGGAAATAGAGAAACACGAGAATAAAGTAAAAAAAATATATGAAAAAGCAGCTAAAGAACACCGTGAATTAACTAAAGAAGAATGGAAAGAAGTCAAAGAACATACACAAGCAATGAATAAAGAAATTGAAACGGCTCTTACAAAAAGCATGGATGAACAAACACTCATCTCCAAAAAGCTAAAAGCTGAATCGTCCAATTTATCAGCAAAGCAAGCAGCTGCAACAGTGAAACATAGTAAAGATGCCAAGGATAAGGTTATTAGTAACGCCAAAAAACAAGCAGACGCAGTTATTAAAGAAGCAGATGATCAATTTTACATCAAAAAAAATATTGGTGAAAAAGAACATGCTGCTACAGTTAAAGCCGCCAAAGACCAACGAGAAAAAACAATAAAAGAAGCTGAAAAAAGTCATAAGGGCGTTGTGAAGGAAGCCAAGAAACAAGCAGAAGGACATATTGATCAAGTTGATTGGGAGACTGGTGAAGTGCTAGGAGCATGGGATACATTTCTAGTTGATTTAGCTGGTGTAGTCAATACAATTACTTACGGCATTAATAAAGTCCTTGAATTCATGAATATTCCGACAATACCAGAGTGGAAACCTAAAGGATACGGAAGTAAAAAGGACGGCGCAAAACATGCATATGCAAATGGTACCGACTACCATCCGGGAGGCCGTGCATTGGTCGGAGAGGAAGGATATGAGCTTGCACATACTCCTGGTATTGGAACATATATGGTCGGCGTTGGTGGTCCTCAAATTTGGGATCTACCGCGTGGAACATCGGTTCTTCCTCATGATCAGACCAAAAAAATCACTTCACAGGGCTTACCGGGTTATGCAGGTGGTGTTGGTGATTTCTTTAAAAAGGGCGCCAAAAAAGCTGGTGAAGTAGTCGGCAAGGTGAAAGATTTCGGATCAGATATCTTTGACCTTGTGATGGCTGGCCCAAAGAAAATTATCAGCAATATATTTGGTGGTCTTATCCCGTTTAAAACTGGTAAAGGAATAGATGGTCTTGGAACAGGTATTTTAAAGACGATTCAAAAAGGAGCTCTAGGATTTCTAACAAAATCGTTAGGTGATTTTGGAGGCGATGGCGGAGCATTCAAAGGTGTAGGTGGTAGTGCTGCGGTCAAAAAGTGGGTTGCACAGGCTATAAGCATCACTGGAATTTCTCCATCCTATGCAAAAGCATTAGAAACCATTGCCATGAAGGAATCAAGTGGTAACCCGACATTAGTTAACAGATGGGATAGTAACTGGAAAGCAGGACACCCATCACAAGGGCTTATGCAGTTTATACCAAGCACATTTTCTGCATACAAAAAGCCCGGATATGGAAACATCAAACATCCAGTACACCAAATTGTTGCCGCAATTAACTATCTTAACAAGCGTTATGGCGGTATCTATAACCATCCGGGATTAAAATCTATGGCGCGCGGTGGCCCTTACATCGGTTATGCATCTGGTGGTGTCATTGACAATCATCAAATTGCGCAGCTAGGGGAGAACGGTTGGCGCGAATATGCGATCACGACTGAGCCTAAGTATCGCAAACGCTCTTTACAGTTATACTCTAATCTCGGTAAAGAGCTTGGAGTGCCTAGTTTTGGGGATGGTATGATCTCCACGGCTTTGCAGATGCTTGACCGTATTAGTAACAAAGGAGACAAGCCTCAGAGCAGGCAGCAAGATGGATTTGATATGAGACAGATGATCGAGAACCAAAACAAGCAAATTGGTCTGATGGCTCAACAAATAGACCTACTGTCTCAAGGATTAATGATGATGCAGAAGGGGTTTGAACAATTAGTATCCAAAGATAGCAACAACTATATGGATGGTCGAAAGCTTGATCAAACGACTGGTGAGCGTTATAGACAACAAGCATTTTTGAGTGGGGTGAGGTAGATGGAATTATATATTGATTTTAACAATGGATTGGGTGAGCAAAGTCTAAATGACTTGCTTCCTCACTTCCATCCGTTAAGCCTGACACCTGCCTCACCAATTGTTGAATTTGAGACAGTGTCATTGCCACGAATTAACGGTATCGTGTTACCGCAACATCCACGGGATGTGAAGTACAAAGAAAGACAGATTCAGCTTGAAATATATATGAACTCAATCATTGCTGAAAATTTCTACAGTTACAGAAGTGAACTATATGCTTTATTAGTTAAACCGTTCCCATACTACATCTCATGTGACCTGCTTCCGAACAGAAGGTTTTTAGTGACGTGTGAGGGGAATTTCACTACTCCAAAGGAAAAAGAAAAGAACCATGTTGTTTTTAGCGTTGAATTCACCGATATTTTGGGTGCTGCTGAATCGAAAAGTACATCATTAAATCGTCAATCATTTGAGGGTGAACGGTGGAGTCCCGGAATGAATATTGACATGCTTGACGACCTAGAGTATTCATTCAAGAATAAAAAAACGTTCAGCATCTACAACATCGGAGATTTTAGAATCAACCCTTTGAGGCATGATTATCAAGTGAAGTTGAGAGCAAAAGGAAAAGGTGTAACCATCATCAATCATACGACAGGTGAACGTTTGAAAATTGAAGATGAAATATCCAAATCCAGAGAGGTTTCTTTTATTAAACAGTACACCGTCGCTAACAAGAAACGTCTCAAGACATCTGGTAGGCTCCCTTCACTTGATATTGGCCGTAACGACTTTGAAATCCAAAACGCAAGTGCAATTGAAATTGTTTTCGACACGAGATTCTATTATGCATAAGGAGGGATGGCATGGCTGCGGCTGATTTCATTAAGAAACTGGCACCGGGTGCGCAGAAAGTTTATAAAAAATATAACGTACTTGCGAGCCTTGTCATTGCTCAAGGGTGCTTAGAAAGTGGTTTCGGGACGAGTGGTCTTTCTAAACAAGCCAACAACCTATTCGGAATCAAAGGAACTTATAACGGCAAATACGTCTTAATGTGGACTAGTGAGCAGGACAAAAAGGGAAACGTTACTAGGATACAAGCGAAATTTAGAAAATATCCATCATATGCTGAGAGTCTCGCGGATTTAGGAAGTTTGTACACTCGTTTAAGTCGTTACAAGGCAGTGGTCGGTGAAAAAGATTACAAAAAAGCTACTGCAGCCGTTTCAAAAGCTGGGTACGCTACTGATATACATTACCCATCAAAACTCAACAGCATCATTGAAAAATATAATCTGACGAAGTACGATGGCGAAATCGTTCCTGATGTTCCCGATGTTCCAGAAGAACCAAGTGAACCAGAAACACCAACTAAACCGACATATCCAAGCAAAGAATACGATGGGAAGGACATGCCACTCAATCAACATTTGCCGTCTGATGTGGATTTCCCGCAGCTTCACGTATCAAGCAAGGACGGAAAGGATGTCATAGAGGTCACGGGTATGTCTGTTGACTTCATGGCCGATCCAACAGGTAAAAAAACGTTCAGCTTTACACTGCCGCGCACACAGGAAAATGCCACAGAGTTTGAGCTGTTGGTTGTGGACAACATTTTATATCTTGATGAAAAGAAATATAATCATCAAAAATACTACATTACGAATGTAAGTTTGCATCAGGAAAACGGAGTGCTAACAAAAACGGTTACAGCTGCGCATATTTTCTCCGTCCTATTAATTAATAACAGAATTGAAAAAACAGTTTCTAAGAAATTAAGCATAAAAGAAGCCCTTGATATTGCTCTTAAGGGAACTGATTTCAAATATGTTATCCATGCAAAAGACGGAGATATTCCATCTGTGGAACAGGAGAACTTTGGTGAAAAGAATTCCACTGAATTGATGGATGAAATCATCGAAGATTATGGCATAGAGTTAGACGTAGATAATTACAAAATCCATGTTTACAAAAAAATGGGTCAAGTAATAGACTTTGTGCTTGATAGTCGCTATAACATGCCAGGTATTACTATTACGACAGATTCCCAGAATTGTACCACTCGTGCGTGGGGATACGGCGCACAAAAAGAAACAGATTCCGTTTCTGAATCAAAAGGTGATGGCAAAGATCAAAAAGAAGTGAAAAAAGATGAAGAAAAAGAGCCTGAGTATGTATTTGAGCCAGTTCTTTATATTCATCCCGATGAAGATAAATTTCTCGTTGAAGGCAAACCGCGCTGGGCGGAGCCAATTAAAGATGAGAGATATAAGAAAGCTGGGAGCATCATTTCTGCGTTAAAGAAACATGTTAATCCTTACCCAGAAATGACCGTGGAAGTAGAATTCCAAAAAATATATGAACCGAAATTGCTTGAAATTGAACAAGATTTTTGGTTAGGTGACACGATCCACGTCATCGCTGACACTGCAGACGGAATAACCTTTGAGGATGATCTTAGGGTCGTATCCATTCAGCATAACCCTCTTAATCCATATAGCAGCCCAACGATCACATTTGCAAACTTCCGTAAGGACATACAACGAATATCAGTAGATCAAGCAAAACAAGTGAAAAACTTACAACGATATATAAACGACATGCTCAAGACGCTAAGATAGTGTCTTTTTATTTTTGCCAAAAAGGAGAGTGAGAACATATGGTAAGGCTGAGAAAACAATATGATACAACACGAAACTCAAGATATGCTCATCAGTTGAGCGAAGACATGCAAAAAATTGAAGATCAATTAAATCAAAATGAAGACCAATTAAAAGTACACAAAAAGGGCATTTTAGTTCATACATCAGATCAAATTAAACATGGCATGTTTACTGTTGCCAATCGGATTGATAATGTGTGGGCTAGATTGACAAACCTTGTATTGAATCATGATGGCAAGGACGTAAAAGAGGTTGTAGATATACGAGTCGCAAAGGACGCTAGTATTCATAGGACAGCTAAAGATCGCCTAGACTACGAGTTCGCAAAGATTGAAAAAAGATTTAAGCGTGAGGTGCATGTGGACGATTTTGGAGCCGTACCCGATGGAAAGACAGACTCGACAGAGGCTTTTAAAAAGGCGTTTGGAAACGGGCGAGTTCGTGTAAAAGCATCTGCTGGCGTATACATCGTTCGCGGAATACGTATTCCTTCTAATTCGGCATTGATCGGACAGGGAAAAGGGATTACTACTTTCAAACTTCATGAGGATGCACCTGCCAGCACGATTCTTTTAACAAACAAAGACCATAGCGGTAACAAAAACATATATGTTGATGGTTTTTCATTAGACTGGAATCGTGATCGACAGGGCGGCATGAGGGCAACGGGTGGTATTGCATCAAGTGCATTAACTTTCGCCAAAGTGCATTTTGGCTGGGTGGAAAATGTTGAATCCATTAATCCGGGTTTACATGGTTTTGACTTCACCGCGCCGTCTTACAATATATCAGGATCTAAGTACACAAAAGATGGATGTAGATATATTTGGGTTGAGAACTGTGAGGCGAGTGGATATGGAGATGACGGTATTACGACTCATTATAGCGAATACATCTTTATCAATTCATGCCATTGCACTAATCCTAGCGGAAAGGCTCATAAAGAAGGCGAGTCAAATTCAAACGGTATTGAGATAGATGATGGTTCTAGAAATGTTTGGGTGAACGGATCTTACACAAGCGGGAATATTAGAGGGGTAGAGGTCAAAGCACATGCAGAATGGCCGGCGGCTCAAAATGTCCATGTTTCAGATCATGTATCTTATCGAGATGTGCGGAGTTATGATGCACGACACATTGGACATCACATTGCTTCTGATCCACATAGTACAACCGCCCATGACGTATCGTTTACAAATTGCGTTTCGATTGAACCTGTTTTTAACGATATGTACAAGGGATTATCGCCTAGAGCACTTGTGGTATCTGCTTATCATCGTGTTAAAGTCACTAATTTTACAGCAATAGGTAACCCATCTTATGACTATAAAAACTACCCAGTTATTGCTGTTCAATATAAAAGTAGACAGGTTGATATAAACGGGTTATCAATCACTGGATTTAAAAAGGCTTCTCACGATGTCCGTGTCTTCGGTGGTCCGCAAAGAGCCGACAATGTGACAATCACGAATTTTAATATTGAGAATTCCGCACCTATAGGCATTGGGGTAGGTGGAAGGGTCTATTCAGTCAAATTGATGGCAGGAAATCTTATTCATTCTAACGGCAACATTGGGGTGTATTCTCCTAACACACAAACAACGATTGTAGGCGTACATGCTTACGGTTATAGCAAAGCAGCTGAGCTGGCTAAAAATACAAATAAGCAGATGCCAACACGCTTAAAAGGTGGCTTGGTTGCTGGTTCAACGTCAGGACACGCTTTGTCAGGTTCGAGCGCGGTCATTGCGGCTACAGGTTCATGTAAAACTAAAGGTCCTGCAAATAGTGTATTAGCTTCTAGGGCGGGATCATCAACGGAAGGATCAAGACAAGCTGTCATTGCATCCAACAACAGTCACACGAAGGGTAATGGATATGCCCGCACAATCTTGTCATCACATAACGTCAAACAATCAAAGAGTTACACTGTTTCAGGGGGATACAACGGGCTGAAATGGCAAATTTCATCTAAGTCTGGGAACATCACGAGTGCAGGTCAAGTACGTGGCGGATCTTCTCTTTCGGATTACGCAGAGTATTTCGAGAGCGTAAGTGGTCATGAGATTTCGACTGGTACAATCGTTACTTTACGAGGCGGAAAAATTACGCCAGCACAATCAGGGGACTATCTACTAGGAGTGGTGTCAAATACTGCCGCAGTTGTTCTTGGAGAATCCACATTTGAATGGCAAGGGAAGTATTTACGTGATCGTTTTGGTGCCTTGATAACTCAAAAAGTTGAAGTTGCTCACTATGATGAAGAAGGTAATGAATCTTTCGAGGTGCTAGATTTGCCTATGGAAAACCCTGCCTATGACCCTAATAAGTCAAAAGCCTATCAGTCAAGAGCCGAACGTAAAGAATGGCATGTGATTGGATTGGTTGGACAAGTCATGGTACGGATTGATGATACGGTAAGCGTTGGTGATTCAGTCAAAGCTAAAAACGGTGTTGCGACCAAAGGGCAGTCCAATTGGCAAGTGATGAATATTGAAACGCCTTATGATTCCGAAATGGGTTATGGGATTGCAAAAGTATTTATTAGATAGGAGGTGTCATGTATGGTTTCTAAAAATGGGAGATTAGATTTTGATGTAAACGCATATACCAGTTCAAGTGTATCAACCAGCATAAACTTTTGGACGCAGGATCGTCAGACCGCAAGGCTCACTTTCAAACTCGCAAAAGATGGCGTACCTTTGCCACTTGCGGCTGTCACGGGCAAACTTGTATTAGTTATGGCCGACGGCAGCCGATTCATTAGAGACGTAACGATAGTTGATAGAGTGAATGGTCACGCCGAGTACGTTTTGTCAGATAAAGAGATCAAGCATTATGGAAATGTACAAGCTGAGCTGAATTTGTATTATACAAATGATCAATCTATGTCCGTGCATCAGTTCTCTTTTAACATTTCAAAGTCCCTCATTGATCAAGATATTGTCCCAATCACAGAACACTATGTGGACGAGTTCGAGGCTTTAAGAGCAAAGATAAATGAGCTTTACGAAGAGTCTATACAAACGATTGATGATCTGAGGGCCAAGTTTGAGGACTTGGATAAGATCGAGACTAAAGAAGGCGCACAAGGTAAAGTAGATGAACACGCTAAGGATACAAAGTTGCATGTCACAGAAGCAAAACAAAAATCATGGGATGCAAAAGAAACAACTACTGGATCACAGGCTAAAGTAGACGCAGCACTTTTAGCAGCCAAGAAATATACGGATGAACATGCTAAGAATAGCGAAATCCATGTTACAGAAGCAGAAAAAGACAAATGGAATAATGGTCAATTATTTAGATTGACCCAAAGTAATGGTAAGCCCATTTATAAAGGGACAAGTGAGACCACAGATTACAACGAGATAACTGATACCGGTCTTTATCTTATCTATAACAAGGGTTTAAATGGACCACCAGCAGTTAATAGGTCATTCATGATAGTGATAAGTTATGGTAGTACTCTTTTACAGACTGCATATGACACGAACGGTAAGGATTCGTTTTACAGAGTACGCAATCAAGATTCTACATGGGCTGATTGGACACGTGCCCTTAATGAAAAAGATAAAATAACCCAGAGCGAAAAAGATAAATGGAACAACGGACAGCTTTATAAACTCACGCCTAACAATGGTAAAGTTGCAAGGGTACCGAATGGTACCGACATATTCACCCTACCTACAGGTCCTTACATGGGGGCACAATTGTTGAATGCACCAGTAGATAATGATACGAGTTTCTATTACATCAATGTGTTGGAGACGGCATATGAACAAAATGAAGTAGTTTATAAGTGCATTATCGCTACAAGGTCTTTTGATAACATAACTTGGATCGGTACGTTTCATGCCCAAGGTTTCAAAGGATGGGATCGAGTGTTATCCGAAAAAGACTTAAACAGCACTTGGAATCAAGTCACACTTGTTACTGGAACAACAAAACACTTTGCCGGAAATCCACTCAAATTCTCGATACGTCTAAACTCTTTACATCTTCGGGGGTCTTTCGAAGGAATACCAGCGAACGAGACTATCATTGCTCGTTTTGCTCAAAAACCATCCGGTATAACTACTTTTGGAGGCACTACAGTTGGATCATACGGAGCAGCACGTTTGACGCTTGGCGTAGATGGTGCACTCAAGTTCGACGGGTTAAATGCGAACGATAACTCAAAAGTAACACGTATTGAGATAAACGAAGAAATTCCATTGTGGTAAGGGAGGGAAGCATCATGCACGTTTATTACTATGACGAAAATTTTAAATATCAAGGTGAAGATGTGATAAGTGATTATGAAGAGATTCCGAAAAATGCTACGGATGTACGGCCGAAAAAGGGTTTATATCTTCCTGAATACGATGAGAGCAAGAAAGAGTGGTTTGAATCAGCATCTAAGGAGTATATTGATAGCTTGAAGCCAAAGCCGCAACCTGCTGATGCTGTCACAATGCTTAAAAAACAAGTTGCCATGCTAACGCATCAAGTAGCACAGCTACAGCGAGGGGGCACATCGTGATATACCCTACAGCAGAAGATTTAAAAGTGTTTTGGGCTTGGGAAGTTTATACACCTGAGATTATGCGTGATTATGTAGCAATGGGCGTCATTACAAAAGAAGAATTTGAAGAGATAACAGGTCTTGCATTCGACAAGCCAAGTGTATCAGTAGATTTAGGAACAACAGCATCTTAACAGGTGCTTTTTATTTTGCCTTCTTAAAGGAGGTGATTAACGAAATGGAGGAAACGATAGTGTTTATTAACTTTGAAACTTTGGATTTAGCGAAGACTTATTTATTTGGCGGTGTGAAATTTTTGGACTTGCTCGTGCTGCTAAGTGTTATTGACGTTCTGACGGGTATCATCAAAGCGTGGAAAGTTGGCAAACTACGCAGCCGTACAGCATGGTTCGGTTACGTGCGTAAAATGCTTAGTTTTGTTGTCGTGATTGTTGCTAACATCATTGATCAGATCATGGGCTTAAATGGAGTGCTGACTTTCGGGACAGTGCTTTTTTATATCGCCAACGAAGGGCTTTCTATCACAGAAAACCTTGCACAGATCGGCGTGAAAATTCCAGCTTCTATCACAGACCGTCTTCATGTGATCGAGTCTGACAGCCAAAAAGAAGAAGAGGAAAAGAAAGCTGCTGAGTAATCGGCGGCTTTTTTCTATATAAAAACAAATTAAGGAGTAGATGAGCATGACAATCAAAGTGAAAAAGAACATGGTCCCATCCATCAGATACGGTTTAAAATGTCCGAACAAAATGGATGCAGAATACATTACCATCCACAATACAGCGAATGACGCAGCAGCTAAAAGTGAAATTAGCTATATGATCAATAATACTAGCTCAACGAGCTATCATTTTGCGGTTGATGATAAAGAGGTAATCCAAGCAATTCCGTTAGACCGAAATGCGTGGCACTCTGGAGACGGCACAAACGGAACCGGTAACCGCAAGTCAATCGCTATTGAAATTTGTTATAGTCAATCTGGTGGAACTAGATATAAAACTGCGGAAAAACTGGCCATTCAATTTGTGGCACAGTTACTAAAAGAACGTAGTTGGGGTGTTGATCGAGTTCGCAAGCATCAAGACTGGAACGGAAAGTATTGTCCACACCGGATCTTATCTGAAGGTAGATGGAGCTCATTTAAAGCAGCCATTGAAAAAGAGCTGAAGGCATTGGGCGGTAAAACATCATCATCTAAGCCTAAGAAAACATCATCAGCAACAACACCTAAGAAAAAAGCATCTAAGAAGGCGTACAAGCTCCCAACAGGCATCTTTAAGGTAAAAGCACCTTTGATGAAAGGTGACGCTGTAAAGCAAATTCAAGAAGCTATAGCGGCACTCTACTTTTATCCAGACAAAGGCGCAAAAAATAACGGCATTGATGGCTATTACGGACCAAAAACAGCGAATGCGGTCAAACGATTCCAACTTATGCATGGGCTTGCTGCTGACGGCATTTACGGACCGAAGACAAAAGCGAAACTCGAAGCACTCTTGAAGTAAATGAAAAGCCCTTCCTCATTGGAGGGGCTTTTTTTATTTGTCGTAATTTCCATACTTTATTACTAACCAGCCCTTTGGTATTCGGTTATTTGTAACTATGGAAATTACTGTATATTTTAAGTTATCCTTAACCTGTGATTACAAAAGGGGGAGGGTTTGACTTGAATAAAAAATGGATAAAAAGAATATCATTGTCCATTGTAGCTGCGTTGGGTATTTCCTGTACGCTTGGAGAGTTTGCAGATGCAAAAACTAATCAGTCACAATATGTGCAACAAAACGAAACAACAGAATCTTTCACCAAGAATGATCCTGAATTATATCAAGGCGCTTTAGAACTTGGCCTATCTGACAATGACATCTTTAAAATCGACAGTCTTTTCGACAAAGAAGATAAAGCCACAGTACATAATCCGTTTTTTGTAGTAATGGCGGCAATTACAAGCATGGCTGCCGTTGTTGGTACAGGATATGGTGCAGGTCGTTACATAGCAAAACAACTGTACAAACGTAAACAGCTCAGCAAGAAGTTTTACAAAAAACATAGATGGAAATTCAGAGCCGCATTAGTACCTGTTATCGGTATTCCCGGAACGTTTGGCTTCGATGACTACTACATGGACATTTGATTATGTTTGAATATATTTTGATTTTACTCATAATCGCAACTTTGTTACTGACAGTCGTAGAGGTTTCTAAGATCAAACGAGAAAATAAATCCCTCAGAAACGAGATAGAAGAAATAAAGAAAAACATTAACAAATGATACTTGTCGGCCGTCCATCCGGGCGGCTTTTGTTGTTTACTTAAACCTCCATTCCTTCTTCTCCTTATCCCACGTCATTTCCTTACCAGAAACTAAGTTTTTAACCGCCTTACGAATTGTTGGCTCATCTTTACCCGTTTTCCTTTTAAGGTCATCCATCGAGGGATTCTTTCTGAATCTGCTCATATTGTAGATGATTCGGTAAAGTTTCCTTTCAAGATCGGTCACACCGTACCCTCCTATAAAAGAATGTATGTTCGATTATAAATGTAAATAAAAAACCCTTCAAGTCGAAGGGTCATCGTAAAGAAGATACTTTATCAGTGATTATCATATGTTCTCCTGAACGTTCGTATGAGAATTTAGCTAATGTTTCATCTTCATCTATATAAGGAACTTTCCAAAATACAGCGATTTGGTTGACAGTATCATTTTCCGATCCAATCTTAGCAGCTAGGTCATCACTATACATTTCCACCATATTATAAGATGTTTGAGCAGAATTTTTTGCATCAAATGACAAGTGAACAAGAGCAATTAATTTATTTGGCTTTTCTGATCCCATATCTTCATTTATTTCTATTTTTTCAATTGAGGCAGTAGTGTAATTATCTTCTACAATAGATTCAATTTCATATTCAGCATCACTTTTCAAAGATTCTAATTCATCTTCTTCACCTGCTACTTCTGACTCGTATACCTGTTCGGAATCTGTTTCATTGTGCTTTGTCAGCAAACCACTTTCAAATTTAGAACTTAGTCGATCATCTTCAAATATTAAGTCTGCCGAGGCATCATTTTCAATTCCTTTTTCCCCTTCATATTCCCAAATGAAATAATTATCTTCTTTTATTTCTTCTGATCTAGCGGAACCACCAACAATTTTCTTAACTTCTTTAGGAGTCATACCTTCCTTTAATTGATTATACTTTTCAGGAGTTATTGATGCTATTTCTGAGCTTTCATATTTCCAAACAAATGAATTCAAAAATGATATTGATAACAATATAAGAAGACAAGTAATAAAAACGCCTTTTCCTACTTTCCTTGATTTCGAGAAAATTAATAGAATAAGTCCTACACAAATTCCTATAATCATTAAACCGGCAAATATTGAAATGAAAATTCCCATTTTGTTCCCCCTAAGAATGGCGCTCTTTTAAGTAAATAACCATTATATAACAATAAAGGAATTTATAAATGGTTTTCAACGAAATCTTCAAATATGATGACCACTCTTCAAGATCAGTCATGATGAACTTCCTTAGATATCAAAACTTACTTCTTTTCCATAGACGATTGCATCAGGCTTGTTGTTGTCATTCTTTAATACATCTTCGGCTTTTATTCTAATAGCCCTCTCATTTTCATTTAGAGGAATCCAGACCATGTTATTTTCTAATTTCGATTCTGGCAACATTTCTATAGATGATGGATTTGGTAATCCCATATATAAATTAAAATCTAAATTTACTTGGTGTTTTCCCTGAGTGACAGCAGTTCTAAATCCTCTCCAAGAGATTTGATCTTTACCTGTGTTTTCTGTTTCATAAAGGATTTGGGCATAAGTGAATTTATTTAGTTTCCCATCAAAATGTTCCTCCAATTCAGCTTTAAAATTATCAGTAAGATCGGTGATTGTAATAACTTTTATATTGTGGAAAACGATTTTCAAATCACCTATTCGGACCTTTTTATCACTTATATCTTTTACATTGTTTAAAGTGACTGTTCCGGTATCAGGGTCGTATAAACTGTCACCAACTTTATCTAATGTCTTTTTATTGCTCTTTTCTAAGTTGTTATTGGAATTATAGCCTTCACTCTCTGTGGTTGTTGTCCCGCTTTCTTTTGAAGTGGTGTTGCATCCACTTAACAATGTAATACATAATAATAGGAAGAAACACGTTTTCATGTGATTCAATATAAACCCTCCGTAACAATTATTTTCCATATAAGTTTATCATAATATCCGTAATTGAAGTTTAAAAACAAAGGGTTTTTGTAGAAGAATGAATCTAAAAACAGTATTCAAAAAGATTTCTGTTGTAAATGCTGTCTCTGCCCACAGTTTGCCCACAAAAAAATATAATTGATCTAAAAATAATGAAAATATCAACATAGCGGAACATAGAGAAACTCTGAAAGCATTGGGTTTCAGTTGATTTTGTTATCAATAAATAACATATCAAGACCATTGACTTAATGGTGACAAAAATTCAAACGATTCTTCAAAACCGAGCAGAGTAAATGGTGGAGGAGAAAAAAACCTTTACATTGTAAAGTCTTTTCAGCATCATAATAAAGAGAATAAATACCATATTTCACTTGTTTCTAAAAGTAGAAGCTGCTTAAATATTTTAAGAAGTAACACTTTGAATGAAAGATTTGATATGATAGGAAAACAATGATGTGAAATAGATGTAGAAAAATGTCGTTTTCAAGCTGAATATTGAAGTGGTTTCGATTTTGTAAAATTATATTAAAAAAACGACAAACAAATCATCACAAATTTTCAAACAATTCTTGATCAAAAAGCAATTATGTAATAATATAGCATAGACATATCGTACACTGACCATATTATGTATTGGGAAGATGGAGAATGGATAAGCTATTCTTCTACATATGATCGAAATGGCGAACGAGGTACAGGAGCTTCCTGTGCCTTTCCACAGTTTGTGCGATAAGATAGATCATCTTTTGACCGCTGCGGATGGTCCTATCTGAGAAAAGGCATAATAGTTGCATCTAAAAGGGACGCCATGTAAGATGGACTTTTACAAATATGGGACAGAAGGAATGAGGGCATGAAGAAGTCCTCATTCTTGTATATTTCAGTCGTCACTCACGTGCAGAAAGTATGTATGATGAGGATTAATAGAAGGAGTGAATGATTCATGGCACAAGAGAAAGTATTTCCAATGACAGAAGAAGGAAAACGTAAATTAGAAGAAGAGCTTGAACATTTGAAAACGGTTAAACGTAAAGAGGTTGTAGAGCGTATTAAAATTGCTAGAAGCTTTGGAGACCTCTCTGAAAACTCGGAATATGATTCTGCTAAAGAAGAGCAAGCGTTTGTAGAAGGGCGTATCACTACGCTTGATAATATGATTCGCAATGCCAAAATTATCGAAGATGAAGGAAACTCAAATATTGTCTCACTTGGTAAAACAGTCACTTTCGTTGAATTACCAGACGGAGAAGAAGAGTCTTACACAATCGTTGGAAGTGCAGAAGCTGATCCGTTCGAAGGAAAGATTTCAAACGATTCACCAATTGCAAAAAGCCTATTAGGCAAACAAGTAGACGACAAAGTAACCGTTCAAACACCTGGCGGAGAAATGTTCGTCCAAATTGTAAAAATTTCATAATCACGTTTATACGATAAACACCTCGTCCACAATAGGGACGAGGTGTTTTTATGCGCAAAAAACGTAGAATTCAATGGACAGGTGCTATTATATTTATGCTGCTGCTCGGTCTTCTCATCAGACTGGCAGAAATTCAACTGTTTTTCACAGAATCTTTTTCAAAGCTTGATATCAATTTAATACAAGAAAGTGTCAAACAGCGTACAGAAGAAGTGGTCATTTCAGATGGCCGCGGTGAATTTTTAGATCGAAACGGCGAGGCGCTTCTCACAAAAGAACAGCCTGCGGTGATCTTATTTCCTTTCCTGCAATATGATCTTCCTCATTTAAAACAAACCGCCTCTATTCTTGAGATGGAAGAAGATGAACTCAAAAAACAGCTGACAGAAACCAAAAAACCTCTGATTCTCAAAGATGACATCACGAAAAAAAAGCTGAAAGACATCAATGATATGAAATATTCAGGTGTGTACGGCGTATATATGAAAGAGAAGGACAAAAAAAGACTTGCCCTCCACACATTAGGCTTCACGAGCGAGAATCCAGAATTGCTCAGAAAGCGTTATCCTGACAAAAAAGAGCTTTCCATCCGTACAGAAATCGGCACTTTTGGGCTGGAAAGTACCTTTGACGAATTTTTATTACCCGAGCAAGACACAAAATTGTTATATCATGTGGACGGAAGGGGAAACCCTTTGTTTGGGATGGACGTCAAATATACAGCAGAGGCTCATTCATTTTATCCTCTTCAAGTTCAAACAACAATTGATGAAAACATGCAAGCTGAAATGGAGAAGGTACTGAAAGACCAGGGCGTCGAAAAAGGCGGGGCCGTTCTGCTCGACATTGAAAGCAGCAGTGTGCTGGCGATGGCAAGTATGCCAAACGTCACAAGCAAAAACCGGCATGAAGCAAGAAATTACATGCTGACTGCCATGGCACCAGGCTCTGTCTTTAAAACCGCTGTACTTGCCGCAGCAATCGAAAAAACCCTCGACCAGCCACAAACGATGTATGACTGTCGAAAGAATTTATATGGAGAGCCAGAAGGAACGCAGGAAGTGCTGAATCTGTCTGAGAGCTTTTCGCAGAGCTGTAATTATACCTTTGCAACACTTGCTGACAAGCTGATCCAAACAGATGATCAAATCATTGAAAAGACGGCTGCAAAGCTTGGACTCATTGATCGAGCTGGCTGGGAAGGGGATGTCTATCATAAGCAGCATTTCAAACAGTTTGATCGTGAAGAAACCGGCAATGTGTGGGGGGATAAAAGAGACAAGCATGTTAAAAAGGCTATTGCCCAAACCGCAATAGGGCAAAAAAATGTCAAAACGACTCCTTTGCAAATGGCCAATATGATGGCGTCGATTGCAAGAGGCGGAGAACGAAAAGAAGTGAAAATCGCTGAAAAAGTGCTGTATCAAAACGGAACAACGATGCTAACCTTTCAAAACAAACGACCAGAAGGGGGCAGTATTGACCGCTATACAGCACAAAAACTGCAAAAGTACTTAAGGCAGGTGGTAACGTCTGACAAAGGAACAGGAAGAAGGTTTCGAGACCTTCCATTTGATGTGGCGGGGAAATCAGGCACTGCCCAAACTGGCAGTAAAGATAAAAAGGGGAATCCGCTTTATCATAAGTGGTTTGCTGGATACTTTCCGGTGGAAAAACCAAAATATGCTCTTGTCGTTGTTCACCTTGATGAGACAAGTGGCCGGGCTAAGACAAATGATGCGTTTTATGATATTGTAAAAAAGGTCAACGAAATTGAAAAGAAACAGACATAGAACATCCCTTCATGTCATGTTAAAATAGTAACGACTTAGGGAACAGAGGCAAAGGAGTGCAGAGATTTTGAGTAGAAATTCTCGATTTGAACATCGTGATAAGCGCAGAAAGGCCAATATGGTGCTTAACATATTAATTGGTATCGTTGTGGTGCTTATTTTGGTGGTCGCAACGAGTTTATTAATTTTTAATAAACCGAAAGACACAGATGTAGCGAAAGAACCATCTAAAACAGCGCCTGCAACAAGTGAAAATAAACAAAAATCAGATGAAGATGTGAAAGATCAAAAGAAAGACACATCCGATGATTCAGATGCAAAAAAAGATGACTCATCTGATCAAGACGACGATGCGAAGAAGTCAGATGATGAAAAAGAGCCTAATAAAGATGCGTTAAAAGACGCCAAAGAAACAGATGGCGGCAAAACGAGTGACGTAGACAAAACATACGAAAGCGATGACTGGGAGCCTGTAGGAACAGAGCAATCCGGTTCACATACAGCAACCTATGATTCTAACTCAAAAGACTGGAAAGAAATGATGAAAGCCATGTCCTATGCAACGGGAATTTCAGAAGATCAAATGACAGTTCTTTGGTTAGGAAATAACGGAGGCCCTCAAGATGCAAAGGGAACCATCCGTGACAAATCAACAGGCGAACGCTACCGCGTGGAAATCACATGGGTAGATGAAAAAGGCTGGAAACCTGTAAAGGTTGAAAAATTAAAATAAACATGAAAAAAAGATAGCAGCCATGCTATCTTTTTTTTAGATATTCGCCTTAAAATGAACAACCGCTGTATACAAAATCCGGTCATCGATCACAGTCGTTTGATGACTGACAGAATGAACGGTCAGCAAGATTGCCTGATTATGTTCAATTTGTTTTTGGATCTTTTGTTCAAGTTCTTTTAAAGACGATGCTTCAAAGAATTCAATTTTATCCTTTAGAAAATCCAACTGAAAATCCATTTGATTCACCTCTCCATACTCTTCATTCATCTTAATCTCTCTCCTCTAAAAGAGCAAATATTTTTCTACCCCTCCCAGTATTTTTTAGTAGGAAAGAAACTGAACATGTGGTAGGATAGGAACTGTTCGACGGATTAAAACATACTATACGCATAGGAATAAATAGATAAAGTGGAGGGAAAGAAAATGGGACGTGAGTTTCTTTCTTTATTTGATCATTGGGCTGACTCTTATGACGACACGGTAAGTGGTCATGATGAGCAGTATGAAGAAGTGTTTCGCCGGTATCCGGTTATTTTAAAAGAAATTGTTCTGCGTGCAGGTCAAGATGTTCTTGAGTTTGGAAGCGGCACGGGGAATTTAACAGCGGCACTGCTCGCAGCTGATAAGAACGTATTTGGCGTTGAACCATCAGACGCCATGAAGAAAGCGGCTCTTCAAAAGGGAATACCCGATGTGATTCATGATGGGGATTTTTTATCATTTCCAGCGCCGCCATTTGAGCCGGATACAATCGTCAGTTCATATGCTTTCCACCATTTAACGGACGAAGAAAAAAAACAAGCCATTCACACCTATAGCAACATCCTTCACTCAGATGGTAAAATAGTCTTTGCTGATACAATGTTTCAAAATCAAGCAGCACATCAAGCTGAAATTGACAAAGCGAAAGCGTCAGGATTCGATCAGCTTGCTGAAGATTTAGAAACAGAATATTATCCATCCATCGATGTGCTAAAGCAAATCTTTGAAGAAGAAGGTTTTAGTACGTCCTTTCATCAAATGAATGATTTTGTTTGGATCGTAGAAGCGAAGAAAAGGGAATGAAAGGATGTTTTTGATTTGAAAATCGCAGTCATAGGTGCAATGGAAGAAGAAGTGACGATATTAAGAGATCAACTAAAGAATGCTACACAAGAAAACATCGCTGGGTGTGAATTCACAACAGGTGTTTATGAAGATAAAGAAGTGATTTTATTAAAATCAGGGATTGGAAAAGTGAATGCAGCGGTCAGCACAACACTTCTGCTTGACCGCTTTCAGCCGGATTATGTGATCAATACAGGATCAGCTGGCGGTTTCCATCACACATTAAATGTAGGGGATATTGTCATCTCTACTGATGTTAGACATCATGATGTGGATGTCACGATCTTTAATTACGAATACGGACAAGTACCAGGATTGCCAGCTGCTTTTGTTGCAGACGAAAAGCTTGTGAAGCTGGCAGAGGAATCGGCTTTAGAGATCGATCATATCCAAGTGGCAAAAGGAACGATTGCAACCGGAGATTCATTTATGAATGATCCGGATCGTGTAGCGTTTGTGAGAGAGAAGTTTCCAGAGCTATATGCGGTGGAAATGGAAGCCGCAGCCGTTGCACAAGTTTGCCAGCTCTTTGGAACGCCATTTGTTGTCGTTCGAGCGCTATCTGATATTGCAGGGAAAGAATCCAATGTCTCATTTGATCAATTTCTTGAACAAGCAGCGATTCACTCAACCGACCTTGTCTTGCGTATGATAAAGTAAACTCAATAAAAGAAGGGGATTCCCCCTTCTTTTCCATACAAAGGAAGGGAATCATATGGCTGTCATAAAGGATATTACAGAATTAATTGGCCGCACACCGCTTTTAAAACTGTCAGGAATCGGCATCCCGGAAGGTGTAGAGGTATATGCAAAGCTTGAAATGATGAATCCGGGTGGAAGTATTAAAGATCGTTTAGGTGATATGCTCATAAGAGAAGCATTGGCATCTGGCAAATTGCGCCCTGGTGGAACCATCATTGAAGCAACTGCTGGAAACACAGGAATTGGGCTTGCCCTCAGTGCAAGAAAGCATCAATTGCGGACCATTTTTTGCGTACCAGAACATTTTAGTCAAGAAAAACAACAGCTCATGAAAGCGCTCGGTGCAGAGATTATTCATACACCAAGAAAAGAGGGCATGAAGGGTGCGATTGATCGAGCCCTTGAACTAGAGGCAAGCCTTGACAATGCCTATTGCGTTTTACAATTTAAAAACCAAGTAAATCCATTGACTTACTATAAAACGCTTGGCCCAGAATTATGGTCCGATTTGCAAGGAAATATCGATGTATTCGTGGCAGGAGCGGGATCTGGCGGGACTTTTCAAGGGTGTGCTGCCTATTTAAAAGAGCAGCATCCTGCGTTAAAAACAGTTGTTGTCGAACCTGAAGGATCGATTTTAAATGGAGGAGATCCGGGTCCGCATAGAACGGAAGGAATCGGCCTTGAATTTATCCCAGATTATATGGAATCTGCTTTATTCGATGAGATATATACCGTCAGTGATGATGATGCTTTCCAAATGGTGAAAGTAGCTGCTGAAAAAGAAGGCGTTCTCATCGGGAGTTCTTCGGGTGCAGCGTTATTTGCCGCTTTAGAAGAAGCGAAGAAGGCAGCACCTGGGACAGTCATCGTCACCATTTTTCCTGACAGCAGTGAACGGTATTTAAGTAAAGGAATTTATGAGGGAGGAAAATAAAATGAAACGAAAAACAATGATGATACACAGCGGAACAACTGGTGATGAAAAAACGGGCGCTGTGTCTGTGCCGATATATCAAGTGAGCACATATAAGCAGCCGAAAGCAGGCGAACATACAGGATATGAATATTCAAGAACTGCGAATCCAACAAGAACGGCACTAGAAACCGTCATTCGTGACCTTGAAGGAGGAGCAAACGGCTACGCATTTGGTTCAGGAATGGCTGCCATTACGGCAGTGATGATGCTGTTTAACAGCGGAGATCATATTGTCCTGACAGATGACGTATACGGCGGAACGTACCGCGTCATCACAAAGGTACTCAACCGTATTGGCATTCAAGCGACCTTTGTTGACACAAGTGATCCTGAAGCAGTGAAAAAGGCGATTTTACCTGAAACAAAAGCGGTTTACATTGAATCACCAACCAATCCTTTACTGAAAATGACTGATCTCAAAGCGATCGGCCAATTGACAAAAGAAGCCAACATCTTAATGATTGTTGATAATACATTTTTCACACCTTATTTCCAAAGGCCGATTGAATATGGGGCGGACATTGTCCTGCATAGTGCCACTAAATATTTAGGCGGCCACAGTGATGTCGTAGGCGGGCTAGTTGTAACAGCGACGGAAGAGCTTGGGGAAGAACTGCATTTTGTTCAAAATTCTACTGGTGGAATTCTTGGACCGCAGGATTCATGGCTTCTCATGAGAGGAATCAAAACGCTTGGACTAAGAATGGAAGCACATCAGCAAAATGCACAGAAAATCGCTGAGTTTTTAGAACAACATCCAGCAGTCACACGTGTTTATTACCCAGGTCTTGATGCTCACCCTGGACATGAACTTGCAAAAACGCAAGCATCAGGCTACGGCGGCATGATCTCTTTTGACATTGGAAAAGAAGAACATGTCGATGTGTTTTTAAGTCAGCTTAAGCTGTTTACGATCGCAGAAAGCCTTGGAGCGGTTGAAAGCTTAATCTCTGTTCCTGCTCGAATGACTCATGCGTCCATTCCAAAAGACCGCCGCGAGGAGCTTGGCATCACTGATGGGTTAATTCGTATATCTGTCGGGATTGAAGATGTGGATGATTTACTGAATGATATGAAGCAGGGACTAAACGCACTAGTGAATGGATAGATTTACATGCCACTACCTTTCTTTTACTATGTTAAGCTATCAATAGACATGTTAAACAGGAAGGTGATTCAAGTGAAGAAAAAGTGGAGTGGTTTAGTGACAGATTACAAGCAGTACGCTTTTATTTTGCTTGCTGTCAGCACCTTTTTATATATTGGTACGATCATACCAAGCCAACACATCGAAGCATCTCCAAAAATGCTGATGATGGGAATTGATTGTATTTTCTTATTAGCAGCTTTTCTTTGTGTGAGACGCGCGATCTTTTTTCAAAAGAAACTGCAAGAACTAGATGAAGATTAATTCGAAAAGTCTCCTCATATACGTGAGGGGGCTTTTTTGATTGTATTGGACAATCGGACAAGAATAAATGTAGAAATTTAGTCAAACACACAAAAATCATCTATTTTACTAAAAACAGGTTTACAAAATGGTGCTTGCTGGATATACTAACAAAGTAATTAAAAACGTAAAGGAGGCTGAAGAATATGTTATTCGTATCTACTTGTGAACAATTCAACCAACAATTTCATCATGTCATCAGCCTGTGGAAGAGCTCGTGTCCTTCCTTTACCTTATACGGTGCACGCTTCAGAACTGTTTAAGTAAACGAGGATTTTACGTATCATCCATTGCAGGTTGGAAGACACTGTCTTTTGATCTGCATTTTTGTGTGCCCACAGGTCAACTGACAAAGAAGATCTGCGGGCTATTTCGCGTGCCGCGAACTGAAGGGAGGTGAGCGTATATGACAATCCATTTATTTTTTATCACATTGACGATCCGACGAAAATACAAAGACATTGAAACAGTTCTTTATGAACAACAAGTCGAAACATTGTATGAAGAAATGAAGCAGAAACAACTAAAGTACATGAACTAAAATACGAAAAGAAAAATGCGAAAAGGAGGAGATTGACATGTTTATGATGCTTGCAATACTTGATTGTTATACTATGGAGAAGGACCAGGTTTAGACACGCTCCACATTGATCATCTGCACATATGATATCCGTAAAAGGAGATTGTGAGGTGATCAACGAATGTCGATGTCACCATATATGAGGTTTCCGTCAGTGGGGCACGGATATACATCCATTCCGCATTCCTTAAAGCATGGATACGGCAATCCGTACCGAATGCAAAGAGAGCAAGAGGAAATGCTCAGACAATATATGTATCAGTACCGAGCTTATTGGTATTAAAGAAAAGGAGCAGGAAACGTTATCGTTTCCTGCTCCTTTTACATTAGCAAATCCAGCTTGCACCGATGATGATCAACAAAATGAACAGTACAACAAGCAATGCGAATCCGCCTGCAAAGCCGCCACCGTAACCACCGCAGCCTCCAGCATAACCTCCACCAAAGCCCATAATCTAGCACCACCTTTATCTAATCAAGATACATTCATAAAATATGCAGCTCATGCAGAAAACGAAATCAATCTGAGCACAATTAATGAAAACGCCTATTCGGATTAAATTTTTTGAAGTTCTGCGAAACATTTTCTGAAAAGATGCCGTCTAATCAATAACAAATGATTAGGACTAGGTCTTAAACTTTGTTAGGTGTGAGCCGATATGAAAAGTAAGAAAATTCGTAAATAGTTTTATTTACTGGTGCAAAGCAGGTGTTAACATTGATTCAAAGCTGGATTGGAAAACAAATGAGGGAACCAAAAGGCTTGTTCTCAAAATGGGTTGCCCGCTATATGGAAAAAAATCATCATAATATCAATGAATGGACGATTCAACTCTTAAATATACAAGAAAATGACCGGATTTTAGAAATCGGTACTGGAAGAGGCATGACATTATCGAAGGTAGCAGAGAAACTTGATCGCGGTAAAGTATATGGAGTGGATGCCTCTCGTCATATGATCAAATATGCAAAAAGAAAACATAAGAAGCTTGTGGAACAGGATAAAGCCGTTGTGACTCTTGGTAAAGCCGAGCATTTACCTTTTGAAGACAGATCATTCAATAAATTATTTACGGTGCAGACCATTTATTACTTGAAGGATATTGAGCAAGTCATGAAGGAAGTGTACCGCGTTCTTCAAGTGGATGGAGAAGTATTCTTATCATTCCAACAGCAGGAACTGATGAAGGAACAAAAGCGGTCACATTCTTTTTCATCGTATAGTGAACAAGAGATCAGCCGCCTATTTTCAGCGTATCACTTTAGAGAAGTTTCGGTTTATCACTATGATACATACATCTGTATCAAAGCGTTAAAATGATGAAAATATTTCCCAGGTAATGAACAAGCATTCTAAAAGAGGCTCTTCGTGAGAGGAGCTTCTTTGCGTGTCATTGAATCATGTTTGAACGAATTAAAAAAAGTCTCTTCACCAGAAGAGACTTTTGTATATGATGTAGGCGCCAGCCAGGTGTGTAAGGAATGATAGTATATATAAGGAATTTGTTTGTCGATTAAGGATACCTGTCTGGCTTATTTATTATATCGACACCGTTCTTCAAAAGTTTAGCTTTTTTTTCAATATTTTCTTTTTTTATTTGACTGGAAGATACATTTTTCGCTTTTTTTTATCAATTGTGCCATTTGGAGCAGGGAATTGCTTCAGAAGTAGAGAAAATTGTAGAGACTTCATTTTTAAACAAAAAGGGAGGAATGAAAACATGTCGGGAAACAAAGGTGTCGTTTATAAAGGAGCAGGAAATGTAGCAGTTGAGGATATTGGATACCCTGATTTGATTTTAAGAGATGGCCCGGGTGTACCGAAAGCCAATGTGGGGCGCAAATGTGAGCATGGCGTCATTTTAAAAGTAGTGACGACGAATATTTGCGGAAGTGACCAGCACATGGTGAGAGGTCGTACGACTGCGCCTGCAGGACTCGTCCTTGGTCATGAAATTACAGGTGAAGTCGTTGAAGTTGGACGAGATGTGGAGTTTATTCAAAAAGGAGACCTTGTGTCCGTTCCCTTTAATATTGCTTGCGGACGATGCGTCATGTGTAAGGAACAAAAAACCCATGTGTGCTTAAATGTAAACCCGGACCGTCCAGGCTCTGCCTATGGATATGTCGATATGGGCGGATGGGTTGGCGGCCAATCCGAGTACGTCATGGTGCCATATGCAGATTTCCAGCTGCTGAAATTCCCAGACAAAGATCAAGCGATGGAAAAAATACTTGATCTGACGATGCTTTCCGATATTTTCCCGACAGGTTTTCACGGTGCGTATACGGCTGGAGTAAAACCTGGTTCAACCGTATATATTGCCGGTGCAGGGCCAGTAGGTCTTGCCGCAGCGCATTCCGCTCAGCTCCTTGGCGCTTCTACGGTCATTGTCGGTGATTTGAATGAACAAAGGCTGGAGCAGGCCAGAAGCTTCGGCTGTGAAACGATCAATTTACGAAAACATGATCGAATCGGCGAACAAATCACCAATATCTTAGGAGAGCCAGAGGTCGACTGTGCCGTCGATTGTGTCGGCTTTGAAGCTTCAGGTCATGGAGATCAAGGAGAAGCACCTGCAACTGTATTAAATACAATTATGGATATTACCAAAGTTGGCGGTAAGCTCGGAATCCCAGGGCTCTACGTCACAGAAGACCCAGGTGCAGTGGATGCCGATGCAAAAGTTGGATCTCTGAAAGTGCGAATTGGACTTGGCTGGGCAAAAGCGCATACCTTTGTGACAGGTCAAACCCCTGTCATGCAATATCACCGCAGTCTAATGAAATCCATTTTAAGCGGAAGAGCACAAATCGCCAAAGCGGTGAATGCGACCGTCATTAACCTTGATCAAGCCCCTCAAGGATACAGCGACTTTGATTCGGGTGTGGCGAAAAAATTTGTCATTGACCCGCATGGGTTGATTTCTAAATAATGAATCAATGAGAATAATCGAAAAAACTTACGGGAGATTATATCCTGTAAGTTTTTTTATGTTCTATTTTAAAATGACCTGTACTATTCTCCTGCAATACATCTCATGTTAAAATATATGAATTGGAAAAATTATTCTACAGTTGAAGTTCATACCAGATAATTTAATTGATATTAAATGACTAGGGAGAGGTATTGATTGCTAAACGTACACAACATCAAGAAATATTATGAAGATAAACAGGTATTAAAAGGGATAACCTTTCACTTAAAAAAAGGAGAATCTTTTGGACTATTAGGTCCGAATGGTGCGGGGAAATCCACATTGATTGGCATCTTGACAGGGCTGATTCATGCCACAAGCGGCACCATAACGATTGAAGGTATAGATGTAAAAAAAGAAACAAAAAAGGCGCAGCAAATGATAGGAATTGTTCCGCAAGAGATCGCTTTATATTTACATTTGACAGCAAAAGAAAATTTAATGTTTTGGGGGAGAATGTATGGACTCAAAGGAAAAGAGTTGAAAAGCAGAGTACAAGAAACACTTGAGCTAATTGGTCTTAAAGATAGAGCAAATGATCAAGTGAAAGTATTCTCTGGAGGAATGAAAAGAAGAGTAAATATCGGTTGCGCGATATTACATCAACCAAAACTATTAATCATGGATGAGCCTACTGTAGGCATAGATCCCCAATCTAGAAGTCATATATTAGAAACAGTTAAGACATTAAATGGAGAAGGAATGACCATTATATATACTAGTCATTACATGGAAGAAGTTGAATTTTTATGTGAAAGAATGGCCATTATGGATCATGGGTCTATCATTGCTTTAGGGGATCAGCATGAATTAAGTGAGCTTGTCGGAAATCAAAGAGAAATTGTTTTGACCATAAAAAATGAACATGGACAAAATGATATAGATCGAGTGCGTCATTTCATACAAGAAGCCGATCCTATGAAAGAAATCGTGGTTCAAGGAAATCAAATAAAAATATTTGATCAACATCCTCAGCAATTATTAAGTCATCTCATTCAAGGAATGACCGCATTAAATATTCAAATTATTTCAGCAGAAATCGTAGAACCAAATTTAGAAAATGTCTTTTTGTATGTAACTAGTAAAAATTTGAGGGATTAGACTGTTTAGAAGTGGACACATGAGCATCTGGGTTGTACTAAAAGATCTATTATTGTTTTTTAGAGATAAGAAAAGCTTTTTTACACTTTTTTTTATGCCTATTATATTGATTGCTATTTTAGGTGCAGCATTTGGAGATAACATGAAGAAAGATAGTGAAGTCAAGATCAATTCATTTCGTGTAGGAATAACAGATCAAGATAAGTCCACTACAAGTAAGATGTTTCTTTCAACATTGTCTAAGAGTGAACTCAGTGACATATTTGAGGTGAAGGTCACCTCGAAAAATCAATTAGAGAAAGATCTAAATAGTAGAGACATTACAATGGGCATAATCATCAAGCCGAATTTTGAAAAAAGTCTATTAAATCACGATCATGTGCAATTGGATATTTTGAGAGGACCTAATTCGGATTTACAGGAAATGGTTCTTCAAAATGTGGTTTTGCAATTCTTTCAACATTATCATATGAATCGTATTCTGGTGCCGTTGAATCAAGGTAAAGAAGTGGAAATTGTGTCTGATCAACTGAAAAAAGAACTGGTGAACGAGAGGAATATCCATATCAACAGCCAGCCGATTACGTCTTTCCAATACTACGCAGGCGGGATGGGTGTGCTTTTTTTATTAATGACAGTTGTTTTTCTAGTTGGAAGTATGATAGAGGAAAAAGAGGAAGATGTTTATAAAAGGCTGATTGTATCAAAATTAAGTAATACTAGTTACATCGTTGGGAAGTTATTGGGTATTGTTTTGATGAGTATGATTCAACTTGCGGTCATTATTTTATTTACTAGCTTTGTCTTTAAAGTGAACTGGGGAGAGCCTTTTACTGTTGTTATGATCGGATGTAGTTTTATATTAAATGCTGCGGGTTTCGGGGTGCTGATTGGTTCTTTTATCAATAGAGAAAAAACGTTTAACAGTGTGGGGATTTTAGGAACACAAGTGTTAGCTGCTTTAGGTGGGAGTATGGTGCCCTTATACTTATTCCCACAATGGGTAATTGATATCAGCTATTTTTTACCTAATTCTCTTGCACTTCAAATGTTTTTGAAAAGTATGGCAGGTGCTGATTTTAGTGAAATTCAAAGCGGGTTTATACTAAGCTGCGGGATGGGACTAGTTTTCTTCATCACTGCTTTAATTAGAATGTCTTTTGAAAGGAAGCATCGCTATGCATAAAATATCAGCCATTATTTCTTTAAAGCTAAAAGAAACATTAAAGTCCCCATTGACGCTCATTTTTTTATTTATTATGCCAATTGTATTTAGTTTTATCTTTGGAAGTACCGCATCTGATACAAAGAAACCAACAGTTGCATTTATTCTAGAGTCCAGTCAAGGTAAACTTGATCAAGAAATTTTTCAAATTCTCGAAAAAAACACCAAATTCCTCTGGGTAAAGGCGACTGAAAGCGATGCAAAAGATTTAGTATCTGAAGAAAAGGTCATTGCGTCTGTGAAAGTCGCAAACCCGTTAAAGTCCCATCTGAAAGATAAAGAGATTTTTGATGTGACAGTTTATAAGAAAACTGAGGAATATGCAGTCTTATCTCCCTATTTAAAAGAGACAGCGACCATCATTTATCAAATCAATCAGGGTGTGAAAGAGCAGAAAAGTGTTTCTCTCACCAATGCTTTAAACAAGTTAAATGAATCTGGCACCATTTCATTGGTTGAAACAAGTCAGCAACCGAATTTAATACCGCTTGGCTTTACTATTATGTTTATGATGTTTGCGATTTCAAGCTCTGTATCATCCATTCATTTAGAGTATAAAGATTATACATGGCAAAGATTGCTTTCAAGTCCCATCCAGAAAATATCTGTGCTATTGGGCTATTTCATAGCTTATTTTCTTCTTGGATGGATACAATTGGGTGTTCTTCTGACCGTCTTATTACTATTCTTCAATGTATACTTAGGAAACTTTATGCTTATTTTAGTGTTTGGATCATTCGTTATTGGTCTTGTTGTGAGTTTAGGTTTTATGATTGCAACCTTATCTCATACAAAAAAGCAAGCTGAAGTATTTAGTGCCATTATCATTGTAGGAACTTGCATGCTAGGCGGTATTTATTGGCCATTAGATATCGTTCCAGACATGATGAAGAAGATCTCGTTGGCTATACCGCAAACATGGATGATGTCTGGTTTTGGTGAGATTATGAGCGGTACTGTCAATCACACTATCTTATTATTTGACATAACAATTTTAGCTGCTTTTACAATTGTCTTTATGGTGATTGGTTTGAAAAATATCCGCACCTATTAATCACTTTTCATTCCATTTTAGTTTTTTATTCATGCGTACTCTTCAAAATGATATGATAGACGACAACATCTGATGGAGAAAGGATTGGATACACTTGAACTTTCACAATAAAACCGTCATCATCACAGGCGCGTCCAATGGAATTGGTGAAATGATCGCCTGGGGCTATGCAAAAGAAGGAGCGCGAGTGGTGCTTGCAGATATAGATGAAGAGAAGGGGAAGCGATTGGAGGAAGAGCTAAAAAAAGAATCGTTAGAAGCTTATTTTAAGAAAACAGATGTGACGCAAGAAACGGATATTCAGCACTTAATGTCGTTTGCGGTGGAGCGCTGTAAAACGATTGATATTCTCATTAATAATGCTGGTGTCATGTGTACCGTGTCGCCTTATGAATTAACGATCGATGAGTGGGATCGTGTGTTACAAACGAACCTAAGAGGGACTTTTTTATGTGCAAGAGAAGCAGCACGTTATATAAAAGAAAATCCAAAAGGCGGTTCTATTGTGAACATTTCATCTACCCGCGCGACCATGTCAGAGCCAAATACAGAAGCATATGCTGCATCAAAAGGCGGAATATCTGCGTTGACCCATGCCTTAGCGACTTCTTTTAGTCCGGATCATATCACGGTGAATAGCATTTCACCTGGATGGATTGAAACGAAGGATGAGGAGAATCTTCGAGAGATCGACCATCAGCAGCATCTTTCCAATCGAGTCGGCACGCCAAATGATATTGTGAAGGCTTGCTTTTATTTAACCGATGAGGATAATCAATTTGTGACTGGCACAGATTTAGTCGTTGATGGTGGCATGACCAGAAAAATGATCTATGCTGATTAGCTTGAAAAAAACGTTGACGCTGTGATCAAGGCGCAGTACAATATGTAACAATTCAGCTGAAGATTGTGATGAAATAAAGACATAGCGCTAATAGAGAAGAGTACATCATGAACCGTCCCGCACAGAGAACTCCGTGAAGCTGAGAAGGAGCCGGGCAGCATGATAGAACCAAGCCTCTTAGCTCTGCACCGGATTCCTTCGGATGGTGGTGCGGCGACATTCTCCCGTTACAGAGATGGGTTCATGATGACCTGCTAAGGTTCATTTGGTAACAGATGAATAAACTGAGGTGGCAACGCGGAGTAAATCCCGTCCTCAAGACAGAAATGTCTTGGGGACGGGATTTTTTTATGACAAATAGGGGGAAAAGTGATGAAAAAACATTGGCGGAATATGAGTTTGCTACTTGGAGCCATCGGAATTGCGAACATAGGAGAATGGATTTATATGATTGCGCTCCATCTACTCATTTTTCAAGAAACGGGCTCTGTGCTTGCTGTAACGGCTGTCTATATGATGAGACCAGTTGCTTCTCTTTTGACAAACAGCTGGTCTGGCAGTTTGATTGATAGGTTGAATCAGCGGAAAGCGATGATCAGCTTAGATATCAGCCGGGCAATCTTGATCGCATGTATACCCTTTGCGTTACTTTCAGGACATCTGCTTACCCTGTATGTGATGGTGTTTCTTATTCAAATGGCACAAGCGATGTTTCATCCAGCTTCGATGGTCTATATGACAGGATTGATCCCAGCGAATAACCGAAAACGGTTTAATGCCATTCGCTCATTATTACAATCGGGTGGATTTTTACTTGGACCCGCTGCAGCAGGTCTGCTTTTTTTAATCGGTACACCTGTTTTTTCAATTTATATCAATGCGATTTGTCTATTGGTATCTGCTCTGTTCACGATGTGTTTACCGAATTTGCTCAAACAAGATGCTAACCAAAAGGGCTTTACCCTTTCAATGTTAAAAGAGGATGCGAAGCTTGTTCTTCGGTTTAGTTTGACATCACACCAAGTTATGGCGGTGTATTTGTTATTTAGTGCCGCTATCACGGTACTTCCTACTGCCATTGACTCTCTTGAAACTGCCTTTGCAAAAGAAGTGCTGCTCCTAACTGATACACAATATGGTCTTCTTGTGAGTATAGCTGGGGCAGGCATTATCGCAGGGGCAGGTCTCAATTCGGTGATTGTGGAAAGGCTGCCTGTTTCGATCATGCTAGGGATTGGCAGTTTGTTTGTGGCATGTGGCTATCTCATTTATGCTTTTTCCAGCACATTGTTTGCAGCCGCTGTTGGATTTTTTATATTAGCATTCTTTTTAGCTTTTGCGAACACAGGTTTTATGACTTTCTATCAAACGAATATCCCGGTAGAGGTGATGGGGAGGGTAGCCAGTTTTTATGCTTTGATTGAAGCTATTCTGACGATCATGCTGACAGGTGTCTCTGGTGGACTTGCACATGTTTTATCAATCCGAACCTCCGTTGTCACCGGGTGTGTATGTATGCTTCTTGTCTGTTTATTGCTATGTTTTGTCATCTTTCGTTCATTGACTGGCAAAAAGATAGTGCATCCTACTTAGAAAATTAAAAAAATTATGTTATGATTATTTAAGTAAGTTAATGAAATTGATGAGAAAAGGAGTCTTACACATGAAAGCACTACGCTGGCACGATCAAAAGGACATTCGACTAGAGGAAATTGATGAACCAAAAGTTGCTCCAGGAAAAGTGAAACTGAAAGTAAAATGGTGCGGCATTTGTGGTAGTGATTTACATGAATATCTAGGAGGACCTATCTTCATTCCAGTGAATGAACCTCATCCACTGACAAAAGAAAAAGCCCCTATTACACTGGGACATGAATTTTCTGGTGAGGTTGTTGAAGTAGGAGAAGACGTCAGCAATTACAAAGTAGGCGATCGAGTGGTTGTTGAGCCTATTTTTGCAACTCACGGACATCAAGGTGCTTACAACTTAGATGAAAACATGGGCTTTTTAGGACTTGCCGGAGGCGGCGGTGGATTCTCTGAATATGTATCTGTCGATGAAGAATTACTTCATTTATTACCAGACGAAATTTCATATGAGCAAGGGGCACTTGTAGAGCCTTCAGCAGTTGCTTTATATGCGGTTCGTTCTAGTAAAGTACAAGCTGGCGATACAGCGGCTGTGTTTGGTTGCGGACCAATTGGCTTGCTTGTTATTGAAGCATTAAAAGCAGCTGGTGCTACTGATATTTACGCAGTAGAATTATCTAAAGAACGCCAAGAAAAAGCGAAAGAGCTTGGAGCGATCATTGTTGATCCTTCTCAATATGAAGATGTTGTTCAAGAAATTGCACGCCGTACAAACGGTGGCGTCGATGTTTCTTTTGAAGTGACAGGTGTACCTGTTGTATTGAAGCAAGCAATCCAATCAACTAGAATTTCAGGTGAAACAGTCATTGTGAGTATTTGGGAAAAAGGCGCAGAAATTATGCCAAATGACATTGTCATTAAAGAACGTACAGTCAAAGGAATTATCGGCTACAGAGACGTATTCCCATCTGTATTAAACTTAATGAGAAAAGGCTATTTCTCTGCTGATACGCTCGTCACAAAGAAAATCAAGTTGGATGATGTGATCGAAGATGGTTTCCATGCATTAATCAATGAAAAAGATCAAGTGAAAATTTTAGTTAGTGCTGAATAGTAAGACAACGAAGGGGAATGGCAAAAGCCATTCTCTTTTTTATCGTCCAAGAGATCTTCCGTACACGCTGACTCGTTTCTCTAATAAAGCAAAAGCTAGTTCAAAGAAAATGCTCAGCAGCCAATAGATCAACGCAGATACGAGGTATGTTTCTAAAAACTGATAGCCATCATTTGCAATAATCCGGGAAATCCCCATGATTTCAAGTACTCCAATTGTAAACGAAAGAGAGGTGGCTTTTAATAGCTGAATGAGCTGATTGCCTAAGTTCGGCAGGGCTACCACAAATGCCTGTGGCAAAATAATGCGCATCATTGCTTGGCGTGTCGTCATCCCCACAATTTTTGCTGCTTCAAGCTGCCCTTTGTCTACCGCAAGAAGTGCACTCCGAACAACCTCTGTTAAATGGGCGGCTGAATGGAGGCTGAATGTAATAAGGGCAACAGCTAATGGGGAGACCATATCTGGATGAAAGGTCAGCCCGAATGTATCGTTCACTTTGGTTAGAACAAAAGGAAGTCCATAAAAGAAAGCGAACAACTGAACAATAAGAGGTGTTCCTCTAAAAAAGGAGACATAAAGCGTCACAAGCTGCCTGAGTACAGGAATGCGAAAGAGACGAATGAAAGCAAAAACAGATCCAATCATTAGGCTTACAGCCATGGAAACGAGTGCAATCAATAAAGTAAAAGGAACGCCTTTTAGAATAAGAGGTACTTGGTCAATCGCAAATGGAATATCAATGGTTTGCATCAAAATTGCCTCCTTAACGTGACAGGCTGGTGCGGCCTTTTACAAATTTCCTTTCAAGCAGCATGGTGATCAGTTCAATACTCATACAAATGAGCCAATACACAATCGCAATGATCACATACACCTCAAACATACCGATTCCGTAGTTATTTCCTAAGATGATCTTCACCTGTCCCATGATATCAATGAGCCCGATTGTAAAGGCAATCGCTGTGTCTTTCACGAGATCAATGGTGTAATTTCCGAGGTTCGGCAGTGCAATGAGGAAGGCCTGCGGGATAATGATCCTAATCAACGCCTGTGTATCTGTCATCCCAACAATGTAGGCGGCCTCGAGCTGATCCTTCCCGACAGATGAATACGCACTGCGAAAGACTTCAGATAAATAAGCGCCCGTATGTAAAGAAAACGTCATCATTACAAATAGCACACGATCCCAATGATTGATTTGAATCCCTGCCACAAGCAAAAGCTGAGGCAGGCCAAAATAAATCAAGAAAAGCTGAACAATTAAAGGCGTACTCCGTGTAAAAGATAAATAAATAACAGCCAATTGCTTCAGTACTGGGATTTGTTTGATACGAATACATGCAAATAGCAAGCCGATGATGATGGCAAAAAACAATGACACGATAATAATGAAAAAAGTGAGTGGCAGGCGTTCAAGCACCTGTAAAAAAATGCGCAGCCAATCTCCAGCTGTAAACGTCATGACGCTTCCTTCCTTTCTTCATTTTGATCGCCTTGCTCTGAGATGTCATCAATATCTTGAAAGAAATCAACCCCAAACCACTTTTTCGCCAGCTTAGGCAGTGTTCCATCATCAATCATCTCTTGGGTGATTCGGTCCAAATCTTCTGCAAGCTGCTTCTCGCTTGGCTGTAAGACAAGATAGATAGGCTCCTTTGACACAATGCCGCCAACTCTGACCTTCAGGTTTAAATGCTTTTGAATGGTATCAAAGGTTGAAATGTTCATAAATGCTGCATCTGATCGTCCGCTTTCAACGCGCTTTAAGTTAAGTTCATTTGAAGGGCTCTCAATAGTCGTCAGCGGAATATCCGGATCATGTTCTTTATTATATTGATTTAAAATCGAACGCAAGCCTCCGCTAGGGCTGACAGGAGCCAGCTTTTTAGATGTCATATCATCAAGCGATCGAATCTCTTTGTCTGATTCATTCACAATTAAACCTGTCATCGAATAACCATACGGAACCTTAGGGTAAAGGAAACGCTTTTCACGTTCAGGATTACTAAAAAACCAATTAGCCGCCATTTCAAACTTCCCTGCGCCTACACCAATTAAATTCGATTCTTCCTCGCCAAAAATGTAATCAAAATGTACGTGAGGAAGTCTATTTTCCACTTCATTTAAATAATCAATGTTATAGCCAATCGGTTCGTTTCGGTCATTTGTTGCTAAAAAGGGTGGATTGACCTCTGCACTCAGTGCGACTTTTACAATTTTTCTGCCATCGTCGGTCGTGGTTTTCACACTGCTGCAGCCCATCAGAGAAAGAAAAAGCAGAAGGACACCGGACATCATGAATGCTGTCTTTTGTTTCATTTGTCTTTCTCCGATTCTTGCCACATGCCGCGATGAATTCTTGATAAAAATTGTTTCGTTCGTTCATGCTGTGGCTTCAATAGGACGTCTTCTGGTGAGCCTTTTTCAACGATTTCGCCATCTGCCATAAAGATCACCGTATCCGCCACGTCCTTTGCAAAAGAAATTTCATGCGTCACAATGACCATTGTCATGCCTTGACTTGCAATATCTTTGATCATTTCTAGAATTTCTCCTACCATCTCTGGGTCCAGTGCCGACGTAGGTTCATCAAACAAAAGCACTGAAGGGTTCATCGCAAGTGCGCGGGCTATACCAATTCGCTGCTGCTGACCGCCGGATAATTCACTCGGAAATGCATCTTTTTTATGAAGCAGTCCAATCCGCGTTAAAAATTGCTCCCCGACCTTTTCAGCTTCTTTTTTAGACATGTTTTGAGACACGATCAATCCTTCTGTAATATTTTCAAGTGCTCGTTTATTCTGAAACAAGTGATAATGCTGAAACACCATGGAGGATTGCTGCCTGAGTTTTAGCAGATCTTTTTTATGATATCGTTCAAATTGAATCGTGGCTTCACCAACCGTCAGCTCACCTTTGTCTGGAATATCGAGGCTGTTTAAGCTGCGAAGAAGTGTTGTTTTTCCTGACCCGCTCGGTCCAATAATGGCGACCACTTCACCTTCTTGTACGGTGAAATCAATGCCTTTTAACACATGGGTCTGCCCATAAGATTTATGTAGATTAGTAGCTGAAATCATAAAAGCATCACGTTCCTTTGACATATGTACTTAATATTGATAAAATTTAACACATTAAATCCTATAAGTAAAGTGTGTTTTATTTATTCCGATTGGAAAAATCAGATATCATAGATTGTGAGATATAGAGGAGTTGGATACGTTTTGTCTAAAGCATTATTTGTCGATACCGATTTTCAAAAAACATGGCTCAATCAACTGGAATCTCTTCGTGAAACGATCGAACAAACGGCAAAAGAACATGATGAAGGCGCTTATTTTCCTGAAAAAAATATTGAATCATTAGTAGAGATGGGCTATACGACGTTGTCTCTTCCTGCTGAATACGGAGGCGGAGGTCAATCTGTCACGGATATGGTTCTGTTTCAAGAGACGCTCGGCAGTATGGACGGAGCAACTACTTTATCAATCGGCTGGCACCAAGGGGTTGTAGGCGAAATTTACGAAAAGAAACAATGGAATGAGCAGCAGCTACAATTCTTTGCGGAAGAAGTGAAGAAGGGCGCCCTTGTCAACCGTGCCGTGAGCGAGGCGCAGACAGGCAGTCCAACAAGAGGCGGGAAGCCTGGGACAACAGCCACTAGATCAGGTAATGAGTGGATCATCAATGGACGTAAAATTTTCACAACGATGTCACCAGCACTTACATACTTTTTAGTCGGCGTATGGATCGAGGAAAAAGAGGCCATGGGCTTCTTCTTAATTCATCGTGAGACAGAAGGTGTTTCAATAGAAGAAACGTGGAATGTTGTGGGCATGAGAGGAACTGAAAGTCATGATTTAATCTTAGATCAGGTGAAGGTTTCAGATGACATGCTTGTGGAGGTGCAAAAAGGGCCGCGGGGTGTTACGCTAAATCCTTGGATTGCACATATTCCTTCCTGCTATTTAGGGATTGCGCAAGCGGCAAGAGACTATGCTGTTCAGTATGCCATCACCCACTCACCGAACAGCATCAGTGGAACGATTAGTGATCTGCCAAATGTCCAAACACTGATTGGCGAAATCGACTTACTATTAAAGCAAGCACGCCACGTCATCTACTCAACGACCACTTTGTATGAAAAGCCAGAGAAAAGAGAGCTGTTAATCAATGAATTTGGTGCTGTAAAGCATACCGTCGTTAATCACAGTTTGCAAGTTGTCGATAAAGCTATGCGTTTAGTGGGTGCGAAAAGCTTAAGCCTAGACTGTCCACTGCAGCGCTACTATCGAGATATTCGTGCCGGGCTCCATAACCCGCCAATGGACGATATGACGATATCAAAAATGGCGAAACAGGCCATTCAAGAGAAAAAAGAGAGCTAATATATAGAGCAAAAAGCCGGATATAAACCGGCTTTTTTTATTTGAAAGAAAAGAGGACAAGCGTACCTTATATCCCATCGCTTAAGCATGCTACAATCATGGAAATCATGAGAAAAGGAGCGATTGTTTTGAAGAAAAAGTATATAAAATGGCTGTTTTCTAGCATCATGCTGATGGCACTTTGTATCAGCCAGCCTTCATCAACTGAAGCAAGATCACCAGCGTGGTCAGTAGATGAATTCTTTAAAAATCGGGAAGGCACGTTTGTGATTCAAGAAGTAAAAGAAAAGTCACCTTGAGTGTATAACAAAAAAAGAGCGAAAGAGCGCTTTGCACCTCAATCGACATTTAAGGTAACAAATGCCTTAATCGGACTCCAAACGGGCGCAGTGAGAGATGAATATGACATCAAATATTGGGATGGAGTAAAAAGAGAGATTGAGAGCTGGAACAGGGATCATACATTAGGATCTGGGATGAGAGATTCAGTCGTCTGGTACTATCAAGCCATGGCGCGTGACATTGGAGAAGAACGCATGAATCATTGGGTGAAAGCCATTCATTATGGGAACAAAGACATATCTGGCGGAATCGATCAATTTTGGTTAAGCAGTACCCTGCGAATTTCTCCAATCGAACAAGTTCGTTTCCTCAAACAGCTATATGAAGAGACTCTTCCATTTGACCTAACTGTCATAAGAACAGTCAAACGAATGATGGTACAAGAAGAAGAGAAACACGCCACCCTATACGGAAAAACAGGCTCGGGATCAGGTATCGGCTGGTACGTAGGCTTTATCAAACATGAAAATAAAACCTACATTTTCGCCACAAATATCGAAGGCACCGGCATAGAAGCAAAAGACATCACCTATCGCATTTTGAAAAAATATCATTTGATGGAAGCATCCGTTTAGGGTGCTTTTTTACAATTGAAAAAGGGGATATATTGATAAGTTGATGATATATGGTTTAGTTTGAAAGTATGGTATATTTATAGAAAAATATTGAAATTGACTAGAAATAAAATATCTCTTCTTAAGCAATTATTTAGGAGATACAAGAGGTAGAATTTTTAACAAAATTAAATTGAGTGTTTTGACCAAAGAATCTATCGCAGATATCGAAAAAGATACAACAAATAAGTTGATTAAAATCTCATTAGGAGGCTTATAAGAAGTGTATTTGAAAAATATACAATTAATGTCAGATGATGATGATGGGAACTTAGCAAGCCAATCCCTTTGTGTGACAGAAATGTTTTTATGGGAATTAGGGAAAAGAATTCAAACGAAAGATTGTGAGGCCATTGTTTTGATATGTGGCTCATTTAAAGACTACAAATTAATGAGTACCTCAAAAGAAGAACCTAACATGTTATTTTTAAAAAATACCTATGAGCTAGAAGTACCCCTCAGTTATAGTGAATTTGAAAATGCAGTAAATAAGAAAGAGATCTTAGCTGATACTTTAGAAAAAGCGATGCTCTATCTATGTGAACTGAAAAATTGGGACAGTCAGCTAGTCAAAGCGGCATTTCAAAAAATGAAAGAAAAGGAATACAAAGCGGAGATAAAAGGAAAACAAACCAAACTTAGTCCCGATAAAAAAAAGAAAGCATATCCTCTGATCGAGTTAGATCTAAAGCAGTTTACTCTCTATCTTGTCATTGAAGACAATAAAAGAAATATCTTATCTAAAAAATTAATTGCTAAAACCGATACTTATTTAGAAGAAATTTCTTATCACATGCGAGAGCTTAAGTGGCTAAATGATCATGAAGTGGCACTATTCAAACATACAAATAAACCTGTTTATACAAGTGTACGGTTATCGTGATAAAGCAAAATGAGAATAGCATAACACTTGTGGAAATCAAGAACGCAACTTACAAAGGAGTGTATGTTTTTAATGGGTTTTTGGGAAGAAGGACATAAGAAAAAGAACATCATTATTGGTGATGAAGATTAGATAATTTTGAAGAAGCATCTGAACCAGGGAGAAAATCATTACCAGAAATGATTGATTTAGACGATTTGATAGAAGAGTGGCTGCTGGGAATGATAGCAAATGGAATCAATCCTTCCATTTTCTATAATCGAAATGACTCGGTTTCAATTAAAATTCAAACATTAAAAGAAGAGATAGAGGAAGAATTAAAAAACTACTAGTTCGACAAGAGTGGAGGTATTTGTTTGAAACAGCTTGAAGACTTATTTATTCGTTCAGAAAAAGAATTCAAATCCTATCAGAATTTAGTAGACCATGTGTTTGACACAAATAAGATGCTGCCACAACAAGTCTTCCGGAAGACATTTGATTGTTTTTTGTTTCAAGAGTTTGATTGGGCATTGAGTGATGATATTTTACCAACCATTAAAGAGTTATCAACTGTTACACAAGATAGAGAATTTTTGACTGCAGTCCTTCAACCAGATCCAACCGAATACTATTTGAAGGAATTTGGGTATTATAATTGGCTGAAAGCCAGTGTAAACATTACAGGTGAGAATTATGTAAATGCACTATGGATGCACCCAAAAGAGTCTATAGCAGATGATATCATAACGAATTCGTACATAGTGGTCTGGTTATCGTATTCTTTGCAGTGGGCGATTTGGGCAGATAGAGATATGGAAATTTGTATCATTGGGATGGTATCAACAAAAGATTCTGTGCAAAATAGGTTATTAAAAGAAGGCTGGAAACCACTGAATCACCCTGTTTTAGCAAATTGGCTTGAAGGATTATTGAAGGATCAAAAAACATTCGATGACTATTTCACTCAAATGCTATCTCATTATGCGTCATGTTACAAGCGGTGAAATGGAGTATCAATGACTGATGATAAACTCATCCGAAGATATGAAAGGAGCATAAGGTGAAACATTTGTTTATATCCGATCGAAAAGAATTTGAACATGTTCTATCGTTTGTTCATTCGCTTGTTCACAGTACAAAGACATTCCCTAATCAAGTGTTGAAAACGAAAACACCTCATTATTTATTCGAAGAATTCCATTGGTTGTTATCAGATGATAGCTGGGAAATGTTAAAAGGTTTAGCTTTGAATCATCATGATGACTATATACTCATGGCTGTATTAGATGAGCAGAAGAGCATGGATGATTATTATCGTAATTTTGGTTATTATCCTTGGGTGAAAATCCCGTTAAACCTCACGCCAAGTGATTACCTTGCTCTCTTAACGGATTATCCGATAGAAAGTGTAAATGATAGCATAATGGATATTGCTTCACGTGTGATATGGGTTTCCCCTTCTGCTAAATGGATCATTTATGGCGAAAGAGGTTATGAGATAGGAGTATTAGCGATTCATCAATTAGTACAAATGAATAAACAATTGTTAAAAACGTGGAGAACTTTAGATGAGATTGTATTAGGTTGGATTTCAGTTGTATATCCGAATCAAAAACTTCCTGATGATTTTAGAAAAGAACTGATTCGAAATTATAAAAATAAATAATAAATGTTACATATATCTACATGTTCTGATTTTGATACTGTAGAATATTTTTAGTTTTGTTTGATGTTTTAAATCGATGAGGTGGAGCAAGTCATGAGAATCGTATTAGCAAAAGAGGAAAATTTATTCAAAGTAAATGAATTAATAAAGAAAATCAATTTAAACGTAGAAGAGTATCATTGGGTCATAAGTGATGTGACACTCACAATGGTTCATGGTCGGAATAATCAATTTCATTCAGAAGTCAGGCCGGATTATACGTATTTTTTATTTCTGAAGGGTGAACATTTCAAAAAATTCTTACATGACTATTCTTATTCTTTTATTTTCGCTGTTTTGACCGCATTGCCTCGTCATGTAGATCATTTGAATATCAGTTCAATACCTCAAATTGAAGATAATGAACGATATTGGAACGTGAATTATACACCCGTTATCCCCCAAGCTGTGTTTGAAATCGGTTTTTTTGATTCGACAGATGTTATTTTTACAAGAGATCAGAAAATCTTAAGCGAATTTCGAAAAAAAGCGGACTTTATTTCATTTGAAGAATATTTACAAACTCCGTGACATGATTCGTTAGGAGAAATGAGATGTTTAGTAGTTTAGAAAGATGGATCGAATGCAGCTACCGTCCTCATAGAATATGGAACCTGTACAATGAACTACTTGAAGAATTTGATACAAATGCAAATTGTCTATTTAACATAAAAGTCTAGATGAGATTTTAGAAACAATGAGAGATTGGGGAAAGGTCCATGAAAATCAGCCGTGATAAACAAGATTTATTCGATGATTTAAAACAACGTTATCAATACTTATTAGATTCAGCTTATCCAGATGAGATCGTCTCTTTTGAAGAAGAAACTGGTATATGTTCAGATGATTTTTATATGTTTTTTTCACTTGTTGCAGGCAGCTTAAGTTATGTGATCGATCATAAACGAATACCGAAAAAACAGTTAAACGTGCTACGTCAGTCATTTGAAGAGCAATATCCCCAAATCAAATCGTATCAACAGATCCTTGAATCGTACCCTTTATTGCATTCCTATGTTCAATACCATGAAGAAACAAGAAAACGAATGATTGCACTTATACAATAACCTCTTGGAGGACAAATGATGACATGGTTTTTAAATGAAAAAGTCCAGAAGCAAATCCCTGATTTCGATATCAGTCTTCTAAAGCAAATCAATGAATTTCACTACTTTAAAGAGTATAATGAACATTACGACTTGATCAACTGTATTGTTCTTTCTACACATCCCATATGAATCCCCGAATCTACAAGCAGACATTCATCTAAAATTCACCAATGTCGCTTCTGTTCAAATCAAAAATTTGGAGTTAACAAACGATGATTCAAGTCGTATCAAATGAATCGGGCTAGTCTCTCTACATATGTGCGAATGATACTTCCCCATCCCAACATAGAAAGGTGCAATGACATTGAATCGAATGATGAAATGGCTTTTATTTGCGGCAGTCATCGCTGGCTTATTGGTATGCGCATTCTTTGTGTTCCGTTTAAACCAGCCTAAGCCGACGACGAACATCCATTATGCAGACACACAAAACAAACAGCAAACACTCGATATGTACATGCCAAAGGGAAAAGATGAAGGCAAAAAGAAGAAGCATCCAGTCATGATCTATCTCCATGGCGGCGGCTGGACAGGCGGCGATAAGAATAGAGTCGCTTCAAAGGCTGATTATTTTACCGGTCAAGGGTATGTGTTTGTTTCGATGAATTATAGGCTTCACCCTGATGCCAACTATGAGCAGATGGCAGATGATACGGCAAACGCCATTAAATGGGTCAAGGATCATGCAGATGAGTATCTAATTGATTCATCAAAAATCAATGTCATGGGTCACTCAGCGGGCGGTCATTTAACGGCACTGGTGGCCACAGATTCGACTTACTTAAAACGTGTGGGGCTGTCGCCAAAAACGATCAATTCTATCGTGATTTTAGATGGGCCGTTAAACATCAATCAATTTATCCAAGCCATTCCATCGTATAAAAAAGTATTTGGTAAACAGGAGAAGAGCTGGACAAAGGCATCACCTGTCACTTATATGAATCAAGCGAATGTACCGCCTGTTTATTTGGTCACGGGGTGGGAAAATCCTGAGGTGTATCGATTTGCAGAAAAACTGAATCATGATAAAGGTTCTAAGTTTGTCTTTCGGGTCCATTCGCTGAGCCACAGTGATTTAAATAAATGGTTTGGATCAGACAGAGCGCCAAAAGAAGCACAAAAAATGACAGAGTCTGTTATGACATTTGTGAACAAACAAAATCAATAACAAAGACTGTATGCTCGACAATCCATTTTGCCGCAGTATATGATAAAGCGTAAATGGTTTGTACCAAAGGAGTGTATGTTGTTGTCATCACGTATGGAAAATAAAGTGTTCAATTGCGAAAAAGAGCTGACGCTAAATATTATCGGCGGTAAGTGGAAAATGCTGATTTTATGGCACCTGGGCAGAGAAGGGACAAAACGGTTTGGTGAGCTAAAGTCGTTAATGCCTGGGATCACGCAAAGAATGCTTGTCAATCAGCTAAGAGAATTAGAGGAAGATCACATTGTGCATCGGGAGGTTTATCCTGTCGTTCCGCCAAAGGTTGAGTATTCCCTGACAGAACTAGGAGAAAGCTTAATGCCGATTTTAGAGTCGATGTATGATTGGGGAAGACAGTATCTCGACAGCAATTTTTTAAAAGATGATAAATAGTAATACATGCAAAAGATACTGGTCGAAAGACAGTATCTTTTTTGTAACCATATGCGAAAAAGTATAGTATGTAAAAAAAAGTGCGTACTTGGATTGCTTCCATCCTGTTGTTATACTCATTTCATCGTTCAAGAAGCCCTATTCACGTAGCTCTTGAAGATGAGATGAAAAAACGGGAGTGAACGTTCATGAAATTACAATTAGCATTAGATTTAGTGAATATACCAGAAGCGATTGAGCTCATCAAAGAAGTAGAAGGATCGATCGATGTAGTCGAAATTGGAACACCTGTTGTGATCAACGAAGGCTTGCGTGCCGTCAAAGAAGTCAAACAGGCATTTCCAAACTTACGTGTACTCGCTGATCTGAAAATTATGGATGCGGCCGGCTATGAAGTGCAGCAGGCATCCGAAGCTGGAGCAGATATCGTGACCATTCTTGCAGCGGCAGAAGATATGTCCATTCAAGGAGCGGTGAAAGAAGCGAAAGCAAGAGGGAAACAGATTTTAGTTGATATGATTGGTATCAAAGATATCGCTGGCCGGGCAAAAGAGCTGGATGAGCTTGGAGTCGATTACATTTGTGTGCACACAGGCTATGACCTGCAAGCGGTTGGACAAAACTCATTTGCTGACCTTATGACCATTAAACAAGTCGTCAAACAAGCGAAAACAGCCATTGCAGGCGGAATTAAGCTTGATACGTTACCTGAAGTCGTGAAATTAAACCCTGATTTGATCATTGTCGGCGGCGGGATCGCAAGCCAGGACAATAAAGCAGAAGTGGCCGCACAAATGAAGCAGCTGATCGCACAATCATGAAGACCAGTGACTATGTGAAAGCCATTTTGAATGAGCTTTCTGAGCACTCGCCCGCTATTCAAGACGATCAAGCAGAGCGGCTTGTCTCAAGCCTTTTAACTGTAAGAAAGGTCTTTGTGGCAGGTGCTGGCAGGTCTGGTTTGATGGGAAAATCATTTGCCATGAGACTCTCGCATATTGGAGTCAAGGCTTATGTGGTCGGTGAGACCAATACACCTTCCTTTACAGAAGAAGATCTCTTGATTGTTGGGAGCGGATCTGGCCGTACAGAGACCTTGCTTGTCCTTGCAAAAAAAGCAAAAGCAATTGGCGGAAAAGTGGCATCTTTCACGCTTTCTGCTGAGTCACCTCTAGCTGATCAATCGGATCAAGTCATCTTACTGTCAGGTGCGCCGAAGGATCAACAGGAAGGAAGCCATCATACCATTCAGCCAATGGGCTCGCTATTTGAGCAGTCCCTTCTTCTGACATACGATGCGGTCATTTTGCGGTTAATGGAAATGAAAAAGCTCGACACACAGACAATGTACGGGCATCATGCAAATTTAGAATAGTCATTTTTAACGCCTTTCCTTTCTTAGAAGGAGGGGCTTTTTCATTTTCATCAAGCTCAGAATCTTGACATCAATCATTTGTTGTAACTATAATTGTTACATCGTTAAAGAAAAAGCGTAAACACGGAAGGAAGATGAAGATGAAAGTACAAATCTGGTCAGATATCGCCTGTCCTTTTTGTTATATAGGAAAAAAACAACTAGAAACAGCGCTTGAACAATTCCCTCAAAAGGAACAGGTAGAAATCGAGTTTAAAAGCTTTGAGCTTGATCCACATGCACCTGCTCAGGTCGATTTTGATGTCCATGATATGCTCGTCAAAAAATATGGGATGAGCCGCAGCCAGGCCATGGCGATGAATGAGCAGGTGAAGCAGGCCGGCAAAGAGAAAGGAATCGATTTTCAATTTGATCCACTCGTGTTGACAAACACCTTTGATGCCCACCAGCTGGCGCAATATGCTGGTCAAATGGGAAAAGGCGATTTCGTCATGGGAGAGCTGTTTCAAGCTTATTTCACAGATGGAAAGCATGTTGGTGATCGTCAAACCCTTTTAGATATTGCAGAAAAAGCAGGTCTTGATTTGCAGGAAGTACAGCAAGTTCTAGGCGGCGAAGAGTTTGCAGATCATGTCCGAAAAGACGAACAAGAAGCGAGACAGCTTGGTATCAATGCTGTTCCGTTTTTCTTGATCAATGGCAAATATTCAGTGGCAGGTGCACAGCCAGCCGATACCTTCCTGCGTGCACTTGAAACGGCTTGGACAGAAGAAGCAGCTCAAGCTGAGAAAGAGGCTGCCAATTCATTTGAAGCAGCATGTGCAGATGGCGTATGCGCAGTGCCTGCCCCTAAAGAAGAGATCTAACCATATAAAAAATGAGCCTTCTCCAAAAAGGGCTCATTTTTTTCTTGCATTCATTTGTTTGATCGTTTCACCTGGAACCAATTCAGGTTCGTAAAAGGTTTGATGAGGGAGATTCTTCTTCCCTTGCACCTTTTTAATCATCCAGTCTGCTGCATCCCGGCCCATTTGCTCCTGAGGGTGCGTCAGTGTTGTCAGCTTCACATGGGCATTTTTCTGGGCAATATACGAATTATCCTGTCCAATAATGGAAAGATCCTCTGGAATGGACAGACCGATGTCACTGCATACATTGGCAACTTCTAATCCAACCTCATCGTTATAGCAAACAAGGGCAGTCAGCTCATGCTGATGCTTTAATAAGAAAGTTTTAATATCATCCCCCAAATGCTGCTTCGATTCTGTATCGAAAAAGAGTACGTGCTCAGGCAGGAAATTAAGCTTGGCTTCACCGAGCGCTTGAATATAGCCCTTCATTCGGTACTTTCCCTGTAAATCATCTGTTTTTGAGATCAGGCCGATTTGCTGATGTCCCGAGGTGATCAGCTCTTTTGTGGCTAAATAGCTGGACTTCACATCATCCAAACAGAGAAAAGGGACCTCTAACTGCTCATAATAGGCATTGATCATAATGAGCGGTACATCCTGTTCTTTAAAAGATAGGTAGTACGAGATGTTCGGGTTGTATAAATTGCTTTTCGTCGGCTCGACAATGAGTCCGTCCACACCAAAGGACAGCATCATTTCGAGCGCTTTTTTCTCCTGTTCTACATCATTATTCGTACTCGCCAGTAACAAAGAATAGTTCTCTTCGTTTAATCGGCTTTCAATGCCTCGAATGATGGAAGGGAAAATGTAATCGGATATGTATGTCGTGATAACCCCAATCGTTCTCATATGCGTATGTCCAGCAGGCTTTGTTTGATATTGATTGGTCACAAATGTGCCTGAACCCTTTTCACTTCGCAAAAACCCTTCACTCGACAATTCTAAGATGGCCTTTCGAACCGTATGCCTGCTCACTTGATACATCTCCTGCAGGCTTGATTCAGTTGGAATACGTTCCCCGATCCGGTAATCCCCTGTGAGTATTTTGCTTTTTATATCATCGATAATGATCTGGTACTTCTTTTTCATCGTTTCACTTCTTTCTCAGTTGATCATCTACTCGGATTGAGAAGAAATTGTATGGACATATTTTAACATGGTTGTCGAATCAAAAACAGGCGCTTCCCCTTTCTGTCGTACCAGCTTTAGAAAAGTGTAGGTTTTTGTCATATTGTGTATGTACAACTATATTTATTATTGACATATGTACGTACAAATATTATATTGTGAATGTGCACAGAGAATCAATGAATCTAGAAAACGAAAATTGAAACCGTTATCATTCATGGAGGTGAACGCAGAATGAATCATGAAGAGACGACCAAAGCCTTAAAAGAAGGACGGACATCTTTAGGGATTGAATTTGGTTCAACACGAATTAAAGCCATTTTAATAGATGAAGCGTTTCAGCCAATTGCCCAAGGTGCATTTGAGTGGGAAAGTTCTCTCCAGGAAGGAATTTGGACGTACAACTTAATTGATATCATTACAGGTCTTCAAGTAGCGTACCGAGAGATGAAAGAGCAAGTCGAGCAAAGGTATGGCGTGACCATTCAAACCATTGGCTCAATTGGGGTATCAGCTATGATGCATGGCTATGTGGCATGTGATCATACAGGAGAGGTCCTCGTTCCGTTTCGCACATGGCGGAATGCAACAACCATTGAGGCGAGTCAAAAACTGACGGATGTCTTCCAATTTCATATTCCAGAAAGATGGAGCATTGCCCATTTGTATCAAGCCATATTAGAAGAGGAAAAACATCTTTCCCGTTTAGAATATATGACCACTCTATCAGGATACATTCACTGGCTTTTAACAGGAAAGCAGGCCATTGGCATTGGAGATGCATCTGGCATGTTCCCAATTGATGAACAAACGAAAGATTACAATGAAGAAATGCTCCATCAATTTGAAGACTTGATCGCAGAAAAAGGCTATCCGTGGAAGCTCCGTCACCTTCTGCCGCGTGTTTATTTAGCCGGCGAGGAGGCTGGCGTGTTAACGGCAGCAGGAGCAGCCATTTTAGATCAAGGCAAACATTTGCGGCCAGGCATTCCATTTTGCCCCCCGGAAGGTGACGCCGGAACGGGCATGGTGGCAACAAACAGTGTAGAAAAACGGACAGGGAACATTTCAGTTGGGACATCTGTTTTTGCCATGATTGTGCTAGAGCAGGAGCTAAAGGGTGTGTATCCAGAAGTGGATATGGTCACAACGCCGGACGGACTGCCAGTCGCAATGGTTCATGCGAACAACTGTACAAGTGACTTAAATGCTTGGATGAATATCTTTAGAGAGGCATTTGACGCACTAGGCGTGCAAGTGTCGTCAGGAAAGGTATACGAAGCCTTATTGCAGCAGGCGTTAGAAGCAGATCGAGATGGCGGCGGACTCTTAAGCTATGGCTATTATTCTGGTGAAAATATTACAAGACTGCCAGAAGGAAGACCTCTTTTTGTCAGATCAGCTGAAAGCCGCTTTAATCTGGCTAACTTCATGCGTACCCATCTTTTTTCTGCTTTTGGCGCAATGAAAATAGGGATGGATCGCTTAAAAGAACAAGAACAGGTTGTGATTGATCGTTTATTAGCACATGGAGGGTTATTTAAAACACCGCTCGTTGGTCAAAAAATGGTGGCGGCAGCGCTTGATACACCTGTATCAGTCGTTTCCACTGCGGGAGAAGGCGGTGCGTTTGGAATGGCTGTCCTCGCTTCCTATATGGTCCATCATCAAAAGCAAACATTGGCTGAATTTCTCACGCATCAAGTGTTTGCCCATACATCAGAAGAACTGATAGAACCCGATCCGCTTGATGTCAAAGGCTTTGGCGAATTTTTAAAGCGCTATCAAGACGGCCTTCCGATTGAAGAGGCGGCAGTAGCACATCTGATGCCAAAGAAAGGAGTGACAACCGTATGCTAGAACGCTTAAAAGAAGAAGTATACGAAGCCAATTTAGATTTACCGAAATATGGACTTGTGAAATTCACATGGGGCAATGTCAGTGCGTGTGATCGTGACAGCGGTCTATTCGTTATTAAGCCTAGCGGTATAGCGTATGACCAATTATCAGCTAAAGACATGGTTGTGGTCGACTTTGACGGTGAAGTAGTGGAAGGGGAATACAGCCCTTCATCAGATACAGCAACACATGCTGTCCTTTACAAACACTTTGAGGAAATTGGCGGTATTTCACATAGCCATTCCATGTGGGCAACCGTTTGGGCGCAGGCAGGTCTCGATTTACAGGCAATGGGCACAACACATGCCGATACATTTTACGGCGCTGTTCCGTGTGCTCGATTTCTGACAGAAGATGAAGTGAATCGTGGTTATGAGGTAGAAACGGGCCGGCTAATCATCGAAACGTTTGAGAAAAGAAACCTAGATGTGATGGCGGTGCCGGGTGTATTGCTGCAAGGCCACGGTCCATTTACGTGGGGGAAAGATGCAAAAAGTGCGGTCACAAACAGTGTGATTTTAGATGAAGTTGCCAAAATGAATTTGTTCGCAAAGCAATTAAATGAATACGCAGAACCTCTTCCGCAGCGAATTTTAGATAAACATTACTTAAGAAAACACGGCGAACATGCGTATTACGGACAAAAACCTTCAAGATAAAGAAAAGAGGGATATCTATGTTAACAAGTCAACATAAAGAATGCTGGTTTATTGTCGGATCACAGCATTTATACGGAGATGAAGCACTGCAGAAAGTAAAAGCAGATGCACAAAAAATGACGGATGCCTTAAATGAGAGCGGTTTACTTCCTTATCCAGTGATCTTGCAGGAGCTAGCTGTCAGCGCGGATCAAATCACAAAGCTGATGAAAGAGGTCAATTATCGTGATGAAGTTGTCGGCGTCATGACGTGGATGCATACATTTTCACCGGCAAAAATGTGGATACGCGGGACCAATCTTTTGCAGAAGCCTCTTTTGCATCTTGTCACACAGTATTATGAAAAGATTCCGTGGGACACGATCGACATGGACTATATGAATCTTCATCAATCTGCCCATGGAGACAGAGAATATGGCTATATCAATGCACGTTTAAATAAACAAAATCAAATTGTTACCGGTCATTGGTCTAAGCCGGATGTGCAGCAGCAAATCGCTGAATGGATGGACGTGGCAGCTGCCTATCATGAAAGCTTTCAGATCAAAGTGGCTAGGTTTGGTGACAACATGCGCCACGTGGCTGTAACAGAAGGTGATAAAATCGAAGCCCAGATTCAACTAGGGTGGACCGTTGATTACTTTGGCATAGGCGATCTCGTCGAATATGTGAGTGCAGTAGAAGAAGCAGAGGTAGATGCATTATTTGCGGAGTATTTAACGCAATATGATGTGGATTATGGAACGTATTCAGTTGAAGATTGGGAAAAAAGTGTTAAGGTGCAAGCGCGCTATGAAATCGCTATCAAACGCTTTTTAGATGAAGGCGGGTACAATGCCTTTACGACAAACTTTGAAGATTTACATGGAATGAAGCAGCTGCCAGGACTTGCGGTACAGCGGCTAATGGCAAAGGGATATGGCTTTGCGGGGGAAGGCGATTGGAAAACTGCTGCGCTGGACCGGTTATTAAAAGTGATGAGTCATCATCAATCCACTGGTTTTATGGAGGACTACACGTATGAAATGACCTCTGGACAGGAAGCAGTGCTGCAATCTCATATGTTAGAAGTAGATCCGGCGCTCGCCCATACGAAACCTGTCATTGTCGTATCTCCACTTGGAATCGGAAACAGGGAAGATCCAGCTCGCCTTGTGTTTGATGGAAAAGCAGGGGAAGGTGTTGTTGTTTCTATTGCTGACTTTGGAACTCATTTCAAATGGCTCATACAAGAAGTCGAAGCCTTTGAGCCGGAGGAAGCAGCACCTCATTTACCGGTTGCACGTGTGCTCTGGAAAATCAAGCCGAATTTTCAGGACGGCGTCAAAGCATGGATTAAGCAAGGTGGGGGTCATCATACAGTCGTATCCCTCAATTTAACGGTTGATCAAATTGTTCATTTTGCAAAGCTTGTGAGTGCAGAATATGTGGTTTTATAGAAGGGTGAAAGGTCTTCTACTGAGTGCAGTAGAAGCACGGGATGAAATGAAAGCGGTTAATTAAGTGAGGGGGTCATCCACTTGGAGAAAAAAGTGTCAAGCAAATTTATTTTCTTTTTCGGATCCTTTGCAGGCATCTTATTCGGATATGATATTGGTATTATTGCAGGGGCAGAAGGACATATTCAGCAAGAATTTCAGCTCAGCCCATTATGGCTTGGAATTGTCGTCTCTTCATTAATGGGCGGGGCGATTATCGGCTCCATTTTAAGCGGTCTGTTAGGGGATAAATTTGGTCGCAGAAAGCTTATTTTGATCTCATCCGTTATCTTTTTTGTCGGAGCGATCGGATCAGCTATCGCACCAGAAGAGATTTCATTAACCATTGCACGTATCTTTTTAGGAACAGCCGTAGGAACAGCTTCATCTTTGGTGCCGGCATACATGTCTGAAATTGCTCCTGCTAAAATTCGCGGGAAATTGTCTGGGCTCAATCAGCTCATGATCGTGAGCGGACTATTGCTGAGCTATATTGTTGCATTTGTGTTTGAACCTGTTCCAGACAGCTGGCGCTGGATGCTCGGTAGTGCCGCTTTATTTGCCATCGTACTTTATATTGGGATGCTGAAACTTCCTGAATCTCCGAGATATTTAATTAAGCACGGAATGCCTCATAAAGCACGAGAGGTATTAGGATCACTACGCTCTTCTCGTGAAGAAATCGAAGAAGAGATGCAGGAAATTTTAGAAGTCGCAAAAGAAGAACGCTCTGGTATTCGTGAATTGTTCCAAAAGAAATTTAGAATGGCTCTTTTCATAGGGGTTGGGATGGCGACCCTTCAGCAAATACAAGGCGCGAACTCCATAGTGTATTATGCAACGAGTATTGCTCGGAATGTAGGCCTTGCACCTCAGGTTGCCGCAGGTTTTACAGTCATTGTCGGTGTCATTTTTGTCGTCACCACCGTGATCTTTTTACAATTTGTCGACCGGTTCGACCGCCGAACGATTCTCACCGTAGGGGGAACGGGCATGGCCCTTTCTTTCTTTGCACCAGCCGCATTAGGTGCACTTGGCGTGAGTGAAGGGATTTTAAACTGGGTGACATTGATTTCGCTTTGCTGCTTTATCTTGTGCTACGCCTTCTCATGGGCACCGATCACGTGGATCATCATCGGCGAAATCTTCCCGCTTTCTGTCAGAGGTATCGGCGCAGGTATTTCATCTGCCTTTAACTGGACGGGATCGTTAGCCGTTGGACTCGTGTTCCCTATCCTGGCAGATAAATTCAGCTTTGGGGTCATTTTCTCCTCATTTGGTGTCATCTGCTTAATCGGACTATTGTTCACCCGCTTTGTACTAGTTGAAACAAAAGGAAGAAGCTTAGAGCAAATCGAAACCGATATGGCAGCACGAGTATAAAGAAAACCCTCTATCCCATGTGGATAGAGGGTTTTTTACTCAAGCGTCTGTTTTAGCTCATCTGGCAATAAATCAATCAATTGATCATAAGAAGATAAATCCAGCACTTCAAGCAGCGCATAATATTTTGCATAAACCTCACTCAGCTGATCAGGATGATTCGTTTCATATCGATTCAAATGCAATTGAGTCAGTTCAAGTGCAATGTCCAGCTTGTTTCGTTCGATTGGTTGTGTCGTATTGATCATATCGTTCACCTCGTGTTTGATGATGAGTGGGAAGGTTATGAGGCGGTACCGCAGCTAACCTTATATTCATTTTTCTCGACCTTTTTCGAATAGCAGACAGAAGGTGTCATCCCTGTTTCACTTTTCCAAGCCTGCCAGTAAACATCATAAAGCTGGCCATACTCAGGATCTTTGTACTTCGTTTTTTTCAAAATAGCAAAATAGCTTTGGTAAGGGTATCCTTCTTGGTAAATTGATTTCCGGATAGCGCCTTTTTCGGTTGAATTTGTGAAGATCATAGGTGATAGCATTGGAAGAGCAATGATGATGACAATAAATGTCATGAATAAAAAGAGTTTATGTTTTGTTTTCATAGATGTCCTTTCTGCGCAAGATATCATTTGTATAATATGTTAAAAATGACCTTTTGTAAAGAAAGAGAAAACGAGATGAATAGTGGATTTTTTTAAAAATAGACAAGCATCTAATCACGAATGACGTCTCTTACATACGATAGAGTGTAAGTGAAAGACAAATTGAAGGGGTGTTGAGATGAGCCGGAATCGATTAGATGATTTTTTCTTTGGACCTCGCAGAGGAAACCATGGAGAAGATGAAACGGTTGTTTTCCCCACACGTCAAATTGTCAACACAAGAACGAATGAACAAACCATCAGAAAAATTCATCCAACGCATATCACAAACGTCAATAAAAACATCAAAAGAATTGAAAACTACTATCCTGTCACTGAGTCGACTCATAACGAGTATATCGTGAAAGAATACGATTGCGGCAGTGATATCAAAAACCCTTGCTGCCGTCCAGTGAAACGCTGCAAGTGGTAATGAAGGGGGAATCCTTTTATGGGATGCCTTTTTATTTTCAGAAGAAAAATTTTGATCAAAATCTCCTTTCAAGATAAAATTGGAAGTATGAATCTTTCTGTTGGGGGCGATGTTCTGAATATTCGATTGTTAATTCCAGATGATGCTGAAGAATATGCCGCGTTGAGACTAGAAGCACTACGATGACATCCAGAGGGCTTTGCGATGAGTTATGAAGAAGAGCAAATCGGTACAATAGAAAAATACGCAGCTCGTTTTGCTTCGGTACAATTGATGTGGACCTTTGGCGCCTTTGATCAAGGGAAGCTAGTGGGCATGGTCACCCTCATCCAAAAAAACTTACAGAAATTAAAGCACCGAGCGAATGTGGCAGCGATGTATTATGTTACAGCGGGTGCCCGCGGAAAAGGAGTAGGCAAGACCTTGATGACAGAAGTTCTTTCATTCGCCGGAGAACGACACGACATCGAGCAAATGTATTTATCAGTCGTGACGACCAATCACTCAGCCAAACGCCTGTATCGCTCTATTGGATTTGAGTCATACGCGCTTGAAGAAAAAGCACTAAAATGGCCAGATCATACATATGCAGATGAGGAAAAAATGGTTTTATTTTTATCATAGTCTGGAGGAGATAGAAGTGGATCAACAAGCCATGTGCATCACATTAGTAGCAGGACCCAATAGTGAGCTGGAATCTTTTGCACTGCGTGCAGCACTTGAAAACTTCGGCGCGAAAGTCGATATGCATTGGATTGGAAGACCGAATGACCTGATTCATGTGTTATCTGGTAGAAATAGAAGAGAAATAGATTACCTTCTTTTATCGTTTCACGGTGAAGAAGGAGCATTGATCATGCCTGAATTAGGGGAAGATGTATACGAAGATGAGGAGCCTAGAGGCGTTGCTTTTGGAGCGGATGAAATCAAGCAGTATGCTTCATTAAAGGGGATTCACGTCATTTCTACAGGTTGCACACTAGGTGAGAAAAAATTAGCAGATGCCTTCTTAGAAGCAGGTGCCATGTCCTATATAGCGCCGGATGATTACATTGATGGAGATGCGGCATTTATCTTTGTATTGACCTTGCTTTATGAGCGCTTAAACAATACAAAGACGGTCAGAGCGGCTTTTGATCGAGCGAGTTCGATTGATGAAGAAACGAGATTATTTCAACTATATATGCAAAAATAATGATAGGGCTGAGAAATCAAGCCCTTTTTCTATTCCTCTTTTAAAATGTGTCTAAAGTGTGACGATTATGTTTTTTGAAAACTAAATTAGGTTCGCACAAAGTCTATCCTACAAACACACGTCATCAAGGCATGACGCCATCACGAGAGGGGAATTATTGTGTCAATGAAATGGAAAATCAGTCTCGTCCTATGCGGACTTGCAATCATCATCGGAATTGCTGCATTTTATCATAATCAGCAGGCAAGTGGGACGGAGAAGAAGAAGGTAGAACCAGATGCGAGTTATAAAGAAGTTGAGATAGTCACCCTCGTGAATGACGGGAGATACATGAGATATGCTGTCAACTATCCGGTCTTTCATCAAGAAAAGCTAGATCAAGAGATGAAAAGATTTGCAGAAACAGCGCTAGACAAATTCAAAACATCATTTAGCGAAGCGAGCGATGTCGATGAAGAGAATCGATACGAATTAAATATAGATTACGAGATTATTCATTATGCCAAGCAAACTGCTGCGATTAAATTCAATACATATGAATTGAAAGGCGGAGTAAAAGGCGCACATCAAACGAAGATATTCAATTTTGATTTCAAGAAACAGCATTTTTTATCAATAGATGATTTATTTTTATCAAAGAAAGAAGATCTGCAAAAACTGTCTCAAATGACATTTGAGGAGTTAAAGAAAGATCGTTCTCTTGCTGAAAATGAGCATTTACTCAAGCAAGGAACGTCTCCTGCGGCAGAGCATTATCAGTATTTTGCCATCAAGGATCGTTTTATTGAATTCTACTTTCCAGTAGTGCAAATCGGATCAGACAAACAAGGCTCTCAAGTGCTGGCGATTAAAAAAACCCTGCTTAAAGGAATGCTAAAGCCTGAATATATTAATAAAGAAAAGAACAAAAATGAGAAAAAAGAACCGATCCCAAAAAGAAAGATCGTAAAACTGCCAAAACAGTCAGCGTTTAATCCAAATCAAAAAGCCATTGCCCTTACGTTCGATGATGGACCAAATCCATCAACGACCTCAAAAATTTTAACAGCTTTAAAAGAAAACAAAGGACATGCGACATTTTTTGTATTAGGCAGCAGGGTTCAATATTATCCCGATATGCTAAGTAAAATCAGAAAGGGTGGGAATGAAATCGGAAATCATTCCTATAGCCATCCTTTACTCACAAGACTGCCATTAAAACAAGCCGTCAAACAGGTAGAAGAGACCCAGCAAATCATTGAAAAAGCGAGCGGTTTTACACCGACTCACTTTAGACCGCCATATGGAGGAACAAACGGGCAAATCAACGCGGCTGTCAATATGAAAGTCACGCTTTGGGACGTAGATCCTGAAGACTGGAAATATCGCAACAGCCAGTACGTCGCGAGCTACATTCTCACACATGCGTCTAGCGGAGAAACCGTCTTAATGCACGACATCTATGACACCTCGGCAAATGCAGCTGTCACGATTATCAAGGAATTAACCAAACAAGGATATCAATTGTTGACAGTGTCAGAGCTTGAGCAGTGGAAGGAAGCGCGGGCGAAGAAAGGTGAATTGAATACGTAATGATCATGCGAATCTTAGTGGATTCGCATCTTTTTTTAAAGCCAATTATGAAAATAAAGGGAAATGATGTTAAAATGAGTGTGGAAAGGGAGGGCTTCGGATGGTATTGATGAGGTTGATCAGCCTATATATGCTGACAGCGTTTTGTTTGGGTTTTATCGTCAATTATGTACCTGGTTTGATGCTGCCCATCTATATTCTTGCGATGATCGGGCTCATTTTATGTCTCGTTCATATTGCGCTGCATTATATTCGTCGAATCAGATATATGTTGCTTCATGAAAAACGGTAAGAATTGTCTAATTGCTTTCTCTAAAAAACTTCCCTCTAAATGAGAGAAGTTTTTATTTTTTCGGTTTTTGATGTTCTAACAGTTGTATGATTTTCTCGTTTGACTCTTTCATTTGTCTTAATAAAGAAACGATATTCCCAGTAAACCCAATGAGGACAATAAGTAAAATGATGATGATCCACATGCTATGGCCTCCTACCTGCTCACGAATGCTGTTTTGCTTCCTTATCCATTACCTTGTCAAGGATACAGTATAATGAATGTATTGAAATGAACAGTTCGTGCTATTTATTCGACAATTGATGTAAACAGAGAATGATTGGGGAGATTTCTTTGAAACGAGTAGACGTAGTATCAGCTATTATTTATGATGAGGAAGAAAATATGTTAATGGTCAAAAATGTAAAGGGATATTGGGAACTTCCAGGCGGTACTGTAGAAAAAGGTGAACACCTGCAGCAGGCCGTGGTCCGTGAGGTGAAAGAAGAGACAGGGTATGTTTGCAAAGTAAATGAACTTCATTCGGTTCGATAAGTATTCTTTCACGATAAAATGCATCATGCACTCATCGTGACCTTCTTTGCGGAAATCATCGGCGGGCAGATGAACATTCTAGATCCGGATCATGATATTCTAAATTTGAAACCAAGGGTGATCAACCCTTGGTAGATGTATTTATTTCACCTCTGAATTATAAAGGTGGATCTTCAATCATAATTCTTTAACACGATTGCTGAATTATGTCCGCCAAAGCCAAAAGAATTTGATAGTCCATATTTCATTGGAAGATTTCGCGTTTTTGAGACAACATCTAAGTCGCAATCTGGATCTAAATTCTCTACATTAATAGTTGGAGGAATAATTCCTTGTCTCAAACTTTCCACTAAAGCAATTGCTTCTACTCCACCAGCAGCACCAAGCATGTGACCAGTCATTGATTTGTTTGCAGTTGTTGGAATTTTGCGGGAATGTTCACCAAACAATTTCTTAATAGCTAGAATTTCTGAACGATCACCTATTTGTGTACTTGTTGCATGGGCACTAATAACATCAATTTCACCTGTTGATATATTTGCACTTCTCAATGCTTTTTTCATTGCTAAGTAGGCACCCTTACCTTCTGGGTGTGATGCTACCATATGATGAGCATCTGAACTAGCTCCGTATCCCACTACTTCACATAATATCGGCGCATCTCTAAGAATAGCGTTTTCTAATGATTCTAATACTAAAATACCTGCGCCTTCACTCATAACAAAGCCATCTCTATCTGTATCGAACGGACGGCTGGCTCGACTTGGATCTTGGTTTTTTGTAGATAGTGCATGGGCGTTTCCAAAACTAGCCAAAGATAACTGTGTGATTGCAGCTTCTGCTCCACCGGCAAATATAATATCTGCCTCATCATTTCGGATAGCATTGAAAGCCTCACCAATAGAGGTGTTCCCGATTGAACAGGCCGTTACTGGTGATAATGACGGGCCTTGTGCCCCTAATCTAATACTTATTTGAGCCGCAGCTGCATTTGAAATCATCATTGGTACAAGGCTAGGGCTTACTCTTGCGGGACCTCGTTTATTTAATACATTCACATTATCAACAAGTGATTGTATACCTCCGATCCCTGAACCAACGTATACCCCTAAACGTTCAAGATCAACCTTATCTAACTGTAATTGTGATTTTTCTAATGCTTGTTCGGCTGCTGCTAAAGCAAACTGACTAAATCGATCTAAACGTTTGGCTTCTTTCCTCCCAAATATTCCATCTACATCGAAATCACGAACCATTCCAGCTATCTTTGTTTTATAATCAATAGTATCAAAAGAATCAATTAGAGATATTCCCGATTGACCTTTAACTAGTTGATTCCAAAAGCTATTTACATCATTTCCTAGAGGCGAAATAATTCCCATTCCAGTAATGACAACTCTTTTCATAATAATTCCCTCCTTATTTTTTATTAACTTTAACTTTTGTGTTATCCTATTACAAGTTGTTGTTTATCCTAGTATAATTAGCACTATTTAAAAAGGAGATTTTAATGAAACCTGAAACAAGACTTCAAGCTTTATCAGAATTTCTAAAGAATCAACGTTCGAAAATTACTCCTCAAATGGTTGGTTTACCTGTAGGAACCCGCAGAAGAACACCAGGACTAAGAAGAGAGGAAGTGGCTCAACTAGCCGGTGTAAGTCTTACATGGTATACATGGTTAGAACAAGGTAGAGATATAAAAGTGTCTACTTCGGTATTAGATGCTATTTCTCGAGCATTACAATTAAATAACGATGAAAGGAGATATTTGTATGCTCTAGCGTTAGAGGAAGGAGTGAAACAACCCTTTATAAATGAGAAGGAGAAGGAAATCAGTCCGGCTTTAGTGAAAATTTTGCAGGAACTTCGTTATTGTCCAACAATTATATCAGATAGAAGAAGTCAGATTGTTGGGTGGAATCAAGCAGCAGCTAATGTATTTTTGGATTTTGAACAAATCACCCCAGCAGAAAGGAATATAATACGCTTACTATTCGCAAGAAAGGAATTTAAAAGTTTAGCAGTGAATTGGGAGCATTTTGTTAGAGGATATATCGCAATATTTAGAACGTATTATGGACAGTATGTGGCTGATGACTGGTATGAGCAATTTATACAAGAAATGGAACAGGCATATCCTGAGTTTCATAAAATTTGGAATGAAAATGAGATAAGCTCTGCTCCTGAAGTATTAATTGAGTTTCGTCATGCTAAGGTAGGTAAAATGTTGTTTAATCTTACTTCGTTACAAGTGCATGGAGATACTGATTTAAGATGCAGCGTCTATACTCCAGTTGAGAAAACTGAAACTGAGCTTAAGTTAAAACGTTTAATTGAAAGCTAACCATATAAAACATATGATGAATTCTAAATTCTTTACCGATCGTTCTGGAATTTGCTATGCTTGAAACACGTTAGATCTAACTGTTTTGCTACTCAAACGAGAGTGATTATTCTTTATTATTTTAGAATGAGGGAGGGATGAATGCATCAATGATTCTTAGTCCTTTCTCAGAATTAAGAGGTAATACGTTCTAAGGTGGGATTATGTCTAGAAATAAATTTGATAAAAAAGAGCATTAAGAAAACAATGGGGCTTTTCTGGGAACAGGGTTATGAAAAAACATTCATGCAAGACTTGGTGACATATGGGTGTTCATCGCAGAAGTATAATTTTTTACTTATCGTTCTAAAAAGGGTATTATGTAATCATGGTTTGTAATTCATGTGTTTATTTTAGAATGTTCATTCTATAATGGATGATGACTTTTGTTTTTGTTAGTATTGGTTCATGGATTTTTTTAAGGAGAATTAAAATGGCTAGAAGTAAAGAGTTTGACGAAAAAGAAGTATTAAGAAAAGCAATGGAGTTATTTTGGGAACAGGGCTATGAAAAAACATCCATGCAAGATTTGGTGGATCATATGGGGATACACCGTAGGAGTATATATGACACATTTGGCGACAAGCGTTCATTGTTTTTAGCTTCCCTTCATCATTATGAAGAGCTCATCGTTAATGAGATGGAAAGCATAATCAGCAGCACTTCATCCATTAAACAGACGATACGTGATGTTTTTATTTTCGTACTGAATTCCATTAAACAATACCCAAAAGGATGTCTATCAGTAAATGCAGCCATTGAATTATCTTTGTTGGACAAAGAAATTGGGCGCATCGTTACAAAAATGTTTAATCGTACTGAAGATATGTTTAATTCCCTTATAAAACAGGGTCAAACTAATGGAGAGCTATCAAAAGAAATCGATTCTGATAACATATCTCGTTTCTTACACAACAATTTGGTAGGTATAAGAGTACTAATAAAAACTGATTACAGTAAAAAAGAATTAGAAGGCATCATTTCTCTAGCACTTTCAGTGTTGGACTAGCTTTCTTTTTTTACCCTTTTTAGAATGTTCATTCTAAAATAAGCATGAAACAAACCATCATAATGCATAGTTATAAATCGTTTTTTAATTTCTAAGGAGGAACACAAAAATGAGAAATTTTAAAATACCAACAGAATCAGAATTTATTGAAGCAGAAGGAACTCGTTACGCATATAGGAGATTTGGTACAAAAGATGGTATACCAGTAGTATTTCTTGTTCACTTTAGAGGAACGTTGGAAAACTGGGATCCAGACATGCTTGAACCTATTGCAAATAAACGCCCAGTAATCTTATTTGACAATAAAGGGGTTGGTGAGACCGATGGACTAACGCCTACTACAATTGCTGATATGGCAAAAGATACAGCAACATTTATAAAAGCACTTGGATTAGAACAAGTCGACATTCTTGGTTTTTCCATTGGTGGCATGGTTGCACAAGAGCTAGCTTTACAAGAAGGAGATTTAGTAAGAAAAATGATTTTGGCAGGTACTTCACCTGAATCTGGTATTAATCCAAATCCAGAGATTTTTGAAAGAATGAATCGTCACGGCGGAACGGAAGAAGATGGAATAAATGATTTTATGTTCTTTTTCTACGAACAAACCGAAACAAGTAAATCAGCAGGAATAGCTTCACTACAAAGAATTTTTAATCAGAAAAAAGTAAATAGTTCGGAACAAGTAAAAGAGGCACAATTACAAGCTATTGCAAAATGGGCTAAACAAAAATCTAATCATGATTATGAATGGTTACAAAACATCAAACACCCTGTACTTGTTACTAATGGTGTTAATGATGTGATGGTACCGACTAAAAACAGTTATATCTTAGCAGAGAAATTACCCAAAGCACAGCTGATTATATATCCTGATTCTGGTCACGGGCATCTGTTTCAATATCCAGAACTATTTGCAGAACACGTAAATTTATTTCTTGATTCTAATTCTTATTAAAAAGGAGAGTATTCATATGAGCAAATTATTTGAAAAAGTTCGTATCGGAAACATTGAATTAAAAAATCGTATAGGTATGGCTCCGATGACTAGAAATAGAGCTTTACCAGATGGTACGCCGAGCGATTTAGTAGCTGAGTACTATGGTCAGCGTGCTTCAGTCGGTTTAATTATAAGCGAAGGAACCCAACCTTCAGATGATGGGCAAGGTTACACGAATACACCTGGTATTTATACAGAAAATCATATTAGAGGGTGGAAAAAAGTAACTTCTAAAGTTCATAGTGAAGGCGGTCATATTTTTATTCAGCTTATGCATGTAGGACGTGTATCACACCCTGATAACACACCTCACCACCGCCAAGCAGTTGCACCGTCAGCTATTGCACCTGGTGTAGAAATTTTCACGGCAGAAGGAATGAAAGAAATTCCAACACCAAGAGAACTGAGTGAGCTTGAGATAAAAGATGTTATCAATGAGTTTCGTTTAGCAGCACGTTCAGCAATTGAAGCTGGTGCAGACGGAGTTGAAATTCACGGAGCGAATGGTTATCTGATCCAACAATTCCTTAGTGAAAACTCCAATCATCGTCAAGATGCATACGGTGGTACGATTGAGGGGCGTTCTCGATTCGCAATTGAAGTAGCTAAAGCAGTTGTTGATGAAATAGGAGCAGAAAGAACAGGCATCCGTTTTTCTCCTCAAGGAACACTGCAAGGCATTGATGAGGGGGAGAATAGCCTTGAGATGTATCGCTATTTAATAAGTGAATTAAATAAGCTTAACCTTGCTTATCTGCATTTAATGCACTTTGGAAACGAGCAATTCCTAAAAGATGTGCGTCAACTTTGGGACCAAGCACTTCTTGTTAACCGTCCAGGTCGTCCTCTAGATCAACTTTCGTCTGATGTAGATAATAATCTTGCAGATGTTGTCACAGTAGGCACTTGGGTACTAGCTAATCCAGACTTTGTAGAACGGATTCATTCAGGTGCTCCTCTAAACGAACCTGATAAAAACACGCTCTATGCAGGAGGAAAAGAAGGCTATACAGATTATCCTTTCTTAAAATAATTTAATTAATTATGAATATCCCATCTAGGGATATTCATATCTTTTTTTCTTAGATTCTTTATAAATAGATACATGTGCGTTAATTAAAAATGTGAAGGATTGTCATGAAAGTTTTAGCGATTGAAAACTACGGTGAAAAACCAAATTTTTTTAGACTTCCCTAAGCCCAAAATAAATAATGGCGAGGTCTCAGTTGAGATATATGCGGCAAGTATAAATCCTCTTATACAAAAATTACAATTATCGATAACCTACATCCATAGTAACAACTCGCAGTAAGAAACGCTGTAAAACGTTTTAAAGGTTTAATTAAACTAAAAATGGAGGTGTGCTGTAAAATGAAAAAAACTGTTCTTATCACCGGGGTATCGGGTGGAATTGGCAAAGAGTTGGCGGATCGTTTCGCCAAGGGAGGATATAATTTGGTGCTGGTGGCGCGTAGCGAGGGTAAGCTTTTGGAGCTCGCAAAGGAATATAGGAAAAGATATGGCAGTCAAGCGACGGTCATCGCAAAGGATGTGGCTTCACCCGGTGTGCCGAAAGAGATTTTTGCGGAGCTCAAGGAGAAGGGGATCGTCGTCGACTATCTTGTCAATAATGCCGGCTTCGGTTTGTACGGGACGTTCTTGGAGACGCAGTTAGAACAAGAGACGAATATGATTGACGTCAATATCAAGGCTCTGACTGTTATGACGAAACTGTTCTTGCCGGATATGGTCAAACGGGGCCAAGGAGGCGTGATGAATGTGGCTTCGTTGGTGGCTTTCTTCCCAGGACCTATGATGTCGGTTTACTACGCAACGAAGGCGTACGTGCTGTCGTTCACTGAGGCTTTGGAGAACGAACTGAGCGGTACAGGGGTGACTGTGACGGCACTATGTCCGGGACTGACGTCAACCGGCTTTGTTGAACGTTCGGGTATTGGGGAATCGAAGTTGTTCCAGAGTGGTGCTATCATGGAGGCCGGGCAGGTGGCTGAGGAAGGGTACCGAGGCTTCTTACGCGGCAAGACGTTCATAATGCCAGGGGCTCGAAACCGGTTCATGGCATTCCTTCCACGACTGATGCCGCGCAAAATGGTGACCCGTATGGTCAGATCCACACAGCAAAGAACAGGGCATTGACCTAATTGAGGGTGACCAGGGGGGAGTGGCAGTTGATTATGATCTGCCATCTAGCCAAGATCTCGTATTGGAATAAATCGTTCACTAAAAAAGTTACAGAGATTTTTATAAAGACGGAAACCTTCTTATTTGATCTACTGAAACATGGTCAAGAACAAGGAGAAATATTTTTAAGGAGAGAATAATATGAAGTACACAGTTATTACAGGAGCAAGCTCAGGTATCGGATATGAGACAGCATTAGCATTTGCTGCTCGTGGCAAAAACTTAATTATTGCAGCTAGAAGATTAGATAAATTAGAAGAACTTAAATCAACCATTCAGAATCTAAATCCTAGTTTAGATGTTATTATTCGGACAAGTGACCTATCTGTCAAAGATCAGGCATATACACTGTATAACAGTTTAAAGGAGTATCAAATTGAGACTTGGATTAATAATGCTGGTCTTGGTGAAACCTCTTCTGTCATAGATCAGAATTTAGATAAAGTAGAAACCATGTTACGCGTGAACATAGAATCCTTGACAATCCTTTCTACACTATTTGTAAGAGAATATGCTGATGTAGAGGGAACTCAATTAATTAACGTATCCTCAGCACTTGGATATGTAATTGCTGTTGGCAGTGTTGCTTACTCTGCTTCTAAATATTATGTTAGTGCCTTCACCGAAGGGCTTGCAAAAGAACTTGAACTGAAAGGTGCGAAAATGAAGGCAAAAGTTTTAGCACCAGCAATGACGGAAACAGAATTCGCAAAACATGCAAATGATATAAAAGAGTTTGATTACAAAGCAAATCTCCCTATGTACCACACAGCTAAGCAAATGGCAGGTTTTATGATGGAGGTTTATGACAAAGATGAAGCGGTTGGGGTTGTAGATGAAAACTATGAATTTAAGTTGAGAAAGCCGATCTTTCCAATACTAGAAAGCCTTTAAATCTAATTTTCATATATATGGTAACATAATCGTTTAGCGATGGCACCAATGACACGTAGCAGAGCGCAAGAGATAAGTATAACTTATGGCAAATATCAAGGTTCCACAAACAGTTTGGGACTGGGAAGTGACTCTCTATTTTTGTAACAAAAAAAAGGAATGAAAAGTAGTTTTTAAATTGAACCTGCAAAATGGACAGTAATGCTTAAAAAAGGCATACAACTGAAAAATGCTTGACGCATGAATTGCGCTACACTGGCTGACGTGTACTGCATTCGAACGCTATGGGCTGATGAACTCTAACATCTGTTCTACTGATTGAGTGTGGGAACACCAGCTGTAATAATCTCAAGGAAGGATGCTAATGAAAAAATGAAAACACTCATGAAAGCAGCTCAGATCACCAAGTATTCAAAAAATATCCATGCCAAAGTCAATGACATTCCAATTCCAGAAATCGATGAAAACGAAGTCTTGGTAAAGGTCAAAGCTGCGGCAGTCAATCCACTCGAAATGTTAATTATTACAGGCAGCGTGAAACTGATTCAAGATTATGAATTCCCATTAACGCTTGGTAATGAATTGACAGGAGTTATCGAAAAAATCGGAAAAAATGTGACAGAATTTCACGTAGGAGATGCCATCTATACACGTCTTCCCCTTAAAAAAATTGGTGCTTTTGCGGAATATGCCGCAATTGATGCTGCCGCAATTGCACCCATGCCAAAAAATTTGTCTTACGTGGAAGCCGCTGCTGTACCACTGGCTGGACTCACAGCGTATCAAGGTCTACATGAAGAACTTGAGGCACAGTCAGGTAAATCTGTCTTCATTCCAGGTGGATCAGGCAGCTTTGGTCAAATGGCTGTACCAATAGCAAAGGAAATGGGCCTAAATGTCATTGTTAGTGGCAACTCAGAAGCGCGCGAACGCACTTTGGAAATGGGTGCAGACCAATATTTGGATTATGCAATAGAAAACTATGTTGACTTGTTGTCGAATGTGGATTACGTGATTGATACACTGGGACCTAAAGAATTTGACAGTGAATTGAGTATCATCAAACCGGGCGGAAGATTGCTCTCTCTCCGTACAGGACCAAATAAACGTTTCGGGAAATACCTAAATTCCCCATTGTGGAAACGAATATTATTTTCCCTTGCTGGCGCAAATTATGACCGCAAAGCTAAGAAACAAAACGTGGAATATCATTTTATTTTCGTTCGTTCTGACGGCGCACAACTTAAAGAGATTACCAAAATCATTGAAGAAAACAACATTGTTCCAGCAATTCATCCAATACTATTTACTATAGACAACGTAAATGAAGCGCTAGAACTAGTCGCAAATGGACGACCAAAAGGGAAAGTGATTATTAATTTTTAAGGGGAATATGAAGAAAGCAGTCAAAAAATTGAGATCATTTATGTAAAGGATTTTGAAAGGATAGAAAACTTCAGCAAGCCGGAGTTCTGTATCAGTAATTATAAAACATGGAGAACTAGCCATCCAATTTTTCCTATAAAAAAGTTGGATTTAAGACAGGTGGTTACTTTAACAGACATGCCACGACATGGTAATTACTGTCTGTTTATAAAAAACACTATATTTAGACTAGAGATTAAAATTCTTAATCAATAAGATGAAAAATAAAGAACGATCCTTGTTTTGACTTACCATTTTAACCATAATTCACATAAACGTATAGAAACGATGGCAAATGAATATAAGGAGTGTAATGGAATTAAGTTCCATAACCAATGATATGGTTTTATTATGTTGAGTGCTTAGTGGAATGAAAAGAAGCCGGAATTTAGACCGGCTTCTTTGATATTATTTCCCCTTCTCCCGCTTCCGTTTCTCCTTCTCCGCCCGGTAAAATTCATGAAACATCTTCATCAGCGCCCGCTTCTCAATACGGGATACATAGCTCCGCGAAATCCCGAGCTCCTTTGCTATTTCCCGCTGCGTTTTTTCTTTCTTTAAATCAAGACCGAACCGGCCGACGATGACTTCTTTTTCTCGGCCGTCGAGAATGTCGATATACTCCTTTACTTTTTCAAGCTCCATGTTGAGCTGAATGGTATCGATCACATCTTCACTTTCTGATTTTAAGACATCAATTAAAGAAATTTCGTTGCCTTCTTTATCCTGACCGATGGGGTCATGTAAGGAGACATCCTTTTTTGTTTTTTTGAGCGCGCGTAAATGCATCAGAATTTCATTTTCAATACACCGCGCCGCATATGTTGCCAGCTTTGTTCCTTTTCCAGAGGAATAGCTTTCGATGGCTTTAATGAGTCCGATCGTCCCGATGGAGATGAGGTCTTCAGCGTCTTCCCCGGTATTTTCAAATTTCTTGACAATATGGGCGACGAGCCGAAGGTTATGTTCAATCAGCATGTTTCTTGCATGTTCATCGCCCTGTGCCATGAGGGCTAAGTATTTTTTTTCATCATCTCCCGAAAGGGGCTGTGGAAAGGCATTGTTTTTGACATAGGACACTAAGAACACCAATTCTTTGACCATCAATCCCATCGCTGTAAATACTCCTGCCACGATTTTCACCTCCACCATGTTTAGGCCACTGCCTATATCCTCAAATGTATGTGAAGGGGGGATTGTCTGTGTCTGTACGATGAAAAAATCATCTTTTTCGAAAAAAACGGGCTTCTGTTCGTCTGTTTCTGCTGCCTTGCTCATATGTTTGCGGTTTCTTTGCGGTGCTTGGCGGTCAAGAAGCGTGCTAAAATATGTAATATTAGACCGAAAAGGAAGGGGTTTTTTCGGAACATGGGGAAGGTTCTTTCTTCACATGTAGGTATGAAAATTAATGAATGGTATCGAATGATACGGCAGTTCAGTGTTCCAGATGCGGAAATCCTGAAAGCAGAAGTAGAAGCGGAAATTGAACGGATGGAAGAGGACCAGCATTTACTGATTTATTATCAGCTCATGTGTTTTCGGCACCAGATCATGCTTGACTATATACACCCTTCAAAATATCAACCTTTCTCAGTATCTAATCTTGTCGATAAAATCGAAAACTCCAATCATGAGCTATCTGATATGCTGCATTATTACCATGCATTTTTTCGTGGCATGCATGAGTTTAGTCAAAAAGAATATTTAGAAGCCGTCAAATATTACCGAGTGGCAGAAAAACAGCTGTCTATGGTATTTGATGATATTGAGCAGGCTGAGTTTCATTTTAAAGTAGCAGAAGCCTACTATATTATGAAGCAAACGCATGTCTCGATGCATCATATTTTAAAGGCGCTGGAAATATACGATCAGCATGATGCTTATTCAATTCGCATCATTCAGTGCCTGTTTGTGATTTCAGGAAACTATCAAGATTTAAAACGAAAAGACCGGGCACTGCCTCATTTAAAAAAGGCAAAACAGCTCGCATCACAAATCGATCACCCGCGGATATACAGTTCAGCGCTTTATAATTTAGGGAAATGTTATGGGGAACTGGGCTACCTTGAGGAAGCAGAACGCTATTTAACAGAATCGGCTGATATTGCCAGTAAAGAGCAACTTCCCACGCTTCCACATACGCTCTATACGCTGGCAAAACTGCTTTTTAGACAAAATGAACAAGGAGCAGCATGCCGCATATTAGAAGATGGAAAATTAGCTGCAAAGAAGCATGAAGACCAGCTGTTCTGTCATATGTTTGAGTATCTAGATGCTTTATATGTTCAAGAAATGAATGAAGAACAACTGCAAAAAACCATTGATTATTTGGAAAAACTTAGCCTATACTCTTATATAGAGGATATCTCACTAGAAATTGCGACAGCCTTAGAAGCCTCTCAACAATACCAGAAGTCCAACCAGTATTATCAGAAATTATTATGGGCTCAAAATCAAATCCAAGAAGGAGAGTGTCTGTATGAATTCTAAGCAACGTTCGACAGTTGAAGAGAGAAACCAAACGTGAAACAAAAAGCGGGCCTGATGGCCAGCTTTTTTTATGTAAAAAAAGAAGTCAGAGATGCAGTTCGTGACCATGAATGCTGAATGAATCATTAAAAAGCGGGCAATTTAATCTGTAAGAATGTTCTGTGGAGGCGGTCAAATGAGAGGGTTGCATGTCTTGCTGTGTATATTACTGCTATGCACGTTTGTTCCTAATAAAATAGAAGCTCGAACATTAAAAAGAATCGACCTAGAAAAAACAGGACGAGCTTTTTGGGACATGAGACAGGAACGAAAAAAGATTGCACTGACCTTTGATGATGGACCTCATCCAGTGTACACGAATCAAGTCTTAGACGTGCTGAAGGAGCATCAAGTGAATGCCAGCTTTTTTGCTATAGGCAGCCGGATTCATACATATCCAGACATTGCGAAACGAATCGTAGGCGAGGGAAATGAGCTTGGCAACCACACGATGAATCATACGTATTTTGACCTGTTATCTTCAAAGGAGATCAAGCAGGAGCTAAAAGAATCAGCGGCTCATATCGCTTCACTTCAGCCTGGTGGGCCCTTATTATTTCGTCCTCCTGGTGGCCGCTTGACGATGAAATCTTTCCGGATTTTGTCTAAACAAGGATATGATGTGGTCATGTGGTCCTTTACGCAAGATCCGAAGGACTGGTCAAGACCAGGCTCACACAAAATTGCGAGCAGGATTATTGATCACATTCAAGGCGGCGATATTATTCTTTTGCATGATGGTGGGGGAAACCGGAAGCAAACGGTTGAAGCACTGAAACAAGTAATACCTGAATTAAAGGATCGAGGATATGAATTTGTTAAAGTGAGCGAACTACTGCATCATGACAAAGCGTATGTACCAGTTCAACTGCAATAGGAGATTCGTCAAAAACAGTCATTCATTGAAACCAAAAGTCTTGTCGTTTACTATATGAAGAGGGCTTTTGGAGGTGAATGTTGTGAAGAAATATGTTGTCCTTTTCATCCTACTTTGTGTCGCTGCTGGGTGCTCAAAGCCAGAACAAGAAAGTGTCATTGCATTTGGCGACAGCAATACAAAGGGATCAAACTGGGACTTTCGAGATTATCCAACATCTGAAAAATGGGTGAATCTCATGAAAAACGTCGAGCGCGGTCAAATTCAAGTGAAGAACGCAGGAATTGGCGGGCAGACGACTGAAGATGCGAAGCTGCGCTTTGAGCAGGATATTTTAAAGCAGAAACCAACTTACGTCCTCATCATGTTTGGGACGAATGATGCGGCGATTTTAGACGGGAAACATCCCCGAGTGACGAAAAAAAGGTTTAAAGAAAACGTAACCTACTTCATTTCTGAGAGTAGAAAAGCAGGCATTACCCCGATTCTCATGACCTGTGTACCTGTTGTAGAAGGCGGAAAAAAGGGCTTGTATTATTACTCTAGGTATAAGTCATCTTATTTTGCTGAGAGAGGCGGGGCAAGAGCTTGGCAAAATTCCTATAATGATATCACGAGAGAAATAGCCAAGGATCATCAAGTACCGCTTGTCGACAACTGGAAAGCGTTCATCCGAGAAGCAGGCGAAGATAGTGACAATGCGTTGATTCAATCAGGTTTGATCGACCCTTCTGGCAATCATATGACGCCAAAAGGGGCAAGAATCATTTATAACGAAATCAAAGAGCGTGATGTCATCAAACATTTTTAAATGATGGCCATCTGCCTAAACAAGATCATCCATTTAGCATAGTCTAACAGTATATCTTCCTAGAAGGAGGTAACTGATATGTGGGGATGCCCTTATCCTTACCCTGCGTGTTCGCCTTATCCAGCTCAAGGAGCAGGAATCGGTTACGCTTTTCTTGTTGTATTCCTTGTGGTTATTTTGGTCGTAGGTGGAGGGTTATGGTTTTGGAATGAACAGCCTTGCAAATAAGACACCTCTTCTTTACTTGAGAAGGGGTGTTTTTTACGGAAAATAGTAGTAAGCCTATAGCGCAAGTGATATAATATCAGTCACCTGAGTTTAAAAAAGAGAATGCTCGGGAGGCATGGTTCCTGTGATATGGAATTAAGAGGAAACAGAGAGCATATGCCCGAGCGAACGTCTTTTCATTTCTGTCTCAATTAATTCAATGAAGTCGCGATTTAAGTTCATTTCATTTGCTTTATAATACGATTCTATAAGTAAATCATCTGACAGCTTTTTCATACTAGAAACCCATATGATGGGAAAAACACCTCCCCTGAAAAAGTTGGCATAAAACTTGAGGAAAAGACATATCATCATAGGTTGATCGAATGTCTCTGAAGTACCTTTAATCTACCATGAATGGGAAACAAGAACAATCGTTCTGTTATCCACATGGTGAAGTGGATAACTTGTGGGTAGAGTGTTTATAATTGAATGAAAGCGTGATGAAATATAGGTGGATAATGTGTGTAAAATTATCCACAACTGTTGAAGGTCCTCGTCATATGTCGAAAACTTTTTCATTGTATTCGATAGACAGACAAATTGTGATTTGATTCGACACTATCGCTGAAAAACCAATGGAAGAAAGGGTGCAAATTGTGCTAAAGAAGTATTTCTTACCGGATGAATTTGTGAAAAGCATTTTCCACATTTCACCGCAAAAACTAAAAGAACGAAATGTAAAAGGAATTATTACCGATTTAGATAACACACTAGTAGAATGGGATCGTCCAAGTGCGACGCCCCGCTTAATTGAATGGTTTCAAGAAATGAAGGATCACGGGATACAAGTGACGATTGTATCGAACAATAATGAAAAAAGGGTCAAGCTTTTTTCTGAACCAGTTCATATTCCGTTTATTTATAAAGCGAAAAAGCCGATGGGAAGAGCTTTTAATAAGGCCGTCGCTGATATGCAATTGAAAAAAGAAGATGTGGTTGTCATTGGGGATCAGCTCATGACCGATGTTCTAGGCGGGAATCGTCACGGCTTCCATACGATTTTGGTCGTCCCTGTTGCTGCCTCAGACGGATTTATCACTAAGTTTAACAGGCAGATTGAACGCAGAATTTTAGGAGCCTTAAAGCGTAAGGGCCACATTCAGTGGGAGGAAGAGTAATAATGGAAAAGGTTGTTTGTATTGGCTGCGGTGTAGCCATTCAGACGGAAGATAAAGATCAATTAGGATATGCGCCGGCAGCATCTCTATTGAAAGAAGATGTGATCTGTCAGCGCTGTTTTAGGTTAAAGAACTACAATGAAATACAAGATGTTTCTTTAACAGAAGACGACTTTTTAAATATATTGCACAGTATCGGAGAGACAGATTCTCTGATTGTCAAGGTCGTTGATATTTTTGACTTTAACGGAAGCTGGATTAATGGGCTGAGTCGTATTGTCGGTGGTAACCCGATTTTACTCGTCGGCAACAAAGTAGATATTTTACCGAAATCCGTGAAAAAAGATCGTTTAATTCATTGGATGAAACGGGAAGCGAAAGAAAACGGATTGAACCCGATCGATGTTTTCTTAATCAGTGCAAGCAGAGGTCAGGGCGTACCTGAGGTGATGGAAGCGATCGATCATTACCGCGAAGGAAGAAATGTCTATGTCGTCGGCTGTACGAATGTTGGGAAATCCACATTTATCAATCGAATCATCAAAGAAGTATCTGGTAAAGAGAACGTGATCACCACATCCCAATATCCAGGTACAACACTTGATGCCATTGAGATCCCGCTTGATGACGGATCTGCTCTATTTGATACGCCGGGCATTATCAACCGTCATCAAATGGCGCACTATGTCAGTAAAAATGACTTGAAGATCTTAACGCCGAAAAAAGAATTGAAACCGAGAACGTTCCAATTAAATGAAGCTCAAACGCTTTATTTTGGCGGGCTTGCTCGATTTGATTATGTAAAAGGCGGCAGAACGTCATTTGTCTGCTATATGCCAAATGAGCTGAACATACACAGAACAAAGTTAGAGAACGCAGATGATTTATATGAAAAACATGCCGGTGAACTGCTATCACCGCCATCAAAAGAGGGGATGGAAGATTTTCCTCCACTCGTTCCACATACCTTTACCATTGATCAGCCGAAAATGGATATCGTCTTCTCAGGCTTAGGGTGGATCACGGCAAATGATGCAGGTAAGCAAATCAAAGTCTATGCGCCAAAAGGCGTGCATGTGTTTATGAGACGTTCGTTAATTTAAATGTTCAGAGGGGGAGAGACCTTGAAACCTTTATACGGAGTAATCGGTAACCCTGTTGGCCATTCAATGTCTCCGGATATTCATAATGCAGCATTAAAGGATGCTGGAATTGATGGACATTATCATGGCTTTCAAGTAGAAAATGATGACCTGAAAGATGCCATTAGCGGTATGAAAGCCTTAGGAATCAGCGGCTTTAACGTCACTGTTCCGCACAAGGTAGACATCATGCAGTACCTGGACAAAATTGATGTGACAGCTGAACGCCTGCGTGCAGTCAATACGGTGCGGCTCGAAGGAGGTCAGCTCGTCGGGTACAACACAGATGGGGAGGGCTTTCTTCATTCATTGCTTGAAGCCTTGGATCAGCCTTTATCAGAGCTGTCATTTCTAATGATTGGTGCTGGCGGAGCGGCAAATGCGATTTATACGACAATCGCTGACTATGCACCGAAAAGCTTTGATATCACCAATCGTACCATTGAAAAAGCGGAGGCTTTAATTGAAAGTGCAAATGGGAACTTCACTTCTAGTGCCATTACATTAAAGACGGCGGAAGAGCAGCTTGGGGAATATGATGTCATCATCCATACAACCTCAATTGGTATGCACCCGAATGTTGAAGAAACCCCGATTTCTTTAGTAAACGCAAAAAAAAACAGCGGTTGTTTGTGATATTGTGTATAATCCAATAGAAACAAAACTGCTCAGAGAAGCAGCCGGGTTAGGTTTGAAAACAGTAGATGGTGTCGGCATGTTTGTTGGACAAGCAGCTAGAGCCTTTGAACTGTGGACAGGCATCACGCCTGACGCAAGAAAAATGAAGTCAATTGTGATACAGAAATTAGGAGGAACACCATGTTAAAAGGGAAACAAAAACGTTTTTTACGTGCAAAAGCACATCATTTATCACCTATTTTTCAAGTAGGAAAAGGCGGGGTAAATGACAATATGATCAAGCAAATTTCCGAGGCGCTTGAAGTAAGAGAATTGTTAAAGGTCAGCATATTACAAAACTGCGACGAGGACAAAACGGAAGTTGCGAAAGCACTTGTCAAAGGTGCAAAAGCTGAACTTGTTCAAACGATCGGAAATGTGATTGTCCTTTATAAAGAATCAAAGGAAAATAAACAAATTAAGCTGCCGTAAAGGTGGATGTGATATGAAAAAAATAGGGTTGTTTGGCGGTACGTTTGATCCTCCTCATAATGGGCATTTGCTGATGGCAAATGAAGTGCGTTTTCAAGTAGGGCTTGATGAAATTTGGTTTATCCCAAATCACAAGCCTCCTCATAAAACAGACCGGAAGCGAGCAGATAGTCGTCACCGGGTGAAAATGGTGGATGCGGCGATCCAGTCAAATCCACATTTTCGATTGGAGCTCATTGAAATGGAGCGAGAGGGTCCATCTTATACAGTAGATACGGTGGAGCTTTTAAAGAAGCATCATCCTGAAGATGAGTTCTTTTTTATGATTGGAGCGGACATGGTCGAGTATTTGCCAAAATGGCATCGGATAGATGATTTGCTTCAGATGATTACTTTTATTGGGATGAAAAGACCGGGTTATACCCGAAATACGACATATCCTCTTTTATTTGCAGATGTTCCAGCTTTTGATGTATCATCGACATTGATTAGGCAGCGAATCATGCAGGAAAAACCTGTCGATTATTTGATACCGAAAGCTGTTGAGCGTTATATAAAGGAGCATCACTTATATGAATCGTGAAGAAGCATTAAGCTGTGTCAAAGAGCAGTTAACAGAGCATAGATATACACATACACTCGGGGTTATGGAGACAGCTATTTCTTTAGCGGAACGGTTCGGTGCAGATGTGAAAAAAGCAGAGATCGCCGCTATTTTTCATGATTATGCGAAATTTAGACCAAAGGATGAAATGAAGGGGATTATCCAGCAGGAACAGATGAACCCTCTATTGCTGGAATATTCGCCCGAGCTTTGGCATGCCCCGGTTGGTGCCTATTTGGTTAAAAAGGAAGCAGCTATTAACGACCAAGATATTTTAACGGCCATTGAATTTCATACATCAGGCAGACCAAACATGACATTACTTGAAAAGGTCATTTATGTCGCTGATTATATCGAACCAGGACGTCATTTCCCTGGTGTTGAAGAAGTAAGAGAGTTAGCAGAGCAAGATTTAGATAGCGCACTGATTCAGTCACTAAAAAACACGATCAGCTTTTTATTGAAAAAGAACCAGCCAGTCTATCCAGATACGCTTGCGACTTACAACTCACTTGTGCATAAGAACAATTAAGGAGGAATTTGGATGGATTCATCATCAATTTTAAACGTCGCGGCAGGAGCATGCGATGATAAACGGGCTGAGGATATTATTGCCCTTAATATGCAAGGAATCTCACTTGTTGCCGATTATTTTCTCATTTGTCACGGGAACTCTGATAAACAAGTGCAGGCCATTGCAAGAGAAGTAAAACATCTTGCAGAGGAAAGTGGAATCGAAGTGAAGAAGATGGAGGGCTTTGATGAAGCAAGATGGGTATTGATTGATCTTGGTGATGTCATTGCTCATGTGTTCCACAAAGAAGAAAGAGGATACTACAACCTAGAGAAGTTATGGGGAGATGCGCCGAGAGAAACGCTTTCACTTGGCATTAACTCATGATTTATCAAGGGTTTGCAGGTGTGTATGACGAGCTCATGACACATGCACCTTATGATGAATGGGTTCAGTGGATCCAGCAGAATATCAAACCGAATGCTGCCATTATTGATGTTGGCTGTGGAACTGGAGAGATTTCTCTTCGGTTAGCTGAAAAGGGTCACGCAGTCACAGGAATTGACCTCAGTGAAGAAATGCTGGCTTTCGCGCAGCAAAAAGCACAGGCGAAAAAGCAGTCCATTCAATTTTTACATCAAGATATGAGAGAGCTGACGGGTTTTGAGCAAGTCTTTCAAGCGGCGGTTATATGCTGTGATTCCTTGAATTACTTAAAAAACGAAAATGACGTCAAAAAAACCTTTAAAAACATGTTTCAGCTTTTAGAGGCAGATGGGGTTTTACTCTTTGATGTTCATACTCCTTATAAAATGGAAGAGGTATTCCCAGGTTCGACTTATGCCGATCAAGATGAAGAGATCAGCTATATTTGGCAGAGTGATAAAGGGGATGACATGTATTCGGTCATTCACGATTTAAGCTTTTTTGTAAAGGACGGAGACGTGTATCAGCGTTATGATGAGACACATGAACAGCGTACATTTCCATTTGAGACCTATGCGGCGTTCCTTGAGTCCGCTGGCTTTGAACAAATAGAAGTGACCGCTGATTTTACAAATGAAGCGCCCAGGGAATTCGCCGAAAGATATTTCATTTCAGCTAAGAAGCCAAAAACCATCGTTTAATGGAACGATGGTTTTTTAAAACCCTTTTTTCGCTTGTTGCAGAGTTGATTAATTTCTGCGATCATCAGTAAACACACTTGGCGGATATTGATGCGCAACCGCTTCAAGATCTTCATCGAATTTTTCATGGGTGTTTTGAAAAAGGCGGTGGAACATATCTTGAACACCTGCTTCAAGTGCTTTAATCCCTTCACCCGTAACGCCGCCTTTTACACACACTTTGTCTTGTAGTGTCGGAAGGGTATAGACTCTTTTTTCAATCAAACGGCCAAGCCCTACAAGCATATCTTCTGATAAGGTGGTGGCTTCTTCTTTAGAAATATCTGTTTCTTCAACGGCTGCTTCAATCATTTTCTGAACGAGGAAGCTGATAAAGGCAGGACCGCAGCTGACGATATCTGACGCCGCTCTTGTAATCGAATGATGAATTTCGATAGGTGTTGAAATGCAGGAAGCTAATTGTCTTAACGCTGTTTTCGTCGCGACATTACATGACGATCCAAATGTTAAAAGTGACGCACCTGATAAAGCACGGTTCGTAATGCTTGGAATCAGCCTGGCTGTTTGACAAGGAACGATATCCTGAAGCTGTTCAGGATGAACCGGACTTGTAATGATGACAATGGTTTGGTGCTCTTTTAAAAGAGGGCTCAGCTCTTTTAAAAGAGGATAAATATCAAGCGGCTTGACACAAACAAAGATGAAATCTTTATCCATGACAGCTCCTGTAAGCTGTTTTGTTACTTCAAGCTCTGGGTGGTTCTTTTTTATATTGAACGCTTTTTCTATGGTCCGGTTTGTAATGGTGATGGATGAGGGATTGACTGCCTTTGATTCAATAAATGCCTCAGTAAGTATGGTACCCATGTTTCCTGTACCGATTATCCCGATATTCAAACGTTCTCCCTCCTTAGGCGCATAGGATCTGTTATCTTCTAAACAGTATGTTGAGCAATAGAAAAATATGATTGAAAGAAGCGTGAGCACGTGAAGCGACTCATTCCATTGAAAAAATACAGTCTTTATATCGGAGCTGGGCTCATGGGCACGATCATCATCACTTTCTTCCTTTTGGCAGGAAATAAGGAGAGCTCTAGAGAGCCAAGTGTATTGAAGGGCGATCAAGACATACAAGTCACATTAGAAGACAAACAAGAAAAGACCGATAATGAATCATCCTCCATTTTTGTGGAGGTCAAAGGGGCTGTAAAAAAGCCAGGTGTTTATACGTTTCAATCTGATGCACGGGTAGAAGAAGCCATTCGAAGAGCAGGAGGTTTTACTAGTAAAGCAGACACGATTGAAATTAATCAAGCAGCAAAATTAGAAGACAGTATGATGATTTATGTCCGGAAGCAGGGAGAAGCAGAGAGAGAGGCACAAACAGCAGGTGCAGACGCTCCATCGGGTAATGAAAAGAGTCAAGGTGTCAATGTGAATCAGGCTGATGCAGCGGAATTGCAAACCATTAATGGAATAGGGCCAGCTAAAGCAGAAGCTATCATTACGTACAGAGAGGAGCACGGAGAATTTCAACAAATTGAAGATTTGCGGAACATTTCAGGTTTTGGGGAGAAGACCATCGAACGGCTGAAAAATGAATTGACCGTTAAGTAGAATTGACGATATAGAAGGAAGGCATGTACACTTAATACCAACCATCATTCTGGAGGGATCAGCTCGTGGAAAGAATTTCATGGAATCAATATTTTATGGCGCAAAGCCATTTGCTTGCTCTGCGAAGCACCTGTGAGCGGTTAGCTGTTGGGGCGACCATCGTCAGAGACAAGCGTATCATTGCAGGGGGATATAATGGCTCAATTGCTGGTGATGTCCATTGTGCAGATGTGGGATGCTATGTCATTGATCATCACTGCGTTCGCACCATCCATGCGGAAATGAACGCTATTTTACAATGTGCCAAATTTGGTGCACCTACAGCCGATGCTGAAATATATGTCACACATTTTCCTTGTTTGCAGTGCTGTAAAGCCATTATTCAAGCAGGTATTCGAACCGTTTACTATGCAAAGGATTATAAAAATCACCCATATGCCATTGATTTATTTGAGCAGGCAGGTGTTCAAACGGAACAAGTTGAACTCGATGAAATGATCATCGACTTAAAAAATCAAGAAAAATTAGCCTTTGTTGCAGATCTAATTGGCAAACTAAGTGAATCAGGACTTAGTGAATCAGAAATTCGCAATATGCATGAGAAGGCGAATCAATTATTTACTTCCTATGTTTAATTATTTGCCGTTTGGGGCAATTTCAGCAGCTGTTGGAATTGCTCTGGCTGCATATCATCTTCATTTGTACTTCCTTCTCTTTCTTCTCATCATCTTCCTTCTCAGCCTACTGAAAAAAATCCCCAAACTCTTTCTCATGATCAGCCTATGTGGAGCCGTCTATACTCTTATTTTTATGGTTCATGAGTTTTTTGAAACGGATCAACCTGTTCAAGAAAAATTCTTTTCCGGCTCTGTTGTGATTGAAACGATTCCGAAAATAGATGGCAATCGTTTTTCGGCAACTGTGTCAACAGAAGATGACCGGCTAGCCGCTTTCTATACCATTCAAACAGAGCGTGAAAAAGAGACGTTAAAAGACGTAGAGCCAGGTATGAGCTGTCATATGACAGGTGATGTTCGACCGCCTAAACACGCAACCATTCCTAACGGGTTTCAATACGATCAATTTCTACAATCAAAAGGCATTCGCGCTATTTTCTTACCGCAGTCAATCAAAGGCTGTACAACAAATGATCGTCCTTCCTATTATCTTCAAAAGATGAGGCAAAAGGGCTTAAAATTCTTAGAAGATCATGTGCCGAAAAACTCTGTAGGTATTGTACAGGCTCTTATTTTTGGAGACCGTGATTTGATTGATCCTGACACGCTAAGAGACTATCAAATGCTCGGTATTATTCATCTGTTAGCGATCTCAGGACTGCATGTGCAAACGCTTCTTGCCTGTTTATTTTGGTGTCTGCTTCGTGCCGGTGTGACAAGAGAGACAGCGCGTCTTCTTCTATTATGCTTTCTTCCTGTTTATGCTTGTTTGACAGGTGCTGCACCATCAGTTTTAAGAGCTTGCCTTATGGCAGGAATCTATTTAGTGATGACAAGCCTGCCAAAAGAAATGAAACAGCCTTCTGCTGTCGTATTAAGCGCAACGTTTTTATTCTTATTAGCGATTCATCCTCTATATCTATTCGAGATCGGATTTCAGCTTTCATTCGTGGTTACGTTTTTTATTTTGTTATCGACCAGAATCTTATCGCAAGCGAATAGCGCCGTGATGCAGTTGTTCCTTATCTCATTTGTTGCACAGCTTGCCTCGCTTCCTGTTCTTTTATATCATTTTCAGCAATTTTCTTTGCTGAGCATCCCATTGAATATGATATTTGTCCCTTTTTATACAACAGTTGTCCTGCCTCTATCCTTACTCTTTTTTCTTTTGTCTATCATTTATCTTCCGCTTGGACAAGTGTTGTTCCAGTTGCTTGATTCGGTCATCCAGCTAAGTCATCAGTTGTCAGCACATATGGCAGTTTTTGATGGGTTCAACCTGATTTTTATGAAATCGACTTGGTGGCATATTCTGCTTGAAGTGAGCGCCATTGTTTTTTTGCTGTTTGTGATGGAGTGCAAAATGTCCGTGAAATCCTATGCCGTGCCGATTATATTACTCATCGGTGTCTTGAGTGCACACTATTTCACCCCGAATTTTCTCCAAAAAGGGGAGGTCACGATGCTGGATGTCGGACAAGGGGATAGTTTGTTTATTCAGCTCCCTTACCGAAAGGGACATCTACTTGTGGACACAGGTGGCAGACTTTCTTTTGATGATGAACCATGGAAAAAAAGACGTAAAGTGTCTACGATCGGTGAACAAACACTAATCCCGTTTTTGCATTCTAAAGGTATAGCAAAACTTGATGTGCTGATTCTCACGCATGCAGATCAAGACCACATGGGAGAAGCAGTTCGTTTAATCAAGCGAAATAAAGTAAAGCGGCTAGCCATACCAAAAGGTTTTGCCCGAAGTCCAGAAGATGCAAAGCTGCTAAAAGAAGCAGCTGAAAAAGGGATTATGATTGATGAATTAGAAAGAGGAGATCAGCTCCAAGTTGGAGAGCACATATTTGAGGTTCTTCACCCTTCGCAAGACCGGGTGACAAGTAAGAACAATGATTCACTTGTTCTAACTTTTAATCTTGGCGGGAAACGGTTTCTGTTCACTGGAGATCTTGAACATGAAGGGGAACGAGATATTATAGAAGCCTATCCTCACCTGCAAGCAGATGTCTTAAAGGTTGGGCATCATGGGAGCAAAGGGTCAACAAGTGATGAGTGGCTTCGGCATCTGGAGCCGTCGCACGCACTCATTTCGGCTGGTGAACGCAATCGTTATCAGCATCCTCATCAGGAAGTCTTGAAAAAACTAAAGGATCATCAAACGAAGGTGTACCGCACAGATCAAGACGGAAGTGTGACCTATGGATTTCTTGAGAAGGAAGGAACGTTTTACACGCATCCTCCATATGATATCTTACAAAAACAATAAAAAAACTGCCAAAACGGCAGTCATGTAGCAATCATGAAGTTAAGATCCAACGAGGTGTATAATGGTTGCCAAAATAAACATTGAGGCGAAAAATCCGAATGTGACGATAAAACCAACAGCTGAGTCGATCGCATCATTTCGCTTGCTTTGAACATTTTTTTCAAATTCATTCATTTTCATCCCTCCTGGCTAATTTTAGTATACTTGAACTCATTTGGAATTGCTAGAAGGTAAAGTAACCGTTTTCCATTTTCATGATCATTTTATGAATATCGTCTGAAGCAAGCTGACCCGGGAGCTTGCACCAGACGTTTACTATAAATGAGGAGGCGGTACTTTCAGCTTCCTCTTTACTAATGTCTTCGCACACTTTAGGATAGAGGAGGAAGTGAAAGAGAGGGATTCAATTTATGGTCTTTGAGGTTTGGAACAATTTAAAAAGAGGGGATATCCATCCCGTTTATTGCTTATATGGAAAAGAAACGTATTTACTGCAAGAAACAGCAGCTAAATTAAGACAAGCTGTAGTAGACGAAGAGACAAAGGATTTTAATTTCTCTGTCTTTGATATGGAAGAGGTGCCGCTTGAACAGGCTGTGACAGATGCAGAAACCTTTCCGTTCATGGGAGAAAGGCGTCTCGTTGTGATCAAGAACCCTTATTTTCTTACAGCGGAAAAGAAAAAAGAGAAGATTGAGCATGAGCTTTCTCTGTTAGAAGCTTATTTAGAAAAGCCGGCGCCTTATACCATTCTCGTCTTATTGGCACCATATGAAAAGCTGGATGAACGGAAGAAAATCACCAAATTGCTAAAAAAGAAAGCGGCTATGGTTGAGGCAAAAGAGTTAAACCCAAAAGAAACAACGGATTTCACCATTACGCTGGTGAAAACAGAAGGAAAGGCGATGACATCTGAAGCGGCTGAGCAGCTTGTGATGCTGTGCGCCGGAAGCCTATCCTCATTGTTTCAAGAGGTCAGGAAGCTGAGTACATATATTGGAGAGCGAGAAGAAATTGAATTAGCGGATGTCAATCAGCTCGTTGCAAGGAGCTTAGAGCAGAATATTTTCGAATTAATTAACCAAATTGTCAACAGACGCCGCTCTCAGGCCATGCAGATGTTTTATGATTTGCTGAAACAAAATGAGGAACCCATTAAAATATTAGCACTTATATCCACTCAATTTCGTTTGATTTTACAGACGAAGTATTTCGCTCAGCAAGGATATGGGCAAAAACAAATTGCTTCAAATCTAAAAGTCCACCCATTCCGCGTCAAACTTGCTATGGATCAGGCAAGGCTGTTTTCAGAAGAAGAGCTGAAGCAGATTGTCAAAGAGCTATCAACGATCGATTATGAAATGAAAACCGGTAAAAAGGACAAGCAGCTATTGCTAGAATTGTTTCTGCTTCGCCTATTAGGCGCTTGAACATAAAAAAACGACCTTCTAAAAAGAGGGTCGTTTTTGTTTAGATGTATAATTGTCAGTCTGTCCTAATGGCTGAGCCGGTCAGGACGGACGTACAGTTAAACAGTTGCCTCATTACTGAGGCGTTGCAAGCATTATGCAGAAAGTCCGTTTACTTGTTTAGCAAGTCTTGACTTGTAACGCGCAGCTGCGTTTTTGTGTACAAGACCAGTTTTAACGGCTTTGTCAATGCGTTTTGCAGCAGAAGAAAGAGCAGCTTTTGCTTGCTCAGCATCGTTGTTAGCTACAGAAACTTCAACTTGTTTAATCGCAGTACGCATCGCAGACTTGATTGTCACGTTGTGTGCACGGCGTTCGTTATTCGTTTTTGTACGTTTGATCGCTGATTTAATATTTGGCATGTGTTTCACCTCCTAAGATACAACCTAAACACAATTGTCTTAAGGTTAAATCTTCACAATAGAACAAGTTGTATTCTATCAAACACACCTTTAGAATGCAATATAAATGTAAAGTATTTTTCATTGATGAAGCGCTCGAATGTTTCTTTCAAGAGATGGAAAGACTACTGTTAATTACTTGGTGGAAGGAGTCTTTTTATGGAGAAACAGAAACTTGATTTAAGTGCTTATCAAATTCGGACAGACTTGGCTGTTGAAACAAAAGAGATACTAGAACAAGAGAACGATCCGAATGTTGTCAAAAAGGATGGAATTCAAGGGATTGTCGAAAAGGAAAAAGAGGAGCATGGCATCCGTATACGCACGGTGGAGATTACGAAAGAAGGGGAGGCGCTGACCAGCAAAAAGGCAGGAACATACTTGACACTTGAGGCGCAGGGCATTCGGGAGAAAGATTCTGAGATGCAGGAAAAAGTTGTCGAAGTCTTTGCCCATCATTTTGCTCAGTTTTTAAAAGATCGAGGCATTCAGACTGATGCGAGCTGTCTTGTAGTAGGACTAGGAAACTGGAATGTCACGCCAGATGCGCTAGGTCCGCTCACGGTTGAAAGTCTGCTTGTGACCCGGCATCTTTTTGAATTGCAGCCGGAAAATGTACAGGAAGGCTACCGCCCAGTGTCCTCTTTATCACCGGGAGTGATGGGACTGACTGGTATTGAAACAAGCGACATTATACAAGGCGTGATCGAGAGGTCCAAACCCGATTTTGTCATTGCAATCGATGCCCTTGCTGCTCGTGCAGTGGAACGGGTGAATACGACGATTCAAATCTCTGATACAGGTATCCATCCCGGTTCAGGTGTAGGGAATAAGCGAAAAGAATTAAGCAAAGAAACGTTGGGAATTCCAGTGATTGCGATTGGCGTTCCGACAGTGGTAGATGCAGTCACCATTGCAAGTGACACAATTGATTATGTCTTAAAGCATTTTGGTAGAGAACTGAAAGATGACAGGCCGTCCCGCTCTCTTGTGCCGGCTGGTTTGACGTTTGGGAAGAAAAAAGTACTAAACGAAGAAGACTTACCAGATGAAGAAACGCGTCAATCATTCTTAGGTATCGTAGGAACTCTTCCAGAAGAAGAGAAACGGCAGCTGATCCATGAAGTGCTTGCGCCGCTAGGGCAAAATCTCATGGTCACGCCTAAGGAAGTGGATACATTCATTGATGATATGGCAAACGTGCTCGCCAATGGATTAAACACAGCACTTCATCAAAAAATCTCTCAAGATAACATGGGTTCTTATAATCATTAATCGGTTCTACTTTCTCTAGCTCGCTCATAGTGTAATTACTAGAAAGCGTGCTGGAGGGAGTAAATCATGAAAAAAAGACCCCGCCGTCCTCGACAGTTGGTCGTTGCGATTAATGGAACAAAAGTAGTCAAAAGCATTTTCTTATTTATAGCCTCGCTTGTTGTAGTGTTTGTGATGTCAGGGGCGTTGACATCTTTAAAACCTGAGCTGAGGCCACAAGCCTCGCTATATGGTGTAGCAGATGAGCTTTCCGGGGCGTTTTTCGCCACATTAATGGGCATGGAAAACCAATATTTCGCCTCAGCCGTCCCGAAAGATCAAAAAGGGTTTCATTTCTCTGGACTGTCGCTCAAGCTTGCGACCAGTATCAATTTAGAAGACCCGCGTAGTTTTCTAGGTAGAGAACTTCCAGGCTTTGAACATTTTGATACAAAAATCATCTTAGCAGGTGAAGGAACAGACTATACCAACATGCCAATGGAATCGCCGCCGCCAAGTGAAGTCATTCAAGATGAAAAAGAAGCAAATTTAGCAGAGCTGGACAAGCTCGACAAAGATGTGCCGAAAAAGCCTGCGAAAGAGCCGGACCGGTCGACAGGAAAACGAAAAGCTGTGTACATTTACCATACACATAATACGGAATCATATTTACCATTTTTAAAAGGAGAAACGAATCCAAACAATGCACGGCACTCAAAAGTGAATGTCACCCTTGTCGGTGACATGTTCGGAAAGGCGCTTGATCAGCAAGGAATCGGGAATACGGTCGACAAAACAGAAGTTGAAAAACGTCTTCTGCAAAAAGGACTAAAGTATCCCCAGTCTTATAATGAATCAAGACTGGTCGTAAAAGAAGCCTTAGCGAAAAATGATGATCTCGAATATTTAATCGATATCCACCGTGACTCAAGAAGAAAGAAAGACACTACTGCCGAGATCAAGGGGAAAAAATATGCGAGAATTGCGTTTGTTGTGGGAAAGAAGAATCAAAGCTATGAGAAAAACCTCAAGCTTGCGACGGAGTTCCACCATTTGATGGAGAAAAAATATAAAGGACTCAGTGTCGGTGTGTTTGCCAAAGGCGAAATTGGTGATAATGGAATTTATAATCAAGATTTATCCGACAAAGCCCTTCTTTTAGAATTTGGCGGAGTGGATAATAATATGGAAGAATTGAAAAATGCATCCAATGCAGCAGCTGATGTCTTCAGCGACATTTTCTGGGATGCGGAAAAAGTAAACGGCAAAGCAAAGGATGAGAAAAAACGCTCTTAAGGTGGTGACGGTGCATGGGATCATTTATGGGAAAAACCATTATTTTAGGACTGGTCTTGCTATTTGGCGTCTTTTTAGGGATGCAGCAGGCAAATAATGGCATGCTGCAAATGAAGGGTTACCATGACCCGCAATTAAAAGGCGCTTTCTCCATCCAAATGAACGACGAAGAAGAACGAGAAGCCTCTATCTTAGGAACGGCTGTTACAGAAAAGGATCTTGCCGAAAAACAAAAGCAGCTTGAGGAAATAGAGAGCTTTAATGCCTTCTCCAAGGCAGGAAAGGTGTTGTCTGATGGCATGACACATGCAGCTCGTTTTCTTTATGATTGGGTAAATGGGAAATAAATAAATCTACACCATATGACTAAAGCCGCTAATCAATGAGCGGCTTTTCTTGATTTCGATTGAATCTTTACAGCCCTATTGATATAATCTAACCTAGCGCAACCCGCGTTTTATAGTAGGAGTGATAGATTGTGACAGATAAAGAAAAACGATTAGAACGGCAATCAAGAATTCGAAATTTCTCCATTATCGCCCATATTGACCACGGGAAATCCACATTGGCCGACCGTATTTTAGAAAAAACATCGGCGATTACGCAGCGAGAAATGAAAGAACAATTACTTGATTCCATGGACTTAGAGCGTGAACGCGGCATAACGATTAAATTAAACTCTGTCCAGCTGAAATATAAGGCGAAGGATGGAGAAGAATATATTATGCACCTGATTGATACACCAGGGCATGTCGACTTCACCTATGAGGTATCTCGAAGCCTTGCTGCCTGTGAAGGTGCGATTCTCGTAGTAGATGCAGCACAAGGAATTGAAGCACAGACACTTGCGAATGTTTATTTAGCTCTTGATAACAACTTAGAAATTCTTCCGATTATCAATAAAATCGATCTGCCAAGTGCAGAGCCTGAGCGTGTAAGAGGAGAAATTGAAGATGTCATCGGGTTGGATGCGTCTGAAGCTGTTCTCACCTCTGCTAAGGCTGGTATTGGGATCGAAGATATTTTAGAACAAATCGTCGAAAAGGTGCCAGCACCTGCTGGAGACCCAGAAGCACCGCTTCAAGCTCTTATATTTGATTCTCTCTACGATGCGTATCGCGGCGTTATTGCGTACATACGAATTGTGGAAGGAACGGTCAAACCAGGTCAGAAAATCAAAATGATGGCGACGGGCAAAGAATTTGAAGTACTTGAAGTCGGCGTATTCACACCAAAAGCCATGCCGACAGATGAACTCACTGTTGGAGATGTTGGCTACTTAACAGCAGCAATTAAAAATGTCGGCGATACACGTGTGGGGGATACGATCACAAGTGCGGTGAACCCAGCGAAAGAAGCGCTGCCAGGATACAGAAAGCTGAACCCAATGGTTTACTGCGGTCTTTATCCGATTGATACAGCGAAATATAACGATTTACGTGAAGCACTAGAAAAGCTTGAATTAAATGATTCTTCACTTCAATATGAGGCAGAGACGTCCCAAGCACTTGGCTTCGGTTTCCGCTGCGGCTTTCTTGGAATGCTTCATATGGAAATCATCCAAGAACGGATTGAGCGTGAATTTAAAATCGATCTCATTACGACAGCACCAAGTGTTATTTACGATGTGTATATGACAGACGGAGAAAAAATCATCGTCGATAACCCGTCAAATCTGCCTGATCCGCAAAAGATTGAGAAAATTGAAGAACCATACGTGAAAGCAACAATGATGGTGCCGAATGACTATGTAGGCTCTGTCATGGAGCTTTGCCAAGGAAAGCGCGGACATTTCATTGATATGCAATACCTTGATGCAAACCGAGTGAGCATTGTGTACGAAATTCCTTTGGCGGAGATCGTGTATGAATTCTTTGATATGCTCAAGTCCAACACAAAAGGCTATGCGTCCTTTGACTATGAGCTGATTGGCTATCGCCCATCTACTCTAGTGAAAATGGACATCATGCTGAATGGTGAAAAAATCGATGCCCTTTCCTTTATTGTTCACCGCGATTACGCCTATGAACGAGGCAAGATCATCGTAGAAAAGCTGAAAGAACTCATTCCGCGCCAGCATTTTGAAGTACCAGTTCAAGCAGCGATTGGACAAAAAATCGTGGCTCGCTCTACCATTAAAGCGATGCGTAAAAACGTACTTGCTAAATGTTATGGTGGAGACATTTCCCGGAAAAGAAAGCTTCTTGAGAAGCAAAAAGAAGGAAAAAAGCGCATGAAACAAGTGGGCTCTGTTGAAGTCCCGCAAGAAGCATTTATGGCTGTGCTGAAGATGGACGACAGCACACCGAAAAAATAACATCCTCCTCAAGGCAACCTGCTTTACAATGTCAGCCTTGGCGTTTATAGTCGAAAACAAACAAAGGTGCCGCAGCGATAAACTGCGGCTCTTTACCTGTAAAGAAGGTGTCATCAAATGAAAGCAGCATACATTCACATTCCATTTTGTGAGCACATTTGCCACTATTGTGATTTCAATAAATTTTTCATTAAAACGCAGCCAGTCGATGAATACTTAGCGGCTCTTGAAAAAGAGATGCAGCACACGATCGAGCAAAAGGGCGAGCAAGAACTCAAGACGATCTTTATTGGCGGGGGGACTCCGACATCATTGACCGTCAGCCAGCTAGACCAGCTCATGACCAGCATCCACCGTGTGTTAAAACCGTCAAAAAACCTGGTTGAATTTGCAGTGGAAGCAAACCCAGATGAATTATCACTCGAGAAGCTACATGTGTTAAAAGAAGCCGGTGTCAATCGACTAAGCTTTGGCGTCCAAACCTTTGAAGATGATTTACTCAAAAAAATCGGACGAGTTCATCAAAAGAAAGATGTTCTCACGTCCTTTGAGAGAGCTAGAGCGGTTGGATTTGACAATATTAGCCTAGATCTTATGTTTGGCTTGCCGCATCAAGAAAAGCATCATGTCATGAATTCACTTGAGACAGCTTTCTCATTAGGAGCAGAGCATTATTCTGTCTACTCACTGATTGTGGAACCGAAAACGGTGTTTTACAACTTAATGCAAAAAGGAAAACTGCATTTACCGCCGCAAGAACGTGAGGCTGAAATGTATGAACTTGTGATGGATGAAATGGAGCGCCATGGATTACATCAATACGAAATCAGCAATTACGCCAAACCGGGCTTTGAAAGCCAGCATAACCTGACCTATTGGAGCAATGAAGACTACTTCGGTTTCGGTGCAGGGGCACACGGGTATGTAGATGGCATCCGAAATGTGAACGCAGGACCAGTGAAGCATTACTTGGAACTGATTGAGCAAACTGGGTTCCCGTATAAAGAAACTCATCAAGTCACAAAAGCAGAGCAGATAGAAGAAGAAATGTTTTTAGGCCTTCGAAAAATCGAAGGGGTGAAAAGTGCCGACTTCCAAGCCAAATATGGTGCTTCACCAGAAGCTCTTTTTCCCTCAGTTCTTGAAGAATTAGAAGAAAAAGGTCTCATTGTAAAAGATGACATTGGAATTCGTTTAACAAGAAAAGGGAAATTGTTAGGAAATGAAGTATTTCAAGCGTTTCTCGGTGAGTTATAATTGACATTTTAATTTGAGTTTGGTAATTTTGTTTATACAATTAGCACTCGTTGAAAGAGAGTGCTAACAGGGGTGATGATGATGTTAACAAATCGTCAGCTTTTGATTCTGCAAGTCATCATTAATGACTTTATTCGTTCGGCGCAGCCAGTTGGATCAAGGACTCTTTCTAAAAAAGAGGACATCACATTCAGCTCTGCGACGATTAGAAACGAAATGGCTGATTTGGAGGAACTTGGTTTTATTGAAAAGACCCATTCTTCATCAGGAAGAATTCCTTCAGAAAAAGGATATCGTTATTATGTAGATCATTTGCTCTCTCCGCGAAAACTGTCGTCTAAAGAGCTTGTGCTTATCCAGTCGGCTTTTCAGGAGAAAATTTTTGAGCTGGAAAAAACAGTTCAAAAATCGGCGGAAATTTTATCAGATCTCACAAACTATACATCGATCGTGCTTGGTCCAAAGCTGAGTGAAAATCGATTAAAGCAAATTCAGCTTGTCCCCGTTCAGCCAAATAAAGCCGTAGCAATCATGATTACAGACAGCGGACATGTTGAAAACAAAACCATTACCTTCTCTGAGCATCTCGATGTCTCCGATATTGAGAAGCTGATGAATATTTTGAATAGCCGCTTAGCTGGCGTTCCAATGGACCAGTTGAAGGACAGGATGTATAAAGAAGTAGTCATGCTTCTGCGCACACATTTAAAAGATTATGATCACATTTTAGATGCGCTTGGCAACACATTTACATCGACACAAAATGAATCAAAACTTTTCTTTGGCGGGAAGATTAATATGTTGAATCAGCCTGAATTTCATGACATCGACCGCATTCGCTCACTCATGATGCTGATTGAGCAAAAGAATGATGTCATGCAGCTGTTTCATCCAAATCAGCAAGGTATCACCATTAAAATCGGTTCAGAAAACAATTTGGAAGCAATGGAGAACTGTAGTTTGATCACAGCGACTTATTCGATTGATCAAAAATCACTCGGCTCCATTGCCGTCATCGGACCAACCCGCATGGATTACGGGCGAGTCGTTAGTCTTTTGCATCATGTATCAAAAGACTTGTCAAACGCACTTTCCAATTTGTATGATGAGTAGGGTGATAAAAAGATAGGGGCACTGCCCCTTCGTATTCTTGAATCTTTTGAGGGAGGTGAACACAATGTCAGAAGAAAAACAGACACCTGAGCAAGAAGCAGAGGTTGAAGCACAAGAAGAAGCAGTTCAAGCAGATACTGAGGAAGCAAAGCATGATGAACAGTCTGCCTTCCAAGAGAAAATCGATGAATTGCAGCAGCTTCTAGATGAAAAAGAAAACAAGATTCTGCGTGTTCAAGCAGATTTTGAAAATTATAAACGCCGTGCTCGAACTGAAGTGGAGACCGTGCAAAAATATCGTTCTCAACATGTTGTCAGCGATCTTCTCCCAGCTCTTGACAACTTTGAAAGAGCGCTTGGAATTGATCCAGACAATGAGCAGGCGAAAAGTTTGTTAGAAGGAATGCAGATGGTTTACCGCCAGCTGGTAGAAGCGTTGAAAAATGAAGGCGTTGAACCAATTGAAGCTGTCGGCAAAGAGTTCGATCCAAACCTTCATCAAGCCGTCATGCAAGTTGAAGATGAAAACTTCGATTCAAATATCGTAGTAGAAGAATTGCAAAAGGGCTATAAACTCAAAGACCGAGTTATTCGTCCATCAATGGTAAAAGTAAATCAATAACTACATAATGGGAGGTCATCGATTATGAGTAAAATCATTGGGATTGACTTAGGAACAACAAACTCATGTGTTGCAGTACTTGAAGGCGGAGAGCCAAAAGTCATTGCAAACGCTGAAGGAGCACGTACAACACCATCTGTTGTCGCTTTTAAAAATGGAGAGCGCCAAGTTGGTGAAGTAGCGAAACGCCAATCAATTACAAACCCGAACACAATCATGTCTGTTAAAAGACATATGGGTACAGACTATAAAGTAGAAGTTGAAGGCAAGAACTATACACCGCAGGAAATCTCTGCAATCATTCTTCAACACCTTAAATCTTACGCTGAAGGCTACCTTGGCGAAGAAGTAACAAAAGCTGTTATCACAGTTCCTGCTTACTTCAACGATGCAGAACGTCAAGCTACAAAAGATGCTGGTAAAATTGCTGGTCTTGAAGTAGAACGTATCATCAACGAACCAACAGCAGCTGCGCTTGCTTATGGTTTAGATAAAACAGATGAAGATCAAACGATCCTTGTATACGACCTTGGCGGCGGTACATTTGACGTATCAGTCCTTGAGCTTGGAGACGGCGTCTTTGAAGTACGCTCAACTGCTGGGGACAACCGTCTAGGTGGAGACGATTTTGACCAAGTGATCATTGATCACTTAGTAGCTGAATTCAAAAAAGAAAATGGCATTGACCTTTCAAAAGATAAAATGGCGCTTCAGCGTTTAAAAGATGCTGCTGAAAAAGCGAAAAAAGATCTTTCTGGTGTATCTTCTACACAAATCTCACTGCCATTTATCACAGCTGGAGATGCAGGTCCTCTTCACCTTGAATTAACGCTAACACGTGCTAAATTCGAAGAGCTTTCTGCAGATCTTGTAGAGCGTACAATGACACCTGTACGTCAATCATTGAAAGATGCTGGTTTATCTGCTAGCGAGATTGATAAAGTCATCCTTGTTGGTGGATCAACTCGTATTCCTGCAGTTCAAGAAGCAATCAAAAAAGAAACAGGCAAAGAGCCTCATAAAGGTGTAAACCCTGATGAAGTGGTTGCTCTTGGTGCGGCGATTCAAGGTGGAGTCATCACAGGAGATGTCAAAGACGTTGTTCTTCTTGATGTAACACCACTTTCTTTAGGAATTGAAACAATGGGCGGCGTATTCACAAAGCTGATTGAACGTAATACAACAATTCCAACAAGTAAATCTCAAGTATTCTCAACGGCTGCTGACAACCAAACAGCGGTAGACATCCATGTTCTGCAAGGTGAGCGCCCAATGGCAGCAGACAACAAAACATTAGGTCGTTTCCAATTGACTGACATTCCGCCAGCACCACGCGGCGTACCACAAATCGAAGTATCTTTTGATATCGATAAAAACGGTATTGTCAACGTACGTGCGAAAGATATGGGTACAGGCAAAGAGCAAAACATCACCATCAAATCTTCTTCAGGTCTTTCTGATGATGAGATCGAAAAAATGGTCAAAGAAGCAGAAGAAAATGCTGAAGCAGATGCGAAGAAAAAAGAAGAAATCGAAGTGCGCAATGAAGCAGATCAATTAGTGTTTACAACAGAAAAAACATTAAAAGATCTAGAAGGCAAAATCGATGAAGAGCAAGTGAAAAAAGCAAACGACGCGAAAGATGCACTAAAAGCTGCGATCGAAAAAGGCGAGCTTGAAGACATCAAAGCGAAAAAAGATGAGCTGCAAACAATCGTTCAAGAACTAACGACAAAGCTCTATGAAGAAGCTGCAAAACAAGCACAAGCTCAGCAAGAAGGCGCTGAAGGTGCTCAAAAAGCAGATGACAATGTAGTGGATGCAGAATACGAAGAAGTAAACGACGATCAAGAGAAAAAATAATCACCTTTACTTTTGAAAAAGACTGCTGAAACGTACTCGTCAGAAAGTCAAAGTCAGGATCTCTTGGCTTTGACTTTTTTTCTTTCCAACGATGAAAGCAATTGAAAAAGGTCAAATCAAAATGATACAATCGTACTTATGTGAGAAAATCGGGAGTGTGAAGAGATGAGTAAGCGTGATTACTATGAAGTGCTTGGCGTGAGTAAGAGCGCCTCAAAAGACGAGATCAAAAAGGCATACCGCAAGCTTTCAAAAAAGTATCACCCTGATATTAATAAAGAAGCTGGCTCAGATGAGAAATTCAAAGAAGTAAAAGAAGCCTATGAAACCCTTTCTGACGATCAAAAACGTTCGCAGTATGATCAGTTCGGTCATACCGATCCAAACCAAGGCTTTGGCGGCGGCGGTTTTGGCGGAGGAGGAGACTTTGGCGGCTTCGGCGGCTTTGATGACATCTTCTCTAGTATTTTTGGCGGTGGAGCCAGAAGAAGAGATCCAAATGCACCGCGTCAAGGAGCAGACTTGCAATATACAATGACGCTTTCATTTGAAGAAGCAGCATTTGGGAAAGAAGCAACGATTGAAATCCCTCGCGAGGAATCATGTGAAACATGTCATGGATCAGGGGCAAAGCCTGGGACAGAAGCGAAGACTTGTTCACATTGCGGCGGCTCTGGTCAATTAAATGTTGAGCAGTCAACTCCGTTTGGTAAAGTGGTCAACCGCAGAGTATGTAACTACTGTAGCGGAACAGGAAAACAAATCGATCACAAATGTTCTACATGCGGCGGCTCTGGTAAAGTGCGTAAGCGTAAGAAAATCAATGTGACGATCCCAGCTGGTGTTGACGATGGTCAGCAGCTCAGAGTGTCTGGTCAAGGGGAGCCAGGTGTAAATGGAGGACCTCCAGGCGATCTATTTGTTGTGTTCCATGTGCGTTCGCATGAATTCTTCGAGCGTGACGGGGATGACATTTACTGCGAAATGCCGTTAACCTTTGCACAGGCTGCATTAGGTGACGAAATTGAAGTGCCGACATTACACGGTAAAGTGAAATTAAAAGTTCCTGCTGGCACGCAAACTGGCACGAAGTTTAGACTCAAAGGAAAAGGTGTGAAAAATGTACGCGGCTATGGCCAAGGCGATCAACATATCGTTGTACGAGTCGTCACACCAACAAATTTAACGGACAATCAAAAAGATATCATTAGAAAATTTGCTGAAGTGAGCGGAAATAAACCGGACGAACAAGAAATGAGCTTCTTCGATAAGGTAAAACGCGCATTTAAAGGCGAGTAAGACGGATAAGGAGTTGGTAGTATTGAAGTGGTCAGAAATTAGCGTCCATACAACAAATGAAGCGGTGGAACCAATCACCAATATTTTGCATGAAGCAGGTGCGAGTGGTGTCGTGATTGAGGACCCGCTTGATTTAGTCAAGGAACGTGAAAATGTATACGGTGAGATCTACCAGCTCGATCCGAATGACTATCCTGAAGAAGGGGTCATCGTCAAAGCCTATCTTCCAATGAACAGCTTTTTAATGGAAACGGTAGATGAGATCAAAGAAGCCATCAACAATCTTCTTCTATACGATATTGACCTTGGACGAAATACGCTGTCCATTTGTGAAGTAAATGAAGAAGAATGGGCCACCGCATGGAAAAAATACTATCATCCTGTGAAAATCTCTGAAAAATTCACCATCGTTCCAACATGGGAAGAATATACTCCGGTTCATTCTGATGAACTGATTATTGAAATGGACCCAGGAATGGCATTTGGAACAGGGACACATCCAACAACCGTTCTTTGTATTCAGGCGCTTGAGCGCTATGTGAAGGAAAACGATACGGTGATTGATGTTGGAACAGGCTCTGGGATTTTAAGTGTGGCAGCAGCGATGGTTGGTGCAAAGGACATTCAAGCCTTTGATCTCGACACCGTTGCGGTTGAAAGTGCAAAGCAAAACATCGAGCTAAATGGTGTAAGCGAACAAGTGACGGTCAAGCAAAACAACTTACTTGATGGGATTTCAGGCGAACGTGATGTGATCGTCGCCAACATTCTCGCAGAAGTGATTTTGCGCTTTACAGATCAAGCCTATGACTTATTGAAGAAAGATGGCTATTTCATTACATCAGGCATCATTGGACAAAAGAAATTACAAGTCAAAACAGCATTAGAAGAAGCAGGTTTTGACATTGTTGAAGTGCTGTCAATGGAAGATTGGGTCAGCATTATAGCGAAAAAATAAAGCGAGTAGGTGTCAGGACACGTATGCAACGATATTTTATCGACCTCACGAAAGAAGAAGTGATCGCAAAGGGATCTATCGTCATCAATGGTGAAGATGTACATCACCTTTCCAACGTCATGCGCATGAAAGCAGGGCAGGAAATCCTTTGCTTAACGACAGACGGCTTTGAAGGGCTCAGTAAAATTGATACAATAACAAAGGAAGAAGTCATTTGTCACGTTGAAGGCTGGACAAATCAGGACAGAGAGCTTCCGGTAAGAGTAACAATTGCGAGCGGTCTCCCAAAGGGAGATAAGCTTGAGCTGATTATCCAAAAAGGCACAGAGCTTGGCGCAAGCGCATTTATCCCGTTTCAAGCGGCTCGTTCTATTACAAAAATTGACCAAAAGAAGTCACATAAAAAACGAGAGCGCTGGGAGAAAATCGCGAAAGAAGCAGCTGAACAGTCCTACCGGAATATCATTCCTCGTGTTGATCCAGTATCAACATTTAAAGAGCTGACTCAATTAGCTGGTGAATTCGATAAATGTGTCGTTGCATACGAAGAATCATCGAAAGAAGGAGAGCAAAGCCGCTTTCAAACTGTGCTCCAACAGATGAAAGGCGGACAAACCTTGCTAGTGGTTTTTGGCCCTGAAGGCGGTTTAGCAGAAAAGGAGATTGAAGCGCTTGAAACGCATGGTGCAGTCATTTGCGGGCTTGGACCACGCATTTTAAGAACAGAAACAGCTCCTCTTTACGCGCTTTCTGCTATATCTTATCAAACAGAGTTATTAAGAGGTGAATCATGATGGGAACAGTAGCGTTCCATACACTTGGCTGTAAGGTCAATCACTATGAAACAGAAGCGATCTGGCAGCTGTTTAAAGAAGCAGGCTATGAAAGAAAAGAGTACGAATCAAAAGCAGACGTATATGTCATTAATACATGTACGGTCACGAATACTGGCGATAAAAAAAGCCGCCAAGTCATTAGAAGAGCCATTCGTCATAACCCGGATGGTGTCATTTGTGTAACAGGCTGTTATGCGCAAACATCTCCAGCAGAAATCATGGCGATTCCTGGTGTTGATATTGTCGTGGGAACACAAGACAGACATAAATTACTCGGTTACATTGAAGAATATCGCAGAGAAAGACAGCCGATTAATGGGGTTGGCAATATTATGAAAGCACGTGTGTTTGAAGAACTCGATGTTCCTGCTTTTACAGACAGAACACGTGCGTCATTAAAAATCCAAGAAGGCTGTAACAATTTCTGTACATTCTGCATTATTCCTTGGGCTCGCGGACTTCTTCGTTCTCGTGATCCAGAAGAGGTCATCAACCAAGCGCAGCAGCTTGTGGATGCCGGCTATAAAGAAATTGTATTAACAGGTATTCACACAGGTGGATACGGAGAAGACTTAAAGGATTATAACTTTGCAAAGCTTCTGAAAGAATTAGATGAACGTGTCAACGGCTTAAAACGAATTCGTATTTCATCTATCGAAGCAAGTCAAATTACAGATGAAGTGATAGAAGTGCTTGATCAGTCAGATAAGATTGTCAGACACCTTCACATCCCGCTTCAATCTGGCTCTAATACAGTGCTGAAAAGAATGCGCCGTAAATATACGATGGAATTCTTTGCAGAGCGTTTAACAAAGCTGAAAAAAGCATTGCCAGGTCTTGCTGTCACCTCTGATGTGATTGTAGGATTTCCTGGAGAAACAGAAGAAGAGTTTTTGGAAACATACAACTTTGTCAAAGACCATCAATTTTCTGAACTGCACGTATTCCCTTACAGCAAACGTACAGGTACGCCAGCTGCAAGAATGGAAGATCAAGTGGATGAAAATGTGAAAAACGAACGTGTCCACCGCTTGATCGCTCTTTCTGATCAGCTTGCGAAAGAATACGCATCAGCTTATGAAGGAGATGTCCTAGAGATTATTCCGGAAGAATCCTTCAAAGAACAAGAAGGAAAGCACAATCTTTATGTGGGCTATACAGATAACTATATGAAGGTTGTTTTTGAAGGAACAGAGGACATGATCGGCCGTTTGGTCAAAGTGAAAATTACGAAAGCGGGTTATCCTTATAACGAAGGACAATTCGTTCGTATAAGCGATGAAGTACAAACAGACAAAGTGAGAATGACCTCATAATCAATCAAACACCGGTGCCAAAAAAGCAAGCCGGTGTTTTATTTTGATTGATTCGGTAAAAGACATAAAATCAATGTGTGAAATGGACGGATGAACGGGAAGAAAAGCAAAGAGCTTGCCACATTAAACAGCAGGCTGAAGTGCGCAATTTGCTGTGCGGGAGCGTTTGCAAGAAGGGCGACGAATTCTGTCATCATGGCGAGAAATGGGAGACATAAAAGCACTCCGAGCACATTAAACAAAACGTGTGCATAAGCCGTTTGACGTGCTGCATAGCCGCCAGATATGGCAGCCATTACGGCTGTAATACATGTCCCAATATTGGACCCTAACACAAAGCTGATGCCTTCTTGAAGCCCAACCGTTCCTTCATTCATAAACCCCATTAAAATGCCGATACAGACGGAGCTTGAATGAACAATCGCTGTGAAGATAGTACCCGAAAGCAGCGCCGTCCAGTCAGAATGCTGCATCATTTCGAGAAAGCGCAATGTCTCAGGCTGACTTGTCATCATACCTGCAATTTTAGAAAAGCCTTGAATACAAAAAAAGATCATCCCGAGTCCAAATATACTTTTTCCTGCATGCCTAAAAGATTTTTTGCCTAACATCATGCATATCAGACCAGCTAGGATTAAAACCCACATGAAAACATCCATTTTAATGGCGATAAATTCTGTTGTAAACGTAGAGCCAATATTGGTACCAAGAATCATTGGAATGGATTTTTTAAAAGAGAGAATACCTGTACTGACAAAGCCAATCACGATGACCATAAACGCTGAACTGCTTTGAAGAATCCCTGTAAATACGATGCTGACTAAGAATGCTTTTACCGGATGATCTGTAAAGAGAAGAAGTGATTTCTCAATACGAGACGACGCAAGCGCCATTAATCCTTTTCTCAGCAAACCCATTGACCATAAAAAAATGAAAATAAGTGCACAAAAATAAATGATCGCCATCATAGAAAAGTCCTCCTCTTACCAATGAATATATGGACTTGTCTACCTGCTCATGACGAAAATATATTTCCAAATCACTTAGTTGACCTCACACTAGGCTTATATTATAATGTCTAGGTACATGTTTTGCATGTATATCTTTTTTTAATGCAGTCGATTGGTGTATTCGGAGGGAGGGAAAGAGAATGTCAAAAACGGTCGTTAGAAAAAACGAATCGCTTGAAGATGCTCTTCGTCGCTTTAAACGCAGTGTATCCAAAACTGGAACATTGCAAGAAGCAAGAAAGCGTGAATTTTATGAAAAGCCTAGCGTAAAGCGCAAGAAAAAGTCTGAAGCTGCTAGAAAACGTAAATTCTAAAGAGGGTGGATTTTATGAGTCTTCTTGAGCAATTAAATTCTGATATGAAGCTTTTTATGAAAAACCGTGAGAAAGACAAGCTTGTTGTCATTCGGATGGTTAAGGCTTCGCTCCAAAATGAAGCAATTAAGCTTAAGAAAGACAGTTTGACCGGCGATGAGGAACTAACCGTCCTTTCCCGCGAGATTAAGCAACGTAAAGACTCCCTCCATGAATTTTCGAAAGCTAATCGCTTAGATTTAGTAGATAAAGTTCAAAAAGAGATTGACATCTTAGACGTTTATTTACCTGAACAGCTTTCTGAAGAAGAACTGCAAACGATCGTGAAAGAAACGATTGCTGAAACAGGTGCTTCATCGAAGACTGATATGGGTAAAGTCATGAGCGCTATTATGCCAAAAGTAAAAGGTAAAGCTGATGGAGCTGTCATTAACAGACTTGTCAGCGAACAGCTGTCTCAATAAAAAAGTATCCTTCTATTGTTAGAAGGGTACTTTTTTTATACCTTCATCATTCTGTCATATAAAAATGAAACCTATGATACATTTGTAACGTATGTAAAGGAACAGTAAAATGGAAGATAGAGAGGAGGGATCACCAAATAGATGAAAAAAATAAAAATTTCTATTGCTCTCTTCAGTTGTTTTATAATATGCTTATTATTAGGGGTTCAATTGACCGCGAAATCAGTAGATCAGAAAGTTCATGTTATCCCAATTGAAGATACAGTAGAAAAAGGACTTTCTCAATTTATTGAACGATCATTTGAGCAGGCAAAGTCCGAACGAGCAAAACATATCATTCTAGACATCAATACACCAGGTGGTGCAGTCGATGCTGCGCTTGAGATCGCAGATACCATTCGTGCGTCTGATATCCCTGTGACAGCGTTTGTGAATCATAGAGCGCTTTCAGCTGGGGCATTCCTTGCACTAAATGCCGATCAAATCTATATGACCCCAAATGGAAAGATGGGGGCTGCGGCGATCATTGATGGAGAAGGCAATGCTGCCGATCAAAAATCTGAATCGCTATGGCTTGCTGAAATGAGTGATGCTGCCGAAAAGCAGGGGCGTGATCCAAAGTATGCACTTGCAATGGCAGATGTAGATATAGACGCAAAAGAAGCTGGTGCACCAAAAGGAGAATTGCTCACCTTCAACACAGACCGTGCGCTTCAATTCGGTTATGCAGAAGGGGAAGCGAAAAATATGGATGACTTGCTTCAAAAGCTGAATTTAGCCGATGCTTCTGTTCAATACGATGAAGTGAGCTTTGCTGAAAAGGTTGCGCGCTTTCTCACGCACCCAATCGTCATTCCAATCCTTTTATCCATTGCAAGCTTAGGGTTAATTGTTGAGCTCTATTCTCCTGGCTTTGGGATTCCAGGCACCATGGGAGTGACAGCGCTTCTTTTATTCTTTTATGGTCATCTCGTGGCTGGTTTTGCAGGATATGAGACGTTGTTCCTGTTTATAGCAGGGATATTGCTCATGATTCTGGAATTGTTTTTGCCGGGGGGAATCGTAGGTGTCATTGGACTGATCTGTGTGGTTGTCAGCTTGTTTTTAGCAGCTGGAAGCTTTACAGAAATGGCGATTTCCATCTTGATTGCCACTGCTGTTTCAATCGTAGCAGTTATTTTATTGACAAAGGTGTTGGGGAAACGTATGAAATTTTTCAAAAAGTTCATTTTAACCGATTCAACCAATAAGGAAAGCGGTTATGTCTCAAATGAAACAAGAGAAGATCTTGTTGGGCAAATCGCGGTGACAGCAACCGCACTTCGTCCGTCAGGTACAATAGTATTTGGAGATGAGCGCATTGATGTTGTGTCAGAAGGTGCATTCATCGATAAGGATGAACAAGTAAAAATTGTGAAAGCGGAAGGCTCACGCATTGTCGTGAGGAAAGTATAGATAACTGATTTTATAGGAGGAATAAAATGGATCCATCTACTTTACTATTATTTGTGATTATCGCAGCAGGTCTGATCGTTCTATCGATCTTCTTCACCTTTGTACCGGTGATGCTGTGGATTTCTGCCCTAGCGGCTGGCGTAAAGGTAAGCATTTTTACACTTGTAGGAATGAGACTTCGCCGCGTTATTCCAAACCGAGTGGTCAACCCGCTTATTAAAGCACATAAAGCAGGTCTTGATGCGACGATTAACCAGTTAGAGAGCCACTATCTTGCAGGTGGTAACGTGGACCGAGTTGTGAACGCATTAATCGCAGCTCAACGCGCGAATATCGAATTGAACTTTGCACGCTGTGCAGCGATCGACCTAGCAGGCCGTGACGTACTTGAAGCAGTTCAAATGAGTGTAAACCCTAAAGTCATTGAAACACCATTTATCTCTGGTGTGGCGATGGACGGGATTGAAGTGAAAGCAAAAGCACGTATTACAGTTCGTGCAAACATCGACCGACTTGTTGGTGGTGCAGGGGAAGAAACGATTATTGCTCGTGTAGGTGAAGGGATTGTCTCTACAATCGGTTCATCAGATAATCATAAAAAGGTTCTTGAGAACCCTGATATGATTTCACAAACAGTTCTTGGTAAAGGATTAGATTCAGGTACTGCGTTTGAAATCCTCTCGATTGATATTGCAGATGTGGATATCGGTAAGAACATCGGGGCGATTCTGCAAACAGACCAAGCAGAAGCAGACAAAAACATTGCACAGGCAAAAGCGGAAGAACGCCGCGCGATGGCTGTTGCCCAGGAGCAAGAAATGCGTGCAAGAGTTGAAGAAATGCGCGCGAAAGTTGTAGAAGCAGAGGCTGAAGTACCACTTGCAATGGCTGAAGCATTACGTGAAGGCAATATTGGTGTCATGGACTACATGAATATTAAGAATATCGATGCTGATACGGATATGAGAGATTCATTTGGTAAAATGACTAAAGGTCCATCTGATAATGAAAACAAATAAGCATCCTCTCACGCTTTAAGGAGGGAGCCCAATGGACATTCTATTTGAAAATCCGTTACTAATTGCGATTATCATCGGTATCATCTCTGCTGTCTTTGGGAAAATCGGCAAACAAGAGGAGAACGAACAAAAGAATCAGCAAAACAAGCCAGCTCCTCAGCGTAAGCAGATGCCCCAAAAGCAAACAAAACAAACAAGTCCAGATCCAGTCGTGACCGATCAGATGGACGATTTCGGCGATGTACATGATCATGGCGGGATGAAGAAAAAAACATCTCAATCCTTACAGGACCGCTATACCGCTACACTTGCCGAAATGGAAGAAAGAAAAAGCGAGCTGAATAGAGAATTCCAATCGCTTGAAAGAGAACTGACAAGGCCAAAGGCTGCTTCTGCCGAAGTGAAGCCAAAGATCATTGAGAAGCTCAATCAAGATACAATTGTTCAGGGGATGATCCTTGGAGAAGTATTTGGAGAGCCGCGCGCGAAAAAGCCGCACAGAACGATGAAACGGCCATATAACAGATAAACGAGAAAGTCCCTTTATATAAAGGGGCTTTTTTTGTTTGACCTGATGGAGATTTCTTGCAGTAAAAATGCTGAAACGGCTGTTTTGCGGGATTCATTAGCATGATCTGAACCGCTGAGGAATAGGATGATATAGAGGCTTTCTCATCAGTCTCACCATCTTTCAGTTTGATCTCATACACATGGGGCGGGAAGGGGTTCTTATTGAATGGGAAAAAGAAAAAATCAACTTAAAGCATGGCTGACAAGAACACTTGAAATCCCTCCAGACGTCATGATGGATCTTCCCCGTATTACGATGGTTGGCAGACTCCACATTTACATAGAGAATCATAAAGGGCTTTTGCTTTTCAGTGATCAAGAGGTAAGGCTGATGCTCAAACAAGGACAATGCATTATTTCAGGGAAAGATTTTGTGATTAAAACGATTTTGCCAGAAGAGATCTTATTAGAAGGGAAAATCGATGAGGTCCGTTATATTGATTCTTAACTGACGGAGGGGAGAAGTGTGAAGAATAAATGGTTCGCCTATTTTATTGGCAGAGTGGAAGTGGAAATCAAGGGAAACGGCATTGAGCGGCTCATCAATGAGTGCACGAGACAGGGGATCACAATGTTTCAAGTGAGCCGCCGTCAAGACAGCGTGCGCTTATTTATTCGCTTATCAGATGTACATGCCTTCAGAAAAGTACAAAGACATCATGAGGTAACATGTTCATTTCATCAAAAGAAAGGATTTCCGTTCCTTCTCCTATGGTCAAGGAAGAATATTGGGTTTACCCTTGGGATTGTGTTTTTTCTAGTGACAATATTGGCACTTTCAAACATGGTGTGGAAAATTGATATTAAAGGGGCCAATCCAGAAACTGAACATCAGATGAGAAAGCATTTAGACGAGATTGGTGTGCAAAAAGGCCGTTTCCAGTTTCTAATGGGAACACCTGAAAAAATTCAAAAATCACTGACCGCCAATATTCAAAGCATTACATGGGTCGGCGTTGAACTAAACGGTACAACATTTCAAATGAAAGTTGTGGAAAAAAATGAGCCGGAAAAAGAGAAATATACGAGTCCTCAGCATATTGTGGCCAAGAAGAAGGCGGTCATCACGAGAATGTATGTGGAAAAAGGGGAGCCGCTTGCCGCAGTTGATGAACATGTGAAGAAAGGACAAATGCTTGTCTCTGGCCTCATCGGCAGCGAAGACCAGCAAAAAACGGTTGGTGCTAAAGCGAAAATTTATGGTGAAACGTGGTATCGTTCTGAAGTTTCTGTCCCTCTTCGAACATCTTTTGATGTCTTTACGGGTAAAATGAAGACAAAGCACAAGCTCTCCGCATTTGGAGGTTCAATGCCATTTTGGGGCTTTTCCTTTAAAAAGGATGATTTTAAGCAGCCAAAAACAGAAACTGAAGTTCACCCACTCCATTTCTTAAACTTCCAGCTCCCATTTTCCTATGAAAAAGAAACGACACGCGAAAGCGAAAAAATAAACCGGACATACACAAATAAAGAAGCGGTTCAAGCAGGGATTAAATTGGGTAAAAAAGAATTAGAAGAGAAGCTAGGTCAAACAGGAGAGGTGAAAAGTGAAAAAGTTTTGCACGAGACAACAGGGAATGGTAAAGTTAAGTTAATCATCCTTTACCAAGTAATAGAAGATATTGTTCAACCAACACCTATTGTTCAGGGAGACTAGAGAATGACAGAACATTTACTTGAAATTCAACAAAAATTAGATAGCCCAAACGAAGCCATTGCTTTATTTGGAAATCAAGATGCTTATCTGAAACTGATGGAAAACGAGCTGAATGTCTCCATTATTACGCGCGGAGAAAAGGTGTATGTTTCTGGTCAGGAAGCATCAAGAGAAACAGCGAGCCGTCTGATGACATCTCTCTTACATCTCATCCGAAAAGGAATTGAGATTTCTGAACGGGATGTCGTATATGCCATCAAAATGGCGCAAAAAGACAAGCTCAATTATTTTGAAAATATGTATGAAGATGAAATTACGAAAAATGCTAAAGGAAAGTCAATCAGGGTAAAAACCATTGGCCAGCGGGAATATGCTGCGGCGATGAAAAAAGATGACCTGGTCTTTGGAATTGGACCAGCTGGAACAGGGAAGACGTATTTGGCAGTCGTCAATGCCGTTCATGCACTGAAAAATGGACATGTGAAACGGATTATCCTGACAAGACCAGCTGTTGAAGCAGGAGAAAGTCTTGGCTTTTTACCAGGTGATCTAAAGGAAAAAGTAGATCCTTATTTAAGACCACTATATGATGCCTTGCATGATGTGCTTGGCAGTGATCATACGGAACGTTTAATCGAGCGCGGTGTGATTGAAATAGCGCCTCTTGCCTATATGAGAGGACGGACACTCGATGATGCATTTGTTATTTTAGATGAAGCGCAGAATACAACGCCTGCCCAAATGAAAATGTTTTTGACGAGACTTGGGTTTGGCTCTAAAATGGTCATTACAGGAGATATTACACAGATTGACCTGCCGAAGGGCATGCAGTCTGGCCTTGCAGCTGCAAAGGACATGCTTGCAGAGATCAAGGGCATCTCATTTATTGAGCTAGACCAGACAGATGTGGTCAGACACCCGCTTGTGGCAAAGATCATCGGAGCATACGAAAAGCAAAAATGACCTTAGTGACCCGATCGTCTTCATCGGGTCATTTTGTTTCGATCGTGGTTTAAAGTAAAAAAGGAGGTACTTTCCTTGAGAAAGAATCAGAAAGACAGTAAGCGCAAAAGACTGCTGTCTAAAAAAGAACCTCAGAAAATGGAGCGCTCACGTTATTTAAATGTTTTGCTATACGCTGGTTTAGCAGCCATTCTATTCGTGGTGCTCTTCTTCCATGTAAAGCCTGAATCGCTCGACTTAGATTTATTTTCAGTGAGCGAACAGACCATCTATTCTCCATCAACCGTCGATGATCAAGAAGCGACAGAAGAAAAGAAGCAAGAAGCAACAGATCAAGTAGAGGATCAATATACACTCAAAAAAGCGTATTCTGACAATCGTGTTGACCTCATCTCCTCCCTTTTCGAAGCCATTAAAGAAGAGAAGAAAGCAGCTGATGAAAAAGAAAATCCGCCATCAGATACAGAAATGGTCAAGCGTGTCAAAGAAAAACTCACATCAGATATGCAGGAGGCTGTTTCAGACCAATCCATCAAAGCACTGCTTCAGGCAAGTGACGAAAATCTCTCTTTTACTAAGGATTCCATCATCACAGTGGTGAATTCACTGATGAGTAAAGAAATCACAGCAGCGAAATTACAAGATGAGAAAAAACAAGTGAAAACAGAGCTTGAAAATAACTCAATTCCATCCAAATACTTAAATGCGGCGAAAGAAATCGGTGAATTTGCGATCATTCCAAACTATGTATTTGATCCAGTGGCGACAGAGAAGAAAAGGCAAGAAGCCGCTGATAATATTCAGCCGGTTCAAATTAAGCAAGGGCAAATCTTAGTCGAAGAAGGAGAACTTATCGACCGAGAAGTGTATCGTAAATTAGAACTGACAGGGCTCTTAAATAGCTCCAATTTGATTAAACCTGTAAGCGGTCTTATGATCTTGATTGGTCTATTCTTAGCAGCGATTATTCATTCACTTGAATCGAGGAAAAAATCGCTTGTTCATAAGAATAAGTCATTGCTGCTCTACTCGCTCATTTTTACCATTATTTTAGTTATCATGGAAGTATTCAGTCTCTTCCAGGAAACGAAGTATACGACGATTGGTTATGTGGTGCCAGTGGCACTTGGCACGATGCTGATCAAGCTGCTTATCAATGAACGACTAGCGATCTTCTCTGGCCTTGTATTTGCTCTTTGCGGCAGTATGATGTTTAATCAAGGAGTAACCGGCGTCTTTAACTATGTGATCTGCGCTTATTACCTTGTGAGCGGGATGGCGGGCATTTTATTTTTGAGAAAGCATAATGCACGTTCAAAAATATTGCAGGCAGGGCTTTCGGTCGCTTTGGTGAATGTCCTTGTGGTTCTATCCATTACGCTGATTCAAAACTCCTCACCATCAGGACTTGAAATCGGTGTGAACCTTATGATGGCGATTGTGTCAGGGTTTGCATCATCTATTTTGGTCATTGGGCTAATGCCTGTGTTTGAGAGTATGTTCGGCATTCTTTCAACAATGAAGCTGATTGAACTATCAAACCCAAATCATCCGCTGCTTAAAAAGATTTTAACAGAGACACCAGGTACATATCATCATAGTGTCATGGTGGCAAATTTAGCGGATGCTGCATGTGAAGCAGTCGGAGCAAACGGTCTTTTAGCAAGGGTTGGCGCTTATTATCATGACATTGGGAAAACGAAAAGATCGCAATACTTTATCGAAAACCAAATGAATATTGATAATCCGCACGACAAGCTTTCTCCTCAGCTAAGTAAAAATATCATTATTGCCCATACGACAGATGGAGCTGATATGCTGAGAGAAAAGAAGTTTCCTGAAGAGCTTGTCGATATTGCTGAACAGCATCACGGGAAGTCGCTGTTAAAGTTCTTTTACTATAAGGCAAAAGAGCGTGATGATCAGGTGACAGAAGAAGAATTCCGTTATCCTGGGCCAAAACCGCAATCAAAAGAAGCGGCGATTATTTCTGTAGCGGACAGCGTGGAAGCGGCGGTACGATCGATGCATAATCCAAATCCAGAGCGGATCGAAAAGCTCGTCAAAGGCATTATTTCCGATAAAATGCAGGATGGGCAATTTAGCGAATGTGATCTGACATTTAAAGAGTTAAATATTATTAGTCAAACGATTTGTACAACATTAAAGGGGATTTTCCATTCTCGGATTGAATATCCAGATGCCCCGAAGCAGAAGGTGAAGTAAATGACATTGTTAATCGATTTAATAGATGAAACAGGACAAGTATCAAAAGAGCAGCTTGAAGAAGTGGAAAAGCTTCTTCAGTTCGCTGCTGATGTCCTTGAGGTCAAAGATCAAGCGGAGGTATCAGTGACGATCGTTTCAAATGAAGAGATTCATCAAATTAATAAAGAATACCGCGGAAAAGACGCACCAACGGATGTGATCTCCTTTGCACTCGAAGAAGAAGGAGAAGGGGAAATTGAAATCATTGGTGCTGATGATATTCCGCCTGTACTCGGTGACATCATCATTAGTGTGGACCGTACGAAAGAGCAGGCAGAGGAATATGGACATTCCTTTATGAGAGAGCTTGGATTTCTCACCATTCATGGGTTCCTGCATTTGCTCGGGTTTGATCATATGACAGAGGAAGATGAAAAAGAAATGTTCGCCAAACAGACAAAGATCTTGGATGATTATGGCCTTTCAAGATCTTCGTAAGAAAAGAAGGCCGCTTGCCCGTTTTTTTCGGAGCTTTTATTATGCATTTAGAGGAATATGGCGAACTTTCTTGAATGAACGGAATTTTCGATTTCACACAGTCGCAGCCATCATCGTGGTGATCTGCGGCTTTTGGTTTCACATTGAACCATTCGAATGGATGATCGTTTTGCTTTTATGCGGGGGGATGTTTGCGCTTGAACTTGTCAATACAGCCATTGAACATACAGTGGACCTTATGACAGAAGAGAGGCACCCGCTTGCTGAGAAAGCGAAAGACGCCGCAGCAGGCGCTGTTTGCGTTTACGCCGCGATTTCGGTTATGATTGGGTTGATGATCTTCTTACCGAAGATCATGCAATAGAACAATATTACTATTTATTAACATTTTTAGAAATGGGCGTGAAAATGTCACGTGAATTATGTAAAATATAAATGTGACAGTGGGTCCATTTCTTCTGAAAGTGGGAACTAGGAATGAACAAACAAGAGTTGATTTCAGAAGCAGTTAAAGCAAGAGATTTTGCATATGTACCCTATTCAAAATTCAAAGTCGGTGCAGCATTGTTGTCGAATGATGGAAAAGTGTATGGCGGCTGCAACATTGAAAATGCAGCATATGGTATGTGTAATTGTGCGGAAAGAACAGCACTTTTTAAAGCCTATTCAGAAGGCATCACATCGTTTCAAATGCTAGCGGTAGTGGCTGATACAGACCGGCCTGTTTCGCCGTGCGGCGCATGCAGACAGGTTATTTCAGAGCTATGTGCACCTGACATGCCAGTGATTCTAACGAACTTAAAAGGACAAATATACGAAACAACAGTAAACGAACTATTGCCAGGCGCATTTTCACCGGAGGATTTAAATGACTAACGAAAGCTTCAAATCAGGATTTGTATCCATTATTGGAAGACCAAATGTAGGAAAATCAACCTTTCTTAATCGTGTGATTGGACAAAAGATCGCCATCATGAGTGATAAGCCCCAAACGACACGAAACAAAGTGCAAGGTGTCTTAACAACAAATACGTCACAAACGATCTTTATCGATACACCAGGGATTCATAAACCTAAGCATAAGCTTGGTGATTTTATGATGAAAGTGGCTACAAATACACTGAAGGAAGTCGACCTGATCTTGTTTATGATCAATGCAAAGGAAGGCTATGGCAAGGGTGATGAATTCATCATTGAACGACTCAAGCAAACATCTACACCGGTATTCCTAGTCGTCAATAAAATCGACCAAATTCACCCAGATGAGTTGTTCCTTTTAATTGATGAATACCGCACACGTTATCCATTTAAGGAAATTGTGCCAATTTCAGCTCTTGAAGGAAACAACATTGACACGCTTCTTCAGCAGGTTGAAGGTTATCTTCCTGAGGGCCCGCAATTTTATCCAGCAGATCAAGTAACAGATCATCCAGAGCGGTTTATTATTTCTGAATTAATTCGTGAAAAAGTGCTGCATTTAACAAGAGAAGAGATCCCGCACAGCATTGCAGTGGCGATCGAATCCATTAAGCCAGATGAAAATGGCAAGATCCATGTGGCGGCGACCATTGTCGTAGAACGTGATTCACAAAAAGGGATTGTTATTGGGAAACGAGGCAGCTTATTAAAAGAAGTGGGACAAAAAGCGCGCAGAGATATTGAAGCACTTCTCGGTTCAAAAGTGTATCTGGAGCTTTGGGTAAAGGTTCAGAAGGACTGGCGTAATAAATCCACCCACCTTCGTGACTTCGGATTTAGAGACGACGAATATTAAAAAATTGCTGCTGTTGTCATAAAATCTGACAATGGTGCGGTTCGATTAGTAAAAATTGTTTATCATGAAATGGAGGTAGCCTGGTCAAGATATAATTAATATGTTGGATGTAGCGTTGCTGCTTCTAATAAAGAAAGGTGGGGTTTTTATGTTGAATTTTACATGGAACGTATTTTCACAAACAGGAAGCGTTGACACGTATCTGCTTTTCAAAGAGTTAGAAAAGGAGAACCTGGAAAGACCCGATGTACTTGAAGAAGAGATAGCACGATTTGATTTTCCAATCTTATAATTCTTGACCCCCTCCAATACTCGGAGTGTAGACAAATGCTCATTAAAAGTGAAGGAATCGTCCTTAGAACAACAGATTATGGCGAAACAAACAAAATTGTCACGCTGCTCACTAGAGAACATGGGAAAATTGGTGTGATGGCAAGAGGCGCAAAAAAATCAAACAGCCGCCTGTCAGCCATAAGCCAGCCGTTTTTATACGGAACCTTCCTGATCCAATCATCAACAGGACTTGGAACGCTCCAGCAAGGCGAAATGATTGAAAGTATGCGAACCATTCGGGAAGATTTATTTTTGACCGCATATGCCGCATATATGACAGAGTTACTCGATAAAGGCACAGAAGAAAAAAAGCCAAACCCTTATTTGTTTGAGCTCCTGCTTCAATCTTTGCGTCATCTGAATGAAGGCACAGATGCTGATGTTATCTTATTTATCGTAGAGGTCAAAATGTTATCAGTGATGGGAATGAAGCCCGAACTGGATCAATGTGTCCACTGTGGTCAAAAGGAAGGGCAGTTTCATTTCTCGATTAGAGACAACGGCTTTATTTGCCAAAATTGCTTTTCTAAAGATCCGTATAAACTGCCCTTATCTCCAGCAGCTGCAAGGCTGCTCCGTTTATTTCATTATTTTGATTTATCAAGGCTCGGTCAGGTTGATGTGAAACCGCAGACGAAACAAGAAATTCGTCAAGTGCTCGATCACTACTATGAAGAGTATTCAGGCCTTTATTTGAAATCAAAAAAATTCATGAATCAGATGGAATCCATGAAAAAGCTCATGGGCGGGGAAAACAAAAGTTGACATCTTCCATGACTTTTTGTAAGATCATCTAAGATAAAATATGTTGCATTGACAGAAAGAAGTACTTGCGCAAAATCCATAAAAGCGACCTTAGGGCGGTGTGAGCTAAGGATGGAGGCGTAACGAAAGGCATTCTTGAGCAACGTAAAACAAAGCGGCTGGATGCTACGATACCAGCAAATAGGGTGGAACCGCGGGAAAAACTCTCGTCCCTATGTTTGCAAGGAGCCTTGCGAGCATAGAGACGGGAGTTTTTGTGTTCTTTTGCGGGGTTCTAGACCCACCCGCCATACATAGCGGATGGTGTAGAAAAGATGGAGGTGCGATCATTGAATATTCAAGACATGATTTTGACGTTGCAAAAGCATTGGTCAAATGAAGGCTGCGTATTAATGCAGGCGTATGACACAGAAAAAGGTGCCGGAACGATGAGTCCATACACGTTCCTGCGAAGCATTGGTCCAGAGCCATGGAAGGTAGCGTATGTAGAGCCTTCAAGACGCCCGGCTGATGGCAGATATGGAGAAAACCCAAATAGATTGTATCAGCATCATCAATTCCAAGTAATCATTAAGCCGTCACCTGACAATATTCAAGAACTGTATCTTGAATCTTTGAAAGCGCTTGGTATTGACCCGCTGAAACATGATATTCGTTTTGTAGAAGACAACTGGGAAAACCCATCTCTTGGCTGTGCAGGGCTTGGTTGGGAGGTATGGCTTGATGGGATGGAAATCACCCAATTCACGTATTTCCAGCAAGTCGGCGGCTTAGAATGTAAGCCCGTTTCCGTTGAAATCACATACGGTATTGAACGTCTTGCTTCCTACATCCAAGACAAAGAAAATGTCTTCGATCTTGAATGGACTGACGGATTCACGGTGAGAGATTTATTCTTAATGGCTGAATATGAGCATTCTGTTTATACATTTGAAACATCTAATACTGATATGCTGTTTGATTTATTTACAACCTATGAGAAAGAAGCGCATAGCCAAATGGACAAAGGGCTTGTTCACCCTGCATACGATTATGTGCTCAAATGCTCTCATACGTTTAACCTGCTCGATGCAAAGGGCGCAATTTCTGTTACTGAGCGAACTGGATATATCGGAAGAGTGCGCCAGTTAGCAAGAAAAGTAGCCAAAACATATTATGAAGAACGAGAAAAATTGGGATTCCCTATGCTAAAAGAGGAGGCGGCTTCTCATGAATAAACAAGATGTATTACTCGAAATCGGCTTAGAAGAGATGCCGGCTCGTTTCATGCCAGAAAGCACAAAACAGCTAGGCGAGAAAGTAAAAGTGTGGTTTGAAGAGCAAAACATTTCATTTGAAGATGTTGCTCTATTTAACTCACCAAGACGTCTTGCTGTACTTGTGAAAGGTGTCGCAGAAAAACAAGAAGACATCAAAGAAGAAGCAAAAGGTCCGGCTAAAAAGATCGCACAAGATGCGGAAGGCAATTGGACAAAAGCAGCGGAAGGCTTTGCCCGCGGACAAGGTGCTTCAACAGATGATCTCTATTTTAAAGAGATCAAAGGAGTAGATTATGTCCATGTCCAGAAGTTTCAAGAAGGAAAGCAAGTCAAAGACCTTCTGCCAGCATTAGGTGAGATCGCCGCTTCATTAAGTTTTCCAAAGAACATGAGATGGGGAAGCAAAGATTTACGCTACATCCGTCCGATTAAATGGATTGTTTGTTTATTTGGAGAGGAGATTGTACCTGCTCACATTGCTGGGGTGAAAAGCGGCCGCGAGACAAGAGGACACCGTTTCCTTGGTAAGGCAGCCACCATCGACTTGCCTGCTTCTTATGAGCAAACATTGCGCGATCAATTTGTCATTGCAGATTCAGATAAAAGAAAACAATCCATTACCGAGCAGCTAAATGCTCTATCTTTAGAAAAAGGCTGGGTGATTCCTGTTGATCCTGAGCTTCTAGAAGAGGTCAACAATCTTGTAGAATACCCAACGGTACTATCTGGTTCCTTTGAAGAAGAATTCCTTGCATTGCCGGAAGAAGTATTGGTAACGACAATGAAAGAGCATCAGCGCTATTTCCCTGTGAAAAATGAGCAAGGGGAATTATTGCCTCACTTCATTACGGTGAGAAATGGAAACAGTGAGGCGCTTGAAAATGTCGCAAGAGGGAACGAAAAAGTACTTCGTGCCCGTTTATCAGATGCTGCCTTCTTCTATAAAGAAGACGAAAAACTAGTCATTGAAGACAATATTAAAAAGCTTGATAAGGTTGTATTCCATGAGAAACTTGGCACAATTGGCGACAAGCTCAAGAGAGTGACAGACATTGCGACGCGTCTAGCAGCGCATGTCGGTGCAGATGACGAAACGACAGAGCGTGTGGCAAGAGCCGCAAGTATTTCGAAATTTGATCTTGTGACTCAAATGGTCTATGAATTCCCAGAATTACAAGGAATCATGGGCGAGAAATATGCAAAAGCACTTGGTGAACATGAAGAAGTGGCAAAGAGCATCAATGAGCACTATATGCCGCGCTTTGCCGGTGATGAGGCGCCTTCCACTTTAATTGGTGCGATTGTGGCAGTAGCCGATAAGCTGGATTCTATTTGTTCCTTCTTCTCAATTGATGTCATTCCAACGGGCTCTCAAGATCCTTATGGACTAAGAAGACAAGCGAGCGGTATCGTTCAAATTCTGCTTGATCGTCATTGGAACATTTCATTCAAAGAGCTTTTGGCACTTGCTCAAGTAGAAGCAGCACATGAAACGGCTCTCATTGAATTTTTAACACACCGTTTAAAATATGTCCTCCAAGCAGAGCATATCCGTCATGATGTTGTCGATGCAGTACTGGATGTTGAAAATATTGAACCTTATGCAGTCGTGAAAAAAGCAGCTGTTCTTGAAGAGAGCGTGAAACAAGAAAGCTTCAAAGAAACAGCAGAAGCATTAGGACGCGTCATTTCAATCAGTAAAAAAGGGGAAGACGCAGAAATTCAGCCTGAGCTGTTTGAAAATGAGCATGAGCAAAAGCTATATGAGGCGTATCAGCAAGTAGAGACAGCTGTCAAGGAACATGTAGCAGCAGGGCAATACAGTGCAGCACTTGAGGCGCTTGATACGTTAAAAACACCGATTGTTCATTATTTCGATCACACAATGGTTCATGCAGATGATGAAAAGCTGAAGCGAAATCGTTTGGCACAAATGGTCAAACTAGCAAAAGTCATTCAATCATTTGCGAATATGAACAATTTAATTGTAAAATAAATACCTAAGAACGGTTGCCTTTTTTGAAGGGCAATCGTTTTTTACTCATTTAATTCACGGTTTTTGAGTGGATTTTTGTTTCATTCGGACAAAGATGCGCTATAATATGATGAGTTATGAAAATGATATACATAAAGTAAAGATTCGCTCTCTCTATTTAAAGGTGGTGAGTACAATCGAGTTAAATAAACGGCAAGAGCAGATTTTACAGATTGTCAAAGAGAATGGTCCGATCACTGGAGAGCATATCGCCGATCGGCTGAACTTAACTAGGGCGACCCTCAGACCGGATTTAGCCATATTAACGATGTCAGGCTTTTTAGAAGCAAGACCAAGGGTCGGCTACTTTTTCACAGGAAAAACAGGTACGCAGCTTCTAGCAGATAAGTTGAAAAAACTTCAAGTGAAAGATTTTCAATCCATTCCAGTGGTGATACATGAGAATGTTTCAGTTTATGATGCGATTTGTACGATGTTTTTAGAAGATGTGGGCACATTATTCGTTGTGGACGATCACTCTATTTTAACAGGCGTGTTGTCAAGGAAAGACCTCCTTCGCGCAAGTATTGGAAAACAGGAGCTTCCATCTATTCCTGTCCATATTATTATGACAAGAATGCCGAACATCACCGTTTGCCGCAAGGAAGATTTCATTATGGGTGTGGCGAAGCACTTGATTGAAAAGCAGATAGACGCACTTCCTGTTATAAAAGATACGGATAAAGGCTTTGAAGTGGTCGGCAGAATTACGAAAACAAACATGACGAAAATACTTGTTAACTTATCGGAGAATGAAATAATCTAATTACAGAAGACTGCGAGGGGATGTTATGAGTAATCGCGTAATTTTTGTGGTATCAGATTCAGTAGGAGAAACGGCAGAGCTCGTAGTCAAAGCGGCACTTAGCCAATTTGATGGCGGCTCATCAGACCATTCAAATATCAGAAGAATCCCGTATGTAGAGGATGTCGGTACGATTAAAGAAGTCATTTCACTGGCGAAAGCAGATAACGGAATCGTCTGCTTTACTCTTGTTGTGCCAGAAATGCGCCAATTCTTAATTGAAGAGGCAGAAGCAAACGGAGTCGTTTATTATGACATCATCGGACCACTGATCGATAAAATGGAGACTGCTTATGGAAATGAAGCGAAACATGAGCCGGGGCGTGTACGTCAATTAGATGAGGATTATTTTAAAAAGGTTGAAGCCATTGAGTTCGCAGTGAAGTATGATGACGGCAGAGACCCAAGAGGCATTCTAAAGGCTGATATTGTGCTCATCGGTGTATCACGCACATCTAAGACACCACTATCTCAATACTTGGCGCATAAACGGCTGAAGGTAGCAAACGTTCCAATTGTTCCTGAAGTAGATCCGCCAGAGGAGTTATTTTCAGTTGATCCAAAGAAATGCATCGGTCTGAAAATCAGTCCAGACAAACTAAATCATATTCGTAAAGAGCGTTTGAAATCTCTAGGTTTAAATGATCGCGCGATTTATGCGAACATTGAACGGATTAAAGAAGAGCTAGAGTATTTTGAAAAAGTGGTGGACCGCATTGACTGTCAAGTTGTTGATGTATCGAATAAAGCAGTTGAAGAAACGGCAAATGTCATTCATCAAATGCTGACCAAAAGAGGTTCCGAATAAACTCAGGATGCTCCTCCTGGGTTTTTCCTATGGTGGGAAACGGGTAAACAAAAACAATGGCATATTTGCTGCATTTGTATTATAATAAAAAATTGTGATAAAATGATTGATTTTAGGTTTAAGTTAAGTCAAGAACGAATAAACTAATATTGGCAGAAGTCAAGTGATTCTGAACATAACTTTTCGACAAAATGAGTTTTACTGTTGTTTGCTATATGGGGGAAAAGTATGGTCTTTTTGCTTCTCTAAAGCAGGAATAAGGTGGAGGGATGGAGAATTAGTCACCTGAATGAACATAAACAAGAGAGGACGATTTATGTCGATGCAGATGCTTGTCCTGTAAAAGACGAAATCCTTTCTGTCGCATCTCAATTTCAAGTACCTGTGACGTTCATTGCTTCATATGAGCATTTTCAAACCAAAAGATCTCCACTTGAAGATTGGCGGTTTGTAGATACACATAAGGAAGCAGCGGATTTAGTCATTGCGAACTCAGCTTCAGCGCATGATATTGTCGTCACCCAAGACATTGGTCTTGCCTCCTTACTGCTTCCAAGACAGGTCATTGTACTGTCTGAAAGAGGACGGATGTACACAAACGAAACAATTGATTTTGATTTGGAACGCAGACATGTTTCCAGTAAACAGCGAAGAAAAGGTGTATATGGAAAAGGTCCCAAAAAGCTTTTAGAAGAGGATAAAAAGCGATTTATTACGCAACTACAAAAAATCCTGTCGAATCATGAAGGATTTTTGAATTAAAAGGCGAATAATGTACGACGGAGTGTTATTAGGATGAGCAAACGTATACCAGATGAACTTTTGGAGCAAATCCAAAAAAACGCAGACATTGTCGAAGTGATTGGAGAATACGTACAGCTTAGAAAGCAAGGTCGAAATTATTTCGGTCTTTGTCCATTCCATGGTGAAAATACTCCTTCATTCTCTGTTTCAGCAGATAAGCAAATCTTCCATTGTTTTGGCTGTGGTGCAGGAGGTAATGTATTTTCGTTCCTCAGACAAATGGAAGGCTACTCATTTATTGAAGCCGTTTCACATATTGCTGATAAGTACCATATTGATTTGCCTGATCATGTAGCAAATGCTCAGATCATCTCCTCACAGCAAGAGGACACTGCAGATCATAAAATGATTGAAGCGCATGAGCTTCTTAAGAAATTTTACCACCATTTGCTGGTAAATACAAAGGAAGGTCAAAATGCACTCGATTATTTACGGGCGAGAGGCTTTACAGATGAAACAATTGCCAAGTTTGAGATCGGATATGCTCTTGACTCTTGGGATTTCGTGACCAAGTTTTTAGAAAAGCGAGGGTTTGATCCTGTGATGATGGAGAAGGCCGGTCTTTTGATTCAACGTGAAAACGGAACAGGCTTTTTTGACCGCTTTAGGGATCGTGTGATGTTTCCCATTCATGATCATCACGGGACAGTCATCGCTTTTTCCGGAAGATCGCTTGGTGATCAGCAGCCTAAGTATATGAATAGTCCTGAAACGCCACTTTTTCATAAAAGTAAGCTGCTTTATCACTTTCATGACGCGCGTATGCATATTCGAAAACGCGAACGGGCGGTTCTTTTCGAAGGATTTGCTGACGTCATTTCAGCTGTCACATCAGGTGTCGGCGAAAGTGTTGCAACAATGGGTACGTCTCTAACAGAAGAGCACGTAAAACTTCTCAGACGGAACGTAGAAGAGATCATTCTTTGCTATGACTCTGACACGGCCGGTTATGAAGCCACCATGAAAGCATCAGATTTGCTTGGAAAAAGAGGATGTAAAGTTCGCGTTGCCATGATACCAGATGGACTTGATCCAGATGATTACATTCGTAAATATGGTGGCGAGAAATTTAGGAATGACATCATAGATGCAAGTGTGACATTAATGACTTTTAAGATGAACTTTTTCCGTAGGGGAAAGAATTTATCTGATGAAGGAGACCGGCTTACTTATATGAAGCAGGTACTCCGAGAAATTAGCCGATTAAACGGTTCCTTGGAACAAGAGATTTACATGAAACAGCTTGCTGGAGAGTTCTCGATCTCACTTGATTCATTAAAGGAACAACTGGAGCTGTTTGAAAAACAGCAGCGTCAAGAAGACAAAAGCACGCAGGAAGAAAGCGGGCTTGAAAAACGGCGTGCACATCTGTCAACACAGGTACGAAGAAAGCGTCTGCGGCCAGCATATGAAAATGCAGAGCGAATGCTGCTTGCTCATATGTTAAAAAGCGATGACGTGATCCGAAAAGTACTTGACAGAGTAGGGATTGAATTTAATATAGATTCTCACAGGGCGCTGGCCACGTACATTTATGCTTTGTATGAAGAAGGCAAAGAACCAACGCCGCAGCACCTGATGAACCGTATAGAAGATGATATCATCAATCAGCTTCTGACGGATATATTCATGATTCAAGTTGGAGACGAACTAAGTGAAGCTGAATTAAGTGATTATGTAAAAAAAGTGTTGAATCATCGGAATTTGTCAATGATAAAGGAAAAAGAACTAGAACGTGCAGAAGCGGAGAGGCAAAAAGATTTCTTCAAAGCGGCAACACTTGCAAAAGAAATTGTTCAGTTGAACCGTTCGCTGAAGTAAAACGTCTAATATTTATGACAAGACTTACGGCTGGCAATGAATCCTTTACGGGAGGAGCATAAGACCGCAAGCATCTTGCCTTCATCATTTTTTATTTTATTCCTATTTGCTCATCTGTTTGATAAAGAGAGAAAAGCAGAGCGGAAGCAAATCGCAAGTTACTTTAGAATTCGTTGCAAGCTTTGGAAGGAGGGATCCATAATGGCTGATAAACAAGCCCACGAAACCGAAACTGAATTAACCTTTGAACAGGTGAGAGATAAGCTCACTGAAACGGGTAAAAAACGGGGCGTTTTAACATACGAAGAAATTGCAGAGCGTATGTCTAGCTTTGAAATTGAATCAGACCAAATGGATGAATACTATGAATATTTAGGCGAACAGGGTGTAGAGCTCATTAGTGAGAACGAAGAGACAGAAGACCCAAATGTTCAGCAGTTGGCTAAAGCAGAAGAAGAATTTGACCTAAATGATTTAAGCGTACCACCAGGTGTCAAAATTAATGATCCTGTTCGTATGTACTTAAAAGAAATCGGACGCGTCAATTTGTTATCTGCTAAAGAAGAAATTACGTATGCTCAAAAGATCGAAGAAGGCGATGAGGAATCAAAAAGAAGATTAGCGGAAGCAAACCTTCGTCTCGTTGTCAGCATCGCGAAACGCTACGTCGGACGTGGTATGCTGTTCCTTGACTTGATTCAAGAAGGAAACATGGGTCTTATGAAGGCAGTTGAGAAGTTTGATTACCGCAAAGGATACAAATTCTCAACATATGCGACTTGGTGGATTAGACAGGCGATCACGCGTGCGATTGCCGATCAGGCAAGAACAATCAGGATCCCGGTTCATATGGTAGAAACCATTAATAAATTGATCCGTGTTCAAAGACAGCTTCTGCAAGACCTAGGCAGAGAACCAACGCCAGAGGAAATTGCTGAAGACATGGATTTAACGCCAGAAAAGGTTAGAGAAATTCTTAAAATTGCACAAGAGCCAGTATCTTTAGAAACACCTATTGGTGAAGAAGATGACTCGCACCTTGGTGATTTTATTGAAGACCAAGAGGCGACATCTCCATCTGACCATGCTGCATACGAATTGTTAAAAGAGCAGCTTGAAGATGTACTAGACACGCTAACGGACCGTGAAGAAAATGTACTGAGACTACGTTTCGGACTAGATGACGGAAGAACACGTACGTTAGAAGAGGTTGGAAAGGTGTTCGGCGTCACAAGAGAGCGTATCCGCCAAATTGAAGCGAAAGCTCTGCGTAAATTAAGACACCCAAGCAGAAGTAAACGATTAAAAGACTTCTTAGAGTAGAAACTGGACGGATCTTGAAAGAGATCCGTTCTTTCTTCATCAAAAATGAAAACGCTTTTTTCAATCTGATTATATTTTACTGAATAAATAATAAATTTGCAACGTTCTTAGAGAAAAGATGTATAAAAAATACATCAAAATGTGCTGAAGGCTTCATTTCTCATCTTTGCATCATTTTTGTCTAATCTGTGAACTTGACCAAAGTTTTGTATCATAATTCGTTTACTTTTTGTAAAATTAAAGTAGAATTAGAATTGTTTGTATAGTCTTAAAGGGGTTTTCACAAAGGGGAGGATGAAAGAAATGAAACGGAATCCACTTATACCATTTTTATTGATTGCCATTTTAGGTATTGGACTCACTTTTTTCTTATCAATGAAGGGGCTGAAAGATGAAGACAAAATCGCCTCTGGAGGCGAGGAGCAAAAGCAAGAAGAAACAGCGAATGCGACGCCGGAAGAATTGTATAAGCAAAACTGTCTGAGTTGTCACGGGGAAAACTATGAAGGCGGTGCAGGTCCTGCATTAAAAGGTGTTGGAGACAAGCTTGAAGTAGCAGACATCAAGAAGAAAATTCAAGAAGGCGGCAACGGGATGCCAGGCGGGCTAATCCCGAATGAAAAGCTCGATGAAATGTCAGAATGGGTATCCAAAATTAAATAATGTTACGCAAAAAGCTCTTTTTGATCAGAAGAGCTTTTTTCATTTGAAAACGACTTTTAAAAAGTCCATAATTTATATAAGATAGACAAGTATGAACATTAAAGAAAAGTAGTGATACGTATGAATGAAATGAATTTATCAAAACGATTAAAAAGAGTCGCAGACTTTTTACCACATGAGGCTGTCTTTGCTGATATCGGCTCAGATCATGCCTATTTGCCGTGCTATGCAATCCTGCATCAAAAAGCAGTAAAAGCGGTTGCTGGTGAAATTACAGAAGGACCGCTTCAATCGGCGAAGCAGCAAGTACATAGACTTGAATTAGATGACCAGATCTCGGTCAGAAAAGGTAATGGTCTTGAAGTCATTGAAAAGGGCGAAGTGAATGCTGTAACGATTGCAGGTATGGGCGGAGCACTCATCGCAAGCATTTTACATGACGGCAAGCATAAGCTCACAGGCCATGAAAGGCTTATTCTTCAGCCGAATATCCATGCTCACCACATTCGTTTATGGCTCTATCAAGAGGGGTATGAATTGATGGGTGAAGTCATTTTAGAAGAGGATGGCAAAATATACGAAATCATCATCGCCGAAAAAGGCGACAAAGATAAAGCCTATGAAGGGATGTCAATTGAAACAGGCATGCTAGTTGGTCCGTTTCTTGCGAAAGAGCAAAATGAAGTCTTCCGGCGCAAGTGGATGCAAGAGCTTCAGCATATGGAGAAGATAGAAAGTCAAATTCAGCAGGCAGCGCGAACAGAAGAGAACAAGGAGCGTCTTGAAGAGCTGCATGTAAAAATAAAGATTCTAAAGGAGGTTTTGACTGTTGGCTAAAACAGTAAACGGACATGAAATCATCCAATTATTTGAACAATTTTCACCAAAGGCATATGCCATGGAAGGTGACAAAATCGGTCTCCAGATTGGGACGTTAAATAAAAAGGTAAACAATGTCATGATCACCTTAGATGTACTAGAGAATGTGGTAGATGAGGCGATCGAAAAAAATGTGGATCTCATGATTGCTCACCATCCGCCGATCTTCCGTCCGTTAAAACATGTAGCGACAGATCAGCCAGCTGGACGAATCATTGAGAAATGCATCAAACATGATATTGCAGTATATGTGGCACATACGAATTTAGATGTGGCTGATGGAGGAGTCAATGACTTGCTTGCGGAGGCTTTAGAGCTTGAAGAAACAAGTGTGTTAGTCCCGACATATGAAGATCAAATCAAACAGCTTGCCCTCTATGTCCCGCAGGAATTTGAAGAAGCCATCCGGACAGCTTTAGGAAATGCGGGCGCCGGCCATATTGGCAACTACAGCCATTGTGCGTTTTCAAATGAAGGGACAGGCAGCTTTTTGCCATCAGAAGATGCGGACCCGTTCATTGGTGAGACCGGTCAATTGGAATTTGTTAAAGAAGTACGGATTGAAACCATTTTCCCGGCAAGTATTGAAAAACAAGTCATTCGTGAAATGATCAAAGCACATCCTTATGAAGAAGTCGCTTATAGTGTACACACGACAGACCTTCCTCCTATTCAAAAAGGGCTTGGCCGTATAGGGGAGCTAAGAGAGCCTATGACCCTTGGAGACTTCGCGCGATTTGTGAAGACAAAGCTGGATGTAAATGGTGCTCGCTTTGTAGGTGATCAGGACGCTGTTGTGAAAAAAGTAGCTGTGCTTGGCGGAGACGGAAATAAATACATTCATCAAGCAAAAAGAATGGGTGCTGATGTGTATGTGACAGGGGATCTTTATTTCCATGTCGCCCATGATGCCATGATGCTCGGGCTGAACGTAGTGGACCCAGGGCATTATGCAGAAAAGATGATGAAAGAGGGCGTAAAGGCGAAGCTTCAATCGCTATGTTCAGAGAAAAAGTATGATGTACAGCTCTTTGTTTCTGAATCAAACACAAATCCATTTCAATTTATGTAAACAAAAAAACGTCAGAGCATAGAAGCTCTGACGTTTATTTCTTTGTTTTCACGCGCGGTAGTATTTTCGAAAGAGGAACCGATCGTTCAATCTTCCAAGTTGATTCATCATCCGGCTCGTAGTTTTCTAAGAAACGGATAACTTCTTTTGTAATAGGCGTTGGTGTAGAAGCGCCAGCAGTAATGGCAACGGTATTTACGCCTTGCAGCCACTCCAGCTTGAGCTCACTTAGGTCACCAATACGGTAAGCCTGCGTTCCAGCAATCTCCATTGACACTTGTGCCAGACGGTTGGAGTTATTACTTTTTGGATCGCCGACAACAATGGTAAGATCGGCTTGGCCAGCTTGCTGAGATACAGCTTCCTGACGTACTTGTGTCGCAAGACAAATTTCTTGATGGTACTCGACGTGAGGATATTTCTCTTTTATGAGCTCCATCAGATCGTGGACATCCCACTGAGACATCGTTGTCTGATTGGTGATAAGCAATTTATCTGATGTTAAATCGAGCGCCTCAATGTCCGCTTCTGATTCGACAAGATGCACCTTGTCAGGGGCTACTCCGACAGCTCCCTCTGGCTCAGGATGACCTTTTTTTCCGATATAAATAATGTCATACCCATCGGCTGTTTTCTCTGAAATGAGTTCATGTGTTTTCGTTACATCGGGACAGGTTGCATCAATGGCGACAAGACCTTTTTCTTCTGCAATTTGACGAACCTCAGGTGAAACGCCGTGAGCAGTGAAAATAACTGTTCCGCTTTCAACCTGCTTTAAAATGTCCAAGCGGTTTGGGCCGTCCAGTGTGTAGATCCCATCTTCTTCGAAGGCATCTGTCACGTGTTTGTTGTGCACAATCATACCTAATATATAAATTGGGCGTGGCAAGTTTTTATCAAGTGCGGCATTTTTAGCAATGACCATTGCATCTACAACGCCATAGCAATAGCCACGCGGCGAAATTTTAATTACATTCATTTATTCGTCCTCCTGTAGGGAAGTGCTGCTAGAGAAGAACAATATAAAAAGCCGTGGAAAAACGGCTTTTTATCATTCTCTAGCTTCCATTATAGCCAAAGTAAGCGTATATATCAAAGATTGTTATACGCAGGGGACACTTCGCCGTTAAAAGATCACTAGACATATAGTTTTGGAACAGAGCTGCCAGGTCTTTTTTTCGGTTTTGCTTCAGGAGCAGGTGATGTGTGAGGAGCTGCTTTTTTGACGAGGATGTCCTCTGGTTCTTCGTTTTCTTCTATTTCATCATCTCCTGATGCAACCTCTTTTTGCACTTCTGTTTCCTCGCCGATTTCTTTAGGTTCTTCATCTGTACTTGTTTCATCATCATCTGCACTGCCAAGCTGGCTGTACAGCTTAATCATCGCAGGCAAATTTCTGACTAAAGGACCGTATTGCTGAATCATTGGCGTAAATTGCTGCGCCATTCCGAGCACCTTTTGAACATTTCCCAACATGCTTGAGAGGGTTGCAGGATTTGCGAAGCTCTGGATTCCTTGTAATCCCGCACTACCTCCAGAAACCCCTGCTCCCCCTGCGCCAGGAAGAAATTTAGAGAGCAAGCCTTTCATTCCTGCTCCGCCGCCTAGTGCACGGCTTTCGCCTCCTGGAATTCCGCCCATTCCGCGTACACCGCCTCCCTGTACAGACGGGGAGCGAGGCATCATTTGCTGAAATTGATTGCCTTGCCCTTGAAAAGGCTGTTCGATAGGAGCCTGCTGCCTCCTTTGAAAAATTCCGGGCTGTCCGCCATTTCCAAGATGCCGGCGTGAGGGACGGTGCGGCTGAAAATCACCCATAGGCCTTTGCCCTAACATACTTGTACCTCCCTTACTGCATTCTCTTTCTAATCATAGGTTATGCAAGGAAGCATCAATTGGTTTCCTGTAAGAAAAGCGGACATGGTTTTTTTGCTGAAAATCAGCTATAATGAGGAGATGAGCAAAAAGGCATTGCCTTAAGGAGTGAAAACATGAACGAAACAAAATTTACGACATATGAATTAAAGTCTTTTATTATAGATGCTATTCATGAACTGGGCTTTTATGAGCCAACTGATATTCAAAAAAGAATCATCCCTGCTGTGTTAAAAGGAGAAAGCGTGATTGGTCAATCACAAACAGGAACAGGAAAAACCCACGCGTACTTATTGCCGCTTATTCATTCAATTGATCCAAGCAAAGAGCACGTACAAGTTGTGATTACTGCACCTACAAGAGAATTAGCCAATCAAATTTTCAAAGAAGCCCAAACAATCTTAAAGAAGGCCTCTCCAGAAGAAGAGATTAAAGCAAAGCTTTACATTGGCGGAACGGACAAGCAGAAATCCATTCAAAAGCTAAAAAACCAGCCGCATTTGGTTGTCGGCACACCTGGACGTATTGCTGACCTCATTCATGAGCAGGCGCTGAACGTTTACAAAGCGACATCTCTTGTCATTGATGAAGCGGATTTAATGCTGGATATGGGCTTTTTAGAAGATGTGGACCGTATTGGTTCACAAATGCCAGAGCAGCTGCAAATGCTTGTGTTCTCAGCAACGATTCCAGAAAAACTAAAGCCATTCCTGAAAAAATATATGGACAATCCAAAATATGCCCATGTTGAACCAAAACGGATTACAGCTGAAAACATCCAGCATATTTTAGTCCCATCTAAACAGCGCGACAAGCTAAAATTGCTCCATGAAATGGTGACGAATGTACAGCCTTATTTAGGCATCATTTTTGCCAATACAAAAACAACCGTTGATGAAATCGCATCATTCCTACAAGAAAAAGGAATGAAAGTTGGAGTGCTTCATGGCGGATTAACGCCGCGCGAACGTAAAAAAGTGATGAAACAAATTGATGATTTAGAGTTCACTTATATTGTGGCATCTGACCTTGCAGCCCGCGGAATTGATATTAAAGGTGTCAGCCATGTGATCAACTATGAGCTTCCATCTGATCTTGATTTTTATGTTCACCGTGTTGGTCGAACGGCTCGAGCTGGTTCATCTGGAATTGCGATGACTATTTATGAGCTTGCTGATGAGGATGCACTCATTCAAATTGAGAAAATGGGCGTTGTGTTTGAAAACAAAACCATTGTTCATGGCGAATGGCGAGATGCAGATGACCGCTTGAAGCGTCAAAGACGTAAAAAAGCACCTAATGAAATTGAAGAAAAAGCAAAGCGTCTTGTGAGAAAACCGAAAGCCGTCAAACCTGGATATAAAAAGAAAATGACACGTGAGATGGACAAAATCAAAAGACAGGAACGTAGAAAGTCAAAGCGTAATGGAAAGTAGGGGGAAACATTGTTGAAGATTGGTTCACATGTATCCATGAGCGGAAAACATATGCTTCTTGCAGCGAGTCAAGAAGCTGCCTCTTATGGTTCGAATACGTTTATGATTTATACAGGTGCACCGCAAAATACGCGCCGTAAAAAAATTGAAGACCTCAATATTGAAGCTGGACAAGCGCATATGAAAGAGCATGGTATGACAGATATCGTCGTGCATGCACCATATATTATTAATATTGGGAACACCGTCAATCCAGCGACCTTTGAGCTTGGTGTGGACTTCCTTCGCTCTGAGATTGAACGTACAGAAGCGCTAGGTGCGAGGCAGATTGTTCTCCACCCAGGTGCACATGTCGGAGCAGGACCAGAAGCAGGAATCCAAAAAATCATTGAAGGTTTAAACGAAGTCATCGTAAAAGGGCAAAAGGTTCAAATTGCACTTGAAACAATGGCTGGCAAAGGATCAGAGTGCGGAAGAAGCTTTGAAGAGCTTGCCCAAATTATCGACGGAGTGACACATAACGAAGCACTTTCTGTCTGCTTTGATACGTGTCACACACACGATGCTGGTTATCCGATTGTGACTGACTTTGATGGGGTGTTAGAAGAATTTGATCGAATCATTGGTATTGACCGAATCAAGGTTCTTCATATTAATGACAGTAAAAACGTACAAGGCGCAAGAAAAGACCGACATGAAAATATCGGCTTTGGTGAAATTGGCTTCGATGCACTGAACAATATTGTGCATCATCCGCAGCTTCAAGATGTGCCCAAAATCTTAGAAACGCCTTATGTAGGTGAAGATAAAAAGAATAAAAAGCCACCTTACAAATTCGAAATTGCAATGCTAAAAGAAAAGCAATTTGACGAAGGCTTACTAGATAAAATTAAGAATCAGTAAAAAAGCATACAACATCATGAGGTGCCGCTAAATGCGGCCCTTTTTTGTTTAACTTGTAAACTGATTAAACAGATCATTGACAGTCTGAGCTGTCTGTTTAGATGTAATCGCTTCTACTTGCTTAAGAAGCCGGCTACGCTCTGCATCATTAAAAATATTGATGTTCTTCCCATTCATGAGTTTGGCCACCTCAGCAGCTTGGTTTGACGTTAAACTGACACCATACTGCTTCGCATACCTTAACAGATCATTTGCTGTGATCTGATTGAGCCGTTGCAGGACAATTTTTTGAATTAAAATCAATTCCATTCCTCCCCTCTGTAACAATGTATGGGCGAAAACGGAAAATGTGCAAAAAATTTTATTTTACCCTGTGAAATGATAAAATAGTAAAGTGAATAAAATGTTCATTGAAAATTTAAGTTGTGTAGAGGGGAGAACGTATGGCAAATAGTAAACAGCATAGAAAGGAATCAGTGCCTCATTTTATATTTAGAATTTTCCTGATTCTAGTAGGAGCTACATGCGCAGCAGTCAGCATTGAATTATTTTTAGTGCCAAACAATATTATCGATGGAGGCATCATCGGCATTTCGCTTATTTTGGATTATCTCTTTACAGATAACCCATTCATCAATTTTGCGACGATTGTTGTCATTTTGAATATTCCATTTATGATATCAGGATACAAACATATTGGGAAAACCTTTCTGGTTTCCACAGTAATTGGGATTGTCAGCTTAGCCGTGATTGAATCTTCGCTCCATCATGTAGAGGCATTTACAAATCAGCCAATCTTAGCCACTGTATTTGGCGGGCTATTACTTGGTTTTGGTGTGGGACTTGTCATTCGAAATGGAGGCTCAATGGATGGAACAGAGATCTTAGGCATTCTGCTAACGAAAAAAATTCCATTCTCCGTCGGTGAGTTTGTCATGATCGTCAATGTGTTCATTTTTATTTGGGCAGGCTTTGTCTTCGGACCAGAGCAGGCTATGTATTCTGTTATGACATATTATTTGGCAATGAAAACAATTGATGCTGTCATTCAAGGGCTTGATGAAACAAAAGCTGTCATTATCGTGTCAGATTATTATGATGAAATTTCAGATGCGATTCTTCATCGACTTGGCAGGGGAACGACAAAGCTGAGAGGGAAAGGCGGTTATACAGATGAAGAAAAAGATGTCATCTACGCCGTTGTCACAAGACTTGAAATCACAAAGCTAAAATCCATTGTATTTGAAATTGATAGTCAAGCATTTATTACGATTATGGATACGCATGAAACAAAAGGCGGTAAGTTCAAAACAGCCATTCATTAGCTTTTATTTTACTTTTTAATCTTTCTTTTATATAATGAAATGTATGTATGGACAGAGAAAATGGCAAAAGCCATTTTCTTTTTGTTGTATAAATCGTAATCATTCTTTTTATATTGATTAAAGGTGGAAAGATTCATGGCAAAGCCAATTATTGAAATGAAGGACATTTCGTACTCTTATGGACAGCGAAATGTCATAGATCACATTCATTTAACAGTCGAGGAAGGAAATTTTCTAGCACTTGTTGGACCGAATGGATCTGGTAAAACAACCTTATTAAAGTGCCTGCTTGGGCTCATTAAACCACAGCAAGGTGAATTAAAGCTATTTGGCACGCCTGCTTCAAAATTTAGAGACTGGGATCAAATTGGATTTGTTTCTCAAAAGGCGAATAGTTTTAATACAGGTTTCCCTGCTTCTGTTTACGAAGTCGTCGCAAGTGGATTGACGGCGAAAATAGGTTTATTCAAACGAATGAACAAGCAGGACAAATGGCAAGTTGAGGAAGCCATTCGTTCAGTTGGGATACAAGATTTAAAGCACCAAAACATCGGGGAACTTTCAGGCGGTCAGCAGCAGCGTGCCTTTATTGCACGTGCGCTCGTCAGTCAGCCGAAGCTGCTCATTTTAGATGAACCGACGGTTGGGGTAGACCAGCGGACAGTAGAAGGCTTTTATCAGCTGCTCGAAACATTAAACAAAGAAAAAGGAATGTCTTTAATTCTCGTCACACACGACGTGGGCACCGTTTCTGATAAAGTCACCCATGTGGCTTGTTTAAATCAGACACTTCATTTCCACGGAGATGCAGCAACGTTTGATTCAATGGATGATCAGGCGTTATCTCAATTTTACGGACATGACATTCAAGTGATTCATCACGATCATCACCATCATGGGGGACATGAATAATGCTATTTCCATTTTTTCATTATGAATTTTTACAAAATGCGTTTATCGCAGGAATGCTGATCGGTTTTATTGCGCCCTTGCTTGGTGTATTTATCGTCGTGAGAAGGCTCTCGCTGATTGCAGATGCCCTCAGTCACGTATCACTTGCCGGTATTGCAGCTAGTTTATTTCTTGATAAAAAGTTTGGCCTCTTGACAGGGGTAAGCCCGCTGTACTTAGGGATGGCGTTTTCTGTTGCCGGTTCGTTATTTATTGAACGCCTGCGCTCTGTGTATAAGCATTATCAGGAGCTGGCGATACCTATTATTTTATCAGGCGGTATCGGGATTTCCGTCATCTTCATTTCACTAGCGAATGGCTTTAATACAGATTTGTTTAGTTATTTGTTCGGAAGTGTCAGTGCGGTGTCGAGATTAGATCTTTGGATTGTTGTTGGGATCTCACTCGTTGTGGTGTTAGTTGTCGTGCTTTTATATAAAGAATTATTTTTACTTTCTTTTGATGAAGAGCATGCAAAGGCTTCTGGTATTTCAGCGAAATGGATTCATTTTATTTTTATCTTAGTTGTCGCACTTGTCATTGCGGCATCGATGCGTATCGTAGGTACACTACTTGTCTCTGCGCTCATGACACTTCCTGTTGCGGCAAGTATCCGCATTGCCAAAGGGTTCAAACAGGCGATTTTCCTTTCGATCTTGTTCGGTGAATTGTCTGTATTGGCGGGATTGATCTTAAGCTATTATCTAGATTTAGCGCCAGGCGGAACCATTGTGATGCTGTCCATTTTGATTTTAATCGGATGTATTTTTATTGGAAAATTCAAAAGGGGGAATCATCATGAACGTACAAGAAGCGCTTGATTTATTAAAGGAAAAAGGCTACAAGTATACAAGCAAACGTGAAGACATGCTTCAACTGTTTTCTGATTCTGATAAATATTTGACTGCTAAAAATGTGTTGACGGCACTAAGTGAAGACTACCCGGGTCTTAGCTTTGATACGATTTACCGAAACCTGTCGCTATATGAAGACTTAGGTATATTAGAAACAACGGAATTGTCAGGTGAGAAGCTTTTTCGTTTTAAATGTTCCTTTTCTCATCACCATCATCATTTTATTTGTCTGACATGCGGTAAAACAAAGGAGATCGATGCCTGCCCTATGGACAAGTTAGACGCCGATCTAGAGGATTATCACATTAGCGGACATAAATTCGAAATATACGGAACATGTCCTTCCTGCGAACCGAAGGAAGTTCACTCATAAAACAGCCAGCCGCAGAGCTGGCTTTTTCTCTTGTCTTTTTGAAAACGTTTTACAAAGGGCGGCTGTTTCATTAAAATGAGAACAAGGTACTGAAGAAATTTGTGTCTTTTGGAGTAAAGGGAGGGTCAAAAATGGCGTATTATGTCGTGTTTGATGTAGGCGGGACGAGAACAAAACATGGATTAATGGATCGGGATGGGGAGCTGGTCACGAGCGGTGACTATGAAACGAACTGCCGTCAGCTTGAACCGTTTTTAGAAGCGATGGCGGATGTGGTCAAACAATATCAGAGAACGTCAGATGTTAGCGGAATCGCCATTAGTCTTCCGGGCTTTGTGGACAGTGAAACAGGTTATACAGAATTTGCAGGAGCCATCATTGCCTTAAATGGTCAAAATGTAAAAACTCTTTTAGAAGAGAAAACCTCTCTTCGTGTTGAAGTCGAAAATGATGCGAACTGTGCAGCTCTTGCAGAAAAATACAGTGGCCATGCGAAAGAGTGTGACAGTTTTATTTGTATGACGCTTGGCACAGGTGTTGGCGGTGGTATTTTCGCTGGCGGTCAGCTTGTACGCGGGGCTTCCTTCCGCGGCGGTGAATTTGGCATGATGCTGACAGAGACAGACAATGGACAATTTACAACACTCAACAGCAGTGCTTCAACAGCTGGTTTAATTCGGAGCTATAAAGAAAAGCAAGGAATTCCGCAAAGTACGCAAATAGACGGTCAAGCCATTTTTGAAAAGGCAAAGCATGATCCGTCCATTGAAAAGCTAGTGGATCAGTGGTACAAGCGAATCGCCATTGGTATTTACAATGTAGCAACTGTCCTTAATCCTGAGAAAATCCTCATTGGTGGCGGTGTAAGTGCAAGACCAGATTTGCTATCAAATATTGAGAAACATTTACATACTCTGCCTGCGTGGAAGAACATTCAAGTGAAGGTGGAAACGTGCTATTACTTGAATCAGGCAGGCATGAAGGGAGCGCTGTACCATTTTCTCATGACAGAAGGGAAGCTTGCTCCATCAAAAAAGCCGATACATTAGAGTATCGGCTTTTCTGTATTAATAAGCAGTTTCCAAACGCTGCTCGTATTGTTTAATCCATTGAGATGCTTCCTGCCAGTTGTTGACACGTATAATCCTGTCGTCAATGGGCATTTGATTATATGGGGAGTTAAAAAGAATAACCGGGATGTCAGCCTCTTTTGCAATCATTGTGGCATTTCCATGATGATCCTCGAAAAACACATCAATTTTGTGCTTTTGAACAGCTTCGAGCTTATGATGACCGCCAACCAGCTCAATGTCATCATAGTGCACGTGATGTTTGTGAAACCACTCGTAGGTGATATCCGCATGATGCTGCCTTCTCGCTGTAATATAGATCAGCCTGTGTTGATGTTTCATTTGATCAAGCATCTCTTTTGCGTCCTTAGCAGGCTTTGCCTGTTTATATATAAGAGGCTCATGCTGATTCATCCAGCCCCAAAACTCTTCTTGAGAAATATTTAAAAGCTTCGTCAAATCATATTCTGTCATATCATCTAGTGTCATGGCACATTGGAACGACTCATTTAAATAGGGAACAAAGGTGTCCTGCGCCGTCACTGTGCCATCTATATCAATTCCTAAATGTAACATGCCCACACTCCTCATTTTTATACTCTTAAAGTGTAACATAATCAATTCACAATTCCAGCAAGTTTTAGCAAACATGAAACAGACATTTTTGCTCATACTAAAAAAGCTCCTTTCTATTAACCAAAAGGGGGAATTGATCATGGAAAGAGACGAAGATTTCAGAAGAAATGATCGTGAAATCGACACACACTTTAGTAATGATGATGGCTATCTAGAGGAAACAGCTGCTGAAATTGCAGAGCCATATCAGGCTTCAAGAGATCGAGTAGACAGACGAGAACGTGACCAAGTTGGTGACGATTCAGGCAGTAAGGGGATAGGCTATACAGCACTCGCGATTGCGATTATCTCGTTATTTGTCTTGCCGGTGCTATTAGGAGTAGCGGCAATCGTCGTTGGTTATATTGCAAGAAGAAAAGGAGCACATGCGCTTGGCGCATGGTCAATCGGGATCGGAATTGTTTCCGTCATCCTTGGCATATTTATCACCCCGTTCTTTTAACAAGAACAGAAAAACGCCTGACAGTGACGTCAGGCGTTTTTTGTTATGCGTTGGCTTTTGCTTTTTCAGCTTCCATTTTTGCATAATGCTCTTCAGCAATTTTATCGATTTCTTTTTTCAGTTCTTCGACCATTGTTTCTTCTGGCACTTTACGAACAATTTCACCTTTACGGAACAATAGGCCTTCTCCTCTAGCTCCGGCAATTCCGATATCAGCTTCACGCGCTTCACCTGGACCGTTTACAGCACAGCCAAGAACAGCTACTTTAATCGGTGCTTTAATCGTGGAGATATATTCTTCGACTTCATTTGCAATGCTAATGAGGTCAATTTCGATTCGTCCACAAGTTGGGCAAGAGATCAGTGTGGCTGCATTTGCTGCAAGACCAAATGATTTCAACAGTTCACGTGCTACTTTTACTTCCTCAACTGGATCAGCACTTAATGAGATGCGGAGTGTATTCCCAATCCCCATATTCAAGATAGCACCGAGACCAGCTGCACTTTTGACCGTACCTGCAAATAATGTACCTGATTCTGTAATTCCAAGGTGAAGAGGGTAGTCAAATGCTTTTGCAGCTTTTTCGTACGCCTCAATCGCTAGGTTGACATCAGATGCTTTCATGCTGACGATGATATCATGAAAATCTAGATCTTCAAGAATTTTAATGTGGTGCAGTGCACTTTCGACCATACCATCTGCTGTTGGGTAGCCGTATTTATCAAGAATTTTTTTCTCTAATGAACCAGCGTTTACCCCAATACGGATTGGAATGCCTTTTTCTTTTGCTGCTTTCACAACCGCTTCGACTTTTTCTCGTCTTCCGATGTTTCCTGGGTTGATTCGAATTTTGTCTGCACCTGCTTCAATCGCTTTCAGTGCAAGCTTGTAGTCAAAATGAATATCGACAACTAGCGGGATGTTGATCTGTTTTTTTATGTCTGCAATCGCATTTGCTGCACGCTCGTCTGGGCATGCGACACGCACGATTTGACAGCCAGCTTCTTCAAGACGCTTAATTTCAGCTACTGTCGCTTCGACATCATGTGTTTTGGTTGTTGCCATACTTTGAATGACAACCTCATTATTTCCACCTATAGTTAAAGGTCCCACTTTGACGGGACGTGTTTTAGTACGATGTGTGACTTCACTCACTTGTCAATCGCTCCTTAGTGTACAAGCAATTCTTTGCCATGTACGTCTTGTTTTACAGTTCATATTGTAACAGTCTCTTTGTATGAATGACAAGGAATTAACGTTTTATCTCTTATATACCGGAAACTTATATGTGCTGCCTGCCCGAATTTCGTTTGCTTTGACGCCTTGATTCAGCTCTTCAAAATCCTCAATGACTTCATCAAGTGGCTTGCTTGTATGGACGATAGAGACGACAGTTTCACCTTGTTTCACTGTGACGTTCTTATATGCTTTTTTCTCAGGTGTTTGAAAGGCATTTGCAGGGACAGCTGGACCTTCTTCAACGGGAATGGTGCCATTTTTTAAATCAAAAAAGATAATAAAGAGGACAAACAAACTGATTAGCAAAAAAATAATACGCCGCATTTCACTCACCGCTTTTAAGAGTTTACTTCAGTCTATGCATGTCCCGAAATGATAGAACCAACATGAGGAGAAAAGCTGGAAAGGGAGGTTCTAGTTCGTTCTAGTGTGTCTTGTATTGAATTTACTCTCGGCGGTGCTTTTTCAAGCTTCTATCACGATTATGATAAAATAAAAGCAGGGGGGAGAGTTTATGAAGAAAATCAGTCAGCATATATATGTGAGAGCGCTAACAGAAGAAGATGCACAATCACTACTCGCACTTGAACTTGAGAATCGCTCATATTTTCAGCAATTTACACCTTTGGTCAAAGATGATTTTTTCACGTTATCTCGTCAAATTGAACGAATTCAGCGCAGTGTGGAAAAATGCGTACAGGATGAAGCCTACATGCACGGTATTTTCTTAAATGAAACAGATGCCTTAATTGGGACAATCTCATTAAATTCTGTCGTAAGAGGCCCGGTAGAAGGAGCTTGGCTGGGGTATGTACTTGATGAAAAGCATGGCGGGAAAGGGTATATGACAGAAGCCATTCGTTTAATCATCGATTATGCCTTTGATGAGCTGCACCTGCATCGTATTGAAGCTGGAGTAAAGCCGAGTAATATAGGTTCCATTCGTGTGCTTGAAAAGACAGGTTTTGAAAATGAGGGACTCAATCGTAAAAAAGTAAAGATTAATGACGTATGGGAAGATCATTATTTGTTTGCGATCATTCATCCGGATGAATCATAGAGCATGCACATACATAAAAAGCTCCTCCAAGTTGGGGGAGCTTTCATACACTAAATTAATTTTTGACAAGTGGTTTATGTTTAGCGGGTATTTCCTTTACAACAAGGTATAAGAAGATAAAGTTAATGACCCAATTTAATAAAAATGAATTCGCAACAGGCGTGTTTAATGCACTCATGATGGCGAAAAAGACTGTTGTTAATGTGAGTGAGTAAGCAGAGAGCTTCCATAGCATTTGGAAGGACAGCTCTTTTTGCTGCATGCGTTTAATAAATGTACCAAGCATCGCAAGGAAAGTTGCGCTAATGAACATGAGAGCCGCAGTTGATAGATATAACAGCACACAGATGACTGGGATAATAATCGCTTGATTCTGATTTGTGACGCGGGCAAGTTCGTCTTTTGTCAGTGTCCCACCAAGCAGCTGATACGGGATATCTGTCATTTGCCCATCAATGGCAATCACAGCTTTTTCTTTTAATAATGCGATGGCCGTTTGCTTTGATTCAAGCTCACTTGCTTTTATTTTTTCAGCAGGATCAAAAATGATCGTAATGCCGTTTTCTTCTTTTTCTATCGGTTCACTTTGATCCGCTTGAAGCTTTCCTTTTTCGATTGAGAAATCAGGTAAATCTTTTTTGATCACATGCTGAAATCCTGACATCGCATTCGAGATCTCTTGACTCATATGATAACCCTGAGGAACTGCTGCGATGATCGAAAGGATAAAAATGAATAAAATCGCTTTGCCAATCCCTGTAAACCGTGCTTTCGCAATATCTTTTGGTGAATAAATGCCTTTTAATAATAGTTTAAATACGTTCAATCAATTCACTTCCTACATTCTTTTCTATTTCTCATATTGTATCAATGTCTATCTAACAAGTACAAGTATGGCCTTCATTGCTGGTTAAGATAGAGGGAATGAGGCATAATGTATACAGCAAATAAAAAGGAGGCGGCTGTGACTTGGACGTGCTGTATTGGATTCTCATCATTTGTGCATTTATCATTGCATTTGTTGGACTTGTTTATCCAATTATCCCTAGTGTGGTTTTTATGGTTCTCGGATTTATTCTATATGGTTTCTTTTTCAGCTTCGAGCCGCTGACACTGACGTTTTGGCTCATTCAAGCCGTATTTACCGCGGTATTATTTGCGGCAGATTATGTCTCGAACCTGATTGGGGTCAAGCGTTTTGGCGGCAGCCGTGCAGCTATTTGGGGAAGCACCATTGGGTTATTAGTCGGTCCTTTTGTGATTCCGATTGCAGGAATTATCATTGGTCCATTTATCGGAAGTGTTATAGCAGAGCTCCTTGTTCATCAAAAAGATGTGAAAACAAGTGTGAAAGTAGGATTAGGCTCGTTAATCGGATTTATATCAGGTGTATTTGCCAAAGGATTGATTCAAGCGCTGATGCTGGGCATCTTTTTATTTTATGTCCTTCGATAAATAGAAAAAGGGCGTTTAAAACTCTTTCTAAAGGGCTAAATACAAAATAAACACTGAAATGTTTCAGATCATGAGCAATAACGTTGAAACAAGCCAATTCTTTTGATACTCTTTGAGTAGGATGAATTGCTTGCTTACGATCTAAGGAAGCATTTCAGTACATACATTTCTAAGGAGGAATTTAACCATGGCTTTTAAACTTCCAGAATTACCATATGCTTACGATGCATTAGAACCACATATCGACAAGGAAACAATGACGATTCACCACACAAAACACCACAACACATATGTAACAAACTTAAACAAAGCAATCGAAGGTGTATCAGCTCTTGAAGATCAATCAATCGAAGAGCTAGTGGCTAACCTAAACTCTGTACCTGAAAACGTTCGTACAGCTGTACGTAACAATGGCGGAGGACATGCTAACCACTCATTATTCTGGACGCTTCTTTCACCAAACGGTGGCGGTGCACCAACTGGTGAACTTGCAGATGCAATCGAAAAAGAATTAGGCGGATTTGAAAAATTCAAATCTGATTTCGCTGCAGCAGCTGCAGGACGCTTTGGTTCTGGTTGGGCATGGCTTGTTGTGAACAATGGCAAACTTGAAATCACAAGCACGCCAAACCAAGATTCTCCTTTAACTGAAGGAAAAACACCAATTCTAGGACTTGACGTTTGGGAGCATGCTTACTACCTAAACTACCAAAACCGTCGTCCTGATTACATTTCAGCTTTCTGGAATGTTGTGAACTGGGATGAAGTGGCTCGCCTTTACAGCGAAGCTAAATAAACCATTTGATTTGAAAAGACCTGCTCTTTAGAGAAGCAGGTCTTTTTATATTTTCCCTCCTTTTTTACATATCTGCCTTTTGATGAGACAGACTATTGTGTAGAAAAGGAGAATGAAATATATGAGCAGATTAAAGAAAATGTTCGGGGACATGGATGTTACAAGAGATTTAATGCTCCTCCTCACGATTGGCGGATTATACGCACTTGCCATTGCACTTTCTAATACGTTTGTAAACGTGTATTTATGGAAACAGTCTGGGAAATTCACAGATCTTGCGATTTACAATTTGGCTATTGTTGTGCTTCAGCCCATTACATTTTTATTCGCAGGCCGGCTTGCTAAAAAAATAGACCGGGCGTTTGTCCTTCGTTTCGGCGTGATCTTCTTAGCCGCTTTTTACTTAATTGTCTTAATAGCAGGAGAGCACGCGGCCGCGCGGCTTGTTTTATTAGGGAGTGTCCTTGGGATCGGCTATGGTTTTTACTGGCTTGCTTTTAACGTACTTACCTTTGAGATCACCGAGCCTGAAACAAGAGATTTCTTTAATGGGTTTCTCGGAGTCCTCACCTCTACAGCTGGCATGATCGGTCCACTGATCGCGGGTATTGTCATTTCTCAATTAACAGATGATACGGGCTATACAGTGATTTTTACTTTATCGCTAATTTTGTTTTCATTAGCGGTTGTGATGAGCTTTTTCCTCAAGAGAAGGCAGTCCAAAGGAAAATTTATCATCAAGCAAATATGGAAAGAACGCCATGCCGACGAGAATTGGCGTAAGATTACAACAGCTCACTTTTTTCAAGGGCTTCGTGAAGGGGTCTTTGTCTTCTTAATCAGTGTCTTTGTGTTTATCGCAACAAACAGTGAGCTTGCTCTCGGGACATTTGGTTTGGTGAACTCAGGTGTTGCCTTTTTCGCTTATTTCTTCGCTACGCGTTTGATTAAGAAAAAATGGCGTAAGAAAGCCATTATGCTTGGCGGGCTGATTTTATACGGCGCCTTGTTCTTAATCGTCTTTCACTTGTCCTATGTATCACTTCTCATGTATGCGGTAGCCATCGCGATAGGATATCCGCTTCTGCTTGTTCCATATGTATCCTTAACATACGATGTCATCGGTCATGCAAGGTATGCAAGGAAAGCCCGAATTGAATATATTGTGGTCAGGGAGCTGTTTTTAAATGCTGGCCGTATTTGTTCCATTGTGTTGTTTCTTTTGTCTGTCACTTTACTTGGTGATGAGCTCGGGATACCTGCATCTCTTGTTGTGCTTGGAGCGGGACATACCCTCATTTATTTCTTTGTAAAAGATATTCATTTGAAAGAAAAAACTGCTGATATGAAAGAGGCAGACGGTCAAAAGCCAGTTTCTCAGACGAACCTTATTAAGGGAGAAAGGTAAAATTTCTTACCAATGGAACATCAAATTTCTAGATAAATAATAGAAAAACCGCTAAAATGATGATGGCACCTTTTATACACAAAAAGGGGTGCCATTTCTTTCTTGATAGAAAAGGTGATGTGATGAGAAACAAGAAAAACAAAAAAGACGCGAAGGAAGGGCGCAAAACACTTCCACTTCGGCTGAATTTACTATTTTTAGCTGCGTTTATTATTTTTACCGGTGTTGTTGTAAGACTCGGATTTGTACAAATTGTCAATGGAGAAGATTATAAAAAGCAGGCAGAAAAACAAGAGGATGTGAATGTCAGCTCATCTGCTCCGCGCGGAAAAATTTACGATCGAAACTATAATACGATTGTCAACAATAAAGCGCTAAATGCCATTACATATACGAGAACCTCGACGACTTCACAAGAAGAGCGGCTCAAAGTGGCTACAAAATTAGCGGATATGATTCATGTGAGTACGAAAAAAATTACAGATCGTGACAAAAAAGATTTCTGGATTTTAACGCACCCGAATGAAGCGAAAAAGCTTGTTCAAAAGGAATCGGAATTAAAGGGTGACGATAAGGTCGCTGATGATAAATTATATGAGCTTCAGCTGAAACGCATCACGGACAAGGAATTAAATCAACTGACGAAAAAAGACTTACAAGTGCTTGCGATTAAAAGACAAATGGATGCAGGCTATGCACTTACGCCTCAATTCATTAAAAATGATGATGTGAAGCCAAGCGAAATTGCTTACGTCTCTGAGCATTTGGACGAGCTGCCAGGTGTGGATGTCACAACAGACTGGTCACGCAGCTATCCGTATAAAGGACTGCTTCGCAGTATGCTCGGCAGCGTGTCCTCAAGTGATGAAGGACTTCCGCAGTCACTTCTTGAACATTATTTATCGCTCGGCTACAGCCGAAATGACCGTGTAGGAAAAAGCTATCTAGAATATCAATATGAAGATGTCCTGCAAGGCCAAAAGGAAAAAGAGCAGAGTACAACTGATAAAGAGGGCAATGTGACAAGCTCTAAAGTGCTAACAGAAGGAAAGAGCGGGAAAGACCTAGTGCTCACCATTGATATTCAGCTGCAAAAAGCAGTAGAAAAAATCGTTGAAAAGAACTTAAGAAGTGCGAAACAAAGAGGCGGGACAGAGCTTCTTGATCGTGCGTTTGTTGTCATGATGGACCCTAGAAATGGAGAAGTTCTCTCCGTTGCGGGGAAACAGATTTCAAACAAAAACGGAAAATACAAATTTGATGACTACGCATTAGGAACGATGACTTCATCCTATGCGATGGGCTCAGCTGTAAAAGGGGCCACTGTACTGACGGGATATAAAACAGGCGTGATTCATATTGGAAGTACCCAGTACGATGAACCGCTGTATATCGCGCAGTCACCGCCTAAGAAATCCTATCAAAATATGGGACTCATTAATGATTTAACGGCACTCGAGCGTTCATCTAACGTGTATATGTTTAAAACAGCGATTGCCGTTGGAAAAGGGGAGTATCGTAAGAACCAGCCGCTCCCAATCGATCCGAAAGCTTTTGATACATTCCGTTATAATTTCAGTAAATTTGGTCTTGGTGTCAAAACAGGGATTGACCTGCCAAACGAAGCGACAGGCTACCGGGGAACGTCTACACAATCTGGTCTCCTGCTTGACTATGCAATTGGACAGTATGATACGTTTACACCGCTGCAAATGGCGCAATACGTTTCAACGATTGCCAATGGCGGATATCGTTTACGTCCGCAGCTTGTTAAAGAAGTGAGAGAGCCAGATCCGCAGCGCGGCATTGGTGCTGTAACAGAATCCGTCAAACCGGACGTATTGAATAAGCTAGACATGACAGGTGATGAGATCAAGCGTGTTCAGCAAGGCTTCAAGCTTGTCATGCAGAACCCAAGAGGGACGGCCTACTCGAACTTTGGTAACAAAAAGTATAACCCAGCTGGCAAAACAGGAACCGCTCAATCATTCTATGACGGCCCAATTAAAAGCAAACGCGGCACACCAACATATAACACAACACTTGTGGCGTATGCGCCTGCTGATAATCCAGAAGTGGCCATTTCCGTCGTTGTACCATGGGTGTATCAAGACTACAATCAGCGCTATCCAATTACAAATGATATCGGTGAACAAGTATTAGACAAATACTTTGAGCTAAAATCAAAACAGGAAAGCAATGATACACAAGCGAAGAACAAAAATAAAATTGAAAATGAAGCAGAAACAAATGACTAGACCTTTTCTAGGTAAAAACGCTCACTTTTTGTGGGCGTTTTTTTACGTTTTCTTCAAAATTTTCGAGATAAATTGACAAAATACATAAAAAACATCGCAAGATCTCTACAAAACTTCGACATTTACAAAACCTTAACATTCCATTTAAACGAAATTAATAAAGAACCTTTAATGTATTACTCGTAGGACAAATTATTCAGGGGGTATTCTTGAAATGAAAAAGAACAAATTATGGCTGCTTACTTTCCTTACTATCGCATTGTTAGCATTCGTCACAGCATGCGGAAACAGCAGCTCAAGCGGAGATTCAAAAGACAGTAAAGGAAATGCTTCAAACAAAGATGAGGCATCAGGTTCCATTACCATCTCAGGATCATCTGCGATGCAGCCTTTAGTTCTTGCGGCAGCAGAAAAATTCATGGATAAACATCCAAAAGCCGATATTCAAGTACAAGCCGGCGGTTCAGGAACAGGACTTTCTCAAGTGTCAGAAGGATCTGTACAAATTGGTAACTCAGATGTATTCGCAGAAGAGAAAGACGGAATCGACGCAAAAGCTTTAACAGACCACAAAGTAGCAGTTGTTGGAATGGCCGCAGCTGTAAACCCTGAAGTGGGTGTCAAGGACATCACAAAGGACGAATTGAAAAAAATCTTCACTGGTAAAATCAAAAACTGGAAAGAGCTTGGCGGGAAAGACCAAAAAATCACTCTTGTCAACAGACCTGACTCTTCAGGAACTCGTGCAACATTTGTGAAATATGCACTTGATGGAGCAACACCTGCAGAAGGAATCACAGAAGATTCTTCAAACACAGTGAAAAAACTGATTGCAGAAACGCCAGGTGCGATTGGATACCTAGCATTCTCTTATTTAACAGATGACAAAATTACACCGCTTAGCATTGATGGTGTGAAACCGGAAGAAAGCAATGTAGAAAGCGGTAAATATACAATTTGGGCTTACGAGCATTCTTATACAAAAGGTGAGCCAGATGGTCTAGCAAAACAATTCTTAGATTACCTCATGAGTGATGAAGTACAAAAAGAAATCGTCAAAGACCAAGGCTACATCTCAGTTGCTAATATGAAAGTAGAAAGAGACGCAACAGGCAAACAAACAGATAAGTAAGAGGTCTTGAATTGCTGATGAAGGAAAAGTGGAGCTTTTCACTTTTCCTTTTATGACATTCATAGGAGTGTAGAAAAAGATGAAGCAGATAGAACATACAGAAGCGAGCGATCGACTGATCAGCTCGAAGAAAAATAGGCAAATGGATGAAGTAAGAGGAAGTATTTTGGTGAGATTTTGCGCATTCTTAATGATTGCTGTATCTATCGCCATTACCATCTTCCTTGGCATTAAGGGTTTACAATCTTTCATCGTAAATGGTGTAAGCCCAATTGAGTTCTTAACCAGTATCAATTGGAACCCAACAGCAGAAAACCCGCAGTACGGCGCATTTCCTTTTATTTTCGGATCAATCGCCGTCACGCTCCTATCGGCACTCATTGCAGCGCCGCTAGGCATCGCAGGCGCAATCTTTATGACAGAAATTGCACCTGCTTGGGGACGTAAAATCCTCCAGCCAGTCATTGAATTGCTTGTAGGGATTCCATCCGTTGTTTACGGATTCATAGGTCTTACAGTATTGGTGCCGTTTATCGGACATTTTAAGTCAAGCGGCTCAGGGCATAGCGTGCTAGCAGGAACGATTGTCCTGTCTATTATGATCCTGCCAACCGTTACATCCATTGCGACTGATGCAATGGGTTCACTACCAAAAAGTTTACGAGAGGGATCGTACGCATTAGGTGCAACAAGATGGCAAACGATTAGACGTGTGCTTGTCCCAGCAGCTCTGCCAACATTAATGACAGCGGTCGTTCTTGGCATGGCTAGAGCATTTGGAGAAGCCCTTGCTGTACAGATGGTCATTGGAAACACGCGTAATTTACCAGAGAGCATTATGGATACAGCTGGTACATTAACAACCATTATTACGTTAAACATGGGTCACACAACGTATGGAAGTGTTGAGAACAATACACTTTGGTCAATGGGACTTGTCCTTCTAGTTGTATCATTTATGTTCATACTCATTATCAGATACTTGTCGTCTAGGAGGAAGATTTAATGAATAGCAAAATGACCGATCGTTTTGCCACATTTATATTTGGATTATGTGCTGCCATTATTACGGCGATTCTCGTTGGTTTGTTTTCTTATATCATTTTCAACGGTGCAAAAGAATTAAATTTCGACTTTTTGACAACCCGCTCAAGTGCGATTGGCTCTGGCGGCGGCATCAGGGATCAGCTGTTTAACTCGTTTTATATTTTGTTTATTACGATGCTGATTACAGTACCGCTTGGCGTCGGCGGCGGAGTGTATATGGCAGAGTACGCTCCTCAAAACAAAGTCACAGACTTTATTCGTACATGTATCGAAGTGCTGTCTTCACTTCCGTCTATCGTCATTGGTATGTTTGGTTTACTCATGTTTGTGAATTTAACAGGCTGGGGCTATACGATTATTGGAGGAGCTCTTGCGCTCACTGTGTTTAACCTGCCGGTGATGGTCAGGGTGACAGAAGATGCGCTGCGCTCTGTACCGAAGGATCAAAAGGAAGCATCACTAGCGCTTGGTGTAACGAAGTGGCATACAGTCAAAACGGTCCTTATTCCAGGTGCGCTTCCGTCTATTATCACTGGTGCGATTTTAGCATCAGGAAGAGTCTTTGGTGAGGCGGCTGCTCTTCTTTTTACAGCAGGTCTCTCCACACCGCGCCTTGATTTCACAAACTGGAGTCCTTTTTCTGATACGTCACCGCTGAATGTGTTTAGACCAGCAGAAACATTAGCCGTTCATATATGGAACGTCAATACACAAGGAATCATTCCAGATGCAGAGGCCATTGCAAATGGTGCATCAGCTGTACTTGTGCTTTCAGTTTTATTGTTCAACCTAGCTGCTAGATGGCTTGGTTCATTTATTCATAAAAAGCTTACGTCAAAATAATGTGAGAGAGGTGTGAAGGGGATATGGTTCAAATGCTAGCAGAAAAAAAAGAGATTGCAGCGAAAAAGGCTCCACTTCAAGCGGAACAGATTTTACAGGTGCAGGATTTAAGCATTTATTATGGTGAAAAAAGAGCGGTCAATCACATTTCATTCGAGATTGAGAAGAATGCAATCACCGCATTAATCGGCCCATCCGGCTGCGGGAAATCTACCTTTTTACGCAGTATTAACCGCATGAACGACTTAATCTCAGGTGCGAGAAGTGAAGGGGCGATCATGTACGAAGGATTAAATATTTTGGATGACCGTATTAATGTGGTGAATTTAAGAAGAGAAATCGGCATGGTCTTCCAAAAACCAAATCCATTTCCTAAATCGATCTACAATAACATCACCCATGCGTTAAAGTATGCCGGGGAAAAAAGAAAATCTGTGCTTGATGATGCGGTTGAGGAAAGCTTAACAAAGGCGGCGTTATGGGATGAGGTCAAAGATCGTCTGCACCGATCTGCTTTGTCATTGTCAGGCGGTCAGCAGCAGCGACTTTGTATTGCACGTACACTTGCGATGAAACCTAGTGTCTTATTATTAGATGAACCGGCTTCTGCCCTAGACCCTATCTCAAATGCGAAAATTGAAGAGCTATTAGGCGAATTAAAAAATGATTATTCAATCGTCATTGTGACACACAACATGCAGCAAGCGCTCCGTGTATCAGATCGTACGGCCTTTTTCTTAAACGGAGATCTAGTAGAATATGATGCCACAGAACGTATCTTTACACGTCCTGCACAGCAAAAAACAGAAGACTATATCAATGGTCGATTTGGATAAGGCGGGTGATTTGATGAATGCAGTAGCAACTAAAGCAGCAAAAAAAGAAGTGTTTCGTGTGAATGATATGAATCTTTGGTATGGACAGCATCATGCATTGAAGCATATTGACTTAGCGATTAGAGAGCATGAAGTTACAGCGATTATCGGCCCGTCCGGCTGCGGAAAATCAACGTTTATTAAAACGTTAAATCTTATGGTCAAAACAGTGCCAGGTGTGAAAATCACTGGGGATATGATGTATAAAGATGACAACATTTTAAAAGGTCGTGTCGATTTAGTGGAGCTGCGTAAAAATGTCGGCATGGTGTTTCAAAAAGGGAATCCATTCCCTCAGTCAATTTTTGATAATGTCGTATACGGACCAAGAATTCATGGAGTTAAGAGCAAGCAGCAATTGAAAGAAATCGCGGAAAAAGCGCTTCGAGATGTTGCCCTATGGGATGAAGTGAAAGATCGATTAAGTGCTCCCGCTCTAGGCCTTTCTGGCGGTCAGCAGCAGCGTCTTTGTATCGCAAGAGCCATTGCTACAAGCCCAGACATCTTATTAATGGATGAACCAACATCAGCGCTTGATCCTGTCTCAACATTAAAGATTGAAGAATTGATTATGAAATTGAAAGAGAAATATACGATTGCCATTGTGACGCATAACATGCAGCAAGCGGCTCGGGTATCAGACCGAACGGCATTCTTCTTAATGGGGGAGCTTGTTGAGGTCAATGATACGAATGTGATGTTTTCTGAGCCAAACGATCAAAGAACGAATGATTATATATCTGGTCGATTTGGATAAGGAAACCCCCCTGGAGGTCAGTGCCGCCAGGGGGGTTTTGTTGTTATTTTGTTAAGGCTTTGACAATCTGTTTGAATGTCATTCCTGTTTTTAAATTGAACTTGCCTGCACGAATTTCTTTATGGTAGCCGGCGTCAATTACGTAATCATTAAAATCTTTAGACGAGTTGATGATGCCGTCCTTTTCAAGCATGTCTGAAACATCACTTGTACTCATACCGTTTTTAATCACAAATTTGATCGATTTGCCTTTAGGCTTGTCCTCTTTTTGTTGATCACTTTTAGAATCTCCGTCTTCATTTGCCTTCAGCGCTTTTTCCTTATAGTCAAGAAGCTGCTGGTACGTTTCACGGCTGACAGTGACTTCTTTTTTGGAGTCTAAATAGTTTTTCACGTCAGTGTCTGTTACTTTCTGTGCGAGGGTTTCTTTTGTTGTTGTATCAGCTGCTGCCTCGTCTTTCCCAGTGAGGAAAAAGACAATCGCAAGAACCCCAGTTGCAAGAATCATACCTGCTGCAAACGTTTGGATGCTTTTTTTCGTCATACAAGCACCCTCTCGTTGTCTTTAATGATCATGTTGACATCTTCTACAGATACATGCTCAGCGCGCGCAATGGCCTCAGGAGACATGCCATTTTGGTGCTTTGAAATGATCTGTCTTGCGATGGATGGATCAATTTCTGAATGCTTGCGGACGACGATGTTTGTTTCAAGTAATTCTTCTTCAAGCACTTTCATTTTCTTTTTCAGTTTATAGATTTCTTGCATTGCAGATAGTTGAAGTGTTTCAAGTTCCTGCTCGACTTCTTTAATCGGCTCTCTTTGAAAATATGAGAATGCGATCAGTACAATACTGACAACAAGCAATCCGATAATTGCAATTTCCATGTTTCATCACCTTTTATTCATATTTTAATGCTGAAAGCCATAAAAGGCTTCCAAGATTGTTTCAGACAGTTTTCGACCCTTCTTTTTTATACCATAAAAAAGCTAGTTTCAAAAGGAATTGCTGAAGAAAATCACCTTTTTTTCATCTTTTTTCTTTTTATATGTAAAACGGGTATGAAAACCTTGCTTCGCTGTCAAAATAAATGAAAGCGGCGGGGAGAAGAGGGTCTCTCATGTATACAGTACGACAAAGGATCAGGTTTTATAGGGGAGCAGACGATTTTTCATGACATAAGCATGCGATATGTAAGTGGATGCACTCAAATTGAAATTGGTGAAAAAACATTCTAGCATTCCTAAGCTAGAAGTGGTATTATAGTTAGGTCTGAATGTGAATTGATTTTAGTTTGGAGGGAAAAATATGCGCGTAAATATTACTCTAGCTTGCACTGAATGCGGTGAGCGTAACTATATTACTAAAAAGAATAAGCGAAACAATCCAGATCGCGTTGAATTCAAAAAGTATTGCTCACGTGATAAAAAACAAACTGTACATCGTGAAACAAAGTAAGCAGCAGGGAATTTTCCTGCTGTTTTTTTATGATGGGAGATGATCTGTATGAAAAAGGAGCTTCGCCTTCAAACATTAGCCAAGCTTGATCAAATAAGCGCTGAAGAATTTGAGCGCAGCACGGCTTTACTTCATGAGCACTTATTGCAGCTGCCAGCATGGAAACAGGCGAAAACGATCGCTTTGACGATGTCTAGTGGAAAAGAGATACCGACAATGCCTTTAATTGAAAAAGCGTGGGAAGAAGGAAAAACAGTATGTATCCCTACCTGTTTTCCGAAAACAAAAGAGATGATGTTTTATGAATATACACCCGAAACAAAGATGACACCCAGCTACTTTGGGCTATTGGAACCAGACCCTCAAGTATCAACAGCTGTACATAAAGAAACCATTGATTTAATCATTGTGCCTGGGGTATGCTTCGATCAAAAAGGCTACCGGATTGGATTTGGGGGCGGCTATTATGACCGCTACTTAGCTGACTATCACGGGGGAACCATTGCACTTTGTCTGTCTTTACAGCAAATCAGGCATGTGCCGACTGAAGCGCACGACATACCGGTGTCTATGATTGTCAGTGAAAAAGGCACGTTATATCAAAAGTAAAAGTCCGCTCATTGTCCAAAGAACGGGCTTTTTGTTGTTTCATAAGGTCATGGCATTTTAGCTGATAGGAGGTCCGTTTTGAAAAAATTTCGTGGAAAGAAAAGATACTTCCGCAATATGTGGGAGGAAGTGAATACTTGTGACCTAAAACTCGATCAGGATTCATGGTTTTATTTTTGGCATACGCACTTTGATTTTTTTGGGGTCGGGGAAAATAGCTTAAAAATAAGAAGAGAGCATATCAAAGCCCATATCGCTTTATATCATAGGCTGTTAAAACAGCTTGAAGGCTTTGAAAAGCCATACCAAACATGGATTTGTATTCACGAACATGACCCTGGTTTAGACGCTGTATATGTTCATACACCAAATCCATACGACAATTACTTCCCTCACAAGATAGAAGAGGTAGAGCAGAATTGTAAGCTGCCTCATACGTTCAAGGATTTAATCGATCTTCATCAATTTGACGTTTCTTATGATCAATCTGAGTGTGAAGAGGTCTATTATATTCAATCAAAAGAACAAGGGATTAGAGTGTGAAAGCATATCACATGGTAAGCGATAAAAATGATGGTTCATGCATAAACACATCCTATTTAAGCCACGATACGAACATAGGAGGGAATATGATGAATAAAATGATTTGGAGCATTGTGTTCACATTGTTTGCATTCGTTCTCGTGCAAAATCGTTACCGGCTGATGAATTTGATCTTAGGTCAAAATCAAGTGCGTCACTTTTTTATTAAGTGGCTGATGAAAATCCCATATTTTCGGACGAAATTTATTCGCCAAGCATTCTAATCCCGCAGACGCCGGGATTTTTTTGTTCAGAAATGCGGATCAGAACGATTCTTGTTATAATAATGTAAAAAATGGAGCGCGAATGAATGAATGTCATAGATAGTTTATTTTGGCGAGTTGTTGATGAATTAAGACAAAAAGGGTACGAGATGATTCAAAGTCCGTTTCCAGAAGATGAAATATTTTTTGAAGCACCACGAAACTCAGGGTATGATCTCATCCGTCTATATAGAAAAGATGTGAATTTTAAACAGGAGATCGTTCGAGATATCGAAGAACAGACGTATCGGATGGATCAGCTGAGAGAGGCCATGCGTAAACGTTCTCTGCATCTCTTACAGCTCCAATTTACAGCTGACGACCCTGTAGATGATTGGGAGGACCTAAACGGTCAACCGCAAAAAAAGCAAAAGGTGACGGTTACACCTGTATTACTGAATGCAGACACTCTTCAACACGACGTAAATGAGCTGCAAAAATGGCTCAATACATCTCTGACAGTGGATGTAGAAGAGGCAAAAAGAGACACAGCTGAAGATGTCATCCAGCTTAAAGTGAGCGTACTTCAAGCATTTGATGATCAGGAAAAGCAGCGTGAACGAGAACGGGCCGTTTTTCAAAATGGCAGACCGATTTTCACCTACCTGTTCATCGCTGTTCAAGTGGTGATGTTTCTTTTACTTGAACTATTTGGCGGAAGTACCAATACGGCAACTTTGACAGCGTTTGGTGCTAAAAATAATGGGCTGATCTTAGATGGAGAATGGTGGCGTCTGATTACACCAATGTTTTTGCATATTGGCTTGACACACTTACTCTTTAATACATTTGCTCTTTGGTCTGTCGGAGCGGCTGTTGAGAAAATTTATGGCTCATGGAGATTTTTGCTCATCTATTTCATTTCCGGCACTTTTGGTTCCATAGCGAGCTTTGTCTTTAATACGGCCATCGCAGCCGGTGCATCAGGCGCGATCTTTGGATGCTTAGGTGCACTATTATATTTGGCAATTTCTAACCGCAAGCTCTTCTTCCGGACGATGGGGACAAATATTATTGTGATCATCCTCATCAATTTAGGGATCGGCTTTACCGTATCAGGTATTGATAACGCAGGGCACCTTGGCGGTCTGGTTGGCGGTTTTTTAGCGGCTTTAGCTGTCCGGCTTCCTAAACAGGTGAAGCCTGTCAAAATGTTTCTTGCTAGTATTGTTCTACTGTTGATTGGTGGTTTTGGATTGTATACAGGGTTTCATTCAGACGATCAAAAGGAAGCGGCAGCAGTAAGTGAGGCAGCAAGTTTATTTGATGACAAGAACTATAACGAAGCAAGTAAACGTCTAGAGGAATATGTATATCAAAAGGATGCATCAGCTGAGGCTCTACATATATATGCACTATCGGAAGCCCAGCTCGGACACCTTGACAAAGCGATTGGATTTTTACAAAAGTCGCTTAAAAAAAATCCAGATGATCCAAATAAACTGTATCATTTATCGTTGTTGTACGTAGAAAAAGGAGAGACAGCGAAAGCAGAGGAACTAATAGAAAAAGGGTTAGACCAAGATCCAAAAAATGATCAATTTTTAAAGCTGAAACAATATATTGAAAACACGCAAACACATTGAATGACTTGACTGAAAGCGCATTTATGAATACGCTTATCCTATCTGTTGATGAGAAGAAATGGTGGAAACAATGAAAACGTTATATGATGTACAGCAGCTGCTCATGAGATTTGGAAATTATGTGTATTTCGGAGATCGTGAAGTGGAATTAGATTTTATGGCAGATGAACTGAAGGAAATGTATACATCGGGCATTATTGACCGGACAGAATGGTTAAACGCAATGACGATTCTTCAAATGGAACTAGCCAAATTAAATCGAAAAACAATGTGAAGGTGGAGGGCATATGATCGGGGATTGGTTTGTAGGAGTTGATCTTGGCGGTACGACAATTAAGCTTGCGTTCATTAACCTATATGGTGAAATTCAGCATAAGTGGGAGATTCCTACGGATAAATCAGGGCAGACGATCACAGTCGATATTGCCAAATCAATTGACCACAAACTAGTCGAAATCAGTATGCCCAAATCAGCGCTGATTGGGATTGGAATGGGTGCACCTGGGCCTGTAGATAAAGTATCTGGGATTGTCTATAAAACAACGAATCTCGGCTGGACAAACTATCCACTCAAAGATCACCTAGAGGCAGAGACCGGACTTCCATCTGTCATCGAAAATGATGCGAATATTGCTGCACTCGGTGAAATGTGGAAGGGTGCAGGCGATGGCGCAAAAAACATCCTGATGGTCACACTTGGCACAGGTGTTGGCGGCGGCATTATTGTAAATGGTGAAGTTGTTCAAGGTGAGACAGGGGCTGGCGGAGAAATTGGCCATATTTGTGCCGTTCCATTCCAAGGAGCACCGTGTAATTGCGGGAGAACAGGCTGTATTGAAACCATTGCATCTGCGACTGGCATCGTCCGGCTTGCAAAGGATAAATTAGTAACAGAGCAGCATACATCTTCACTTGGCACGCTCACTTCGCTGACTGCAAAGGAAGTGTTTAAGGCCGCTGAAAGTGGAGATGATCTTGCCATGCGTGTCGTAGAAGAAGTGACGACTCATCTTGGGCTTGTGTTAGCGAATCTTGCCAGTGCGTTAAACCCAACAAAAATCGTGATTGGCGGCGGTGTTTCAAAAGCAGGTGAGCTCCTTCGCAGTAAAGTAGAACGCGTTGTTAAGCATCACGCATTTCCGCCTTGCGCTGATGATGTCGAAGTCGTGATTGCCTCTCTCGGAAACGATGCAGGAGTCATCGGCGGTGCATGGATGGCAAAAAACAAATGGTTGTCTTAAACAAAAAAGTCATCATGATGTCATTTTTATTAAAAAAAGCGATAGATGGGCATGAAATGAAATGTTTAGCATATTCATAAGTTTGTCATGAGGAAAAAGACATTGATTTTCCAGCACATACAGGATAAGATATAGTTTAGTTATTTTTGAAGAAGCACCAATAATTAGGGTGTATCCCTAGCTTGAGTGCTCGCTTAGCATAAGGAGGTTACAATGCGAAAGAAAAGATTAAAGGCGATTTCATTTTTACTGATTGCGACATTGCTCATGTGGGTCAAAACCTATGTTATCTATAAATCTAGCTTCAATATTAAAATAGAAAATTTCATGCAGGAGTTCATCCTGTTTATTAATCCGCTTAGCTTTATCTTGTTTATCTTCGGAATCGGTTTATTTATGAAAGAAAAAAATCGCAATCGATATATCATCGTGACGAGCTTTATTCTGACATTTATTTTGTTAGCTAACATTGTGTTTTATCGATTCTATAGTGACTTTTTAACCATCCCCGTCCTATTTCAAACAAACAATATGGGTGACCTCGGGTCAAGTATTACCTCTTTAATTGAACCAGTCGATTTTCTAATGTTCGTTGATATTATCATTTTAATGTGGCTCTATAAAAAGCAGCCTTCCTTTAGAACGGATGTCACCATTTCACGAAAAGAACGAGCAGCCTATTATTTATTTGTGGCAGCGACTTTCTTCTTTAACCTTGGTTTGGCTGAAACAGAGAGACCAGAACTGCTCACTCGCTCATTTGACCGTGAGATGCTGGTGAAAAATATCAGCTTATATAATTTCCATATTTATGATGGAGTGCTGCAATCGAAGCAGTCTGCTCAACGAGCCCTTGCTGACAGCAATAGCTTAACAGAAATTGAAAACTATATAAGTGCAAATCAAACCGACCGTAATGAAAAGACGTTTGGTCAAGCAAAAGGACGAAATGTCATTCTTGTCTCACTTGAATCTACACAAAGTTTCGTGATCAATGAAAAACTAAACGGGAAAGAAATCACCCCGTTTTTAAACAAATTAATCAAGAAAAGCTACAACTTTACTAATTTCTATCATCAAACAGGTCAAGGGAAAACATCTGACTCAGAGTTTATTGTTGATAACTCTCTCTATCCACTTGGAAGAGGGGCTGTGTTCTTCACAAATCCAAGCAATGAGTTTACAGCCACACCTGAGCTGTTAAAGGATGAGGGGTACCATTCTTCTGTCATTCATGCGAATAACAAAAGTTTCTGGAACCGTGACCTGATCTACGATAGCTTTGGCTACGATAAGTTTTTTGATATTAAATCATTTGATGTAAATGAAGAAAATTCAGTTGGCTGGGGGCTGAAAGATGGTCCATTCTTCGAACAGTCAGCGGAATTGATGAAATCGATCCCGCAGCCTTTCTATACGAGATTGATTACATTAACGAATCACTTTCCGTTTGATCTAGATGAAGAAGATAAGCTCATTGATGAATATGATTCTAAGAGCAAAACGCTAAACAAGTTCTTTCCTACAGTGCGATATCAAGATGAGGCGCTGAAGATTTTCTTTGAAAAAATGAAGGAAACAGGTTTGTACGAAAATTCCATCTTTGTTTTATATGGGGATCACTATGGAATTTCGGAAAACCATAACGAAGCCATGGGGCAATTTTTAAATAAAGAGATTACGCCATTTGAAGAAGTGCAGCTTCAAAAAGTCCCGTTTGTTGTACACATTCCAGGGATCACAGACCAACATCCAAAAGAAATTGATACGGTAGGTGGTCAGGTCGATCTCCGCCCAACTGTACTCAATCTATTAGGAATTGATACAAGTAAACAAATTCAATTTGGCCATGACCTTTTATCGAAAGATACGAATGATTTTACCGTGCTTCGTGATGGCAGTTTTATTACGAAGGACAGTGTGTTCACAGATGGTGTTTGCTACAATAAAAAAACGGGTGAGCCAAGAGATGATGAGACTGTGTGTCAGTCTTATGAAGAGAAGGCAAAGCAAGAGCTCCAATTCTCTGATCAAATCATCTATGGGGATCTCCTTAGATTTTATGACCGGAATAGCCCGGACCATTCTCCATCCAAAAAAGAAGATGAAACTCAGCTAAAAAAGGCGTCCTAACATACGAGAAAACCTCTGTTATTTTTACATGCAGAGGTTTTCTTTTTTGGTCTGCCGGCTCATATAGTATGAGAGGAGGGATGTAAATGAAGACAACGTCGTTTGGGAAAATTGAATGGCAGCTAGATGGAGAGGAAAAGGATCATGTAGCAAAGCAGTTAGGGATAGGGAATGCAGCTTTCCATTTATCCAATCAAATCAGCAATGAGTACCTCCTTTTACCGGGATATCGACTTCCGGAAGGCATCCATTCATTTTCTTCCATAGGTGAGCTGCAGAAATTTATTGCGCCATACAGGCTGCAGCAATCCGATGATTGGATCAATGGAACCTTTGAATATGATAGTGCTCAATTAGAAGAAGAGTTGAGCCACTTGAAAGCCGCATTTCCTTTTCTTCAAATGAGCATCATAGGTCATTCAGTGCTTGATACACCTATTTATGAAATCCGAACAGAGCCTGTTCAGCATTTACATTCTATTCATTTGAATGCCTCTTTTCATGCAAATGAATGGATCACGACGTCTGTTTTAATAAAATGGCTGAAATCGCTGTGTTTGGCTGCATCTGACCCGGTGCAAGCAAGGCATCATGAAGCCGTTCATATTCTGCGAACCACAGCTCTCTCTATCGTACCATTGGTGAATCCAGATGGTGTGGACCTCGTACGAAATGGACCAGAGTCACTTGGTCTGAGCAGTGAAGAATTCACACCGCTACATGATGGATATGCTGACTATCAGGAGTGGAAAGCAAATATACGAGGGGTGGATTTGAACAATCAATTTCCTGCTTATTGGGAGATCGAATACTACCGTTATGAAACTAAGGCTCCGTCCAATCGAGGTTTTCCTGGGTATCAGCCGCTAACAGAGCCAGAAGCGAAAGCGATGGCAAATCTAGCGTTACGAAAACGCTTTGACAGGCTTGTTGCTCTCCATACACAAGGGGAAGAGATATACTGGGGGTTTCTTGGTCATGAACCAGCCATCTCAAAAGAAACGGTCAAACGATTCGAACAAGTAAGCGGCTATAAACCGGTTCAATATCTTGACAGCTATGCAGGCTATCGCGATTGGTTTATTTATCAATGTCACAATGAGGGGTATACAGTCGAGCTTGGCCTAGGAAAAAATCCTCTTTCCATGAATCAATTTGACACGATCTATGAGAAAACAAAGCGGTTGTTATGGGAAGCATGTAAGTGTTAAAAAGCACCTGTCAGGTGCTTTCAGCGTGTAGACAAACCCTCGCATTCGTTGTCAGGTCTGCGCGCTGGTGCTCACGAATGTTCAATTCGCTCCGCGCCAGTGCTCGCCCTTCCTAGACTTCAAAGGTTTTCTATCACGCTGAAAAGAAGACAAAGTGCTAAAATAAAAATCATTTTAGCACTTTGTCAACAATCTAAAAGCACCTGTCAGGTGCTTTTTACATTTGAACATGAAGCAATTTCTTATTGTCAATAAAAATAATGTTAGGGCAATTGACGAAGGCCAAATTGTGAGCTATTGTGAAAGGTATGGATGTAAAAAAAAGGATATGTTTTAGGGAGATGTCGATCATTGAGTGCTCAAAGCCTGTGGAAAAGGAATTTCACTTACTTATTTATGTCTAAAATGTGCAAAATAACAGCTGATAGTTTATCTTTCAACACCATCTTGTGGCTTTTAGTACTAGGCGGAAAAGGGGCAATTGGAACAGCCTTTTTTATTGCGGTCAGCTTTGTTCCGCAAGCCATTGTTGGGCCGCTAATTACCCCAATGATGAAGCCGCATCAATTGAAATTTTGGATGTGTTTTGCTGATTTAACAAGAGGAGCGATAATTCTTGTGATTGTGGTCAGTTACTTTTATGGTTTCACGCCATTAGCACTTGTTATTGGGTGTATGCTGCTTCATTCGGCAACTGGTGGCTCCTACGAACCGGCGTCTGTATCAATTATTCCAAAGCTTGTCCATGAGGACCTCATACAAAAAGCGAATGCAACTATTCAATCAGCAAGTCATGTAGTCAGGCTTGTGACGGTCACGGTTTGTGGTGTCATGATTGCGTTTGTAGGGGTAGGATATACAATGCTTGTGATTATTCCTCTTTATCTCTTGTCCGCTTTACTTGTATTAATCATTACATATGAAACAGAAATCATCATTGATAAAGCCAAAAAAGGGGTATCATACGGCAAAAGATTGATTCGGGGATTTTCACTTGTGAGAAGGCATCATATTTTGTTCCCATTGGCGATTTTTTGTGTCTGCTCAAACTTTGCTGCCGCACCATGGGAAGCATTGTCTGTTATTTATTTAACAGAGGATTTACATAGTGGACCCGTGATCTATTCATTTATTAAAGTCACAACGGCACTAGGTGCATTCTTGATGGGGTTTGTTTTGACAAAGGTAAAAGTGAACCGGTATGGGCTGCTGTTTATAGGTGCCGGGATTGTTGATGGAATCTCGTTTTTCATCACAGGTATGAACGCATTTTTACCACTTGTGTTTATATCAGCTTTTGCATTAGGTGCCGCCATCAGTGCAGTCAACGTGCCTGAACATACAATGATTCAATTGTCAGTAAAAGCAGAGGATCAGCCGCAAGTGTATGCAATTATCAATATGATTTCCTTCTTCATGATCCCGTTAGGCGCTCTCATTGGCGGCTATATGGCGACATTATTTGGTTCCGGATATGTCATTGCGGCTGGAGGCATCATTGAAGCTGTATCAGGGATATGCCTGCTGCTATTCACAAAAATTGGGAAGGTAGAGAGGGCGGATTTGACGATAGAACGGGACAAACCTTCTTTAAATGCAACGTGAGCATGGCATGATGGATTGCGAATAGGTTACAATGAGGACGAGAAAACATGAGGATTTGAGTGGAAAGGGGCAATAAACATGGCCATAGCAGATGTCACTATCATTCCAATAGGCACGGAAACACCAAGTGTCAGTGCTTATGTAGCAGATGTACAAAGAATTTTAGAAGGCTTTCAAAAAGAAGGGAAAATTAATTATCAACTAACACCAATGAATACATTAATTGAAGGTGAATTATCCGTTTTATTTGAAGTCATTCAGCACATTCATGAAGCACCTTTTGAAAAGGGACTGCACCGCGTAGCGACCAATATCCGCATTGATGACAGGCGGGATCAAACCACAACGCTTACAAGTAAAATAGAAAGCGTGAATAAGCACTTGAATCAATAAAAAAAGCCTGCTAAATGCAGGCTTTCAGCGTGTAGACAAACCCTCGCATTCGGTGTCAGTCCTGCGTGCCGGTGCTCACGAATATCAAATTCGCTCCGCTCCGGTACTCGTCCTTCCTAGGCTGCAAAGGTTTTCTATCAAGCTGAAAAGAAGACAAAGGGCTAAAATCAAGATCATTTTAGCCCTTTGTCAATAATCTAAAAGCCTGCCATATGCAGGCTTTTTAATGTGCAGTTGGATAACCGCTATAGATGATGGTCATGACAGTAAACCAGCCAAAAACCAAAAATGTCGCGCCAGCAAAAGCGATGGCAAGTACGTTCACTTTTTTAAGTGAGCGATAGATCCCGAGTGCAGCTAAAATCGTGACTAGACCAAAAATAATGACGAGCATCATGTGAAAGTCCCCCTTTGTCATCAATCCCCTTGATTTCCTTTCTTTTCATTTTAACCGTTTTCATAAAGCTTGTCGAGTAGATTCCAGTTGACGATTGTTTGAATTTTTATTGTGTAGCCTTCATAATAAAAAAGAATGAATAAAGTAGGTGATGAAAATGAATTGGAGAAGAATGCCACTAGGCTATGTACAAGCGAATGCGTATATTTGGAAAAATGAGCACGGAGAATGTTTAATCTTTGATCCAGGCGGTGAAGCACAAAAGCTAATTTCCTATGTAAAAGAAAAACAGCTCACACCGCTTGCGGTCTTACTGACACATGCTCATTTTGATCATATCGGTGCCGCAGATGAAGTGCGCGCAGAGTGGGGAGTGCCACTCTATGTACACGAGAATGAAAAAGAATGGCTCACGAACGCTGAATTAAACGGTTCAGCTCGATTGATTGGAAATGGAATTACGGTCAAAGAAGCTGAAAAATTAATTACGTCAGAAGGAACTCTTCAAATTGGATCGTTTACATTAGAGATGTTCCACACTCCTGGGCATTCACCAGGCAGTGTGTCTTACTATTCGGCGGAAGAAGGATTTGTGATTTCTGGTGACACGCTATTTGAAGGCGGCATCGGGAGAACAGATTTAGTAGGGGGCAGTCAAGAAGTGCTGCTTCAATCAATTCATAACAAATTATTGTCTTTACCAGAATCAACTCTTGTTTTAAGTGGACATGGCGGAGAAACCACTGTACTTACGGAGCAGGAACAAAATCCATTTATCAATGGCTTTTCTCTTTAAACGTATGAAAAAAAGCATCTCTTTTTATAGAGATGCTCAGCGTGTAGACAAACCCTCGCATTCGTTGTCAGGTCTGCGCTTCGGTGCTCACGAATGTCAAATTCGCTCCGCTCCGATGCTCGTCCTTCCTAGACTTCAAAGGTTTTCTATCACGCTGAAAAGAAGACAAAAGGCTAAAATAAAATCATTTTAGCCCTTTGTCAACAATCTGAGCATCTCTTTTTATAGCGATGCTTTTTTTCAATTAATGTCCGGTACCGGGAACCATGATGAAAATCGAATAATATGTAAATCCGGCAAAGAAAATCGTCAAGTACGCTCCGAAAATGTAAATATACATTCTTTCGGATAAATTCAAGTAGGATAAAAATACAAAAAGAACGGTTTGACCGAAGAACAGCAACGATGCATCTTTCATATGCCCTAAATAGAACATGACAGCAAAAATACCCGTCCAAAAGCCAAGCACGCGGAACATGCGATTCATTTCTTTCCCTCCCCTTAAAAAAACCCCTTTGATTCATATTATAGCTGATCACCACTTGTTATGTAAACATTTACATTTTTGACAACGTGTGAACATTTATTTTACGAGTAGAAAAATTTTTTTGAAAAAGTGATCAAAACGTGTTTATGCTGAAATACATGAGGGTACTTACTCCATAAGAGAAAAGGTTAACGACCTAAGGAGGAAGACTAATGAGTGACATTACTTTTTATTCATACCCGAGCTGCACGTCTTGCCGCAAAACAAAACATTGGTTAAAGGCGAATCAAATTGATTTTAAAGAGCGTCACCTTTTCAGAGAAACGCCAACACTAGAAGAATTAAAAAAGATCCTTTCCTTAACAACAGAAGGAATGGATGAAATTTTAGCCACACGAAGTCAGGCTTTTAAAAGCTTAAATTTAAATATTAATGATTTAAAAGTAAACGAGGTTCTTCAGCTTCTTATTGAAAAACCAAAACTGCTCCGAAGACCAATTATCATTGATGGAAATAAATTAGTAGTAGGCTATAATCCAGGCGAACTCATGAAATTATCAAAAAAGAAAGCGATACATCAATCAGTTTCCTAATAAAAACGAAGATCAGCTGAAACATGCTTCAGCCGTCTTCGTTTTTGTGCTGAACTGGGCTAGCTGGGTTCGAACCAACGATCACGGAGTCAAAGTCCATTGCCTTACCACTTGGCTATAGCCCAATATCAAACGTGTAATGATATTGTTCACCATCTGCGGTCATTTATACATAAAAGTTGTATGTCACGAGTTTTAAGTGAAAAAGGAGCGGAAGAAGTAAATGAAAAATGAAAAATCTAAGCAATTATATGAATTTATCCTAAAAGAAGCCCCCGTCATGACCGAAGAATGGCTGAAAACAAGAACAGAAGAAGGCTCATTATATTCCAAACATGCTTCAGAGGAAACGGAAATGAAGTTGAAGGAACAGAACACAGCGTTTATTCAAACCATTGCAGCAACGCTTGTGACGCTGTCAGACAAAGTAGAAAATCATTTGAAAAAGTGGTCTGTTGATATCGCACGTGATCGAGCCGTTCACGAAGTGCCTTTATATGAAATCATTGGACAATTTAAGATATTTCGTCAGATTTTCTGTTCGAGAATCGAGAAATTCATACTAGAAACTGAGCTTGAAGTGACGCTCCAAGATGTATGCGGGTGGAATCAGCATTTTCATTCAACGTTTGATGATATGATCGAGCGTTTATCAGAGGAATACGACCGCGTGACACTGAGTCAGCTCAATGCACAAAGAGAGATGATTCAGGAACTGAGTGCTCCTGTTATTCCAGTTTCAAAGGAAATCGGAATTTTGCCGCTCATCGGGGAGATTGATACGTACCGGGCCAAAATTATTTTGGAATCCGTGCTAGAACAGGCTTCAAGACTGCGTCTAACGCATTTGTTTATTGATATATCAGGCGTACCGATCGTTGATACGATGGTTGCTTATCAGCTGTTTAAAGTGGTGGATAGTGCGAAGCTTCTAGGCATTGAGACGATTATTTCAGGCATCCGCCCAGAAATTGCTCAAACCGTTGTGAAACTCGGCATTGATTTCTCAAAAGTAAATACAGAACACAGCCTTGCAAAAGCCTTGGAAAAAAGAGGATTTCGTATTTTTGAAGAACAGCCGCAAGAAGCCACATGACTAAAAAACCTGCACTTGTAAAAGTCAGGTTTTTTTATATGCACTTTTTTAAAAAACCACGTTTTCCATCGCAAGCTGATGATTTTTTCGATTGATTAGGCATTAAAATGATAAATTGCTCTTTTGTCAGACAGGTTCCTCTGACTTACAATATGGTCAGAGAAGGGAGTGGACCATTTGTATGGGATTGAATACTTGGGACAAGAGCTGCTAGAAGAAGCATGCCGCATGAGAGCATCTGATGTGCACATTGTTCCAAAGGAAAAGAAAGCGTCGGTATCTTTCCGCGTAGACTCAGATTTAATTCAGCAGCGAACCATTGATAAAAAAAGCGGCGAGCGGCTCATTGCTCATTTTAAATTTTTATCATCCATGGATATCGGAGAAAAACGGAGACCGCAAAATGGGTCATTAGCTGTGATGCTAAGAAGGGGTCAGGTGTTTATTCGGATGTCTACCCTACCAACTGTAAATGATGAGAGCTTAGTGATTAGAATATTACCGCAGGATCATGTTCCAAAAATAAAACATCTGTCACTATTTCCGAAAGCCTCCACCAGGTTATTATCATTTTTGAATCATTCGCATGGGCTCATTTTATTTACCGGTCCAACCAATTCAGGGAAAACAACAACCCTTTATTCATTGATCCAGTTTGCAAAAAAGAATTTCAACAGAAATATTATTACACTTGAAGATCCTGTGGAAACGAGAAATGAAGAAGTGCTGCAGGTTCAAGTAAATGAAAAAGCCGGTATCACATATGCCGCAGGATTACGCGCTATTTTAAGACATGATCCAGATATGATTGTGCTAGGAGAAATAAGAGATGCTGAAACGGCTCGAACGGCAATTAGAGCAGCACTGACAGGCCATTTAGTGATGAGTACACTCCATGCGAAAAATGCAAAAGGAGCCCTTTATCGTATGCTTGAATTTGGTGTCACGATGAATGAACTCGAACAAACGATGGTGGCGATTGCTGCGCAGCGATTAATCGAGCTCACCTGTCCTTTTTGCGGAGAAACATGCCAGCTTTACTGTAAATTAAATCGACCGGTCAGACGAACAAATGTATTTGAACTGCTGTTCGGAAAGGAGCTTCGTGAGTGTATCAAGGAGGCTAAAGGAGAATATGCTCACTCGTCATATGAAACACTGCAAAGATTAATTCGTAAAGGAGTGGCACTAGGCTATTTATCGAAAAACACCTATCATCGCTGGGTTTATGAAGAAGCAAGCCTCTAAAGCATGGTCTAAAAAGGATCAAGCGGAATGTCTATCAAAACTTGCTCAATTGATTCAGGCTGGATATACACTGATTGAGGCATTAACGATGTTGAATATCCAGTTGTCGAACAAGCAGCAGCAACAATTAGCACCGGGCATTCAGTGGCTGCTCGAAGGGGAGCCTTTTTATGTGGTGCTAGAAAGACTCCATTTTCAGCGGGAAGTCATCGCCATTTTAAGCTTCTCCGAAAAGCATGGAAGTCTAGCAAAAGCACTTGAACAAAGCGCACGGTTTTTAGAGAAAAAAATTAAACAGGTAGATACGTTTAAACGCATATTACGTTACCCGATTTTCCTCATCTTTACAGTTTTGATCGTGCTCATACTCGTTCAGCAAATGATTATTCCTCAATTTTCTCTCTTGTACTCCTCGATGGATACCCGAATGTCATGGCTGATTCAAGGTATGTTTGGACTCTTTCAATTGCTGCATGTATCTCTCCTCCTCATCGGCTGTGTGTGTATCTGTCTGACTGGATACTATGCTTTCTTTTTTAGGAAAAAATCTACCCTTGAGAAGCTGAGGGTGATCAGCAGGTTTCCTTTTTTATATAAAGGAATGCGGCTGATGCATACGTATCTTTTCTCTCTACAGTTAAGCGGACTGCTTCAGGCTGGATTATCGATGTATGAGAGCTTGCTAGCTTTTAAGCAGCAAAGCTACTTACCCTTTCTTCAAGAAATATCAGAACAGATGATTGAAGAGTTAAGAAAAGGAGAGAGAATGGCACATCAAGTGAGCCTGTCTCCTTTTTTTGAAAAACGTTTTGCAGCCGTCATCGAGCATGGTGAAGCGAGCGGGATGCTTGCAAGAGAAATGTACACGTACAGTCAATTTCTATTAGAGAATGCAGAGCTGAAAATTGAAAAATGGATGTCGTGGCTGCAGCCGGTTATCTATGGACTGACGGCAATTCTTATACTCATTGTGTATTTATCTATTCTTTTACCAATGTATCAACTGATGGAGCAAGTGTAAGGAGGAGGGCAAAGACATGAATGATAAAGGATTTACTCTGTTAGAAATGTTAATTGTCATGCTTGTGATTTCGATTCTTTTACTTATTACCATTCCGAATATTACTCGTCACCACCAAACGATTCAAGCAAAGGGCTGTGAAGGGCTTAAATCAATGGTGAGCACTCAGGTGATGGCATATGAATTAGAGCACGATGGCAAGACACCATCTTTAGCTGAATTAGAAAAAGAAGGCTATGTTAAAAAGGGATTAACGTGTCCTAATGGAAAAGCAATTGTCATTCAAAACGGCCATGTGAAGCATGAATAAATTAATTTTTCATGAAAAGGGTTTTACCCTCATAGAACAGCTAATGATCTTACTGGTTCTATCGATTCTATTGTCGATCATAGGAGTAAAAATCCCAAATTTAATAGAAGACGCTGAAGCCAAAAAACAAGTGAACATCATGAAACAAGATTTTCAATTGGCTGCTAATACTGCATTTGTCAAAAAAACACGTGTATATGTTGAATTCCATCCGCCACATGTATCGTATCAAGTAATCGATCAAAAGGATGGCGAAGTCATTGCTTCTTTTCAGCAACAAAAGGGAAGCATTCAGGCTTCTACATTTCCACAAGGTATCTATTTTAATGTAAACGGACATCCAAGCAGCGGCGGGTCTCTCATCATTCAATTTGGCAGTCAAACGTATAAGCTCACGATCTATTTAGGAAGCGGGCGAATCCATGTTCAAAAGCAATAGAGGGTTTAGTACGATAGAAGCGCTGTTTGCTTGTCATATCTTCCTATTTGCAGCCCTTGTGCTTATGCCGGCCTATGAAAAAATCATAATAGGGAAAAATGAAGTAAGAGCCAAACTTGAGGCTTATCAAATTTTGCATGAACAGATGAATGAATCGTTCATAGAGGGTACAAAATCTTCTGTCAAAAAGAAGCGAGGCGACATCACATATGTATTCAATTGGAGTAAAGAGAAGGGATGTGTATCATACAACATACAAAAAAAGCAGACCATATGCTTTCACCAGGTTGCTGAACGGTGAACAAGGTTTTACCTTTGTCCAGGCTTTATGGCAATTGCAGCTATTTTTGTTCCTTTCTTTTGGCTGTGTACTGATCTTTTCTACAGCTGAGAAAGCCCGTCCTTTTGAAGAGATTAACCGATTTTCGCAAATGGAGTGGAAACAGACTGTTCTGCAATTAGATGAGGAATTAAGCCGAGCAACGGCTGTTCGATCGGTGCAAGGAGGTAAAGCGTTAGAGTATGTATCTGATCAAGGGCGAGTCGTAACGATTGAGCCATATCAAGAGATGCTTCGGAAGCGAATGGATCAAGCAGGCCATCTCCCTTTATTGCAAAAGGTGAAAGAATTTCGCGTGAGAACAAATCAGCATAGAGCTATCCTTAAAGTCACAGATGAGTCTGGTAAGGTGTATGAAGCTGTTTTTTTCATATATAAAGGGGTGGTTCCTACATCGTGAAAAGGGAAGGAGGATTTATCTATCCGCATGTACTGGCTGCAATTCTATTTTTTCTCTTGATCCTAGGGGCGATGACGATAGGGTTTCAAAAAGAGCTGAGAAGTGCAGAGCTGACGATTTCGTTTTATAAAAAACAGCAGCTTTTCAGGGTGGGTGCGAGTGAAGCTGCCCGTACATTCCATCGTTTGTGTGAACAGCAGCAAACTCATATTCACACTGAAGAAGGCCGCGTGACATTAAAGAAGATAACATGCGATCAAAAGAAAAAGCGTATCCACATGTTAGTCAGGGTGAAAACAAAAGATGGTTTATCAGATGAACGGGAACTCGTGCTGAATTGGAAGACCCGTGAAATCATGAAATGGGCAAACCGTGAATAGCCAGTGTATAAAATGATCCTCTTCCTGGTAACACTTGAAGAAAGAAGAGGTGAATGTGCTTGAAAACAAATGACTATGTAAAATATATGACACAGGAAATCATTAAATATATGAATACACCACGTGACGAACGGAAAGAACATAAACAAGAGAGAATGGAAACGAAACCGCCATTTTCACAGCGTTTATTTGGGGTTCTGCCGTTTGGGTTTTCAATGATGCTAAAAAAACGTAAGCGACATCGACAAAAGTAAAAAGCCGCCAGCAGGCGGTTTTTTTATGCCCCATTAGCTGTATTCTTCCACAACAATCACTTTATTGACCTTGTTTGAGTAAGGGTTATAAGAAATAGTGACAAATACCCCAAATTCTTTGGTGTGGTCTTTTAACGTAATATGATACTGTTTCACAGATTCCTTCTCACGATGACGGTCCCATACTTTTTGTTTGAATAAGACTTGCGTTAGCGGATATCGTTTCTTTGCTTCTTTGACTGCCCGCGTTTCCCATTGATCTGCGGCGGCAGTGAAACCTCTCGCATCCGCAGGATTGGCGTCTTGTATCATAGGACCCAACAGTAAACTGAGCATGATTATCATCTTTCCATATTTCACTTCACATCACCTCACCTGCTATTATTCTGACCAAATGCTGCACTTTTATGTAAATTTTTAAGAAGTACAAATGTCACACAAAAAAATATTGAATACGGCGAAAGAATGAGAAAATGGAAGAATTTTCTCGTAATCATTCTTGTTTAAGAACAAAATGGACTAATTTGACGTTTTGGGTTTTATAGGTATTTCCTTATACTGTATGTAATCGTTCTTATTAAAGAACAATCGTTCAAGGAGTTGGAGAATGAATGAAACAGTCGTTCTTTGTACTTTTTTGTGCCATTTGTTTGATTTTCACGTCACTCTTGATCTCAAAAACGAACGCTTCTTTTAACGATATTGAGCACTCAAATTTTGTCATGAAAACATGCGAAAATTTTGAACAGACGGACCAGCATTGTCAGACTTCCAAATGGGATAGAAGTCATTTGGAGCTCATTGATCAAACGATGATCAAAAGAACAGTCTGCGCGCCTCAAAGCTTGAGCATGACATTAAAAAATAGTGGACAACCTATTGCACACTCTGAATGGAAATGGGAATTACATAAAGTGAAAAGTGAGCAGAAGCCGTTACAAGATGGTCATATTCTTGAAAAAGGCTCTATACAGTCCCTTCTTTCTCAACAAACAACGACTGTCACGACAGATAAAGCAAAAACGAATGGAATCTATGTGTTTAAAATCTATTACCCTAAAGGTTTTGAAGGATCTGGAGAAGCATTTATATGGTCTAAACATATGCAGCTCGCAAAGTGTCAAGAAAAGGCATCCTAAATGGAGCTGTCTTCTAAATGAAACAATGATAGGCGAAGGGGAGAAGAGGTCATGAAGAAATGGATGAAGATGTCTGGAAGTATTCTTTATGTGGTGGTGTTCACGGTGATGATTGCATGTATTATTGTCGTATTGTCATCAAGAACTACAGGGGGAGATCCTCAAATTTTCGGTTATCAATTCAAGCAAGTATTATCTGGCTCAATGGAACCAGAATTTTCGACTGGCTCACTCATTGTCGTAAAAGAAGTGACTTCACCGGAGGCACTTAAAAAAGGGGATATTATCACATTTCAAACGAAGCAGGACCAGTCTTATGTGACCCACCGAATTGTTGGGGTGAAAGGAAAGGGAGCAAATAAAGCCTTTGAGACGAAAGGTGACCACAATATGTATCAGGACGGCACGCTAGTAAAAGCGGATCAGGTGGCTGCGCAGTATACGGGTGTGACCATTCCATATGCAGGAAAGCTTCTTTCGTATGCAGGGACTTCGGCTGGAACCGCGTTGCTGCTCATTATACCAGGTGTGATGCTGCTCGTTTATTCGACTCTTCATTTTGTAGGCGCTGCAAAACACCGAAGACACACGGCCGATTTACAGATGTCAGAGGAACAAGCTTAAATTTTCGTTTGTAACCTAATTAGGTTTCAATAAAACAATTTATTAGGGGGTTCATTCATGGCAAAGAAAAGATCAATTCGTTTAGGTGTATTATCAGGGGCTTTAGGCCTGGCATTAATTGGTGGGGGGACATGGGCGGCGTTTAACGATGTAGAAACGGCAAATGCGGTCTACTCGACAGGAGAGCTGGATTTATCTGCAAAAGAGAACTCCGGCGCCATCAACCTTTCAAACTTAAAACCTGGTGATCGCATCAAGAAAGAATTTAATTTTGAAAATAAAGGATCACTTGCGATCAATCAAGTGCTGATGAGTCTTGATTACAGCCAGTTTCAAGATGGAGCTTCCTCGAAAAATGGCGGTAAGAATACAGCTGAAGAATTTCTCAGTCAGTTTCAGGTGAGTGTTCTGACGGTTGGAGCCGAAGGTGGAAATGGTTATCCGAAAAATATTATCTTAGATGCTGCAAACCTGCTTGACTTGCATGAACTAACGGCAAAACAGGATCAGACTGCATTTGAAAAGCTTCGTCATGCCGTCGATGAGAAGTTTTTACATGAAAGTGGGAAGATTAATGTAGCAACTGTTGATGGAACAGTGGCTCCAGAGTATGACGGCATACCAAAGAACCCGTTTGATTACGATAAAATGGAAATGATCATTGAATTTGTCAATGACCAGACGAAGGATAAAGCTGGTCACTATATCCAAAATAAATACCAAGGCGATGCGATTCAAATTGATCTTTCCTTCGAAGCGACTCAGTGGAATGGTTTAACGATCAATCCCAAAAAGCATACGGATGAAAAAGGCTACGTGAAAGAAAACGAAAAAGCACACAGCGAAGATAAAAAATAAAGTCAGTCTTTAGACTGATATCAAGTTCTGCATAGCAATTGGAGGAGTATGCGCTAAAATGTGCGCTTTACTCCTCTTCTTGCTTTTTTTCTCCAGATTTGATAATCTAAAAATTCACGAAATTGCTTTTTCGAAACCCCTGATGTCATTGCATCTCGAACTAGTTTTTCCCATTCACTATCTAATTGACCATCGTATTCGGTTTCATCTTTTTCGTGTAACAGTGTATGAACCGAGACGTCCAGAACAGCGGAGACTTTTTCAAGAAATTGAATGGAGGGGTTTGTTTGCAAGTTTCTTTCTATTGAGCTTAAATAAGACTTCGCTACCCCAGCCTTTTCGGCCAGTTCTGATAGTGAGTAGCCTTTTTCATTGCGGTATTGTTTAATACGCTGGCCAATCAATGTCATCACCTTCCTTTCGATATTATAGCACATTCAGAAAGGTTTGATAGAATGACTTCTTACCAGAGGGTGAGACTCAGAGGACTTTTCACTTGATTTGAGGAATTGACGGACTTCTTCTACTGTTAGCCCTGCTTTACGAGCTTCAAGTAATAATTGAACCCATTCACTGTCTAATATGTTCGTTTTCTTTTCCATACAAATACCCTCCTAAAATACTGAATCATGTATTTCAGGCACTTAACGCATGAAATGGAAAGACACAGGTGGTAAGACCTCATAGTTTGCTTGCGTCATTTTTCCGCCCAATACAAACAGACAAACGTTGCTTTTGGCTGATCGAAAATTGTACGTCACATGAAAGGGAGGGGACCTATAGGTCAACCTCCTCTTTTTTGCTGTAAGTAAAAAAGTCCGCCATTTTCAATCGTTAGACTGATTTTTGGTTCGTATAAAGTTTTGAGTGCTTGTCTTTCTATTTCATATTCTACAGACGTGTCTGAAGTCCCTTCATAAAATTGGTTTAAAAGTTCAGTGTCTTCTTTCCATTTTTGAACAGCTCTTACCGCCCAATCATCTGGTTCCTCATGGGCGTAATGCTCCATTAAACTGTAGAGCCGTTTGACGCCGCTTTCTGGCTTGATCATTGTACTCATCGTAAAGCAGTAATCGGGAATTTGAGATGACAGCTCACGGGTTTCCAGCTTTTCTTGAAATTGTTCAACGACTTCTCCGCGTATTAGATGAAGTCCTAGTGATAAAAGCTTATCCTTCTTTCGATCTGCGAGATAAGAAATTTTCACATTGAGACCAAGCCAGGGCTCGAGTGCGATCTGGTTGGCCATGAGAGGGGTGACTCGTTCATAGAGACGGATAAATCGGCCCTGCTGTTTGACAGCTTCGAAAATTTGAAATAAACGAGGGGAGCCGAAGTGGATAAATTCACCCTCAATGGTATCATCCACTTTTTTTTGATCGGTGATGAGGGTCAATTGCCGCGGCTCCGGAACACCACCAGTTTTTTCAAGCCAGTGCCAATAAAAAGGGCGGTTCATAATCAATTTATCCATATCGATGGTTAGTTGTACGGTCATATGTCCAGCACTTTCTTCTAGTATGTCGCATTGATTTGCCTGAAAGAAACGGAGAAGAAAGGTATGTATGTCACGCTGCTTCATTGATCAACTCTCCTTTATGAGCCTTGCTGTCTTTTTTCTAAAAGCGGTGTTTTTGCTTCTGTTAAATAGGAAGCAAACTGAGTTAATTTCTTTTTCATGTCACCGTCTGATTCGTGCTGAAAGAGAATCTGATGCAGTTCTGATTCGGCATCTTTGATATCGATTCGCGTTAAAATATCATCTAGATCGCCAATGACGTTTTCAAACAGCTGAATTTTTTCATATAAAAGCTTTAAGATGTGTTCCTCAACGGTACCGTTAGTTGCCATATTGTAAATGTGGACATCTCGCTCTTGTCCAAGGCGGTGGATACGTCCAATCCGCTGTTCTAAACGCATCGGGTTCCACGGAAGATCGTAGTTGATGATTTGGTTACAAAACTGAAGGTTGATTCCTTCGCCGCCGGCTTCTGTAGCAATTAACACTTGCGCCCGTTCTCTAAATAAATCTTTCATCCAATCCTTTTTGCCCCGCTTAAAGCCGCCCCGAAAAGGAACGGAGCTGATGCCATTTTGCTGAAGAAACCATTGTAAATAAATTTGTGTCGCGCGGTATTTGGTGAAAATAATGACTTTTTCATTTAACTGTTGAATAAGCCTAACGACTTCAAGCGCCTTTGTGTTTTGCTGCACTTGATTGATTTTCTCCATAATTTGCGCTATAGCAGAGGATCCAAGGATATGTTTTTCATCTTCCTGCATTTTTTTAATTGTCATATAGACCGCCTCGCGACTTGAACAGCATTCTCGTTCCAAGGTCATGATGGAAAACATGTGTTTAGTATAGGACGGGTTCTCTTTCAGCTTGCAGATTTCATCATATAATGCTTGTTCCGTCGGAGAGAAATCAATGGAAATCGTTTTGACATGCCGTTTTGTCCACTCAATGCCCGTGTCTTGCCTTCGGTTACGAATCATCACTTTATTCACAAGCTGTTTTAAACGATCATGGTCTTCTAGCTGTAAATCCTTTTTGGCAAAGACATCTTTAAACTGATGTTCATTCCCTAGGTGACCTGGCTTCAGAAGGGAGACAAGATTAAATATTTCTCCAATACGGTTTTGGATAGGCGTCGCTGTCAGCAGCAAGCAGAATTTCTTATTTAGATTTCTCACAAATTCATAGTTTTTCGTTTTATTGTTTTTCAGTTTGTGTGCTTCATCAATAATGACCATATCGTAGGCAATGGATAAAATAGTGTCTCGATGCGGCTGCCTTTTGGCTGTATCAATGGAGGAAACCACGACGTCACACTGCTCCCACACGTAGCTCTTTTTTTGTTCGACAGCATCAATATAAAATTTCGTCCGCAGCTCCTGTACCCATTGAGATACGAGAGAGGCGGGGACGAGTATGAGAATTTTTTTGGCAAGTCCACGAATCATGTATTCTTTGATAATAAGTCCTGCTTCTACGGTTTTTCCAAGTCCCACTTCATCTGCTAAAATGGCTTTTCCGTTCATCTCTTCTACGACTCTTCTGGCTACTTCAAGCTGATGTTTTAAAGGCGTGAATGCAGGCAGATGGGCAGGAGCTTGCAGTCCTTCAAATGAATCAATGGCTGTGACTTTTTGGACCTGCGTCGCTAAACGGTACATTTCCCAGTTCGCCCAGGGGCCGTCTGCTGCAAGCCGCTGCTGAAATTCACTTGCCCAATCCTGATCAAAAATCGTTTGAATATTCAATGTGGTCGCCTGCCTTTCTAGTAGGTTGGGGATAAAATTGTTCTGTATTTAAACGCTTCATTTTTTAAGAGGTCTTGAAAAGACTAGATATTTGAATAAAAGCGAACGATAATGAATGGTTGTTTAAAAAATGTTAATGATTTTTCTGTTGCTCTTCATCCGTTTCTAATGGTAGGATGTTGGTAAGTGATCTAGCAAATAAGTCACCCATTTTGATAGTATGTCCAATAAATGTGAAGAATATGAGCGGATGATGGTATGGGGAGAGACTTGGCGGTTATTTAGCACTGGCAGGCGCCGAAGGAGCAAGCTGATTCGTTTCAGTGAATCTCTCAGGCAAAAGTACTCTTACCGGACGCAACTCTGGAGAGTGTTTGCTCATCGTTTTTTTAGCAAACCACCAAAGGGGAAAACGCACAATGATGTTGTGCTGTAAACTTTCAGGTGCAAGGACAGAGACTTCTTTTTGATAAAAGGGAGCGCTCTGTCCTTTTTTGCTGTGATTTTTTTCTGAAAATTCAGCTTGTGATCTGCACTGAAAGAAAAAAGGGGGAAACGATTGATGTTGAAACGAACACCGCTTTTTCATGCGTATGAAACGTTTGGCGCAAAAACCATTGACTTCGGGGGCTGGGAATTACCTGTCCAATTTTCTTCCATTAAAGAAGAGCACGAAGCTGTTCGAACAAAGGCAGGGCTTTTTGATGTGTCTCACATGGGTGAGGTGGAAATCAAAGGTCAAGATGCCCTTCCTTTTTTACAAAGGTTATTAACCAATGATGTGTCTAAGCTGACAGACGGCAAGGCACTATATACAGCCATGTGCTATGAAGATGGCGGGACAGTGGATGATCTGCTCGTCTACCAAAAAGAAAAGAACGATTATTTGCTTGTCATTAATGCATCAAATATCGAAAAAGATGTGGAGTGGCTGCTTCAGCATCAAGGTGAGAACGACGTATTGATCCAAAATGTCTCTGATCAAATCGCCTTGCTAGCCCTTCAAGGACCTCTTGCCGCTGACATCATGAAAGATGTGGCGGATGAAGAAGTGACATCGCTCAAGCCATTTACATTTTTATCAAGAGCTGAGGTTGCTCAAAAAGAGGTGCTTGTTTCAAGAACTGGCTACACAGGAGAAGACGGCTTTGAAATCTATTGCCAGTCAGAAGATGCGGTCCACATTTGGTCGGCTTTATTAAAAGCAGGCGCACCAAAAGGATTAATACCGTGCGGGCTCGGTGCACGTGACACCTTGAGATTTGAAGCAAGACTTCCGCTTTATGGGCAGGAGCTATCAAAGGATATCTCTCCATTAGAAGGCGGGATTGGCTTTGCTGTCAAAACGGATAAAGAAGCCAATTTTATTGGCAAAGAAGCGCTCAAGAAGCAAAAAGAAGAAGGGCCGAAGCGAAAGCTTGTCGGCATTGAAATGATAGATAAAGGGATTCCGCGCACAGACTATCCGGTCTTTTCAGGAGAAAAGCAGATTGGGGTAGTCACAACGGGCACACAGTCCCCAACATTAAAGAAAAATGTCGGGCTTGCTTTAATTGAATCTTCTCAGGCGCAGCTTGGAACAGAGATAGAAGTACAAGTTCGCAAAAAACGTCTAAAAGCGAAAATCGTCGCAACACCATTTTATAAAAGAGCCAAATAACGAGGGGGAATAGAGGATGAAGCATAGGTATTTGCCGCAAACCGAGCAAGATCAAAAAGAAATGCTGGATGTCATCGGCGTTCAGTCGATTGATGAGCTTTTTTCAGATATCCCAGAAAAAGTGAGATTTAAAGGAGCATACAACATTAAAGCAGCCGCATCTGAAACAGAGCTTGTAAGGGAATTATCCCGATTAGCTGCAAAGAATAAAGATACGGTCTCCTATGCATCGTTTCTTGGTGCCGGTGTATATGATCATTACCAGCCTGTCATTGTGGATCATGTCATCTCACGTTCTGAATTTTATACAGCATACACACCTTATCAGCCGGAGATTTCGCAAGGTGAACTACAAGCCATTTTTGAATTTCAAACAATGATTGCTGAGCTGACAGGTATGGATCTTGCTAACTCCTCGATGTATGATGGCGGGACAGCATTAGCTGAAGCGGCAATGCTAGCTGCTGGACATACAAAAAAGAAAAAAGTGGTTGTTTCTGAAACGGTTCACCCTGAAGCAAGAGCCGTGCTAAAAACATACGCCAAAGGACAGCACATCGAAGTTGTTGAAGTGCCTGCGAAAAAAGGGCAGACGGACCTAGCAGCATTAGAAAAGGCTGTCTGCGAAGATACAGCAGCAGTTCTTGTGCAATATCCAAACTTTTTTGGTGTCGTCGAACCGTTAAAAGACATTGAACCTATTGCGCATAAAGGGAAAAGTCTGTTCGTTGTCTCTAGTAATCCACTTGCACTCGGGTTACTGACGCCGCCAGGAAAACTTGGAGCAGACATTGTCGTTGGTGATGCACAGCCGTTTGGTATTCCAGCAGCGTTTGGCGGGCCGCATTGCGGATATTTTGCTGTGACGAAAAAGTTGATGCGAAAAGTGCCAGGTCGTTTAGTCGGGCAGACAGAAGACGAAAATGGTGTTCGTGGGTTTGTACTAACCCTTCAAGCGCGTGAGCAGCATATTCGGAGAGATAAAGCGACGTCCAATATTTGTTCGAATCAGGCATTAAATGCATTAGCCGCTTCCGTTGCCATGACAGCACTCGGAAAAACAGGCATCAAAGACATTGCGTATCAAAACGTACAAAAAGCCCACTATGCGAAGACGCAGGCAAAAGCATATGGACTGCTTGCTGATGTAGAAGGGGCCCATTTCAATGAATTTGTCATCAAATTACAAGAACCTGTAAAAGAAGCCAATAAACGATTGCTTGAAAAAGGAATCATCGGCGGCTATGACTTAGGGAGAGACTTCCCAGAGCTTCAACATCACATGCTTGTCGCCGTGACAGAGCTAAGAACGAAAGAAGAAATTGATACGTTCATGAAGGAATTGGGGGATCGCCATGAATAAACAAGATCAGCCGCTTATTTTTGAATTATCCAAAGAAGGAAGAATTGGTTATAGCCTGCCTGATTTAGATGTACCTGAACAGGAGATCCCAGCTTTATTTGATGACACGTATATCCGTCATGATGATGCTGAGCTTCCTGAAGTATCTGAGCTTGATATTATGCGTCATTATACAGCATTATCAAGACGTAATCACGGGGTCGATTCCGGATTTTATCCTCTTGGCTCTTGTACAATGAAATATAATCCAAAGATTAATGAAAAGGTTGCACGCCTTGCAGGCTTCGCGCAAGTCCATCCACTACAAGAGGCAGACACTGTGCAGGGAGCATTAGAATTGCTGTATGATCTAGGTGATCATCTTGAAGAAATTACGGGGATGGACGCTGTGACATTACAGCCTGCGGCAGGGGCACACGGGGAATGGACAGGACTCATGATGATCCGTGCGTACCATGAAGCAAGAGGAGATCATAAACGAACAAAAGTCATTGTGCCGGATTCTGCTCATGGAACGAACCCAGCATCTGCGACAGTGGCTGGGTTTGAAACCATTACCGTCGCATCTGATGAGAATGGGCTTGTTGATTTAGAGGACCTGCGCCGTGTTGTCAATGAAGAAACTGCGGCTTTAATGCTGACGAATCCGAATACACTCGGCCTATTCGAAGAAAATATTTTAGAAATGGCTGAAGTCGTTCACGGAGCTGGTGGCAAGCTTTATTATGATGGAGCGAACTTGAATGCCGTTTTGAGCAGAGCAAGACCGGGGGATATGGGATTTGATGTCGTTCACTTAAATCTTCATAAAACCTTTACAGGTCCACATGGAGGCGGAGGCCCTGGTTCAGGTCCTGTAGGCGTAAAAAAGGATTTGATTCCGTACTTGCCAAAGCCGGTGCTTGTGAAGAAAGAAGGCCGCTTTTACTTCGATGATGATCGACCAGAATCAATTGGCCGAGTGAAGCCGTTCTATGGTAACTTCGGCATTAACGTCAGAGCATATGCGTATATTCGCTCTATGGGCCCAGACGGCTTAAAGGCTGTCACTGATAATGCCGTGTTAAATGCGAACTATATGATGCGCCGCTTAAGTACTCATTTCGATTTGCCATTTGACCGTCACTGTAAGCATGAATTTGTCCTTTCAGGTAAACGTCAGAAAAAATTAGGTGTACGCACACTGGATATTGCCAAGCGATTACTTGATTTTGGCTATCATCCGCCAACGATCTACTTCCCGCTCAATGTAGAGGAATGCATCATGATTGAACCAACTGAAACAGAATCAAAAGAAACACTTGATGCCTTTATCGAAGCGATGATTCAGATTGCAAAAGAAGCGGAAGAGAATCCAGAAGTCGTGCAGGAAGCGCCGCATACAACGGTCGTCAAACGAATGGACGAAACAAAGGCTGCCCGGAATCCAGTTCTCGTTTTTGAAAGATAAAGAAAAAAGACTCAGGGGATCATGCTCCCAGAGTCTTTTTTGTTAGTTCTTCGTTTTAATGCGGCCGCCCCATTTTTTAAAGCCGCCTTTTAAATTATAAATCTCACGACAGCCGTTTTTACGTAACGTTTGCGCTGCTTTTCCGCTTCTCAAATTGTTTTGGCAATAAAGATAAACAGGCTTGTCAGGACGAATTTCATTTTTGCGCTGCTTTAGCTGGGAAAGGGGGATGTTTCTTGCCCCTAAAATATGTCCGCCATCAAACTCATTTGGCTCTCTCACATCAATGAGTTGAGCTTTGCGGTAACCTTTAATAAATTCTTCTTCCGTCAGCGTTTTCATAATACGCTGCTGATAAATGTAGCTGCCGACAGAATAAAGAACGAAAAGTCCACAAAGTGAGAGGACGATATAGTTGAACATTGACAATACAACTCGACTCCTTCTTGAGCATCAGCACAGTGGCCTGTCTGATGGTACGTTTTAGACAAATACTATTATAGTAAAGCAAAAGAAACTTGTCATCATAAATGGTAAGAATTATTTTCAATTCGTTCCCTATTTGATAGACTGATGGAGAGAGAATATCGGTGGTCATGACCATCATCTAACATTGACTACGTAAAAGAGAAGGGATTTTTATATGCAAAAAGAGAAATGGTGTTTCATTGATACAGGAAATCAAGACCCTGCCTTTAACATGGCAATGGATGAAGCCTTGCTTTATTGGCATAGTGAGAAGCTGATCCCGCCTGTCATCCGCTTTTATGGATGGAATCCTGCGACATTGTCTGTTGGGTATTTTCAGCATGTTGAAAAAGAAATTAACATGGAAGCAGTCGAGCGCTATGGCCTTGGGTTTGTCCGCAGACCAACTGGAGGGCGTGGGGTTCTTCATGATCAGGAGCTGACCTACAGCGTGATTGTGTCAGAGGAACATCCAGAAATGCCGGCGACGGTGACAGAGGCGTACCGCGTCATTTCAGAAGGCATTTTAGAGGGCTTTAAAGAACTGGGACTCGATGCGTATTTTGCCATTCCTCGAACAGATAAAGAAAAAGAAAGCTTAAAAAATCCAAGATCGTCTGTATGCTTTGATGCCCCTTCCTGGTACGAGCTTGTCGTAGAAGGCAGAAAGGTAGCAGGCAGTGCTCAAACGAGACAAAAAGGAGTGATCCTCCAGCACGGCTCCATCTTAATTGATCTTGATGAGGACAAACTGTTCGATTTATTTCTTTATCCAAACGACCGTGTGAGAGAGCGGATGCAGAGAAGCTTTAAAAACAAAGCGGTCGCCATCAATGAAATCTCAGACCGAACTTGTACAATAGACGATGCGCGTGTGGCGTTTAAACGAGGATTTGAAAAAGGATTAAATATTGAGCTTGTGCCTTATGAGCTGACAGATGAAGAGTTAGCATTTGTCCACCATCTTGCCAAAACGAAATATGCCTCAGACGAGTGGAATTACAAGCGTTAGGACAAAGGACACTCCTTGTTTTTTAAAGGGCGATGGTGTAGAATTGTTATGATTATTAAGTAAAGGTGCATTATGGAGGGGTTTTATGACTACACCTAGTATGGAAGATTACATTGAACAAATATATATGCTGATAGAAGAAAAAGGATATGCCAGAGTCTCTGATATTGCAGAAGCACTCGCTGTCCATCCCTCCTCTGTAACAAAAATGGTTCAGAAGCTAGATAAAGATGAATACCTCATTTATGAGAAGTATCGTGGTCTAATTTTAACCCCGAAAGGCAAAAAAATTGGAAAACGTCTCGTATACAGACATGAACTGCTAGAGCAATTTTTAAGAATCATTGGTGTAGACGAAGAGAAAATTTATGATGATGTAGAAGGCATTGAACATCATCTCAGCTGGAACAGCATTGACCGCATCGGCGATCTCGTTCAATTCTTTGAAGAAAACGACGAGCGATCTGTTCAGCTGAAAGCGATTCAAAAGAAAAACGAACAAACAAATCAAGAATCTTAAGAAAAAGGACACCCATGCAGAGGGTGTCCTTTTTGATTAAAGTTCTAATTGAAAGCATATGCTCTTACACTATTAATAGCGTGATATCAAAGGGGGCTCCTTGATGAAGATAGATGGTGTGTTCTCAGGTGGAGGCATTAAAGGGGCAGCACTTGCGGGTGCCTATGAAGCGCTTGAAGCAAGAGGATATCAATTTGTCCGCCTTGCTGGTACAAGTGCTGGAGCGATCATTGCTTCACTCATCGCAGCAGGCTTTACAAGTCAGGAGATTCGGGAGCTTTTAGATGAAATGGATGAACATCACTTGCTTGATAGGAGATGTCAATTCATTCCGTTTAAAATGCTTAGGTGGGTCTCCATTTACTGGCGCCTCGGTCTGTACAAAGGCGACCGGCTGGAAAAATGGCTGACAGATGTGTTGAAACGAAAGGGGGTCACCGTATTTGGGGATCTCAAAAAAGATTCGCTGAAAATTGTTGCCTCTGATTTAACAAATGGGAAAATCCTCGTTCTGCCAGACGACCTTCCTTCATACGGTTTAAATCCAGAGCGCTTTTCTGTTGCAAGGGCAATCCGGATGAGTTGCAGTCTGCCGTATTTTTTCGAGCCTGTCAAACTAAAGTCATCGAAAGGCATTTGTACCATTGTGGATGGAGGCGTGCTTAGCAATTTTCCAATTTGGTTGTTTGCCGAAGAGAAAAAAAGACCATTCGTCGGTGTCACATTAACCCCAAACGAAAAAGAACGCCCTCAACACTCCATCCGCAATGCGTTTGAACTGTTTGGCGCTCTTTTTGAAACGATGCGTGGTGCTCATGACGAAAGACACATTGCCACAAAACACGAACGTCATGTTATTTTTATTCCAGTAGAACACGTCATTGCCACTGATTTTCAGCTGATGACAGAAAAGAAAAAGGCGCTCGTCGATCTAGGCAGACAGAAGGCCGAGCAATTTTTAAAAAGCTGGACATTTTAAAACAAAGCGCGATTCTTCTTTTTGTTTTTCTTGCCTTCAATCACAGTTAACTGTGTTTGGCTTTTCTTTTTGAGAAGGACGGGCTTAGACTTGTGGTCAGTCGGCACGCTTCGCAAATGAGTGACCCGATTTTTCATCTGGCTTTTCGTTTTTGGTTTAGGCTGCTGGTAGCGACGTTTTGATTGTTTGACTGCTTTACGATAAAGATTGCCTTCTGTTCCAGTTCTTCGATTCATCAGCCATCTAAATAGGAAAAACATAACCGCTCCAATGATCACAACTGATAGCAGCATTGTAAAAAGTCTGCCTGGATTCGTTGTGAGTAAATACACAAATCCCAAAACACCTAAAGCGAAAATAATGGTAAAAGCAGGATGTACTCGGCGATTCATAACTGTCCACCTCCGAAGGAATTTACCGGATTTATAAGTTAGATCACTTGATGAGCAGAATCTGACGCTTGTTTCTCAGATGCTTCCTCTAAACGAAGAAGTTCATTAAAACTTGCAATGGCTACCTCGACTTGATCGTCAGAGGGTTCTTTTGTTGTGAGCAATTGCAGCCAAAGGCCAGGATAGCCAAGCGCTTTCAGCACAGGCACTTCTCGGAGTTTGTTCGTAAGCTGAAGCACTTCAAATGAAATGCCGAGAACAACCGGAATGAGCGCCAAGCGATTCAGAACTCTCACCCATAAAGGATCTGTCGGTACGAGTAAATAGACGAACATTCCGACAATGACAGTGAATAAAATAAAGCTGCTACCGCATCGATAATGAAGCCGTGATTGTTTTTGGACATTTTCCACTGTGATGTCAAGATTCTGTTCATAGCAGTTTATGACTTTATGTTCTGCGCCATGATATTGAAATACCCTTTTAATTAAAGGGGTCATGGAAATAAAGTAAATATAGCCTAATAACAGGACCAGTTTAAAGAATGTTTCCACTGCGATTTGTGCGAAATTCCCTGAAAAGACGGGCCGCACAAGTTCAGCTAAAAAGACAGGTACTAGGGTAAAGACAAATTTACTAAAGAGAAGAGAGAGAACTCCGATCACAGCAATGCCGAAAATCATAGATAATTTCGAGCTTTTTTGTTCTTTTTCAAGAGTATGATCTTCTGAAGGATCTAAGTCATAGCGCTCGCTGGAGAAGTTCAAGTGCTTACTGCCATTTGCGCTTGCTTCAACAAGTGCAGCAACACCCCTGACAAAGGGGATTTTCTTGAGAAAGGCGGTTCGTTTATTGGAGGTCCGGGGAAGCTTTAAAAACTCAATGGACTGATCCTTACGCCGAATCGCTGTCACATAGTTCTTTTTACCTCCGAACATGACACCTTCGACAACTGCCTGCCCTCCATATGCTGGAGGTTTTGTTTGATTGGACATATTTCATCAACCTGCCTGTTTCCTGTAATTTACATGCATTTCCTTATACCTTTATTGTACAGGAAATGAGGGGAAATCACTAGCGCACAGGTCGATTATCTACTAGAATTCTATCTACCTCTTTTTAGCCAGTATACCCTGTTATAAAAATTTTACACTCACGGATGGAAATCCTTTTTTTTATGACATTTTGGACATACTACTTGCTGGAGGTGTTCACAAATGAAACGTGATGAAAAGAAAAACCAAGAAGAAAAAAATCAGGCTGTACAAACGTCATCGCTGTTGGCAAGAGCAGCTGCGACAGGCTTTGTTGGCGGTGTTTTTTGGGGCTTTATCGGGTTTCTGACCCATATGTTTCATTTCTCAGAGGTGAGTCCCAATATGCTCCTTCAGCCTTTTGTGCTCGGAGAGTGGAAAAAGGGCGGACTTGGTACTTTTATCAGTATTGTACTTTTAGGGGTTTTATCGATCGGAGCAGCCTTTATTTATTATGGGCTTTTGAAACGGATCAAAGGCTATTGGATGGGGCTGATATATGGCGCGCTTTTATGGCTGCTCGTTTTTTACGTATTTAATCCCATTTTCCCAGATGTAAAGCAAGTCCAGGATTTGCAGCAAAGCACCATCGTCACAACATTTTGCCTATATATTTTATACGGCATGTTTGTCGGATACAGTATTTCGTTTGAATATAATGAATTAACGAGTCAAAAGCTTGCGAGGGCACTCGGGAAAAAGACAGAATAAAGTGTAAATCACCTATTCATATGATAAAATATTTTTGGAAACGAAAGGTTTCTAAGGAAAAAGAAACAGATCTCGATATAGATTGAATTAGGGTGAAGGAGTGGTTGTATGCCTCATTTTCTTGTACTGAATGGGCCCAATTTAAATAGGCTTGGCAAAAGAGAGCCGGCTGTTTACGGAAGTAAGACGCTGACAGATTTAGAGACAGATTTGTTCCAGTTTGCAGAAAGAGCCAATATCCAGTTAACGTTCTTTCAATCAAATCACGAAGGAGATTTGATTGATGCGCTCCACGAAGCAGAAGACCAGTACGATGGAGTCGTGTTTAACCCGGGGGCTTTTACACACTACAGCTATGCCCTGAGAGATGCCATTGCAAGTATTTCTTTATCCGTCGTTGAAGTACATATCTCAAACGTTCATAAGAGAGAGGAATTCCGCCATCATTCTGTACTTGCTCCAGTATGCCAAGGGCAAATCGTTGGTCTTGGTTTAGAAGGGTATAAATTGGCGATTCGTTATTTAGTGAGTGAAGGGGGAGCAGTATCATGAAACTTGAAAAGTTAAGAACACTTTTATCTGAATTAGAGATCGATGGTCTAGTCATTACGAGCAGCTTTAATTTACAGTACATGACCAGCTTTACTGGCTCAGCCGGTCTCGCCGTTGTTTCAAAGGACCGGGCAGCTTTTATCACGGATTTCCGTTATACAGAGCAAGCGAAGGACCAAGTAAAAGGCTTCGACATTATTGAACATAAAGGAAACATCGTAGAAACCGCAGCTCAAACGGCAAAGGAATTTGGGATCAAACGCCTTGGGTTTGAACAAAACCATATGACATTTGCCACTTACCAGCAGTATGCAGGTAAAGCAGGTGATATTGAGCTTGTTCCGGTCTCAGAATCAGTTGAAAAGTTGCGCTTGATTAAGTCTAGTGAAGAGATTAAGATATTAGAGGAAGCTGCGAAGATTGCAGATCACGCCTTTGATCATATTCTCACTTACATCAAGCCGGGCTTGACGGAAATTGCTGTCATGAACGAGCTTGAATTTTTCATGAGAAAAGAAGGCGCTGAAGGATCTTCATTCGATATGATTGTCGCCTCAGGTGTTCGTTCAAGCCTGCCGCACGGAAGAGCGAGTGAAAAGGTGATTGAATCTGGTGATTTAGTCACACTCGATTTCGGTGCTTACTATAAAGGATATTGCTCTGATATGACAAGAACGATCGCTGTTGGCACACCGAGCGATAAGCTAAAGGAAATTTATCATATCGTATTAGAAGCAGAAAACGCTGGTGTGGATAGAATCAAGCCTGGCTTAACAGGAAAAGAAGCTGATCGCATCACACGTGACATCATTGAAAAGTATGGCTATGGTCAATACTTTGGGCATTCAACTGGCCACGGGCTAGGGATGGAAGTGCATGAAGCGCCAGGCCTTTCCTCACGATCAGAGGTCGTCTTAGAAAAAGGAATGGTCGTGACAGTTGAGCCGGGAATTTACTTACCGGATGTCGGCGGCGTGAGAATTGAGGATGATATTGTCCTGACAGCTGACGGCAATAAACGATTGACCCACTCACCGAAAGAACTTATCATATTATGATGGTGAAATGTAGGAGGATGACAAAATGATTTCAGTAAACGATTTTCGTACAGGCCTGACAATTGAAGTGGACGGCGGTATTTGGCGTGTAGTGGATTTCCAACACGTAAAGCCAGGGAAAGGCGCAGCGTTTGTTCGTTCGAAACTGCGTAACCTGCGTACTGGTGCTATTCAAGAAAAAACATTCCGTGCAGGCGAAAAAGTAGCGAAAGCTCAAATCGAAACAAAAACAATGCAATACTTGTATGCAAATGGCGACCAGCATGTCTTCATGGATACAAGTTCTTATGAGCAGCTTGAACTAAGTGAAACACAAATTAAAGATGAGCTGAAATATTTGCTAGAAAATATGTCGGTTCATATTGTGATGTACGGTGCTGAAACACTTGGAGTAGAACTTCCAAACACGGTAGAACTAGAAGTAGTAGAAACAGAGCCTGGTATTAAAGGCGACACAACATCAGGCGGATCAAAACCTGCAAAAACAGAAACTGGTTTAATCGTCAACGTTCCTTTCTTTGTGAACCAAGGAGATAAACTAGTCATTAATACATCAGACGGTTCATACGTGTCAAGAGCGTAATAAATGAAGAAAGACTGTAAACCTTGTGTTTACAGTCTTTTTTTATTGTAAAACATGTAAGACTCCCCAAAAGGTACGCCTTCTCTCAATTCTCTCATTCATCTCTTTTCCTTCCTGAAAAACAAGACTACTTCCAGCTAGACAAGCATATAGTGTAAAAAAAGCTGGAGGTTCTATATGAAACAATTTCTCCCAGGTCTACATCCATCAGTCGCTGCGATGGCAGGCATGAGGTTTTTATCGGCAGCGATTGAACTGACGGCCGCCATCCTCATTTTAGTCACAAATGACGTTCGAAAAGCGGTTGTCATCAATAGTCTATTGGCTATCATTGGGCCGCTCATTTTTATTATCACGATGACGATTGGAATCTATCAAATCGCAGGGCAGTTATCCTATGCCAAGCTCGTCTTTATTTTCATTGGTGTCGTATTTATTCTTGTTGGAATCTATAAGTAAAACGGCTTGGCATAATTAACGTCTCCCATCATACATTTTAGAGAAGAAAAAAAGGAGGGGAATTCGTTGCGGAGTTTGTTGGATATTCTCCCGCACTCGATTGGACAAGAACTTAGACTGCTAAAAGAAGCAGAATGGGATCAAATAGAAGAAATCCGCATTCGCACGGATCGTCCTATTGAATTAATGCAAAGAGGAAAACCGCGCTTTCTTTCTTATCACACAACAGGAGAAGATGCGTCTCAGCTATTAGGCAGGCTGAGCAATTATAGTATGTACACACTTGAAGAAGAGCTAAAGCAAGGCTACATCACCATTTCAGGCGGACACCGGGTGGGACTTGCAGGAAAGGTGATCGTTGAAAACGGCATTGTCAAAGGATTAAGAGATATCTCTTCATTTAATATCCGCATCGCAAAAGAAAAAGTCGGGATTGCGCTTCCCTTTCTTCCCTATTTATATGACGAGCACTGGTGCAATACACTGATCATCGGTCCACCGCAAACAGGGAAAACGACATTGTTGCGGGATATAGCAAGACTGGCTAGTACAGGCACAAAAGCAATTCCTCCTAAAAAAACAGGCATTATAGATGAGCGTTCAGAAATCGCTGGGTGTATAAGAGGGGTGCCACAGCACCAGTTTGGACACCGGGTTGACGTGCTCGATGCATGTCCAAAGGCTGAGGGCTTGATGATGATGATTCGGTCTATGAGTCCAGAGGTCATGATCGTCGATGAAATCGGAAAAAGCGAGGATGTGCAGGCACTTTTAGAAGCGATTCATGCTGGGGTCACCATTATCGTTTCCGTTCATGGCTATTCACTTGAAAATGTGTATAAACGTCCATCATTGAAGCCGTTATGGGAGCTTCGAGTGTTTGAACGTTATGTTGAATTAAATCGCAAGGACGGTCCCGGCACGATCGGGCGGATATATGACCAAGGCGGACAAGAGATGAAATGGAGGCGGGGAGTGGACGTATGTTAAAGCTCATTGGCGCTATCTTGATTGTCGCGGCTACGACTTGGGGAGGGTTCGAGTTTGCCAAACGATATAGCGACCGGCCGAAACAAATTCGGCAGCTCCGGTTTGCGCTCCAGTCTCTTGAAGCTGAAATTATGTATGGTCAAACACCGCTAGCGCGTGCAGCAGAGCAAATTGCGTCGCAAGTAGGTCCTCCTGTGAATCGGTTATTTGAACAATTTGCAGAAAAGCTGAAAGTTGGAACCTTTTCCGCGCGGCATGCATGGAATGAGAGTCTTGAGGATGTTTGGAAAAAAACCGTCTTAAAAAAAGGCGAATATGAGGCACTGAAGCACTTTGGAGAAACACTTGGCCAGCATGATGTCACGTCTCAGCAAAAATATATCAAGCTTGCTTTAGGTCATTTGGAAACGGAGGAGAAGGAAGCTGAAATCGCCCAAGCCAAAAATGAAAAAATGGTCAGAAGCCTCGGATTTTTAAGCGGATTACTACTGATTCTTTTATTGATGTGAGAGGAAGGGAGTCGAGAGCATGGGCGTTGATGTAAACGTCATTTTTCAAATTGCGGGAGTAGGCATCGTTGTGGCATTCCTCCATACGATTTTAGATCAAATGGGGAAAAAGGAGTACGCTCAGTGGGTCACGCTGCTTGGGTTTATCTACATTTTGTTTATGGTGGCAACCATTGTAGATGATTTGTTTAAAAAGATTAAAGCCGTATTTCTATTTCAAGGATAGGGGAGGGCTTACAAATCGACATCATACAAATTGTTGGACTTGGTTTAATCGCTACTTTTTTAGCCTTAATCGTCAAAGAACAAAAGCCAACCTTCGCCTTTATGCTTGTTGTATTTACAGGGTGTGTGATCTTTCTTTATTTAATAGATCAAATCTATGCCATTATCTCGATGATAGAAAAAATTGCGGCAAGTGCCGGCGTCAATATGAAGTATGTTGAAACCATTTTAAAAATTATCGGCATTGCCTATATTGCGGAATTCGGCGCCCAGCTGACAAAAGATGCTGGACAAGGCGCCATTGCATCAAAAATAGAGCTTGGCGGCAAAATTCTCATCTTGGTCATGGCAGTCCCCATTTTAACAGTCATCATTGAGACCATCTTAGGTATGATCCCGTCCATGACTTAATTGAAAAGAGGTGATGACAATGAAACGGGTGACAGCTGTTATGGGACTGATGCTTTTCTTCTGGCTGTTCGCTCCGCACGCAGGTGCAGAAGAAAAAGAGCCGTTATCAAATGAAGCACCAGCAGCAGAAGAAGTGGCAACTGGACAGGCTGATGCACTTGAGCTTCATTCCATTAGTGACTTTTGGGAAACCATATTGGACGAGTATGGCGGCTTTCTGCCAGAAAGCCAAAAAGGAACAGTGAAGGAAATGATTGATGGCGATAAAGAGCTGTCTCCCCAGACATGGCTGAAAGCCTTTGTTCATTATCTTTTTCACGAGGTCATCGCAAACGGAAAGCTCCTTGGTACACTGATTTTACTCACCATCTTTTGTTCGCTTTTACAGCTTTTGCAGAATGCATTTGAACAAAGCACTGTCAGTAAAGTCGCATACGCACTTGTTTATATGGTGCTGATCATTATTGCACTTAACAGCTTTCATGTGGCGATTTCTTATGCAACAGAAGCGATTCAAACGATGACCAGTTTTATTCTTGCTCTTATTCCTCTGTTATTAGCACTGATTGCTTCATCAGGCGGGCTTGTCTCAGCCGGATTCTTTCATCCTGTTATCTTATTTTTAATGAATACGAGCGGCGTTTTTATTCAATATGTCGTTCTTCCGCTTATTTTTTTATCAGCGATATTGAGCATTGTCAGTACGCTGACTGAACAATACAAGGTTACCCAGCTTGCCCAGCTGTTAAGAAATGTGGCGATAGGCGGGTTAGCCGTTTTTTTAACTGTCTTTCTTGGCGTCATTTCTGTGCAAGGTGCATCTGCTGCGGTTACGGATGGTATCGCACTTCGTACAGCCAAATTTATTACCGGAAATTTCATCCCCGTCCTTGGCAGAATGTTTACAGATGCGACGGATACCGTCATCAGTGCCTCTGTATTACTTAAAAATACGGTCGGACTTGTTGGCGTTGCTATTCTCATTTCAATTGCCGCTTTCCCTGCGATCAAAGTGCTCTCGCTAGCCCTTATATATAAGCTTGCCGCAGCCATTCTTCAGCCATTAGGAGGCGGACCGATTATCAGCTGCCTTGATGTCATTTCAAAAAGTGTGCTTTATATCTTTGCTGCACTTGCTGTCGTGTCGCTCATGTTCTTTTTAAGCATTACCGTCATTATCACTGCTGGCAACCTGACCATGATGATGAAGTAAGGAGGGGACACCTTTTGAGTTTTCTCACGGAATGGATCACAAGTATTATTCTCTTTATCTTATTTGCGATTGTCATTGATCTTCTGCTTCCCAATTCAAGCATGCAAAGATATGCCAAAATGGTCGTCAGCCTCCTGTTGATTGTGGTGATGCTCAATCCGATTTTTGCTTTATTTCGGGCAGACCCTGACCAAATTTTCTCAGAATTGATGAAGGGAAAGGAAGAAGCACAGTCAGAAGAAATAAAAAATCAGATGAATTTAGAAAAAAAAGAAATACAAGCCTCTCAGCGTGCATATATTTTAAAGCAAATGGCTGTCCAACTAGAAAAAAGCGCAAAGGAGCCACTGGAGAAGGAGAGCTACGAAATGAAACACGTAGAAGTGTTGGCAGATGAAGAGCACCTGGATCAGAATATGGAGGCGGATCAATTTCGCATCAAAGCAGTTCTTTCCCCGCTCACAGGTGATGCTGTAGAAACGGTGGCAAAGGTGGACATTGATCTCTCCAGGCAAAAGGAGGAAAGCGCTGGATCTTCTAGCAAAGAGATCAAGAGGGTGAAAGAGACGCTTGCTGATGTTTGGAATACGAGTCCTGAGCACATTGCGCTGAACATTGAGGGAGGTGACGCAGCAGATCATGAATAACAAGGACTGGAAACAAAAGCTGAAATCATTCTTGCAGCCGCCTGAAAAAGGTGAAGGGAAACCAAAATTAACGAAGCACCATTACTTGCTGCTTGTATTCATCATCGGCGTATCTTTCATGTTAGTCAGTCAGATCTTGTCACCGCCATCAAGCAAAGAACAAGCTGCTGTTCCTACTTCTAAAAAAACAACCTCACAAGAGCAGGAGGTATTCAAGCCGGCATCGTCAAGTAAATCAAAAAATTCGATTGAAGATGTGGAGCAAGAATACGAAAATCAGCTGAAAGAAATTTTAGAGACCATTATTGGCGTTGAGGATGTATCGATTGTGGTCAATGTAGACGCCACTTCTTTAAAAGTGTTTGAAAAAAACAAATCCAATAAAAGCACAACGACCGAAGAAACAGATAAAGAAGGCGGCGTGCGAAGTGTCACCGATCAAACAAAAGAAGAAGAAATCGTCATCATCAAAAATGGCAATGAAGAAACGCCAGTCGTGGTGCAAACGAAAAAACCAGATATTCGAGGTGTTCTCGTTGTTGCTCAAGGAGTAGACAACGTTCAAATAAAGAAAACCATCATTGAAGCGGTTACACGAGTGCTTGACGTACCGAGCCATAGAGTGGCTGTTGCCCCTAAAAAAATCAAGGAGGATTCGGAATGATGTTAAAAAAACAAACGGTTTGGCTATTAACGATGCTAAGTTTAGTTGTCGTCTTAAGTGTGTACTATATCATGTCTCCACAAGGTGAAAATGCAGTGACAGTAGAAGAGATGAAATCAAAAGGAACGGAAGAGAAAAAGACTGAACCAGAAAAAGGGATGGACAAAGGAACGGAAAAAGGCGCTGATGAGAAGTCCACTGACAAAGAAACAAATGGTAAACAAGAGGATATCGAAACAAGCGGTGAAGAAGGAAAGGCTGTGTCAGAGCAAACAGACGATGAGCTTTTTACAACATACAGATTAGAGCTTGAAGATAAACGAAGCAAACAGCGTGAAGAGTTCAACGAAATCGTATCCAGTGATGATGCAACAGCACAAGAAAAAAGCGAAGCGTATGACCAAATGACAGCGCTTAGTGAGGCAGAAGGAACGGAGCGTCAGCTCGAAACCTTAATTAAAACAAAAGGTTATAAAGATGCGCTAGTGAGTGCAGAGGGAGATAAAGTGAGCATCACAGTTCGTTCTGACAAAAAATCAAAGTCCCAAGCGGCCGATATTATTGATATGGTCACAAAAGAAATGAGAGGTCTTGATAACGTAGCGGTCACTTTTGAGCCCTCCAATGAATAAAAAATGAACAGGCGCCCTTTGCCGTAAAGGGCGTTTTTTGATGCGGTTTGGCGCCCTCTCCAAGGTGCTCTCGCAAAGCGCTTCGCCACAATAGTAGTTGAATTCAATGAAATCCTCCTGTAAGATGGTTATAGTATGTACTTTTAGTACTAGCCTATAAAGAAAAAGATAAATCCATACATAGGGGTGCAAATCCATGTTAAAAATTGAAGAAATTCATGAACTGATTAAATTAATTGACGAATCAACAATTGATGAATTTACGTACGAAAACGAAGGTGCAAAAATCAAACTGAAGAAAAATAAAGAAGTCGTTCAGCAAGTAGCGGCACCAGTGGCTCCTGTCCAAGCAGCTCCAGCTCAACAAGCTCCTAAAGCACAAGCTCCAGCTCAGACCGAAGCCCCTGCACAAGAGGCAGCTGCGTCTGAAAATCTGCATAAAATCACATCCCCAATGGTTGGCACATTTTATGCTTCATCTTCACCAGAAGCAGATCCATATGTGACATCAGGTTCTAAGGTGAAGGAAAACACAGTTGTGTGCATCGTAGAAGCGATGAAACTGTTTAATGAAATCGAAGCAGAAGTAAAAGGTGAAATCGTCGAAGTATTAGCTGAGAACGGTCAGCTTGTAGAATTCGGACAACCCCTCTTTCTAGTGAAAGCAGAGTAAGGAGTACGATCATGATTAAAAAGCTATTAATTGCAAACAGAGGAGAAATCGCAGTTAGAATTATCCGCGCTTGTAAAGAGCTTGGAATTGAAACAGTTGCGGTATTTTCTGAAGCGGATCGCGATGCGCTTCATGTTCAAATGGCTGATGAAGCATATTGCATCGGACCGACTGCTTCAAAAGATAGTTATTTAAATGTCACGAATATTGTTAGTGTAGCCAAATTAACAGGGACAGATGCCATCCATCCAGGATACGGCTTCCTTGCTGAAAATGCAGACTTCGCAGAGCTTTGCGAGGAATGCAATGTCATCTTTGTTGGGCCAACTGCGTCAGCGATTTCCAAAATGGGAACGAAAGATGTCGCAAGGGAAACAATGAAAGATGCTGGCGTTCCGATTGTTCCTGGTTCCCAAGGAATTGTAAAAGATCTTGATGATGCTGTTTCAACAGCAGCAAGTATTGGGTATCCTGTGATTATAAAAGCAACTGCCGGCGGCGGTGGTAAAGGAATCCGTGTAGCTCGTACCGAAGAAGAGCTTATTAACGGTGTCACCATCACGCAGCAGGAAGCAGCGCAAAACTTTGGTAACCCTGGCGTCTATTTAGAAAAGTTCATTGAAGACTTTAGACACGTGGAAATCCAAGTGCTTGCAGATCAGCATGGCAATACCATTCATTTAGGAGAGCGTGATTGCTCGATTCAAAGAAGAATGCAAAAGCTTCTTGAAGAAACGCCATCACCAGCGCTGAATGCAGACATCCGTGAGCAAATGGGTGAAGCAGCCGTAAAAGCTGCAGAAGCTGTTGAATACACTGGTGCTGGAACAGTCGAATTCATTTATGATTATAATGAAGAGAAGTTCTACTTCATGGAAATGAATACCCGTATTCAAGTAGAGCATCCTGTAACAGAAATGGTCACAGGTGTTGACTTGATCAAAGAACAAATTAAAGTCGCATCAGGTGAGAAGCTTTCTCTTACACAAGAGGATGTCGTATATGAAGGATGGGCAATCGAATGCCGTATTAATGCAGAGAACCCAGAGAAAAACTTCATGCCTTCAGCTGGTGAAATTAAAATGTATCTTCCGCCAGGCGGTCTAGGAGTACGTGTTGATTCTGCCGCTTATCCGGGCTATGTGATTCCGCCATATTACGATAGTATGATTGCAAAGGTGATCACATATGGTAAGACGAGAGAAGAAGCGATTGCGAGAATGAAACGCTCGCTTCAAGAATTCGTCATTGAAGGGGTCTACACAACGATCCCATTCCATCTAAGATTGCTTGAGCATGAAACATTTGTGAGTGGTAATTTTAATACGAAGTTTTTAGAAACATACCAAATCATGAAATAATCACAGCTTTCGGAGGTGAATGATCGTGTCAGAAAACAATTTGCTTGAAATGAACCTTGATGAAGATCAATTGGGAAAAGTGCAAATTGCACCAGAAGTGATTGAGGTCATTGCTGGGATCGCCGCTTCAGAAGTCGAAGGCATTGCCGAAATGCGCGGCAATTTCGCTGCTGATGTAGCAGAACGCTTTGGTAAGAAAAATCACCGTAAAGGTGTGAAAGTAGATGTCTCTGATGAAGGCATCACAATCGATGTATATTGTGTGGTTGAATTTGGCCTATCCATTCCAAAGGTATCCACTGCTGTACAAGAAAATATCCGTCAAACTCTTTTGAACATGACTGCTTTAACGATTAATGAAATCAATATTCATGTCGTTGGTATTCAATTTGATACTAAAGCATCTGAGGCTGAAGTAGATCAAGAAATGTAAAAAAAGAGTTCAAGTGAAACCAAGGAGGCATTGCCTCTTTGGTTTTTTAAAGCCCATTTTTGGGTCATTTCCGAATAATAAAGATCTCACACGTTGATTGATTCGTTTTTCGTCACAGCTCGCATGGATCTTGGTGCGACCACGGTCAAAATATGTTATGATCTCTGTATGGCTTAACGACAAGCGGATAAAGTGGTTAAAGGAGTAAATAATGAAAAGAAGAACTGCAAGAGAAAAGGCGCTACAAACATTATTTCAAATTGATGTGAGCAATATTGATCCGAAAGAGGCCATTACACATGCGCTGGATGAACAAGAATCAGATCCTTTTTTCGAGGAGCTGGTTTTCGGTGTGCTTGAACAAAAGGACAAGCTCGATGACATGATTTCACAGCATCTAGTGAATTGGAAACTCGATCGTATTGCAAACGTAGACAGAGCCATTTTAAGGCTGTCTGTGTACGAGATGGTGTATCAAGAAGATATCCCGGTTAGTGTCTCAATGAATGAAGCGATTGAACTGGCCAAATTATTCGGTGACGATAAAGCATCGAAATTTGTAAATGGAGTACTTTCAAACATTAAAAACGACCTAAAGCAGCAATAGGAGGATTCGACATGACAGCAACAATCATCGATGGGAAAGAAACAGCAAAAGAAAAGCGTGAGCAATTAGCAAAAGAAGTAGAAGAGCTAAAACAAAAAGGTGTCACACCTGGTCTTGCCGTTATTCTAATCGGTGATGATCCGGCTTCACTTTCTTACGTACGTGGGAAGAAAAAAGCAGCAGAAGCAATGGGGATGCATTTCCAGCTAGATCATTTAGATGCTTCTTTAACAGAAGAAGCATTGCTTCAGCTGATTGATCAGTACAATGCGAACGATCAATTCCACGGGATTCTTGTTCAGCTTCCACTGCCAAAACATATTTCTGAAAAAGCCGTGATTGAACGTATTTCACCTGAAAAAGATGTTGATGGTTTCCATCCATTGAATATCGGGAAAATGCTCCTTGGGGAAGACACATTCCTTCCATGCACACCAGCAGGCATTGTTGAATTACTAAATAAAACGGGCGTCAGTCTTTCTGGAAAAGAAGTCGTTGTTGTCGGACGCAGCAATATTGTCGGTAAACCAGTAGGACAATTACTGTTAAACGAAAACGCAACGGTTACTTATTGCCATTCAAGAACAGCGAATATTTCAGAACATACGTTGAAAGCGGATATTTTAGTTGTTGCCGTCGGTCGAGCAAACTTTATTAAAGCTGACCAAATTAAAGAAGGCGCTATTGTGATCGATGTAGGAGTCAATCGGTTGGATAATGGAAAGCTTGTTGGAGATGTTGATTTTGAAGAGGCAAAAGAAAAAGCTTCTTATATCACACCAGTCCCTGGCGGAGTCGGTCCAATGACGATTACGATGCTTGCACATAATACGGTTAAATCAGCAAAACGTACATTAGCATAAGCTTTATCCATTCATCCACCTGCATGCTGCTGGTGGATGAATGTGCGTTTTTGAAGAGGAGGAATACGTCATGAGTGAAAAAGCCTTTGTGACGGTCACAGCCCTTACAAAATACATAAAAAGAAAATTTGATGTTGATCCGCATTTAGAAGATATTTGGATCAAAGGTGAGCTATCCAATGTCAAGATTCATTCAAGAGGACATGTGTACTTCACCTTAAAAGACGAAAACGCACGCATGCAAGCTGTCATGTTTCAGCGCTCTGCGGCGAAGCTGCCTTTTTCACCTAAGAGTGGAATGAAGGTGTTTGTACGCGGCGGAATTCAAGTCTATGAACCAAGCGGCAACTATCAATTATATGCAAAAGAAATGCAGCCTGATGGTGTTGGTGCTCTTCATCTCGCTTATGAAGAGCTGAAGAAAAAGCTAGCAAGTGAAGGCTTATTTGATGCGCGCTATAAAAAGCCAATCCCTGAATATCCAGAGGTTGTTGGTGTCATTACGTCTCCAACAGGAGCGGCTGTTCGAGATGTCATTACGACCATTAATCGGCGCTATCAGCAGGCGAAAATCATTGTGCTTCCGGCGCTCGTTCAAGGTGAGCATGCGACCCGTTCCATCGTAGAGCGGATTAAGGAAGCGAATGAAAAACAGCTCTGTGATGTCTTGATTGTCGGAAGAGGAGGCGGTTCGATTGAAGAGCTTTGGGCTTTTAATGAAGAAGCTGTCGCAAGAGCCATCTTCGCATCAGACATTCCAATCATATCTGCAGTTGGACACGAAACAGACTTTACGATCAGTGATTTCACTGCAGATATGAGAGCACCCACACCAACAGGAGCAGCCGAACTTGCTGTTCCAAGCACGACCGATTTAATTGAACGAATCAAATCAATCGATATACGGCTAACAAGAGCGGTAAAGAATCGAACCTCACAAGCGAAGGATCGTCTTGTGGCGCTGCAATCCTCTTATGCCTTCCGTTTTCCAAAACGATTACAGGAGCAAAAAGAGCAGCAATTCGATTTGGTATTTGACCGTTTTCAAAAACAGCTATCGAGGCAAATTGAGCTAAAACGCAGTCAGCTAGACCGCCAGACATACAGGCTGAAGCCGCTTCACCCTAAAGAGCAGCTGCTTCAAGCGAAAAAACGCCACGCCAATGAAACAGAACAGCTCATTCGCAGTATGAATGTGCAAATGAAAACAATTCATTCGCAGTTCCAATCGGTTCTTGGTAAACTAAATGCATTAAATCCACTTCAAGTGATGGAAAGAGGCTATAGCTTAGCCTATAAAGAAGATGAACTAATAAAAAGTGTGAACCAAGTAGAGACGCAGGATCAGCTGACCATCACGATGAAGGATGGACGTCTGATTTGTGAGGTTATTGAGAAGGAGGGGCAATCAACATGACAGAATCCAATAAACAAAAAGAAGAACAAATGACATTTGAAGAGGCGATGAAAGGTCTTGAGGAGATTGTGGGAAAGCTCGAAGAAGGAGATGTACCACTTGAGCAGGCCATTCATTATTTCCAAGAAGGGATGACCCTTTCGAAGCTTTGTCATGAAAAATTACAGCATGTTGAAAAGCAAATGGATTTCATTTTAAAAGAGGACGGTGAGCTAGCTCCCTTCTCAGTGAAGGAGGCCGATGCTGGTGACAAGTAATTTAAATGAATTTTTAACAACACGAAAACAGACCATTGAAGATTATTTATTTACATATGTTCAGGAATTGACGATTCCTGAAGACCTGAAATCTTCTATGCTCTATTCTCTTAAAGCGGGCGGGAAAAGGCTTCGACCTGTTCTCGTTCTTGCTCTTCTAAATGCCTACGGTAAAAACGAAGAAGACGGTATACCTGTCGGCTGTGCGGTTGAGATGATTCATACGTATTCATTGATACATGATGACCTTCCTTGCATGGACGACGATGACCTTCGCAGAGGAAAACCGACGAATCATAAAGTGTACGGAGAAGCAACAGCGGTTCTCGCAGGTGATGCCCTTTTAACAGAAAGCTTCCGCCTGATTACATCTCAGCTGTCTAGCAGCGTCTCTGCTGACAAAAAGCTCAGAATTGTGGATGAGCTTGTAAAGTCAGCAGGTGCTCTAGGAATGGTTGGCGGTCAATTTGACGACATGGAAGCAGAGCAAAAGCAAGTATCGCTTGCTGAACTAGAATCCATTCACGCCCGTAAAACAGGAAAACTCCTTACGTTCAGCGTCGCAGCAGGTGCAATGCTAGCAGGAGCATCAGATGACGATATCGAAAAGCTAAGGGAATTTAGCTATCATATTGGCATTGCGTTTCAAATCCGTGATGATATTTTAGATCTCGAAGGAAGCGAAGAAAAAATCGGAAAACGGGTCGGCTCTGATACAGCAAATGAAAAGTCGACATATCCTTCTTTATTAACGCTTTCAGGAGCAAAAGAAAAGCTGCATGAGCACATCACACGTGCAAAAGAAATTGTCTCAAATCTTCAATTAGAGCAGCAATTGTTGCATGATTTATGTGATCTAATTGCCTCAAGAGATCATTAAAAACAGCCTAGATTTGAGGGTCCTCGAGCAATTGTGGTAAACTGTAAACAGTTTATTATGATGAGACAACTCTTATTCCCTATTGGTTTTCAAAGGAATGAGGCATTATAGATGTATATAGAAATTTTGTTGAAAGCGAGTTGATCCTAATTGGATCTTTTATCAATAAAAAATCCAACGTTTCTAAAAGGAATGTCAAATGCAGAATTAGAGGAGCTTAGCGCTGACATTCGCATGTTTTTAATTGAGTCCTTAGCTAACTCTGGTGGGCATATCGGTCCGAACCTAGGAGTCGTTGAACTGACTGTTGCGCTTCATAAAGTATTTGACAGCCCAAAAGACAAATTCCTCTGGGATGTTGGACATCAGTCGTACGTTCATAAGCTGTTAACGGGAAGAGGGGCGGAGTTTGATACACTTCGTCAATATAAAGGGCTTTGCGGTTTTCCTAAACGAAATGAAAGCGAGCATGATGTGTGGGAGACAGGTCACAGTTCAACCTCGTTATCTGGCGCGATGGGTATGGCGGCAGCGCGTGATATCAAAGGGACAGATGAATATATCCTGCCGATTATCGGAGACGGTGCACTAACCGGAGGTATGGCGCTAGAAGCTTTGAATCATATCGGTGATGAAAAGAAAGATATGATTGTCATATTAAACGACAATGAAATGAGTATTGCACCAAACGTCGGTGCGATTCACACAATGCTTGGCAGATTACGTACAGCTGGCAAATACCAATGGGTAAAAGACGAACTTGAATATTTATTCAAGCGCATTCCAGCTGTAGGTGGAAAGCTTGCTGCCACAGCAGAGCGTATCAAAGACAGCCTCAAATATCTACTTGTATCTGGCATGTTCTTTGAGGAAATGGGATTTACCTACTTAGGTCCTGTCGATGGACATTCGTATGAAGATCTTTTTGAAAATCTTGAATATGCAAAGAAAACAAAAGGTCCGGTTCTTCTGCATGTCATCACGAAAAAAGGAAAAGGCTATCAGCCGGCAGAATCCGATAAAATCGGGACTTGGCACGGTACAGGTCCATACAAAATTGATACAGGTGATTTTGTAAAACCGGCAGCAGCAGCTCCGTCTTGGAGTGGTCTCGTTAGTGAAACGGTCAGAAAGCTGGCGCGGGAAGATGAGCGGATTGTTGCGATCACGCCTGCGATGCCTGTTGGTTCAAAGCTTGAAGGCTTTGCGAAGGAATTTCCAGAGCGGATGTTTGATGTAGGAATTGCCGAGCAGCATGCAGCCACAATGGCAGCTGGGCTTGCGACGCAGGACATGAAGCCATTTTTAGCGATTTATTCAACGTTCCTGCAAAGAGCCTATGACCAAGTGCTACACGATATTTGCCGTCAGAACCTTAACGTATTTATTGGCATTGACCGTGCGGGACTTGTCGGTGCAGATGGAGAAACCCATCAAGGTGTGTTTGATATTGCCTTTATGCGTCATATGCCGAATATGGTGCTCATGATGCCAAAAGATGAAAATGAAGGACAGCACATGGTCAATACAGCCATTCAGTATGATGACGGTCCTATTGCTATGCGCTTCCCGCGCGGTAATGGGCTAGGTGTCAAAATGGATGATCAGCTGAAAACCATTCCGATTGGGTCCTGGGAGGTTCTTCGTCCAGGGAAGGATGCTGTGATTTTAACATTTGGTACGACAATTAAAATGGCGCTCCAAGCTGCAGAAGAACTTCAAAAAGAAGGGAAATCGGTTCGTGTTGTCAATGCTCGTTTTATTAAGCCTCTTGATGAAGCGATGTTAAATGACATTTTTTCTGAAGGTATTCCAATTTTAACGATTGAAGAAGCTGTGCTCCAAGGTGGATTTGGCAGCAGCGTCTTAGAATATATACACGATAAGAAAGCATCTCATATTAAAGTAGAACGTATGGGCATTCCAGATGAATTTATTGAGCATGGAAGTGTTGATGCCCTGCTTGAAGAAATTGGTTTGACGAAAGCACAGGTTGCTGACACTTTACGTGACCTGCTTCCCGCAGCACCAAGAAAAGGAATTGGATCATGACATCAAAGAAAGAACGACTTGACGTTTTATTAGTCGAACAAGGACTAATGGAAACGAGAGAGAAAGCAAAGCGTGCCATTATGGCAGGGATCGTTTACTCAAATGAAAACCGTTTGGATAAACCAGGAGAGAAAATCGCTCGTGATACACCGCTCACTGTGAAAGGGAACCCTCTGAAATATGTGAGCCGCGGCGGATTAAAACTGGAAAAAGCGCTAAAAGAATTCGACTTAACCGTTGAAGGGAAATTGCTAATTGATATTGGTTCATCAACAGGTGGATTTACAGATTGTGCGATTCAAAATGGAGCAGTCAAATCATATGCTGTTGATGTTGGCTACAATCAGCTTGCGTGGAAATTAAGGCAGGATGACAGGGTAATCGTCATGGAGCGCACCAATTTCCGTCATTCCGTCCCAGGAGATTTTACTGAAGGATTGCCAGAAGTAGCGTCAATTGATGTCTCTTTTATTTCACTTAAACTCATCCTTCCGGCTTTAAAGCACATTCTTGTCCCGGGCGGAGACTGTATTGCACTCGTCAAGCCTCAATTTGAAGCAGGCAGAGAGCTTGTTGGGAAAAAAGGCATCGTGCGAGATCCATCGGTCCACCTTGGTGTACTCGAAGAGATGAATGAATTTGCTGCAAAAGAAGGCTATGATGTGAAGGATGTATCATTTTCGCCTATTACTGGCGGAGACGGGAATATTGAGTTCCTTCTCCATTTAGTGCTTCATCCCGATCAAGAAGAGAATGCGGCACTTCAGGTTTCAGAGCTTGAAAAGATCGTCAAGGAAGCCCATTCTGTATTGAAAGAAAAGAAAAACAGTCCTGAGCCGGCTGACACATGAGATTGAAACAAAAGGAATAATAGCTCGCTATTATTCCTTTTTACATGGTCAAAAGATGAGAATTGGCCGTTTCTCACGTAACGCTTGTTTTTTGAACTGTGGTTCATATAACATAGAACGTAAAGACAAACTGAGATCAAACGCCTAGGGGGGTCAAAAATGAATAAAGGTCAAAGGCATATCAAGATTAGAGAAATCATCGCGAGCCAAGAGATTGAAACACAAGATGAACTAGTCGATATTTTAAAATCCGATGGATATAACATTACACAAGCGACCGTTTCAAGAGATATTAAAGAATTGCATTTAGTGAAAGTGCCAACGAACAATGGAACATATAAATACAGCCTTCCAGCGGATCAGCGGTTTAATCCGCTGTCTAAACTAAAGCGATCCTTAATGGATGCATTTATTAAAATGGATGCTGCCAGTCATTTAATCGTCCTCAAAACCATGCCGGGTAATGCACAGGCGATTGGGGCTTTAATGGATAATTTAGATTGGGAAGAAATCATGGGAACCATTTGCGGAGATGACACCATTTTGATCATTTGCCGCACTCCAGATGATACGGAAACAGTTTCAAGCAAAATTTTAGAGCTTCTATAAAGAATCAGGTTTACAAAAAGAGGTGTCAAATGAGTGTTAGCAGAACTAACCATTAAAAACTTTGCAATCATTGAAGAGTTAACAGTTTCATTTGAAAAAGGACTCACAGTCCTAACAGGGGAAACAGGTGCAGGGAAATCCATCATGATTGATGCTGTCTCACTTCTTGTGGGAGGTAGAGGGTCGTCTGAATTTGTTCGTTATGGTGAGAAAAAGGCTGAGCTGGAGGGGCTTTTTCTTGTGCCAGCAGCTGACCACCCTGTATTTGCTTTATGCGAAGAGCATGGAATTGACGCAACGGATGAAATGATGATTCTTCGCCGTGATATGAACAATAACGGGAAAAGCATATGCCGCATCAATGGCAAGCTCGTTACAATCTCACTTTTACGCGAAGTAGGACGCCTTTTGCTCGATATACATGGACAGCACGATAACCAGTTATTGATGGAGGATGAAAATCATCTGCATTTACTCGATCAATTTGGAGCAGAAGAAATTGCACCTGCTCTGTCACAATATCAAGAAGCATATGAGCAATATACAAAGACAGCCCAAAAGCTAAAACAGCTCTCTGAGAATGAGCAGGAAATGGTGCACCGGTTAGATTTACTGCAATTTCAGCTAGAAGAGATTGAAGCGGCACAATTAGAGCCGGGAGAAGATGAGAAGCTTCAAGAAGAGCGCCATCAGATCAGCAACTACGAAAAAATCTTTTCCTCACTCCAAAACGCCTATAATGCCTTGCGCAATGAGCAGGGGGGACTTGATTGGGTTGGCATGTCATCGAGCGAGCTCGAGCAGGTTTCTGAGATCAACGACGATCTGAAAAAGCTATCAGAACAAGTGTCGAACTCTTACTATTTATTAGAGGATTCGACGTTCCAAATGCGAAGCATGCTGGATCAATTAGAGTTCGACCCAGCACGTCTTGATTTAATTGAGTCTAGGCTGAATGAAATGAAGCAGTTAAAACGAAAGTACGGGACAACGGTTGAGGAAATTTTGGAGTATGCGGCGAAGATTGAAGAAGAAATCGATCAAATTCAAAATCGAGACAGTCACCTGCAGACGCTTAAAAACAAACTGGATGCAATGAGCCGTGACGCCCTGCTTGAAGCACTTAACGTTTCGGAGCTTCGTAAAAAATGGGCCAAAAAGCTAGCGAAGCAAATTCAAACAGAACTAAAGGATTTGTATATGGAAAAATCAACGTTTGATACATCCTTTTCTATTCGGTATGCGCCTTTTAGCAGCACGGATAATCCGCTGCTAGATGGAAAGCCCGTCCAGCTTGGAAAAAACGGAATCGACCAAGCTCAATTTGTGATTTCTACTAATCCTGGCGAACCGATGAAATCTTTATCAAAAGTTGCCTCGGGTGGAGAAATTTCACGTGTTATGCTCGCCGTGAAAAGTATCTTCTCGGCCAAACAAGAAGTCACTTCCATTATTTTCGATGAGGTCGATACGGGCGTAAGCGGCAGAGTTGCACAGGCGATTGCCGAAAAAATTTACAAAGTGGCGGCTGGCTCACAAGTGCTCTGCATTACGCACCTCCCGCAAGTAGCAGCAATGGCTGACACGCACCTCTTCATTTCTAAACGCTCTAAAGCAGGCAGAACACTGACAAGCGTCAAACCATTAAGTCATGAAGAAAAAGTGAGTGAAATTGGCAGGATGATTGCGGGTGTGGAAGTCACTGAACTGACAAAACAGCACGCAAAAGAATTGCTGCATCAAGCAAATGATGTCAAAACAACAGGGTAGCTGAAAAACCAGCTGCCTTTTTTATATTGTGTCAAAATCGCTGTATATACCCACGAAATCGTCTTTTTCTTTTATCAATTTATCCAATCATTTTCTATAGCTGCCGGTTATAAATCAAAGCGAAGAAGGCAAAAGTAAAGATGTAGCCAAAACATGAGTGTTCTGGTGTGGGTAAGGAGCGAGGAGAGTGAAAAATGAATGCCCGAAAAGATGAGAAAAGCCATTGGTGTGATTCTCCTTGTTTCTTTAATAAGTACAGGGTTTATGAGCATAGTGAAGGAATACATCAGCATTCCAACAAATGTTGCTGTATTTGAAAAACAGAAGCACTCAATTGACACATCAATAGAAGCGTCAGCCAATGCTTCTTCACAAGCCTTTAGTCTTTCAGAGAAAAAGAATCAGCTTGAAGTAACAGGACAAAAGGCGGGAAAAGCCGAAATTGTTTATGATTTTAAAGGATTTCCTATTAAGAAAACAAAAGTCGACGTTCTCCCTGAATTAAAAGTCGTTCCTGGAGGACAATCCATTGGCGTCAAGCTCCACTCTGTAGGAGTTCTCGTTGTAGGTTTTCATCAAATCACAACAGCAGACGGCAAAAAATCACCAGGCGAAGCCGCAGGCATTCAATCAGGGGATATGATCATTGAAATCAATGGTCAAAAGATGGAGAAAATGAATGACCTCACCCCATTTATCCAGAAAGCAGGGAAAACAGGTGAAACGCTTCGTTTACTCATAAAAAGAGACCATAAAACCTTTCAAACAACATTAACACCCGCAAAAGATGCAAGTGAAGGCACCTATCGAATTGGTCTTTACATTCGAGATTCCGCAGCAGGAATCGGCACGATGACCTTCTTTGAACCATCTTCTAAAAAATATGGTGCCCTAGGGCATGTCATTTCTGACATGGATACAAAAAAACCAATTGTTGTCGACAATGGTGAAATTGTCAGATCAACCGTAACATCGATTGAAAAAGGCACAGGAGGCAATCCTGGAGAAAAATTGGCAAGATTCTCTTCCGAACGAAAAACGATAGGTGATATATCCCGCAACAGCCCATTTGGTATCTTTGGTACGTTAACCGAAAAGCTTGAAAATCATGTATCAGACAAACCGCTTCCAGTCGCTTTATCAAATGAAGTAAAAGAAGGTCCAGCAGAAATTTTAACCGTTGTGGATCATGATAAAGTGGAGAAGTTTGATATTAAAATCGTCAGCACGACTCCGCAGAAATTCCCGGCAACAAAAGGGATGGTATTGAAGGTAACAGATGAGCGTCTTTTAAGTAAAACGGGCGGTATCGTCCAAGGTATGAGCGGAAGCCCTATCATCCAAAACGGAAAAGTCATCGGGGCAGTCACACACGTTTTCGTCAATGACCCGACAAGTGGCTACGGCGTACACATTGAATGGATGCTGTCAGAAGCAGGCATCGATCTTTATCAAAAAAACAAAAAAGCAAGCTGATCATCAAACTGCCGCGAATCTTCCGGCAGTTTTTTTCTTCCCTTTCTTTCTCTGCCATCATGTTATAAAATAAGGAAAAAGAGATTTTTCGACAAAATGGAAAATGGTATGTTGTCAAATTGCAATAATCGTCGATTCGTTAAGAAAAACGTAGAAAAAGCTAGATAATGCTCTATTATTCGGAAAATTAAAGTTTTTTAAAGGGGATGGCATGGTTTTGTCGAATTGAACACTCAGAAGAGAAATGCAAAAGACTAAAGGAATCGACATTGGGGAGGAAAGAACGTGGAGAAAATTAAAGTGTGTGTAGCTGATGACAATCGAGAGCTTGTTGGCCTTTTGACAGAGTATATTGAGGGACAGGAAGATATGGAAGTACTTGGCGTGGCGTATAATGGTCAGGAATGTCTAACATTATTTAAAGATAAAGAGCCCGACGTTCTCCTCTTAGATATTATCATGCCTCATTTAGACGGTCTTGCTGTACTGGAACGCCTCCGTGAAAACAATGACATGACCAAACAGCCAAGTGTGATTATGCTAACGGCGTTTGGACAAGAAGATGTCACGAAAAAAGCAGTTGATCTAGGCGCATCTTATTTCATCTTAAAGCCATTTGATATGGAAAACCTAGTCGGTCATATTCGTCAAGTCAGTGGAAACGGCACACAAGTCACCCATCGATCTTCATCTATCCAAAACAGTGTCCTTCGAAACAAACCTGAACCGAAACGCAGAAACTTAGATGCGAGCATTACAACGATTATTCATGAGATTGGCGTCCCGGCTCATATTAAAGGTTACTTATACTTAAGAGAAGCCATTTCGATGGTGTACAATGACATCGAGCTTCTCGGAAGCATCACAAAAGTGTTGTATCCAGACATCGCGAAGAAATTTAACACGACCGCGAGCAGAGTAGAACGAGCGATTCGTCATGCGATTGAAGTGGCTTGGAGCAGAGGAAACATTGATTCCATTTCCTCACTCTTTGGTTATACAGTCAGCATGTCTAAAGCAAAACCAACCAATTCTGAATTTATCGCAATGGTGGCTGATCGTCTGCGCTTAGAGCATAGAGCAAGCTAGTTCATTTTCATAAAAAACGTTTCTTCAAAGAGACGTTTTTTTATTTTGAAAAATATTGTCAAAAATTGGTTGTGTTGATACAATCATCTTATTGTCTCATTTAAACAACTCAGCTTGATTTATTTTCAGAATAAAATGAACAATAAAGCATGAAAGAAATGGGTATGACATAAATTAGTGGTAATCAGCTACGCCAATCAATTGTTTGGTCTTCAAAATAGAAGAAGGAAACGCTCATTCTTAAGAAAAAGGATGAGAGGAAAAGGTCTGATGAATTTGGTAAATAAAGCAAATGAGATCGAAAGTTCTATTTCTATTGACCTGATCGGTTGGCGTTTTAAAGTCACTGGCTTCTTAGAGATTGTGCCATTTGAACTGAATATTCCCATTGTCGAATTTAATAATTTTCACATTCTTTTACTATGCTATAATAATGAAAAGAAGAGGGTGAGGTTATGGGAAAGCTGAAAATCCACTCTGCTGAGGTAGCGAACGAAATTAGCAAGTGGACGAGGGTCATTTCTCAAAATGACCTAGAAAAATCTGCTATCTATAAAGAGAAAATTCAGAATTTGCTAAAAAATACAGATGAAGACCGCGAAGTTCTCCTGTATTATCAGCTTGTGAATGGCCGACATGAAATGTTACTTGGAAATATTGAAAAAGCCAATCACATTATGAAGAGTGTCGGAACGCTTGATGAGAAAGCAGATGACATTATTAATTTTTATTTTTACTTTTACAAAGGCCAATATGCTGCATATGTGAAAAAGTATGATGAAGCCATCAGTTTTTACAAAATTGCAGAACAGCGTCTAAAGCGTGTGAATGAGGACCTTGAAGTAGGGACTTTTCATCATAAGGTTGCTTCAATCTATTACGAACTGAAACAAAATTTCATATCCATTAATCATATTAAAAAAGCCATCGATACGTTCAAAGCGCATGAAGAATATACAGCGCAGGCGATTGACAGCTTGATTTTACATGCAAGTAATTGTATCGATTTGATCCAATTTGACGAAGCGGAGGAAAAATACCAAGAAGCACTTGAGAAAAGTAAACGCATTAACAATGAAGTGCTGATTGGGAAATGCTATCACAATTTAGCCGTTCTTTATTATGCGAAGCATGATTACGAAAAAAGCGCACAATATGCCAAAAAAGGGATGGGCATTCAAATGCACCGTGACAATAGCCATTATTACATCCAATCTTTATACGTTCTGGCAAATGCCTTGGTTCATCTAGGAGATCAAGTGGCGAAAGAATATATTAAAGAGGGCATTCAGTATAGCTGTGATATCCAAAATAATGAATATATAGTAAAATTTGAAATTTTAGATTTAATGTGCGAAAATAGTGGAGCAGCAGACGTATTCTCTGAAAAATTAGACTACATAGAAAAAAATAGATTATATGTGGAGCTTGAGGATTTGTCTGAACAAATATCGAAATACTTCAAGGAACGAAATGACTATCAAAACGCCATTCGTTTTCTTGAAAAGAAATTCGATGCACAAATACTTCAAAAGAAAGTGGAGGTTATCTTATGAAAAAGTTGTTGTTAGGTTTAACCGTCGTTACAGCAGTCGCAGTTGTTTCTTCCCTTTTTGCTCTTGACGCAGAGACGACAGAGCAAGCCATCAGAGCGATTACGTGATCGAATTTATACAGAACCTCTTCGTACAAATCAGAAGAGGTTTTTTTATGTGCTTAAACTGGAAAAACGAAAAGAGACACGTCATAATGAAAGGAAGCATCATACTTAGAGGTGACCTATGACGAAAATTTTTGCACACAGAGGTTTTAAAGGAATCTACCCTGAAAATACCATGATAGCCTTTGAGCATGCACTCCATTCTGGAGCTGACGGAATTGAGCTGGATGTTCAGCTGACGAAAGATGGCAGGCTTGCTGTCATTCACGATGAGAAGCTGAACAGAACAACGAATATGAAAGGCTTAGTGAAAGACTATACATATGAAGAGTTAAAAGCAGGAGATGCGAGTCATTCTTTTTATGAAGAAACCGGTGCTGTATCCATTCCTCTTTTGGAGGAAGTATTGGAGCTCGTGACGCAGCAATCATCACTCATCATCAATATTGAACTGAAAAACTCCATTTATCGATATCCAGGTATTGAAGAGAAGGTAAAGGAGCAAATTAAACACTTTCAAATAGAAGATCGTGTACTTGTCTCATCGTTTCATCATGGGAGTTTAGCTCTTTTTCACAAGCTGATGCCGCATGTTGAGCTTGCTGTTCTCACAATGGATGTCATTCATCAGCCAGAGATGTACATAAAAACAGTACCTGCAAGAGGTTATCACCCGAATATAAAGGGCGCAGGGGTAACAAAAGAAGTCGTATCGGCTCTCCATGCCGCCCAGCAAGTGATCAGACCATTTACAGTAAACAGTGAAAAGCAAATGAAAAACATGTTTTCCTTAAGTGTCGACGGAATTTTCACTGATTTCCCTGATAGAGCCGTCAAAATAAGAGAAGAAATGAAATAAAGACCTGCGATCAGCAGCGGGTCTTTTTTCATGTTTATCTCTGTTTAAAGCGGGTGGTCACTTTATTTCGTTTGCGGTCTCTATATAAAATAAAGCCAGCGACTACGTAAAGACCTCCCCCTAAAAAAACCAACCCTGCAATTCCTTGCAGCCATAAAAATGGAAATGGTGCAATGATGATACCGAAAACAGTGTCACGCAAAAGCTTAATTCCAAGTGCAGCAAGCGCGCCAGGTATTAAAATAATCACTAATGCAAGTATTCTCCCCATCAAATGTCCCCTTAAACGTCATTTACTTCCATTGTCTAATTCAAAAAATATTTTGTCAAGAAAGGAAAACGTGGTAATATAAGAGTTGTGCAATTTTTTGCAACGGAAAAATATGGTGTGCAAATTTTTTCATATAAAGGGGTAACGGGATGCAGAGAGTCTTGATTGTCGGTGCTGGACAGGGTGGATCAGCTTTGCTTGAAACATTGCTGAAAACAAATATGATTCAAATCGTTGCAATCGCCGACCTTGATCTTGAGGCACCGGGGATGGTAGAAGCGAAAAAGAATGGAATTGATACGACAACGGATTGGAAAGAATACATAAAAGATGACATTGATATCATCATTGAAACAACGGGCAGTTCAGCTGTGCTGAAAGAACTGATGGAAGAAAAAACAGAGCAGTCTGTCATTGTTCCAAGTTCGATGGCATACGTCATATCAGAATTAATGTCAGAAAAGCATCAGCTTATACAAATATTAAAGGAACAAACCTATAAACATGACCGCATTTTTAATGCAACGAACGATGGCATGATTTTTATTAATATGGATGAAGAAGTCGTTCTGTTTAATCGATCGGCTGCCAAAATGGTTGGAAGATCGCAAAAAGATGCGATTGGCCGGCACATACGTGAAGTGATCCCAAATACAAAACTCCCCGATATTTTAAGGTCGAGGGAGCCAGAATTTCATCAAAAACAATTTCTGAATCAGCAAATACAAATTGTCACAACGCGTTTGCCGATTATTGATGACGCAGGAAGAATGCTAGGCGCTCTATCCATTTTTAAAGATATTACAGATGCAGTGGAGCTTGCGGAAGAAGTCACAAACCTGAAAGAAGTGCGCACAATGCTTGAGGCCATCATTCAATCATCAGATGAAGCGATATCCGTCGTAGATGAGCAAGGGAAAGGAATTTTAATCAACCGAGCTTACACGAAAATGACGGGGTTAACAGACAAAGAGGTTGTGGGCAAACCAGCAGGTGCGGATATTTCTGAAGGGGAAAGCATGCATTTGAAGGTGCTTGAAACAAGAAGGCCGGTTCGAGGCGTCAGAATGAAAGTCGGACCTAATAAGAAGGATGTGATCGTCAACGTAGCGCCAGTGATCGTTGATGGTATTTTAAAAGGCAGCGTCGGCGTCATTCATGATGTATCAGAAATTCAATCACTCACGAATGAATTAAATAAAGCAAGACAGCTCATCCGGACACTTGAAGCAAAGTACACTTTTGAAGACATTATTGGAGAAAGTGAGCAAATGCTTGTGGCGCTTGAGCAGGCAAAGCTAGGGGCTAAAACCCCAGCCACCATTTTACTTAGGGGAGAATCAGGTACTGGGAAAGAGCTATTTGCACACGCTATACACAATGAAAGTGACCGGAAATATAATCGCTTTGTAAGAGTCAACTGTGCTGCCTTATCAGAAACTCTTTTAGAGTCAGAGCTTTTTGGCTATGAGGAAGGCGCATTTTCTGGTGCGAGGCGCGGCGGGAAGAAAGGGCTGTTTGAAGAAGCGAATCACGGCAGCATCTTTTTAGATGAAATTGGTGAAATGACGCCAAGTACACAAGCGAAATTATTACGCGTGATGCAGGAGAAAGAAATTGTTAGAGTAGGCGGAACAAAAGCGATACCAGTTGATGTGCGTGTGATTACCGCAACAAATGTCAATATTGAAAAAGCGATGGCAGAAGGGAAGTTCAGAGAGGACTTATATTATCGGATGAACAGATATCCGATTTCGATTCCGCCACTAAGGCAGCGACTTGAAGATATTGACTCCTTAAGTAAACGCCTTATTCAGAAAATCAATTTAGACTATGGTCGAAATGTGAGCGGCTTAACGGAAGGGGCGCTCGATAGACTTCGATCCTACAGCTGGCCTGGGAACGTAAGAGAACTGGAAAATGTCCTTGGACGAGCCATGATCTTTTTGAATCCGCAAGAAGAATGGATCGATGAAGATCATATTTCCTTCATGGAATCAGAAGAGCAGGAAGAAAAAGAGCAGCAGGAACTGGCTGTCAGTCAATTTGAGGGAGAGACCCTTTCGGATGCTGTTGAAGCGTTTGAAGCGCAGCTCATTAAACAAACCCTTGAAAAGCATCAATTCAACCGCACGAAAACAGCGAAAACGTTAGGGATTAGCATTCGGAATCTTTACTATAAAATGGATAAATATCAACTTGCAAAAGATAGCATGCAATAAAATGCACGTTGCCTGCAAAAAGCTGCATGTATTTCATGCGAAATGCCTTATTTCGCTGCGTTTCAAGCTGGCATAGAACTTGCATATAAAAACCATGAACCCGAGCATAAGGAAAGGTGGGCATATATGAAGCTTGACGATCTGATTATGAAAGCCGCCCAGTTGCAGAATAAAACTGCTGCTGTGGCTCATGCAGAAGACGAAGAAGTGCTTCATGCCATCAAGATGGCAATTGAACGAAAGGTCGCTCGCTTCCTGCTGGTTGGGAACAAGCGCAACCTGAAGGAGCTGGTGAAACAGCATGAGATCAATGAAGACTGGATAGATATTATTCACTCGGATTCTCCTGAAGAATCAGCCAAAATTGCCGTGCAGGCAGTGAGTGAGAAGCATGCAGATATATTGATGAAGGGGCATGTCACGACAGCCGTTCTATTAAAAGCGGTGCTGAATAAAGAGTACGGGCTGCGGACGGCGAGTGTACTATCACATGTCGCGGCATTCGAAGTGCCGGGCTTTGATCGGTTTATTTATGTCACAGATTCTGGGATGAACATCGCGCCCGATTTAAACATGTTCAAAGAGATTACGATCAATGCTGTTCAAGTAGCGCAAGCTGTTGGAAATGACATGCCAAAGGTGGCCGTGTTATCTGCGGTAGAGGTCGTGAACCCGGCAATGGATTCCACTTTGACAGCGGCAAGCCTGGCGCAAATGAATAAGCGAGGTCAAATTTCTGGCTGCCTCATTGACGGGCCTCTGGCATTAGACAATGCCATTTCTCAAACAGCAGCTTCTCATAAAAATATTACGAGTGATGTCGCCGGTCATGCAGATATTTTGCTTGTGCCAACGATTGAAGCAGGGAACATTCTTTATAAATCTCTCATCTACTTTGCACATGCAAAGGTGGGAGCTGTGGTGGCAGGAGCGAAGGCACCGATTGCTTTAACAAGCCGGTCGGATACAGCCGAAAGTAAGCTTTATTCAATTGCACTTGCCATCTGTACATCAAATTAAGCGAAAGTTATAGGAGGAATAAACAATGGAACTTTTTAAATATATGGAACGATACGATTATGAGCAGCTTGTATTTTGTCAGGATGAACAATCTGGCTTAAAAGCGATTATTGCCATTCATGATACAACACTTGGCCCAGCACTAGGCGGGACAAGAATGTGGACGTATGAAAACGAAGAAGCAGCAATCGAAGATGCACTTCGTCTAGCAAGAGGCATGACTTATAAAAACGCAGCAGCAGGCCTGAATCTTGGCGGCGGGAAAACAGTCATCATCGGTGACCCGAGAAAAGATAAAAATGAAGAAATGTTCCGTGCGTTTGGACGCTACATACAAGGATTAAATGGCCGCTATATCACAGCGGAGGATGTCGGTACAACGGTAGAAGACATGGATCTGATTCATGAAGAAACAGACTTTGTGACAGGTATTTCTCCTGCATTTGGTTCATCCGGAAACCCGTCTCCTGTTACGGCTTACGGTGTATATAAAGGGATGAAAGCTGCTGCCAAAGCTGCATTTGGAACCGACTCACTAGAAGGAAAAACGATTGCAGTCCAAGGTGTTGGGAATGTCGCCTACAATTTGTGTAAACATCTGCACGAAGAAGGCGCACAGCTAATTGTCACAGATATCAACAAAGACTCTGTAAAACGAGCTGTAGAAGACTTTGGCGCAAAAGCTGTAGACCCTGACGATATTTATGATCAAGCATGTGATATTTATGCCCCTTGTGCACTTGGTGCAACGATTAATGATGTAACGATTCCTAAGCTGAAAGCAAAGGTCATCGCAGGTGCAGCGAATAACCAGCTGAGAGAAACGCATCACGGCGATCTGATTCATGAAATGGGTATTGTGTATGCACCTGATTATGTGATCAATGCAGGCGGTGTGATTAACGTTGCTGATGAGCTTTATGGCTATAATGCAGATCGTGCGATGAAAAAGGTAGAAGGTATTTACCAAAATATTGAACGCGTGATTGAAATTTCAAACCGTGATGCCATTCCAACTTATAAAGCGGCAGACCGATTGGCGGAGGAGCGAATTGAAAGAATGCGCAAATCAAGAAGTCAATTCCTGCAAAATGGCCAACATATTTTAAGTCGTCGCTAATTTGAAGAATGAGTTGAAACGGAGGTTTTGTTTTTGCTGACAAAAGAATGGCGTATTCTCACAATTAATCCTGGCTCTACTTCAACAAAAATTGGTGTGTTTCACAATGAACGATCTATTTTTGAAACGACACTCAGACATACAGATGAGGAATTAAAGCAGTTTCCACATATCATTGATCAGTTTTCATTTCGTCAAGAAACAATCCTGAAGACGCTGCATGAACAAGGAATGAACATCTCAAAGTTTGATGCAGTTTGTGCGCGCGGCGGTCTTCTTCGTCCGATTGAAGGTGGCACATATGAAGTCAATGAGCAAATGGTGCAAGACTTGAAAGAAGGATATGCTGGCCAGCATGCATCAAATCTGGGCGGTATCATTGCACGAGAAATTGCACTTGGTTTGAACATCCCAGCTTTTATTGTCGATCCAGTTGTAGTGGATGAGCTAAAGCCAATTGCTCGTATTTCAGGGCTGCCAACGATTGAAAGAAAAAGCATCTTCCATGCATTAAATCAAAAAGCAGTCGCAAGAAAAACAGCTGCATCCTTTGGGAAGCGCTACGAAGATTTGAATATGATTATTACACATATGGGCGGCGGCATCACCATTGGTGTCCATGAAAAAGGTAAAGTCATTGATGTCAATAACGGACTGCATGGCGAAGGACCTTTCAGTCCGGAGCGAGCGGGGACCCTGCCAACAGGTGACCTCGTCAATCTTTGCTTTTCTGGTCAGTACAGCCAAGAGGAAATGCTGAAACGCATTATTGGTGAAGGTGGTCTTGCGGGCTACCTTGGTACGACAGATGCTGTGAAAGTTGAGCGCATGATTGAAGCAGGCGATGAACGGGCGGCGCTGATTTATGAAGCGATGTGCTATCAAATTGCCAAGGAAATCGGTGCGGCTAGTGCTGTCTTAAAAGGCGCAGTTGACGTTATTGTGTTAACAGGCGGACTTGCGTACAGCAAACAAATTACATCAAGTATTAGAGGTCACATTGACTGGATTTCAGATGTTGTCGTGTATCCAGGCGAAAATGAACTGCAATCCTTAGCAGAAGGTGCACTTCGTATTTTAAAAGAAGAAGAATCTCCGAAAGAATACCCAAATGATCAACGGATGAAGAAAGGAGTGACTAGTCATGGCAACTGAATATGACCTCGTCATTCTTGGTGGAGGCACAGGCGGCTATGTAGCGGCCATTCGTGCCTCACAGCTTGGATTAAAAACAGCAGTTGTAGAAAAAGAAAAGCTTGGCGGAACATGTCTGCATAAAGGATGCATTCCGTCTAAAGCACTGCTTAGAAGTGCTGAAGTCTATCAAACCGTCAAACGTGCTGCTGATTTTGGCGTTGAGGCAAACGGCATTGCCTTGCAGTTTGCCAATGTGCAGAAAAGAAAAGCAGAGATTGTAGAGAAACTAGCAGGCGGCGTCAAATATTTAATGAAACAAGGGAAAATAGATGTTTATGAAGGGATCGGCCGTATTCTTGGTCCATCTATCTTTTCGCCAATGCCAGGAACCATCTCCGTAGAAATGGCAAATGGAGATGAAAATGAGATGCTCATTCCAAAGCAGGTCATCGTTGCGACAGGTTCAAGACCGCGTGTGCTGCCTGGACTTGAAGCAGATGGGACGCATATTCTAACATCAGATGATGCACTAGAACTGCCAGAGCTTCCGCAGTCGATGCTCATTGTCGGCGGCGGGGTAATCGGAATCGAGTGGGCTTCCATGCTCAATGATTTTGGTGTGAAGGTGACAGTGATTGAATTTGCAGACCGCATATTGCCAACAGAGGATCATGACATTTCTAAAGAAATGGAAAAGCTTTTATCTAAAAAAGGCATCACCTTTGTGACAAATGCGAAAGTACTGCCAGATACCGTCAAAAAACAGGAGAATCTCGTGACGATTCAAGCAGAAAAGGATGGAGACATTCAGACGTTTGAAGCGGAAAAACTTCTTCTATCAGTCGGCAGAGTACCAAATATTGAAGGCATTGGTCTTGAAAACACGGACATTCAAACAGAAAAACAAGGCATTGTCGTGAATGAACATTATCAAACGAAAGAATCACATATTTATGCAATAGGAGATGTTATTGGCGGGCTTCAGCTGGCACATGTGGCTTCACACGAAGGCATGATTGCTGTGGAGCATATGGCTGGGAAAGATCCGAAGCCGCTCGATGAAACGCTCGTTTCTAAATGTGTTTATTCTCACCCAGAAACCGCTAGTGTTGGACTCACTGAACAGGCGGCAAAAGAGCAAGGCTTCGAAGTCAAAATGGGGAAATTTCCATTTATGGCGATCGGAAAAGCACTTGTGTACGGGGAGTCAGATGGATTCGTCAAAATCATTGCTGATCAAAAGACAGATGATATTTTAGGGATTCATATGATTGGTCCTCATGTCACAGATATGATATCTGAAGCTGGATTAGCCAAAGTACTTGATGCAACGCCGTGGGAAGTCGGGCAAACAATTCACCCGCACCCAACCTTATCAGAGGCGATTGGCGAGGCTGCCCTTGCTGTTGACGGGAAAGCGATCCATTTTTAATCAAGGAGGGAAATAAGATGAGTAACATGCGTCATCATGAATTAGGATTATCAGATGAACAAGCAATTGATATATACAGAACAATGCTTCTAGCAAGAAAAATTGATGAACGGATGTGGCTTTTAAACCGTTCTGGTAAAATTCCATTCGTCATTTCTTGTCAAGGGCAGGAAGCGCAGCAAGTCGGTGCTGCTTTCGCTCTCAATAGAGAAGAGGATTACGTCTTGCCTTACTACCGTGATATGGGGGTTGTCCTCGCATTTGGGATGACAGCAAAAGATTTAATGATGTCAGGTTTCGCAAAACAAGACGATCCAAGCTCAGGCGGAAGACAGATGCCAGGGCATTTTGGACAGAAATCAAATCGAATTGTGACAGGATCTTCACCTGTTACAACGCAGGTTCCTCATGCAGTTGGCATCGCACTTGCTGGACGTCTAGATCAGAAAAACTTTGTCAGCTTTGTCACGTTCGGTGAGGGCTCTTCAAACCAAGGTGATTTCCACGAAGGCGCTAACTTCGCTGCTGTGCATAAGCTGCCTGTTATTTTCATGTGTGAAAACAATAAGTACGCGATTTCCGTACCGTATGACAAACAAGTAGCATGTGAACGCATTTCAGATCGTGCGATTGGATACGGAATGCCTGGCGTAACCGTTGATGGCAATGATCCGCTTGAAGTATATGCCGCTGTCAAAGAAGCGAGAGACCGTGCAGCAAAAGGCGAAGGACCAACGTTGATTGAAACGATCTCTTACCGTTTAACTGCGCATTCAAGTGATGACGATGATTCAAGCTATCGAGAAAAAGAAGAAGTGCTCGAAGCGAGAAAGAAAGATCCGCTCATCCAATATGAAACGTATTTAACCGAAGGAAACATCATGACTTCAGAAATGAAAGAAGAGATGACAAAAGAAATCATGCAAATCGTAAACGAAGCCACTGATGAAGCGGAAAACGCTGCTTATGCTGATGCTGAAAGCGCACTTCGTTACGTGTATGCGGAGTAAGGGGGAATAAAAATGCCTGTTATGTCATATATAGACGCCATTACACTGGCGATGAAAGAAGAAATGGAGCGAGATCCGAAAGTGTTTGTGCTCGGAGAGGATGTCGGGAAAAAGGGCGGCGTATTTAAAGCGACAGCGGGTCTTTATGAGCAATTCGGAGAAGCGCGCGTCATGGATACACCTCTTGCAGAATCAGCCATTGCTGGTGTAGGGATTGGAGCAGCGATGTATGGAATGCGCCCAATTGCTGAGATGCAATTTGCGGATTTTATCATGCCTGCTATTAACCAAATCATTTCAGAGGCTGCGAAAATTAGATACCGCTCAAATAACGATTGGAGCTGTCCAATGGTCATCCGCGCACCTTATGGGGGCGGAGTTCACGGGGCGCTTTATCATTCACAATCAGTTGAAGCGATCTTTGCCAACCAGCCTGGTTTGAAGATTGTCATGCCTTCTACGCCTTATGATGTAAAAGGTCTTTTAAAAGCTGCGGTGCGTGATCCAGATCCTGTATTGTTCTTTGAACACAAACGTGCCTACCGTCTTATTAAAGGAGAAGTACCTGAAGAGGATTACACACTCCCTATTGGAAAAGCAGATGTGAAACGTGAAGGTGATGATATCACGGTCATTACATATGGCCTCTGCGTCCATTTTGCATTGCAAGCAGCAGACCGCCTTGCAAAAGACGGCATTTCTGCGCATATTCTCGATTTGAGAACAGTGTACCCGCTTGATCAGGAAGCCATTATTGAAGCGGCATCAAAAACAGGCAAAGTGCTTCTTTTAACGGAAGATACAAAAGAGGGCAGCATCATGAGTGAGGTAGCGGCGATCATATCAGAGCATTGCTTATTTGATTTAGACGCACCAATCAAACGTCTAGCCGGACCAGAAATCCCGGCAATGCCTTATGCACCGACGATGGAAAAATTCTTCATGGTCAACCCAGATAAGGTTGAAGCTGAAATGAGAGAGCTAGCGGCGTTTTAAGAAAGAGGAGGGTTTCAAGTGGCAATTGAACAAATGAAAATGCCTCAGTTAGGTGAAAGTGTAACAGAAGGAACCATCAGCAAATGGCTCGTTTCACCTGGCGATCATGTGAATAAATACGATCCTATTGCGGAAGTTATGACGGATAAAGTGAACGCAGAAGTCCCGTCATCTTTTACAGGAACGATTACAAAGCTATCGGCTGAAGAAGGCGATACACTGCAAGTAGGAGAAGTGTTCTGTGAAATTGAAGTAGAAGGTAGCTCACAGCAGAGTGCGAAAGAAGAAGCGGCACCTGAGCAAAGTGAAGCACCTGAAGCAGATCAAACAAAAGAGAATCAAAGTCAAAAGAAACGCTACTCTCCAGCAGTCCTTCGGTTAGCAGATGAGCACAGCATTGATTTAGCGGCAGTGCAAGGAACGGGAGCAGGCGGACGAATCACAAGAAAAGATTTACTTCAGCTCATTGAAAACGGCGGCATGCAAGAGAAGACAGCACCTGGCAATGAACAGGCGGTCAAGCCAGAGCCTGTGCAGCCATCAAAACCAAAAGCGGCGCCTTCCATCTCTACAATGCCTGGTGATGTTGAAGTGCCAGTCACGCCAATCAGACAGGCGATTGCGGCAAATATGCTGAGAAGCAAACATGAAATTCCGCATGCATGGACGATGATGGAAGTTGATGTGACAAACCTTGTGACTAGAAGAAATCAGCTCAAGGACCAATTTAAAGCAAAAGAAGGCTTTAATTTGACGTTCTTTGCGTTCTTTGTCAAAGCAGTGGCTCAGGGCTTAAAGGAATTCCCAGAAATGAACAGCATGTGGGCTGGAGATAAAATTGTGCAAAAGAAAGCGATCAATGTCTCGATTGCTGTTGCGACTGATGACGCTCTTTTTGTTCCAGTTATTAAGGATGCAGATGAAAAAACGATTAAAGGCATCGCCAAGGAAATTCATGAGCTTGCTTCCAAGGTGAGACAAGGTACGCTGAAGCAAAGTGACATGGAAGGCGGCACCTTCACTGTAAACAACACGGGATCATTTGGTTCTGTACAATCTATGGGAATCATCAATTATCCGCAAGCGGCGATTTTACAAGTAGAATCGATCGTGAAGCGTCCAATGATTGTAAATGGTATGATTGCAGCAAGAGACATGGTCAACCTTTGTCTCTCATTAGATCACAGAGTTCTTGATGGTCTTGTATGCGGCAGATTCCTTCAACGGATTAAACAAATCCTTGAAGGCATTGATGAGCAAACATCTGTTTACTAAAACAAGAATGTCCCCCTCCCGCTAAGGAGAGGGGGATTTCCACATGATGAGAAAGGAGCGATGGTATGTCTGGACTAGACTTTTTTGCGTTTTTAACGATTGGACTCATGTTTATCACAGCAATTGCGTTCGCTTTTCTTCGATATATTTCTAAATCACGCAACCATCCTGAAAGATTACTACTGATCATATCAATCGTTTCAATGATTCAAATTGTGTATTGCTTGCTGATTGTCGGTGGATTTAAAGGAGCAGCGAATAGCCTCTTAGGAATTTCTCTTCTTGCCGGGACGCTGCTTGGTTATGCACTTGAATATTTATACAGACGCTATATCAAAAAAACGCCCGAAAAAGAATGATCTCGGGCGTTTTCTTTATTCTGCTGGAACAATAAAGGTCAAATGTTGTTTTAACACTTCTAAAGAAGCAGGGGCTGTCATGTACACTTCGCCATCTGTATCAGCATCCATTTCCTCTTTTGTGTGAATCTGAATATTGGATGCTTGAATGAGAGACAGATCGCCGGTGAAATCCTCCAGCTCTTCCCGGTTCATAGAAAAGATTTCTTTTAGAGCAGAGAAGCTCGTATTTCTGCAAATTAAGATTTCCGCTTTCCCATCATCAATCGCTGCACTCGGCAAATCAATTTTATTTGTTCCGATGAAATGTCCATTCATGACAAGAACGATGACAGCGTCCTCTTCCCAGCTTTCCTCCTCTGTTTCAATTCGTACGTGAAAAGGATCTGTTTGCTGTAAGGTGCGCAGGGCACTTGTGAAGTAGCTAATTTTGCCGAGTACAGCTTTTTCCTTGTCATTAATATTGTTGGATGTGTCTGCAATCAGCCCGATGCCCCAAAAGTTTAACAAGTATCGATCTCCTGCTTTGATTAAGTCGACCTTTTTTTCTACGCCGTTTACAATCATTTGAGCGGCTTTCTGCATTTGTTGCGGAATACCAAGCGTTCTAGAAAAGTCATTGCATGTCCCGCCTGGTAAAATCGCTACAGCTGGCCTTTTTTCTAAACCACCGATTCCATTCATACATTCATGCACAGTTCCATCTCCACCTAATATGATAAGCAATTCTATCGTCTCATCAATTGTGCGACAGAATTCATAAGCATCATTTGGCTGCTTTGTTGGTTTAAGAATGAGTTCATCAATATGTAGAGAAAGAAGAGGTACTGTTTGACCGAGAACTTTTTCCATGTTTTTTTGTCCAGCATTTCCATTATAAATGAGCATCGCTTTTTTGAATTGTGCCATCACGCAGTTCTCCCTTTCATCTCTTTATCATCACTTTTCCCCAATTTCGCGGCGTATAAACGATGTTCAGAAAAAGTGGGGAATGAAAAGACAACACATTTGCCCGCAGGCGTTTTCCTTGATATGATGTTGTTAAAATGGTTTTGGCATGCTAAAGGAGTGGACGGACAATGAATATTGATTTTAATTTATTTATGAATGATATTGTGAAACAAGCGAGAGAAGAGATCAAACAGGCTGGCTATAATGAGCTTACATCAGCTGAAGAAGTGGATGAAGCCCTGTCTAAAGAAGGCACGGCACTTGTGATGGTGAATTCAGTATGCGGATGTGCTGGCGGTATTGCAAGACCAGCTGCAGGCTATTCTGTTCATTACGATAAGCGTCCAGATCAATTGCTGACAGTGTTTGCTGGACAAGACAAAGAGGCAACCGCAAGAGCCCGTGAATACTTTGAAGGCTTCCCGCCATCTTCACCATCCTTTGCATTATTAAAAGATGGAAAAATCATTAAAATGGTCGAACGTCATGAAATTGAAGGGCACGAACCAATGGAAGTCGTGTCAAAGCTTCAAGCTGCATTCGATGAGCATTGCAAAGAAATTTAACATGTGACGTTTGAATGATGACATATAAAGCAGTCCGGTCTTTAGATCGGTCTGCTTTTTGTTATATAAGACCATTGAATCAAAATAATTTTAGCGAAATACTATTGCATCTTAAAAAGAAAGTGTTTAAAATACATTATAGTGAATAAATATTCAAAACAATACATGATTTTAAATACTAGGAGGCACTATCTTATGAAAAAGTGGTTATTATTACTTATGACAGCTGGTCTTGCAGCTGCACTCGCAGCTTGCGGAACTTCTTCTAATAATTCAAACGCATCAGGAGATGACAAAACACTCGTTATGGCGACATCAGCAGATTATCCGCCATTTGAATCAAAAGACGGAGATAAAATTGTCGGTTTTGATGTTGATCTTGCAACAGCACTAGCGAAAAAGAACGGCTACAAGCTAGAAATTCAAGATATGGATTTCGCAAGCCTTGTCTCAGCCCTTAAAACAAACAAAGCTGATATTGTCCTAGCAGGAATGACACCAGATGAAAAGCGTAAAAAACAAGTAGACTTCTCTGATGTTTATTACAATGCTAAAAACTTAGTTGTCTCAAAGAAATCTAGCGGAATGAAAACAGAGAAAGACTTAAAAGATAAAACAGTCGGCGTTCAATTAGGTTCAATCCAGCAAGATGAAGCAAACAGTTTGCAAAAGAAATATAACTTAAAAGTGGAAGACCGTAATAAAATCTCTGATATCATTCAAGAGATTAAAGCAGGCCGTTTTGATGCAGCTATTATTGAAGATAAAGTAGCAGCGGGCTATTTAAAGAAAGAGAAAGACTTTCAGGCTTTTGACCTTAGTGGGTCAACAAATAATGGTTCAGCCATTGCATTCAAGAAAAATAGCGACTTAACAGCTAAATTTAATAAATCATTAAAAGAAATGCAAGACAATGGCGAACTTGATAAATTAATTAAAAAATGGTTTGCTGATGAAAAATAAGTCAGGAAAAGGATCAGCGTCATTCATGAAAATTCAGTAGAAAGCGCTGAAAAGTTCAACTCATGTTGAACTTTTTTCCTGTTTTATTTTTTGATTTCGTATGAAGGCATAAAAAAGGAGACTGTCATGTTAGATTTTAAAGATGTAATACCTCAGATGCCCTTTATTTTAGAAGGGCTTAAGGTCACACTTTCTATTGTAGTGGTATCACTTTTTCTTGGATTTATTTTAGGGATTTTATTAACGCTTTGCAAAATTAGTGTATTTAAGCCGCTCATTTGGCTTGCAGATTTTTATACATCCATCTTCCGAGGCACACCGCTTGTGCTTCAATTGCTCATTATTTATTTCGGTCTGCCTCAGCTTCTCGGGTTTCAAATCGATCAATACTGGGCTGCTGTAGCGGCATTTTCACTAAACTCTGCGGCTTACGTATCTGAAATTATTCGTGCTGGTATTAATGCCATTGATAAAGGTCAAAAAGAAGCAGCCGTTGCTTTAGGCATCCCTTATGCTAAAATGATGAAGGACTTATTGCTTCCGCAGGCATTTAAAAATATTTCACCTGCACTTGTGAACGAAACGATTACACTGACAAAAGAATCAGCTATTGTGACAGTCATTGGACTGGGAGATGTCATGAGACGAGCCTATCAAGCAGGTGCCGTCACGTATAATTATCTTGAACCGCTTATTTTTGCGGGTCTCATCTATTATGTCATCGTGCTTGTTCTCACCTTTGTCGGCAAATCGGTGGAAAGGAAGTTAAAATCAAATGATTAACATAGAGAAACTCACAAAATCTTTTGGCAAAAATGAAGTATTAAAAGGGATCGACACCACCATTAAAGAAGGGGAAGTTGTCGCAGTCATTGGACCATCTGGTTCAGGAAAATCGACGTTTCTTCGCTGCATCAACTTGCTTGAAAAGCCGACTTCTGGTGTTATTACGATTCAGGATACCGAAATCACAAACCCAAAAACCAATGCACTCAAAGTGCGTGAGAACATCGGAATGGTGTTTCAGCATTTTCACCTGTTCCCGCATAAAACGGTGCTGGAAAATATCACATATGCGCCAATGAATGTGAAGAATCAATCGAAGGAAGACAGCATCAAACAAGCTGAAGATCTGCTGAAAAAGGTAGGACTTTTAGAGAAAAAAGATGATTTTCCGAACCGTTTGTCAGGTGGTCAAAAGCAGCGTGTCGCAATTGCACGTGCGCTTGCGATGACACCAGACATCATGCTGTTTGACGAACCAACGTCTGCACTAGATCCAGAAATGGTCAAGGAAGTGCTAGAGGTCATGAAAGAGCTGGCTCAATCTGGTATGACACTTGTGATCGTCACACATGAAATGGGCTTTGCAAAAGAAGTGGCTGACCGCGTGATCTTTATGGACGATGGGAAAATTGTAGAGGATGCAAACCCTGTGCAATTCTTTGAATCACCGTCATCACAGCGTGCGAAAGACTTCTTACAAAAAATATTATAAAGAAAAAAGAGAGGGAGACTTAACATCTCCTTCTTTTTTTGATTATAATGGGGAAAGTAAAAAAGTTCATCATTTCACAATAAGTGAATAGAAACAAGACAGAAAAGAGTGACTCACATCATGTTTAAAATCGGCTACCGAACGCTGAAAACAGCATTAGGAACAGCGATCGCCATTTATATTGCGCAACTGCTTGGCCTTCAAAATTATTCCGCTGCCGGGATTATTACGATTCTGTGTATTCAGGTGACAAAGAAACGGTCGCTTCTTGCATCAGGCGCCCGCTTTGCCGCATGCAGCCTTGCCATTTTATTTTCTTATCTATTTTTCGATCTGATTGGGTATCATCCTTTTGTGATTGGTCTGATGCTGCTTGTCTTTATTCCGACAACCGTATTGCTCCGCATTAAAGAAGGGATTGTCACAAGTTCAGTCATCATCCTCCATTTATACATGTCGGGCGGGATTACCCTTCACCTCATCTGGAATGAGCTGCTGCTGATTACGATTGGTGTTGGCGTGGCACTTATCATGAACCTGTATATGCCAAGTGTCGATAAAAAGCTCAAACGCTACAGCGAACAGATTGAAGACAACTTTGCAAAAATCTTTGAAGAAATCGAGCAATACTTAATGACAGGGAAACAAGACTGGACAGGCAAAGAAATACCAGAGACACATCAATTGATTAAAGAAGCGAAAGCTCTCGCATATCGTGATGTTGAAAACCATGTCTTAAGACATGAAAACCTGTATTATCATTATTTCAATATGAGGCAAAAGCAGTTCGAAATCATCGAGCGTGTGCTTCCGAAGATCACGTCCATTTCCATTACAACAGAGCATGGACAAATCATTGCAGAATACATTAGAGACTTACGCGAACATATTCACCCAGGGAACACGGCGCATAAGTTTTTAAGGCGCCTCATTGATATGAAAGAAGAGTTCGATAAGCTACCGCTGCCGCAAACAAGAGAAGAGTTTGAGGCAAGAGCTGCACTGTTTCATTTCCTCGGAGAAATGGAACAATATTTAGTATTGAAAAGCTATTTTAAAGGGATGAAAGAATAGAGACGCATGAGTTCCTCCTTCATTGGTCAATCTAATGAAAAAGGAGGAGCCTATGCGTCTTTTATTTTATACCGTATTGACCATGTCCCTTTCACCTATCTGGCCGCTCGGACAAAACCCGCTTCCAGGAGATCCTTATGTCATTATTAATAAACAAACAAATGAACTTGCCTATATTGATCAAGGACAAATCCAAAAAATATATCCTGCTTCTACAGGGAAAACGTCCGATTTAACGCCAGAAGGGGAATTTACCATTATGATCAAAGCGAAAGATCCCTATTACAGAAAAAAGAATATCGAAGGCGGTGCGAAGAATAACCCTCTTGGCAGAAGATGGATTGGATTTGATGCACGAGGAACAGATGGTAGAACATACGGAATTCATGGGACGAGTGACGAAACATCGATAGGGAAATTTATCACGGCAGGCTGTGTGAGACTTCATAATCAAGATGTAGAGCTTCTATTTGACCAGCTTCCGGTTGGGACAAAAGTGTGGATTACAACATCAACCGATTCATTTGAAAAGCTTGCCAAAGACAAACAGGCCATTCGTTGATTGAACGAATCACCTGCTTGTCTGCTTTTATTGAAACCTTATAAAAAGGTTGCGGCTCCTGCTAAAAGTGAAGATATTAGCAGCAGGCTAATCATGAGCAATACCATGAATTTCATCATTTTCTGAGACATATCGCACCCCTATAACCGAAGATTTTTTGCGACGAACGCACCTTTCTTTATTCTAGCTCGTTTTTTCAAATGCGACAAGTGATCAACAAAGGAAGTGAACGGATGAATCAAATCGACCATATTGCCATTGCGGTCTTTTCTATAAAAAACACATCTCGAATTCTTCAACAGCTGTTTAACTGGCATTTTTCAGACATACGAGAAATTCCTGAGCAGGAGATTAAAGCGTCCTTCGCTTCACTTGATCATGTGCACATTGAATTAATTGAACCGATGTCCGGTAGCAGCAAACTACATACCTTTTTAACAAAAAGAGGAGAGGGACTCCATCATATTGCGCTAAAGTCAGGTGACATACAGGCGGACCTTAACCGTCTTGATCATTTTGGCGTGGAGCTTCTCCAACAATCAGCACAGATAGGCGCGAGCGGGAAGCGGATTGCTTTTATTTCACCGAAAGAAACGTCCGGTGTGTTATTCGAATTGTGCGAGCCCTTGAAAGGAGAGGAACATGGCAATGAATGAATCGTTCAATGACTTGGCTACATGGCGCGAAAAAGCATTCATGGGCGGCGGCGTGAAACGTGCAGCTGCGCACCGGAACAAAGGAAAACTAACGGTTCGTCAGCGGCTGCATGAACTTCTTGACGGGGGCAGTTTCATGGAAATTCAAGGATTTGCAACAGGCCGCATGTCAGAGCATGTCGGTGATGGCGTCGTCACTGGAACTGGACTCATTCATGGAAAGCCGGTATGTGTTTATGCACAAGATGCAACAGTGCATGGAGGGTCTTTAGGCGAAATACATGCCAAAAAAATTGCTTCTCTAATGGATCTCGCAGCTAAAAATCAGATGCCGGTCATCGGTCTAAAAGACTCAGGTGGTGCGAGAATTCAAGAGGGTGTGGTATCATTAGAAGGATACGGACAGATTTTTAAACGGAATGTGCTGTACTCTGGTCAAATCCCGCAAATATCCGTTATTTTAGGCTCTTGTGCTGGAGGAGCAGTCTATTCTCCTGCCTTGACTGATTTTGTGTTCATGACAGAACAGACAGCTCATATGTTTTTAACAGGTCCGAAAGTCATAGAAAAGGCAACAGGAGAAACGGTCTGTCCTGACCGTCTTGGCGGTGCAAGTGTTCAGCATCAGACAAGCGGGAATGTGCACTATACTGGCAAAGATGAGAAAGAAGTGTTAAAAGCGGTTCGAACACTTTTAACGTACATACCAACGAAACAACAGACTGTCATGGACGCTGAAACGAGTAAGCAAGACGCAGCTGATCCAGGCAACATCTTGCCGAAGGATCCATCACGCACCTATGATGTCAAACAAGTGGTGACAGCGATCATCGATTCAGGCTCATTCTTTGAGACACAACCTTGTTTCTCAAAAAATATCGTCACAGGGTTTGCCAGATTACAAGGGGCTTCAATTGGTATAGTTGCCAATCAGCCAAAGGTGCTGGCAGGAAGCCTTGACCTTGATGCTGCTGATAAAGCGGCCAGGTTTATTCGATTTTGCGATGCGTTTCATATTCCGCTCTTAACACTTGTAGACGTCCCCGGCTTTTTACCAGGTGAGAAAGCCGAGCATGCGGGAATTATCCGTCACGGCGCAAAGCTTTTATATGCGTACGCTGAAGCGACCGTTCCAAAAATCACGGTGATTTTAAGAAAGGCGTATGGCGGTGCGTATGTCGCAATGAATAGCAAGGGATTAGGCGCTGACTTTGTTTATGCATGGCCAGCGGCAGAAATTGATGTCATGGGGAAAACGTTCGCTGACGAAATCGTTCATCCTGCTTCGCGCAAGGTTGAAACGGAGCCAAGTGTATTCAAAGCGGCTCAGGCAGGGCTGATAGACGATATTTTCATGCCGGCTGAAACGAGAGAACGATTGATTCGCTCATTTGATTTGCTTCGCAGGAAGGAAGAAGATAGACCGTTAAAAAAGCATGGCAACATGCCGCTATAAGAGGAGGAGCATCATCATGATCAATGAAAAACGTTTACTAGACGAATTTTTAGAACTAGTTCAGATTGATTCGGAAACAAGACACGAAGAGAAAATTGTGGAAGTCTTAAAAGAAAAATTCTCGCAGCTTGGACTAAAAGTGGTGGAAGACGACTCAAAAGCGAAAACAGGCCACGGTGCAGGCAACCTCATCTGTACACTGGAAGGCACTCAAGAGGCTGATACCATCTATTTCACGTCTCATATGGACACAGTTGTTCCGGGCAATGGCGTAAAACCAGTCATTGAAGACGGCTATGTGAAAACAGATGGAACAACCATTCTTGGTGCTGACGATAAGACAGGACTTGCGGCAATGTTTGAAGCGATCCGTGTGCTGAAAGAGAAGAATTTACCGCATGGAACGATTGAATTTGTCATCACAGCAGGTGAGGAATCAGGACTTGTCGGAGCAAAAGCGTTAGATCCGAAGTTGATGACAGCGGCATACGGCTATGCCCTTGATTCAGATGGCAAGGTCGGAACCATTATCGTTGCAGCGCCAACACAGGCAAAAGTACGCGCAACCATTTACGGGAAAACAGCTCACGCAGGTGTCGCGCCTGAAAAAGGTGTGTCTGCGATTACCATTGCATCAAAAGCCATTGCCAGTATGCCGCTTGGCCGAATTGATGAAGAAACAACGGCGAATATCGGTCGTTTTGAAGGCGGAACGCAAACGAATATTGTGTGCGATCAAGTCGATATCCTTGCGGAAGCACGCTCTTTAGAACCTGCAAAAATGGAAGCCCAAGTAGCGAAGATGAAAGAAGCCTTTGAAAAAACCGCTAAAGAAATGGGCGGAAGTGCCGATGTACACATTGACATCATGTATCCAGGCTTCAAATTCTCTCACGGCGATCAAGTCGTAGAAGTGGCGAAAAAAGCGGCTGCGAAAATTGGCCGTCCATCAGAACTACAGACGAGCGGCGGAGGCAGTGATGCAAACGTCATTGCAGGAAACGGCGTCCCAACTGTCAACCTAGCTGTTGGATATGAAGATATTCATACAAAAAATGAGAAAATGCCGATTGAAGAATTAGTCAAAACAGCTGAAATGGTTCTCGCCATTATCGAAGAAACGACAAATCCATCGTAAAGGCAGGAGACTCTGTGAGCACGCAAAAAATCATTATTTTCCAAGTGGGGCAAGAGGATTTTGGCATCAGTGTAGAGCATATTCGTTCGATTGAGAAGGTCCCTTATTTACAAGAAGTATCGAACCTTCCTAAAGAAATAAAAGGACTCATGTCTTTAAGGGGAGAGGTCATTCCTGTCAGTGACACAGGCGTGATGCTTCACGGAAAGCCTCTTGATGTGAACGAACAGTCCAAGGTGTTGCTATTTGAATTAAACGGACAAATGGTAGGCTGTCTTGTCTCGGATGCAAAAGATATTATCGATATCGAGCTAAGCGAGATCAAGCCATTTCATATGAACACGAAAGCCTCTGAATATTTCTTCGGCGTTGTGGAGAGAGAGAACAAGATGATTTTACAAGTGGACCCGAATAAGTTCCTTGGGAGAATTGAGGATCTCGATCAATTGCCAGAACGGTTAAAAGAAGAATTGGCATAAAGATAATCCCCTTATCAAATGATAAGGGGATTATTTTTATTCAGCAGCTGGGCTAGCTTGGTCGTTTGCCTCAGCTTTTGATTTTGATTTTTGGTACATGACATTTAAAATAATCGTTTGGATTGTGAGTAATAATCCGCTTGTCATCCAGTATAAAGGAAGTGCAGCGGGTGCATTGATTGAAATAAACAGCATCATGATTGGGAAAATCATGCCCATCACTTTGGCTTGTTTCAGCGCAGCCTCTGTCTGGGTGCCTGATTGCTTCGCAAACCTTTGCGTAACATAAAATTGCAAGAAATACATAGCGCCTGCAAAGATCGCGACCAATAGATCGGTTTGTCCTAAGTTAAACCATAGGAACGAATGTGTTGCGATCTCAGGTGTTGAGCGGATCGCTGAGTAAAAGCCAAGAACAATTGGAATTTGAATCAGCATAGGCAGACAGCCCATTGCCAGCGGGTTCACATTGTTCTCTTTGTATACTTTCATCATTTCCATTTGTAGTTCTTTTTGTTTTTCAGGTTCTTTCGTTTTCTTCAATTTGCTTTGAATTTCGTCAATTTGAGGCTTCACTAGTGCCATTTTCTCCTGCATGACTCTTTGCTTCTTAAATTGGTTCGCAAAAAGAGGGAAAATCAGCAGACGGACGATCAAGGTCACGAACATAATCGATAAACCATAATCATCATGGAAGAAGTTCGCAAGCCAAATGATCAGCTCAGAAAAAGGCTGGACAAAATAATGATGGAAAAACCCATCAGAGCTCGCATTCGTTTGCCCACTCGCTGCAAAAGCAGGTGAGGCAATCATCATTAAACATAAAGTCGTACAAATCGTTAATAAACGTTTCAATTCGTTTCCTCCTCATTTTTTAAAAAATTAATTAGAGAGAGGAAGCGAATGGTCTTCATCATCGTTTGATGATCGTTTCATTCGAATGACTTTACTAATCCAAGTTGTAATGCGATCATATATGATAAACAGAAAGTCTGTTCGATTCAATAAAGATGCGTCCAACTCTTCCAAACGATGTCCACCGAGGTGTTCGTTCATACGGCAGTCTTTTAATAAAAAAGCAATGCCGATGGCCGTCAGCGCTGGAAGAATAATCGTAAAGAATTCAACAAGGAAAAAGACTTCATTGAATGTATCAATAATCATGATTATCACATCCATTTCATTACTCACAGTGTACTATACACATTGTGAAATGTCTAACAGGACCACGTGTTTTCTCTACCTGAGTATAAATCCTTATTTTGTATAAAATGGTATTTGTCATCCAAACTTCATAATTCCTATTTTATAATGAGGGGGAATAGAAGAAATGGAGGTTTTTAATATGACAAGTATTTACCCGAAGTTTCGAGCAGCTGCGGTACAAGCAGCACCTATCTACTTAAATTTGGAGGCAACCGTTCAGAAATCATGTGAACTGATCGACGAGGCAGCTTCAAATGGTGCAAAACTTGTAGCATTCCCAGAAGCATTTTTACCTGGTTATCCTTGGTTTGCTTTTATTGGTCATCCAGAATATACAAGAAAGTTCTATCACGAATTATATAAAAATGCAGTCGAAATCCCTAGCTTAGCTATTCAAAAAATAAGCGAGGCAGCAAAAAGGAATGAAACGTACGTTTGTATATCATGCAGTGAAAAAGATGGCGGCTCTCTCTATTTAGCTCAACTTTGGTTTAACCCAAATGGGGATTTAATAGGAAAACATCGGAAAATGAGAGCTTCTGTAGCAGAAAGACTGATTTGGGGAGATGGAAGTGGAAGCATGATGCCAGTTTTTCAAACTGAAATTGGCAACCTTGGCGGATTGATGTGCTGGGAGCATCAAGTGCCACTAGATCTGATGGCGATGAATGCTCAAAATGAACAGGTTCATGTAGCGTCCTGGCCAGGTTATTTTGATGATGAAATTTCAAGTAGATATTATGCCATCGCGACACAAACTTTTGTGCTGATGACTTCTTCTATCTATACGGAAGAAATGAAAGAGATGATTTGTTTAACGCAGGAGCAAAGAGATTACTTTGAAACATTTAAGAGTGGGCATACGTGCATTTACGGTCCAGATGGAGAACCGATCAGTGATATGGTTCCAGCTGAAACAGAAGGAATTGCTTACGCAGACATTGATGTGGAAAGAGTTATTGATTACAAGTATTATATTGATCCAGCTGGCCACTATTCCAATCAAAGCTTGAGTATGAATTTTAATCAGCAGCCTACTCCGGTTGTGAAACAGTTGAATGACAATAAAAATGAAGTGTTAACATACGAGGCTATTCAATATCAAAATGGTATGCTTGAAGAAAAAGTGTAATTCGTGAAACCTTCTCTTTTTTAGAGAAGGTTTTAGCGTGTAGACAAACCCTCGCATTCGTTGTCAGATCTGCGCGCTGGTGCTCACGAATGTTGAATTCGCTCCGCTCCAGTGCTCAATCTTCCTAGACTTCAAGGGTTTTCAATTCACGCTGAAAAGAAGACAAAGGGCTAAAATAAAAATCATTTTAGCCCTTTGTCAACAATCTGAAACCTTCTCTTTTTTAGAGAAGGTTTTTTTGAGGAAAGATGAAATAAATCAATGTATAATTGAGCATAAAAGAGATTCATCATATTCTATCGATTCGGAACTTCTGATCAAAATATAGGGATTTAAGAAAATGGGGTTATGCCAATGTCAAATATTATTTTTCATATAGACATGAATGCGTTTTATGCGAATGTAGAAATGGCGTATGATCCTTCTTTGAGAGGGAAACCTTTAGCCATTAGCGGAAATGCGAAAGAGCGTAAAGGGATTGTGGTGACGTGTAGCTACGAGGCAAGAGCGCTAGGTGTAAAGCCCCCGATGCCGTTATGGGAAGCGAAGCGGCTTTGTCCGGGGCTGATTGTCCGTACACCAAACTTTGACCGGTACCGAAGCTCCTCACAAGAGATGTTTACGATACTAAGAGAATACAGCGATTTAGTCGAGCCTGTATCCATTGACGAGGGCTATATTGATTTAACGCATACGCCATATGCTGAGCATGCGGTGAAAACGGCTCATGATATTCAAACGAGGCTTGTAGAGGAGCTCATGCTTCCTTCAAGTATTGGCATTGCACCGAATAAATTTTTAGCGAAAATGGCGTCTAATTGGAAAAAACCAATGGGCATCACCATTTTGCGTAAACGAGATGTACCCCAAATGCTATGGCCGCTGCCAGCGGGTGACATGCACGGAGTTGGACAAAAAACGGCAGATAAATTGAAAACGATTGGCATTCATACCATTGAAGATTTAGCGAAAGCAAATGAGTATACACTAAAGGAATTACTAGGCATCAATGGACCGAGATTAAAGCAAAAGGCGAATGGTGAACATGACGGCATCGTGGACCCAGAAAGGATATACGAATTTAAATCCGTCGGTAATTCGTCAACCCTTCCTCATGATTCTGACGATCCAGATGAACTTGTCGCGTTAATTGATAAGCTGTCACAATCTGTGAGTGCAAGGTTAAGGAGAAAAGAAGTGATGGCAAATCGGCTGCTCATCATGATTCGTTACGCAAGCTGGAAAAATATCACGCGAAGTGTGACCCTCACGAATCCGACGGATCGGAAGGAAGACTTATTTGAGGCAGCAAGGCAGGTATTCCTTAAACATTGGAATGACCAGCCTGTGAGACTCTTAGGTGTGACGGGGACAGATCTTGTAGAACGAAAAGAAGCCGTTAAACAGCTTGATTTATTTTCCTATACAGAAGATGCAAAAGAAGAGCCTCTTCAAACCATTTTAGAAGGGCTAAAAGAAAAGTATGGAAAATCACTCGTTCAAAGAGGGATGACCATCAAGGAAAAAGAGAGCAAAACAAGTGGAACAAGTTTTAATAAAGACTTTTTTCAGGACGAAAAAGGAAATGACTAGCCTGAAAACTTGATAAAAGAGGTGGTGTTGTGGTAATTTCAAAGGGTACATCATTTCAGCAGTAATCAATATAGTGTGTTAGAAGGGACGTCAGAATTATGTCAAAACAACAAATCGGTGTGGTTGGACTAGCCGTTATGGGGAAAAACCTTGCCCTTAATATTGAAAGCCGCGGGTTCTCCGTGTCCGTTTATAACAGATCTAGCAGCAAAACGGAAGAATTTCTTCAAGAATCAAAAGGGAAAAACGTTGTAGGCACATACAGCATCGAAGAATTTGTTCAGTCGCTTGAAACACCGCGTAAAATTCTTTTAATGGTAAAAGCTGGTGCAGCAACGGATGCAACCATTCAATCATTACTTCCTCACCTAGAAAAAGGTGACATCTTAATTGATGGTGGAAATACATATTACAAGGATACGCAAAGACGTAATCAAGAGCTTGCGGAAAGTGGTATCCACTTCATTGGTACAGGTGTTTCTGGCGGTGAAGAAGGTGCACTAAAAGGTCCATCGATCATGCCTGGCGGTCAAAAAGAAGCGCATGAGCTAGTGAAACCAATTTTAGAAGCGATCTCTGCGAAAGTAGATGGCGAGCCATGTACAACGTATATCGGCCCAGATGGAGCAGGACATTATGTCAAAATGGTCCATAACGGCATCGAGTACGGAGACATGCAATTGATTTCTGAATCATACTTTATCTTGAAGCATGTGGCTGGCTTGTCAGCAGAGGAGCTTCATGAAGTATTCTCAGAATGGAATAAAGGCGAGCTTGACAGCTATTTAATCGAAATTACAGCTGATATTTTCACAAAAGTGGATGAAGAAACAAACCAGCCGCTTGTGGATGTCATCTTAGATAAAGCTGGGCAAAAAGGAACTGGAAAATGGACGAGCCAAAGTTCTCTTGATCTAGGTGTTCCGCTTCCAATCATTACTGAGTCTGTTTTCGCCCGCTACATTTCAGCAATGAAAGATGAGCGTGTTGAAGCAAGCCAATTAATCGAAGGTCCTAAGCCAGCGCAATCAGCAGAGAATAAACAAGAGCTGATCGAAGCGGTTAGAAAAGCCCTATTCATGAGTAAAATTTGCTCATATGCACAAGGTTTTGCGCAAATGAAAGCAGCATCTGATGAGTATAACTGGGATTTAAAATACGGTGAAATTGCAATGATCTTCCGTGGTGGCTGTATCATTCGTGCAGCCTTCTTACAACAAATTAAAGAAGCATATGACCGTAACCCAGAACTGAAAAACCTATTGCTTGATCCTTACTTTAAGGATATTGCTCAAAGCTATCAATCATCTCTTCGTAAAGTCATTTCACTTGCAGTGGAGCAAGGAGTTCCTGTTCCTTCATTGTCAAGTGCACTTGCTTACTTCGATAGCTATCGCACAGCTGTCCTGCCAGCGAACTTAATTCAAGCGCAGCGTGACTATTTCGGTGCCCATACGTATGAGCGTACAGATAAAGAAGGCATCTTCCATACGGAATGGATGAAATAAACATAGAACGACTGAAAAACCTTACCCTTTGGTAAGGTTTTTTTGTGTTTGCATCTTTTCGGCTAAAAATGCGAAAAAGAGGGATGCTATGTAAAAAAGAAAAGAAAGTAGGGGTCGAAGTGGGCATTTTATATGCACTTCTCCCAGCGATATTTTGGGGAAGTATTGTTCTTATCAGTGTCAAACTTGGCGGGAATGCATACCAGCAAACCCTCGGTATAACGCTTGGCGCATTTATCTTTTCAATTGCAGCCTTCTTTATCAAAATGCCAGAGCTGACACCGCTTATTTTTGCGGTTTCTGTCATTTCAGGCATCTTTTGGAGCATTGGACAAATGAATCAGCTTTCAAGTGTTGCGTTTCTCGGAGTCTCGAAGGCGGTTCCTTTGTCAACGGGCATGCAACTTGTGAGCACTACTTTATTTGGCGTTATGGTCTTCAAAGAATGGCAAACGATGACGGTCATACTCATTGGTTCTTGTGCCATTTTACTGATTATTGCAGGTGTTGTGCTGACATCGCTCGGTCAAAAAAAGAATGGCGGCGGGAACGGTGGAGGCAATTTCAAAAAAGGGATCATGATTCTGCTCATCTCAACCGTTGGCTATGTCGGATATGTTGTTATTTTGAGATGGTTTCATATTGATGGCTGGTCTGCCCTCGTTCCGCAATCGGTCGGCATGCTGCTTTCATCCTTGGCGATTAGTCTCAAGCAGCACCCGTTTAGTAAATATACGTTTAGAAATATCATTGCCGGCCTTGTTTGGTCGACAGGAAATCTCGGACTTCTTTTGGCTATTCCGCTCATTGGTGTCGCCGTAAGTTTTTCGATGTCGCAGACAGGGATCGTTATCTCGACATTAGGCGGCATTTACTTATTAAAAGAGAAAGCATCCAGAACAAGCTTTGTCATTGCAGGCTGCTTGATGATCATTGCAGGCGGCGTGCTGCTAGGTTTTACAAAATAGGAGGGTAAACGAATGTATCCAGATTTAGAAGGGAAAACAGTCCTGATTACAGGAGCTGGTACAGGAATAGGTCAAGCGATGGCGCGCCGGTTTGGACAAGAAAAAGCCAATGTGGTGATCAATTATTTCTCAGATCAAGAAAGTCCAGATGAGACCATTGCGGATATTCAAAAAAATGGCGGACAGGCTGTGAAAATCAAGGGAGATGTCTCAAAGGAAGAGGATATGCAGGCGATGATTGATAAAGCCGTTGATACATTTGGCAGTCTTGATGTCATGATCAATAACGCAGGCATTGAAAATGAAGTGCCTTCTACCGAAATGACGCTAGATAATTGGAACAAAGTCATGTCGACCAATTTAACAGGTATGTTTCTCGGCTGCCGCGATGCACTGAAGTATATGACAGATCACGGAATAGAAGGATCAATCATCAATATGTCGTCTGTTCACCAGCAAATCCCTTGGCCTCATTTCGTGCATTATGCAGCAAGTAAAGGGGGCGCCAAGCTGCTGACAGAAACACTGGCACTTGAATATGCCCCTAAAAAAATTCGTGTAAACAGTATTGCACCAGGCGCCATCGATACCCCGATCAATGCGGAAAAATTCGATGATCCCGCATTGAAAAAAGGTGTGATTGAACTGATCCCCATTGGCTATATTGGAAAGCCGGAAGAAGTGGCAGCATGTGCTGTCTGGCTGGCGTCAAAAGAGGCAAGCTATGTCACAGGCTTGACACTCTATGTGGACGGCGGCATGACAAAATATCCTGGCTTCCAAGCAGGAAAAGGATAAGAAGAAAGGCAAAGAGCGTACACCCATACGCTCTTTCAGCGTGTAGACAAACCCTCGCATTCGTCGTCAGGTCTGCGTGCCGGTGCTCACCCTTCCTAGACTTCACAGGTTTTCTCTCACGCTGAAAAGAAGACAAAGGGCTAAAATAAACATCATTTTAGCCCTTTTTCAACAATCTAAAAGAGCGTACACAACCATACTCTCTTTTTTTTATATAAAATACAGACAAATAGATCTAAATGTCTAGACATTTAAAAATAAAAATATATAATATTAACTGGAAGCGCTTTTATTACAACAATGGGGTGAGAGAAATGAAACGTATTTTATTAGCATGCAGTTCAGGAATGTCTACGAGTTTACTAGTTACAAAGATGAAGGCTCATGCCGACTCAATAGGGGACGAGGCAGAAATTTGGGCAGTTGGGCAAGATCAAGCGAGAAAAGAAATGGCGAATGCGGATGTTGTGTTAATTGGACCGCAAATGAGCTTTTTAAAAGGGGATCTTCAAAAAGAAGCAACAAAATACGGGATTGCAGTAGAGGTCATCGATATGCAGGCGTACGGGCTTGCCGATGGACAAAAAGCGTATGAACAAGCCGTTACATTGATGGAGGAATCGTAAAGAATGGAAAAGAAAACACTCGAAGGGCTCACGGAGGAACAAGTCAGTTTTCAATTGATCTTACACAGCGGTAATGCACGCAGCAAATTGCTTCAATCTCTTAAACAATTTCGAGAAGGTCAAGAAGATGAGGCATTTGGTCTTATGAAAGAAGCAGAAGAAGATTTACGTCATGCACATGGCATCCATTTTCAACTCGTGCAGCAAGAGGCAGGCGGGGAGAAAACGCCTTTCTCCTTATTGCTCATGCATGCCGAAGACCACTTAATGTCGACTATTACGATCAAGGAGCTTGTGGGAGAGCTCCTGCCGATTTTCCAAACGCTTAAACAATAAAAGGTGTAAACAAGGGGGGAAACCAATGTTTGATAAAATAAGTGCTATTTTGGTTCCAATTGCTGGGAGACTGAACAACAACCGCTATTTAGGCGTATTACGGGATGCCTTTATGCTTGCGTTCCCGCTCACCATTTTTGGTTCCATTATGGTTGTGCTAATGAATTTGCCATTTTTAGATAAAATCATGAGTCAAACCGCACTGGAAGGCGTTCAGTCTGCACTGAATATCGCGCCAAGTGCGACCATCAGCATTATGAGTGTGTTTGTTGTATTTGGGATTGGCTACTATTTATCGAAAAGCTATGATGTGGAAGCTGTATTTGGCGGCGTGATTGCATTAGCCTCTTTCTTACTTCTGACGCCATTTTTACTAGAACAAGAAGGCGGTGCATCTATTGCAGGCGTAATACCAGTCGATCGTTTAGGAGCAAAGGGGATGTTCCTTGGAATGATCACAGGCTTTTTGTCTGCTGAAATTTATCGTTATTTTGTTCAAAAGAAATTTGTCATCAATATGCCGCAGGGGGTTCCGCCAGCTGTTGCTAAGTCTTTTGCTGCACTGATCCCGGCTACTTTGACACTCACAGCCTTTTTACTGATCAATATCATCATTACACAAGGCTTCAAAACAAACATGCATGACTTGATTTATCATGCGATTCAGGCACCGCTTGTCGGACTTGGAAGCGGTATCATTCCGACCTTGATCGCTGTTTTCTTTATACAAATTCTTTGGTTCTTTGGGCTTCACGGCCAAATTATTATCAACTCTGTCATGGACCCCATTTGGAATACGTTGTCCATTCAAAACCTAGAGAGCTATACAAAAACTGGTGAGGTTCCGAATATCATCAGCAAGCAGTTTATCGAAATTTATACGGTTGGCATGGGCGGAACCGGTATGACGCTGGCTGTTGTGTTTACGATTTTAATTTTCCTGAAAAGTAAGCAATTAAAACAAGTAGCAAAGCTCGGCTTAGGACCAGGATTATTTAACGTCAATGAACCGATTATCTTCGGTTTACCGATTGTCATGAACCCGCTTATTCTCATTCCATGGATTTTGGCGCCAATGGTTATTACATGTATTTCTTATTTTGCGATGGCATCAGGCATTGTACCACCGCCGACTGGCGTGAATATTCCCTGGACGGTGCCGATCTTTATTAGCGGAATAATGGCAACCAATTCACTGGCGGGCGGCCTGCTTCAGCTGTTTAACCTGATGATCGTGTTTGTCATTTGGTTCCCGTTCCTGAAATTTATTGACCGTATGAATGTGAAAAATGAAAAAATAACCACAACGGAAAAAACAAAAACAACCAACATCAAAGGTGAAGGAGACTCAATACATGTCGATGGAAAATAACAAGCAATCATATACATTTCCAGAAGGTTTCTGGTGGGGATCTTCTGCCTCTGCCACGCAAACAGAAGGCAGCGTCCCTGGTGATGGAAAAGGACCGAATATTTGGGATCATTGGTTTGAGCAAGAGCCGACTCGTTTTTTTGATGGCGTAGGACCGAACGTGACATCTCAATTTTACCGAAAATATAAAGAGGATATTCGTCTGATGAAAGAAATTGGGCACAATTCATTCCGGTTGTCTATTTCATGGTCACGTCTTTTGCCTGAAGGGACAGGTGCGGTCAATGAAGAAGCAGTATCTTTTTACAATGATGTGATCAATGAACTGATTGCACATGATATTGAGCCGTTTGTGAACCTGTACCATTTCGATATGCCAATGGCGCTGCAGGAAAAAGGCGGCTGGGTCAACAGACAGGTAGTAGATGATTATGTGAGCTATGCAGAATTGTGCTTTCAATTATTTGGCGACCGGGTGAAAAAATGGTTTACCCATAATGAACCGATCGTTCCTGTAGAGGGCGGATATATGTATAGCTTTCATTATCCAAACGAAGTCGATTTCCAAAAGGCTGTGCAGGTCGGTTATCATGAACTTCTATCAAATGCGAAGGCGATTGCGGCTTATAAAAGCCTGCAGCAAGACGGTAAGATTGGCATCATCCTCAATCTTACCCCATCTTATCCGAGAAGCCAGAATCCGTGCGATGTAGAAGCAGCTGAGATGGCGGATGCTTTCTTTAACCGTTCCTTCCTAGATCCTGCGGTGAAGGGGCATTTCCCAGAGAAACTAGTAGAGGTCTTAAAGAAAGAAGGCTTTATGCCGAGTATGGAAGAAGGAGACCTTGAACTCATTCGAGAGAATACCGTCGACCTCCTTGGAATCAACTATTATCAGCCAAGAAGAGTGAAAGCGAAAGAGCATATGCCGCATCCAAATGCACCATTTATGCCAAATCATTATTTTGATGCGTTTGACATGCCGGGAAGAAAAATGAATGTGTATCGCGGCTGGGAAATCTATGAAAAAGGCATTTATGATATATTGAAAAAAGTCCAAACAGACTATGATAATATTGAATGCTTTATTTCTGAAAATGGAATGGGTGTCGAAGGAGAAGAGCGGTTTAAGGATGAAGAAGGAATGATTCATGACGATTACCGCATTGACTTTATCTCTGAGCATCTGAAATGGGTGCATCAAGCCATTCAAGAAGGAAGTAATGTAAAAGGCTATCATCTGTGGACGTTTATGGATAACTGGTCATGGTCGAATGCCTATAAGAATCGCTATGGATTTGTCTCAGTTGATCTTCAAGAAGACGGAAAACGTACAATTAAGAAAAGCGGATACTGGTTTCAATCGGTATCAGAAAATAACGGTTTTTAATCAAGATACTTGCTCTTTCCTTGAAAAGGGCAAGTATTTTTCTTATGTGACGGTAAGTGGATGAAACAAAAATGGCTGGTACCTTTTAAGCTCACTAGGCTTAGTGTAGAATGAGAGGAAGCTATGAAAAAACAAGTCAGTTGGTGGTGTGAGATGAAAAAGTACGAACTCATTTCAGAAGAAATCAGAAAACGAATAGGAACAGCATATTATCCAGAAGATCAACCCATTCCAGATGAAAACTCGCTTGCCGCTGAATTTCAATGCAGCCGAATGACGATGAAGCGTGCGCTCGATCTTCTCGTAGCAGAAGGTCTGCTCTTTAGAAAAAGAGGTCACGGTACATTTATTGTGAAGGCAGCGCTCAATCAAGGGGCTATTAATGTATCTGGTCATGAAAATAAAGGGTTCACAAAAGTCATGGCGGATAAAAACGTCACGACTCAAATCATTCACTTTGATGTCCATTTTCCAAGCAAAGAGGTGGCAGCCCACCTATCCATAGACTCCACCACACCCATTTATGACATCATCCGTCTCCGTCTTGTGGACGAGGAGCCATACGTATTAGAAAAAACGTTTATGCCCGTTAATCTCATTAAGGGAATAGATGAAGAGGTTCTATTGGGATCAATCTATGGCTACATATCAAATGATTTGAATTTAAAAGTGGCAGGAGCGCATAAGAAAATTAGAGCGGCTAAATCAGATGAGCTTGACCAGCAATATTTAGGCTGTGACCCAACGGATCCTGTGCTAGAGGTCGAACAGGTTGCTTATTTAAACACAGGCCGGCCGTTTGAGTACTCTTTTAGTCATCACCGCTATGATAAGTTCGACTTTTCAACGGTTGAAATTACGAAAACAGGACGTTAAAAAAAGAGCAGAACCCCCAAGGGAGACTGCTCTTTTTTATATCATTTTATATATTCCACCAATGATACCCATCTTTTTCCAGAAGCTGATCGGCTTCTTTCGGTCCCATAGAACCAGCAGGATAATTTGGTTTTAATGTTTTGTTTTCTGCCCATTTCTCAGAAATCGGATCCACAAAGTTCCAAGAAAGCGCTACTTCATCCCAGTGAGCAAAGTTCGTAGCATCGCCTAGCAAGCAGTCATGAATCAGCTTTTCATAGGCTTCTGGTGTGTTCATGATGTCGTTATAGTTTGTTTGGTAGTCGAGCTTAATCGGCTTTGCAAATGTACCGCCATCAAGCTTGCGAGCGTTCAGGTGAAGGGTAATGCCTTCATCTGGCTGAATGTGAATGACGAGTAAGTTTGGATGCATGGAATTTCCGTTACCATAGTACAGGTTCATTGGAATGTCTTTAAATTGAACAACAATTTGAGTAGATTTCTTTTCTAAACGTTTTCCAGTACGAATGTAAAATGGCACGCCGGCCCATCTAAAGTTATCAATGAGCAGTTTCCCTGCAACGAATGTTTCCGTGTTTGAGTTCGGGTCAACATTTTGCTCTTCAAGATACGAAGGAACCATGCCGCCATCAACCGTACCAGCATCATACTGTCCGCGGACAAAGAATTGATCGACCTCATCTTTAGAGAAAGGACGAAGAGCGCGTAATGCTTTCCGTTTTTCACTGCGGATTTCCTCGGTATTCAGCTTAATTGGCGGCTCCATTGCTAAAAGTGCAACCATTTGAAGCATATGGTTTTGGACCATGTCTCTTAGTGCACCTGAACTTTCGTAATAGCGGGCCCGGTCTTCAACCCCTAATGATTCACTAGATGTAATTTGAATGTTTGAGATATATCGGTTTGTCCAAAGTGGTTCAAAGATGGCATTTGCAAAACGGATAACCTCAATGTTTTGAACCATTTGTTTACCGAGATAGTGGTCAATACGATAAATTTGATCTTCAGAGAATGCATCTCGAATTTCTTCATTTAACTTTTTCGCACTTGGCAAGTCATGGCCAAATGGTTTTTCGATGACAAGTCTTGACCAGCCAGTTGTTTTTGATACACCTTCACTTTTTAGGAACTTTGCAATCGTTCCGAAGAATTCCGGTGCCATCGCTAAATAGAACATCCGGTTGTTTGGGATACTGTACGTATCTTCAAGGCCTGCTAGAAGTGTGTTAAGCGATTGATAGGAAGCAGGGCTTGATACGTCAAAGTCGTGATAATAAAAATGTGAACTGAATTCCTCTATTTTCGCTTCTGCATCATCAGAAGAAACAGATTCTTTCACCACAGCTCTTAGATCCTCATGAGACCACGGACGGCGTCCAACACCGACCACGGCGAATTGATCGCCAAGTTTTCCGCTATGATAAAGTCTATGTATAGAAGGGTAGAGCTTGCGTTTGGCAAGATCTCCTGTTGCGCCAAAAATGACAATGACTGCTTTTGGATTGTTAGTTTCTGTATTCACGAAAAGTACCTCACTTTATTCGTAGCATTGTTGTAAAAACCGAGAATGTATGTACATTTTCTTTATTTTAAAGGTTCATTGTTCGTAAAGCAAACATTTGATTCGACTTTTTCTGCTCTCGTTTGACTTTTTTCGAAAATTCCGCTGAATTCACATTTACCTTGTCTTCATGTATTCTATATGAATGAAGATATTGTATACCGGCTTTAGGAGGAAAAGTAATGGAACTGCTCTTTTTAGGAACTGGTGCAGGCATTCCTGCGAAAACTAGAAACGTCACTTGCACTGCGCTAAAGCTTTTAGAAGAAAGAAAAGCAGTGTGGCTTTTTGATTGCGGAGAAGCGACGCAGCATCAAATATTACATACAACGATTAAACCGAGAAAAATTGAGAAAATATTTATCACTCATATGCATGGTGATCATGTATACGGTCTCCCAGGACTGCTCGGCAGCAGATCCTTCCAAGGCGGAGAGGATGAACTAACGATCTATGGACCTAAGGGTATCAAAGCGTTTGTGAGCGCAGCACTTTCAGCTACACAAACGCATTTGACATATCCGCTGCATATTATAGAGATAGATGAAGGGATCGTATTTGAAGATGATACCTTTCAAGTAGAAGCAAGACGAGTATCTCACGGTATTCCAGCTTATGGCTATCGGGTAGTGGAAAAAGATGTACCAGGTGCATTAAAAGCCGAAGACCTAAAAGAAATCGGTGTAAAACCTGGACCTTTGTATCAGAAGTTGAAAAATGGGGAAACCGTGACACTCGAAGATGGAAGAATCATTGATGGAACCGATTATTTGGAACCCCCTAAAAAAGGGAGAATCGTTGCATTTTCAGGAGATACCCGTTTATGCGAGAATATAACAAGGCTTGCCAAGGATGCGGATGTGTTAGTCCATGAAGCAACATTCGGTAAAGAAGATGCTGATCTAGCCTACAACTATTATCACAGCACAACAGAACAAGCAGCGAAAACAGCGCAGGAAGCAGGCGCAAAAAGATTGATTTTGACCCATATTAGTGCACGTTACCAAGGAGAAGAGGCACTAAAACAACTATTGAAAGAGGCCCGCGATATATTCCCGCTGACAGAAGCTGCGCAGGATTTCTCTTCTTTTTCCATTGACCGCACCCTGTAAAAATTGGATGAATCGTCAAAAAAAGTTGTGTGATTTTTTTGATATTTATAATGACTCTCTTTTTCAGGTAGTGGTAAAATGGTGAAGAAAAAACAAATGACGAATGAAACTATGAAGAATACGGGAGGCACAATCAAAGATGAGCGGTTTTACAGCGTTAAGTGAAGCAGAATTAAATGACCTATATGCAGCACTACAAAATGAGTACGAAGCTTATAAAAGTAAAAACTTACACTTAGACATGTCTAGAGGAAAACCTTCACCAAAACAGCTCGATTTGTCTATGGGCATGCTCGATGTTGTGACATCAAAGGATGCGATGACGGCTGAAGATGGCACAGATGTGCGTAACTATGGCGGTTTGACAGGGCTTCCTGAAACGAAGACATTTTTTGCAGATGTGCTCAATCTGAAACCAGAACAAATCATCATCGGCGGTAATTCCAGCCTTAATATGATGCATGATACCATTGCCCGTGCCATGACCCACGGCGTATATGACAGCAAAACACCTTGGGGAAAGCTGCCAAAGGTAAAATTCCTTGCACCAAGCCCAGGATATGACCGTCACTTTTCCATTTGTGAGCTATTTAACATAGAGATGATCACGGTAGATATGAAGGCTGATGGACCTGATATGGATCAGGTCGAAAAATTGGTCGCAGAAGATGAAGCGATTAAAGGCATTTGGTGTGTACCAAAATATAGCAACCCAGATGGCATTACGTATTCAGATGAGGTGGTTGACCGCCTTGCTTCGATGAAAACAAAAGCAGACGACTTCCGCATTTTTTGGGATGATGCATACGCAGTTCATCACCTAACTGATACGCCTGATACGTTAAAAGATATTTTTCAAGCAGTAGAGGAAGCAGGGCACCCAAATCGTGTGTTTATGTTTGCGTCTACTTCTAAAATTACATTCCCAGGCTCAGGTATTGCACTCATGGCATCTAGCCCGGATAATGTGAGCTTTACTCAAAAACAATTATCGATTCAAACGATTGGACCAGACAAAATCAATCAATTAAGACACCTTCGTTTCTTCAAGAATCCAGAAGGCTTGAAGGAACATATGAGAAAACATGCTGCGATCATTAAGCCAAAGTTTGACCTCGTTCTTTCCATTCTTGATGAAACACTTGGCGGGAAGGACATTGCAGAATGGCACAAGCCAAATGGCGGATATTTTATTAGTTTAAATACGCTTGATCATTGTGCAAAAGCTGTTGTGCAAAAGGCAAAAGAAGCTGGTGTGACCATGACAGGTGCAGGCGCGACTTATCCTTATGGAAAAGACCCGCTTGATCGTAACATTCGCATTGCGCCAACGTTCCCATCACTTGAAGAACTAGAGCAAGCGATTGACATCTTTACATTATGTGTTCAGCTTGTCAGCATTGAAAAGCTGCTGTCTAAAAAAAGCCAGTCAGCCCCAACGGCATAAAGAAAAAACTCCTTGACGTAGATCTAGTCAAGGAGTTTTTGTTTTTAATTGGCTGTTTGATAATAGGAAACAGGTTGCTTCGCTGCGCACCATACATCATAGATTGCAAGCTGCACAATATGCGGTTCATCATGATGAATATAGTGCGAGCTGTTCTGCGCTTGAATCCATCCGCTTTGGGATGACAACGACAGCATCCGTTTATGAAGTCTGAGCCAAGCCTCGTGCGCTGGATGAAACAGCCGGCTCTTACCTGATGAAATGACAAGAAGCGGCATCATCCCATAATGGGTTTGTTCCTCTTTTATTGTGCTGAGCATTTGCTGAAAGTCCTCATGCGTACATTCTGCTGTAAATTGCGCCATATATGAGGTGCGTTCTTCTTTTGATAAAAGAGGGAGGATGACCTGTTCTTGCTCCTCACTTGCCGGGTCTAACAGCACCATGCCAATGACCTCATCTCCTCTGCGGCTTGCCCATAACCGGCTGACAAGAGAGCCAAATGAGTGAGCCACAATGAGAAAGGGCGGCTGAATATTGGCTTCTTCTAGCAGTGCATCTAAATCATCTGCAAGATCATGCAATGTTCTTCCTTCACTACTGTCACTGCTTTTTCCATTTCCTAATCGATCATATAAGAAAACCCCAAGCTCAGGATCAATATCACGGGCCATATTCGACCACGTATCACCCGAAATGCCGTAGCCTGCTTCAAAGATAATGGTGGCTTGCCTTTTGCCCTGACGATGTTTTGTATAAAAATGATGTCCATCTATATGATACATTCTTTCAATCATTGCCGAGTTCATTCTTCCATCTCCTCTAAGTGGTTCTTTAGCTAAAAGACGGCACAAAAGGCAGATATGTTTCTCTTAAAATCAAAAAAGATGCCTATTTCAAAAAATAGACACCTTTTTCCTATGCATTTTTACCAAGCGCGGTCATATTGACGCGGGCCTTCGATGGATGTACGAAGCTCTTGGGCAGCTGTTTTTGGGAAGTATGGATCCCGTAAAAATTCTCTGCCTATAAAAATTAAGTCTGCACGTTGATTTCGTAAAATCTCCTCAGCCTGTACACCAGATGTGATCAGACCGACAGCACCTGTTTGAATACCGGCACCTTCTTTGATTTTTTCTGCGAAGGTCACTTGGTAGCCAGGGAATGTGCTGATTTTTGCCTGTACGACAGCGCCTGAGCTGACATCGATTAAGTCGACACCTTGTTCCTTCAGCCATGTAGCAACGCCTATATAATCGGCAATATCAAGTCCTTTTGTCGTGTAGTCAGAGGCAGACACACGGACAAATAATGGTCCGTTCCATACTTCATTGACTGCATCGACGACTTCTTTTAAGAAACGATAACGGTTCTCTGGTGAACCGCCATAATCATCTGTTCGGTGGTTCGCCAGCGGTGAAAGAAATTCATTAATCAAATAGCCATGCGCCCCATGAATTTCAATGATGTCAAAGCCGGCTTTTTTTGCCCGGACAGCTGCATCCTGAAACGCCTGAACGGTATCTTTGATTTGATCGACGGACATCTGGGCAGGGATTTTAGACTGTTCGTCAAATGGAATGCTAGATGGTGCCAGGATGTCACCATCTAGTTCAGCTTTACGTCCTGCATGAGCCAGCTGGATGGCTGTCTTGGTTCCGTATGCTTTGATTTGTTCGTTTAATGAAGCGAAGCCTTCAATGTGCTCATCACTCCAAATCCCGAGGTCTTGATCACTAATTCTTCCCTCGGGGGAAACGGCACTTGCCTCCATCATGATCAGGCCAGCTTGACCTTGGGCACGGGAAATATAATGTGTAAAGTGGAAAGGCTGTAATTTCCCATCACGATCATAGGATGAATACATACACATTGGGGACATCACGATGCGGTTTTTCAGCGTAACACCTTTTAATGTCCAAGGTGAAAAGAGTTTTGTTTCCAAATACCTTCGCCTCCTCATAGAATTGTATAGCCGATTATAACAGCCATTCAAACTTTCGTCATAAAAGGTGCTCAAAGAATATAGCTTTTATACACGTTTTTGTATAATGGAGAAATAGAGAAAGCAAAGGGGGAGAACGAATGAAATGGCAAACAGAGAGTGAACGAAAGGAACTGCTCACAGCTCTTATGCAGTATGAAAGCATATCGGGTACAACTGGAGAAGTGGCGTTAGCTGAATATTTATATTATTTACTGAGGGAGCGGCCTTATTACAAGCAGAATCCTGATCATTTGGCTTTGCATCCGATGAAAGATGGCCGGTATTATTTAACGGCGCTTGTAAAGCGCAGTTCTCTTTCTCGTACCGTTTTGCTGCTTAGTCATTTCGATGTTGTTGATACAGAAGATTACGGTGAATTTCAAAACATGGCATGCAAGCCAGAGGAGTTAATGGCGTCATTTTCTCAAAAAAGTGCGCTTCTCCCAAAAAGAGCAAGAGAAGATCTAGCTTCAGGTGACTGGTTGTTTGGAAGAGGTGCCATGGATATGAAGGCAGGTCTTACTGTACAGCTGTCCATGCTGGAAAGAGCGATGGCAGAGACATTTGATGGAAATGTCCTACTCGTCACAGTCCCGGATGAAGAAGTGAATTCTCAAGGAATGCTTGAAGCTGTTCCAAAACTAAAGGAGCTTAAGGAAAAGCATGACCTTGACTATACCGCGTGCTTAAACAGTGAGCCTATGTTTGAAAAGTATCCAGGTGATGAACATTATTATATGTATACAGGCAGTATAGGGAAGGTGCTGGCCGGATTTTTCTGCAAAGGAATTGAAACACATGTAGGAGAGCCGTTCTCAGGCTTAAATGCGAATTTTATGGTATCTGCATTAAATCGGCTGTTAGAGCTGAATAGTGATTATTGTGAGGAAGTAGATGGTGAAGTCACGCCGCCCCCAACCAACTTAATGCAAAAGGATTTAAAAGAAGCCTATTCCGTTCAAACACCTCACACAGCTGTTTCTTTATTTAATGTGCTGATGATGAATCGTTCAAGTGAAGAACTGCACGGACTTCTTTATCACACGGCGAAACAAGCAGCAGACCAAATCGAAGCTGATCTTAAACAAAAAACAGCAGAATTTCAGCGCTTTAAACCTTTTACACCGATTGATACGAGGATTACCGTTCTCACGTATCATGAGCTGTATCAAAAAGCTGCTGAACGATCAGGTAAACAGGAGGTTGAACGCATTGTGAACTATGCGTTCGCCAATCGAGGTGAGCTTGGAGATCGTGATTTTTCAACCAAAATCGTCTCTGAGCTGACGACGCTTTGTAAGGAAGAAGGGCCGCTCATTGTTCTATTTTATAGTCCACCATTTTATCCTGCGGTTTCCTCAACGGAAGATCCGCATATCCAAGCAACCTTAAAGAGGATTCAAATAGAGGCAAAGAAGAGTTATGGACTTGAAATAGAAGAAGTGAAATATTTCCCGGGATTATCTGATTTAAGTTACTTACAGCTCGAAAAACAGGAAGTAGGTCATTACACGACCAATATGCCGCTTTACCAGAAAGGCTATTCTTTACCGGAAGGAGAAAAGGGAGCACTTTACGTTCCAGTTATTAACGTGGGCCCATTAGGAAAGGACCCGCACAAATGGACAGAGCGGCTGCACATCCCGTTCTCATTCGGCATTTTGCCAGAATTACTAGAATCAGCGATTCATGCTTTGTTAGAGAAAAAATAAGTCTTGTTTATGTATGAGGTTTCTAGAGTCTTTGAAAGCTTATGTGCTTTGAGTGAAGGATGTAGAGTAAATGAAGGTTAATGAGAAAAGAAGAAGGGGGGAAGAATGTTTTATTACTTTAAAATAGTAAGGGGAGCCGTAGGCTCCCAGTTAGAATTATACTCGTCTACCCTCATAATGAGCTGTCCAAGTTCCATCAGAATTTTTAGTGATGCCTTTTATATACCATTTAATCCCATCTTGTTCGAACGAATTGGCAAAAATACCAGTATTGTTGGTAATATCCCATGTGTAAAGTTGAGCTTTAAAATCACTTGTAACGTGGACATCCTTTGCGTTAGAATGTGCACTTGTAGCAAATGCAGGTGCTGCGGAAAAAAGTAAAGCGAGTGACAATGCGGATCCAGTAAGAACCTTAACTAATTTCATTTAAAACACTCCTCTTCCTCATTTTTGTGGTACATATAAGTAATTCTGCATTAGGTAATATATACCTTGTTAATATTTGTTAATTATTTGTGAAAAATCACTCATTAGATAAAAATAAAAAGCACCTGTCATCAAAACAGGTGCTTTTCTCTATCATTTATACGTGCTTGCTGAAAACATTTCGTTTAATTCTGCTGCGCGTTTTGTTGCGGTTTTGACACAATCGACAACGGCTTCTTCAAATTGATAGGCAGCAAGTGTGTTCAGGCCGGCTTCTGTCGTTCCGCCTTCACTTGTGATTTCTTTGCGCAGTTCAGCAGGTTCTTTACCGCTGCTTTGAAGCATGTTTGCGGCGCCCGCAATCATTTGGCAGATGAGCAGCTTCGCTGTTGCTTGGTCCATCCCAAGTTCCGAAGCGCCTCGCTCCATTCCTTCAATCAAATGATAAATAAAGGCTGGACCGCTTCCTGCAATAGCTGTAACAGCATTCAGCTGTGATTCATCCAATACCGTCACATGACCGATCGTTTCAAACAGCTCGATTGCTTTTTTCTTTTGATCCTCTGTCACTTCTTGACTGACGGCAATGCCTGTTGCTGATTGCTGAATGGCGGCTGATGTATTTGGCATCGCGCGAACCACCGCAGTCTTCTCGCCAGCATAGTGTTGAATCGTTTCAATAGAGATGCCCGCTAAAATCGAAATGATCAGCTGCCCTTGTAAATGAGGCCGCACTTCAGATATCCCGCTTTCCGCATCTTTCGGTTTTAAAGCAAATACGAGAATATCCGCTTCTTCATAAATAAAAGAACGAGAGAAATCCGTTTTGACCCCATAACGCACCTTTAATTCTTCTAGACGTTTTTCATTCGTTTTATTTGTGACAATAATATCTTCATTTGACATGATGCCACTTTTTAATAAACCTTTCATCATCGACTCTGCCATTGAGCCTGCACCAATAAATCCAATTTTACTCATAAGCTGCTCCTCCTTGTAGAAAATAAAAAAACCTCTCGCCTGAAAAGGACGAAAGGTTTTTCGCGGTACCACCCTCAATTAGCATGCAAATATGCATACTCAGCTCTAGTCCCTTAACGCGGGAAACGTTTAGGTTTGCCTAACAGCTCAAAGGGCAGGTTCAGCAAATAAGAGGATGGTGAGGTCTTACAGCCGGCGGACCTCACTCTCTTGCATCATTATTTTGCTTACTAATCCTTGTCATCACGCATTTTATATTTGTTGTTCATTATGCAACGATGGACAAGTTTGTGTCAATAGGGACAGATAAAAAAATTGACCGCCTAAACCGCATGACAGTCTGCCCTTTGCAGGATACAATGAATAAAGAAGACGGAGTTACAATGAACCATGAGTCAAAAAGCAGGAGATGACATAAAAAAGTGAAAGAAGACATCATTCAATTATCCATCCCGACACCATTTGCTGTTGGAGATGTACATGCATATATTTTAAAAGGAGAAGCCGTGACCTTAGTAGACTGCGGGCCGATGACAGAAGAGGCGGAGCACGCCTTTGTCACGCAATTACAGGAGCATCGTTTATCAATAGACGATATTGATCAAGTGGTGTTGACCCATCATCATGCAGATCATGTCGGTCTTTTAAATCTGATGAAACCTCATGTCCGTGTGATCGGACATGAGTTAAATGAGCCGTATATTAGCCAGGACCCTGTGTTTAAAGAGCGTCAAATTGCTTTTATGGAACGATTTTTTCAGCAGTTAGGTGTGCCGCTTCGCCGAGGTGAGTGTGAAAGAATCGTGAAGCAATCTTATACATATTCTTGTACTGCACATGTAGATGACGTCATCAAAGAAGGCGATCGATTGAAAGGGCATGAACACTTCTTTGTGATGGAAACACCGGGACATGCACAATCTCATCTTTCCTTTCTAGATGAAACAACGGGCCATTTCATTGGTGGAGACCTACTTTTGACGACCATTTCCTCAAACCCGTTAATGGAAGCGCCGTATGAAGGGGAGGAGCGCCAAAAATCGCTGCTTCAATATAAAGCATCACTCAATCGATTACTGCATCTGCCGATCAAGACGATTTATCCAGGACACGGGCTGCTCATCACGTCTCATCATGAATTAATCGAAGAAAGATTTAAGAAACAAGAAAAACGGGCAAATACGATGTATCAGCTACTCAAACGAAAAGAAATGACTGCCTTTCATCTTTGCCGCAAGCTATTTCCAGTGCTGTACGAAGAGGCCTTATTTTTAACGATGTCAGAGACAGTTGGGCAGCTTGATGTCCTCTTAGAGGCTGGACAAATTGAAGAAGTGCAAAAAGATGGAATTCTCTACTACAGGGCAAACTAAGGAGTGAAACGCATGGGGCGATTAACAGGAAAGAGAATATGGATTACTGGCGCATCTGGTGGCATTGGTGAAAAAATGGCGTATTTGGCAGCAGAAGAAGGCGCAGAGATCATGATTTCAGCAAGACGAATTGAAAAGCTGACGGGTGTAAAAGAAAAGATTATGAGTGCTGGCGGAGTGTGTCACATCGTGGAGCTAGATGTCAGTCACATTGAGGACATTGATCGCGCATATGAAGAAGTGGGGGCTGTTGATATTTTGGTTAACAATGCCGGTTTCGGTGCGTTCGATCTCGTTGAAGATGCATCCATTGAGGAAATGGTGTCGATGTTTGAAGTAAACGTGTTTGGTTTAATCGCTTGCACGAAAAAGGTCATTCCAGAGATGAAACAAAGAGGACATGGACATATTATCAATATTGCCTCTCAGGCAGGAAAGATTGCCACCCCGAAATCAGCCATTTATTCCGCATCCAAGCATGCCGTCCTTGGCTTTTCAAACAGCCTCAGAATGGAGCTGTCAGACATCGGCATTCACGTCACCACAGTGAATCCAGGCCCGATTGCCACTGACTTCTTTACCATCGCCGATCGCAGCGGTGAATATGTGAAGAATGTGGAATTCATGATGCTTAGTGCGGACAAGGTGGCTGAGAAGGTCGTATCCGCTATGATGACGAAAAAAAGAGAGATTAATCTGCCTGGATGGATGAACGCTGGCAGTAAATTGTATCAATTATTCCCATTTTTATTTGAAAAAGTAGCACGCAAAGCGATGATGAAAAAATAAAAAAAAGAAACCGGTTGTGAACTGGTTTCTTTTTTTTGAAGTAAGCTGCCATTGTGACCGTCTTTTTATCTCCGCCTTGCTGCTTGCTGAAGCGGGTCCCACACACTGTTAAAAGGCGGTGCATAGCTAATATCTAAATCTTCAAGATCTGTTATGGTTAGCTGTTGGTAAAGAGCAGTTGCCATCACATCGATCCGTTTATCTACACCGTTTCTTCCGATGATTTGGGCACCGAGCAAGGTGTAGTCATCACTTCTGTAAATCAGTTTGATTTTCATTTTCTGCGCATCTGGATAATATCCAGCGTGATCCGTACTGTCAATGGTGATGGTGGAAAAAGGAATATCAGCTGCTTGTGCTTCCTTTTCAGATAAGCCCGTTCGTCCCGCTGTCATGCTCATAAATTTCATGACGGCAGTTCCAATCACCCCTTGAAACGCCCGGTCTGTTCCCGTCATATGAAAACCAGCGATTCTTCCTTGTTTATTCGCCGTTGTGCCGAGCGGGATATAATCGAGTGATTGTTTGATGCGGTGATAAGTGGCTGCGCAATCCCCGGCAGCATAGATGTCTTTTACATTGGTTTGCATGTATTCATTTACAACAATGGCGCCATTTGAAAGCCGTTTGATTTCTGTTTTGTCTAAAAAGGATGTTTGCGGGGTGACGCCGATGGCCATGATGACCATATCTGTTTTTATGGTTTGTTTGTCTGTTTGAACAGCTGTGACATGTGATTCGCCCTCTAATGTCTGCACGGTTTCCCCGAGTGTCACGTGAATGCCTTGGGCACCCGCCTCTTCTTTCAGGTGCTTCGCCATATCGGGGTCAAAACCCGGACCAAGTGTTGAACCCCGCTGAATGATATGTACCTTTTTTCCCAGCGCTTTTAAATTTTCAGCCATCTCTAAGCCGATATATCCACCGCCAATGATCGTGACATGTGTGATATCTTGTTTTAAGTGGTCTAAAATGGACAGCGCATGCGGAATGGTTTTTAATACGTGTACGCCTTCTAGCGGTTGATTGTTTAAATCCAGTTTAACAGGGCTTGCTCCTGTCGCAATTAAGAGGCGGTCATAGCTTTCGGTAAAGGATGCTTTTGTTTTCGTATGATGACCTGACACCGTTTTTTGCTTTGGATCAATGGAGGTCACTTCGTGTAAGCATCGAGCATCAATTCCATATTTGTCGCGAAATGTTTCAGCGCTGCGTGCAATCAGCTTGCTGTGGTGATCAATGAGACCGCCGATCAAGTAGGGGAGGCCGCACTGTCCATATGAGAAAATCTCTCCTTTTTCAAAAGCGACAATATGTGCATCTGGATCCTCTCGATATATTTGCATAGCACAGCTCATTCCTGCTGCATCTCCGCCAATGATCATATATTTCATTTGGTGTGCTCCCTTCTATCTATCGAACTGAATACTCTTATTTACCCTCATTTTCCTTTTTTTAATGCTTTTTTCGCAAAAGAAGCAAACTTTAGTGGAAAAATAAAGACAGCGCCTTCATTTTAAGCTACAATCGGATTATCGTCTTTTTGGTTACGAGTTTAGTGAAGATTGGTGGGAAAGACTTTGAGTGACACGCGACTAGATTTTAATACTTTATATACACGTCATACAAGAGAGGCTTGGTCTGCTCTTGGAGAATATATGCCGGTATCTGTTTCAGAAGAGGAAGCAAGAGCACTTCAAGGATTAAATGACTATTTATCCCTTGAAGAAGTTCAGGATATTTACATACCACTTATTCGTTTTCTGACATTGCATGTCTTTGCAGAAAAACAAAAAAATCAGCATGTGAATGCCTTTTTAAACTACCCACATCATGCGAAAATTCCTTTTCTCATTGGGATTGCTGGAAGTGTGGCTGTCGGGAAAAGCACAACGGCCCGTATCATCGAAACGCTTTTATCGAGGCTTGGAGATGGACTGAAAGTGAGTCTTGTGACAACCGATGGCTTTTTGTATCCTCAAAAAGAATTAAAGGATCGAGGACTCATGGAAAAGAAAGGCTTCCCAGAAAGCTATGATGTCAAAGCCTTGTTGTCTTTTTTAAACGAATTAAAATCAGGGAAACAAACTGTGCATGCCCCGGTATATTCGCATCTGACCTATGACCGGCTTGATGGTGTGTATGAAACGGTGGAGGATGCCGATATTGTTATTATTGAAGGAATCAATGTGCTGCAATCCCCAGCGCTGGATGATCTGAAGGATGAACCGCGTGTGTTTGTATCAGATTTCTTTGATTTTTCGATTTATGTAGATGCTGCTGAAACGCAAATTCAATCATGGTATAAAGAACGGTTCCGTTTGCTGAGGGAAACAGCTTTCCAAGATCCTGAATCCTTCTTTCATCAATACAAAGATTTGACGGATGAAGAGGCAGATCACATGGCAAGCACAATTTGGAATACCGTCAATCGCCCTAATTTATATCAAAATATTTTACCGACAAAATATCGAGCTGATCTCATTTTGAAAAAAGGTGATCAGCATAAGGTGGAAGAGATTGCTATCCGCCGAGTATAAAGAAAAACCGCTCAAACGTGAGCGGTTTTTTTAATGATCTCCACTGACTTTCACAGCGATGGCAGCTGCGGATCGCTTTTTCAGGCGGTAGTATCCAATGAGTAGGAACGGAACACCTGCGATGGTGATGATCGACAAGACTGAAAAAATGGAGAAGGGATGGGCTGCGCCAAAATAGTCAATGCATAGTCCGCCGACAAATGGTCCGATGACGCTGCCGAGCTGAGAAAATCCCATCGCGCCAAAGTACGACCCCTTTACTTCTGGCTTTGCCACATTGTCTACAAATAGATCCATCATCGCAAACAGCAGAACCTCCCCAATTGTAAACACGACAATGATGAAAGCAAGCATGCCGAGACTCTGTGAAAAAGCAATGGCAAACAAACTGCCCGCAAGAAGAATATTCCCAGTGGTGAGCGACAAAATGGTGGAGTAGCGTTTGGCGATCATGATGAGCGGATATTGTACGACAATGACAACAACTGCATTTAAAGATAAAAGGTATCCAAACAGTTTCGGACCATCCTCAATCATAGGCGAAGCGGATAAATATTGAGGCAGCGTTGAGCTCAAATGCGAATACCCGAACGAACATAAGGTAACGCCGATGAGGATAATGCTAAAGACCGTATCTTTTTGGATAATGGAAAGGGCTTTTTTGACCCCAATTTGTTTCGTGTTTTCTGGAGCAGCAACTGGATGTTTCTGAAATTGCCAGGCCAGCGTTAATCCGTATAACAAATAAATGAAGGCAGCGACGAGAAATGGAAAGGTTGTTTTCGATGACCCGAGATATAAGCCAAGCAGCGGACCGAAGATGACCCCTATGTTAATGGCTGTATATCGTAAATTAAACACAAACAACCGAATACTTGACGGGGTGACATCAGATAAGAGCGCCTTAGATGTTGGTTCAAATAGTGCCCGGCACAGTCCGTTTAAAGCGTTCATGATAAAGAAGACCCAAATGGCATCTGCAAATGCAAAACCAACAAAGACAAGTGTCCAACCGAAGATTGATAGAAGCATGACCTTTTTTCTTCCGATACGATCAGAAATATATCCACCGTAAAAACTCGCAACGATCCCAATCAGAGAGCTAACGGCAATGATTAATCCAGCAGAAGAAGCTGAGGCGCCTTTGACTTGTGTTAAATAAACGGCCAAAAAAGGAATGCTCATGGACGTCGCCATTCGGCCAAATATGGTGCCGATGATGATCGTCCAACTAAGCGGATGTAGCGTACGTAAGTTATTTTTCATGCTGTTTCTCCCCTGAGTTTGTAAGATGTTCCAATCATACATGAAAAATTGTGCAAATTAAATACACAATTTGATGGAGGGGACATCCGCCATATGGCAGAGAAGTTTGATTGGCTCGTATTTGGAGACGCGTGCTTTTTTCTGCCGGTGCTTTTATGCCACTGATTCGCGCGGTCATTTGACCCCATTTAATCAAGGTCGATCGCGACGATTTGCTGCAAGGACAGGTTGAGAACATCTTCATCATTGACGATTTTTATGCGCTGCGTTTCATAATGAATGGCTTTGACCCAGCCCCAAAACTGCTCTTTTCTACCTGCTGCGGCATATGTCACGCAAATCGCTTGATCCTCAGTAATCGACTGTGTGATCAAAAAATTCATTTCTTCCAGTTGATCGGTGCTCAGCGGGGGAGGGGTGTATTTTTTTTTCTGCCGTTTTTGAGCAAGCAGCTGCTCCCGGTGCTCTGGAAGCATCATTCGGCTTGATTCCCACATGAGGTTGTATCCAGGTGTTAATTTATTGGGATTCATGGCTGTTCGCCTCCGTTATTTGTAATGTCCGCCAATTTTTTCGGCGCGGTGATACGCCTGCCCTGCGCTTGTCAGTGACGAAGCGTGCAGCAGGGCAGCAGGTCCATACTTTATGTGGATCGCATCAAATACTTTGCTGAGTTTGTCTTTTTGAACATGATGATCAAATAAAGTTAGCTGATACTGGCTGTCAGACTGCAGCTGTGAGAGAGTAATACCGACACTGCGAATGGGCTGACCATCCCAGTGCTGCTGGCATAGCTGAATGGCTGCCTCTGCAATATCTGTCCCGTACTGTGTAGGTGAATGAAGCTTGATTTGTCTATGAAATCCGGTCGGGTGAGAAAAATCAGCGCCTCTCACGCCAACAGACACTGTTTGCCCAAGATAATGCTTAAAGCGTGCACGTCTTGCCACCTCTTCGCTCAATTCAAGAAGAGCGACTTTGATATCCTCAAAAGACGCATAATCATGGGGGAGAGTCATATGATGTCCCACCGCTTTTTGCTCATTATGTGTGTGAACGGTGACCGGAGAGGGATCATGTCCTAAAGCTGTTCGCTGCAAAAGCTCTCCGTTGATTCCCCAGCGTTTTTTAAGCCGGTCTAACGGATAAGCAGCAAGCGTCCCAATGGTACTGATGCCCATTCGTTTTAAATGGTGCTCCATTCGTTTACCAACGCCAAATAATTTTCCAATCGGAAGCGGCCATAAATCAGTCGCAACACTGTCTGCGCGAAGTTCATAAATGCCAGATGTGTTTTTTTTAGCAAAATGGTCACAGGCCATTTTAGAGAGCACTTTATTAGGACCGATGCCAACACGTGCGTAAATACCCGTCTGGTTCATAATGGTTGTTTGTATATTTTGAGCGATCTCACGGGGAGAACCGAGTAGTGTCAGGCTGCCTGTAATATCGAGAAATTGTTCATCAATTGAATATGGTTCGACAAGATCTGTGTATTGTTCAAGCAGCTCTGTGATCATGACAGAGATATCAAGATAGCGCTGCATACGAGGGCGTACGACGACAGCTTCAGGGCATTTCTCCTGTGCTTCCCATAATCTGGATGCATTTTGAACGCCCCGTTTTTTAGCGAGCGGGCAGGCGGCAAGTACGACTCCGCTCCGCCGCTCAGGATCTCCAGAGACGATGAGCGGCACATCCTTCAAGTGGGGAGCCTCCACTTTTTCGACTGACGCATAAAACGATTGCATATCCACAAGCAGAATGGCTCGTTCATTCATTATTTTCACCTCTTAGAACGTATGTTCTGTTTCTATTTTAACCGTCAGGAGGCGAAATTGATACTGGTAAATCATTCAAAGAAAAGAGTATAAATCCATACAAAAAAAGACGAAGTGGAAGACACTTCGTCTCATTTGATGCAACATATTTTAAGCATGTGCCAAGTTGTAGGATGTTTGGAGGGGCTCAGAACGCAAACGATAGGCCATCAGTTTTTTCTTAGGCTTATGTGTAAACTGCCGCACCACATCCACGTGGTCATCGTAATGATACAGATAAAGGGTCACATCATGCTTGCCAAGCTTTGTTTGCATGGTAAGAGGCGCCGGCCCTTCCTGCGGATGAAGAAAGCGCTCTTCATCACCAGGATAAATATAATAGCGTTCAATAAAGATCGCATCATTAAAATGTTGAATAATTTCAGATGTTTGTTGATCATTGAGCGGACGATCTTCAAACATGATCGTTGTTTGATCACTTGTTACTTTTGCATGCACTGCATAACGACTAAAAAGGCGTTCCACAACACCAGAAGGTAGCGAAGTGACAAGAAGCTTTAAAAGACTAAACACAACAAGTGAAGTAACAATCCAAACCAATATCATCATCTCCAATAAACATTTGTTACATTTCCTATATGAACCATCTTAACATACCAAAAGAATGAAACTTTCGCACAAAAAGTGAACTTTTTGAAATAAGTGTGAAGATTTACAAGGAGATGACGGCGAAAGAACGAAATCAACAAAGCTGAAAGGAAAAAAGGCTGCCACGTAATCTTTACAAACAATTAATCGGACAGGTAGACTATTGAAACAACAGTTTTTTGTAAAAAAAGAGAGCGGTAAGCCAAAAATGAAAAGGGGCGAGGTCATCATGATACGTCAAGTGAAGCCGTCAGATTTTTACGCCGTCACATCCGTCATCCAAAGCTGGTGGGGAGGTAAAGATTTGCGCGCAACATTGCCGAAGCTATTTTTTGAACATTTTCAGCAAACAAGTTTTGTCGTCGTTGAAAAAGGTGAACTGATTGGCTTTTTAGTCGGTTTTTTATCGCAATCTCGTTCAGATGAAGCGTATATTCACTTTGTTGGGGTACATCCAGATCACCGGAAATTAAAGATCGGAAAAATGCTGTATCAAGCCTTTTATGATGTGGCAAAACAGGAAGGAAGAACAACCATTAAAGTGGTAACAGCACCTGTAAATAAAGTATCAATTGCCTATCATGCAAAATTGGGCTTTCAAATTGAAAAAGGGGATAAAACTGTAGAAGGAATCTCCGTGTTTTCAGAATATGAAGGAATAAATGAAGACCGTGTTTTATTTGTGAAAAAGTTAGAGGCGATGTCATGATTGTCAATTTAGATCAAACAATAGGAGATGTAGCAAAGCAGATCTTACATATTCAACTAGCTGCATACCAACAAGAAGCTGAACAAATTGGCTATGCCGATCTTCCGCCATTAAAAGAGACCATTCAAGATGTAATGAAAGCAAAAGAGCAATTTATTGGTTTTGAGCAAAAGGGAATCTTACTAGGTGTTGCCTCTTATGAAGAGCAGAAAGATTATTTGATCATTAGTCGATTGGCTGTACATCCAAAAGCGCTAAAGCAGGGTATTGGAACAAGACTTATGTCTACAATTATGGAGAAAAATGTCCCTATAGAACTGACCACTGGGCAAAAAAACACCCCTGCAAAAAGGCTATACGAAAAGTTAGGATTTGTTGAAACAAATGTGATTCATGTTGCAAAAGAGCTCACCTTATCAAAAATGAAATGGACACCGAGGCGAAAGGTTGAGGTTGTCGAATTCAAAAAAGAATGGCATGAAGAATTCCATCAAGAAAAGCAGCGACTCAAGCAAATCATTCAAAAGAGCTGGATAGAAGGACATCATATTGGTAGTACGTCAGTTGAAGGACTTGTTGCCAAACCCATTATTGATATCTTAATAGAAGTAAGTCATATAAAAGAGATCGATAGAAAAAGAGAGAGCTTTGAACATCTTGGATATCAAGCGCTCGGTGAAAATGGCATAAAAGGGAGACGTTTTTTTCAAAAGGGTGGCTTGAATCGTACGCATCATGTCCATATTTATGAGAGAAATCATCCTGATGTGAAAAGGCATTTATTGTTTCGAGATTACTTAAGGGCCCATCCAGAACGAGCTGTAGCGTATGCGTCTGTCAAGGAACAATTAGCAAATCAGTATCGGGAAGATATACAAAGCTATATGGCAGGAAAGAATGAAATCATAAAAGTAATAGAAAATGAGGCATATCGCTGGGATAGAGAAGGAGGAGAGGAAGCTCTTAAATAAGCTACCTCTTTTCCTCGTTAATTAGGAAGCTGAACATTGCCTTTTACAGTATAGGCCTGTGAAGCAGCAGTAGATGGAAGAGCGGGTAATTTATCCTTTACGATGACCCCGCGGATATCTGTGATTCGAACAGGAAGAGATTTAGACCCCATATTAAATCCAAGGAAATGGTTGTAGTCTGTCTTTTCCATGTTCACCCATTGTCCATCTTTGTAATATTCCATTTTCATAATCGGATATTTATGATTGCGCACTTGAATCGCAGCCCACCACTTACTGCTACCTTCTTTTATTCTGTAAACTACATTTCCGCTAATCGGTGCTTTTACAATTTTCCAACTAATTGGGATTTTCCCATCTGCCATATTGCCGATTTTGGCAAAGGCATTATGAGAAAGATCAAGAGCTCCTTTCGCTCCTTCTGGATATTTATCGGTTACATACACAACGGTTTTTCCTTTTGGACCCTTTACTTCAAGGTAAGCCCCTGCAAGTGCCGCATTTATCCCTTTATAGTTATAGTCATGGGGATTTAAAGCCGTAATTTTCATGTCAGATGGAATAGGATCTAATAATGCGGCGCCCCCTGAGTAACCAGATCCCGTATAAGTTGCATAGCTTTCTCGTACTTCATCAAGGACAGATGCCGCTTTCATGTTTGGCACAGCGAAACTCAACATCAATATCAGTGCCCCGATGAAGCAGAGAGATAATCTTTTTTTCACGATCTAAAACCTCCTGTTTATTCTTTAAAAATTGGTAGCGTCATAAGTATAATTCTAAAAAACAAGAAGCAAAAAGAGCCAATAGATAGATATAATCATAGTGAGAAGAGCGTGTATTTCAAAGAATATGACTTTCGGATTTAGTCGTGTGTCATGTTTTATGGTGTTTTATGTGTTACAATGTAAGCATCAATTTAAAAAGGATGTTCGCCATGTATATTCACATCACAGAACAGGCTAAAACATATATAGAAAAACAGCAAACAGGAAACGAAACTAAGGAATTACTGCTTCGCTACGATTCAGAAGGTTGTGGCTGTGCAGTGAGTGGCGTACCAATGCTTTGGTTAACAAGTGAAAGAACAGGTGAATGGGAACAACTTAAAAATAGCCAACATTTAAAACTATATATACACATTGCACAGAAGGTATTTTTTGATGAGGAAATGACCATCGATTTTAATGAAAAAGCCAATACATTGATGCTGAAAAGTCCTCAGCAAATACTCAGTCCAAGAATGGGCATACTTGTAAAGTAAGGTGGAAACGTAGTGGATCAGAAGCTTAGAGTGATACAAAACACGGCACAAAATAAAACATGGGTGTCGTTTTTAAATAACAATCATCCCTATACCCTTTTGCACTGGTCAATAGGTGGAATGGATTCGGTGAAAAAGGATGTTTGGCTTCTTCAGGATGAAGTCACATTTGAAACGGAAGAATTCCCAACGCTCGAATTAGCTGTCAATTGGATCAAAGAGAATATGGAACAGGTAACAGATGTATTATAAAAGCCCTTTTTGACAAAAGGGTTTTTTTCGTGTCTTCATCATCTCATTAAACAACTGGGAACGTCTAATCTGAAAAATGATCTTTTGCAACGCAAAAAAACTGTTTTATAACAACCAATTCGACAAAACGAGAAAAATAGACATGAAAAAATCGTGGATATAAATGCCGAAAAATAGGCAATGGAAGCGGTTATTGCGGGATACCGAAAACTTTGCGAAAAATGACATTTCATATTTCTTCCATTCGAGGAAATATGATAGAATACAACATGTATCGTATATGAGAAGGGAGGTGCTAAAGTGAATTGAAGCTCAAGCTGTCATCGCCTCAGGTTGGAATTAAAATAAACGAATGGTATAGGCAGATTTGCGGATTTCATGTCATGAAAGCAGAGAAGCTGAAGGCCGAGATCGAGCAGGAAATTCTGGAGATGGAGCAAGATCAAAACTTGTTGCTGTTTTACCAGCTGATGGATTTTCGCCATAAGGTGATGCTTGAATATTTTGAACCGGCAAAGAAAGCCTCAAATGATGAAGAAATTAAAAACCTGCTAGAAACGATCGAACATTCGCAAACGAAATTAACGGACATGCTTGAATACTATGTTCATTTTTTCACAGGAATGTTTGAGTTTGAACAGCAAAACTATTTAAGTGCCATTGCCTATTACCGTTCAGCAGAAAAAAAGCTCAATCTCATATCAGATGATATAGAAAGAGCAGAATTTTACTTTAAATTAGCTGAAATATACTACCACATGAAACAAACCCACTTTTCGATGCACTATGCCTTGCAAGCGTTAAATACGTACTCTGCCTACAGAACGTACACGCTGAGAATCATCCACTGTGAATTTGTCATCGGTGCAAACTATGATGATTTGAAATGCTATGAACATGCATTGCCCTACTTTAAAAATGCTCTAAATCGAGCACGATCGATTGGAAACCCTCGAGTCATAGGTTCGGCCCTTTTCAACTTAGGTAACTGTTATTACCAAATGAACGATCTTGCGGAAGCAAGCCGTTATCTGAAAGACTCTCTTGAAGTGTTTGAAAAGGAGAATTTAACCCATCTTAATCGCTCTCTAGACCCACTATTTATGCTCACCCAAATCCTGTTTAAACAAAAACAAATAGAAGAGTCGTTAACCCTCTATCAAAAAGGTATTATGAAAGCCTGTGAATTAGAAGATGAAATTTACATCTGCAAATTTCAGTTCTTAAAAGCATTATACGTTGATGCAGAAATAACGATCATAGACGATACATTAGACCTGCTCGAGGACAAGCGCTTATACCCAGACATTGAGGAATTGGCACTTGATGCGGCTCATTATTACAATGAGCTTGGACTGTATGAAGCATCGACACGGTTTTACGAACGGAAGATTCAAGCCATATCAAAAATTCAAAATGGGGGTCATTTATATGAAAACGAGTTTGATAGTTCTTTTATTGGCAGCAACTGCAGGATTATCGGTCATGAGTCAGCAGCAATCGGAAGAGAGTCATATGGAACTGGCGGGCAGACACCATACAACAGTAGTGACTATCGCATAAGTTAGCTCAAAAAGAGGAGACGAACCGCTGTTCATTCTCCTCTTTTATCTTCATTTGATTCAAATGGTTGAAGGAATACTTGAACTTCTTGTTCGTAAGCTTCTTTATTTTCACTAAAAGACATCGCGTGTGCCCCGTGCGGCGCTATAAATAGCTGTTTATCACCTTTTTTTCGAGCATATAGCTGCTGACTCTGCTCGCATGGAATATAGTCATCATGAAGACTATGGATAAAAAGCACAGGTTCTCTCACCTGATCGATCACATCAAGCGGTGACACTTGCCGAATGCTGTATCCATCCCGCCATTTTAACACTCGATCACTTAGTGGAAGAATCCATTGCCCTGAAAGACGAAAATCTGTTTTTAATCGATAGAGAAGCTGATCCTCAAAAGAAGCAAAAGGACAGTCAGCTATGTAAAAATTGGCGCTTGCTTCCGGCTTTGCGGCATATAACAAAGTCGTGACTGCCCCCATAGATTCTCCATGTATACCGATAATGGCATTTTCCCCAAGTTTTTGTCTAAGCCACTTCACGACCTTCGCTAAATCTTCTTTTTCGTAGTATCCATAACTCGTGGTTTTCCCGCCACTCATTCCATGTCGTCTATGATCATAAAGCATCACATTCCATCCAAGCTTTTGGAATAATTTCATATACTTAACGGAATTTATTAAACTGACTGTGACGCCATGACAAAGTACAATGGTGCGTGTTGTATGCGAATGCGGATGCGGCACAAAATAGCCATGAAGATCATAACCAAATGCTGAAGGAATACACACTTTCTCTTTGTTAAGCTGTTGAAACTCTTCATGATGATAATGCCCTTCATCTGCTTCTCGTTTGATGAGCTCTTCATCTGTTAATTTTCGAATATACATCATTTTATTGGTGAAAAAAATGCCGATTGCAACGAGCGGACATAATATGAAGGCGAGTATAGCGATCCATTTTTTCATCTAGCTGATTCTTCCTTTCCGAGGTTTTTCCTATGACGATCATACCACATGTTGGGAGATTGGCGTGACTCTTGCTCAGGAAATAAAACGGATGATACACTTAGAGGCAAAAGGAGAGAGGCACAATGAAAAAGAACAATGATCAAGCGAAATTAAAGGACGGCATAAACGAGAATCTCAAACAGCAGCTCCTTCAAATGAAGCAGAATCTGGCCGCCGAGACAGAAAAAAGAGAAGAACAAAAACGACAAGACCTCCTTCGGCAGCAGAAAGAAAAAGAAAAAAACAAAAGCTTCTCCGAGCTGCTAGATGAAAGTCATTTGGACTGGAGAAAATATAAAAGCTAAAAAAGGGAGCACTGATGCTTCTTTTTTTATATCATCATTGAGATTGATCAACACACAAGTGCTTCCGGCTCCTTCGATTCCTCCTTCATTTAAATCCCTTTTTATAACAAATATAGTATTTAAGACCCTTTTGATAGAAGGTCGTACTACTTATAATGAAGGTGTATTACAATATTTGGGAACGGAGATGATTTACATGAAAATGAGAAAAACAATGGCTGGAGTCGCTTTATCTTTAGGATTGCTTTTACCTGTTTCGGGACAAGCTCTTGCTACAAATGATTTAACGAATGCGGATTTGCGTACAAAGGCTACTTCAATTGTAGATTGTTCTGTAACTCCTTTTAAAGGCGCAAGTAATCGATTATGTATGTATTCGGATAACGGTTCTTTTGCAAATAGTTTCAGTCGTTTTGGTACGACATTTTATCTTAAAGGCAAATCTGGAAATTATGCATATTACGAAAGTGCAAGATAAGACAACGGGGCTTTTAGCCCCTCCTTGCTTTTGCCTGTAGAATATGAAAAAGAGTTCACTCATCATACATACAATAAAATAGAAAAATTGTAGAAAAACATGAGTTTCTCTACAATCACCAGAGATCACATCAGAAGATCTCTTTTTATCTCATTTAAACCGGTGCGCCTCGTACACGGATGGTTTTGTATAGTAAGTCAATGCTTTTACTTCTTGGTCACTTAAAGAACGTGCATTGGCCGCTGCCGCATTTTCTTTTAATTGTTCCACCGAGCTTGCGCCAAATACAACGGAACTGACCGCAGAATGCTGAAGCAAATATTGAATGGAGAGCTCTGTGAGTGATAGGTCATAAGCGACTTTCTTTAAAGAAGGAATGATCTGCTGTAGCTCGTCAAATGAATATTGAAGATATCCGTTTTTTTGAATCGCTGCACTTGCTTGTGAAAGTGGTTTTTCGGTTAAAAGCCCTTTTGCTAAAGGTCCTCTTGCCACAACACTAATGCCTTGTTCTTCAAGAAGAGAGAACCATTCCTCTGGACGGCGGTCGAGTAAACTATATTGCATCATGACGCTGACGATGTTTGATTTTTTGGCGTATTCTTTAATGACGTTTGGACGGATAGAAGAGATGCCATAATAGCGAATAACGCCTTCTTCCACTAATTCTTCAAAAGCCTCAATCGTCTCATCGATAGGGTCATCGATCGTGCCTCCGTGCAGTTGGTATAAATCAATATAATCTGTTTGCAGCCGCTTGAGGCTTTGTTTTACGGCTTCTTTTATGTATGCCTTTGAAGGGTCCCAGTCCCAGCCAGATTTGCCTTTTTCAAAGCGGTTGCCGCCTTTTGTGGCCAAAATTAAATCTTGCCGCCTGTTTTTAATCGCTTCCCCGACAATTTCCTCATTTGTCCCAAAATCATATAAATCGGCTGTATCCAAATAGTTAATTCCAAGATCAATGGCTTCATCTAATAAAGAGAGCGCTTTTCCTTTTTCTGTTCCTAGGGACATACATCCTAGAGCCGCTTCGCTCACCAAAAGATCCGTTGTACCAATTCGTCTTTTTTTCAATTCCATCACACTCCTATTCCTTCACATTAAGTGAAAAAAATCTGGAATTCAAGCTAGGTGACTTCAAGTGGCGCATTGAAGCAAGCGTCCGCATTTCGCTTCTCTTAAATCATCTATGTTAAAATGAATGAAGTAAAAAGTGAAAGTAGAACGAGGAGCTGACAAAATTGAAGGACTTTGAAGAAAAAACATTATCGACTAAAGAATTATACAACGGAAAAATCATTGATTTGGTTCTTGAAGATGTACAATTGCCAAATGGAAAACAAGGCAAACGCGAAATCATCAAACATCCTGGTGCAGTAGCCGTCATTGCTCGGACAGACGAAAATAAAATCATCTTGGTCAAGCAATACCGTAAAGCACTAGAGAGAGCCATCGTTGAAATTCCGGCTGGTAAATTAGAGCCAGGGGAAGAGCCGGCACATACAGCACTACGAGAATTAGAAGAAGAAACAGGATACACCACTCAGAAGCTTCAAAAGCTGACAGCCTTTTATACATCACCAGGTTTTGCAGATGAAATCGTCCACATGTATCTTGCAGATCAGCTAGTTCAGCTTGAAGAAAAAAGAGAGCTGGATGAAGATGAATTTGTTGAAGTGATGGAAGTTTCATTAGAAGAAGCCTTGCACCTCATTGAAAAGCAGCATATTTATGATGCAAAAACAGCCTATGCCATACAGTACTTACAACTGCAAGAGGTACTTAAGTCAACAAAATGAGGGAGTTTTTTGCAGACATCCATATTCATATCGGCAGAACAAGAACAGGCAGAGCTGTTAAAATTACAGGTGCAAGGTCACTGACAATTGACCAAATTTTCATTGAAGCAACGCAAAGTAAAGGGATGGGGATGATTGGTGTGATTGATGCACAATCTCCAGAAGTCCTAGAAGAATTAATAGAGGGTGTAGAAGAAGGCAAGTACACTGAACTAAGTGATGGCGGTCTATCATTTGGACAGACCGTGCTGCTTTTAGGCAGTGAATTAGAAATTAACGATAACCATTCAAAAGGTCCGATTCACGTGCTTGCATTTATGCCCACACTGCGCAAAATGACTGAGTTCTCCGCATGGCTCGCGCTTCATATGAAAAATGTGCATTTAAGTTCACAGCGCCTCTATGTGGATGGGAAAACACTTCAGCATAAGGTCAAGGAGCTAGGAGGCTTATTTATTCCTGCTCATATTTTCACTCCTCATAAAAGCTTATTTGGCAAAGGAGTCAGCACGTCTTTAACGGAAGTATTCGATCCGGACCTCATTGATGCTGTTGAACTAGGACTTAGCTGCGATACGTCAATGGCATCCCAGTTAAGCGAACTGAACCGTTATCCCTTTTTAACGAATTCAGACGCTCATTCTTTAGGGAAAATCGCGCGAGAATATACAAAAATCCGCATGGACCATGCCTCTTTTGCCGAATTCAAACTAGCCCTTGAAGGGAAAGAAGGGAGAGCCATCACAGGAAATTATGGGCTCGCCCCGCGTCTTGGGAAGTACTATCATACAACCTGCGAGAAGTGCGGAGTAAGACCTCGCGCGCTAGATCAAGAAAAGTGCCAAGCATGCGGACATACCCGGATGACAAAAGGAGTGAGCGAGCGTTTAAAGGAGCTTGCTGACCAAGAAAGTGACAATGGAACAAGACCTCCTTATGTTCATCAGCTTCCACTTCAATTTATTCCGGGTGTTGGAGCCAAAACGCTGGAGAAGCTAAAAGCCGTGTTTCACACAGAGATGAATATCCTTCATCAAGCAACAGAACAAGAACTAAAAGCTGTCCTGCCAGAAAAAACAGCCAATTACATCATCAAAGCAAGAAAAGGTGAAGTCGAACTGATCGCTGGCGGGGGCGGAGTATACGGTAAGGTGGATATCAATCATGAATCAAGTTAACTGGACATGTGAAACGTTTGAACAATTGACAAAAGAGGATCTTTACCTGATTTTAATGGAAAGAGTCAATGTGTTTGTTGTTGAACAAACATGCCCTTACCCTGAAATTGATCACCGGGACCAAGAAGCCTTTCATCTGATGGCAAAAGAGGATGGCACGATTGTGGCTTATTGCCGAATTTTTCAAAGCGGAATCATGTACGAAGAGGCGTCCATTGGCCGCGTTCTTGTGACAGAGGCAGGTCGAAAAAAAGGCTATGGAAAAATGCTACTTAGCAAGGCTTTGGAAAAGCTGAGTGAATTAGGTGAAACAAGTGTCAAAATTCAGGCGCAGGCCTACCTGAAGTCGTTTTACGAATCCTTTGGTTTTAAGGCCGTTTCAGATTGTTATGATGAAGATGGAATTCCCCATCTTGATATGGTGAAAACAGAAAGATAGGCGTGTATACGTCTATCTTTTTTATGTCACATCGTGTATCATAACGTCAACGAAAGGGGTTTTGCCAAATGGGAAAAAGCAATGCAAAGAAAAAACGAGAACATATTGAAAGGCAGCACAGCCGAAACCCGGAACTGTCGAGAGGAAACATGCCGCACTTTAGTACACATGAAAGAAAAACAAAAACAAAACAAGAAGCCTTGCAGCACATGATGAAAAAACATAAAAGAAGGAATGCTTATGATCACTATCAAGAGGATCATAAGCATTTTTATTTTGCTTTTTTGTGACAACCAATTCAAATAAATGGAAAAATTTTAAAAAATAGGACAAACGGTCGTTTCTTTTTGTCTAAAAATGTAGTTAAATGACAAAAAGATGAAAGGGAGAGTGAGTATTGTGAACGTCAAGTCAATTGGAGCAGGGCTTTGTATGGCAAGTATGATGCTGGCATCGGTCACGTTCGGCGCCTCACATATTTCTGCAAAGGAGCAAGCGAAAAAAGAGTACATGATCGGCTTTTCTTCTTCCGTTCAAGATCATACACAAAAACAGCTTGTTGAAGAAGCTGGTGGACATGTAAAAGAATCCATAGAGCAGATAGATATGATGAAAGTTTCCTTGAATGAGGCATCGAAAAAGAAACTAAATCAGGCAAAAGAAGTGACCTTCATTGAGGAGGACCAAAAGGCAAAAACAAGCGGTCAAACGATCCCATATGGCATCAAAAGCATCAAAGCACAAAAGGTACATAAACGGGGATACGCTGGACAAAATGTCAAAGTAGCCGTTCTTGACAGCGGCATTGATGGCAAACATGAAGATCTACATGTCACCGGGGGAGTCAGCTTTGTTCCAACAGAGTCAGATCCGCTTGTTGACCCGCATGAACACGGGACGCATGTGGCGGGCACAATTGCAGCGTTAGATAATAAGGTAGGTGTCGTTGGTGTTGCGCCAAAAGCTTCAATCTATGCGGTCAAGGTGGCAGATGAAAATGGTGATGGCTACTATAGCTGGATCATTAAAGGAATTGAATGGGCTATTGAGAATGACATAGATGTCATCAATATTAGTATGGGAGGAGCAAGTGAATCTGAAGCGCTGAAAGAAGCGGTAGATCGAGCATATGACAAGGGTATTCTCATTGTGGCTTCTGCTGGGAATGCAGGAAGTTATGGCTCTCTCAACACAGTTGACTATCCAGCTAAATACAGCTCAGTGATAGCGGTTGCTTCTGTTGACCAAAGAAAACAAAGAGCTTTTGATTCATCTGTAGGCGAAGAAGTGGAAGTTTCAGCACCAGGCGTTTCAACGCTCAGTACCATTCCCCATAATGAATATGGCTACAAGAGCGGGACATCCATGGCATCACCGCATGTAGCAGGAGCTGCGGCTGTCATTCTATCAAAACATCCGAATCTGACAAACGATGAAGTGCGCGAGAGACTTTCAAAAACGGCTACACAGCTTGGAGATCCTTTTTACTATGGTGCCGGGCTTGTGAACGTACAAAAAGCGGCACGATAAATGAGAAGAGAGAGCAGTGTTTAGGCTGCTTTCTCTTTTTTCTTTCAATAAAACTGTCATGTTTCGTAATCTCTCTCATAGAATCTAGTAACCTTTACTATTTGGGAGGAAGACGCATGCGGAAAAAGTCTTGGAAGGAACATCTTCTTCAGCACGTAAAAGACCATCTATCGATTTATTTGTTTGTCTCTGTACTCTTTTTAATGGGCGTGATTTTTGGGGCCATCATCGTCAATAGTATGACAATTAGTCAGAAAGAGGATTTATTCTATTATTTAAATCAATTTTTTGGTCAGCTGACAAATGAGAAAGCAGCAGAGTCAAAAGAAATGTTTTTGCAAAGCTTTTTGCATCATATGAAATATTTAGGTCTTATGTGGATACTAGGGATATCTATCATTGGCCTGCCGCTCATCTTTCTCATGATCTTTTTAAAGGGAATTGTCGTTGGGTTTACAGTTGGTTTTCTAGTAAATCAAATGGGGCTGAGTGGTTTTTTCCTTTCGTTCGTATCGGTTCTTCCGCAAAACATATTGCTTATTCCAGCCTATTTAGTGATTGGGACATGTGCGATTGCGTTTTCCATCCGTCTCATTGGGCAGCTGTTCATGAAAAAAACCATCAGTCAAGCACCTGTTCAGTGGTTCGCCCGTTATGCATCTGTTCTACTGATGATTTTAGCGCTTGCTGCACTTTCGTCCTTTTTTGAATCGTACGTCTCCTTCATGCTCATGAAAAAGCTAGCAGGTGTTCTTTTCTAATAAATTTATAATTGTTATTAAATAATAATCAATTTATTTATCAATTTAAAATGATTATAGTTGGCTCCCAGCACATCATTTGATATAATGATCAAGTAATGTGGCGTAGGAGGGAAAGTCAATGGAAAATCGGATTGATCGAATTAAGAAACAGCTTCATTCTTCCAGCTATAAGCTCACGCCACAGCGTGAAGCAACAGTAAGAGTACTGCTTGAGAATGAAGAAGACCATTTAAGTGCAGAAGATGTATACCTCCTCGTAAAAGAGAAGTCTCCTGAAATTGGTCTTGCTACTGTTTATCGAACGTTAGAATTGCTAACTGAACTGAAAGTTGTTGATAAAATTAACTTTGGAGACGGCGTTTCGCGATATGATCTTCGCAAAGAAGGAGCCGCTCACTTCCATCATCATCTTGTCTGCATGGAATGCGGGACAGTCGATGAGATAGAAGATGATTTATTAGAAGATGTTGAAGAGATTATTGAACGTGACTGGAAATTTAAAATTAAGGATCATAGATTGACATTCCATGGTATTTGCCACCGGTGTCATGATGATGAATCCGGCAAATAATCCGAATTGGAACCTTTTCATTTAAGATGAAGAGGTTTTTTGCATTTTCGCTGTATATTCCTTGTCCCACCTGGCATATGCTGAAGTAATGAGAAGCTCGAGAAAGGACATGAGAATCATGCGAAAATGGCTCAAAACAACAGGTGAAGTGATGAAGGTATTTATCTTGTTCACTGGTTTTACCGTCCTGTTCTATTATGCTATGATATGGATAAATTCAGAATATGAAAGCTACCATCGTTATGATAAACCAGAGGGTGCAGCAATTAAAGTGATGGAAATGGATCAGCCGAATCAAGACAACTGGCAAGACCGATTGATTTATTTTTATCAAAACGGGGAGTAGAAATCATTGAACGATCAATTATCCGACTTTATTCATTTTATGACAGTAGAGAGAGGACTCTCTGAAAATACCATTGTTTCTTATAAACGAGATTTACAGAACTACTTGTCTTTTTTAATGACACATGAGCAGCTGACGGATATAAAAGATGTCACACGCCTGCATATCATTCATTATTTAAAAAAGCTAAAAGAGGAAGGGAAATCGAGCAAAACGTCAGTGCGGCATCTCTCCTCGATCCGGTCCTTCCACCAATTTCTGCTCCGGGAAAAAGTGACAACAGATGATCCGTCGTGGAACATTGAAACGCAAAAAACAGAGCGGAAATTACCGAAAGTTCTCTCACTAGGGGAAGTCGAAAAGCTGCTTGATACACCAAATCAGCACACTCCATTTGACTACCGTGACAAAGCGATGCTCGAGCTCTTATATGCGACAGGCATTCGCGTCAGTGAAATGCTGGATCTGACCCTTGCCGATGTTCACCTCACAATGGGCTTTATCCGTTGTTTCGGTAAAGGAAGAAAAGAGCGGATTGTGCCAATTGGTGAAGCAGCTGCAAGTGCGATTGAAGAATATCTCGAAAAGGGAAGAAGCAAGCTGTTAAAAAAACAGCCGGCAGATGCCTTATTTCTCAATCATCACGGGAAAAAAATGTCGCGGCAAGGTTTCTGGAAGAATCTGAAAAAAAGAGCTCTCGAAGCAGGGATTCAAAAGGAACTCACACCCCATACACTCAGGCATTCATTTGCCACGCATCTGCTTGAAAACGGTGCAGACCTAAGAGCTGTGCAGGAGATGCTCGGGCATGCCGATATCTCGACAACACAAATTTATACACATGTGACGAAAACAAGACTGAAAGATGTGTATCACAAATTCCATCCAAGGGCATAAGTAAAGCATGACACGGTGAACGTGTGTCATGCTTTTTCATGTTTGCACCGTTTATGGTTGTCAACCGGCTTGTAAACGGTTTATACTTGAGATGTCAGACCTCTCTTTTTGAAAGGTTAAAAGACAAGAATATTGAAGGAGGCGCTTTTTAATGCCTGATTATCAGTATAAACGCATTTTCCTCGTCGTAATGGATTCAGTAGGAATTGGGGAAGCACCTGATGCTGCTGAATTTAATGATGTAGGTGCAGATACACTAGGACATATTGCTGAAAAAATGAACGGGCTTCATATGCCGAATATGGCGAAGCTTGGGCTGAGTCATATTAAAGAAATCAAAGGAATTCCAGCGGATGAGAAGCCGCTTGCGTATTATGGGAAAATGCAAGAGGCATCAAATGGTAAAGATACAATGACAGGACACTGGGAAATCATGGGTCTTTACATAGACACACCGTTCAGAGTTTTTCCAGACGGATTCCCAGATGAACTATTAAATGAACTAAAAGAAAAAACAGGCAGAGGCATTATTGGAAATAAACCTGCGTCTGGTACTGAAATTTTAGACGAGCTTGGCGAAGAGCACATGAAAACAGGCGATCTAATCGTTTATACATCTGCGGATTCTGTGCTGCAAATTGCTGCGCACGAAGAAGTGGTGCCATTAGATGAACTTTACCGTATTTGTGAAATTGCACGTGAGCTCACATTAGATGAAAAATACATGGTTGGCCGCATTATCGCCCGTCCATTTGTCGGGGAGCCTGGCGCATTTGTCAGAACACCGAACCGTCATGACTATGCTTTAAAACCATTTGACCGAACAGTGATGAATGAGCTGAAAGATGATGGGCTCGATGTGATTGCGATTGGCAAAATCTCTGATATTTATGATGGAGAAGGAATCACCTCTTCTCTCAGAACAAAATCGAACATGGACGGAATGGACAAGCTGGTTGATACACTTAAAACAGACTTTACGGGACTCAGCTTTTTAAACCTTGTTGATTTTGACGCCCTTTACGGACATAGAAGAGATCCAGAGGGTTACGGAAAAGCACTAGAGGAATTTGACGCCCGTCTTCCTGAAGTGTTTGACCTGTTAAAAGAGGATGATCTTCTTGTCATTACAGCAGATCATGGAAATGACCCGGTTCATCACGGAACAGATCATACAAGAGAATACGTTCCGCTCATTGCTTACAGCAAAAAGCATCAAGGAGCAAATGAACTGCCAACTCCAAAAACCTTTGCTGATCTTGGAGCAACGGTCGCAGACAATTTCAAGACAACGATGCCAAAATATGGCACAAGCTTTTTATCTAAACTCAAATAGGGGGGGAAATCTCGTGGGAGCACAGTTTTCAGAAGCGGCGGCATACATTAAACAAGCATCGACATACGTACCAACAGTTGGATTGATCTTAGGTTCAGGGCTTGGCATTTTAGCAGATGAGATTGAAAATCCAATCAAATTGAAATATGAAGATATTCCTGGATTCCCTATTTCAACAGTAGAGGGTCATGCAGGACAGCTCGTCATCGGGACGCTGAAAGGCACTGTCGTATGTGCGATGCAAGGACGTTTTCACTTCTATGAAGGATATGATATGAAGCAAGTGACGTTTCCAGTCCGTGTGATGAAAGAAATTGGCATTGAGACATGCATCGTGACAAATGCAGCCGGCGGTGTGAATACTTCATTCCATCCAGGCGATCTCATGCTGATTACAGATCATATCAATATGATGGGGACCAATCCATTAATTGGTCCAAATGACAGTCAAGGCGTTCGTTTCCCTGATATGTCTGCCCCATACGATAAAGATTTGCTGGCACTTGCAGAAGAAACAGCTCAGCGGTTAGGCATATCTGTACAGCAGGGTGTTTATGCAGGGATGACAGGTCCTTCATATGAAACACCGGCTGAAGTTCGTTTCCTTAGAACACTTGGCGCAGATGCTGTAGGCATGTCGACGGTCCCAGAGGTGATTGTTGCGCGTCATGCAGGAATCAAAGTGCTAGGTATTTCATGCATTTCTAATGCGGCATCAGGTATTTTAGATCAGCCGCTGTCTCATGATGAAGTCATTGAAGTAACCGAAAAAGTGAAAGCGAGTTTCCTTGATTTAGTAAAAGACATTGTCAAACAACTCTCATAGCATGTTTTAAGAAGCCTTCTGTTTATCGACAGAAGGCTTTTTTTATGGCAATCATACGATCTCTGAATAAAACAGCCTCGATGAGGAAAAAATAGAAAGGATTACGATAATGGAGGTCTGCCACTTGAAACGTCATATATGTGCATTGTTTATTTTAATGATCCTTATCTCAATGGTTTCACCATCAGCGATAGCGAAAGAAAAGATTGAAAAACCAGAAGAAAAACAAACATCAGAATTGGTGCACGAAGCCAAATCAGCCATCTTAATAGAACGTGACACGGGAAAAGTGCTTTACAACAAAAACAGCGATGAAAAGCTGGCACCCGCAAGTATGACCAAAATCATGACGATGCTTCTCATCATGGAAGCCATTGATCAAGGAAAACTGAAAATGACTGACAAGGTAAGAACAAGCGACTATGCAGCTTCAATGGGAGGGTCACAAATCTTCCTTGAACCTGGAGAAGAAATGACCGTGAAAGAAATGCTGAAAGGCATTGCGATTGCGTCTGGAAATGATGCTTCAGTTGCCATGGCAGAGCATATTGCAGGATCTGAAGAACAGTTTGTGAAGCAAATGAACAAAAAGGCAAAAGAACTCGGCCTCACCTCTACGGTCTTTCAAAACCCAACAGGACTTCCTGAAAAAGACCATTACAGTTCAGCTCATGATATGGCAAAAATGGCAAAAGAGCTGTTGAAATATGAACAAATCACCAAATTCACAGGGGTCTACGAAGACTATCTCCGTCAAAACACCGATAAAAAATTCTGGCTTGTGAATACGAACCGATTGATTAAATTTTATCCAGGTGTCGATGGGTTGAAAACAGGTTTTACAGGCGAAGCCAAATACTGTTTGACCGCAACCGCTAAAAAAGGAAACATGCGCGTCATTGCAGTTGTCTTCGGCGCAAGTACACCGAAAGACAGAAACGCTCAAGTGGTCAAAATGTTAGACTATGCATTTAGTCAATACACCACACACCCGCTTTACAAACGAGGACAAGATGTAGCCGAAATCAAAGTAAGCAAAGGGACAAAGAAAAAAATTCAGCTTGTCACCTCTGAACCAATCTCCCTTTTAACGAAAAAAGGCGAAAATGTGGATCAGATTAAAAAAGAAATCAAATTGTCTCAGGATGTTACGGCCCCATTCTCAAAAGGAACGGAACTTGGAACCATTGTCTTGAAAAAAGACGGAAAAGTGCTGCATGAAAGCCCTGTACAAGCCAAAGAAGGAATGGAAAAAGCGGGCGTTTGGACGTTCTTCAAACGAGCGATGGCTGAATTTGTGAAATGGAAATAAAATGTGAAAGACTGCTGAAACAGGCAGTCTTTTTGCTATGAGGAAGAAGAAAAGAACATCTAAATGTGACGAATGGTCACTAGTTTTGTCATGGTGAAGGATTTACTTGATAAAAAAGAGAAACAATCTTTATCCGAAATTAGAGCAAGGAGGAATAAAAAGATGAGCCTTGATATTGATTTTCAAGTAAAAGAGAGCGTACTTTGCATTCGATTAACAGGAGAGCTCGATCATCACTCCGCAGAAACATTGAGACAAAAGGTGACGAATTATTTGGAAACAGAGGACATTCGCCACATCGTGCTCAATTTGGCTGATTTAACGTTTATGGACAGCTCAGGTCTCGGAGTGATTTTAGGAAGATATAAAGAAATTAAACAGCTTGGCGGAGAAATGGTCGTCTGTGCTATTTCGCCAGCAGTGAACCGGTTATTTGATATGTCTGGCTTATTTAAAATCATCCGTATGGAGCCTTCAGAGCAAACGGCATTGCAAACATTGGGGGTGGCATCATGAGGAATGAAATGAACCTGACCTTCTCTGCTTTAAGTCAAAATGAATCCTTTGCGAGGGTGACAGTCGCGGCGTTTATCGCCCAGCTTGATCCGACATTAGATGAATTAACAGAAATCAAAACCGTTGTGTCAGAGGCGGTGACAAACTCCATTATCCATGGCTATGATGGGAATCCAGATGGCAAGGTGCATATCGAAGTCACACTTGATGACCATGTTGTGTACCTCACCATCCGTGACGAAGGGATGGGCATTACAGATCTTGAGGAAGCAAGACAGCCGCTTTTCACGACAAAACCAGACTTAGAACGCTCTGGAATGGGTTTTACCATTATGGAGAATTTTATGGATGATGTCATGATAGACTCATCTCCAGAAATGGGCACAACCATCCGTTTAACAAAGCATCTATCAAAAAGCAAAGCGCTTTGTAATTAAAGGAGCTGCTCATATGGATGTGGAGGTAAAAAAGCAAGCAAAAAAAGCCCAGCTGTCAAATGATGAAGTCAAAGAGCTCATCAAAAAAAGCCAAGACGGTGATCAGCAAGCAAGAGACCTCCTCGTAGAAAAAAACATGCGTCTTGTTTGGTCCGTTGTTCAGCGCTTTTTAAATAGAGGATATGAACCAGATGATTTGTTTCAAATTGGCTGTATTGGACTGCTAAAATCTGTTGATAAATTTGATTTGTCATATGATGTGAAGTTTTCGACCTATGCTGTCCCAATGATCATTGGTGAAATCCAGCGATTCATTCGAGATGATGGAACAGTCAAAGTCAGCCGGTCACTAAAGGAACTCGGAAATAAAATCCGGCGGGCAAGAGATGAATTGTCTAAGTCTCACGGAAGAATGCCGACCGTTCAGGAAATAGCCGAATATCTTGATATCACACCAGAGGATGTCGTCCTCGCCCAAGAAGCGGTCCGAACGCCGTCGTCGATTCATGAAACGGTGTATGAAAATGACGGGGATCCGATTACATTACTTGATCAAATTGCCGATCATTCAGAAGAAAGATGGTTTGATAAAATCGCGCTGAAAGAAGCGATCAAGGAATTAGAAGAACGAGAAAAACTCATTGTGTACTTAAGATATTATAAAGACCAAACACAATCTGAGGTAGCGGAGAGACTCGGCATTTCACAAGTACAAGTCTCGCGGCTTGAAAAGAAAATTTTAAAACAAATCCAAATGCAAATGGATCAAAAAGAGAGCTAGCCAATTCGGCTGGCTTTTTTCGTGTGGTAATTACCGGTAAATCAAGTTCTCTCGGTATGAGAACCATTTTTCACCACATACTATTTTTAACCCATCGTATAGGAAGTGACTTGGATGGACGGACAAATCTTTCTTCGGCTGCGCCATCGCATTAAGACCGGTAATGATCAGCTCATTTATTTAGAAGATATCGCCCAAATCACTGGTGATGAGTTTGCTGTACAAAAGCTTAGCAAGATGCCGATATATCATGTCAGTAAAAAGGATCGTCACATCGCCGTTCTTGATATCATGCATGTGGTCAAAACGATCAAAAAAACATGGCCAGACATCGACATTCAAACCGTCGGAGGCGCTGAAGCCATTGTTGAAATTGATACAGGCAAACGCCAGCTTTCTCCGATTTTATTTGTGTTCGTGTGGCTCCTATTATTTGTCGGAGCGGCGCTTGCCATTATGAATTTCCACGAGGATGTCAGTATGCGGCTCGTTCATATCCGCCTATATGAAATGATCACAGGAAAAACGGTTGAGCATCCTTATTTATTGCAAATTCCATATAGCTTCGGACTAGGCTTTGGCATGATTTTATTTTTCAATCATGTATTTAAAAAGCGTTTAAATGAAGAACCAAGCCCGCTCGAAGTGGAGATGTTTAAATATCAGCTCGATCTCGATCATTATGTCGCCCTTAAAGAAAATAAAGAGACAATGAAAGATATCCATGATCGGTAAGTGGCTTTTTGTCGCGTTAGTTGGACTTGGCGGCGGTTTAACGGTAGGAGCAGGGTTTGTGGCATTTCTCACAGTGCTTGGCATCATCCCTCGTTTAATGCAATTAACGAAAACGCAGCGCTTCATACAAGGATACGAGGCAGCTGTCATCACCGGGGCGGTCGTTGGCGGCTGGGCAACCTTGAGCGAGGTGCATTTGCATTTATCCAAATGGCTGGTGCTCCCGATCGGTCTTTTAGCAGGCATTTTCGTCGGCATGCTTGCAGCTGCGCTGACTGAAGTATTAAATGTACTTCCTATATTAACGAAAAGAATTGGAATGGACGGGAAAATTGTTTTGCTTCTCATGGCCATTGTCTTAGGCAAAGTATTTGGTTCACTATTCCATTGGCTGATTTATATTTAAAAATTTGGAGGGAACAACCGTGTCGAGTTTAAAAGAGAACTATCCATCTAAGGTGAAAACGTATCAGCCTAAACCTCCTTATGTCCTCAACTGCATCAAGGCTTTTCTTGTTGGTGGATTGATCTGTGCCATAGGCGAGGGGCTGCAACATTTCTATATTCACTTTTTTGATTTTAATGAAAAAACAGCAGGGAACCCAACAGTGGCGACCCTCATTTTAATTTCTTCTATATTAACTGGTATCGGTATTTACGATAGAATCGGCCAGTTTGCCGGAGCGGGATCGGCTGTTCCGGTGACAGGATTTGCAAACAGTATGACAAGTGCTGCCCTTGAGCATAGAAGTGAAGGGCTTGTTTTAGGGGTTGCCACAAATATGTTTAAGCTCGCTGGGAACGTCATTGTATTTGGTGTCGTCTCGGCATATGTCGTAGGGATCATTCGATACGTCTTGGAAAAGATGTTTTCGTAGGAGGAATGAAACGTGAAACTAACAGGTAAACAATCTTGGGTTTTTGAGCACAAGCTTTACGTCAATGCAGAGGGAACAGCTGCAGGGCCGAAAGAAAAAGAAGGACCGATTGGTCATTTAATTGATAAAACGTATGACGAAATGCATTGTGATCAAAAGAACTGGGAAATGGCTGAAAGAAAACTGATGGAAGATGCGATATCCAGTGCTTTATCAAAAGCAAATTTGCAAAAAAGCGATATTGATCTATTGCTGGCAGGAGATTTACTTAATCAAAACGTCACAGCAAACTATGTGGCGAGAGAACTAAAAATCCCGTTTCTATGTTTGTTTGGGGCATGCTCAACCTCAATGGAATCGGTCGCCATTGCGTCTGCACTCATTGATGGCGGTTTTGCCAATAGAGCCATTGCAGCGACAAGCAGTCATAATGCAACGGCAGAACGCCAATTTCGTAATCCAACAGAATACGGCGGACAAAAGCCAGATACAGCCACAAGTACCGTCACTGGGAGCGGGGCCGTTATTATTAGCCAGGAGACCTCTCCAATTCAAATTACAAGCGCTACAGTAGGCAGGGTGATGGATCTTGGAATTACAGATCCATTTGACATGGGATCGGCCATGGCTCCGGCAGCGGCAGATACCATCAAGCAGCATTTAGAAGACCTCGGAAGAACGGTGGACGATTACGATCTGATTTTAACAGGGGATTTATCTGGTATTGGTTCACCAATCTTAAAGGATCTTCTGAAGGAAGAAGGCATTCAGCTTGGGAGAAAGCATGATGATTGCGGTTTAATCATCTATACACCCGATCAAAATGTATTCGCTGGTGGGAGCGGCTGTGCTTGTTCAGCTGTTGTGACATTTAGTCACATTTTTCAAGAAATGAAAGCAGGAAATCTGCAAAGAGTACTCGTTGTGGCAACCGGAGCGCTTCTAAGTCCAATGATGGTCCAGCAAAAAGAGACCATTCCAACCATTGCGCACGGTGTCGTATTTGAGCGTGCAGGAGGAGAGAGCTAATGGATTATCTTATCGCTTTTGTTGCAGGCGGACTTATTTGCGTCATTGGTCAGCTTTTACTAGACATACTCAAACTTACGCCTGCACATGTCATGACCACCTTTGTTGTGGCGGGCACCATCTTAGACGGATTCGGTATTTATGATAAATTTATTGAATTTGCGGGTGCGGGCGCAACCGTACCAATCGTCAGCTTTGGTCATAGCTTGCTTCATGGAGCGATGCATCAGGCAGATGTACACGGGTTCATCGGAATCGGGATCGGTATTTTTGAATTAACTTCTGCTGGAATTTCAGCTGCGATTTTATTCTCATTTATTATCGCTCTTATCTTTAAACCGAAAGGATAACCTAATATGGGGCAAAGACGAAAAGTCATTTTAGTGACAGACGGAGATATATATGCTGCCAAAACCATTGAGCTTGCTGCTAAAAATGTCGGTGGGCGATGTATTTCCAGCTCAAAAGGAAATCCAAGCAAACGAACAGGACCTGAACTTGTGCAGATGATTTTAAAAACGCCGAATGATCCAGTGTTTGTCATGTTTGATGATTCTGGCCTGACAGGTGAAGGAACAGGGGAGATAGCGATGAAGCATGTGGCGCGTCATCCTGAAATTGAAGTCATTGGGGCGATCGCCGTTGCATCCAAAACGCATCAAGCTGAATGGACAAAGGTGCATGTTTCCATTGACCGGGAGGGTGAACTGACAGAATACGGTGTCGACAAGCATGGTCTTCCCGAAATGGAGCCTCATAAAATGAGCGGAGATACCGTGTATTGTCTTGACTCGCTCGATCTGCCGTTTGTTGTTGGAATTGGAGATATTGGCAAAATGGGACGGAAAGATGATCTGAGCAAAGGATCTCCGATCACAATGAAAGCAGTTGAATTAATTTTAGAAAGGAGTGGTTTCCATGAAGAAAGACAAGGTAAACGTGTACCGAGATCCGAAGAAAAATGAAGATTACTTTAAAGAAAATGTCGGAATGGGTCTCAGCTTTGACCTTGGTGTGCGGAAAATTTATATACACGATCAGGAAATCCAACTTTACTATGTAAATGGACTGTGTGATACACAATATGTCATCTACTTATTAAAAGAGCTAGTTGAAATCAATGACAACGAACCTGAATCAGATGACATGGCTCGTGTGATTGAGAATCGTCTTGTCAATCAGCAGGTCTCAAAGGTTGAAACACTTGATGAAGCGGTAGACCAAGTGCTGTCGGGCCTTGTGGCAGTTGTAGTTGAAGGTGAAAACTACGCATTTATCATTGATGTCAGAAGCTATCCTGGCAGAATGCCAGAGGAGCCGGATACAGAAAAGGTTGTCCGGGGCGCAAGAGACGGTTTTGTTGAAAACATTATTGTCAATACAGCACTTATACGAAGACGGGTGCGAGATGAAAAACTGAGATACAAAATGCTCAAAGTAGGCGAACGTTCGAAAGCGGATGTATGTGTTTGCTACATTGAAGATATTGCGGACCCAGATCTTGTCGATATCATAGAGAAAGAAGTGTCAGGAATCAAAGTCGACGGGCTGACGATGTCTGATAAAACAATTGAAGAATTCATTATTAAACAAGGATACAATCCCTTTCCCCTTGTACGTTACACCGAGCGTCCAGATGTCGCTGCTAACCATATACTAGAAGGGCATGTCATCATTATTACGGATACATCTCCTAGTGTCATCATTACGCCAACCACCATTTTTCACCACGTTCAACATGCAGAAGAATACCGCCAAGCACCTGCAGTTGGTACGTTCCTAAGATGGGTACGCTTTTTAGGCATTTTATGTTCAACGTTTCTTTTACCAATTTGGTTTCTGTTTATCCTTGAACCAAGTCTTCTGCCAGATCATTTAAGCTATATTGGCTTTAACAAACCGTCCCATATTCCAGTGATTTTACAAGTATTTCTAGCTGATTTTGGGGTGGAATTTTTAAGGATGGCTGCAATTCATACGCCAACTGCATTGTCGACCGCCATGGGGCTGATTGCGGCTGTTTTAATTGGGCAAATTGCCATTGATGTCGGTTTATTTACACCAGAGGTCATCTTATACGTCTCACTAGCGGCAATCGGTACATTTACAACCCCAAGCTATGAGCTGAGTGTCGCCAATAAGATTGTACGACTCATCATATTAGCGCTCGTGGCGATCTTTAAGCTGAATGGACTCATCATTGGTTTTACGTTGTTACTCATCTACTTAACATCCATTCGTTCATTGCAGACGCCTTATATGTGGCCATTTCTTCCTTTTAACGGGAAGGCTTTGTGGCAAGTGCTGATTCGGACGTCTGTTCCTGGCTCAAAAGTAAGGCCAAGCATTGTTCACCCTCAAAACAGATCAAAAATTCCGCCAAATTCTTAACGCTCATTGAAAGTGGCTGAAGATTGTGATATTGTATTTTTAACTTTGAGAAACGGCAAAAAGGCAGCTCACGCAGCTGTCTTTTTTCAGCCGAGGCGGAGAAAGAGGGAATGACATTGTATTTACACGGCACTTGCAGACAAAATGAACTCGGTCATTTAGAAATTGGTGGTGTTGATGCCGTTTCTTTAGCTGAAACGTATGGGACACCACTTTATGTATATGATGTGGCTTTAATACGGGAGCGTGCAAAAAGCTTTCAAAAAGCATTTATAGAAGAAGAGTTAAAAGCGCAGGTAGCATATGCGAGTAAAGCATTTTCCTCCATCGCGATGTTTCAGCTTGCCAAGGAAGAAGGATTATCTCTTGATGTCGTATCAGGCGGGGAGCTTCACACAGCCATTTGCGCTGGGTTTCCGGTAGAAAAAATTCATTTCCATGGCAACAATAAAAGTAGAGATGAATTAAAAATGGCGTTAGAGCACGAGATCGGCTGTATCGTTGTAGATAATTTCTACGAAATGAAGCTCATTGAAGAGCTTGGTCAAGAGCTGTCAAAACAGGTGAAAGTGCTGCTCCGTATCACACCAGGTGTCGAAGCGCATACGCATGATTACATTACAACAGGCCAAGAGGATTCCAAATTTGGCTTTGACCTTCACAATGGACAAGCAGATGAAGCGGTGAAACAAGTGCTTGGATCAGAAGTGATCGAACTGTTAGGCGTTCATTGCCATATCGGATCACAAATATTTGATACAGCTGGTTTTGTCCTTGCAGCAGACAAGATCTTTTTGAAGCTGGATGAATGGAGAGAATCATTTGGTTTTATTTCGACCGTGTTAAACTTAGGCGGCGGCTTTGGCATCCGTTATACAGAAGAAGATGAACCACTTCCTGCGACAGAATACGTCGAGAAAATTATCCAAGCTGTAAAAGAGAACGTGACACGCTATGAGTTTGATATGCCGGAGATTTGGATTGAGCCAGGCCGCTCTCTTGTTGGTGACGCAGGAACAACGCTTTATACGATCGGCTCATCAAAACACGTACCTGGCATTCGCGATTATGTTGCGGTAGATGGGGGAATGAGTGACAACATTCGTCCAGCATTATATCAAGCGAAATATGAAGCGGCAAGTGCCAACAAAATGAGCCAATCGCACAATCAAACAGTTTCTATTGCAGGGAAATGCTGTGAAAGCGGAGATATGCTTATTTGGGATATCGATCTGCCAGAGTTATCACAAGGAGATTTATTAGCTGTCTTTTGTACCGGAGCTTACGGCTACAGTATGTCAAATAACTATAACCGCATCCCGCGCCCGGCTGTTGTATTTGTAGAAGACGGGGAAGCGCAGCTTGTGGTTGAACGTGAAACATATGCGGACATTGTCAAACTTGATTTACCTTATCAATCAAAAGTGAAATCATCTACGTAAAAAAGCTGCCTGTACATCAGGCAGCCTTTTTTTAATGACTTATTTTCCTCCAGTAAATACAGAGACGATCGCGTTCCAAATGGAGACAAAGAAATCCCAAATCTTTTGAAGTAGGTTTTTCCCTTCATCTGATTCTATGAATTTCGTAATCTTGTCTTTTGCTTTATCGATTTGAGATCCTACCTGGTTCCAATCGATATTGATGTTCTTCATTTTATCGAATAGAGAAATAAGCTGATCCTTTTGATCTTGCGTTAGATTTAAGTTTAAATCAGAAGCAGCCTGATCCACTTTTTCTTCTACTTCTTTTGTTGTTTTAGGGACACCATTTTTCGCAATGTCATCCTTGATTTTTGCGATAAGGGCAGAAGCATTGTCTTTCCCGATAGAGTCACCCAATTTAGACGTTGTCACAAGCTCTTCGTTTGCTACCTGCTTCACATCTTCTGGAATGGCTTTGTCGCTAGACACTTCATAGGCTTTTAATAAACCCGTCAGTGCGGCTGTACCAGAAACTTCAAACGGTGCAGTCACAACAACCTTAGCATCCTTGACACCGGCTGTCATTAAAGCATTTAAATACATCTCATCTGTAATGGTCTTGATGTTATGTGTATCCACAGTCAGACCAGTACCTGATTTTTCAATGGTGATAGATGAAGATGATAATGCTCTCGTCCCGATAGAAGAACGAGGGATATACTTTCCTAAATATTCATGCTCTTCTTTATTGGTTACTTCAATTTTTGTCGCATTTTCAGGTGGATTCAACTCGTCAAGCACCTTTTGGCGATCAGCCGGAGTTAAGTCTTGCCCAAGTGTGACGATGACATCGCCGACAGCTGCATCCGCTAAGCTGACTTTTGGCGCACCAATGAGGAAAAGGAGCGCTGCCATCATACTAAGCATTGATTTTTTAAACATGTTGACCTCCTTCAAGTCGAAAGGGTTCCTCTTTCAAGAGAAACTCATCTTTTGAGTACACGTAAAGAAATGTACTCCATCATATAGACGTAACAAATCGATTCGACGTTTCAATTTTCTTTTTAAGATGTTTTCCTTTTCCAAAAAATAAAGACATGTTGCTCATTCAGTCACCAATTTAATAGGAAAAAAGGATCAAGCTCTTCTATTGTATCAATCCTAAGAAAAGAGGTAAATCACAATCAAGAGCAGGGGATGTTTAACATGACCGAAAATGTGCTATAATGAGCGTTGTTTAACCTGAAAGGAGAATGTGAAAAATGGCGAAAAAAGGATACATACAACTAACGAATGGTAAGAAACTTGAGTTTGAACTATACCCAGAGGCTGCTCCAGGTACAGTAGCAAACTTTGAAAAATTAGCGAATGAAGGCTTCTACGATGGATTGAAATTCCACCGCGTCATCCCAGGCTTCGTAAGCCAAGGCGGCGATCCAAACGGTAATGGAACTGGTGGTCCTGGTTACACAATTAAATGTGAAACAGAAGGGAATCCACATCAACACGAAAGAGGTTCATTATCAATGGCGCATGCTGGTAAAGACACGGGCGGCAGCCAATTCTTTATCGTCCATGACCCGCAGCCGCACTTAAACGGTGTTCACACTGTTTTTGGCAAAGTAACATCTGGTATCGAGGCTGTTCTAGATATGGAACAAGGCCAAGGAATGGAAAAAGTCGAAGTTTTCGATGCTTAATCCAAAACACCGCTTAAACGCGGTGTTTTTTTATTATCAATCTGATTTTACGGTTATTTGTTCCGTGAGGCGGTAGGTGATGAACCAATATAAAAGGGTAATGGCGCTAACAGAGGCGCCAAATAAACATACTCCGTTCCAGCCATTGTTTGCGTATATGCTAGTGGAAGCAATGGAACCAGTCGCACTGCCGATGGAGTAAAAAATCATATAAGCAGCAGTGAGCCGGCTTCTCGCCTCAGGCAGCACTGTGAAAATCATACTTTGGTTGGTCACATGTACGGCCTGCACAGATAGGTCAAGAATAATAATACCGATGATTAATAAAATGAGTGAATATTCAGTGAAAAAGATAAAAAACCATGAAACGAATAATAGGACAAGGGCTATACAAGTTGTTAATTGTCCTAAGCCTCGATCAGCAAGGCTTCCAGCCCGGGCAGCGCCTAATGCTCCGGCAACTCCAGCAAGACCAAATGCACCGATCGCTGTATGTGAAAGATTGTGTGGCGAGCTGCTGAGAGGCAGCACGAGCGAAGTCCACAACGTACCAAACACGATAAAGATCAGAAAACCCAGTATGCCTCGGATGCGCAGAATTTGTTCTTGTCTGAACAATGTAAACATTGAAGCAAGCAGCTTCATATAGGATATTGACGCTCTCTCGCTATCAGCCCGCGGGAGATACCGGTATAACACGGAGGTTATGATGAGCATCATAACGGCAGACACGAGATAGACTGACCTCCAGCCGGCGAGATCGGTTAGTACACCAGCAAACGTTCGTGCGAGAAGAATACCCATCACAATGCCACTTTGAACCAAGCCCACGATACGGCCTCGTTCTTCAGGAGCAGCCCATGTCGCTGCGAACGCTACGAGTACCTGAGTGACCACAGCAAGCATGCCGACGGCAGCCAGCCCTATGAACAGGACGGTGGCAGTAGGGGCGATGCCGACTAGAATCAGAGATAACACGGATACTAGCATCTGAGCCATGATGAGCCGCCTTTGATTGAACAGATCACCAAGTGGTACGATCAGTAGCAGTCCTAGTGCATAACAAAGCTGAGTAATCGTAATGACGATACCAATGGATGAATAGGTGATGCCAAACTCGGATGCGAGGGAGTCTAATAACGGTTGTGCAAAGTATATGTTTGCAACTGCCATCCCGCAGGCTGACGCATAAAGCAGAGCCATATAGCGAGTCATCGCTTGCTTCGGTTTGTTTTGTAAATGAGCCGTTTCCAAATCAAGATGTTCTATGGAAGTGATTCTTTCTTTCACCATGCATGTCGTCGTCTCCTTTTGTACTAAAAAGTATAATATACTGATCGGTATATTATGATTCCTGTTAAGGATAACCAACAAAACATTTTAAAGTCAATACTTTCATCTTGAAAGAGGAAGGAAATTTGACAATCATACGTCGATAAAATAAAATTATAATGTACCGATTGGTAATCAAATAGACAATAATATCAAAAAATAGATACCTGACTTTGTGAAGAAATTTTAATGTTGAAATGAGGAATTGCTGATGGTTCGACAACGGGAATTTGACAAGGAAAAAGCGTTGGATGAGGCAATGGTGCTTTTTTGGGAAAAGGGGTATAGGGCCACTACATTAAGTGATTTGACTGAAAAAATGGGAATACAGCGGCCAAGTTTATATTCAGCGTTTGGAGATAAAGAGGAATTATTTGAGGCCGCATTACGCAAATACACAAAGCAGCATGCTGCCCATATTCGAACAAAACTTCGAAACAAACTTTCTGTCAAGGAAGCATTTCATACATTATTTGCAGATTTAGTAGAAGAGGAATATAGAGCTGGTCCGAGTAAAGGGTGTTTTTGTATCAATACAATAGTGGAGCTTGCGCCACACGAAGAGAAATTTGAAATTCTGACAAGAGAGCATCAGATGTATCTTTCCGTCATTTTCGAAGAAAGAATTGTTCAAGGTATTCGCTCGGGTGAGCTCAAAAATAGCCTGAATGCGAAAGTTTTAGCACAAACACTGGTCGTTTCTTTCATAGGACTGACCGTCCTCATGAAATCTCGTCCAGAACGTTCATTTGTAGATCATTCTGTAGCGACGATACTTTCCATATTAAAATAATGACAACATGCTATGGTATCCTCCTTCAATAAGAGTGATAGCGTATTTTGAACTAAATATCAAAATACGCTTTTTCTTTTAGGACAGTGGTGGACAAAATTCGATTTTGTGATATGATAAGAGAACAAACATTCGTATTTGTGGGTGTCGCCACATTGTCAGTACAAATCTAAAAAGCGTGGTCATGCTGAAAGAAAGCAGGAGATAATTTGAAACCATTAACAAAAGAAGAAAAAAATCAAATGATGATTGCCATTCAGCGTTACTTTGCCGAAGAACGAGAAGAAGAAATTGGTGAATTAGCAGCCATCAATATACTAGAATTTATCACAAAAAACCTTGGAAGCTACTATTATAATCAAGGGGTTCGTGACAGCCGGAACATCGCTGTTCAGAGATCGCAATTGTTAGAGGAAGATTTATTTGCACTCGAAAAAAGATGATCATCAATAATGTGCGCCTTGCTAACTGATAAAGAGGAAAGAGACCCCCTTAATAAAGAACGCATATTCGTATCATATGTAATGATGAAAAGGTGGAACCAAAGGTCCATCTCAATCGTTATATAAGTAACCATTAATGGAAATCAGCTTTTTTGGTTTTATTTCATCAAAAGAAGGAATAAAACATACAAATAGGCGAAGTGCAGATGATGGAGGTTCTAAATATGGGGAAAATTAAATTGAAAATGGCCATCTTATTTGTTTTACTGCTTTGTTTAGGCGCAGGTTATTTATACATGAATGGCATGAAAATTGAAGATGTGCCAACAGCCATTGGTGAAAGCTTAACAAATAATGATAAAGATTATACCATCTATGAATATACCATTACGAAAATTGACGGAGATGAATATTACGGTCAAGCAAAAAACGGCACAAAAATCATTTTTAGTGGAAAGAAATTCGAAGATGATGTGGCCGACTTGAAGAAAGGTGATCGTATTAAAGCCTACTTTAGTAATGAAAAGAGAATAGATGGTCTTATAAAAGTAGTAAAAGTCGTTAATTAACAAGTCTCCTTTCCTATAAGGAGGCTTTTTTTGTGAGAAATCTTGATTGTTGCATTTGACAACAAGGATCGCTATAATAGCCCCTAAGGACAGCTAAATATCGATTGTATCCTTCGGGGCAGGGTGAAAATCCCGACCGACGGTAATAAAGCAAATGCTTTACAGCCCGTGACCCGTTAATTTATTAACGGTTGATTCAGTGAAAAGCTGAAGCCGACAGTGAAAGTCTGGATGGGAGAAGGATAAAGAAAGCTATGAACGAAAAATATTTGTCGATCATAGTTTTATTTCTGATGCAAAAAAGCCACAGCCCCGGAATTTTTTCCGGGGCTTTCTGTATGTTCATGTAGTGAATAGACCGGCATGCAGTGTTTATTAGGTGATCCCTCATCTACCTTGTATGGACCATAAAAAGCGACGAAGGTGCTCAATCGATCACATGTCCCTAACATCGCTTTTTTAAAAAGTGAGAAATACAAATGAAAAGAAAGGGAGGATCACATGTTTACGGGGATAATTGAAGAAGTAGGCGCAGTTCAGTCATTAAGCAAAAAGTCAGCAGATGCCATAGAAATTGTCATTCAGTGCAACCGTGTGCTAGAAGATGTTCACCTCGGAGACAGTATTGCGATCAATGGTGTATGTCTTACAGTCACAAGCTTTACAAAAGCACAGTTCGCAGCAGATGTGATGCCAGAAACGGTCAAAGCGACATCACTGGATCAGCTGACATCAGGCAGTCCAGTGAATTTAGAGCGGGCCATGTCCTCGAATGGACGATTCGGCGGTCATTTTGTCTCAGGCCATGTTGACGGGACGGCAGTCATTACCCGAATAGAAAAGAAAAGTAATGCCATTTACTATGATTTAGAGATGGACAAGACCCTCACAGATATGCTCGCGCAAAAGGGTTCGATCGCAATAGATGGTGTCAGCTTAACCATTTTCGATTTGCAAGATTCACACGTCACAGTCTCTATTATTCCTCATACGCTTGAAGGAACTATTTTCCCGACTAAATCTATGGGAGAGATCGTGAATATAGAGTGTGACATGATCGGTAAATACATCTATCGCTTTTTAACAAAAGAACAAGGCGGAAAGCAGCCATCCCGATTGACCCCATCATTTTTAAAAGAGCACGGATTCTAGGAGGCGATTGTATGTATCATTTAGTAGAAGAAGCAGTAAACGCTCTGAAAGAAGGAGAAATCATTATCGTAGTGGATGATGAAGACAGAGAAAACGAAGGAGATTTTGTGGCACTTGCTGAGCATGCCACGCCTGAAGTGATTAACTTTATGGCTTTACATGGAAGAGGTCTCATTTGTACACCGGTCCATGCGTCGATTGCCAAACACCTGAACCTGCATCCAATGGTAGAACAAAATACAGATGCACACCATACAGCTTTTACAGTGAGCATCGATCATGTGACAACGACGACTGGTATTAGTGCTTTTGAGCGCTCTACGACCATGCTTGCCATGTTAAATAAAGACGTAACACCAGAAGAATTTGCCCGCCCAGGTCATGTATTTCCGCTCATTGCAAAAGAAGGCGGCGTACTAGAAAGACCAGGTCATACAGAGGCGGCGGTAGATCTTGCGAAACTGGCAGGTTCAGAGCCAGCGGGTGTCATTTGTGAAATCATGAATGTAGATGGCTCAATGGCGCGTGTTCCAGAACTAAAAGAAATCCAAAAACAGCACGGTTTAAAGATGCTGACAATAGAAGCATTGCAAACCTATTTAAATAATAAAGAAACAGCAGCTATCGAAACAAAATAAAAAATCACAAAAAAGGATGATCAACATATGAATACAATACAAGGGCATGTAGTAGCAGAAGGATTAAACTTTGCAATTGTCGTCGCGAGATTTAATGACTTTATTACAAGTAAACTGCTTGACGGAGCAGAAGATACATTGCTCAGACACGGAGCAAACGGTGACGATATTGATGTCGTGTGGGTACCGGGTGCTTTTGAAATTCCGTACATGGCAAAAAAACTAGCTGAAACAGAGAAATATGATGCTGTCATTACACTTGGAACTGTAATCAGGGGCGCAACAACTCACTACGATTATGTTTGTAATGAAGCTGCTAAAGGAATTGCTCAAAGTGCCATGTCAACAGGGGTACCGATTATCTTTGGTGTACTAACAACAGAATCCATTGAACAAGCTATCGAAAGAGCCGGTACAAAAGCTGGAAATAAAGGCAGCGAATCGGCTGCAGCTGCCATTGAAATGGCGAATCTCAACCGTACCTTTCGTTAATTTAGTGAAAAAGAGTTTAAAAACGGTATAAAAATGTTTATAATGTGTGATGAGCAAATGATTCGTGAGACATTTGCTGGACATAAGGATAATTTGAATATTGAGGGGTATATATGTTAATTCGTTATAAGAGGTCTTTTGAAAAAATTGCCATGGGGCTACTCTCCTTCATGCCGGGTGAGAAAGACGTCAAACAGCTTCAGCAGACGATGAAGTCATATGAAATGGATGAAAATCGGCAGCTGTTCCTTTGGAAAGATGGCGAGGATATCGTAGGTGCTATTGGTGTGTTGAAAACAGACGACCAAGTACAAATCGAGCATATTAGTGTGAATCCATCCCATCGAGATCAAGGAATCGGCAAGGAAATGGTTTTAGCCGTGGAAGAGGTATTCAAAACCAAAACACTCATTCCAAATGAATTAACGCAAGGCTTCTTTCATAAGTGTCACAGCGAAACAAATTAAATATCACACATGTAAAAGCAGAGGCTACAGTCCTCTGCTTTTTTTACGTTCGATTTGCTTTTTTCGTTCAAGCAATACATCTGTCCGGTCACGCAGTCTATGTTTTTCGATCAAAAATGTGTGGGATAAGTTGCTCTCCTGGCCAAAGGTCAGTCCGTCTTTTTGAGCCATTTCTTGGCATAGAGACAGGAGCGCTTCATCTTTAATCGGGAGCATCACACTTTCGTATGACATGTCTTCAGCCATTTTCTTCTTCAGCGTTCTCAGAAGTTTGAGAAACGCCTCATCATCCAGACCGAGGTTCGATAATACGGGCCGGTTTGCTTCCAGCAAGTGAAGGCTATTTGAAATGAGCCGTTTTGCACCTTTTCCATTTCCCCGTCTTTGATGATACAAAGCAACGGCAAGCTGAATGAAGCCAACCCAATATTCTTTGCGCTGCTCAGGCGGGTCTTCCTTCCAATATTCCTCAAGAATTTCATGACACTCAAAATAATCTCTTGTCGTATGAAATTCATGTAAAAAAGCCACGTACGCTTCAGGATACACAGTGGTCATCTCCTTTTCCACTCTCAGTCTAACATATTGAAAAGAAAAGAAGAAAGAGCGCCCTTCGTGAAAGGACGCTCTGTTTCTTTAATAAACCCAAGCCGCGCCAACGATGATCAGCAAGATGAAAAGCACGACAATAAGCGCGAAACCTCCACCAAAGTTATAGCCATCTCCCATAATGATACGGCCTCCTTTTTCATCAGTTCTGTTTACAATGGTATTCTATGTATAAATGCCCTGAGTGGTATGGGCGAAACCACTGTTTTTCTTATTTTGCCTAGGACATCATGGTCGAAATTATATTGGACGAGAGCTTTATCCTGTCTTATACTAAAGGTTAGCCGGTGAAACGGTACTTAGAAGACAGTAGAAATGGTGAGAAAAAATGCTGGAATATCAGGTGAAAATAGATTCGTTTGAAGGTCCATTGGACTTACTTTTACATTTAATCAACCGGTTGGAAATTGATATTTATGATATTCCCGTTGCTAAAATTACGGAGCAGTATTTATTATATGTCCATACCATGAGGGAGCTTGAACTTGATGTGGCAAGTGAATATTTGGTGATGGCTGCAACCCTCCTGAGTATTAAAAGCAGAATGCTCCTTCCGAAACAAGAGGAAGAGCTATTTGATGAAGACTTGCTTGAAGAGGAAGAGGACCCTCGAGAAGAGCTGATTGGCAAACTGATTGAATACCGAAAGTATAAAGATGCAGCACAAGAACTAAAGGAACGCGAGGAAGAAAGGCAAAATGCCTTTACAAAACCTCCGAGTGATTTAAGCGAATTTGCAAAAGAATCGGAAGCGAAGGACACAAACCTGCATGTCACGGTGTATGATATGTTAGGTGCGTTCCAAAAGGTATTTAACCGAAAGAAAATAACGAAACCAGCACCATCTAGGATTACAAGACAAGAAATCCCGATTGAAGACAAAATGAATGAGATTATGAACCATTTAAGAAAAACGAAAAAGCGGACCAATTTCATGACTCTATTTCAACATGATCAAAAGGAGCACCTTGTCGTGACGTTTCTTGCTGTTCTTGAATTGATGAAAGGTCATCAAATCATGTTAGAGCAGGAAGGAAACTTTGAAGACATTTATATTATAGGGAGTGAAACGATTCATGACGCTTGATATCGTGAATTGGAAAGCCATCATAGAAGCGCTGCTTTATGCAGCAGGTGACGAAGGCTTAACAAAAAAACAGCTCATGTCTGTTCTTGAAGTAGAAGAGGTAGCGTTACTCGATATGATGTCTGCCGTAAAGAAAGAATATCAAAAACAAGAACGAGGAATTGAGCTCATTGAATATGCAGATTCATATATGCTGCTGACGAAAAAGGAATACAGCATTTATTTGAAAAAATTAGTCGAGACCCCATCCAAAGGTTTGTCTCAGGCAGCGCTTGAAGTACTCGCAATCGTTTCTTATAAACAGCCGATCACACGCAGTGAGGTAGAAGAAATCAGAGGAGTCAAATCAGAGCGGGTGCTCCATAGTTTAGTAGCCAAAGCGCTGCTCTGTGAAGTTGGACGTGCCGATGGCCCTGGGCGAGCAATTCTTTATGGGACAACACCTACCTTTTTAGAGCAGTTTGGCTTAAAGGCATTGGATGAATTACCGCCACTTCCAGAGAATGTGGAAGCAGATGGTGTACAAGAAGAAGCTGATCTATTTTTTGAAAACTTCAATCAAACATTTGAAGAGATAAAATAGTTCAAAAGAATGAAAAATGTATGATAAAATATAAAAAAGATTTTAGGTCTAACATCTATTGATGTCAGATAAAATGGTCATAAAGCCATGAGGGGAAGGTAAACACAAAACAAATGGCACATATGAATGTAAAGGCTCAAGTTGATCAAGCAGGCGTCTTTTTATCAAAGGTTGCAACTGAAATGAATGGTTTTCTGAACGAAGCTACCTTATCAAGTATGAAACGATTAAACCCTGAAGCGGAAGCCTATTATTGTGACATATTGAATACATTACGGAAGCTTGCAGTGTACAGCGAGGATGCAGCGGCAGTTTGCAGGAAAATCAGCCAGCAGCAGACATTCCCGCAGCAAGCCGCGCAGCAGACGCTTCACCGTATTTATCATCAATGTATTGAAGAGTTTTTCACGCCGAAAAAGGATACATGGTATGAAGACAGCCGTTCCGCATATACAGGAAAGAGCAGCATTGTTTTCCACCATGAAGTATCCGCTGAGATCAAACGATTATTTTCTTCATTAGAAAAAGATTTTTTAGCGATGAGAGAAGAGCTAGAATATACGACATCTCATCAGCAAATGAAAATGGTATAAGCAAGAGGAAGGAGCGTCTCTACATATAGAGACGTTTTTTTTATGGACGAGGCATCATAACTTTTTCAGCCGCGCATACACTTGTACAAAACGGACAAGGACGTGAATGAACATGCCCTATTTAAAAATTGGAACAGCAGTCCTTCTTCTATTTACACTCTTACTGCCTTTTTCCTCACATGCCAAAGCAGATATGTCATTATCGGTGAGTGCAAGAAGCGCCATTTTAATAGATGGACAGTCAGGCAGAGTCCTATTTGGAAAGGACGAGCATGAAAAAAGAAGAATCGCCAGTATTACGAAAATTATGACGGCAGTATTAGCCATTGAATCAGGAAAAATGAAAGACACCGTCAAAGTATCAAAGCGCGCGATTCAAGCAGAGGGCTCATCGATTTATTTAAAAGAAGGGCAAAAGGTGAGCCTAGAAGACTTGACATACGGGCTTATGCTGCGTTCTGGAAATGATGCAGCTGTTGCCATTGCAGAGCATGTGGGCGGCAGTTTAGAAGGATTTATTTTTATGATGAATCAAAAAGCGTCTGAACTAGGAATGGAGAATACGAATTTTCAAAATCCGCATGGACTCGATGATCATAAACATCATTATTCATCAGCCTATGACATGGCTATCTTAACAAAATACGCCATGGAGCATAAACAATATCAAAAAATTGCAGGCACGACTTTCTATAAAGCAAAAACGATGGAAGGCTATTGGAAAAATAAAAACAAGCTGGTCACCGGATTATACAAATATTCAACTGGTGGGAAAACGGGATATACGAAGCTTGCAAAACGCACACTTGTCTCTACTGCGGCAAAAGGGGATGCGGCACTGATCGCTGTGACCATTAATGCGCCAGATGATTGGAAGGATCATATCTCTATGTTTGAATATGCATTTGATCACTATAAAACGTACGTACTTGCTGAAAAAGGAAGACTCGCTTCATTAAAAGGAACCTTTTACGAAAAAAAAGCATTTATCAAACGTGATGTGGACTATTTTTTAAATGAAGATGAGAAAAAGCTAGTAGAAATTGAAACGGAAATGCTTACTCCTCAAAAGAAGTGGAAAAAAAACGCCGAAGCCATCCCTGATGTTGTAGGGAAAATGACGTTTTTATTAGATGATCAGGTGATCGAGCAAGTACCGATTTTTTATGAAAATAAACGAAATCGAATGCCTCAAAAAAGCTTCCAAGAAATGTTTAAGTCTGTCTTTCAGACATCTATAGGCGGATCTTCATGGTCAATCTAATTTGGGTATTCCTCACTGTCATCGGTCTTGTGTACGCGATGTTCAACGGAACGATGGAGGAAGTAAACGAAGCTGTATTTAAGGGATCAAAGGAAGCAGTGACCATTTCAATTGGTCTGATTAGTGTCCTCGTTTTTTGGCTCGGGCTGATGAAGATTGCAGAAGAGGCAGGCTTGTTACATTTCTTTAGTAAATTGTGCCGTCCCTTTATTTCAAAGCTATTTCCGGATATTCCGCCTAACCATCCTGCGATGGGATATATTTTGTCCAATCTGATGGCGAATTTCTTTGGTCTCGGGAATGCCGCTACACCGCTTGGGATTAAGGCAATGGAGCAGATGAAAGCATTAAACGGCGGGAAAAATGAAGCAAGCCGGTCCATGATTACATTTTTAGCGGTCAACACATCCTCTATCACACTCGTGCCAACAACCGTCATTGCGATTAGAATGACCTATGGTGCAGATCAGCCAACAGACATTGTAGGGCCAACCATTTTGGCGACACTCATTTCAGGCATTGGTGCCATTCTCATTGATCGCTATTTCCACTATCGCAGAAGCAGGCGGGGGTGATCTCGTGTCATTTATTAACTGGCTGTCACTTGCTTTGATCCCACTGATCATCGCAGGAATTTTAATTGCGGGAACCATTAAAAAGGTACCGACCTATGAAACATTTGTCGAGGGCGGGAAAGAAGGTATTCAAATTGCCTTTTCAATCATTCCTTATTTAGTCGGCATGCTCGTGGCCATTACGATATTCCGCGCGTCTGGTGCGCTTGATTTTGTCATGGGACTGTTAAAACCCGTGTTTACAGCGATCGGCTTCCCGGCAGAAGTGGTGCCGCTTGCGTTTATTCGTCCGATATCTGGCACAGCTGCACTCGGGATGACATCAGACCTCATTGCGACATATGGACCAGATTCTTTTATCGGACAGCTCGCAGCTGTCATGCAAGGGTCAACTGATACCACTCTCTACATTTTAACGGTCTATTTTGGGGCAGTCGGTATAAAAAAAATGGGAGATGCGCTGAAAGTAGGTCTGTTAGCGGACCTCATTGGCATCATTGCATCTGTCATCATCGTCAGTTTGTTATTTAGCGGCGCCTAATGAGGCGCTTTTTTGTCTTTCAATGGATGGAAAATTGCTTTTTAGCTGAAATTAAACAGACGAATCGCTTATTTTTCCACGAATGCTTGTTTGTTTTAAGTCAAGCAAGTAAGATAGTACATGAGGTGAAAGACAAAATGGAACGTTTACAGAAAGTAATTGCACATGCCGGCGTCGCTTCTAGACGAAAGGCAGAAGAATTAATTAAAGAAGGACGAGTTACCGTTAATGGTCAAACAGTGACAGAGCTCGGAGTAAAAGTGGGCTCTTCAGATAAAATTGAAGTCAACGGATTAAAGCTTGAAAGAGAAGAACCGGTTTACTTTATGCTTTATAAACCGCGCGGCGTCATTTCAGCTGCCGAGGATGATAAAGGACGTAAGGTTGTCACAGATTTCTTTGATGACGTCCCGCAACGCCTTTATCCAATCGGCCGCTTAGATTATGATACGAGCGGTTTGATTTTAATTACAAATGACGGGGAATTTGCCCATAAGCTCATGCATCCGAAATACGAAATTGATAAAACATATGCAGCGAAGCTAAAAGGCATCCCATCAAAGGAATTGCTTAGAAAGCTAGAAAAAGGGATTATGTTAGATCATAAAAAGACTGCACGTGCTCGTGCCAAGATGCTTTCTATCGATAAACGAAAGCAGACATCTATCGTTCAATTAACCATTCATGAAGGCAGAAACAGACAAGTGCGCCGCATGTTTGAAGCGATCGGTCATGATGTGTTAAAGCTAAAAAGAGAGCAATATGCGTTCCTTCATATTGAAGGCATGAGACCAGGAGACCGCAGAGAATTAACACCGCATGAAGTAAAGCGCCTGAGAGCAATTGCAGATCACGGGAAAAGCGCTTTTTAATTTTCACATAAACTTCAAAAAATGAAGAAGCATCAAAAGAAGGAGAATGCTATAATTTACCTGAATGTCTATGGGGAAGGGGTACTTCAGATGAAAAAAAGACGGTTTTTCATACGGACGGGCATTCTCCTCGTGATGCTTGCTGCACTATGTTATACCATGTATAACTCAGTATTTGCCAAACAGGATCGGGTCAAAGAAGGATCTATTGCGCCAAACTTTGTCCTTCAATCTGTGGATGGGGAACGGATTGAATTAAAGGACTTAAAAGGCAAAGGTGTCTTTCTTAATTTTTGGGGGACCTGGTGTGGTCCATGTAAACAAGAATTCCCTTACATGGCAAATCAATATGAAGTGTTCAAGGATCGCGGTGTGGAAATTGTTGCAGTCAATGTTGCAGAATCCAATATTGCCGTGAAAAATTTTATGGGATCTTATGGCGTGAATTTTCCTGTTGCCATGGACAAGGATCGTCAAGTGACAGAGGCATATGATATTACGCCGCTGCCAACCACATTTTTAATTAATCCTGAAGGCAAGGTAATCAAAGTCATAAAGGGAACCATGACAGAACGTAATGTCTATGATTATATGAATTTGATTAAACCAAAGGGGTCATAGAATGAAAGAGGTAAAATGCGAGTGTGGACATATTAATCCAATCGGTACTGTTTTATGTGAATCCTGCGGGAATCCTATTGCGGCTAAAGAGAAAAACTCTTCAAAGCTGCTTGATATGAGATATGACGGCAGTGCGAGACGCTCGCAAACATACAACAAAACGATTGTTGATAAAGTATGGAACTTTTTTTCTTCCGTTAAGGTGGGTGTGTGGCTGATTGTCATCACACTGCTTGCTTCCTCATTAGGAACGATTTTTCCGCAGGAGCGATTTATTCCGCCAGGTGCATCTGCTTCCACCTATTATGAAGAGCAATATGGGTCGTTTGGCAAGCTGTATTACACACTTGGATTCCATGATCTTTATAATTCTTGGTGGTTTTTAGCTTTAGTTGCATCCATCGGAATCTCCCTTGTCATTTGCAGTCTCGACCGGGTTATTCCTCTTTATCGAGCACTCAAAAACCAAGGGGTTATTAAAAAAGAAGGCTTTATGAGAAGACAGCGTCTGTTCAGTGAGACAGACAAAACGTTAGATCAGCATACATATGAAGGCATCAAGAAAGCAATGAAACAAAAGCGTTACCGCGTGCGAGAAGAAAACGGACATATTTTAGCGGAAAAAGGCCGCTTTTCACGCTGGGGCCCTTACGTCAATCACATTGGATTAATCATCTTTCTCATTGGATCGATGCTCCGGTTTGTCCCAGGCATGTATGTGGATGAAACGCTGTGGGTTAGAGAGGGTGAAACTGCCCCAATTCCAGGCACAGATGGTCAATATTTTTTGAAAAATAATGCGTTTTCAATTGACCGCTATGAAACTGGAAATGAAAAAGAAGTGTTTGAGAATGCGATTGAAAGAGCTGGCGACGGTCAAGTAGTGAAAAGTTATAAAACCGATGCCACTTTATACAAACGTGAAGGGGAAGTTGTGTTTGGTGAAAAGCCCAAGCTGAAGCAGGTATCAGAACATGATATTAAAGTGAACGAACCGCTCAAGTTTGATCATTTCTCATTATATCAAGTGGATTTTAAACAAAATGAACTCGATCAAATGGTCTTTCAGCTGATTCGTAAAGATACAGAAAAATCTTTCGGGACAGTGAAGATTAATCTGCTGGAGCCTAAGTCAGAATATGATCTTGGTAGCGGTTACAAAGTCAAAGTGATGAGCTATCTCCCTGATTTTTATTTTGACGATGATGGAACGCCGAGTACGAAAACAAGGAATCCGAATAATCCTGCTTTCGTGTTTGAAATGGTTTCTCCTGAAAAGCCTAAAGGTGAAAAAAGCTTTGTGGCGATTCAAGAGACAGTAGAGGGCTCTGATAATAACCTATATAAAATGAAGTTTGATCGAGTGGAAACGAAAAACGTCACGGGATTGACGGTGAGAAAAGATTTAACTCTTGGGGTGCTCATCGTAGGCGGGATCATCTTCATGATTGGTGTCGTGCAGGGGATGTATTGGCAGCATAGAAGAATTTGGCTGTCTGCAAAGGATGGAAAAGTATTTGTGGCAGGACACACAAACAAAAACTGGTTTGGGTTAAAGTCTGATCTTGGCGTGATCCTAAGTGACAGTGGCATCAAACAGCCAGTTGATCAAAAAGAACTGCCTGATACAACAAGTATCAGCAAAAGCAAGGGGGAAGGATTAGATGGCAGCAGTCAGTGAAAACCTGTTATTTGCAGCTTTTCTATTGTATTTAGCGGCAGTTCCTTTTTTTGGTGGTGCCATTAAAGGAAAAAAGAAAGTTGATGGACCGCGCAGAAATAAGGCGGCACTTATCGGTATTACGCTCACCATCATCGGTTTTTTAAGTCAATTTGGCTACTTTATTTCAAGGTGGATGGCGTCTGGTCATGCACCAGTCAGTAATTTGTTTGAATTCACAACGGCTTTTGGCATGATGCTTGTGCTCGCATTCATCATTTTATATTTTGTGTATCAAGTGTCGGTACTTGGTTTATTTACACTTCCAATCGCTTTATTGATTATTGCCTATGCAAGTATGTTCCCATCTGATATATCACCGCTAATTCCTTCATTACAAAGTAATTGGCTTTATATTCACGTGACAACAGCAGCACTAGGGCAAGCTATTTTAGCGATCAGCTTTGTGGCAGGTGTCATCTTCTTATTAAAGCATGTCGATCAAACAAAACCAGGTAAGAAGACATTTGGTTTAGAGCTTGTCATGTTTATGATTGTTGTGACACTTGCATTTATCGCAGTCACGTCCATCTTTAGAATGACAGGATACGAAGCGAAATTTAATTGGGTCGATAAAAATAAAGAGGAAAGTGTGATGGTCTATGAGCTGCCAGCTCTAGTTGGACCTCATAAAGGAGAGCTTGTGACGCAAGATCGTTTGGAACCGTTTATTGATTTGCCGCCTGTTTTTTCAGGAAGAAAGGTCAATACGGTGTTATGGTCATTCGGCACGGGGCTGATTTTGTATGGACTGATTCGCTTGATCATTCGGAAACGACTGAGTGCTCTGCTTCAACCGCTCGTGAAACAAGTGAACCTAGATTTAGTCGATGAAATTGGATACAGAGCTGTTTCCATTGGTTTCCCTGTATTTGCGTTAGGCGGGCTCATTTTTGCAATGATTTGGGCGCAAATTGCATGGACTCGGTTCTGGGGCTGGGACCCGAAGGAAGTATGGGCTTTGATTACGTTTCTCTTTTATGCAGCCTACCTTCATCTTCGCTTATCCAGGGGCTGGCATGGCGAAAAGTCCGCTTGGTTAGCTGTCATCGGATTCGCCATCATTATGTTTAATCTCATCTTTGTCAATCTTGTGATTGCAGGGCTTCATTCTTACGCGTAATCACATGAAAAAGGCCAACTTTTTATGAATCGATTCGGCTTTTTGTTAAAATGAATGTAACAACGGAGAAAGCAGGAGGATTGTCTAATGGAACACACAACTCAAACGAAAATATTAGTCGTAGATGATGAGGCAAGAATTCGCCGCCTTTTAAAAATGTATTTAGAACGTGAAAATTATGAAATCGATGAAGCTGAAAATGGAGATGAGGCTATTCAAAAAGGACTCCAAACAGATTATGACCTCATTTTGCTCGATTTAATGATGCCTGGCACAGATGGGATCGAAGTGTGTAATCAAATTCGAGACAAAAAAGCGACTCCAATCATTATGCTGACGGCAAAAGGAGAAGAAGCCAACCGCGTGCAAGGGTTTGAAGCAGGTACGGATGACTACATCGTCAAACCTTTTAGCCCACGTGAAGTTGTTTTACGTGTGAAGGCATTGCTCAGAAGGTCTTCTCAAACGTCTTATCTCAATACTGGGACAACAACAAAAGATGTACTTGTGTTTTCTCATCTTTCAATTGACCACGACGCGCATAGAGTGACAGCTGATGGCAAAGAAGTCAGTCTCACGCCGAAGGAATATGAGCTTTTATATTTCCTTGCAAAAACACCGGATAAGGTTTATGACAGAGAGAAGCTGTTAAAAGAAGTGTGGCAATATGAATTCTTTGGAGACTTGAGAACAGTCGATACTCACGTCAAACGACTTCGCGAAAAGCTGAATAAAGTGTCACCAGAAGCTGCGAAAAAAATCGTGACGGTATGGGGTGTCGGGTACAAATTTGAGGTCGGCGCTGAATGAAACTGTGGAAAAGTGTCGTTGGAAAGCTATGGTTAACCATTCTCTTCCTCGTCCTAATCGTTTTATCTATTTTAACCGTGCTTCTTTTAGAGTTTATTGAAAATTACCATGTAGAAGAAGCAAAGTCAGATTTAACGCAAATGGCAAATAAAGTGGCGGTCATTTTAGAAAGCCACGACGATCAATCGCTCGCAAGGTCGATTACATCAGAGCTTGCTGACAAATTGACGAGTATTGCGATTATCCAAGAGGACGGGCTAGAGTGGTATTCGTCTGAAAAAGACGGGAAGCTTCCTGCGATTACAAAGAAACAAATTGAAGCAGACGGTGATTTGAATCAAGCACTAAAAGATCGTAAAAAAATCAGTAAACGTGCAGAACCAAATGCAGGCAATCACAAAGATGAACGAATTGTCGTCGGTGTTCCATTTGAGGCAAACGGAAAAAAAGGCATGGTCTTTCTTTCTCAATCATTACTCGCGGTAGAGCAAACAACGAAACATACGACGCGTTATATCTTCCTAGCAGCCGGAATTGCCATTGTTCTGACCACTATTTTCGCGTTCTTCTTATCAACACGTGTCACTTATCCTCTTAGAAAGATGAAAGAGGGAGCACAGGATCTGGCGAAAGGGAAATTTGATACAAAGATTCCTATATTAACGCAAGATGAAATTGGAGAACTGGCCATCGCCTTTAATCAAATGGGCAAGCAGCTTAAGTTTCATATCACAGCCTTAAATCAAGAAAAAGAACATTTGTCCAATATTTTAAGCAGTATGGCCGATGGTGTGATCACCATCAATATTGATGGAACGATCCTCATGACGAATCCTCCTGCAGAACGATTCTTGCAGGCATGGTATTACGAGCAAAATATGAAGATCAAAGATGGAGATGAACTGCCTCCAGAAGCGAGAGAACTATTTCATACAGCCGTCAGTACAGAAAAAGAGCAAATGATTGAAGTCACACTGCAAGGACGTACTTGGGTTCTTCTCATGTCTCCGCTTTATAATCAGCAGGACGTTAGGGGAGCAGTTGCGGTCCTTCGTGATATGACAGAGGAACGAAGACTTGATAAGCTGAGAAAAGACTTCATTGCCAATGTCAGTCATGAACTTCGTACTCCAATTGCTATGCTGCAAGGATATAGTGAGGCGATTGTAGATGATATTGCTGGCTCAGAAGAGGAAAAGAAAGAGATTGCGCAAATTATTTACGACGAATCACTTCGAATGGGACGTCTTGTGAACGATCTTCTAGACCTAGCGAGAATGGAAGCTGGCCATATTACACTTAATCTTGAATCAACAGATACAGAAGAGCTGACCGAGAAGATTTACCGCAAGTTTCTTGGTATAGCAAAAGAAAAGCAAGTTGATCTCACATATGACATTCAAGTGGATGAACCGTACTTTGTACTCGATCCGGATAAGATTGAACAGGTGTTTACGAATCTCATTGATAACGCGATTCGTCATACACCAGAGGGCGGAGAGGTTCACTTCTCGGTTCAATCGGTGGAAAGCGGTTTGAAAATGGATGTGAAAGATTCAGGAAGCGGAATCCCAGAAGAGGATCTGCCATTTATTTTCGAACGTTTCTATAAAGCGGATAAGGCAAGAACAAGAGGGCGTTCTGGTACTGGACTTGGCCTTGCGATTGTGAAGAACATCGTAGAAGCACATCAAGGTTCCATTCATGCACATAGCAAAGCGGGTACAGGTACACACTTTACCTTTTATATTCCGAGAAAAAAGCAGGAACTCGTCTAATCCTGACGAAGAATCTTGTTACATGAGAAACACTTCTTTTCGAAAGAAAAAGAAGTGTTTTTTATTTTCAAATTTTTAAGGAGAAGTTAAACAAAAAGCCCTTTCCAAATTGTCGAACTTGTAATATATTTGTCATAAAGTTGTAATGTAACGTTTTGTAAGAGTCACTCGACAAAAATAAGTGAACGGAGGGGTTTCCTATGCATGAAACCTTTCAAAAAATATATGATTCGTACCATCAAGATTTGTACCAGTTTTTATTTTATATGGTTAAAGATAAAAATCAGGCAGAGGATCTCGTTCAGGAGGTTTACATCCGGGTACTTCACTCATATAAAACTTTTGAAGGAAGAAGCAGCGAGAAAACATGGCTGTTTTCAATTGCGAGGCATGTGGCAATTGATTGGTTTCGCAAACAGCAAACCATTAGACAACGGGTACTCGGCACGTTTGATTGGGATAAGCAGGATGTTAAGGACCCAGACTTGCTCCCAGACGAACTAGCTGTACAGGATGAAAATGTAAAAGAAATCTATGCCGCACTTGATCAGTGCACGATTGATCAACGAGCTGTCATCATTTTAAGATTTATCCAGGGCTACTCAATCATGGAGACGGCAAAGGCGCTAAAGTTCTCGGAAAGCAAAGTCAAAACAACGCAGCACCGAGGCCTGAAAGTGCTCCGAAAACATATGGAGCTTTTGAAGGAGGAGCTAGTGAATGAAAACGAACAGGTCCGATTGGAGCGAAGAACGAATCAAGGTGTTACTAAGTCAGCTTCCAAAGGTGGAGGACAACCGTTCATCTAAGCAAATATACCAGCAGATGCTGATGGCAAGCGGGCAGAAAAAGAAAAGTGCCAAATGGATCGGTCCAGCGGTCGCAACCGTTGTGGTTTTATTTATGGCGTTTTTAATTTCTCCTCATTTATTTCAGCCGGCTGCTCAAGATCAGCAAATGAAAATGGATTCAAGTGCTGACAAAAGTCAGGTGAACGCCACATTAGAGGCGGTCAAACAGACTGATGGGCCCTCACACGTTGTGTCTCGTAAGCAGCAGCAAAAGTATATGACCATCGCATACATAGATGAATCAACCTCTCAAGTGGTTCCAATTAGCATTGAAAAAGAGGATGAGTTTGATCATTTGCAGGATATGGTGAACACATATGAGCAGGTGCAGCTGCCTGAAATGACAAAACCTCTTCAATCTTATATGGATATGGTGGACCTTCGCGAAAAAGGAGATACACTTATTTTTCAATTAAAAAGTGATTTGTCCCTTGATACGTTAAAAGAAGCAAACCGGTTTAAAGATATGGTAAAAGAAACGCTAAAATGGAGCAGGTATAAGCAGGTGCAAGTCAAGACAGCCAAAGGGTCTCACCTTCAATTAGGAGCAAATGGACGCGTTGGAACAATATCGATTGAAAAACAAACAAAACACGCTTATTATGTTTTAGAGAATAAGAGCGGGACTTTTTTGGTGCCTTCAAAAACGCATTATTCATCGTATGAAGATGCGGTAGAAGCTATGAAGCGTACAAGCGATGCAGGACTTGATCCACTAATTAAAGACGAACCGATTAAAGAAGTGACGTCTAAAGGAAAACATGTGACCATTACGTTTGGAGCATCAGCGCAATTATCGGACTCAAATGATCATATTTTACTCATTGAAGGTCTGCTGCTCTCAGCGAAAGATTTTGGTTTTACAAAAGTCACCATTCAACAGGCGGGAACAGATCAAGTTGGTCCGTATGAATTAGAAGAACCGATAGAGGTACCGGCTCTGCCGAATCCAGTTGTCATAAAAGACCGTTAAAGGACGCGAGAAATTGCGTTCTTTTTTGATGTATAGAAAATAGCTTCCTTGCTGTATACTAAGCTGTCATAAAAAGAACCTCAAAGAAGGGGAGTCACTAATGAAAAGGTATTGCTTCATATGTGCCAGCTGTTTTTTGATGATCTTCTCGCCTGTTGCTTATGCACAGGAAACAAGCGAATGGGTGGAGCCGATAAAAGGAGAAGTCACAGATTTGTTTGGGACAAGAGGCGGCTCGCACATGGGATTAGATATAGCTGCGCCAGAAGGAGAATCCATCTTTGCTGCAAGTGAAGGTGAGGTCTCGCGTTCGTATGTATCTGCTACTTATGGTGAGGTTGTGTTTATCCAGCATCCAAATGGATATGAAACCGTCTATGCACATTTACACGAGCGGTTTGTTAAAAAGGGTGACCATGTAGAAGCAGGACAGCCGATCGGCATTATCGGCAACACAGGGGCGTCTAGAGGCACTCATTTGCATTTTGAGGTGCACAGGGGGCATTGGTCAGTCAGCAAAGAAGATGCGGTAGATCCACTCACAATCATTGCAATGGATCGCTTCCAAGAGCCGGCCCTACATGTAAACGGACAAGAGAACAATACATATCTCATTAAACAAGGAGATACCCTTTGGTCGATTGCAAAGGAGCATGAGATGACTGTGGAACAATTGAAACAGATCAATGAGCTGACCACTCATCTCATCCGAACGGGAGATCGTTTAATGGTTTCAAAAAAATAAACCTCATGCATGTGCATGAGGTTTATCATGATTTTTATAGGTCGATCAGACGGACAGAAAGTATATCGTGCACTTCGGTTAATTCTTTGACAATTTCGTCCTCAAGATGCTTGTCGAAAGAAAGCATCATGATGGCTTCGCCGCCTTTTTCTTTACGTCCTACCTGCATTGTCGCAATGTTGACATCATGGTCGCCTAAAATTTGTCCAACCTTTCCAATTACACCAGGTGCATCAGTATGCTGGATGTAGACAAGGTGTCCATCTGGATAAAAATCAATATTAAATCCATTAATGGAAACAACGCGTTCTCCTAAATGTGGGATATAGGTTGCTTTTAGAGTAAAGGTTGAAAGGTCGCCTTTGACTTCAATAGAAATGCTGTTTTCGTAACCAGATTCGCTAGAAGAAATCTTTTCACTAAAGCTAATGCCGCGTTCTTTTGCCACCATTCCAGCATTGACTTCATTTACAGTCGAATCAACACGCTCTTTTAAAAAGCCTGACAGAAGACTTTTTGTAATAAAGGATGTTTCGAGTTTTGAAATAGAGCCTTCGTAAGAGATGCCTACTTCTTTTACAGGTTCTCTCATTGATTGAGATACAAGACGTCCGAGCTTTCCTGCAAACTGATGATAAGGCTGAATTTTTTTGTACTCGTCTTTTGTCATCGCTGGTAGGTTAATCGATGACATAACAGGGAGTCCTTTTGCAAATTGAAGTACTTCTTCAGATACTTGCGCCGCTACATTTAATTGTGCTTCCTTCGTCGATGCGCCAAGATGCGGAGTCGCAATGACGAGCGGATGGTCTACAAGCGGATTATCAGTAGGAGGTTCTACCTCAAATACATCGAGTGCAGCTCCTGCAACATGGCCGCTTTCAAGCGCTTCAAGAAGGTCACGCTCGTCAATAATACCACCGCGTGCACAGTTCACTAGGCGAACGCCTTTTTTCGTTTTTGCAATTGTTTCTTTATTGAGAAGTCCTCTTGTTTCTTTTGTTAACGGGGTATGTACAGTGATAATATCTGATACTTCGAGTACTTCATCAAGTGACTTGGCATTGACACCGATTTTTTCTGCGCGTTCCTTTGTCAGAAACGGGTCAAATACGTTGACTGTCATGCCAAATGCTCTTGCACGCTGGGCAATTTCGCTTCCGATTCTGCCAAGTCCAACAATCCCAAGAGATTTTCCATAAAGCTCAGCACCAACATATGCACCTCTGTTCCATTCTTTTGATTTCACAGAAATATTGGCTTGTGGAATATGACGCATGAGTGAAGAGATCATCGCAAATGTATGCTCAGCTGTGGAGATCGTATTACCGTTTGGTGCATTGATGACAATGACGCCATGCTTGGTTGCTTCATCAATATCAATATTGTCTACTCCCACACCGGCACGGCCGACAATTTTTAATGAAGTCATTTTTTCATAAAGCTCTTTGGTCACTTTCGTCGCACTTCTGACAAGTAAGGCATCAAATGTGTGTAATTCATCTTCTGCTTCTGTTACATTTTTTTGGACAATTTCAACAAAATCTGATTCTAAAAGTGGTAAAAGACCATCATTGCTCATCTTATCTGAGACTAATACTCGAAACATCGTAAGATTTCCTCCTAAAATAAACGTCATAAATATCTGATAATTTACCATATTCCTTTTCACTGTGTCAATCAAATTAAAGCAGTAAAGCGAAAAAGAAAACACGAACATTTCTTGGTGTCTTTATAAAGAATGGACACCTTTAAACAAAAGATAACCAATTTTTTCGTATTTGTCATTATAATTTTTAAGTTTTTTACGATTTCTTAAAACTGATGAAATTGCTCAGGATTTTTATCTGTACAAATGCTCATATATCATATATAATGATGTCGAATTGAATAATGATCAATCTTCGGGGCAGGGTGCAATTCCCTACCGGCGGTGATGAGCATAGTCTCTAAGCCCGCGAGCCTTTTTTGGCAGGATTCGGTGTGATTCCGAAGCCGACAGTATAGTCTGGATGGGAGAAGATGGAGGTTCGTAAACGTTGAAAACTTGGTTTTTCACACGTTTATTTGTCTAGCCTAAATTCCCCGCTCCTGTTTTCATGAGCGGTTTTTTTGTGGCTGAAATTGAACAATCCTCTTTTCGAAAGATTTGATCGAAAAGGAGAGAGAATATTGAATCAAAGTAAAGTAAAACGTTTAGTCGTCACCAGTATGCTTAGCAGTATTTCGTTCGTGTTAATTTTATTGGATTTCCCTTTCCCAGGGCTTCCAGCGTATTTGAAAATTGATTTCAGCGATATCCCAGCGATTATTGCGATTTTAATTTATGGGCCAGGTGCAGGAATTGCCGTTGAGGCATTAAAAAATGTTCTGCATTATCTCATTCAAGGCAGTATGTCCGGCGTTCCAGTTGGGCAAGTCGCGAACTTCATTGCAGGCACACTATTCATCTTACCAGTCGCCTTTATGTTCAAAAAAATTAAATCAGCAAAAGGAATGGCTTGGTCAATGATCATGGGTACATTACTTATGACTGTGATGATGAGCATTTTAAATTACTTCTTATTCCTGCCAGCTTACACATGGTTTTTAAACGCACCTGAACTATCAGATCATGCGCTCAAGACGACCATTACAGCAGGGATTTTACCTTTTAACTTTATTAAAGGAATCATCATTACCATCGTATTTAGCTTCATTTTTGTGAAAATGCGTCCATGGTTTGAAAATAAACGCCGACTTCAAAATAGTTAATATAAAAAAAGCCCCTGCATAAGGGGCTTTTATACTATTCATGCTTAAGTGGGTCACCCTCGAAAGATTCGTCCGCAACTTTGATTGAGTCAGTTGGACATCCTTCAAATGCATCAAGCATATCTTCTTCAAGTACTTCTGGAACTTCTACAGTCCCTTGGTTGTCGTCAAGCGTAACAAATGCAATGCCTTCATCATCATAATCATAAATGTCTGGAGCAGCTGCACCGCATGCGCCGCAAGCAATACATGTGTCTTTGTCTACAATTGTATATTTTGCCATGTTAAAAAAATACCTCCCAAATAGTTCGATGGAACACATGGTTTAACCTTTTTAGTTTCACCGATAAAAAACAATTTCCTCAAACCTTATTGTAATGATTTTAAATTCACATTTCAACTGTAAAGTGATTGAGAATGCTTATCATATAAGGGTTTGTTCATAACTTTCCCCCATAAATTGAGTTTAAACATTTCTTCTTATATGAAATCTGTTAAAATAAAGGGAGAAAATATTCGAATTTTGTCAGGAAGACAGGTGCTTTGATGAATGACTCTTCATTATTTGGATGTCATGTTAATGGACAGCGTATATAAATTGAACGGCGAACGCTCCATTAGTGCTGTCTACCATCTTTTTAAAGGAAAAAAATCATCTCAAACCATACAGGATGCCAGCTTGTTTGAGCTTTCCAGGTACTTCGGCTGTTACCCGGGGTTTACGAGGGATCAGCTGAATCGTTCTGCTTTAAAGCTTGAAGAGAAGCACTATATTAGAAAAACCGATGAGACACTGAGTATCACTGAAGCAGGGCAGCAAATGCTACACCAGCATTTCTCTGAAAAACCGATGCCTGCTTATTTTCATGGTGCCAAATACCACGATAAAGCAAAGATGCTATGGATGAGGCTCTCTTTACTTGTACAAGTGCTTTCTCACCATATGGCTGGATCACATCAATATGTTCCAATACAAAGAGATGTCTCAGTTCAAAGCTGGACGAAATCTTTTTTGAAACAGCATCAGCAGAAAAGCAAGCTTTCAGAAGAGCTGCATCATGAACTAGAAAAACTCCTAATGAACCTAAGTGATCAAGAGGCACTGATTTTTGTTTACTCATTGACCTCACATGAACGAATCGGGCGTACGTATCAGCAAATGGCGGAGTGGATGAAAGAAGATGTGTGGTATGTATACTTGCTTTTTTGGAATGTACTCCATTATTTTATTCAATCTGCCCAAAAAGGTGAGGCGCCGACTTTGCAGAAGCTCGTAGGTGACCTTGAATTTAAACGCGTGTTAACAACTTCTACTCACAAAACACTTGAGCTTGTCCAAAAAGGATTTGATATTGAACAAATTGCTCACATTCGTTCATTAAAAAAGGCAACGATTGAAGATCATATCGTGGAGCTGTCGATACATGAGCCAAGCTTTTCAATAGATCCCTATGTGAGTATAAAAGAGCAGCGGGAGATCCTTGCTGTAGCCAGAGAACTGCAAACAAATAAAATGAAGCTGATTAAAGAAAAACTCGAGCATCCATTTACTTATTTTCAAATAAGATTGGCATTGACAAGGATGGTGAAAGCAAATGGATAAGCTTCATCAGACGCTCATGCGATACTTTGGCCACGACACATTTAAAGCAGGTCAAGAGGACATTATTCGAAGTGTACTGCATCAAAAAGATACGGTTGCCATGCTGCCTACGGGTGGAGGAAAGTCACTTTGCTATCAAATTCCCGGTTATATGACAGACGGGTTGGTTCTGATTATTTCGCCGCTTTTATCGCTTATGGAGGACCAAGTCGAACGAATGAAAATGCGCGGAGAAAAACGAGTGGCGGCGCTTAATAGCACATTGTCTTTTCAGGAGAGGCGACATATCATTCGGCATTTGCCATCATATAAATTTCTATTCGTCGCACCTGAGGCATTAATGTCAGAAGTGCTGCTTGAACAACTCAAATCGATGCGTATCGGTCTGTTTGTCGTCGATGAAGCGCATTGTATATCAGAATGGGGGCATGATTTCCGTCCTGAATATTCGAAGCTCGGAGAATGGAGAGAAGCGTTAGGTCATCCTGTGGCTTTAGCTCTTACAGCTACAGCAACGAAACAAACGCTAAAAGATACTGTGCAAACGCTAAGATTGCAGCATCCAGACTTTCATATTCATTCCGTCAACCGCCCGAACATTGCCTTAGTCAAAGAAGTGCACGAATCGAAAGAAGCAAAAGAGAAACGGACCATTGAGCTTGCGGATTTTTTGCAAGGACCAGGCATTATTTATTGCCCAACCCGGCAAATGACAGAAGAGCTTGCTCTCTGTATGAAACAAAAAAACAATCAGCGTGTTGAGTTTTATCATGGCGGAATGGACGCAGGAGATCGTATGCTCATTCAGCAGCAATTTATCAGCGGTCAGCTTGATCTCATTTGCTGTACGAGTGCTTTTGGCATGGGAATCGATAAAGCAAATATCCGGTTTGTCATTCATATGAGCCCTCCGCAATCGATTGAAGCATTTATGCAAGAGATTGGAAGAGCGGGAAGGGACGGGAAAAACAGTGTGAGCATTCTTTTATATACAGAAGAGGATGCAGATATTCAGCTACACTTGATCCAAACAGAAGGATTTGACGAACCAGAAATTGATTTCTACTTATCACAACTGACTCAAATGCAGACAAATGATGAAAAAAAATTACGTGAACGATTGATGGAAACAGGGCTTCAGGAGACGCGTGCAAGAATGCTGACGCACTATTACATGATGCATGAGTCCGAACAGCGCCCGGCAATTCTGATGAATCTAAAAGAAATATTGCAGGACAGACAAACAGAAAAGCTAAAAAAAGTGTGGCAATTTAAAGAGCGGATCATGGATCATGACTGCTTTAGACAATCTCTGTTATCATACTTTCACGAACAGCTTGATCAAACAGAGCGCGCGTCCTCTAAGCATTGCTGCTCTTCTTGCGGACTGAACCTGTCTGATTATGAAAAAAAAGAACAATCATTGGAGCTGAATGAAATGAAACACTGGAAGACTGTGCTGGATCGTATGTTTCATCTGACAAAAGAGGCGCAGCATTGATTGAACAACATCGCCGAATCATTGAAAAATTAACCGATCGACAAGTCGTAGAACAGCTGTATTTCACGCAGCTGCTCATGCTTATCGTTTCTTTTTTACTAGGCATATTTATGTTCGATCAATGGACGGATTTTACAGCCCTTTGGCAGATTCATGATATGCGCATTCTAACATATGGAATTGGCGGTGCATCGCTCGTCATTATTATAGATGCAATTGTCATGAAGGTGTTTCCTGCTCATATGTATGATGATGGCGGTTTAAATGAAAAGATGTTCAAAAACCGAAGCATCCCGCATATTGTTTGGTTAGCACTTCTCATTGCCTTTTCAGAGGAAATACTATTTCGCGGAATTGTTCAACAGCAATTTGGGCTTGAGATTGCCAGCATCGTGTTTGCGCTCCTTCACTTTCGCTATTTATCAAAAATACTCTTGTTTATCCTCGTGGTTTCCATTAGTATTTTTTTAGGACTTTTATACGAGTGGACGGGGAATTTATTTGTTCCTGTCATGACACATTTTGTCATTGACTTAGTCTTTGCTTGTCAAATTCGTTTGAAATATAAGGGGAGGGATGAACATGGAAGAAATGTCGAGAATGCAGAGAAAGAAGGAGCAGCTCACAAACAACCATGACGACAATGTAGAGGAAATTCTTGAAGAAAAAGTACATCCTTCTGATGACTCTCACTTTCCTACACGAGAAGACTTTCATGAATATAAGAAGCAGCGTACGAAAAAAGTGCGCAATCCTTTGTTTACGACATTGGCTATTATCTTTCCTATCATCGTCATCACTGTTTTCTTTCTATTGATCTACTACACTTCAAAGGAAATCAACGATAATAACAATCAGGGTGTATACATTGATAAAACCTCAAGTGCTGACACAGACCCAGTTCCGTCAGCACTAGCCGAAACAAAAAATGACGCAAAAGCTGATAAAGCGGATGCGTCTGATGAAGAGAAGAAAAAGAAAGATGAAGAAAAAGAAAAGCAGCGATCAAAAGAAAAAGCAGAGCAAAAGAAAAAAGAAAAAGCTGCTAAAGAGAAAGAAGAGCGTGAAAAAGCCGCAGCTGCGAAAAAGCGTGAACAGCAGCAGCTAGCCCTCCAAAAACAGCAAGAAGAGAAAAAACGAAAAGAAGTCGAAGAGAAAAAGAAGCAGGAAGAAAAGCCAGTTCGTGTCGTCCAGCACACTGTTGGCCCAGAGGAAAACCTGTATCGAATCTCGATGAAATATTACAAAAGCCGATCAGGTGAAGAGAAAATAAAAGCCTACAATCATTTAAATGGGAACAGTGTATACAGTGGTCAAGTACTCAATATTCCATTGGAAAACTAATTACCTGACATGAACGAATGAAAAAGCACATACATATGTAGAAAAAAGGGACAGGGTGTATGTGATGACTTTGCACGCAATCAGCCGCTATATGGATCAGCCGACACAGAAAATGATGGAAACGTTGATCAAAAGAAAGCACAAATATGAGGGCTTTGCCAAGCAGTGCAAAAGATGGCAATGGACAGCCCTTTTATCACTGGCGATTCTTTTGTTTTATTTTGTGATAACGGCAAATAAGGGAGGCTCGCTTCAGCCGGAAGCGATGATTGCAACGCTGCTCGGTCATGAGGTCTTTCTATTTTGGATAATGGCTGAGGTGTTTGCTTTTTATGCATCTTATTATTATAAGAAAAAAGAAGAAAAGGCTGAGGATGAATATCATCGCCTTAGATGTGAGATTATACAAAAAAGCACAGACTTATGGCCGCAATCAGACCAGTGGAAAGAGCGTGAAGCGGTTTTTCGCTATATGCAGCAGCAATATGACATTAATCTCTATTATGAAAGTAAATAAATGTGTAAAAAGACGTTTTAATAGTTGAAACGTCTTTTTTCATTCAAGCGTCTTATGAACGACACATATGCAAGGGAGCCATTTATGATGAAATATGCCATCGGATTTACTGCCGCCATTGCGGCTGTTACAACAGGTGTGTGTGTAACGGCAAAAATGGTGAAAACGGCAAAACAAAACAACATCAAAAAGCATTACTTTACAATAGAAGCACTTCAATCAGATCGACCAGCAGTGATTTTCTTTATTTCTGATACACACCGGCGGCTGATTAGTGATTCATTATTAGCTGAGGTCACACAAGAAAAACCGGATGTCATTATGATAGGTGGGGACTTAGCAGAAAAAGGTGTACCCTACGCCAGAATTGAAGAAAATGTGAAACGTTTATCAAGAATTGCGCCCGTTTATTTTGTTTGGGGAAATAATGATCACGAGCTGCACCAGCAAAAGCTCAAAGAGATTCTTCATGCTTACGATGTGACGACTCTGCAAAATGAAACAGCTGTGTGGGATTTCGAAGGCCAGCCAATCAAAATTGGAGGCATCGATGATATTCGGCTTGAAAAGGCGGATTATGAAGCGATACGACCTGAGTTTGTGAAAGATGACGTAAATATTCTCTTATCACACAACCCAGATGTACATCATTTAATGAGTGAAGATGAGGGGATCGACCTTGTTTTGAGCGGTCATACACATGGAGGTCAGATTCGAATTGGGAAATTTGGTCCGTATGAAAAAGGAAGAACAGGTCAGGTCAAAGGCGCATTTTTTCTCATTAGTAATGGCTATGGAACAACAAAGATTCCAATGCGTCTCGGGGCAGAACCGGAAACGCATCTGATCTATTTAATGCCTGTAAAAACGCGATGACTGGCTGCGCCCTCAATATTTTCCATAAAAGTCACCGTAAGCATAGCTTCATGCTTGTCTTCCGTCTTGACACAGTGTAAACTGAATACAAAATTAAGAACCTATGACTCATCATCTCATATACTACAGTATGATGTGTGTTTAGAAGAGGCAGGAGGGAACGTTATGCGACTGGAGCGTCTGAATTATAATAAAATCAAAATTTTTCTCACACTAGATGACCTGACAGACCGGGGTCTTACGAAAGAAGACCTTTGGAAAGATTCGTTCAAAGTCCATCAGCTGTTTAAAGACATGATGAACGAAGCGAATCAGGAGCTCGGTTTTGAAGCGAGTGGACCGATTGCTGTTGAAGTATTTTCACTTCAGGCGCAGGGGATGGTCGTCATTGTCACAAAGAGTCAGCAGGATGATGCTGATGATGATGAGTTTGATGAAGATTACATTGAGATGCAAGTCAAGCTCGACGAGAGTCATCATGTGCTCTATCAATTTGCCTCGTTTGAAGATGTGATTCAACTGTCCCATAGTTTAAGTCGTATTGGACTTTTAGGGGGTACAGTTTACCATTATGAAGGTCAATATTTTCTCAGCCTAGATGATTTTGAAGAACTATCAGCTGATACCGTCATTTCCATTTTAGCGGAGTTCGGTTCACCAACTACATTAACGATCCATCGGCTAAAAGAATACGGAAAAGTGATCATGCAAGATGATGCAGTGAAAACGATTCAAATGTATTTTTAATCACTTTTTTCTATTATATTTAATACTGTTGTGATGAAACAACAGTATTTTTTTATATCCTTTTTATATTTATAAACGCTGATATTTTATTTTAATAAAAAACGTTTTTTACCTTTGCTTTACCAGTACGAAGGTGTATACTATTGCTTGAAAGGGAGCAGTAGATCATGAAAGATTTCTAGGGGGTTTATTTTAATGGCAGCCGATCAAAACGCCGCTCATAACGCAGAAGATAAGCTAGATGTTTTAAAGTCAACTCAAACCGTCATACATAAAGCGCTAGACAAATTAGGGTATCCGCAAGAAGTGTATGAATTGCTGAAGGAGCCAATTCGTCTATTAACTGTGAAAATTCCAGTACGAATGGATGATGGATCAGTGAAAATTTTCACTGGTTACCGCGCGCAGCACAATGATGCTGTCGGACCGACAAAAGGCGGTATTCGTTTCCACCCGAACGTTACTGAAAAAGAAGTAAAAGCGCTTTCAATTTGGATGAGTTTAAAATGTGGTATTGTGGATCTTCCTTATGGCGGAGGAAAAGGCGGTATTATCTGTGATCCAAGAGAAATGTCATTTAGAGAGCTTGAAAAACTAAGCCGCGGCTATGTGCGTGCAATCAGTCAAATCGTTGGTCCAACGAAAGATGTACCAGCACCAGATGTGTTTACAAACTCTCAAATTATGGCATGGATGATGGACGAATATTCTAGAATGGATGAATTTAACTCGCCAGGATTTATTACCGGAAAACCAATTGTTCTTGGAGGATCACACGGACGTGATACTGCAACAGCAAAAGGTGTGACGATCTGCATCAAAGAAGCGGCGAAGAAAAAAGGAATTGACATTAACGGGGCACGTGTTGTCGTACAGGGATTCGGAAATGCAGGAAGCTACTTGGCTAAATTCATGTATGATGCCGGAGCGAAAATCGTAGGGATTTCAGATGCTTACGGCGGGTTATACGATGAAGATGGTCTTGATATTGACTACTTGCTTGACAGACGTGACAGCTTTGGAACCGTTACTAAATTATTTAACGATACCATCACAAACCAAGAGCTGCTTGAGCTCGATTGTGATATCTTAGTACCTGCAGCCATTGAGAACCAAATCACTGAAGATAATGCGGCAAACATTAAAGCTAAAATTGTCGTAGAAGCAGCGAATGGTCCAACGACACTTGAAGGAACAAAAATTCTTTCAGATCGTGGGGTACTGCTTGTCCCAGACGTACTTGCGAGTGCGGGTGGTGTAACGGTTTCTTACTTTGAATGGGTGCAGAATAACCAAGGGTTCTACTGGACTGAAGAGGAAGTCGAAACTCGTTTAGAAGATATGATGGTGAAATCATTTAATAATATTTATGAAATGGCGCAAAACCGCCGCATCGATATGCGTCTTGCTGCATATATGGTCGGCGTACGCAAAATGGCTGAAGCTTCTCGATTCAGAGGCTGGATTTAAGCGGCTTATTTGCATCGTGCCCAAAAATCTCCTATCCTTATATAGGAGATTTTTTTATGGAATGGGAACAAATCATCAACAGCTAGCAATTGTTATTGCATTGAAACGACAGGAGTGGAACAAATGAAACAAGAAAAAGCGATCATAATAGGAGGCGGCCCTTGCGGATTATCAGCTGCCATCGCATTCCAGCAAATCGGAATTGATGCACTAGTCATTGAAAAGGGGAATGTCGTTAACAGTATTTATCATTACCCAACACATCAAACCTTTTTCAGTACAAGTGAAAAGCTTGAGATTGGTGATGTCGCTTTTATTACTGAAAATCGCAAGCCCGTTCGTATCCAGGCGCTTTCTTATTACCGAGAAGTAGTCAGACGAAAAAACCTGCGTGTGCATGCCTTTGAAAAAGTAACCGCTGTGACGAAAAAAGATGGCCATTTTACCGTGAGCACATCAAAAGACGACTATTCATGTGATTATGTCGTGATTGCTACTGGCTACTATGACCATCCAAACTATATGAATGTCAAAGGGGAAGACCTTCCACATGTGTATCATTATTTTAAAGAAGGACACCCATACTTTGATAAAGATGTAACGGTGATCGGCGGGAAAAACTCAAGTGTCGATGCTGCGCTAGAACTTGTGAAATGCGGAAGCAGAGTCACTGTACTTTATCGAGGAACTGAATATTCTTCCAGCATCAAACCTTGGATTTTGCCAGAGTTTGAAGCACTTGTGCGGAATGGAACGATTCGAATGGAGTTTGGAGCACAGGTGAAGGAAATTACAGAAGAAGAAGTGATTTTTACAAACCAGCAAGAGCAAACGGAGCGAGTGAAAAGTGATTATGTTTTTGCCATGACAGGCTATCATCCAGATCATTCTTTCTTAGAAAAAATGGGTGTGACAATTGATCAAGAATCAGGCCGTCCAGCATTTGATGAACAGACGATGGAGACAAACGTAGAAGGTATTTTCATCGCAGGAGTGATTGCAGCTGGAAATAATGCCAATGAAATTTTCATTGAAAATGGGAGATTTCATGGGGGGCTAATTGCAGAAGAAATTAACAAAAGAATGAACGCATAAAAAAAGAACTGGATCCTTCCAAGGGATTCGGTTCTTTTTGATATAAAATGGGATTATATAGAAGGATATTTTCATAAAAATGGGCTCCAGTCATATAAAAAAAGGGTAAATCATGGTACGATAATGAAGGATAATGTAGGGAAAGAGGTCTGGTTATGATCGCAATCATCTCAGCAGGTTTAGCTCCCGGCATCGCACTTTTAAGTTATTTTTATTTGAAAGATCAGTACGACAATGAGCCGGTACACATGGTCATCAGATCTTTTATGCTAGGTGTTATACTTGTGTTTCCAACCATGTTTATTCAATATGTCCTTCAAGAGGAGCATATCGCAACGAACCCTATCTTGATTTCATTTGTGACGTCGGGCTTCTTAGAGGAATCTTTAAAATGGTTTATTTTAATGGTCAGCGTCTATGCGCATGCCCAATTTGACGAACACTATGATGGAATTGTATATGGAACGAGTGTCTCACTTGGTTTTGCAACACTTGAAAATATTCTTTATTTGGTCGGTCACGGGGTTGAATATGCATTCACCCGTGCTTTATTACCCGTCTCAAGTCATGCTTTATTCGGTGTTGTGATGGGATTTTATATCGGCAAAGCCCGCTTCTCTGATAAAAAGGAGCAGCGCAAATGGCTGATCCTTTCTCTAACGCTTCCTGTGCTTTTTCACGGCCTATATGATTTCATATTGTTAGGAATGAAAAATTGGGGATATATCATGCTGCCATTCATGATTTTTTTATGGTGGTTTGGCCTGCGAAAAGCAAAAAAAGCTCGTTCAGTGAAAATGGTGCAAAATTTAATGTAGAAAACGTCTTATCAGTTGATAGGGCGTTTTTTTGTCTTTTCATCCATTTCTCTCCTGTGATGAATGTATAAAAATAGGGATTGGAAGAAATATATATTCAAACATCAAAAGTACAGGAGGATCAAATATGGACAAAGCTCGTTTCATGAAACAAATCGTCCTTATCTTCTCAATCGTTCTACTCGCAATCTCACTGATGACAACTGAAAAAAGTGAAGCCTTCACCAGTCAAGTCATCCAGCGAGGTGCGACAGGAGAAGATGTAGTCGAGCTGCAAGCACGGCTCCAATACAATGGCTTTTACAATGGCAAAATTGATGGTGTATATGGCTGGGGGACGTACTGGGCCGTTCGCAACTTTCAAAGCCAATATGGTGTAAAGAAGGTCGACGGACTTGTAGGTAAACAAACAAAAAGCCTATTAGTTCAAAAGACAAAATACTATAAAGACTTTGTTCAGCAGCAGCTGCAAAAGGGGAATGAGTTTACCCATTATGGCGGGAAACCTCTTGATCAGCAAACAAAAGCTCCTGCGAAAAGAAGCTCACAAAAAAAGACTGCTCAAGGTGCGAAAGAGAATCAAAAAAATCAAAGCGGAGCACCTGGAAAGTCTGCGAAACAGTCAGGCAATCAGCAAGCAAATCAAACACCGAAACAAACGGCAGCCAACATGCCAGGTGGTTTTTCTAGTAATGATATTCAGCTCTTATCACAAGCGGTTTATAGTGAAGCAAGGGGCGAGCCGTATGAAGGACAGGTGGCGATCGCTGCCGTCATCTTAAACCGTTTGAACAACCCGACTTTTCCAAATACAATCGCAGGAGTTATTTTTGAACCGCTTGCGTTTACAGCTGTGGCGGATGGTCAATTTTATATGTCACCAAATGACACTGCAAAAAAGGCTGTGTTTGATGCCATTAACGGCTGGGACCCGTCTGAGAGCGCCGTCTATTACTTTAACCCTGATACAGCAACAAGTCCATGGATTTGGGGAAGACCACAAATTAAACGAATTGGGAAACATATTTTCTGCGAATAGAAAGAGGTGTAAATAAATGATCAGAGGAATATTGATTGCCATTTTAGGAATTGCTGTCATCTCAACAGGTTATTGGGGCTATAAAGAGCATCAAGAAAAAGACGCAGTGCTGCTGCACGCAGAGAACAACTATCAGAGGGCCTTCCACGATTTAACGTACCAAGTGGATCAGCTGCATGACAAACTTGGGGCAACGCTTGCGATGAACAGCCAATCGTCGATTTCACCGGCACTTGCAGATGTATGGAGAATGTCATCAGAAGCACATAACAATGTGAGTCAGCTTCCGCTCACATTAATGCCTTTTAACAAAACGGAAGAATTTTTGGCGAATGTCGGAGACTTTAGCTACAAATCATCAGTTAAATCCTTATCAGATGAACCATTAAACAAAAATACGCACAAAACCATTACGTCCTTATATCAGCAAGCATCTGATATCCAAAACGAACTGAGACAAGTGCAGCACCTCGTCCTCAACAAAAATTTAAAATGGATGGATGTTGAAATGGCACTTGCTGATGGTGACCGAAAGAATGATAACACCATCATTGACGGGTTGAAAACAGTCGAGAGAAATGCAGATGCATTTGCAGATGTCGATCTCGGACCGACAAATGTGTCCACAGAAGCAGAAACACGCGGCTACAATCATTTAAAGGGTAAAAAGATTTCAAAGAAAGAAGCGATACGCATTGCCCAGCAATTCGCACCTGATCATAATCAACATTTTAAGGTGAGAAAAAGCGGAAGCAAAACCAATCGAGATGTGTACAGCTTATCGATGTCAGATCCTGATAGTAAAGCGAATTTCTATTTAGACTTGACTGAAAAAGGAGGACATCCAGTCTACCTTCTTCAAAATCGAGACGTGAAAAAACAGAAAATCAGTTTAAACCAAGCATCAGAAAAAGCACTCAGCTTCTTAAAGAAGCAAGGATTTGATGCAGAGTCATTCCATTTAGATGAAAGTGCGCAATTTGATAATATCGGTGTATTTACCTATGTACCTCTTCAAAAAAATGTACTGCTGTATCCAGATAGTATACGTATGAAGGTCGCATTAGACGATGGTGAAGTGGTTGGATTTTCAGCGAAAGACTATTTAACGAATCATAAAACAAGAGACATCAAAGCACCTAAAATCTCGCAAAAAGAAGCGAAGAAAACGCTCAATCAGCATGTGAAAATCGAAGATACTCATGTAGCGATTGTTCAAAACGATATGTCAGAGGAAGTTTTATGCTATGAGTTCCTAGGAACGATAAAAAATGATACGTACCGAATGTTCATTAATGCGGATACTGGAAAAGAAGAACGAGTAGATAAACTAAAAAACGCAGAACCTATATATAAAGACCTATAAAAAAGGAAACGAGGAAAAGGCGAATAAGCCTTTTCCTTTTGTTTTATACATGGTTTAATATAGGAGAGGATATGATTTCACAGATGAAAAGAGTGATGAGGAATGTTACAAATAGGGGATGCAATCACAATTGAATATGTCAATGAGAACAAAGAAGTGAAAACTGCAAAATCGAAAGTTTTGGAAAATAATAACGATGATATTTTCATTAATTATCCAGCTGATAAAGAAACGGGACGCACGATCTATTTAAACCAGCAAACAGAAATCACCGTTTTCTTTTTCGATGAAAATCAAATTCCATACAAATGCACAAGCGAAGTCATCGGCAAGAGGAAAGAAGATATTCCGATGATCGTCATTTCCATTCCGCCAAAAGAAGAAATGATTCGGCTTCAGCGTAGAGAATACCTGAGAGTCGATACAATGGTCAAAACCGCGATCACGCAAACGGGTGAAGAATCCTTTGACACGTTTATTGTCAATATGAGTGCTGGCGGCTTAGCAATTGCTGTTCCTGAAGGTGTCTCATTGAAAGAATACGGAGAAGTGATCACAGAGTTTGAACTTCCGCTGAAAGAGCCTGTTAAAATTAAAGCGGTTGCAGAGATGAGCCGAGTTTATCAAGATGAGCAGACTGGCAAAACAAGAGCGATCATGGAGTTTTCTGAGATCACAAATGATCAGCAGCAGCACATTATGAAGTACTGCTTCCAGCAGCAGCTTTTAACACGTGTGAAAAAAGCATAAGAATAAAGGATGTTAAAAGCTTCCATACTAGAGGTAATAGAATCTAGCGTGGAGGCTTTTTGTATGAAAACAATGGAAAGATGGTTATTTAAAGCGGTGCTCATTCAGCTTGTCTTATTATTAGCCGTTCAGATCACACTTCATTTGACAAAAGGAGAACTATTTTTGTCAAAAGTCGTGCAATACGAGGGTGTAAATAACATGAGCATTGAAGATTGGATCGAGACGTTTAAGCAGAAGGATTGATAGAAAATTCCCCCGTTTGACCGGTGATCGTGTTACAATTCATAAGGGAGATTCAATCAAGGAGAGGTATTATGAAAAAGAAATTATCTATCGCAATTGACGGTCCTGCAGCAGCAGGAAAAAGCACTGTGGCAAAAATTGTCGCAGCAAAAAAATCATATATTTATATCGATACAGGTGCCATGTACCGCGCGATTACGCTTGCGGCACTTCACCATGGTGTAGATCTTGAAGACGAGCAGGCGCTTGATGCACTACTAAAGAAAACGGTGATTGAACTTGTCTCTACAGGCGAGGGTCAAAAAGTGCATCTAGACAATACCGATGTGACAGAAGAGATTCGCACAGACCGCGTGAGCAACCAAGTATCGGTTGTCGCAAAGCACAGAGCTGTTCGGGAAGAAATGGTCCGCAGGCAGCAAGAGCTTGGTAAAAAAGGCGGTGTCGTGATGGACGGAAGAGACATAGGTACTCACGTTCTTCCAGATGCCGAAGTGAAAATTTTCTTGCTTGCATCTGTAGAAGAAAGAGCAAAACGCCGCTTTGAAGAGAATCAGAAAAAAGGCTACGATGTCAATTACGATCAGCTGATCGAAGAGATTGCAAGACGTGACAAGCTTGACTCTGAGCGCGAAGTTTCACCGCTTAAGAAAGCGGATGACGCCATTGAGATTGACACAACTTCTCTTACCATTCAAGAGGTAGCAGGTAAAATTTTAGATGCAGCAGACCGTGTGGAGAAACTGTAAGAAATTTTAGAAAACTTTTATAAGTTAGAGGTTTATCTCTTGACAAACAAGGTCTTTTATTAGAAGTTTATACTAATACTATTTTTATTGATCATTCAAGCAATTCTGTTGATTTGAATGTTTCTATAATACATACTCGGCTGGCAATCATCATGCTTAAGACACATATTCACCCAGTCGTTTTAACTAAGCTGTGTAGGTTTGGACCAAGGAGGTTATCGAAATGACAGAGGAAATGAATCAAATCGATGTTCAGGTACCAGAGGTTGGAGATGTAGTGAAAGGGATTGTTTCTAAAGTTGAGGACAAGCATGTCAATGTAGATATCGTCAATGTGAAACAACCTGGGATCATCCCAATCAGTGAATTATCAAGTCTTCACGTTGAAAAAGCATCAGATGTCGTGAAAGATGGCGACGAATTAGAGCTTAAAGTAACAAAAGTCGAAGACGATGCTTTGATTTTATCGAAACGTGCTGTTGATGCAGACCGCGCTTGGGAAGACCTAGAGAAAAAGTTTGAAACAAAAGAAGTATTTGAAGCTGAAGTAAAAGACGTTGTAAAAGGTGGTCTTGTCGTAGACATTGGTGTGCGTGGATTTATTCCTGCATCTCTTGTAGAAGCGCACTATGTTGAGGACTTTTCAGACTACAAAGGTAAAACACTCTCACTTGTCGTGGTCGAACTTGACCGCGAAAAAAATCGTGTGATTCTCTCGCACCGTGCAGTAGTGGAGCAAGAGCAATTAGACAAAAAGCAAGACTTCTTGCAAAAACTTGAAGTAGGCAGTGTGATTGATGGTAAAGTGCAACGCCTTACTGATTTTGGTGCATTTGTAGACATTGGCGGCATTGATGGATTGGTTCACATTTCTCAACTATCCCATGCGCATGTTGAAAAGCCATCTGACGTAGTGGAAGAAGGCCAGGAAGTCCAGGTCAAAGTACTTGCTGTTGATCGTGATAACGAACGTATCTCACTATCTATTAAAGAAACATTACCAGGACCTTGGAGCCAGATTGGTGAAAAGGTAAAACAAGGTGATGTGCTTGAAGGAACTGTTCAACGTCTAGTAAGCTTTGGTGCATTTGTTGAAATTCTGCCAGGCGTCGAAGGACTTGTGCATATTTCTCAAATCTCTCATAAACATATCGGTACGCCGCATGAAGTCCTTGAAGAAGGGCAGACTGTGAAAGTAAAAGTGCTTGATGTGAATGAAGATGAAGAACGCATTTCACTAAGCATCCGTGATTTAGAAGAAAATCCTGAAAAACAAATCGAAGAGAATTATCGTCAATATCAGGCGAAAGAAGAAAACACAAGTGGATTCCAGCTTGGTGACCTGATCGGAGATAAGCTTAATAAATTAAAATAATTTGGTGATCAAAATTGACGCGAGCAGAAAGAAAGAAGCAGCATATTGAACATGCCTTGTCCACTGGACAGCATGCAGCAACAGGTTTAAAAGATGTTTCCTTCGTTCACGCCAGTTTACCAGATCTTGCAACATCACAAATTGATACACATTCAACAATTGGCGGACTGACTTTCGGTTCGCCAATTTTTATCAATGCAATGACTGGCGGAGGCGGAAAATCGACCTATGAGATTAATCGCTCTTTATCGATCGCAGCGAAGGAAACCAATATTCCGGTGGCAGTTGGATCGCAAATGGCTGCACTGAAAGATAAAGAAGAAAGACGTACGTATGAAGTTGTTCGTAAAGTGAATCCAGATGGAATTGTCTTTGCGAACCTAGGCAGTGAGGCAACGATGAAGCAAGCGAAGGAAGCCGTTGAGATGCTGGAGGCCAATATGCTCCAGATTCATTTAAATGTGATTCAAGAGATTGTCATGCCTGAAGGAGACCGTGATTTCAGGGGGGCACTTGAGCGCATCGCAGCCATCAATGAATCAGTTGGTGTGCCTGTTGTCGTAAAAGAAGTTGGATTTGGCATGAGCAAGGAAACGGCCAAAAAGTTATTTCATGCTGGGGTTGCGGCCGTTGATGTAGGCGGATTTGGTGGTACGAACTTTTCTAAGATCGAAAATCTTCGCCGCCAAAAAGCACTTCATTATTTTGATCAATGGGGGATTCCAACTGCAGCGAGTCTTGCTGAAGTACATACAAGTTTTCCAGATCAAACGATTTTAGCCTCGGGAGGTATACAAGACGCCCTTGATGTAACAAAATCAATCGCACTTGGCGCATCCGCTGCTGGTCTAGCTGGCTTTTTCTTAAAATCACTGACTGACGGAGGGGAGAGCGGTCTCATCGCGAATATCATAGATCTTCAAGAAGATGTGAAGATGATGATGACAGTCCTTGGCGTGAAGACCATTGAAGAGCTGAGACAAACCCAAGTTGTCATTTCAGGTGAAACGAGTCATTGGCTCAAAGAAAGAGGCATCGACACAACGCACTATAGTTTAAGATCAAATAAGAAAAAGGACTAAGCAAGTTTAGCCCTTAAACATCTAAGGCATGTGGTCATCACATGCCTTTTTTTATTGATTTCTTTTTCGCGCACTATCTGGACCTTCTAATGCTGTTGCCCCTTTATAATGAATGGATTGATCACGGTCAGATTCCACTCTTTTTGATGCCTTTAAGCGTTTTTCCTGTCTATCTTTTCCCATCATACATCCCTCCTCAACCATTAGGGTGTCACCTCTTGTTTATTTCATACAATGCCCAAAGCGATCCCTTACGTTTAAAAATTGGGGATTTTCCCATAATGTAATTGAGGTGATGAGACGTTGGAGGATTTGTACTATTATTGGTCCATATGGTTCGTTTGGATTATCGTGACATTTATTATGGAAAAAAGCTCATGGCGCAATGTGCTAGGCGTCTTTGTCCTTGTCCATATTATATGTAGTCATTTCATGATATCCATATTTGATATGAGCCTGAATGCGGGGTACTTGATGACCTTTTTATATGCATGTGCGGGTTTCGTTATATTCCGGTCTGGGCATCAAATAATGAGAATCATACAATTAGGTTCTATGGTGAGCGCATATGCCTTTTTTATGATTTTTGCATTATATGATCCGGTTTGGTTCACGCTAATAAAAGTGGATTGGGTCGTATTTGCCTTGCTGATCTTGATGTCTTTGACATATGGACATCATTTTACAGAACGAGTCACCCTATGGATGATGGCTGTATGTCTTGGCGAAGCCCTTTATGCGCTCACAATTCACCGCCTGACATCATCGATTGTCATTGGAGATCTCTCTTTTCTGTCCCTTGTTGTTCAAGGGTCCATCTTCCTATTAGGTGTCGATCAGCTTGAAAAGCTCTTGAACGCCCGTTCATCAAGAAAACCAGTAAAAGGGGCTGCAAAATCAACATGACGGATTATACGTTTCCTGTGATTATTGGTGTCATCTTTGGGATGGCGGCCAGGCTTTATATGTTAAGAACAGATTACCGGCAATACCCTACGTATATTCATGGACAAGTGATTCACATTGCGCTTGGTTTTATCGCTTCAGGACTTGGTGCGATCATTATGCCTGCACTCATTCAGGAGGAATTTACGGCGATTACCTTTCTCACGCTGGCGGCCACGCAATTCAGAGATGTCCGCAATATGGAAAGAAATACGTTAACTCAAATGGATTCATATGAGCTAGTCTCAAGAGGCAGTACATATATAGAAGGCATTGCCATTGCCTTTGAAAGCCGAAATTATATTGCGATTCTCACGGCACTGATTACGACCACAGCCTGTATTTTCTTCTCGCTCGTTATAGGGACAGTGGTCGGTATTCTTTGTTTTTTCTTGGCAAAGCTATTAATGTCTGGCAGCCAATTAAAGGATATTGTCAACATACAAAAAGGAGAGCTTCGCTTTGATGGGGCAGGGCTTTATGTGAACGATATTTACATCATGAATATCGGACTGCCCGAAAAGCAAAAGCTCATATTAGAGCATGGGATGGGCTTTATTTTGACACCGAAAAATTTCAACGCAGCCACAACGATTGCCAACCTTGGGCAGCGGCAAGCCATTTTATTTGATTTATCCAATGTACTTGGTGTGTATCGCGACTCTGGTGAACCATCACTCTGTCCGCTCGCAAAGCGTGATTTGAATAACGGCACACTTGGCGTGTTCATTTTACCGCAATGGTATCGTGAAGATCTCGCTGTCCGTGTATTAGAAGAAGTACCCATTTTAGAAAATGCCATCAGAATGCCGACAGAGTTCATAAAAAAGAAAGTGAGGTAATAGGGCATGGCGAACACCATTGAACAATTTATACTCGCTGTGGCTACAACAAATAAAGAGCGGGTCATGGGCGGAACAGCCGTTTTTTTCTGTGAAAATAAAGAAGAACTCGACATGTACGCCATGAATTTAGAGGCCATTTTAGATGGAATTGCACACGGAATTGGAGAAGATCTTTACTTGATTGTCAAACATTTTTAAGTTATTCATTGTGGTCTGATTAAAAATTGATATAATATATAAGTTGAACCCTTCATGTTTGAAGGGTTTATTTCATAAAACTGAATGAAAATTTTAAATCCCGGTTGAAACATGATGATGAACATATTGAATCGCGGCTGGATTGAAAGGAAGGGTACTATGGGTAAACCTGTCGTAGCCATTGTTGGAAGGCCCAACGTTGGAAAATCTACAATTTTTAATCGAATCGCAGGCGAAAGAATATCGATTGTAGAAGACACACCTGGTGTAACAAGAGATCGTATTTATAGCTCTGCTGAATGGTTAAATTATGACTTTAACTTAATAGATACTGGTGGAATTGATATTGGAGATGAGCCATTTTTAGCGCAAATTCGCCATCAAGCAGAAATTGCAATGGATGAAGCGGATGTCATTATCTTTATGGTGAATGGCCGAGATGGTGTGACATCAGCGGATGAAGAAGTCGCAAAAATTTTATATCGCACGAAAAAGCCAGTTGTACTTGCTGTCAATAAACTGGACAACCCTGAAATGAGAAGTGACGTGTATGACTTTTATGCACTAGGGTTTGGCGAGCCATATCCGATTTCTGGAACGCACGGATTAGGTCTTGGTGATCTACTTGATGCTGTTGCAGAACACTTTAAGAACTTACCAGATACGCAGTATGACGAACAAGTTGTCCAGTTCTGCTTAATCGGTCGCCCGAATGTAGGGAAATCTTCTTTAGTGAATGCGATGCTCGGAGAAGACCGCGTCATTGTCAGCAACATCGCTGGTACAACAAGAGATGCTGTCGATACGATGTTTACGTACAATCAGCGTGATTTTGTCATTGTTGATACAGCAGGTATGAGAAAAAAAGGAAAAGTATACGAAACAACAGAGAAATACAGTGTGCTTCGTGCATTAAAAGCCATTGATCGTTCTGATGTTGTCGCTGTTGTTCTAGACGGTGAAGAAGGCATTATTGAGCAGGATAAACGTATTGCGGGCTATGCACACGAAGCTGGTAAAGCCGTTGTGATCGTTGTGAACAAATGGGACGCTGTTGAAAAAGATGAGCGTACGATGAAGGAATTTGAGCAAAACATTCGTGAGCATTTTCAATTCCTAGATTATGCTCCTGTCTTGTTTATGTCTGCTCTCACGAAAAAGAGAATTCATACGTTAATGCCGTCCATTATTACAGCTAGTGAAAATCATGCGATGCGCGTTCAAACGAATATTTTGAACGATATCATCATGGATGCAGTAGCAATGAATCCAACGCCGACTCATAATGGACAGCGCCTGAAAATTTACTATGCGACACAGGTGGCGATTAAGCCTCCGTCCTTTGTTGTGTTTGTAAACGATCCAGAGCTTATGCACTTTTCTTATGAACGTTTCCTAGAAAATCGCATTCGAGATGCGTTTGGTTTTGAAGGAACACCGATTAAAATATTTGCGAGAGCGAGAAAATAAAAAGGGTGAGCAGAATGAAGAAAATTTCAGTACTTGGAGCAGGAAGCTGGGGAACAGCCCTTGCTCTTGTATTAGCTGATAATCATCATGATGTACACATGTGGGGACATAGACAAGAGCTCATTGACCAAATCAATGAGAAACATGAAAATCATGATTACTTACCAAATGTCGCACTGCCTGCGTCCATTCAGGCGACGACAGACATGAAGCAGGCGTTAGAGGGGACAGACGCTATTATTGTCGCTGTGCCAACAAAGGCCATTCGTGAAGTGTTGAAGCAGGCAAATGAGCTGATTACGTCGAAAGTGCCGTTTGTCCATGTAAGTAAAGGAATTGAACCAGATACACTTCTGAGAATATCTCAAATGATTGAACAAGAAGTCCCGGATGAGAAAAGAGAAGCTGTCGTCGTCTTATCAGGACCGAGCCACGCCGAGGAAGTAGGCTTGCGTCACCCGACAACTGTCACTGTCTCATCAGAAAATATTGAAGCGGCTCAATTTGTTCAAGATTTGTTCATGAACAACAACTTTAGAGTTTATACAAACCCTGATGTGATTGGTGTAGAAATTGGCGGCGCACTGAAAAATATCATTGCTCTTGCGGCAGGGATCACAGACGGGCTTGGATATGGTGACAATGCAAAAGCGGCGCTCATCACTAGAGGACTCGCTGAAATCGCACGTCTCGGTACAAAAATGGGAGGGAATCCTCTGACATTTGCCGGTTTAACGGGCGTTGGAGATTTGATCGTGACATGTACAAGTGTTCATTCACGTAACTGGCGCTGCGGAAATCTGCTTGGTAAAGGGTATAAGCTTGAAGAAGTGCTTGAAAAAATGGGGATGGTCGTCGAAGGCGTCCGTACAACAAAAGGCGCTTATCAGCTCTCCAAAGAATACAAGGTCAGCATGCCGATCACAGAGGCGCTTTACCACGTCCTGTTTGAAGGGAAAAAGGTCGACGATGCGGTCGAATCATTGATGGCACGTGTGAAAACACATGAAATGGAAGACCTTGTGAACATGTTTGAAAACCAAACAAAATAAATGGAAGACTGAACTTAGGCATGTAGAGGATGCAAGAAGGGGAAGACTTGCATAACATAGCAATGAAGTTTGAATAGAGCTTTGCCTCTACAGAATGAGGAAAAATAGTCGACCTAATGACTGAAGCGGAGTCCCCCTCTTTGCTTCAGTTTTTTTATGCGCTTTTTTCTGAATGATTGGAAAAATGATTGATATTTACCTTATTTTTGGTTTAGAATGAAATATAAACGCTTACAATTTGTTCGTTTTAAAGGGGGACAGGCACGATGAGTTTTGCTTTAATCAAGATGTGGTTTGCACTTGGTTCAATGGGGCTCATGTTTTTAGCTGTAGTAACCATTTATTTCAGTCGATTTAAGCTGAAGAGCCGGGTTCTTAAAATAACAGCCTCGACCGTCGCATACAGCTTGATGCTGATATCAGGTATCATTGTGTTTTTAGTTGTATTTAGCGGGCCGGTCAATGAATAAAGAAAAAGGAAGAATGTGATGATCAAAGCAAAAGTCAGTGTCACGTTGTTAGCACTTATTTTACTAACAGGATGTCTGTATCCAGAAAATCGCAAAACTGAAAACCGTGTGCCGTACGAAGAGCAACTGCAAAGCGTTCAGACAGCGATTGAGGAATTTCAAAAAGCAACAAATGGTCTTTTGCCGATTGAAACGAAAGAAGCAGACACGCCGGTTTATCAAAAGTACGTCATCGACTTTAAGCGCTTGTCACCAAGATATTTACACGATGTACCGTCTACATCCTTTGAAGGCGGAGGGGAATATATGTATGTCCTCACAGACGTCGAAAAAAACCCAACTGTGAAACTGCTTGATGTCAAAATGACGCAAACCATCAGTGAATTACGGCTTAGAATCAAAATATATCAAGATGAACATACATATCCGCCATACGGCAAAGTAGTATCAAACAATTTATATACGTTAAATGAAAAAAAGCTAGGCTTAAAATCGCCGCCTACGGTCATGAGCCCGGTGACAGGGAATTCCCTCCCATTACTGATTTCATCAAATGGCGAAATCTATGTGGATTACCGCAGTGATTTTGCTCATATTTTGAAGAATACGAAACGAAAGCTGAAACCAGGTGAAAACATTCAAGATGTCTATTGGCAGGAAACCCCGTTTGTACCCGCGTTTTCTGTCCCATATACCATCAACAAAAAAGGTGAGCCTGACTTTTTAGAAAAAAAGACGTCATAAACAAGAATGAACCTTTTTCCTCTGCATATAAATGAGGAGAAAGGTTTTTTTATGGCTAAACATACTCTCAAAACAAAAAAAGGTGTCATATTCAAATAGGACAACGTCATACACATATATTGTCCAGACACCTTTCAAGCAAGTTTGATTGAAGAATAGAGTATTTTATTTGAAAACGAGGATAGCAAGTCCGGGAGGGGATCACTTGGAAAAAGTCGATATTTTCAAGGATATCGCTGAACGAACAGGAGGCGATATATATTTAGGAGTCGTTGGCGCTGTTCGTACAGGGAAATCTACGTTTATTAAAAAGTTTATGGAGCTCGTGGTGCTCCCGAATATCAATAATGAGGCAGATCGTGCAAGAGCACAGGATGAATTGCCGCAAAGCGCAGCAGGAAAAACCATTATGACCACTGAGCCAAAATTTGTTCCGAATCAAGCGGCATCGATTCATGTGAGTGACGGTCTTGATGTCAACATCAGGCTTGTCGATTGTGTAGGATACACAGTCCCTGGTGCGCGCGGGTATGAAGATGAAAATGGTCCAAGAATGATCAACACGCCGTGGTATGAAGAGCCAATTCCGTTCCATGAAGCAGCGGAAATTGGCACACGCAAGGTCATTCAAGAGCATTCAACCATCGGTGTTGTGATTACAACGGATGGTTCTATTGGAGAAATTCCAAGACATGATTATATTGAATCTGAAGAACGTGTGATTGATGAACTCAAAGAGGTTGGAAAGCCGTTTATTATGGTGATCAACTCTGTGAGACCCTATCATCCTGAAACAGAAGCGCTGCGGCAGGAACTGAGCCAAAAATATGATATTCCAGTACTCTCCATGAGTGTAGAAAGTATGAGAGAGCAAGACGTCCTTAGTGTGCTTCGTGAAGCATTATATGAATTCCCAGTCCTAGAGGTGAATGTGAACCTGCCAAGCTGGGTCATGGTGTTAAAAGAAGATCATTGGCTGAGAGAAAGCTATCAGGACTCAGTGAAGGAAACCGTAAAGGATATTAAAAGATTAAGAGATGTTGACCGTGTTGTTGGCCAGTTCAGTGAATTTGACTTTATTGAAAGAGCGGGCTTAGCAGGGATTGAAATGGGTCAAGGGATTGCGGAGATTGACCTGTACGCCCCAGATGATCTATATGACCATATTCTAAAAGAAGTGGTTGGTGTAGAAATTAGAGGGAAAGACCATCTTCTAGAGCTCATGCAAGATTTTGCGCATGCGAAGACAGAATATGATCAAGTATCAGATGCCTTAAAAATGGTGAAGCAGACGGGATACGGAATTGCGGCCCCGGCCTTGTCAGATATGAGTTTAGATGAGCCAGAAATCATTAGGCAGGGCTCGAGATTTGGCGTAAGACTAAAGGCGGTTGCGCCATCTATTCATATGATTAAGGTAGATGTAGAAAGTGAATTTGCACCGATTATCGGAACAGAGAAACAAAGTGAAGAGCTCGTCCGCTACTTAATGCAAGACTTTGAAGATGATCCGCTTTCGATTTGGAATTCAGATATATTTGGGCGCTCACTCAGCTCCCTTGTCAGAGAAGGCATTCAAGCAAAGCTGTCACTGATGCCAGAAAATGCAAGATATAAACTGAAAGAAACACTTGAAAGAATCATCAACGAAGGATCAGGCGGTTTGATCGCGATTATTCTATAGCATGTGAGACCTCTCATTGACAGGGGTCTTTTTTTGCGTAAGGAATGAGTCATAAAAAGACAATTGTATAAAGATTAGTCAGATTCAGGCTGAAATTAGGAATATTCGTTCGTAAAAGTGCCCTTAATCCTTGACGAATAAGGATTCTTCCCTTTAAAATGCTTGATATGGTATTTCATATGTGTTAATCTACTTACAGAAAATCTTCACTTTGTTGGACAAACATTCCTTCAAAGAGTTGTTTTCTAATGAAAAGCCATGTATACCGCTTTCTAGACGCTCTTTTTTTCAAAAAAAGTGTATAGAAAGAAGATGAATTGTGAAGAAATGATAACAATCTATTGAATGCATATTTTTGGGAGGAGGTGAAAGGCATGAACAAGACAGAACTTATTAACGCGGTTGCTGAAGCAAGCGAGTTATCTAAAAAAGACGCGACAAAAGCAGTTGATTCTGTTTTTGATACAATTTTAGATGCACTTAAAAATGGTGACAAAATCCAACTTATCGGTTTTGGTAACTTTGAAGTACGTGAGCGTTCAGCTCGTAAAGGACGTAACCCACAAACTGGTGCAGAGATCGAAATCCCTGCAAGCAAAGTACCTGCTTTCAAACCAGGTAAAGCACTTAAAGACGCGGTGGCAGGTAAATAATCGTTATGTGTAATGATCCTATTGCAGGAGTTATACATATACAGTTTCACACTGGTCTAGAAAAGCCCCTTTCATAAGGGGCTTTTCCTTTTGATTCAAAAGCGTCGTTTAGAACGCTCTCCTTTGCTTTTAGGATCTGAAGTGTGCTAGAATCTGATTGAAATGTAATCGCCTTTGGAGGATATAATACATGAGTGAAATAAATAAAGAACTAATCGAACACGCAGTACGCGATATATTAAAAGCCATCGGAGAAGATCCAGATCGTGAAGGACTTCTTGATACCCCTAAACGAGTAGCAAAAATGTATGAAGAAGTGTTCTCGGGATTAAATGAAGATCCAAAAGAACATTTTAAAACCATTTTTGGTGAAGACCACGAAGAACTCGTTCTTGTAAAAGATATTGCTTTCCATTCAATGTGTGAACACCACCTTGTACCTTTTTACGGAAAAGCGCATGTCGCTTATATTCCGCGCGGCGGAAAAGTGACAGGACTTAGCAAACTTGCAAGAGCTGTAGAGGCTGTTGCCAAACGCCCGCAGCTTCAGGAACGCATCACATCAACCATTGCAGATAGTATGGTGGAAACACTCAATCCGCATGGCGTGATGATTGTCGTTGAAGCAGAGCATATGTGTATGACGATGCGCGGAGTGAAAAAGCCAGGCGCAAAAACAGTGACTTCAGCAGTACGCGGTACATTTGCAAATGATGCAGCGGCAAGAGCAGAAGTACTTTCCTTTATTAAAAACGACTAATTCAATAGATAGATGGAAGGTGAACAGATTGAGTGAAAATAAAGCATCTGATTTTGTAGTGATTAAAGCCAATGAAAATGGTGTAAATGTCATCGGCTTAACTAGAGGCTCTGATACAAGATTTCACCATTCCGAAAAGCTCGATAAAGGTGAAGTCATCATTGCACAATTTACTGAGCATACGTCAGCGATCAAAGTAAGAGGCGATGCTGTCATTCAAACAAGCTTCGGGGAAATTCAAAGCGAAGCAAAGAAATAAATACTTGAGTGCACTTGATAGCATAAAAGTGAGAGCTGATATGGTATAATAAATCTCTATACAATGTGCAGGGCTACATATGAAACTGTAATTTTTGGGACAAGGGTGATATCTTTGCAAGACATCTACGGAATTTTATCTAATCTAAATATAAAATTAAATAAAAAGCTTTCTCATCCTTATTTGGCGAAACATTTACGTGCACCACTCATCGATGAAGATAAGCTCCTTCTTTTTCATGCAATGTTTGATGAAGCTCAAATTGATGCAGAGAAAAAAGAAAATTATATTTTAACGGCGATGCTTGTGCAAATTGCCCTTGATACCCATGACGAAGTCACAACTGCTGCAGCGATCAAACAAGACGAATTCAAAAATCGTCAGCTGACGATCCTGGCAGGAGACTATTTCAGCGGTCTCTATTATTCTCTTCTCTCTGACATGAAAGACATCTACATGATTCGCACGCTCGCAACGGCGATCAAAGAAATCAATGAACATAAAATTAGACTGTATGATCGATCCATTCAAGATGCAGCGCACTTTTACAAAAGTGTAGCAACGGTTGAGTCTGCGTTATTCCAAAGGGTTTCTGAGCATTTTCAATTAACGCATTGGAATGAGATTGCAAGTCGTTTCCTTGTTTATAAGCGTTTCATGAAACAAGCAGAAGATGACAAGCATTTAAAACTTTTTTTGAACGATAGCTATACGGACGCCTATACATGTTTTGACAACTTTGAGAATGAAGGCTATGAAAAGGCCAAACGATCCATCAAGGAGCATCTTGTTTCATCTCCGGTCGTTCAAAAAGAGCTATTAAATCGCCTGGATCATATGAAAAATGAACCTGCGTATCATCAGAAAGTGGAAGAAGGGTAAGTCATGCAGCAATCAAAAGAACAGCGAGTACACGGTGTATTTGAAAAAATTTATAAAAACTATGATCAAATGAACTCCGTCATCAGCTTTAAGCAGCATAAAAAGTGGCGCGATAAAACAATGAAACTGATGAATGTTCAAAAAGGAGCCAAAGCATTAGACGTATGCTGCGGAACAGCCGATTGGACCATTGCGCTTGCTGATGCTGTTGGAGACAAAGGCGAAGTCAAAGGCCTTGATTTTAGTAAAAATATGCTGAGTGTTGGAGAAACGAAGGTGAAGACTGGGGGCTATAATCAAATTGAATTGCTTCACGGCAATGCGATGGAGCTTCCTTTTGAGGACAACACATTTGATTATGTCACGATCGGTTTTGGCCTACGGAACGTCCCTGATTACTTAACAGTGCTAAAAGAAATGACAAGAGTCGTGAAGCCTGGTGGAATGGTTGTCTGTCTAGAGACATCGCAACCTGAAATGATTGGGTTTAAACAAGGCTACTATGTCTATTTCAAATACATCATGCCGCTCTTTGGTAAACTGTTTGCCAAAAGCTATCAGGAGTATTCATGGCTTCAAGAATCAGCCAAAGCGTTCCCTGGCATGAAAGAACTGGCGGCTCTTTTCGAAGAGGCGGGTCTGTCTGATGTCTCGTATCATCCATTTACAGGCGGTGTAGCAGCAACACATATCGGAAAGAAGCTTTGAATAAACGATATTTGGGTGAAAATAATGAAACTAAAAGCAATGATCTCTTTTTTAAATCATGATATCGATATTATTGAAAAAGAGCTTGAACAAACAGTTCGCTCTGATTATGCATTATTAAGTGAAGCGGGTCTTCATTTGCTGCAAGCGGGCGGAAAACGAATCCGCCCCGTTTTTGTTCTCCTTTCAGGCATGTTTGGCGACTATGACATTAATAAAATTAAATATGTTGCCGTTGCGCTTGAGCTCATTCATATGGCATCGCTCGTTCACGATGATGTTATTGATGATGCAGAGCTGAGAAGAGGCAAGCCAACGATTAAGGCAAAATGGGACAATCGAATTGCCATGTACACAGGAGATTATATGTTTGCAAGATCTCTTGAGTATATGACAAAGATCAATCACCCAATGGCGCATGAAATTTTGTCAAAGATGGTCGTCGAGCTCTGTCTTGGTGAAATCGAGCAAGTGAAAGACAAATACAATATGGATCAAAACCTACGTACATATTTAAGAAGAATCAAACGAAAAACAGCCTTGCTCATTGCAGGCAGCTGTCAGTTAGGTGCGATAGCAGCAGGTACAGATGAGAAAACACATAAAGCCCTTTACTGGTTTGGCTACTATGTCGGGATGTCCTATCAGATCATTGATGATGTGCTTGATTTCACATCAACTGAAGAAGAGCTTGGTAAGCCTGTTGGAGGAGACCTTTTACAAGGAAATGTCACACTCCCGGTCTTATATGCACTGAAGAATCCTACACTCGAAGGACAATTAAAGCTGATTAATAGTGAAACAACGGAAACCCAGCTAAAACCTGTGATTGAACACCTCAAACAAACAGATGCGATCGACCGCTCGATTCGAGTGAGTGAAATGTATTTGAAAAAGGCATTCGAACAGCTAGACAAACTTCCTCGAGGACGAGCGAAAACGTCACTCGCTTCCATTGCCAAATATATTGGAAAACGAAAATTCTAATCAACATATTGTTGATTGGTTTTTTTGTGAAATTTTTTGTCAAAAATTGATTATTATATAAAAAAATGATACGATCACTTTGTAACAATGTAAGCCTATACATACATAAACGACGGGGTGGAGAACGTATATGGACAAAACATTTCTTATGGTCAAACCTGATGGTGTGGAAAGACAATTAATCGGTGAAATTGTGTCAAGATTCGAAAAAAAAGGGCTTCAGCTTGTTGGTGCAAAGCTAATGAGCATTCCAAAAGAAGTAGCAGAAACACATTACGGAGAGCATAAAGAAAAACCATTCTTCGGGGAATTGGTTGACTTTATTACGTCAGGACCAGTATTTGCAATGGTATGGCAAGGTGAGCAGGTAGTAGATGTCACAAGACAGATTATCGGCAAAACAAACCCGAAGGAAGCGCTCCCGGGCACAATAAGAGGAGACTATGGATTGACGGTTGGAAAAAACATTATCCATGGCTCAGACTCACCAGAAAGTGCTGAAAGAGAAATCAACTTATTCTTCAAACAAGAAGAACTCACAAACTGGGATCAAACCATCTCAAGCTGGATTTATTAAAATTCAAGCCAAGGTGTTCATCAAATGAGCACCTTGGCTTTTTTATATGAATATTTCTATACGAAATTTCGCATGAGAAGATACAAATTTTCGATAAAAACAGCTATACTAGGACAAAGATAGATGAGACAGGAGAGGACTTTGATGGATCAATATCAAGTATTTGTCGGAAAATGGAAAAAACTAACCGGGGTGGATCTGAATTTATATAAAGAAGCACAAATGAAACGAAGATTAACGTCACTTTATGATAAAAAAGGATATAGAGATTTTGAAGCGTTCGCGGCTGCCCTTGAAAAGGATAGAGCACTATTAGATGAGACGATGGATCGAATGACGATCAATGTGTCAGAATTTTACCGAAACTATCAGCGCTGGGAAGTGCTTGATCAAAAAATTCTTCCGCTGCTTTTGAAAAACAGCGGGACCCTAAAAATATGGAGTGCAGCATGTTCGACAGGAGAGGAGCCGTATACACTCTCAATGCTGCTATCAAGCCATCCGCTTGTGAAAGACTTCCAAATTATTGCAACTGATATTGATGATAAAGTGCTGCAATCAGCTCAAAAAGGAAAATATCATGAACGATCACTGCAAGAGGTACCAGATCAAATCAAGCAAAAATATTTCACAAAAGAAGATTCTTCATTTTACACTGTGAAGGATGAGGTGCGAAAGCACATTCAATTTAAAAAACACAACCTTTTAGCAGATCCTTATGAAAAACAGCTTGATCTTATCGTGTGCCGAAATGTCCTTATCTACTTTACAGAAGAGGCAAAAGAAGAGATTTACAGGAAAATGAGCAGCAGTTTAAAACCAAATGGCGTATTATTTGTTGGTTCAACTGAACAAATTTTTCATCCAGAAAAGTTTGGACTCACATCAGCTGATACTTTCTTTTATCAAAAGAAGGGGTTGTAGCTGACTTTTTAGTAGTAAGTGTGTTATCATAGTTTTACTTAAAAGCGTTAATGCGATGAAGGGAGATCGAGTCATGAGATACTTAACAGCAGGTGAATCACATGGTCCACAATTGACCACAATTATTGAAGGCGTTCCAGCGGGACTTTACATAGAGCAGGATGACATCAACTATGAATTGGCTAGAAGACAAAAAGGTCACGGCCGCGGCAGAAGAATGCAGATTGAAAAAGACCAAGCGAAAGTGTTAAGTGGTGTTCGTCACGGGAAAACATTAGGTTCTCCTATTGCACTTGTCGTTGAAAACAACGACTGGAAGCATTGGACAAAAGTGATGGGGGCAGAGCCGATCACAGAAGAAGAAGAGAGTGAAATGAAGCGTCAAATTTCACGCCCTAGACCAGGACATGCGGATTTAAATGGTGCGATTAAATATGGACATCGTGATATGCGAAACGTATTAGAGCGTTCATCAGCCCGTGAGACAACCGTGCGCGTAGCAGCAGGCGCAGTCGCTAAACAAATCTTGGCTCATTTAGGAATCAAGGTAGCTGGCCAAGTTCTTGAAATTGGCGGAGTGAAAGCAGCTCAAACGGCATATGAATCAATTGAAGATTTGCAAAAGGTAACGGAAGAGTCACCTGTTCGCTGCTACGACAGTGAAGCAGGTCAAAAAATGATGGATGCCATTGATGAAGCGAAGAAAAACGGTGATTCAATTGGCGGAATTGTGGAAGTCATCGTTGAAGGAATGCCGGTTGGAGTCGGAAGCTATGTTCACTATGACCGCAAATTAGACAGCAAGCTTGCAGGTGCTGTTCTGAGTATCAATGCTTTTAAAGGGGTCGAATTTGGTATCGGCTTCGAGGCGGCTTCTAAAAATGGTAGTGAGGTCCATGATGAAATCATCTGGGATGAAGAAAAGGGCTATACGAGAAAAACAAATCGCTTAGGTGGTCTTGAAGGCGGAATGTCAACTGGTATGCCAATTGTCGTAAGAGGGGTCATGAAACCAATCCCAACGCTTTACAAACCGCTTCAAAGCGTTGACATTGAAACAAAAGAACCTTTCTCCGCAAGCATTGAGCGTTCTGACAGCTGTGCTGTTCCTGCCGCAAGTGTTGTCGCAGAAGCAGTCGTGGCTTGGGAAATCGCCAATGCTGTAGTGGAGCAGTTTGGCCTTGATCAAATTGACCGCATTAAAGAAAATGTTGAAAAAATGCGCCAGCTTCAGAGGGAATTTTAATGAAAACACTGGAAGTTAAGACGTCTTCAGCCACTTATCCTGTATACATCGGTGATGGGATTAAACGCAATATCGTCGACTTGATGACTTCCACGGGGCATTCCTATACGAAGCTCTTAATCGTGACAGATACAGCGGTTGATGCCATTTACGGTGATGAAATGGTTCGATTACTTAAGCAGAAATGGTCTGTGCATAAAGTGGTTGTGCCAAGCGGAGAGCAGTCGAAATCTTTTGCTGAGTTTGAGCATATTCATACGAAAGCCATACAATTTCAGCTGGATCGCTCCTCGTGCATCATTGCGCTTGGAGGCGGCGTAATTGGCGATTTGGCTGGCTTTGTTGCTGCTAGTTACATGAGAGGTATTGATTTTATTCAAGTTCCGACGACGCTACTGGCACATGACAGTGCAGTTGGCGGGAAAACGGGGATTAACCATCCTCTCGGTAAAAATTTAATCGGTGCGTTTCATCAGCCGAAAGCCGTCATTTATGATACGAGCATGCTTGAGACACTATCTCAAACTGAAATGAGGTCAGGCTTTGCTGAGGTCATCAAACATGCCCTCATCTCAAGTGAAGACTTTTTAACAGAGCTGATGTCTATTCGTTCTTTGGCGGAATGCTCAAAAAGCGAGCTCGCACATATGCTGTATCAAGGCATTGAGGTCAAAGCGTCGATTGTTCAAAAAGATGAAAGAGAACAAGGTGTGCGTGCATTTTTGAATTTAGGTCATACACTTGGGCATGCCATTGAAGCAGAGTATGGATACGGCGTTATTACACACGGAGATGCTATTGCAATCGGAATGCAGTTTGCGCTATATGTGAGCGAAAAGAAGCTGGGGCTCAGCCTTAATCGTACGGAACTAAAAGAGTGGATGAAAAAACTCGGATTTCCGGTACAAGTCACCAAAGATATTTCCACGAAAACATTTGTTGACCGGATGATTGGTGATAAAAAGGCAAGAGGTGGAACCGTTCAATTTGTTTTATTAAAACAGGTTGGAGATGCTGTCTTGCAGTCTTTCACAAAAGATGATCTGCATCAATGGCTCGAAGAATGGAAACGGGAGGAGGGATGTCTATGATGTTTCGCGGGATACGTGGGGCTACAACAGTGAAAGAAGATACAGAAACAGAAGTAATAAATAAAACGAAACAGCTGCTAGAAGCGATTATTTCAAGAAATCAAGTAGATCCAGAACGTGTCGTGCAGATCTTAATTTCAGCTACACAAGATATTCACTCCGTTTTTCCGGCAAAAGCCCTTCGTCAGTTTGAAGGGTGGACGTATGTGCCTGTTACTTGTATGCAGGAGCTGGACATTCAAGGCGGTCTAAAGCATTGTATTCGTGTGTTAATGACGGTCCAAACAGACACAAAGCAGGAAGATGTGCAGCATGTGTACTTGGAAGAAGCTGTGACGCTTCGCCCTGATTTACAGTTGACAAAAAACAAGGAATTATAATACGATATGAACAGCCGAAGTTTACACACAGGTGTAAACGGCATTGCAAGTTTAGAGAAGATGAGAATGAGACTAGGGTAGTTGAGATGAGTAGAGTTGAGCAGAGATACGATACGTCTATTTCATCATACTGCCTAAAAGAGTACCCCTCTTTTAGGCTTATTTCGTATACTCATACAAACCCTCTATATGTCCCCTCATTCTCCTTAATCCCATTTAAGGAGTGTGCTTATGAATTCCCAATCAAATTTGACCCAATTTTTAAGGGACAGCGAGTCCCACAAAACGATTCCAATTGTTGAAACCATTACAGTTGATACGCTCTCACCGATTCAAATTGTCGAAAAACTCAAGGCAGATATTGTGTATCTACTAGAAAGCAAAGATGAGTCTTCTAGCTGGTCGAGATATTCCTTCATCGGATTACATCCTTTTTTAACCTTACACGATGATCAAAACGAATATATTGCACGTGACGCTGCTGGGCAGGAGGTCATGAAAAAACAAGAACTGAAAGACTTATTAGACTGGATGAAAGAGCAATATCAAATCAAGACACCAGACGTTGACATCCCGTTTACAGGCGGGGCAGTTGGGTACTTAAGTTACGATCTTATTCCAAGCATTGAACCATCTGTCAGGCCGCATCTAAGCGCACCAACGACAGACAATTGTACTCTATTTGTCTGCCAAACGATGATTGCCTTTGATCATGAAACGAATCATGTTCATTTTATCCAATACACCCAGCTAACCGGAAATGAAACAGAAGACGAAAAAATACGAGCTTACAAAGAAAATCAAAAGCGGCTTGAACAGATGATTCACAAGCTCCACACAAAGATTGATATGAAAGAACTGATTTTATCAGGGAATATGAACGAATCACCGTCCTTTGAACATGTGACATCAACCTATGAAAAAACACAATTTCTAAAGGACGTAGAAAAAATCAAAGAATACATTCGAGCGGGTGATATTTTTCAAGGCGTACTCTCACAGCGCTTTGATATCCCAGTGTCAGTGAGTTCATTTGAATTATACCGTGTGCTTCGCATTGTGAATCCATCTCCATACATGTATTTTATGAAATTAAAAGACCGTGATTTAGTCGGAAGCTCACCAGAACGATTAATTCATGCCAAAAATAGGCACCTAGAAATTCATCCTATTGCAGGCACTAGAAAAAGAGGAGCAACAAAAGAAGAGGATGCCGCACTGGCAAGAGAGCTGCTAGAAGATGAGAAAGAAAAAGCAGAACATTACATGTTAGTAGATCTAGCCAGAAATGATGTCGGCCGCGTAGCAGAATACGGCAGCGTGTCCGTACCGACCTTTACAAAAGTTGTGAACTTTTCACATGTCATGCACATCATCTCCATTGTGACAGGGAAGCTAAAGCAGGATACACACCCAGTTGATGCACTCATGTCCGCATTTCCAGCAGGCACATTAACAGGGGCACCGAAAATAAGAGCGATGCAATTATTAAATGAAATGGAGCCTGAGCCAAGGGAAACGTATGGCGGCTGTATTGCCTATATTGGGTTCGACGGCAATATCGACTCTTGTATTACCATTCGTACCATGAGCGTCAAAAATCAGATCGCTTCCATACAAGCAGGCGCTGGCATTGTCGCAGATTCTGTGCCAGAAAATGAATGGGAAGAGACATGTAACAAGGCAGGAGCGCTTCTGAGGGCCATTCAGCTTGCTGAACATATTTTTTCAGAAAAGGAGAGTGTGCAGGATGAATCAGCGACTATCAGCTCTTGTTAACGGAGGCTTCCTATCAGAAAATGAAGCACATAGACTAATGCATGATATGATGAGCGGCTCTTTAACAGATGCTGAAGTCGCTGCAAGTCTATCGATTTTAGCGCATAGAGGAGAAACCGCTGAAGAAATGACAGGCTTCGTGAGGGCCATGCGGCAAAAAGCAGAACCAGCGGAAAGATCGCTTGATGTCGTTGACACATGCGGCACAGGAGGCGATGGACTCTCCACATTTAATATATCAACTGCAGCTGCTATTGTAGCTTCCGCCGCTGGTGCTAAAATCGCAAAACACGGAAATCGCTCAGTCTCTTCAAAAAGCGGAAGTGCCGATGTGCTAGAGTGTCTTGGGATTCACATTCAATCTACTCCAGAAGAAACAAGAAGACAAATACAAGAGAAAAACATGGGCTTTTTATTTGCGCCACTGTACCATTCATCTATGAAACAAGTAGCAGCAGTCCGCAAGCAGCTTGGCTTCCGGACGGTATTTAATCTATTAGGACCGCTTTGCCACCCGATGCAAGCCAAAAAGCAAATCATCGGTGTGTATGCAAAGGAAAAGGCAAAATTAATGGCGGAAGCCCTTGCCCCATTAGAGCCAGAGCATGTCCTGTTTGTATGCGGGGAAGACGGGCTGGATGAACTAACGATTACAGCCAATTCATATGTGATTGAACTCAAAAAAGGTGCCATGACAGAATATACACTAAACCCAGAAGACTTTGGACTGGAAAAAGGATACTTATCAGATATTCAGGTCCAATCACCGGAAGAGAGCGCGAAATTGATTCAGAATATATTGAATCATCAAACAGGAGGGGCGCCGCTTCATATTACAGCTCTGAATGCCGGGGCGGCTTTATATGTCGCGGGCAAGTCAGAAAGCCTCATGGCAGGAACATTAAAAGCATTAGAAACGATTAAAAACGGAGCAGCCAAAGAACAATTGGCTCGTTTAAAACAAAAAACGAAAGAGGAAGAGATCTATGCTTAATCAAATCATTGCACGCAAAAAAGAACATATCCAAACGTTGCAGTTACCTGCGGATGGACACTTTGAAAGACGATCATTTAAAGAAGCACTCATGAACCCTCACCGCTCGATTGGGCTGATTGCTGAGGTGAAAAAGGCTTCTCCTTCCAAAGGAATCATTCAGCCAAATTTTGATCCTCTGCAAACAGCAAAAGCCTACGAAAAATCGAATGCTGATTGCTTATCAGTCTTAACAGATGAACCATTTTTTCAAGGGAAGAACGAGTATCTTTCCTTAATTAAAGAAAAAGTCGCACGTCCAATTTTAAGAAAAGACTTTATCATCGATTCCATACAAATAGAAGAGTCAAGACGTATCGGTGCAGATGCCATTTTATTAATTGGAGAAGTACTTGAACCGCAACAGCTTCATGAATTCTATGCTGAAGCGAAGGAAAAAGGACTAGATATTCTTGTCGAAGTTCATGCAGCAGATACACTGGAACATATCTTAAACCTATTCACCCCCGAAATCATTGGCGTGAATAACCGAAATTTAAAGACATTTAAAACAACAGTTGAGCAAACTAAAGAGATTGCACCACTTGTTCCAAAGGATGTCTTGCTAGTAAGTGAAAGCGGTATTCAGACATTTGATGATCTGACCTTTGTCAAAAAACATGGAGCGAGTGCTGTCCTTGTAGGTGAATCATTAATGAGAGAACCCTCACAAGAAAAAGCCGTTCAGACGTTATTTGGAGAATGACCACGATGAAGCCTTTTTTAAAATATTGCGGGGCGGTCTCACTAGAAGATGTAGAATGCATTGCGCAATCTCAAGCAGATGCGATCGGATTTATTTTTGCTCCAAGTAAAAGGCAAGTCGATCCAGATCAAGTGAAACAATGGCTCACCGATTCGCAGTGCAGGAAAAAGATTACTGGTGTATTTGTAAATGAAAAAATCCAAAAAGTGTGTGACATCACAAAGCATATTCCTTTAGATATCGTGCAGCTGCATGGAGATGAAACAAGAAAGGATGCAAAAGAAATAAAACAACAAACAGGGGCGGTAGTGTGGAAAGTCTTTCATCACGATCCCGATATAAAAGAAACACTTGATCAAATGACGGCATTTGCGCCGTTTGTCGATGGTTTTCTCATTGATGCGAAAGTAAAAGGGATGAGAGGCGGTTCTGGCACAGCTTTTACATGGGAAGCGGTACCTGTATACAATCAGCAAGCAAAACGACTGAAGAAAGCATGCATCATTGCCGGCGGAATAACACCAGAAACACTGCCAGAGCTTCTTGCCTATAGCCCAAAAGCGATCGATCTTTCAAGCGGCATAGAAGAAAACGGGAAGAAAAGCAGCGCTAAGATCAAAGCGCTCGAAGAAAGGATGTTAAACGATGTACGCATATCCAAATGAGCTTGGCAGATATGGAGAATTCGGAGGGAAATTTGTTCCCGAGACGCTCATGCAGCCACTCAAAGAAATAGAACAAGCATTTAACGAATTAAAAGAAGACCCAGCCTTTAAGCAAGAATATCTTTCTCTATTGCAAAACTATTCAGGCAGACCGACTGCGCTGACATATGCTGATCAATTATCTGCATACCTCGGCGGCGCAAAAATCTATTTAAAAAGAGAAGATTTAAACCATACAGGTGCTCATAAGATCAACAATGCACTTGGTCAGGCACTGCTTGCAAAAAAAATGGGGAAATCAAACATCATCGCAGAAACAGGCGCTGGACAGCACGGAGTAGCAGCTGCAACGGTGGCCGCCAAGTTTGGATTATCGTGCACGGTATTTATGGGAAAAGAGGATGTGGAGAGACAATCTCTCAATGTATTCCGAATGAAGCTCCTTGGCGCTGAAGTCATACCTGTCACAAGCGGAAACGGCACATTAAAAGATGCAACGAACGAAGCGATTCGTTACTGGGTCCAGCACTGTAGTGATCATTTCTATATGATTGGTTCAGTTGTAGGACCTCATCCATATCCCCAAATCGTCAGTGAGTTCCAGCGGATGATTGGTGATGAAGCAAAAGAGCAGATGCTGAAAAAAGAAGGCAGGCTCCCTCATAAAGTCATTGCTTGTGTCGGCGGCGGAAGTAATGCTATTGGAATGTACCGAGCGTTTTTGGATGATGAGATTGATTTGATTGGTGTAGAAGCGGCTGGAAAAGGAATCGATACGCCGCTTCATGCAGCAACCATTACGAAGGGGACAAAAGGGGTCATTCATGGATCTTTGACCTATTTAATCCAAGACGAATTTGGCCAGATTATTGAGCCCTATTCCATTTCAGCTGGTCTAGATTATCCCGGGATCGGACCAGAGCACGCATATTTACATGCGAGCGGACGCGTTCAATATGTGAGTGCTACAGATCAAGAAGCACTGGATGCACTAAAACTGCTGACAGAAAAGGAAGGAATTCTGCCAGCGATTGAATCAGCACACGCTTTAGCCAAGGCGTTTGAGATGAGCAGGACGATGAGTGAAGATGAAATCATCCTTGTCTGCCTGTCAGGAAGAGGAGATAAGGATGTGCATACATTAATGAATGTGCTTGAAAGTGAGGGCAAAACCAAATGATCACATTTCAATTAGAGCAAGACGAGAAATTATTCATCCCATTTATTACAGCAGGGGATCCGTCAGAAGAAATCACGATCGATTTAGCTTTGTCCCTTCAAGTAGCCGGTGCACATGCGATTGAGCTAGGTGTTCCTTATTCCGATCCGCTAGCAGACGGTCCTGTCATTCAAAGAGCCTCCAAAAGAGCTCTAAATCATGGCATGAATATCGTAAAAGCGATAGAATTAGCAGGGAAGATGAAAAAAAACGGTGTAAAAATTCCTGTAATTCTATTTACGTATTATAATCCTGTGTTACAATTAGACACAGAATACTTTTTCGCTTTACTGCGCAAAAATCATATTTCGGGACTCTTAACACCCGACTTGCCTTTTGAAGAAAGCAGTGAGCTGCAAAAGAACTGTCAAACATATGACATTTCATATATTTCGCTCGTTGCACCAACCAGTAAGGAACGATTAGTAAATATAGTAGAGCAGGCAGAAGGTTTTGTGTATTGTGTTTCATCTCTTGGTGTAACAGGTGTCAGACAAACCTTTGACGAATCGATTACTGATTTTATTCAACAAGTGAAACAGCTGAGTCACATACCGGTTGCGGTCGGTTTTGGTATCTCAACAAGAGAGCAGGTAGACGCAATGAATAAACTGAGTGACGGCGTCGTTGTAGGCAGTGCACTTGTAAAAAAAATTGAAGAACTTCAGGATCAATTGTTAGCAAGTGATACTCGTCAAGACGCTTTAAGAGAGTTTGAAACCTATGCAAAAACATTTAGTCCCCTCTATTCATTCAAATGAGGTGAAACTTTTGCAAATCAAAGATCAATTAAAACAACTAAAACCGTATCAACCTGGGAAACCAATTGAAGAGGTCAAAAAAGAATATCAATTAGACAAAATTGTGAAATTGGCTTCAAATGAAAACCCTTTTGGATGTTCCGCTCATGCAAGAGAGGCGATACAAGCTGAGCTTGAACATTTAGCGATCTATCCAGATGGATACAGCGCAAGTTTAAGAACAGAGCTCGCTGAGTTTCTTCAAGTAAATGAAAAACAATTAATTTTCGGGAATGGCTCAGATGAACTTGTGCAAATTATTGCTAGGGCATTCCTTGACCAACATACAAATACCGTCATCCCAGCTCCGTCTTTTCCGCAATATCGTCACAATGCGATCATTGAGCGGGCAGAGATTCGAGAGGTGCCGCTTTTAGACGGAGGAGCTCACGATCTGAAGGGCATGCTGGATGCGATTGATGAGAACACGAAGGTCGTCTGGGTATGCAACCCGAATAACCCGACGGGAAATCATTTGTCAGAATCTGAGCTTGTGGCGTTTTTAGATCAAGTACCAGCTCATGTGCTTGTAGTACTAGATGAAGCATATGTCGAATACGTTCGTGCGGAAGACTTTCCGAACAGCTTATCTTTATTACACAACTATCAAAATGTTATCGTACTCCGTACGTTTTCTAAAGCGTATGGACTGGCCGCGCTTCGAGTAGGCTATGGCATTGCATCAGAAGAGTTGATTACTGCGATTGAACCAGCGAGAGAGCCGTTTAATACGAGTCGTATCGCTCAGGCAGCAGCTCGTGCAGCGATAAAAGATCAGGACTTCATTCAATCATGCAGACAAAAAAATGAAGCAGGTCTCAAGCAATATCAAGAATTTGCTGACCGTTTTGGACTATTTATTTATCCGTCTCAAACAAACTTCGTGCTGATTGATTTTAAAAGAGATGCAGATGAATTATTCAATGCATTATTGAAAAAAGGCTACATTGTTCGTTCTGGTAAAGCACTTGGTTTTCCAACGTCTTTACGTATTACGGTCGGAACAATGGAGCAAAATGCAGAAATTCTAAGTACACTTGCTGATTTAATGCAAGGCATTCGAGCGTAGCATAACCATAAAGTCATATCCTTTTACAGGATATGGCTTTCATTGTACCAACCTCATACATATAAGCTGTTGAAATGGCTTTTTTAATTTTCGCGAAAAAACAGGTGATGAACATGAATGATGCAAATGAAACAATATTAATTGCTGGACTTGGTTTAATTGGAGGTTCCATCGCACTGTCGATTAAAAAAGAGTATCCTCATAAAAAAATTGTTGGATACGATGTGTCCAAAGAACAAATGGTTGCAGCAACAAAGCTGGGTATCATTGATTTAGCAGCTGATTCATTTGCGGCAGGTTTGGCTGAATCTGCGACTATTATTTTGGCAACACCAGTTCAGCAAACAGTCAAGATGCTTCGTGATATTGCAAACTCTGGAATTGAGAGAGAGCTCACAATTACCGATGTTGGCAGCACAAAGCAAAAGGTTGTCCATTTTGCTGAAAAAACGCTTCCTAAGCACTATCAATTTATTGGTGGACATCCAATGGCAGGCTCTCACAAGTCAGGTGTTATAGCAGCGAAAGACTTTTTATTTGAAAATGCGTTCTACATTTTAACGCCGGCAAAGGAAACAAACCGCGAGGCTGTTGATCGTTTGAAGGACTTGTTAAAAGGTACAAATGCTCATTTTATTGAGATGACCCCAGAAGAACATGATGGAGTAACAAGTGTGATTAGTCATTTCCCTCATATTGTTGCAGCCAGTCTTGTGCATCAAGCACATCATTTTGAAGAACAATTCCCACTTGTCAAACGGTTTGCTGCTGGAGGCTTTCGTGACATTACACGTATTGCGTCAAGCAACCCTGCAATGTGGCGAGATATCCTTCTGCACAACAAAAACAAGATTTTAGACCGGTTCCATGAATGGAAAAAAGAGATCGATCGCATTGAGACCTTTGTACTGCAAGAAGACGCTGAAGGCTTGTTCTCTTATTTTCAAGAGGCAAAGGAATATCGTGATGGGCTTCCTCTGAGGAAAAAAGGTGCCATTCCTGCTTTTTATGACCTTTATGTGGATGTTCCAGATCACCCTGGGGTCATTTCGGAGATTACAGGACATTTAGCAAATGAGAGCATCAGTATTACGAATATCCGTATTATTGAAACGCGGGAAGACATTAATGGGATTTTACGCATTAGTTTTCAAACAGAAGACGACCGTAAACGTGCAGAGATCTGTATAAAAAATAGAGCGAATTACGATACATTTTATGCTGACTGAGGTGACAAATATGAAAATTCATAAACATGCTCCTATGAATGGAGTCATTCATATTCCAGGTGATAAATCCATTTCTCATAGATCAGTGATGTTTGGTGCAATTGCTGATGGGACGACAGTGGTGAAAAACTTTCTCCCTGGAGCCGATTGTTTAAGTACGATTGATTGTTTTAGAAAAATGGGCGTTGAAATTGAACAAAAAGGGACAGATGTTGTGATCCGTGGGAAGGGACTGAAAGAGCTCAAGGAGCCGTCTGACGTCCTCGATGTCGGGAATTCTGGTACAACCATTCGATTAATGATGGGAATATTAGCTGGTTGTGAGTTTCACAGTACACTGATCGGTGATGAGAGTATTGCTAAAAGACCAATGCAGCGAGTAACAGGTCCACTTAAACAACTAGGAGCGAAAATAGATGGCAGAGCAAACGGCGAGTATACGCCGCTTTCTATTCGTGGCGGCCATTTAAAAGGTGTCTCATATGAGTCTCCGGTGGCAAGCGCCCAAATTAAGTCCGCTGTCCTTTTAGCAGGTCTTCAAGCAGAAGGAACAACAACATTAACTGAACCGCATAAATCAAGAGATCATACAGAAAGAATGCTCTCTATGTTTGGTGTGAAACTAGACGAAGATGAACAAAGTGTTTCTATTGAAGGTGGTCAAACATTAAAAGCAACAGATATATTTGTTCCTGGAGACATCTCCTCAGCTGCATTTTTCCTTGTTGCTGGATCTATTGTTCCTAACAGCCGAATTGTTTTAAAAAATGTCGGGCTAAACAAAACAAGAACGGGTATTATTGATGTTCTGAAACAAATGGGTGCGAATCTTGAGATCAATGAAGTAGATGCAAAAGGCGGAGAGCCATATGGAGATTTAACGATCTCTACCTCTTCATTAAAAGGCATCGAAATTTCTGGTGATATGATTTCAAGACTTATCGACGAGATTCCAATTATAGCGCTTCTAGCGACACAAGCAGAGGGAACAACGATCATTAAAGATGCTGCTGAGTTAAAAGTAAAAGAGACCAATCGAATTGATACAGTCGTGTCAGAACTTAAAAAACTCGGTGCTGATATTGAAGCAACAGATGATGGTATGAAGATTCATGGTAAAACCACGCTTCAAGGCGGCGCAACCGTGTCAAGCTACGGAGATCACCGAATTGGTATGATGCTAGGGATTGCTGCTTGCATCACAAAGCAAGCGGTTGAGATTGAAGATACAGATGCTGTACGCGTCTCATACCCGAATTTCTTTGAACACATTGAATACTTAACCAAAACAGTCTGAGGATGTCCTCAGGCTTTTTCTTTCCTTATGCATATTTGTAAGGAATATAGCATAGCTTGTCTCAAGATGAAACCTGGAAAAAAATCATTTTATCTGATCAAAAAATGAATTTCAGGTGTTTTCAGTTTACAAAACTTCCGTTTCGTAAAGGATGAAATGAAAACCAGTCTTTAAAACACAAAAATGGGTTCATTTTAAAAGTGCAACATATTTGCTGGATGAGTACCTGTCGATTATGATATGAAGTAACAATAGTTTAGGTTTTTGGAAAACAGAAAGGAACGGTTTGATTTGAATAGTTCATTACAAGAAGCCATAAAATTAGTTGAGGCGGGTGAGACTGAAAAAGGACTTCAAACACTTGCTCAGGCAGAAAAGCATTTGCATGATGAAGAAAAGGCGCAGGCAGCTCAGTTATATTATGATTGGGGAGATATCGATAAAGCGAGAAATCTCATCAGTGATTTACATGATTTATATCCAGAGGAAACGGGGTTAACATGTTTTTATGCAGAACTGCTGATTGACTCTGATGAAGAAGAAAAGGCGATTTCGGTATTAGAGACGATTCCTGAAGATGATGATGCCTATCCAGAGAGCCTACTGTTAATGGCAGATTTGTATCAAATGCAAGGACTATTTGAAGTCAGTGAACAAAAGCTCTTAAAAGCAAAAGAGCTGCTTCCAAATGAAGCCATTATTGATTTTGCGTTAGGTGAATTGTATTTTTCGCAAGGTCTTTCAAAGAAAGCGGCCGACTATTTCTACAAGGTCGCAGATCAACAACATGAGGTTGGCGGCGTCAATGTTTATCAGAGGCTCGCTGAATCACTCAGCACAGCTGGAGAATTCGAAGATGCGCTTGAATGGTACGAAAAGGCAGTGAAAGATCAAACAGATCCGAATACACTTTTTGGCTACGGATTTACAGCGATGAGGGCTGGACGAACGAAAACAGCCATTCAGCAGCTTTCAGAACTAAAAGATATTGATCCATCTTATTCGTCTCTATATATGCCTTTAGCGAAAAGTTATGAGGAAGAAGGACTATATCACGAGGCTTTAGAGGTAGTAAAAGAGGGTATTAAAATTGATGAGTATAACAAAGAATTATATTTATATGGTGCAAAGATTGACTTGAAAAATGGGGATTCAGAAGATGCGAAAAAGCTGCTTCAAGAAGCACTTGCTCTTGATCCGGGATATATTGAAGCGGTCCAAACATTGCTCGCGATCTATTTAAATGAAGAGCTTTTTGATGAAATTCTGGATGTCATAAAAGAGGTTAAAAGCTTTGGGGAAGATGATCCAAAATGGAATTGGTATGCTGCATCTGCATCTGTTGGACGAGAAGAATACAAAGAAGCAGCTGAGTACTTCAAGCTGGCTCTGCCTGATTTTGATGAGGAACGTGACTTTTTATATGAATACGCATCGTTCCTTTTAGAAGAAGGCAGACAAAAAGAAGCATTGCCGCTATTACGTAAAGTTCTTCAGAAAGATGGCACGAATGAAGAAATCGAAGAAACGATTTTAAGAATTGAAGACGAAATTTCCTTATAGTTTGCAGGAATGAAGAACTGGTTTGTTGAATAATTCATGTATAGCAATTTAATTTACGATAGAGGAGGGAATAACATGCAGACCCCTGTTTCTGTCAATGAAAAGAAGGAATTCATCCGGTGGTTTTTAAACCATTATCAGTTAAAGCGAAGAGAGTGCGTTTGGATATTAAATTATTTAATGAGTCACGACTCTTTGATGGAAAAGGTTCATTTTGTAGAGCAAGCAGAATTTTGCCCAAGGGGAATCATTATGTCAACACACTGTGTGGATGAAGTTCCCTTTAGATTTTATAAAGAGAATATCATGACGACAGATGCTGAAAAGTCATTTCATGATATTCGTTTGAATAAACAGCAAGATTTGTTTATTCAATTGAATTTCCGTTCTGCTTATCGTTCGCCGGAATATGCAGCTGTGCTTGAAACAAATCCTCATATTCCAAAGGATCTTTATGAGAATGAAAAAGATAAGGATCTTGCGGAGAAAGTGCTTGAACACTCGATCGCAACTTTCCAAAAAGAACGGCTTATGAAAGAGATAGATGAAGCACTTGACCGTCATGATCAAGAAACATTTAATAAGTTAGCAAGAGAATTAAGCCTATTGTCATAAACTGAACGAATAAGCCTTGCCCTATCCAGGCAGGGCTTATGTCATGAAAGAGGGGAAATTGATGAAGTTTCAAGCGGAGGATGCAGATCGCTTTTTGCAATCTAGAGATTACATTGATACCGCTATCATTCCATTAGTTGGAATAGATGTGAATCAAATCAAACAAACCGTATCTTTAGGGGAGTTTACCATTCTTGTAACAGAGGAACTTGAAAGACAGCTGAAAGGGCGGGTCTTTCTTTTTCCACCACATACATATGAAGAAGCCAATGACCGAAAACTAGAAGACATCTTCACGATGAAGCAGTCGCTAGAAGATCATTTTCAGCATGTTGTGTTGATCTCATCTGATCACCAATGGAAAGAGCATGCGGCGGTTAGTGAATCACTATTTTTGTTAAAGCCGGTTCCTCTCGAGCATTTAAAGGTAGAATTAAAGCAAAAAATTGTTCAAGACAGTGTAGAACAAATTTTGAACTTTTTGTTACAAAAGTGGAGCCCTTCATAAAAACCCTTACATTTGCATTGTACATAGCTTTTTAGGATGTTGACCTTGTGAATAGATTGATATATTATGAGGGTGTCCTAGTTTTATGAAATTTTTTCTAATTCAGTTATAAAGTAGCTGACGACCTGAGGGGGGGAGAAAAAAATGAGCGAGAAGAGACATGGAGTGTCCAGGCGTCAATTTTTGAATTACACGTTGACCGGCGTGGGGGGATTTATGGCCGCTGGAATGCTCATGCCTATGGTTCGCTTTGCGCTTGACCCTGTGCTAAAAGGAACAGAGGATCAGGATATGGTTCAAGTTGTCAGTGTAGATGAACTGACGAAGGAACCGAAGCGCTTTGACTTTAAAATTGATCAAGTAGATGCATGGTATGAGTCAAAGGAATCTAGGTCAGCATGGGTGTACAAAGAAGGGGATGAAATTGTCGCTTTATCGCCTATCTGTAAACATTTAGGCTGTACAGTGAACTGGAACAGTGATCCGAAAAATCCAAACAAATTTTTCTGTCCATGCCACTATGGGCTGTACGACAAGGATGGTACAAACGTACCCGGAACTCCGCCACTTGCACCGCTTGATCATTATAAGCAGCAAGTGAAGGACGGATACCTCTATCTTGGAAAAGCTGTGCCGAAAGGGGAAGGGTAACGATGCTTAACAAGATTTATGATTGGGTAGATGAGCGGCTAGACATTACACCAATATGGAGAGATATTGCGGATCATGAGGTGCCAGAGCATGTCAATCCAGCACATCATTTCTCCGCTTTTGTGTACTGTTTTGGCGGTTTAACGTTTTTTGTGACAGTCATTCAAGTCCTTTCGGGCATGTTTTTAACGATGTATTACGTGCCGGATATTAAAAACGCCTGGGAATCTGTCTATTATTTACAAAATGAAGTGGCATTTGGTCAGATTGTCAGAGGGATGCACCACTGGGGTGCGAGTTTAGTTATTGTCATGATGTTTTTACATACGCTAAGGGTCTTTTTCCAAGGGGCGTATAAAAAGCCTAGAGAGCTCAACTGGATTGTTGGTGTGCTCATTTTCTTTGTGATGCTTGGACTTGGTTTTACAGGTTATCTCTTGCCATGGGATATGAAGGCGCTATTTGCAACGAAGGTTGGTCTTCAAATTGCAGAAGCGACGCCTTTCATTGGTAAAGAGATCAAAACGCTGCTTGCAGGTCATCCTGACATTGTAGGGGCACAAACGCTGACGAGATTTTTCGCTATCCATGTCTTTTTCTTGCCAGCGGCATTATTTGGGCTGATGGCTGCTCACTTTATTATGATTCGTAAGCAAGGAATTTCTGGACCGCTATAAAAAATTTGCGTTTGATGAATGTTCAATGAGGAGGGGATGACTTTGCATAGGGGAAAAGGGATGAAGTTTGTCGGAGACTCTAGAATTCCGGCAGAAAGAAAACCTAACATACCTAAAGACTATTCCGAATATCCGGGAAAAACAGAAGCCTTTTGGCCGAACTTTCTTTTAAAGGAATGGCTTGTAGGTGCCGTTTTTTTAATTGGATTTCTTGTCCTAACTGTGGTTCATGCACCTCCGCTTGAGCGGATGGCTGATCCAACAGATACCGGCTATATTCCGCTGCCAGACTGGTATTTCTTATTCTTGTACCAGTTATTAAAATATGAATTTGCTGCAGGTGGCTATACGGTAGTTGGTGCGATGATTATGCCTGGGATTGCGTTTGGTGCACTGTTGCTGGCACCATTTCTTGATTCTGGTCCTGAACGCAGACCGTATAGAAGACCGGTTGCAGTGGGGATGATGATCCTTGCAGTCGGCGCAGCAACATATTTAACGTGGGAGTCTGTTGCTACTCATGATTGGGAAGCAGCGGCAAAGCAAGGTGAAATTAAGAAAGAAGCAGAGATTGATACCTCAGCGGAAGAGTATAAAATTTATCAGGAGCAGACATGTATCTCCTGTCACGGGGATAACATGCAGGGCGGAGCAGCCGGACCGTCACTTGTTGACAATGGTCTTGCACCTGAGGAGATTGCTAAAATCGCTGTTGAAGGTAAAGGCAACATGCCTAAGGGTATCTTTAAAGGCAGCGATGAAGAACTTGAAAAGCTGTCTAAATATTTATCTGAGGTCAAATCTAAATAATTCAGTTGTTTAAATGCAAGTACAAGGATATACTCAAAAGAGAAAAAGCTGGCGCTGTCAGCTTTTTTCTGATTTTAATAGATCGTGAGTGAAGAGACGTATGAGATGGATTCAATATCTGCTAGCCACGCGCTATATGCTTGTGCTAGTCTTGATAATCAATTTCCTTGGCACTGTGTACGGCTACTATTGGTATATTCCACAGCTTGTAGAGACGCCGGCTATCTTTTTAGCTTTTGTTCCAGACAGTCCAACGGCAAGCTTTTTCTTTTTATTTGTTCTACTTGCTTTTTTGATGAAACGAAACGCTCCTTATTTTGAAGCACTTGCCCTCGTGACCTTAATGAAGTACGGGTTATGGGCTGTAGGAATGAATATCTTTGTCCTTTTATCTGTGGATGATTTTCCGTGGGAAGGGTACATGCTGATTGGGTCCCACTTTGCGATGGCGGTTCAAGCCGTATTGTTTGCACCTTATTATCGTTTTAAAATGCGTCATTTGGTGGTAGCTGGCATATGGATTTTACATAATGATGTGATTGATTATGTATTTGGTATGATGCCGCGTTATTCTATGCTGTCTGCCTATACAAACGAGATCGGCTACGTCACGTTTTGGTTAAGCATTGCCGTTCTTCTTGTTTCGTATTATTTCGTCCTATCGAAAAAATCGGTCAAGCTCGAACTCCCTTAACAATATTGGTCTAACCTTGTCCTTTTCTTCATACGCTGTATGGAGAAGGGCTAGGAGGGACTTGCATGAAACGAAAGCCAATCGCGATGATTCTATTATTTTTTCTCGTATTACAGCCATCTGTTGCCAAAGGCGAGGAAACAGCCGCTAGTGTGCTGCAAGAATTAACGGAACTATCAGATTCAATCTTTCAATTAACGAGACAAGCTAAATATGATGAGGCGTTACAGGTCGCATTGTATGTTGAAAAGACATTTAAAGCTGAGGATTGGCGCGGAACGCTGACAAATACGCAGATTCGGCAAATTACAGTTGGCTATCAAGATATCATAAAAGGGCTGCCGCAGGAAGAATTGAATGAGCGCGAAAAGCTTCGTTATGCCTCTCAGTTTAGAATGCTGCTCGATGCGATCCAGTCAGACTCTGAGCCACTTTGGGGTTCGCTGGAGAAGCCCATTATGGGGTCTTTTCCTACGTTGAAAAAAGAAGTGAAGGATCCGGAATCAACGACGTTTTATGAAACTTGGAATGAGCTGGTTTCTTTATACGATATGATCTATCCGAGTTTAACCATTGATGTTTCGCCTGAAAAGCTGCAAACGATTAAGCAGCATATGGAAGTGATTGAGCAAGGTGAATTTTTAAAAGCATCAAGTGGGACAAAGCTTGAGCGCCTCACGAAGCTTGAAGAGGATTTATCGAGTGTATTTGCCCACGTTGATCAAGATGAGGCTGACCCATCGCTTTTATGGGTCATTTTAACAACGGGAAGCATCATTTTATTAACGTTAACGTATGTTGGATTTCGGAAATACCGTGCTGAAAAAGAGAAGAAGCAAAAGCGACAAGCTGATTATCCGAAATCATAAAAAAGAAGCACCATTTTTGGGCTTCTTTTTTTAATGCGGATTGAGCGGCTTTTTGTGTTCATCTAATGTGAAGCCTTCACCAAGCACATCATGCACGTCGCTGACGGATACAAACGCATGAGGATCGACTGAGGTCACGACGCTTTTGAGATGGACAAGCTCGTTTTTTGGGACGACGCAATAAAGAACGTTGCGCTCCTGTTTTGTATAGGAACCGACCCCTTTTAAAATGGTCACACCCCGCTCCATTTCCTCTGTGATTTTCTTTTGAATGATGTCATCTTTTTCAGATATGATCATGGCACCTTTGGCTGCGTAAGCGCCTTCTTGCATGAAGTCAATGACCTTCGCAGCAACAAATACTGCGACGAGTGTATACATGGCTTCTTTGTAATTTAAATAAGTAAGAGAAATCGTAATGACGCAAGCGTCGAAGATGAACATTGTTCGTCCCATAGCTACTTGATAATGCTTGTTGATGAGTCTTGCGATGATGTCCACACCGCCGGTAGTACCGCCGAACTTAAAGATGATCCCGAGGCCTGTTCCGATAAACACACCTGCAAAGAGTGCGGCTAGGGCCAAATCGTGCTGGAGAGGCATATGTATTTGAAAGCGCTGGAAGATGGCAAGAAAGACAGAAAGACTGACAGTACCTACAATTGTATAAGTAAACATCGTTCTGCCGAGCATTTTCCAGCCGATAAAAAAGATCGGAATGTTTAAGACAAGGTTTGAAATGGATGGATCAATGTGGAATAGAAAATATAAAAGCAGTGTAATACCTGTAAATCCGCCTTCCGCCAAGTTGTTCTGCATATTAAAATGAACAAGACCGAAAGAAAAAATCGCAGATCCTATTAAAATAAAGACGATATTTTTAAGACGAATTTCTTTTAGCAAGAGACCACTCCTTTTTTTGCTTAGACAGCGATAATATTATATGGTATGGGAGAGAAACAAGCAAACTGAGTTTTAAACATTTGTCAAATATTTATGATTTCGCTAACATGTAAGAGATGGATAGGAGGATGAGCTTCATGACGAATGAAAAAACGCTGCGTCACGTGCAGCAAGAAGTAGATGATTACATAGGACAATTTAAAGAAGGCTATTTCAGCCCGCTTGCCATGATGGCCCGTCTGACAGAAGAATTAGGTGAGCTAGCAAGAGAGGTTAACCATTACTATGGAGAAAAGCCGAAAAAAACAACGGAAACAGAAAAAAGCATGGAAGAAGAAATTGGCGATGTTTTGTTTGTGTTAACATGTCTCGCTAATTCACTAGATATATCACTAGAGGAAGCACATGATCGTGTGATGCATAAATTCAATACAAGAGACAAAGACCGCTGGACGAAAAAAGAAGGGAAGTAGAGACGATGACGAACCAAACCATCAAAGTAGTAATCGCTGGAGCAAGAGGAAGAATGGGGATAGAAGCTGTGAAGCTGGCAGAAGAAACGAGCCATTTTGAGCTTGTGGCAGCCCTTGATCACGCGCACGAAGGAAAAAAATTATCTGATGTGATTCATACGACATCTGAGGCGCCGATTTATACAGATATTGATGTGTGTCTTTCAGAGACAGCACCTGATGTATTAATTGATTTGACGACACCAGAAATCGGGAAAGTACATACAAAAAAGGCGCTTGAACATGGCGTGCGCCCAGTTGTCGGAACCACTGGTTTTTCTGAAGCTGACCTGAAAGAGCTACAGCAATTAACAGAAGAAAAGGGCATAGGCTGTATTATTGCGCCAAACTTTGCTGTCGGTGCGGTCTTAATGATGAAGTTTGCCAAAATGGCAGCGAATTACTTTCCTGACGTTGAAATCATTGAGCTTCATCATGATAAAAAACTAGATGCTCCGAGCGGTACTGGGCTTAAAACAGCTGAAATGATTGCAGAAGTCAGAGAAAGCAAAAAGCAAGGACATCCAAAAGAAAAAGAATTAATCGAAGGTGCACGAGGCGCAGATTATGACGGTATCCGTCTGCACAGCGTAAGACTTCCGGGTATGATCGCACATCAAGAAGTACTGTTTGGAATGGACGGACAGACGCTCACCATTCGTCATGATTCTTATAATCGTGCCTCATTTATGTCAGGTGTAAAGCTTTCAGTTGAACAGGTTATGCACATTGATCAGCTCGTCTATGGTTTAGAAAATATCATCGACTAATAAGGAGTGGATTCCTGATGAACATTGCTTTAATCGCTCACGATAAGAAAAAAAGTGACATGATCCAATTTGCCATTGCGTACCATGATATATTGGCAAATCATACACTTTACGCAACAGGGACAACAGGTTTGAGAGTGAAAGAAGCGACGGGGCTTCCCATTCATCGTTTCCAGTCAGGACCACTTGGAGGAGATCAGCAAATTGGTGCTTTAATTGCTGATAATGCAATGGATCTTGTGCTCTTTTTTAGAGATCCGCTTACCGCGCAGCCGCATGAACCGGATGTATCTGCACTTATTCGGCTATGCGATGTGTATACCATTCCACTTGCCACCAATATGGGGACCGCAGAGATTTTAGTCAGGAATTTAAATAAAGGTACGTTTGATTTTCGAGATGTAGCAAAAAACGGAGGAACAAATGAAACGACTTGATATCCTTGCATTCGGAGCCCATAGCGATGATGTAGAGATCGGTATGGGCGGAACGATTGCAAAATACGTAAAAAAAGGGGCGCGTGTCGGAATTTGCGACTTGACCCAGGCTGAATTATCCTCGAATGGAACAGTAGTGAGCCGTAAAGAGGAAGCGAAAGCGGCTGCCGCCATTTTAGGCGTGTCAACGCGAATCCAGCTCACGCTGCCAGACAGAGGTCTTTATTTAAATGACGAAGCAATGAAGGACATTGCGGGCGTGATTCGTACATACAAACCGAAGCTAATTTTTGCTCCGCATCACCAAGATCGGCATCCAGATCATGGTCATGCGGGTTCACTTGTAGAAGAGGCTGCTTTTTCGGCAGGTATACATAAATTTGAAGATTCATACAAGCAGCCAGCGCATAAAATAAGTCAGATGTATTATTACATGATTAACGGCCATCATCGTCCAGATTTTGTGATTGATATTTCTGAGGAAATGCACCAAAAGATTGATAGCTTGCATGCGTATCAAAGCCAATTTGTGAAATCGGCGCATTCAGTTGAGACACCTCTTGTGAACGGGTATATTGATTTTGTGAAAATGAGAGAGTCTATGTATGGAAGAGAAGTCAATAAAGCTTATGCAGAAGGGTTTATCACAAAGAAACCACTTTTGATCGATGACGACTTAATTGGGGGGGAATTATGAAAAAACTGAAGGTCGGAATCACTTGTTATCCAAGTGTCGGCGGATCGGGCATTATTGCGACGGAACTTGGAAAACGTTTAGCTGAAAAAGGGCACGATGTTCATTTCATTACCTCAAGTATTCCGTTTAGGCTCAATAAAGTGTATCCGAATATTTATTTTCATGAGGTGGATGTCAATCAATACGCTGTTTTCCAATATCCGCCTTATGACCTTGCATTAGCAAGTAAATTGGCAGAAGTCGCAAGACGAGAGAAGCTTGATATTATTCACGCACATTATGCGGTGCCTCACGCCGTCTGTGCGTACTTAGCGAAGCAAATGACGGGACACACAGTGAAAGTCGTTACCACGCTTCACGGGACGGATATTACGGTTTTAGGCTATGATCCATCTTTAAAGGAAGTGATTCGGTTTGCCATCGAATCATCAGACCGGGTAACAGCTGTGTCGCATTCATTAGCTGCACAGACGTATGATCTGATTAAACCGGATAAAAAAATTGATACGATCCATAATTTCGTCGATGAGCGTGTGTATTTGCGTGAAGATCATGAAGTGCTGAAGAAACATTATGGTCTCATGCAGGACGAAAAGGTCATCATCCATGTATCGAACTTCCGAAAGGTAAAGCGCGTGCATGACGTGATTCATGTCTTTAAAAAGATTTCTGACCAGGTGCATGCAAAGCTGCTGCTGATTGGTGATGGTCCTGAAAAGTCGGTTGTATGCGATCTTGTGAAAAAGCTGGAACTAACTGATCGTGTGTTGTTTTTAGGAAAGCAAGAGAAGGTAGAGGAGCTTTATTCAATTAGTGATTTGAAGCTGCTGCTTTCTGAGAAGGAGAGCTTTGGGCTTGTACTTCTTGAAGCAATGGCCTGCGGTGTCCCTTGTATTGCAACAGATGTTGGCGGAATACCAGAGGTCATTGGACATGGAGAGACAGGTTTCCTTGTCCCGCTCGGCGATATAGAAGCGGCAGCTAAACACGCAGTCTCAATACTCAAAAACAAAGCGCTTCATGAGCAAGTGTCAGCGGCGGCCCAGTCTAGCGTTCAAGCCCATTTCTCTTCTGAAAAAATAGTGAGTGAATATGAAGAGCTTTACCTAGAATTGATCGAAGGTGATGATGAAGATGAATGAACCATTCACACATGCGATCCCTATTTTACATACACTGCACGAACATGGGCATCAGGCTTACTTTGTCGGCGGAGCAGTGAGAGATGTCCTGTTAGGCAGGGAAATCGGTGATATTGATATAGCAACCGATGCAACGCCTGATACGGTCGAGTCTTTATTTGAAAAAACAGTTGATGTTGGCAAGGAGCATGGCACTGTCATTGTGTTACATGATGGGGTCAGCTATGAGGTGACGACGTTTCGAACTGAATCAGAATATGAAGATTTTCGCAGACCGAAAGAAGTGGCGTTTATCACATCCTTGAAGGAAGATCTTTTAAGAAGAGATTTAACAATCAATGCGATGGCCATGGATATAGATGGGGAGATTATTGACCATGTAGAGGGAAAAAAGGATATTGAGCGGAAACGAATTCAAACCGTAGGAGATCCTGCGTGCCGCTTTCAGGAAGATGCGCTTCGTATGATGAGAGCGGTCCGTTTTTTAAGCCAGCTTGGCTTTGAGCTCGCTCCTGAGACGGCTGAAGCGATGGAAAAAGATAAGCGCCTCCTTGCCAACATATCCGTTGAACGCAAAAAGATTGAAATGGAAAAGCTTTTAAAAGGTCGTTATTGTGAGCGGGCGATCAAGGTGCTCATTTCTACCAAATTGTATGAAGAATTGCCGGGTCTCAAAAAGGATCGTCTGCAAGAATCCTTTCAGTCATTTCCGTATTACTTACTGGATGGACTGGAAGAGGTATGGGGGGCTGTTATCCATTTGCTTGGCTTAGATGAAGCGGAGGCTGTGCTCTTCTTAAAAGAATGGAAGCTGTCAACAAAGCTTTTGAAAGACGCTGTGGCTATTAGTCAATACGTCGATTGTGACTGGGATGCGGAGAAGATGTTTGAGGCTGGTGAACACGTGCTCTTATCTAGCTTGAAGATCTCACAGCTAAAACACGAGCGCCGCATTTTCTTTGACGAGCTGGAGGCAGCGAAGCGTTCTTATGATGCACTGCCGATTAAAACGCTTCAAGACCTCGCTGTTTCAGGAAAAGATTTAATGGCCTTTCGGCAAAAGACATCAGGAAAATGGATCGCAGAAGAGCTTGATTTGGTGAAAAAGGCCGTTCTGCACAATCATTTAGAAAACCGAAAAGAAGCCATAGAGGAGTGGCTTACAGCATGCGATCAGCAATTAGAAAACGATTAATCGAACTATTTACAGCATCTAGCCAGGATTTTGTCTCAAGTCAGCAAATATGTGATGAGCTTGGCTGTTCTCGAACGGCTGTCTGGAAGCATATAGAGGACCTCAGAAAAGAGGGGTATGAGGTAGAAGCCGTCAGAAGAAAGGGATATCGCCTGCTACGTAAACCGGACAAAATTAGTGAGGACGAAATTCTGTTTGGTCTCGACACAGAGAGCTTTGGCAGGCACATTTATTTTCAGAAAGAAGTCGCCTCCACCCAGCTGATTGCCCATGATCTTGTAAATGAAGGTGCGCCCCACGGCACGCTCGTTGTCAGTGATCATCAGACAAACGGGAAAGGCCGCCTTCAAAGAATGTGGCATTCACCAAATGGGACAGGCATCTGGATGAGTCTCATTCTAAGACCTGAAATTCCGCTGCACAAAGCGCCGCAGATGACGCTTTTAGCATCTGTAGCCATCGCAGAAGCCATTGCAGAGCAAACAGGACTCAGTCCATCTATTAAATGGCCAAATGATATTTTGTTAAACGGGAAAAAAGTCGTTGGCATTCTGACTGAATTAAAAGCAGAGGCGGACCAGGTTCATGCGGTGATTATTGGCCCGGGAATTAATGTGAACCAAACGGCTGATGACTTTCCGGATGAACTAAAGGATGTCGCCACGAGCCTGCGAATGGAATTGAATGAAAAAGTGGACCGTGCTGCGCTCATCCAACAGATCATGTCCACCTTTGAAAAAAGGTATGCTGATTATATGAAGCAAGGATTTGCGCCCATTAAACAATTATGGGAATCGTTTGCGATGACGATCGGGCAGCATATTGTGGCCCGCACCGTCAATGGGCAATACACTGGAAAAGCGCTCGGAATCAATGAAGAAGGTGTTTTATTGCTTGAAACGGAGGAAGGGATCCAAAAAATCTACTCCGCAGACATCGAGATCAAGTCAACTTAAGTGGAACACCCGGCACATTTTTGATATACTTCGTGTGGGCAGTATCTGAAAAGAGCTGTACCTGTTAGAAACAAAAATTTGATAAATTTCTGCCTTGATCCTAAGGGACTTGGACAGAGGGATGATTCGCCGCGCATGAGAGATCAAAACATGTGATGTGAGGCAAGCCATCTCCTCTCCAGAATGAGGAGGAACAAATGAAGACAAAGCTAGATTTTTTCAAAATGAAAGAACAAAATGAACCAATTGTAATGCTGACAGCATACGACTATCCATCTGCAAAGCAAGCAGAAAAAGCGGAAGTCGACATGATCTTAGTCGGTGATTCACTTGGGATGGTTGTACTTGGACTCGATTCGACAGTACAAGTCACGATCGATGACATGATTCATCATACAAAAGCAGTGAAAAGAGGCGCAAAAGACACATTTATTGTGACGGATATGCCATTTATGTCTTACCATTATTCATTAGCAGAAACATTGAAAAACGCAGCACGCATCATGCAAGAAAGCGGTGCGGATGCCTTAAAGCTAGAAGGTGGAGATGGCGTATTTGAATCCATTCAAGCCCTTACAAGAGGCGGAATTCCTGTCGTCAGTCATTTAGGCCTCACACCTCAGTCAGTTGGAGTACTTGGCGGGTATAAAGTGCAAGGAAAAGACCACGAAAGTGCGCAGAAATTGATTGAAGACAGCTTAAAATGTGAGGAAGCTGGTGCGATTGCACTTGTGCTTGAATGCGTACCTGGTGAACTGACAAAACGAATTACCGACATGCTGAAGATTCCTGTGATCGGGATTGGTGCAGGGGCTGAGGCAGACGGACAAGTTCTCGTTTACCATGATGTGGTAGGATACGGCGTGTCTAGGACACCTAAGTTTGTGAAACAATACGCGCAAATGGATACTGTATTAGAAGAAGCGCTTATTCAATATACAAAAGAAGTAAAAGCACACACATTTCCAGAAGACAAGCATACATTTCATATCAAAGAAGAAGTCCTTGATGGTTTATATGGGGGGATCAAAAAATGAACGTTGTCACCCATATTCACGAGTTGAAGGAATTGATCAAGCTGCATCAAGAAAAACAGCATTCCATCGGCTTTGTCCCAACGATGGGCTTTCTTCATGAAGGACATCTGACGCTTGCGAAAGAAGCAAGAGATCAAAATGACATTGTGGTAATGAGTATTTTTGTCAATCCCTTGCAATTTGGACCGAACGAAGACTTTGAATCCTATCCAAGGGATATGGAAAGAGATCAGCGCCTTGCAGAAGAAGCAGGGGTAGATATTTTATTTACACCTGATGTGAAAGAAATGTATCCAAATGAACCATCGATCACGATGACGGTTCAAAAGCGGACTGATGTCTTATGCGGGAAAAAACGCCCAGGACATTTCGGCGGCGTTGTGACTGTGCTGACAAAGCTATTTCATCTTGTAGCACCAACAAATGTATACTTTGGTCTAAAGGATGCGCAGCAAGTCGCTGTGATCGATGCGATGATCAAGGATTTCTTCTTTGATCTTCATCTTGTCTCAGTGCCGACAGTTAGGGAAGAAGACGGTTTAGCGAAAAGTTCAAGAAATGTGTACTTGTCTGATAAAGAAAGACAAGAAGCTCCTGCTTTGTACCGCGCATTGAAAAAAGGACAGTCAGCGGTTGAAAAAGGTGAACGTGACGTCAGTCGCATTTATCAGTTGGTAGAAGAAGAAATTCTTCAAACGAGCGGGGAAATTGATTATATTGAGATTTACTCCTATCCAGAGCTTGAGCCGCTTCAGCAGTTAGCAGGTCAGGTCATCATTGCGATTGCGGTGAAATTCTCACGGGCAAGACTGATTGATAATGTGATATTCCATGTTCCTGAAAGCGGTGAAAAGCATGTATAGAACCTTTATGACTTCTAAACTTCATAAAGCGACAGTAACAGAAGCAAACTTACATTATGTAGGAAGCATCACCATTGACGAAGATTTACTTGATGCGGCAGGTATGATGGCAAATGAGAAAGTACAGATTGTCAATAATCATAATGGCGCGAGACTTGAAACTTATATTATTCCCGGTGAAAGAAAGAGCGGTGTCATTTGTCTAAATGGCGCAGCAGCAAGATTGGTTCAGCCGGGTGATGAAGTGATCATTATCGCTTATGGGATGCTTTCAGAAGAAGAAGCAAAGACACATACACCAAAAGTGGTCGTGTTAAATAAAGAAAATCAAATTGAACAAATGATTGGGCAAGAGCCTGCGAGAACGATTTTATAACGCATGCTGCAATGAAACAGAACAGTTTAAGAAAAGGAGCTGTTCTGTTTCAGCTATTTTTGCCCAGAGCGTGTTTCACTTCGAGTGGAACGAGGAATTGAGGTGTCCATTTTATGGCCGATCAAAGGTTTGTTGTCGTTGATATTGAAACCACCGGAAATTCACCTAAAAAGGGTGATAAAATCATTCAAATTGCTGCGGTGGTCATTGAAAATGGACAAATTGTCGAACGGTATTCAAAATATGTGAACCCGGGAAAAGCGATCCCTGGATTTATTGAACAGCTGACAGGCATTCAGCAGCATATGGTAGACGATGCAGTGTTTTTTGAGGACATTGCCCAAGAGGTGTATGATCTCATTCAAGGCGCTTATTTTGTTGCGCACAATGTTCATTTTGACTTGAATTTTTTAAATGATGAACTAAAAGCATGCGGGAAAAATGAGCTGGATGTGCTAGCGATTGATACAGTTGAAATTTCTAGAATTCTTTATCCAGAGCTTGAAGGCTATAAGCTCACTGAATTAAGTGAAGAGCTCATGCTTCCACATGACCACCCGCACAGGGCGGATAGTGATGCGGAAGTTACTGCCATGTTATTTTTAACCTTACTCCATCAATTAACACATACACCGCCAAATGTGCTTAAGCAGCTGCGCAGATTATCCTCTTATCTCTTAAGTGATATTGGATTTTTAATCCAGCAGCTTGAAACGAGTGATGCTAGCCGCGAAGAATCTTTTGTAGAAGTCGGCTCTTTTGCTGTTAAAGATGTCACCAATTCTGAAAAGGATACGACAGATTCAGTAGGGGAAGACGATGAACAGCTATTTGAGGAGATCAAAAAGAAGCTTCCCCACACAGTGGAAGGCTATGAAGTAAGAGAAGGCCAGCTCAAGATGATGAATAAAGTGAGAGATGTGTTTCATGAAAGAGCTTATGCTTTAATTGAAGCGGCACCAGGTATTGGAAAAACGCTTGCATACCTCATACCAGCTGCATTAGAAGCAAAGAAATCAGGAAAACCTGTCATTATTAGTACATATTCCATTCTTTTGCAGCAGCAAATGCTTCAGCGTGATGTGCCGATTTTAAATCAATTGCTTCCATTTGAGCCAGCAGCCTGTGTATTCAAAGGTCGGGCGCATTATATTTGCTTAGATAAGTTTGAGCATGTGCTGCATGAGGAAGATGATAATTATGATGTGGTCTTAACGAAGGCGCAAATATTAATGTGGCTCCTTGTGACAGAAACGGGTGATTTATCTGAACTAAATTTACCGTCGGGAGCTGCCAATATAAAAGACCGGATTTCGTGTGTGCACATGCCGTTTACATCGAAAAAGCGCCGCTTTAAGGAATACTGCTTTTATGAGCGTGCGAAAAGAAGGGCCAAAACAGCTGATTTAATTTTAACGAATCATCGCCTGCTCTTATCACAAACGGAAGCATCATCTATCTTTCAGCATGCTGACGTATATGTGATTGACGAGGCTCACCAATTTGAGAAAACAGCCAATGAAACGCTAGGGGATAGTGCGTCGTATATTCAGCTTCATGCGAAATTAACGCAGCTTGGCTCCATGCAGGGCGGTCTGTTAAAGAAGCTCAAAAAGAGATTTCACGGTGCCGGCTTACAGACGGACACCTTTATCGAAATGGATGAGTATCTCAATCAGCTTCAAATGGAAAGTGACGCCTTCTTTAGTACCGTTCATTCTTTTGTCAAAAGGACAAAACCAAAAGCAGACATCAATCGTCTCATTCATAGAGTCCGTCATCATTCGAAGCATGCGCAGTGGAAACGGATTAAAGAGACGGCAAGTAAGCTTTGTTCTTTGTTAATTGCTTGTGAAAAGCTGTATGAGCAGCAAAAAAGCGAGCTTCTTCAAAAAAGTGATCAGTTGACAGAGCACTTTGCGTTTGAAGCAGAGGAATACGATCAAGTGATGTCGTTTATGCACACATTTTGCAGTACGCTGTACCGATTCATTTTTGAACCGAAAAACGATGAAACGGTTTGGATTGAGATTGATGCAAAAGGTGCCAAAAATGCTGTCTTTATGCATGCACAGCCGCTAGATACTGGAGAGCTTTTAGCGGATCGATTTTTTATGAACAAAAAAAGTGTTGTCCTCACATCAGGGACACTCACAATCAATGGTCGCTTTGATTATTGCTTAGAACGATTTGGTCTGCAGGATTTTTATCCGCATCTTGTACAGATTGAGTCACCGTTTGAACTTGAAAAACAGCTCAAGGTTATCGTACCAGCTGATATGCCGCCGATTACGAACCGTGATGAGCGCGACTATGTAAAGCAATCAGTACGGTACATTAAGATGATGGAAAAGCAGCATCAAGCGAAAATATTGGTGTTATTTAATTCACATGAGATGTTAAAAGCAGTGTATGATGAACTGAAAACAGAAGGGATGCAAGCCGCCCTTTTTGCTCAAGGTCTGACGGGCGGTAGCCCTGTTAAATTAACGAAGATGTTCAAATTAGCAAAACATGCGATTTTACTTGGTACGGGTAGTTTTTGGGAAGGTGTCGATTTTCCTGGATCAGAGCTGACAACAGTCATTATGGCACGCCTCCCGTTTCGGCCGCCTGATTCACCGCTCATTGAAGCAAAATGTGATGCCGCTAAAAAACAGGGAAAGAACCCGTTTAAAGCCGTTGCTCTCCCAGAAGCTGTGTTAACCTTTAAACAAGGTGCAGGACGCTTGCTGCGCTCTGAAAAAGACATAGGGACATTGCTCATTTTAGACCGCCGTGTGAAAACCGCGTCATATGGAAAACTATTTTTAGAATCACTCCCTCATGCGCCGGTCCACGAGATGTCAAAAGAATCACTTGAGGCGTATATAGAGAAACTCAACAACGAAAAGCCGCTGTCATAAGCGGCCTTTAGCTGGTGTGGGTTTGGAGTTAATTTATCGTAACGGCTTTTTGTGTTCCGTTGTAAAAATAGTATCGGTTCCTGCGCCGAAAAGTATGACTAACAATATTTACGTACCGAGGAGGAATTAGAAGTGGAAAGTAAAATAGAGGTACTTTCAACTGTTCACATTAAGCATTCAGAGGACCTGTATAAAATTGTTGACTTATTGAACAGAACGCTTAAAAGAGAAGATCTCATGTTTGGATTGGCATTAGATCAAGAAGATCAAAATCAAGCGATATTTACAATATATCGCACATAGGGGAAGCTTGACATGAAAAAATAGTTTGGATCATTTCATCCGTTGTGGCTCTCGTTTTGCTCATTGGCATCATCAGCTTTACGTGGATTTATCAGATTGCCATGGGGCAAAAGGAACAAGGTCATGAGGCGGCGATTGAACGAGCAAAAAAACAAGCAAACATCGTACAAGTGGAGCAAGTAGAAACCTTTGTCGGAAAAGAAAAACAATTTATTGTTGAAGGGAAAAACAAACAAAACGAAACAACCTATGTTTGGGTACCTGCCAGCAAAAAAGAAAAAGTGATTGCAAAAAAAGCAAAAGACGGTATGACCTCAAATCAAGCAGTACAAGCTGTTCAAAAGGAGAACACAGTCTCTAAGCTAAAGGACGTTCAATTAGCAAGAGAAGGTGACGTACTCCTTTGGGAAGTGACGTACTTAAATGAAAACAATCAATACAGCTTTAGCTATGTCGACTTCTCAACAGGACATGTGGAAAAAAATGTAACACCATAGTTTCTCCTGTCTTGCGTTGACCATGCTGATTTAGAACGGTTATAATAAAATGTATGAAAAAAGAATCACACCTATCGAAAAGGTGAGCTTCTTTCTGGCTTTGGAGGGAATTATGTTGAAAACAACGATTAATCAAGTGTTCAAACATGTCGATGAAGATGTAACCATCGGCGCATGGATTGCCAATAAACGTTCAAGCGGTAAAATTGCATTCTTGCAGCTGCGTGACGGGACAGGCTTTATTCAAGGAGTCGTAGTAAAAGCAGAAGTGGAAGAGGAAGTCTTTAAGCTTGCGAAATCGGTCACTCAAGAAACATCTGTCTATGTGACAGGACAAGTAACAAAAGACGAGCGTTCACCTCTTGGTTTTGAATTGCAAGTGAAATCCATTGAAGTGATTCACGAAGCAACTGACTACCCAATTACACCAAAAGAGCATGGAACAGAATTCTTAATGGATCACCGTCATTTATGGCTTCGTTCTAAAAAGCAGCATGCCATTATGAAAATTCGTAACGAAATCATTCGTGCTACATATGAGTTCTTCCATCAAGAAGGCTTCGTGAAAGTAGATCCGCCAATTTTAACTGGAAGTGCACCTGAGGGCACAACGGAGCTGTTTGCGACGAAATATTTTGATGAAGATGCGTACCTTTCTCAAAGTGGACAGCTTTACATGGAAGCTGCGGCAATGGCACTCGGAAAAGTATTCTCATTCGGTCCAACATTTAGAGCTGAAAAATCTAAAACTAAACGTCATTTAATTGAGTTTTGGATGATCGAGCCTGAGATGGCTTTTGTCGAATTTAATGAAAACCTTGAGTACCAAGAAAATTATGTGACTCATGTGGTTCAAAGTGTACTTGAAAACTGTAAAGTGGAACTGCATACACTTGGCCGTGATACAGCAAAATTAGAAAATATCAAAACACCATTCCCACGCATCACTTACGATGAAGCAATTAAATTCTTGCAAGAAAAAGGCTTTGACGATATTGAATGGGGAGATGACTTCGGCGCACCTCACGAAACAGCGATCGCTGAAAGCTACGATAAACCAGTGTTTATCACTCATTATCCAACATCATTAAAACCATTTTACATGCAGCCTGCACCAGATCGTGATGATGTTGTTCTTTGTGCAGACTTGATTGCACCAGAAGGCTACGGAGAGATCATTGGCGGTTCTGAGCGTGTCCATGATCTAGAGCTGCTTGAAGCAAGATTGAAAGAACATGGGCTAGATCAAGAAACATACAAATGGTACACAGAATTAAGACAATATGGTTCTGTACCGCATTCAGGTTTTGGTCTTGGACTTGAACGTACTGTTGCTTGGATTAGTGGAGCGCCGCATGTGCGTGAAACCATTCCTTTCCCAAGATTATTAAACCGTTTATATCCTTAAGACGTGAAAGCCTCCAACATATGGAGGCTTTTTCAAACGTTTTTTGAAGGGGCACGTGAAATAAAACGTGATATACTTAAAGTGAAGAGGTGTATCCGATGAATAGGCAGCAATTTATTAATATGCAGCAAATGGGTTCGACCAGTTTGCCTAATTTGCTGATTGCTCATTATGAGCAGTTAGGACTGAATGAATCACAAATGATGGTGATGCTTAAGATTAAAATGAATGAAGAACAAGGTGTGTTCTTTCAAACATTTGAAGAGCTATCCAATGGCATGACCATTTCAGCTGAAGAGTGTGCGTATATGGTTCAGCATTTAATTCAAAAAGGATTTATTTCGATTCAGCCGTTTGAAGACGGGTCTGGTATTCAGCATGACCGTTACTCAGTTGAGCCTTTATGGGGCGTGCTCTATGACTTTTTAGAGGCAAAACAAGCGAAGGAAGGTCAAAAACTTCACGTACAGGCTGAAAAGTCTTTATATGCTTTATTTGAAGATGAATTTGGCAGACCGCTCTCTCCTCTTGAAGGAGAAACACTCTCGATCTGGATGGATCAAGACCATCATGATGCTGAAATGATTCGCCTAGCATTAAGAGAAGCGGTTTTATCAGGAAAATTAAATTTCCGTTATATCGACCGAATTCTGTTTGAGTGGAAAAAGAAAGGGCTAAAAACAGCGGAAGAAGCAAAAGAGCATAGCCAGCATTTCCGTTCTCAGCAAAAAGCGCCACCATCAAAAGAAGAGACGTCAACATATAAGCGACAAGTTCCTTTTTATAATTGGCTGGAACAATAACCAATAAAGGAGAAGTCATGTTATCAAAAAAACAAATCAATGAATGTTTAGATATTATAGGAGATATGTTTCCAGAGGCCGAGTGTGAGCTTGTTCATTCGAATCCATTTGAACTTGTGATCGCTGTAGCACTCTCTGCGCAGTGTACAGACGTGCTTGTCAACAAAGTGACCAAAACGTTATTTCAAAAATATAAAACACCAGAAGACTATTTAAGTGTACCGCTTGAAGAATTGCAGCAAGATATTCGTTCGATTGGCCTTTATCGAAATAAAGCCAAAAACATTCAAAAGTTGAGCAAAATGCTGATTGAAGAATATGACGGCGAAGTGCCAAAGGATCGGGACGAGCTTGTGAAGCTTCCTGGGGTGGGCCGGAAAACAGCAAATGTCGTCGTTTCGGTCGCTTTTGGGGTGCCGGCAATTGCAGTGGATACACATGTAGAACGTGTCAGCAAGCGACTTGGAATCTGCCGCTGGAAGGATTCTGTTCTCGAAGTAGAACAAACCTTAATGAAAAAAGTGCCAGAAGAAGATTGGTCTGTGACGCATCACCGCCTGATCTTTTTTGGCAGATATCACTGCAAGGCGCAACGTCCGCAGTGCGAATCTTGTCCGCTTCTTGATATGTGTAGAGAAGGGCAGAAGAGGCTGAAAAAAGGATTGGTGAAGCTGGCATGAGCGGGGCAGTTGTTTTTTCCTCATATGTCGAAAAACTAAAAGGGAAAAAGGTAGAGATGAAAGGCGATCGAGTAGACATCCTTAGAGAGCATCCACTCGCATATGATCTATCTTCAGAACCTTTAAGAGATGAACTTCCATGGCAGAAAACAGAAGAATTTGTTCCTGTGATGTTCGAACTGTGGAATGAATTAAAAGAAAAAATGCTTCCTCGTTTTCAAACAAGAAAGTCCCGGTGTGAAGAAGATGATATGCTTCAAGGGATTGTCAGTATGATTGCGATGTTTTACTGGATCAAAGGGGAGAGACTGCAAACGCTTGATTGGGAACATATTAAGCAAGAGACATTTCCTGTTGCTCCTATTAATTGGACAGAACGTTTAGAGTTCATATTGGTAAAACCGACTCAATATCACTGCTTCATTCAACTAGACGAGCTATACACAGAACTAAAAAAGCAGTATGGAAAATATGAAGCACTTAAAAAAATCAGACAAAACCGTTAAAAAAAGCACTTGCCATATAGGCAAGTGCTCAGCGTGTAGACAAACCCTCGCATTCGTTGTCAGGTCTGCGCGCTAGTGCTCACGAATGTTCAATTCGCTCCGCGCCAGTGCTCGCCCTTCCTAGACTTCAAAGGTTTTCTATCACGCTGAAAAGAAGACAAAGTGCTAAAATAAACATCATTTTAGCACTTTGTCAACAATATAAGCACTTGCCATATAGGCAAGTGCTTTTTCATTATTCATTTTCTTTTCGATTAGGAGAAGTTGATTGCGAACTTGAGTTTTGAGAGTTCGTTTTCGCATCATCTTTCTTTTTATCTTTATTGTCAGTTTGTGAATTGCCGTTCCCATTTGTACTGTCTGAACCATCATCGGAAGAACCATTATTTCCGTTTTCCGTATTTCCGCCTTGATCCTGATCCTTATCTTTGTCTGGATCTTTTTTATCATCTGGCTTTTGCTCATCAGTGCCTGGGGGTTGATTTTTGTTATCGTCAGTCTGGTCTGTCTGCTCGTCGTCAGGCTGCTGCGGTTCTTCTTCTTCTTTGTTCTCATCATCTGCTTTTTCTTCCTTATCTTCATCATCTTTGATGGTGAGGAAGGTAGAAGCTGCTTTACTTGTGACATCCTCTACAGTGGCTGTCACTTGGAATTTATAAGTAGAGCCAGGCTTTACATCAGAGATGACCGCTTCTTTAGCAGAACTGTTTTGAATCTCTTTATAGCCGCCGTTATCTACCGCTTGTTTTACATTAAATGTAGCATCTGCGTCGTTATCATAGCCCCAAGTCAGTGTGATGGATTTTTTCTCTTCATCATACACTGCTTTTAGATCAGAAGGTTTATCAGCTTCTTTTTTCTCATATGTGTCAGACACTTTTGTCGGAACCGTACCTTTTACAAAGTATTCTGTTGTCTTCTTCTCACTAGGTGTATTTGGTCCGGCCAATTTCGCTGGATCCGATCCTTTTTCAACCGTAGCTTCTACGACACTGTCTGGTTTTTCAAATGAGCCGCTTCCATCATCAATTTGAGAAATTAATCGCTGGAAGACGAGTTTGGCAACACGCTGCTCATAATCTGTGAGCCACATTTTGCCGTCCGCATCTTTTGAGTTACCGATCCCAGTCCAAACGGCTGCTGTATATTGCGGCGTATAACCAACAAACCACGAATCTTTCGCACCGCCAGAAGGAATATTGTATTTATTGATATCATCTTGTGTAAAGTTCGTTGTACCTGTTTTACCAGCCACTTGAACGTTCGGTACTTGTGCAAGTGTCCCAGTTCCAGATTGGACAGCAGTTTTCAGCATATCTGTGACCATAAAGGCTGTGTAATCACTCATAGCCGCTTTGGAATCTGGCGTTAGGTCAAGCTTTGTACCGTCATTAAATTCAACAGACTTGACAGCATGCGGTTCGTTATAATATCCATTATTACCGAATGCACTAAAGGCCCCAGCCATTTTTAGAGAGGACACGCCATCGTCAAATCCACCGATTGAGTAAGATTCTGGAATGTCAGACGGTAAGTCCATACCTAAATTATTGGCGAATTGAACGGCATTGTCTGTCCCAGCTTCTTGGAAAGCTTTTAGGGCAGGGATGTTTCGTGATTGTGCCAAAGCACTTCTCATCGACATTTTCCCTAAATGTCTTCTGTCAAAGTTATTAATTGGTGTACCGTTTGAGTACGTATACGGTGCATCATCAATTTGCTGGTACGTTGACCATTTTTTGTTTTCAATGACTGGACCGTAATCTAAAATTGGTTTGATCGTTGAACCTGGCTGACGTTTTGCATCAGTCGCATAGTTAAAGCCGCCGGCTGGTACATCACGTCCACCGCCAATAGCGCGAATTTCACCATTTTTCGTATCAAGCAGAGTAACACCTGCCTGCATACCTTTCGTAAATCCAACTGAATCTCCATTGATAATATCATCTAGGTGATCCTGTGCTTTTCGATCGAGTGAAGTATAGATTTTTAGTCCATCTGTTGATACATCCACTTTGGCTTTTTTCTGTACTTCTTCCATGACTTCTTCAATGTAAGCAGAATACTTACTTGAGTTTTGGTTCTTATATTTATCAGCAGGGATGACAGTTTTGCTGACAGGGGTTGCTTTTGCAACTTCATAGTCTTTCTCTGAAATGTAGCCTTGTTTTTTCATGAGCCCTAGCACGATATTGCGGCGTTTTTCCGCTGCCTCAGGATTTTTCACTGGGTTATAAGCAGAAGGACTCTGCGGCATACCTGCAAGTGTGGCAGCCTGTGCAACCGTTAGTTTATTTAAATCTGTCACGCCGAAAAATTGTTCAGCCGCTTTCCCAACACCGTAAGCATAAGGTGAGAAGAAAATGCGGTTTAAATACATTTCTAAAATTTCATCTTTAGAGTACTTTTGCTCAAGCTGAATCGAGAGCCATACTTCCTGTACTTTACGTTTTAACGTTTTTTGATTGTTAAGTAGAGTGTTTTTCACAACTTGCTGTGTAATTGTACTTCCACCTTCAGCTCCAAAACCGTCCTCGACGTTTGCGACAAGGGCACCGCCAATACGGATTGGGTCAATCCCGTGGTGTTTATAAAAACGTGCATCTTCCGTTGCGATAAATGCTTCTTTTACCACATCGGGTATATCTTTAATCGAGACATACGTTCTTTTTTCCGCACCGACTTCTGCAAACACTTTCTTGTCTATGTCATAAAGCTTTGAAGAATATGGTGTTTTGAGCTTACTATCATCAATTGAAGGAGCGCTCGATGCAAAAACGGCAAAAGTTGTGATTCCGGCCACTACACAAAGAAGACCGATCACGAGTAAAGATAAAAATATTTTTTTAAATAGACCTGCTTTCTTTTTGCCTTTTTTGTTCTTTTGCTTCTTATTGTTTTCTTGACTTGCTTTACGTCGCTGTTCACGACTTGTAAATTGATCAGACATCACATCTCAACCTTTCGTGTTAAACCTTTTTCGAACGTCATTGCTACTTACTTTCATCCGAAAAATGAAGTGTCTCCACTACTTTAATATAATCAATTCTTGGCGAATATCCAAGTGTCATTAAGTGGCCGGCTTCCATTAATTCATCTTTACTAATGGATTTCCGGCCGTTTAGCTTCTGCCGCTCCCAGAAGAAAAAGAGATCTGGAGCGGGCAAATAATAAACGGAGCCAAATGCGGATATAATAACGAAACAAATGCCGCCTAGCTTTTCAACCTGTTTCATATGCTCAATTTGATGGTCGTGGAAATTTTTGAGCGGAAACGAGGTGGTGCTTTTGGTCTCCTTTGCTTCAAAATCGATATAGCGCCCTTTGTACACTCCATTATAGTCTGTTGTGGATGATTGCTTAAAATAGGCTTCTTTGATCACAGCAGCGCTTCTTTTTGGATAATCCACATTCACAATCTGAACGGGGGTAGGCTTTTTATGAATGACTGCGATCCCATTGACCAAATAGTACTGGTTGGTTTCATTTAAGTCAGCCTCAAGCGTCATCCCGCGGTTACTATAAGAGGATTCGCCGCTGATTCTTTTTTTTGTCCCAATTGGTTGAATGGGCTGATACGATTTTCCGTTTGGATACCGAATCATCAAGTTTCAGCCTCCTTTTAATGCATTTTGTATTGGAGAGATACCTATGTTGTCACAAGAAGAGTACATCATCACTCAGCATATATTGCGTGAAACGAAAGTGAAAAATAAAGACAACCTGACGAGGACAAATGCTTACAAGCGCTTTTATGATCGTCATCCAGAGATGAAATGGTCGCTGCTTGCTTCCTTTGTCTCGAGAAATGCTGGATGGTCTATGACGGATCTAAAGGGCGAGCTCTTCCATCCAGGTTTAACAGATCAAGAGGGGCACCTTTTTTTCACAGCATATGAAAGAGCGAATTGGCTGATCTTTTCGGATGCTTACCCTCAGCTTCTTTTGTATGAATGGTCTAAGCGGTGCGGCAAACCCTTGTTCCATCTGCTTCCGTATTTTTCTGTATCTCGTTTTATGAGCACTGAGTGGGAACGTTTTTGGCTAAAGCGTGACACAGAGCGCCTGCTTTATGCACTCATCATAAATGAACAATATACTATACAATCTCCTATTATACAAAATCCTCTACTGAAAAAGAATGTTTTTCACTCGATTCAATATCTGTTTAGCGAGTGGGGACATTTTCAAACCGTTGTTTTTCCAACGGTGGACGGGCATTTGTACGGGTTAACCATACGGAAGTTTCCCCACGTAAAGGAGCGTATTTCATTAGGGAAAAAACTAGCGAAACTATTATTTCGGGCCGATTTATTTTCGGGTTTTTATCATTTTTTGCATACTGTTCCGCATACCGGATCACGGTTTGATTTTGAGCCGTTTTTAGGGATCGCTAGAAGGTCAACACCTTTTCTTCGAACTGTTTATCCAGTGATGACACATTCATTAGACGATCAAAGAGAAGATTGGTTTCAAAAGAAATTGAGCTCATCTTTGTTTGATGCAGAGACGTTGCCAAAACAAATTGAGCTGACCGACTGGTATTTTCATAAAAAAGACAGCTTCGTTTTCTTTTCTCATTAGAGCACTATTTTTTGCATAAATAAAAAGCAGGGGGTACCTGCTTTTTTTACGTGGATGGTCGATTAGGACCGCCGAGCTTTTTATCAAGCTGGTCTGTACTGTTTTCTTTCCCTTTTGGCTTTTGCTCTTTTGGTGCTGGCTGCTTTTTCATGAAATCTACCTCCTTTGTCCTTAGAATTTACACAATCGGACGCAATCATACAAAGAAGGACAAGCATATGTCGAAAAGGAAGAAATAGCGCTCATCTACACTTAGATTGGCGATTTGCTTCTAGTTTTGTCATGTGTGAAGGAGGGTGTGAAAGAAAAGAGAATGTAACGAGAGACGATAAAGGAGGAATCTGATGATGAGCGAATTTGTATCAAAAGAATCCATTTTGCAGTTATTAGAGGAAATCGAGCGAAAAATTGATGCGGTGGAAGAAGAGCTGTCTCTTGCTGTGAACGAAACAACACGTGCAGCCATAGAGGAGCAAGAACAAATGATAGACCGGCTTGAATCAGAAGTAAAGGACTGTGAAGTGCAGATTCACGCAGCTGAGTATCAACTGGCGGCAAGACCGGCATACCACGCAGGGTAGCTTTCTATTTGAGCAATAAGTAAACGTTTGATAGGATGGTTCATAGAGGTGAACACTTTGGATAATCAAACATTACTTGAACATACACAAGAGCTGAGAATATGGATCGAAGAGGCGTATGAGCAGTACCAAAAGGGAAAGGCTGAAGAGGGATACCCCGTATATGATTTTCACACAGAAATTCAGCCGGCCGTTGAGTCATTTGATCAGAGAATGGAAGAGTGGCTCACTGCTGCGATCTCGTTTATTCATCTGGCGAAGCCTAGATATTTACACGAAGAACAGCTTGAAGCCGTCAAAGAAAATGGGAAAGAGGTTGTCCTGCAATCTTATTTTGGCAAACAGCATGCACCCCGTGTGAAAAATTTAGTTGAGTCAGTGATTTACACACTGAACCTTTTAATAGAAGAAATCAACAAGCGCAGCTGAAGACATCGCTGCGTTTTTCTTATGGCTGCTTTAGGCACATCTTCTGCTTTTCGTCATAATATATGAGTGACAAGACTATGCGCTGAGAGCGAGAGGAGCGAGATATATGATCCCTTATTCAAACCAGCAGCCGTATGAATTCAATCCATTCAATCAAGGGCCATTTCCGTATCCAGAAATGCAGCAGCAGCCTCCGCAGCCTCCAGAATATTTCATGCCGCCACATCAAGGTGGAATGAGCCAGGCATCACCTGCTGTCTATCAGCCGCCTTATGGATATCAAGAAAATGTGCCGCCTTTTCAGCCGCCCGAAGCGATCAATCAACCCCAGATGCAGTCACCAGGCATGATGCCCATGCAGCAGCCTATGAACCCTTATCCTTTGCCAAGACCGCAAAAACAGCAATCATCTCAATTTAAAAGTGTGCTATCGCAATTCAAAAAAACGAATGGACAATTCGACTTTAACAAAATGTTTGATACAGCTGGGCAAATGATGAGTACGATGAATCAAGTAGGCTCATTAGCGAAAGGATTTACGAGCATTTTTAAAGCATAGTTAAAACCCAATAGAAGGATCTATTGGGCTCTTTGCTTTGGTGCCGTCACACGAAGCGTTTGATCTTTCCACACGCTTTTCATGTTCGTTTCATCTATTTTTGCCGGCATTAAAATGGTTTTTGTAAAGCTCGAATACGAGGAAGTTGTATCCGTTTTAATTGTTTCCTGTACGGATAAGTGTAAATATTGGGCTTTTACTTCTAGCGCGATATCGCCTTCGACAAAATGGTCTGGAAATTGGATTGCGATATACACAAACTGCTCATCCTCTGTCACATCGGTCGTAATCGATGCAAGTGAATGCGATGTGGTCATGAGCGCCTCCGCACTATTTAATATCTCATGAAACGGGGAGGATGCGAAAAATTGTTCAATCGCTTCATAGAGAATATCTTCATTTGCCAGCAATTCATGTTTCTTTTCGCCTTCATGTTCCATTTGAATCACCTCTCATCTACAGCCTATGCAGAAAGGACTCAGGCGGTTATCAATTGATGAGAGGAAAAAATTATGATTAAATAGTGTTGAATAAAGCAAGGTGTATGAGTGTAGCGTTTCATACACGGAATAGATCTAGAAGCAAAGCTTGAAGGGAGCAATTGACATTGCTGAAAAAATTATTCGGTTTCGGGAAAAACCAAGATGATGTAAAGGAAGAAATCATTTATTCTCCAGCTGATGGAGAGTTAATGGATATGACGGATGTACCAGACCCTGTTTTCTCTCAAAAGATGATGGGAGACGGCGTAGCAGTCAAACCAAATAGTGGCACGATTGTGTCACCAGTAGAGGGTGAAATCATTCAGCTCTTCCATACAAAACATGCAATTGGCATTCGAACACTCTCAGGGCTTGAGCTTCTGATTCATATCGGACTTGAAACAGTGGGATTAAATGGCGAAGGATTTGAAGCGCACATCAAAGAGGGAGATAAAGTGAAGATCGGTGACCCTCTCATTACGTGTGATTTAGAACTGATTGAAGAGAAAGCGGCAAGTACAGTGACACCGATTGTCATTATGAATGGTGACTTGATCGAGCATCTCGATAAAGAACCAAAGGGGTCTGTTGAAAAACAGACATCTAAGCTTTTTACCGTTAAATTGAAATAATCAGGACACAAAAAAACTACCCAATCGCATGAGGGTAGTTTTTTTGATGACATTAATCTTCCATCGGAACCCAGCCTTGACTTGCTTCCATAACAGACCACAATCCTTCTGGAATCAAATATTGATCTTTTTGGCTGCGTTTAATAACAGTTTCAATCTCGCTTTCTCTGCCTTCTTTAATCTTCTTTGCCCAATCTGGGTCGACGATTAGCTCACGTGCGACAGCGATAAGCGGAATTCCTTGGTTATAGGCACTTAGTGCATCTTCGGCTGTAATGACGCTGCCTACACCGATGAGCGGAAGGTTATCGCCGCAGCGATCTTTTAGCAGCTCCATACGCGTCTTATCCGTATCTGCACCGCGTCTTGCTTTAGAGTCAATCTCCATTAAAGAGATATGCAAATAATCAAGGTTTTTAGTTTTAAGAACATCGACTAAGGTAAACGTCTCTGTCATCGTTAAACCAGGCGTTTCTGGTTCTTCAGGGGATAATCGATATCCAAAGATAAACGGTTTTTTCGCATGCTTTTCAATTGCTTCTTTCACTGCATCCACAACAGCGATAGGGAAAGCTAGACGCTTTTCTTCATTTCCTCCCCACTGATCTGTCCGCTGGTTGCTATGCGGAGAGTAAAATTGCTGTAATAGATAACCGTTTGCACCGTGGATTTCCACGCCGTCAAATCCTGCTTCGACCGCTCGTCTTGCCGCTTCTTTAAAAGAGTCAATGATATGAACAATTTCCTCTTCTTTTAAAGCGCGTGCAATCTGCTTTCCATCTTTAAACACATCACTTGGCGCAACCACATCACCATTTGGAACTAAGTGAGGGAGAGCCTGAGAGCCACCGTGATGAATTTGAATGATGGCTTTTGTTCCCTTTGCCTGAATCGCAGAAGCTAGTTTTTTCAGGCCGGGTATATCTTCATCTCTTGCGATAGAAGGCTGTCCTTCAAATGCCTTACCATCTGGAGTCACGTTCGCACATGCTGTGATCACCATGCCCATATCACTAGATCTAGCTGTAATGAAATCAATTTCCTCTTTAGAAATAGTGCCATCCTCGTGAGAACCGAAGTGTGTCATTGGCGCAACGACTAACCGGCCATTAATAGACGCACCTCCTGGAAACGTAAATGGTTCAAATAAAGGCTTAAATTCATTTTTCACTCTCATCATCTTCTTCCTTGATAAAATCATTTCACTATAGAAGTGTAATAGATACTGTTACAACACTTCAAAGTATTTGCTCATAAGCTGCGCATCAAAAAATTGCCGCCTAGTCATGCAAACAAATATTCGGTACACTATGTAAGAGAGGTGATGCGATATGAAAAAGAAAACAATGAACGAACTCATAAAAGAATTAAAAAAAGACAAACAGGTAGAACATTGGCATGAAATCGAAGCGAAGCCTGCACAGACCTCTCCGGTACCTGAAAGAGTGCACGAAAAGCTGAAAAAGGCGCTTGAGAAACGAGGCGTGAGCGAACTCTACATTCATCAAAAGGAAGCCTTTGAACGTGTGATGGACGCGGAGCATGTGGTAACTGTCACACCAACAGCTTCAGGTAAAACACTTTGCTACAATCTGCCTGTCCTTCAGTCGATCGTAGAAGATCAGACAAGCCGCTCCCTTTATTTATTCCCAACAAAAGCGCTCGCACAAGATCAAAAGAGTGAACTTAACGAGATCATCCACGAGATGGATGTTCCGATTCATAGTGAAACATATGACGGGGATACCTCACCCGCCATTCGGCAGCGAGTCAGACAAGCAGGACATATTGTCATCACAAACCCGGATATGCTGCATTCAGCCATTTTGCCTCATCATACGAAATGGGTCAGCTTGTTTGAGAATTTGAAGTATATTGTCATTGATGAGCTTCATACATATCGTGGCGTATTTGGCAGTCATGTGGCCAATGTCATTCGCAGGTTAAAACGAATTTGTGCATTTTATGGAAGTGATCCGATTTTCATTTGTACGTCCGCAACGATTGCGAATCCAAAAGAGCTTGCGCAGCAGCTAACGGGAAGTAAGATGCATTTGATTGAGCGAAACGGGGCACCTAGCGGTAAAAAGAATTTTGTGTTTTACAATCCGCCAGTTGTGAATAAACCACTAAATATTAGACAAAGTGCCGCCACTGTCGTTAATCAACTGGCTAAAACTTTTTTAAAGGAAAAAATCCAAACGATTGTTTTTGCTAGAAGCAGAGTAAGAGTTGAAGTGATTTTAAGTCATATTCAAGAGCTAGTGAAAAAAGAGATCGGCCCAAAATCAATTCGTGGATATCGCGGAGGCTATTTACCAAAAGAGCGGCGTGTGATTGAAAAAGGATTGAGAGAAGGAGACATTCTAGGTGTCGTCAGTACGAACGCACTAGAATTAGGTGTGGATATAGGTCAGCTAAAGGTCTGTATCATGACCGGGTATCCTGGCAGTGTAGCGAGTACATGGCAGCAGGCTGGCCGTGCTGGAAGGCGTCATGAGGAAGCACTTATTATTATGGTGGCAAGCTCCGCACCTCTTGATCAATATATTGTCAGACACCCTGAATATTTCTTTAATAGACCACCTGAAGCTGCCAGAATTAACCCTGAAAACCTCATTATCTTAGTGGATCATTTAAAATGTGCATCCTACGAGCTTCCGTTTCGGGAGGATGAACAGTTTGGCGGTATGGACGTAGAAGAGATTTTGCAATACTTACATGAGGAAGGCGTTCTCCATTTTAGCGGGAATCGGTATTATTGGTCAGATCAATCGTTCCCGGCGCATGGCATCAGCCTTCGATCTGCAAGCCAGGAAAATGTCGTGATTGTGGATCAATCAGATGTGGCAAATGTTCGGATTATTGGAGAGATGGACCGTTTCAGTGCGATGACGCTGCTTCATGATGAAGCCATTTATTTACACGAAGGGGTTCAGTATCAAGTGGAAAAGCTAGATTACGAGCATCTGAAGGCTTATGTGAAACAAGTAGATGTAGAATACTATACAGATGCGAATTTAGCCGTCCAACTGAAGGTGCTTGAAATCGATCAGACGACAGAGAAGGAAGCTGTATCTGTTCACTATGGTGATGTGACCGTCAACGCAATGCCGACGATTTTTAAAAAAATCCGACTAAGTACCGGTGAAAATATCGGGTCTGGACCGATTCACTTACCGGAAGAAGAAATTCATACGAGTGCTGCTTGGTTTGAATTACGCGAGGCAGAGCGGAGATTTGAAGAGAAAACACTTGAACAGCTGCTGCTAGGCATCGCAAATGTTCTTCAGCACATTGTACCTGCTTTTGTGATGTGCGACCGTTCTGATATTCATGTGGTTTCACAAATTAAAGCGGCACATACCGGAAAACCGACGGTCTTCTTATATGACCATTATCCTGGCGGCATTGGCTTAAGTAAGGAAGTACAAGCTCGCTTCGATGAAATAGCAGGCGCAGCCATACAGCTCATTGAGCGGTGCCGCTGTGAAAATGGCTGTCCATCCTGCATTGGCATGGAAATGAAAGAGGTCAACGGAAAAAGCAGCATCGTTGAATTGCTGTCCGTATTTTAAGGAAAGGAGGGGACACCTGCTCATGTCTTTAAAAGGGAAATTAAACAGAATGAAAAAGCATTTATCACACAATCAGACACATGAAAACCGGCAGAAAACATCGGAAGGACAACCTCAGCCTGTAACTTCAGAAAATATCCCATTTTTAAAAGAATGGGAAGCATTAGGTGTGTCTCCTTATCATTTTGAGGATTCCTTTTGTCTGATTCGGGAAGTCACCTATTCATTAGATGATCAGCATGGACGCTATTCGTTTGCGGAACTGCCGAAGATCATCGAGGAATGGAACGAAAGCGGCATCCAGCATTCGCTATCGGCTAAAGGGTACGAGCCGCACGAGCTGTTTTTCTTTGATACTGAAACAACAGGATTATCTGGCGGTACAGGAAATATGATTTTCTTGCTTGGACACGCACGTGTCTTTTCAGGCAAAGTGGTGGTGAAACAACACCTGCTCACCAATCCAGGAAATGAAGTGGCTCTTTACAAAAGCTTTCTGGATGAAGTAAATGTAGAATCGTTAGTTACATATAATGGTAAATCGTTCGATTGGCCGCAAGTGAAAACGAGACATACACTTTTACGAGATCAAATCCCTGCACTTCCTGAATTCGGCCATTTTGATCTATTGCACGGATCAAGACGATTGTGGAAGCATAAATATGAACGAATGGCGCTATCCGTTGTGGAAAAAGAAGAGCTGCACGTGCAGCGTGAAAACGACACACCGGGGTTTTTGGCACCGATGATTTATTTTCTTTTTTTAAAGGAACAAAACCCAAAGCTGATTGAAGGAATCTTGACTCATAATGAACTAGATGTCTTATCGTTAATCAGCCTCTACATCCATCTATCCAAAAAAATACTATCTGAGGATGCGGTAAAGGAATACAATGAGAAGTATGCGCTCGCTAGGTGGCATCTTGCTCATCGTGATGTACAGGAAGCAACGAAGCATTTGCAAGAATTAACGGATGCTGATTTTGAGCATGCGAATCAGGCGTCTTATGATCTTTCCTTGCAATATAAACGACAAAACGTGTGGGATGAAGCGGTTCAAATATGGGGGGTATTATTTGAATCAAGCGATCTCCATTTAGCATTAAAAGCGGGTATAGAGCTTGCGAAGTATAAAGAACATCGAGAAAAAGATGCAAGCTCTGCTCTATCCATCACTGAATCTTTATTATCATTCTCATCGTTAAGTCAGCGAGACATAGAAGAACTTGAAAAGCGAAAAAAACGACTTTTGAGAAAAGCTGGGCAATAAACATTATTGCCCGGGAAAGCGCAAAACATGACAACGTTCGGCTCTCGGCCGAAAATAAAAATTGTTTAGCACTTTTATTGTAGAAAAGTCATGAATCCTGTAAAATAACGTTAGATATTGAATGAGGAGCGTAGAGCATGTATAAAGGTCTTTTCTACTTGTTTTTTCTTGTTGTCATTTTGGTCGCATTTGTGTTTTCAAACTATAAGGATGTTTTCCTTGCAAACTTTTAAAATAGGTTAATGCATTAGTACATGTACACCTCTTAATTCATACATTGTTAATGTAAGAAATTAAGGAGAGGGGAATGCTACATGTACCATCATCATCATCATTGCCAACCGAATGTTACACAGCCAATTGTTCATCCGACGAATCATTGCTGTACACACAGTGATTCAACAACAATTGTGCCGCATATCCATCCGCAACATGTGACAAATGTACACCATCAAAATTTCAAACATGTTCACTACTTCCCGCATACGTTTTCTCAGGTGGACCCAGCAACACATCAACACTTTAACTGCGGTGGACCTTGCTGTAACAGATAAAGTGAACTGGGACTTTTATAAGTCCCTTTTTTTAAAAGCAGGTGAAAAAATGAAAATTATTGCTGTCACAGGGTACAAGCCATTTGAACTTGGGATATTCAAACAAGACGAGCCTGCACTTCAATACATAAAAGCGGAGCTTCAAAAAAGGCTGACAGCCCTGATTGAAGAAGGCCTGGAATGGGTTCTCATATCAGGCCAGCTTGGGGCAGAAATCTGGACAGCTGAAGTGGTATTTGAGCTTCAAGAGGAGTATCCAGCGTTAAAACTTGCCGTCATTACGCCATTTTATGAACAGGAAGAGCGCTGGAATGAACAAAACAAAGAGTTGTATGAAGGAATTCTTGCACAGGCTGATTTTGTAGAAAGTGTCACGCATAGACCGTATGAAAGTCCGGCACAATTTAAACAAAAGAACCGTTTTTTTATTGAAAAAACAGATGGACTCCTCGCCCTTTATGATCCGGAGCATGATGGCTCGCCAAAGTACATGATCAAAGAAGCGGAAAACTATACCGATTACCACATTATGTACATCACAATGGATGATTTGAGAGCGCAAGTTGAGGCGGAAGATCCGTTTTTTGACTAAAAGCAAGAGAAAATTTGACAACGTCACGTATTTCTGAAAAAATATACTATGAATTCACGATATGAGGTGAAAAAGATGCTTGCTGATAAAGTAAAGCTTTCTGCAAAAGAAATTTTAGAAAAAGAATTTAAAACAGGTGTCAGAGGATACAAACAAGAAGAAGTCGATAAATTTTTAGATATGGTCATTAAAGACTATGAGTCCTTCAACCAAGAAATCGAAAAGCTTCAACAAGAAAACCTCCATTTGTCTAAACAGCTTGAGGAAGCCGTTGAGCAAGGGAAAAGACAGCCTGCACAGTCTAATACAACAAACTCTGATATTTTAAAAAGACTATCTAACCTTGAGAAACACGTTTTCGGCAGCAAACTTTATGATTGAGCCTTACTGAAAAAAGCTTGTGCCTGATGTCATTGTCGTTTATAATAACGCTTGTTGATTAACGTTCGGGTAATCGCTGCAATGCTTTTAGACATTGCAGAGGAAAGTCCATGCTCGCACGGTGCTGAGATGCCCGTAGTGTTCGTGCCTGGCGAAAAAATAAGCCAGGGCAGCCTGGGAAAGGCTGACGGCAGGAAAAATGCCTACGTCCTTTTAGGATATGGCAAAGTATCCTTGAAAGTGCCACAGTGACGAAGTCTCACTAGAAATGGTGAGAGTGGAACGCGGTAAACCCCTCGAGCGAGAAACCCAAACTTGGTAGGGGAACTTTCTCAAAGGAACCAAACGGAGAGAAGGACAGAGAATTCTGTAGATAGATGATTACCACCTGAGTACGAGGCATTTGCCGTTTGCAGTACAATGGAACAAAACATGGCTTACAGAACGTTATATCCGTTATGATAAACATGATGAAAACAAAGCTCTCCTATTTCAACATATGGAGAGCTTTTATCTTGGAATACATAAAAGGACGAGAAAACAGGTGATAAATCAATGAAAACCTATACACTTATCGCAACGGCTCCAATGGGAATTGAAGCGATTGTTGCAAAAGAAGTAAGAGACCTTGGCTATGACTGCACAGTAGACAACGGAAAAGTGATTTTCGAAGGAGACGCTCTTGCGATTTGCCGTGCGAACCTTTGGCTGCGTACAGCAGACCGCATAAAGGTACAAGTTGCTGAATTTTCGGCAAAAACCTTCGATGAGCTGTTTGAACGCACAAAGGCGATTGACTGGGCCTCTTTTTTACCGAAAAACAGCACGTTCCCAGTCATCGGTAAATCTGTGAAATCACAGCTTGCCAGTGTGCCGGATTGCCAGCGTATCGTCAAAAAGGCAATTGCGCAAAAGCTCATATCCTCTTACAACATACAGTCTGAATGGCTTGAAGAAACAGGGCCTGAGTATAAAATTGAGGTTGCCCTTTTAAAAGATAAAGCTGTGCTCACGCTTGATACATCTGGTGTAGGTCTTCATAAACGGGGGTACCGCATGGATCAAGGCGGAGCACCTATTAAAGAAACCCTTGCGGCTGCACTCGTGCTATTAACGAACTGGACACCTGACCGTCCGTTTGTTGATCCTTTCTGCGGATCAGGAACAATCGCTATTGAAGCGGCCATGATTGGACAAAACATTGCCCCAGGATTTAACCGGGAATTTGCGTCCGAGTCATGGGAATGGATTGGTGAAGATGTATGGAACAAAGCGCGTCACGAAGTGGAAGAAAAAGCAAACTATGATCAGCCGCTCCACATTATTGCAAGTGATATCGACCACCGGATGATAGACATTGCAAAAATGAATGCAGAAGAAGCGGGACTAAGTGAATTGATTGAGTTTAAACAAATGCAAGTGAAAGACTTTCAAACAAAAGAAGATTACGGTGTGATTGTCGGAAATCCGCCTTATGGAGAACGACTCAGTGATAAACCAGCTGTTGAAAAAATGTATCAAGGAATGGGCGAAGCATTTAAAAGCCTAGACACATGGTCCATTTACATCTTAACGTCACATGAAAAGTTCGAAGAGTGCTTTGGTAGAAAAGCAACGAAAAAGAGAAAACTGTTTAATGGTTTTATTAAAACAGACTATTACCAATATTGGGGAAAACGCCCGCCTAGAAAACAGACAACTGAATTATAAAAAATGTCACACCTACAGAAGGTGTGGCTTTTTTTATCCCAGAAAGGTATAAACCTTCACGGGACGGAATAAACTGAACTTGATTTTAAAAAAAGAGGTGTCTCCATGATACAATATGATCAATTTCAGTTAATCCAAAAAGCACTCGCTTCGACTGCTCAAGAAATTGAAGGGCAAGAAGGTGGACAATCTGCTCAGCTGACAGCAGCCATCGAAGATTTAGCGCTTGCTCAGGCTTACATAGAGCGTTCTGAGCATGCATTTTTAATGAAAGAAACCTATCAACATCGTTTGCGATCGTAAAAAAGATTGTCATTCCCCAGCATAAATGTTACTATAGAATGTCTGAATGATTCAAAAGTTGGGGGTTGAAGCAGGTGACAGCATCTCGTTTGCCTTTTTCATTATCAAAAGAACATAATTTTTACGAAGAACTGGGCAACTGGATTGGTGATGTGTTCTATGACATTTTGCCAGAAAAGGGCTTTGATCTTCGAGATGAACAAATATTCATGGCTTTTCAACTAGAAAGAGCCTTTAAAGAAAAAAGTGTGATGTTTGCCGAAGCTGGGGTAGGCACAGGCAAAACCATCGTTTACCTATTATTTGCGGTCACATATGCAAGGTATACAGGGAAACCTGCGATTATTGCATGTGCAGACGAAACGTTAATTGAACAGCTAGTGAAACAAGAGGGTGATATCTATAAAATTGCCAATCACCTTGATATTCAAATAGATGCGAGATTAAGTAAATCGCATGATCAATATTTATGCTTAAAGAAATTAGAGAAAACCATGCAGCGTGAAGATGATGAGAAGTGGCTCGATATTTATGAATCGCTTCCTTCGTTTGTTCATGAATCACATGGGATGCAGAACTTTTATCCGTACGGTGATCGAAAAGAGTACCCAGAGCTATCCAATGATGAATGGTCACGCATTGGCTATGACTCGTTTCAGGACTGCTTGACGTGCGATATGCGTCATCGCTGTGGTCTGAATTTATCAAGAGATCATTACCGGAAAGCAGCAGACCTTATCATCTGTTCTCATGATTTTTATATGGAGCATGTGTGGACGAAGGAATCCCGCAAACGCGAGGGTCAGCTTCCGCTGCTTCCAGAACATAGCTCCGTTGTATTTGATGAAGGCCACCTTCTTGAATTTGCCGCACAAAAAGCACTGACATACCGAGTGAAGCAATCAATGCTCGAAACCTTTTTAGAGCGCCTGCTTCAAAACGATATACGCGAAGAGTTTGCCGAGCTCGTTGAAGATGCACTTGCCACAAACGATGAGTTCTTTTATCTCTTAAAAACACATGCCAAAGAAATCAAGGGCTCGCATCGACTTGAAATTGGACGTGTGGATGAGGTGAAGCGTTCAGCAAGTGAATTGTGTGATTTACTTGAAAAAATCGGAGAAGCACTCGTATTTGAATCAGAGATGTATACAATCGATCAATACGAATTGTCTGTTGTGGAAGAGTACATTGAACAAATGGCGTATTCTCTGTCGCTTTATCAAAAAAATGCGATTAGCTGGCTTGAAAAGCAGGAATTAGATACGACATTTGTTGTGATGCCAAAGACTGTCGCAGAGGTGCTTGGTGAAAAGGTATTCTCGCAAAAAAGACCATACATTTTCTCTTCTGCTACATTGTCTGAAAATCAATCCTTTGATTATTTAGCTGAAAGTCTTGGGATTAAAGATTACTTATCAATGAGTGTCGCTTCGCCGTATGATTACGATGAACAAATGAAGATTTATTTCCACGGGATTCAGCAGCTTCAAGAGCAAGAAGTAAAAGGACAGCAAGTGATCACTCAGCTGAAAGATAATGGAGGACGGTCTCTCATTTTGTTCCCTTCATTTGATGAACTTCATTTCTTTAGAAAGCAGCTTGAGGCATCGAATGAATCACTGCCTTTCGACGTGTACTTTGAGGGAGACGAGGAAATCAGTACAATTGTTCAAAAGTTCCAAGCAGATGAGACGTCTGTGTTATGCTCTGTTCACCTTTGGGAAGGATTAGATATTCCAGGTCAATCATTAACAAATGTGATCATCTGGGGACTTCCTTACCCGCCTCGTGATCCGGTATTTGAGGCGAAACGGAATGAAGCAAAGGACGCTCGTGCTGAAGTCGATCTTCCGTATATGCTGCTGCGCTTACGACAAGGAATTGGGAGACTGATTCGGACAAGCCAAGATGCAGGAACCATTCATATTTACTTTGACCGTAAGGAAGATACAGAGCTTCAAAGTAAAATTGAATCCGTTCTGCCTGTAAAGCCAATCATCACATCTTAAATAACATATGAACGAGAAAAGAGAGGAGGATACCATCTGCGTATCCTCCTTTTTGATTGACAAAAGAACATTCCTTGAAGTAGCCTTGAAACGTACATACATATTTTATCGATTGGGGGAACAAACGTATGAGTCTTGAAGCAAAAGAGAAAGCGTTTTATCAATTACTAGGAAAAATCGCCCACTATACGGAGGCGCTCCATTTACTTTATTGGGACTCTAGAACACAGGCGCCTAAAAAAAGCGCCGATTTCAGAGCTGAAACGATCGGTCAATTATCAAGTGATATTTTTAATATGAAGACTTCTGATGAAATGAGAGATCTTCTCCACGCATTAAATAAACACCGAGATGAGCTGTCAAAAGATACACAAAAGGCGCTCGAATTATCACAAAAAGAGTATGATGAAAACAGCAAAATTCCGAAAGAAGAATTTAAAGAATACTCGATTTTACAATCAAAAGCAGAGCATGTTTGGGTAGAAGCAAGGGAGAAATCAGACTTTTCACTCTTTGCACCATACTTAAAACAGCTCATTGATTTTAACAAGCGTTTTATTCAATATTGGGGCGTGAAACAAACGCCATATGATGTGCTGCTCAATAATTATGAACCAGATATGACGGTTGAACAGCTAGATCAAAAGTTTGGTGCACTTCGTGATGCCATTGTTCCTCTCGTGAAAAAAATCGAAGCCTCTCCTCATAAACCGGATACTTCATTTTTATCGAAAAGCTTTCCGATCGACAAACAAAAGGAACTGAGTCTTTTCTTCTTAAAAGAATTAGGATATGACTTTGACGCAGGACGTCTGGATACAACAGTTCATCCGTTTGCTGTGACATTGAGCAGAGGGGACGTTCGTGTGACGACCCGTTATGATGAGCATGATTTTCGGATGGCGATCTTTGGCACGATTCATGAGTGTGGTCATGCCATCTATGAACAAAACATTGATGAGGCGCTGAGCGGAACGTTATTATGTGATGGCACATCAATGGGGATCCATGAATCACAGTCTCTTTTCTTTGAGAACTTTATTGGCAGACATGAAGACTTCTGGAAAACGTATTATCAAAAGCTTCAAGAAGCGTCTCCTGAGCAGTTTAAAGATGTCTCTTTAGAAGACTTTGTGCATGCAGTGAATGAATCGAAGCCAACTTATATTCGAATTGAAGCAGATGAGCTTACATATCCGCTTCACATTATCATCCGCTATGAAATTGAAAAAGCGATATTTAATGAAGAAGTGGCAGTCGAAGACCTGCCTGCACTGTGGAATGAAAAATATAAAGCATATCTTGGCATTACGCCTCCTAATGATGCACTCGGCATCTTGCAGGATGTTCACTGGTCTGATGGAAGCTTTGGATATTTCCCTTCATATGCCCTTGGTTATATGTATGCGGCGCAACTAAAGCACCAAATGATCAAAGATTTACCGAATTTTGATGAGCTGATTCAAAATGGGTCTTTTGCACCGATAAAAGAATGGCTCACAACACATGTTCACCAGCATGGAAAACGCAAAAAGCCTTCTGAAATCATTCAAGATGCGACTGGTGAGGAATTAAATGTACAATATTTAATCGATTATTTAACGGATAAATATACGAAACTGTATTTATCTTAAATAAAAGGCACCCTTTGCTTAGAAGGGTGCTTTTTTGATGCTTGAATATTCTAAAAACGAACGTTTTGATCTGATCTATTATTTAAGTTCGGTATTTTTCTAGAAAAGTGCTTTCCAAGCGTCTGAAATCTTGTTATAATTTGAACACTATAACACTCATATAATCGCGTGATGATGGCACGCAAGTTTCTACCGGACACCGATACCGTCCGACTATGAGTGAGCAAATGAAACAGCTCTTGTTTGAGCTGAAGATCCGTGGATCGTTTTCGCATTGCTTGCTCCTCATGGACAGCAATGCTTTTTTTATGCAAAAAAATGAAAATGTTTGCCAATATGCTGGGAGGAAGAATGATGGAATTGTTACGTCAAAAAATTGAGAACGAAGGAATCGTTCTGTCAAATCAAGTGTTAAAGGTAGATGCTTTTTTAAATCATCAAATTGATCCTGTGTTAATGCATGAGATCGGGCAAGAGTTTGCTAGATTATTCAAGCATGATGGCATTACAAAAATTATCACAATCGAATCTTCGGGCATTGCACCTGCTGTGATGGCTGGACTAGCTCTTCAAGTACCCGTTGTTTTTGCTCGAAAACGTCAATCACTAACACTAACAGAAAACCTATTAACAGCGAGTGTGTACTCTTTTACAAAAAAAGTAGAAAGCACGATCGCTGTCTCAAATACGCATCTCGGTGAAAAGGATTGTGTATTAATCATTGATGACTTTTTGGCGAACGGTGAAGCCGCTAAAGGACTTGCCGCAATCGCAAAGCAGGCGAAGGCAAAAGTAGCCGGATTTGGCATTGTCATTGAAAAGTCATTCCAGCCGGGAAGAGATGCACTTGTTCAAATGGGCTACCGCGTCGAATCCCTTGCACGGATTGAATCACTTGAGGAAGGGAAAGTCACGTTTGTACGAGAGGTACAATCATGAGTGCAGCTAAAAAAGCCAAAACGCTCTCGCTAGGGATTCAGCATGTGCTGGCGATGTATGCAGGGGCCGTTCTTGTGCCGCTCATTGTGGGAGATGCACTCGGCCTCACACCTGCACAGCTGACTTACTTAATCTCAGCAGATATTTTCATGTGCGGGGCTGCCACGCTCCTTCAAGTTTGGAAAAACCGTTTCTTTGGTATCGGTTTGCCTGTTGTATTAGGCTGTACATTTACTGCGGTTTCTCCTATGATTGCGATTGGCTCTAAATACGGGATTTCGTCTATCTATGGAAGTATTATCGCTTCGGGGTGTATCATCATTCTGCTTTCCTTTTTCTTTGGGAAGCTTGTGAAATTTTTCCCGCCTGTCGTGACAGGGTCTGTCGTCACCATTATTGGCATTACCCTTATTCCAGTAGCGATGAACAATATGGCAGGGGGAGAAGGAAGTGCTGATTATGGTTCTTTTGAAAATCTAGGCCTCGCTTTCCTTGTGCTGTTTATCATTGTGCTTCTCTATCGATTCACAAAAGGCTTTATGAAGGCGATCGCCATTTTAATCGGTATTCTCCTTGGGACAGCCGTTGCTGCATTTATGGGGAAAGTGGAAACAGCTGAGGTGGCGAACGCTCAAGTTTTCCGCATGATTGAACCATTTTATTTTGGCATGCCTACCTTTGAATTTGCACCCATTATGACGATGACGTTAGTTGCCATTGTGTCACTAGTCGAATCAACAGGTGTTTATTTCGCATTAGGTGATCTAACAAACCGCTCATTAAAAGAGAAGGACTTAGCGAAAGGCTATCGCGCAGAAGGGATTGCTGTGTTATTAGGTGGTATCTTTAATGCTTTTCCTTACACAGCCTACTCGCAAAACGTTGGGTTGATCCAGTTGACAGGGGTCAAGAAAAATCAAGTCATCGTTGTGACAGGCGCATTGCTCATGTTATTTGGACTTTTTCCTAAAATTGCTGCATTTACGACGATTATTCCAAAGTCAGTTCTTGGCGGCGCAATGGTTGCCATGTTTGGGATGGTCATTGCCTACGGTATTAAAATGCTCTCGCGTGTGGATTTTGCCAAACAGGAAAACCTACTGATTGTTGCTTGCTCAGTGGGGATTGGCTTAGGTGTCACCGTCGTGCCGCAAATGTTTGAGCATCTGCCAGAATCAATCAAATTATTAACAAGTAATGGCATCGTGGCCGGTAGCTTTACCGCTATTTTGCTTCATATTATTTATCACATGATTCCTTTTAAAAAAGAAACCGGGCAGGACCTGATGGAAGAGCCTAAGAAATCTGTTGTGTAAACACTGAAAGCCCGAATCTTTTGGATACGGGCTTGTTGTGATTAGCACTATTAATGTTGTACCGGCTGCATTGTTTCGTTAATGACTGCAAATGTATAGCCCCTTGCTTTTAGCTGTGTAATCAGGCTATCTAAATAGTTTGTGGTAGAGGGTTGATCATGCATTAAAATAACTTTTGGTTCCCATGGGTTATTTTTCTCAAACATTTGCAGTTGATTCAATACCTCTGGAACATATTGTGAGTTTTTATATCTCCAGTCAAGGCTATCAATCGTCCAATCCCAGTAAATAAAGCCATTTTGGTTTAAACGTACTTTTTGATGATATGTTAAATTTGGAACACTGCCATAGGGTGTTCTCACAAGACGGGTGTAAACGCCTGTAACAGAAGCAAGAATGCGCTGAGCTTCTCTCATTTCATTTGCGGGAGACTCACTGTTCTGATAAAAGCGGTTTATATCATGCGTCATGCCATGAAGCCCTAATTGATGTCCTTCTTGATAAAGTCTTTTCACAGCTGCTTGGTGTGCTTGGATTTGCGGTCCAAGCATGAAAAATGTCGCCTTCACGTGATGTGCTTTTAATACATTTAACAGCTGATTTGATGTAGCAGTAGGACCATCATCAAATGTTAAAAAGACCGTTTTATTCGTTGTCTGTTGGTTTGGATTGGTCTTAACATGTGTATCCAATGTTCTTGTAGAATGATCTTTTGCTTTCAGACTGATGCTTGTGTCTCGGAAGTCACTGCTGGCAACAATTTTTGCTTGCCCATTTGTCGCCTGCAAATGGGGTTTAGACATATCCCAGATAAAAAAGAGAAACAGTGTAAGAAGCACTAAACCAATTATCTTCGAGAGAAGTATCGTGTTGTAGGGTGTCTGTTTTTTGGACACCTTTTTCATTACAATCACTCCAGTCAATTAAATTTTGTGCCGAATCATGTAGTAGATTCTATCTTTTTTCACTGTTTTTCATGGTGTTCATATTGATTAAGTATACAGGAAAAAAACACCTTTTTATATATAATAATCAAATAAATTAGCATTTCATGGTTATTGCTTTGTATTGATCAGAAAAAAAGGTGATCCATTCATGTTTAAATGAAATCATTCTGAATAATGATCGAAACGTTGATATTTATACGCTAAGATAGCATCAGATTTAACCATTAATGCGAAGCGAAAGGGAGATTCCGTATGAAAGTGTTGTATAATGACGATTTCATTGAAAAAAGGATGCTCATGTGGATATTGGAGATAGAGGCGATCAATCGCGAAATACATAGAGTAAGCTCTTACCCCTACAAAATAAAGAAGAAACAAAAGAAATCAAAGTCAGTACAACTGAATCAGAGATTGGCTACTATGTAAAAGGTGAACGTGAAAAGTCATTTGCTTATTCCTTTCATACAGCTTGTGATTCAACAGGATTTATTTTTGGATCACTGGTCACAGGTGGCAATGTTCATGATACTCGTATGTTAAATTCACTCGTATAACAGGTGACAGAGAAAATCGGAAAACGAAATGTAGACACGGTAGATGCTGTATATAAAACACCATATATCGCTATGTTTTTAATGGATCAAGAGATAAGACCTGTCAAGCCTTACACTCGTCCGAGAACAGAAGCTGGTAAGTGAAAACCCCACTTTTACTTGAAGTAAAGGTGGGGTTTGTCTACGGTCTAACACCTCTCATTTGAGAGGTGTTTTTTTGCATAAAGCTATGTTAAATAACTCTATTAATAATCGGTTGAAGGGAATTTTTGTTCTTTAGATATAAAATAAGATGAGAGTGAATTGTTAAGAATCGTATTGAATGACATCAACCAAGAAATAGATCTAAACGAATAGGATGATTATTGAAATCTGTCTGCTCTCTACATATGAGACCTATGATAAACTTGGTTTATTAAAATTTTCCAAATGGACGTTAAAATTAAAAAGGTGGGATAAGCAAATACTGGGATTACCAAGAGGGGAAGTCTTTTTAGTCCCTTGGTCTATTGAGTGGACAAAAGAATTTGAAAGAGAAAAGCGAAAGATAATAGGTGATATTGGTCAATACACAGTCAATGTACACCATATTGGAAGTACAGCAGTAAAAGGTTTAAGCGCTAAGCCAATTATTGATATTGCAATTGAAATAGATCATTTTTTTGATGGAGAAAAATGTGTAGTAGCTTTGGAAGGACTCGGTTACTCATATAAAGGAACAAATGTATTACCTGAAAGACACTACTTTAATAAAGGAGAACCAAGAACACATCAAATCCATATGTACCAAAGAGACAATAAGTATTTACTTGAACAGTTAAATTTCAGAGATTACTTGAGCAATAACGAGCAAGCTAGAAGTGAATACCAACAGCTTAAACTTAAATTATCAAGTTTACATGAAAATGACAAACACAAATACGCAGATGAAAAAACTGATTTTATTAAGTCAATCCTTGAAATGATTTAGGTGAAGTTTTGCGTTTTAGGTGTTGATAAGAGAGGAAATTCAAAGAGAGTCCTTTTATTTTTTACTGAATCAATATTATTCTTGAACATAGCTTACATAAAAAAAGCAGGTTCGCTTGGCTTGGAACGAACCTGTGAAGGAGGAAAACTACATCATGTTTTCACCTATATTATCCAATATTTATCAATTGTCGTCAAGACAAAAAGTTAGACGGAGGAAAATGTTTTGACTGAATTGTGACGGTTCGGCATGTATATCCTTTTTTCGATAGGGGATATTAACCGAAAAAAGAGGTGAAGCCGATGGCGTACATTCTTTCAGTTGGAACGAGTCACCCGAAGCATCACGTGGATCAGAAAACAGCTGCTGATTTTGCTAGGTCTCAATTTAAACGATCGTTTAAAGATATTGACCGGCTGCTGAGAGCTTTTCAAAATGGAGAAATTCAGAGCAGGCAGTTTGTGCAGCCCATTGAATGGTATCAGACGCACCACTCTTTTGAAGAGAAAAACAATATCTATTTGGAAAAGGCACTGGCTCATGCAAAGGAAGCGATCATACATTGTCTTCAAGAGAAGGAGTTTCTAAAAAAACCAGTCCCGGTTGAAGAGATCGATGCATTGTTTTTTATTTCAAGTACCGGCTTATCGACCCCAAGTCTTGACGCAAAGCTCATGAACGTCCTTCCTTTTTCTCCTTATACGAAACGAGTACCGATCTGGGGCCTAGGGTGTGGGGGCGGTGCGGCAGGGCTGTCGCGAGCTTATGAATACATAAGGGCATTTCCAGAAGCAAAGGTACTTGTCGTTGCCTGTGAGCTGTGCAGTTTAACCTTTCAGCCGCAAGATCAATCAAAAAGCAATTTAATCGGCACCTCCTTGTTTGGAGACGGGACGGCAGCGGTTCTTTTAGCTGGGGAAAAAGCTGCGCTTGAATATGCCCATTTAAAAACGGTCCCTAAAGTACTAAGCACGCAATCTGTCACAATGAAAGATTCTGAGGATGTGATGGGCTGGGAATTTACAAGTGACGGCTTTCGGGTTATTTTCTCCCGTGACATTCCGAGTTTGATTTCCGGCTGGTTAAAAGAGCAGGTGGATCAATTTTTAGAGGAGCAAGGATATTCAACTAATGACTTATCCGTATTTCTAGCCCATCCTGGAGGAAAAAAAGTGATTGATGCCTATGTTGAAAGTCTATCTTTACGAGAGGATCAGCTGTTTTCTTCAAAAGAAGTACTCAAACAACACGGAAATATGTCCTCTGCCACAGTTTTGTATGTCATCAAGCATTTCCTGGAACATCAATCAGCTGAAGAGGGGGAGATGGGACTTTGCGGGGCGCTTGGTCCGGGCTTTTCCTCAGAGCTGCTTCTTATGAAGTGGGAGGAGGTCTTGTCATGATCATTTGGCTTGTCATCGGTTTCTTCGTTTGTCAACGGCTCATTGAAATGCTTGTGGCCAAAAGAAATGAAAAGAAAGTAAAAGCACTAGGTGCCATTGAATTTGGTGCTAGTCATTATCCCTATATGGTCGCTATGCATACGGCTTTTTTTCTCTCACTTATAGTTGAGATAGGGCTTTTACATAAGGGGCCGTCCCGTTATTTTCTTGTGCTGCTCCTTTTTCTCATGGCTACACAGGTCATTCGATACTGGGCATTATGCTCCCTTGGGACGTACTGGAATACGAAAATTTTAGTCGTACCAAACGCGATGATTGTAAAAAAAGGACCGTATCGCTGGTTGAAACATCCTAACTATGTAGTCGTGGCGATTGAGCTTTTACTGATCCCGCTATTGTTTGATGCGTATGTCACTGCCATTTTGTTTACATGTTTAAATGCATGGATGATGGCTGTACGAATTCAAACAGAGGAGAAAGCATTAAATCAGTATTTGCTAAATTAATATTGAAAATCATTATCAATTGTGCTACACTTTCATTAATGATAAGCATTCTCAATCATGAAGGATGGACGGTGATCACATGACAATGATTTTCTTACTCGGTACGGTGTGTGTGTACAGCCTATTAATTGGCTTCGTATTAAAAGGTGTCTCCAAAAAATCTGCTTCCTGATTCCAGTCAACTGCGACTGATCGGGCAGCAGATTTTTTTTATTTCCTCAGATCAGAAGAAAAATCTCTTTATTTTGTGTAAAATGGTATCACATACATAACTGACTTTTCTAAAAACAAAGGGGTTTATCGTCATGAAAGACTTGTCTATTCGAGATTCGCTCGTTCAAACTACAGGAGCTTTATATCAAAGCTTTCTCAAAAGGGATGATCATGAGCGCGCTGCCAAACTTGCATCGATTATCAAAAAGGAAGCAGAAGAAGAAGTATATATCGCATTTACCGGCCACTATTCTGCTGGAAAGTCATCACTTGTGAATCATCTGCTTCATGATCACATTTTGCCAACGAGTCCAATCCCAACAAGTGCAAACTTGGTCGTCGTGAGGAAAGGGGAAAGTGAAGTGCAGCTTCACACCTCTGATGGCCGTTTTGCAAAAATGAGCGGCTCCTATGATAAAGAAGCAGTACAGCGTTTCTGTAAGGATGGAGAACAGATTGAGATGGTGGAAATTAGCGGTGACTATATAGGCCTTGAAGAAAAAGTGGCACTGATTGATACGCCAGGAATTGATTCCACGGATCATGCCCACTTTTTATCTGCTGCGTCTATTCTTCATCAAGCAGATGCTCTTTTTTATGTCGTTCACTACAACCATGTTCATTCTGAAGAAAACATTCGTTTCATTCGCTCCATCAAAGAAAAAGTGCCAAATCTCTATTTCATCGTGAATCAAGTGGACCGGCATGATGAGCATGAGACAGCATTTGAAGACTACAAAAATCAAGTGGTTGACATGCTCCTTAAAGAAGGCATTGAAGAAGATCATCTATACTTTACATCTGTAACCGATGAGACGCATCCAAGAAATGAAATGATTCGTTTAATCAAAAAACTGCAAGAATTACAGACGTTGCCGAAAGCCTCACTTCGGGCTTATACGGAGCAGAAAATTGAGCATGTCTTAAAAGAACACATTGACTCGTTAAAAGAAGAGCTGCAAGGTGAAGAGCTTGAGTCACAGCTCCAAGAAAAAAGAAAAGAAGTAAAGGATTTGGAAGCGAAAAATCACTTCATTGAAAATGGAGCCAAACAGTTAGAAGAAGAAGTATCTACTGAAGTCGAGAGCATTTTGAAAAATGCCAACCTAACTCCATTTAAAATGAGAGAACTCGCAAGCGACTATATTGAATCAAAAGCACCTGGCTTTAAAGTGGGACTGCTTTTTGCTAAAAATAAAACTGAGCAGGAAAAAGAAAAACGGGCAACTGACTTCTTAACAGATGTCAAAGCGAGAATGAAGGCAGAAGTGGACTGGCATATTGCTGAGCTACTAAAAAAAGAAGTTAAGAAGCATCAGCTTGGTGAAGAGTTATTAAATCAAGTGATGGCGTTTGAAACACCTGTACAAGAATCACTTCTTGAAAGTGTGATTCATCATGGAGCAACGTTCTCCAATGAATACGTACTGCAATATGCAAAAGATGCTGGCGAAGCCTTGAGAAGACAGGCTAAGCAGCAAGCGATGCCACTGATTGAACAAATGGTGGAGTCGCTGAAAGCCAAGCTTATGGAAGATCAAGCAGAGCAGCAAGAAAAATGGGCTCAGTCTGCAAAAAAGCTCCAAACACTCGAGCAATGCATCGAAAAAAATGAACAAATGAAGCGAGATGTTCAGCATGTATGGGATATATGGCAAAATGGAACGGATGAACAGATCGAAGAAGATTGGTTTTATGCGAAAAAGAGACAAATGCAACATGATCTGCTAAAGCAGGAGCAAGCGACCATTCATCCTGAAGAGAGCGACCAAGAAAAACCGAACAAGCAGATTGATCAACCTCAAATGCGTCAGTCACAGCATGTCACGACGGCACAGTCGATTGCCCAGTTTGAGCAGCTTTCTCAGATTTTATTGCCATTAGATGCGCTCCAATCTCAAAGAAAGTCCTTTGAAAAACGAACAAAACGGCTGCAAGCGAAAGAATTCACACTCGCTTTATTTGGGGCTTTTAGTTCGGGGAAATCTTCCTTTGCAAATGCTCTCGTCGGGAGAAAGGTGCTGCCATCCTCTCCCACACCAACAACGGCAACCATTAACAAGCTGACGCGGCCGACGGAACATCACCCTCACGAAAGTGTCAAAGTGGTATTCAAAACAGAACAGGATATATTAGAGGAGCTCAATCAGATCCTAGGATTTCCGATCTCAGAAGAAAAAGGGGAGGCGTTTACATCCAAGCTCAAACGAACGCTTAAAAAAAGACAGCTTGAACAAGATCACCGCGTCATTGTTGAACATTTTTTACAAGCACATATCCGTTTCCTTGATCACATTACTAAGCAAACGCCGCTTCATGTCACTCTTCAAGAACTGAGGCCATATGTGGCGGAAGAAGCTGTTTCTTGTGTGGTGAAGGAAGTGACGGTTTATTTGAGTACACCTCTAACAGATAAAGGGCTGACTATTGTTGATACGCCAGGCGCTAGCAGTATGAATAAGCGTCATACAGAGATCGCCTTTCAATATATGAAGGACGCAGATGCGCTTCTTTATTTAACTTACTACCAGCACTCTTTTTCGAAGGCAGATCGGTCATTTTTACGTAAGCTTGGGCTTGTAAAAGATTCATTTAGCATGGATAAAATGTTCTTTATTATCAATGCAGCTGATCTCGCAAAGGATCAAGCAGAGCTTGACACCGTCTTTGACTATGTAAAAAATGAGCTCACAAAAGAAGGCATAAGAAACCCAAACCTTCATCATGTATCCAGTAAGGAAGAGATCGAAGGAAATGGAGAGACAGCTTATAATCAATACGCAAAGCTTAGAAAGCAGCTCGACTATTTTATAGAGGAAGAATTAACGAAAGATGCGATCGAGCTGTTATATTTTGAAGCACGTACGTTATGTAGAACGGTCGACAAACTGCATGCGACGCTGCATCAGTCAGAAGATGAGAAGCAAGTGGAAAAGAAAAAGATAGACGCATCCTATGAAGCGATTCTTGATCAAATGAGTCAGATAAAACAATCTAAGCTAGTGACAGAAAGCGTGAAAAAGGACTTACATGAACAGCTCTATCATATTGTGCAGCGCCTCTCATTATTTGCGAATGATCTCTTTAAGACAGCCTTTTATCCTGGAATATCTCAAGGGAATTTCGGACAGCAATTGAAAAAAGCACTTGAGAAGGCACTAAAGGATTATGAATTTGAATTTGTACAGGAATTAAAGGCGCTTGATATCCGAATGGAATCGTTTATTCATCAATACTTCCAAGAGGAGTGGGAGAAAGGATTGCAGGCGGCATGTGCAAAAGACCCTTACTTTTCTCTCTCACTGTCGCCGCCTGAAGAGAAAAATGCTGAGCTGAAACAAATTGAAATCGAAGCTGAACTAACGCCATTCGAACCGCTCTTAAAGAAACAAAAATCACCGAAAGTTTTCTTTGAACAGAATGGAAAGGCTGCGTTTATTGAAGCGATTCGAGACATTCTTCATCAGTTAACCACGAAATGGGCTGATAAAGAAAAAGAAGAATTACTGAGCAGGTACGACATGATGGTGAAGACGTTTACGGAAAGATATGAAACAGAAGCGCTCGAGCAGCTAAGTGAACAAAAACAAACATTTATCACGAGCCTAACGACAGATGCCAAAGAGCAGGCCGTCATTGAACAAGTTTATGAACAAACAACCGAATGGAAGAACGAGTTGAAAACCATTTGATTCATGGTAGACTAAATAAAAAAGAAAGCAGTTGATACAAAATGACGAGCGTACACGAAGAGATTTCAGCACACTCACAAAAGCAGCATGCTCATATTCAGTCCTTTCTTGAGCTTGAACAGAAAAGAGAACAAGCAATAGAGATGGCTGTTGTCAAATGTGAGCAAAACGAGCCATTTACAACAGACGAGATCAACGCCATTACGTCGAAGATGAATGAGCTTGCACGAGGCGGTATAGTTCCGCTGCGTAAGCACGTGACGAATGATATGGTCAGAGAGTATGTCGAGCAGAAACAGAAGTAAAGAGTAACTTTCTCTTTTTTGGTCATCTTAATGAATGTACCGAGAAAGGGGAATGATCATGAAAAAAAAGCAACAGACAAAGCAGCAGGATGAGCGTGACCCTAAACAAAAAGACATGCCGTCCTATGCAGAAGCAGAAACGAAAAAAATGCAATACGGTCAAAAGTAAACGGGCTGCCTCTTCTTTTGTAAAAGAAGAAGGCGCCTTTTTCATGTCTAGTTTTGTGTTCTGTGATAGAATGGGAGTATTGTTTTGAAAAGGGAGTTTAAGAGAATGAATAAACACGTACTGCTTGTAGATGGAATGGCGCTTTTGTTCAGATCGTTTTATGCGACGGCTGTCCATCGCAATTTTATGATAAATGACCACGGTGTACCAACAAATGGAGTGAATGGCTATTTGAAGCACTTATTAACAGCTGTACAGACATTTGAGCCAACTCATATTGTGTGCTGCTGGGATATGGGAAGCCAAACCTATCGAAACGAATTATTTCAAGATTATAAAGCAAATCGAGGAGAGGCGCCTGTCGAGCTCATTCCGCAATTCGATTTAGCAAAAGAAGCTACAGAAGAACTAGGAATTGTGAACATTGGTTTAAAGGGCTTTGAAGCAGACGATTGTATTGGTACACTTGCTACGCTTTACCAAAAAGAAGCACGCGTGACTGTCCTAACTGGTGACAAAGATTTGCTGCAAATTTTGAATGAACAAGTGACTGTTGCCCTGATGCAAAAAGGAATTGGCAATTATAAGCTTTATACAAAAGCCTTATTTGAAGAGGAAATGGGAATCTCGCCAAAGGCACTCATTGATATGAAAGCACTCATGGGTGATGCAAGTGATAATTATCCAGGTGTCAAAGGAATCGGAGAAAAAACTGCTTTAAAATTTATTCAAACATATGAAACGATTGACGGTTTGTTAGAAAATGTCCATGAACTAACGGCTACGCAGCAAAAGAAAATGCAAGCAGGATTAGAAGATTTGAAGCTTTCTCGTCTATTGGCAGAGATTAAATGTGATGTCCCGCTCAGCTGTCCAATGGATGAGACGAAAATGAACATCAATCAAGAACGTGCTGCTGCTATGCTGAGGCACCATCAAATCAAAGGAATCGAACCGATGATGAATCGATTAAGTACAATAGAGATCAGCTAAAGCCGATCTCTAAGGTTCATCTTTTTGTATTGCTTTTCTTTGCTCTATTTTCCAGCTGAGATAGTGGCTGTTTATCTTTTGTTTGCGCATCACCTTGTGGGGTTGTCCCATTTGTGACACGACCTTTATTTTCTTTATCCAATCAGTATCACCTCACACACATTAGCATAACCGAAAAAAAGCGATTCATCCTTTAGATAGGTGAATCGCTTTTCTGGCGAGCTGATCTGCTATTTGGTTTTCCTTACTCGGAATCCATTTAATAAAAAATAAATCAAACTGGCTTTGAAGCTCGATCATCTCTTTGATAAAGTGCTGAAAGGCTGGATTTTTAGCAAATCCTGCATTGGCTGCGCGGTCAACTACTTGTGAATCTGTTCGAAATGAAACGGTACGCAATCCTTTTTCTGCGCATATTTTCATCCCCTCGATCAGAGCAGAAAATTCTGCTTCGTGATTGCTCATGGGTTCAAGAGGAATGGAGAAGGACTCAGCCTTTCCATTATATTTGATGAAAATGCCGATGCCAGAGGGACCTGGATTCCCTGCACTCGCACCGTCAATGTATATTTCTGCTGGCACATCATTTCACCCTTTCATCAAGCGGAACCATTTTTTTCGCTGCATACGCGTAAGGTGTTGCAATCGCAGCGACGATAAATTTAATGACATATGTCGTGATGAAGATTTCTATCCATACATGAAATGGATACGTGCCAAGAAAGGCAATGGTCGTGAAAATCAATGTATCAAGAAGCTGGCTAATCATCGTACTTCCGGCATTGCGCACCCAGAGCGCGCCATCGGAAGGAAATATGCGGCGAATAAACGAATATACATAAACATCTAGCATTTGACTGATGATATAAGCAGCGAGACTGCCAAGTGCAACCCTTGGCATAAAGCCAAATATGGTTTCCAGCGATGATTGTGAGATATCAGATGGAGCGGGATGGAAAAGCAAAGCTTCCTGCATGACAACAGTTAGTGTTAAAAGGGTAGCAAAACCAATCCAGACAGCTTTTCTCGCTTCATTTTGTCCATATTTTTCATTCAATACGTCCGTTGCAAAGAACACACTGCCATATAAAATATTTCCAAGTGTTGCCGTTAGGCCGAATAATTCAACGGTTTTGACAACTTGTAAATTTGCGGCAACCGTCGCAAAGCCAATCCAGACAAAAAGGCCCATCTTGCCAAATCCTTTATAAAATAGAAGAACAATGATAAAATTAATGATCGCAAATAAGATCCAAATACCTTCATTAAACAAGTGACATGAACTTCCTTTCTCATTGTAAATGTAACTTTTTGATTATAGCATAACGTATGTTTACCTTAAAAGCACGGGAAGGCGATGTGATCAATGAAACTAAGAGCACACTACACAATGAAAGTGAAATCAATTGGGTCCATTGCTTTTTACCAAGAAGATTGGTTGGAGCTAAAAGAGGCCTTGAGGTTAGCAAAACATATTGACAAAAAAGAACCACAGTCACTTCTGTCATTTGAAGATGAAAAAGGGGCTATGTGGTCTATAAAAGAGCTTGAAAAGCTAAATGAAGAATTAAAGCTTGAACCTGATCAGCTTCAAGTCTATTTTGATGCAAGTTTTCACAAAGAAACCGGTGACTCTGGTCTTGGTGTTGTCGTCTACTATAAGCTAGGAAAAGACGCTTATCGATTGAGAAAAAATCAGCCTTTCCAAGGGAGTACCAATAATGAAGCAGAGTATGCGGCTTTATTTGAGGCAGTAAAAGCTTTAAAAGACCTGGGGGCAAGCAGAAATTCTGTCACGATTAGAGGAGATTCACTTGTTGTCATGAATCAGTTAAAAGGAGAATGGCCTTGTTATGATGATGTACATAACAAATGGCTTGACCGAATTGAAGCGGCTTTAAAAGAGCTGAAGCTGACGCCAACCTATGAAGCCATCGACCGGAAACAAAATGCAGAAGCGGATCAGCTTGCAAGACAGATTCTTGCAGACGTCCCAATCGAAAGTACATTGAAATTAGAAGCAGACGGAGCTGAATAATGTGGATAAAAAAACAGCAGTACAAGAATTGACCGATCTTCAAGACACGTATTGTTCAGATTGTTTGATTAAGAAGCATTTTCGAAAAGAATTTGGCAAAAAATATGCCCATTCCTTTTGCATACAGCAATGCACTGTTGGAGAGAAAATAAAAGAATATGGCCAAACGCTGCTCAAAAAATAAACGAACGGACCGGTTTTCCCTGCTCAAACATTCGCTCTTGAAAAAAAACGGATAGAATGTGTAAAAAAAGAACATATTCCGAAAAATGAGCCGATATAACTATAGAAAGTTTTGGTTGAGTTACTTTTTGACTAAGTGACGGATATTAGAGGAAAAGGGGAAGGCCGGTATGAATAATAAGGAGTTCGAAACGGTATTACATCGAACATTTCAAGAGGTGTACAGCGATCTAGAGCAACTTGTAGATGTAGCAAAGAAGGGAAGACCTTTTCTCGAAAAAGATATCTCTGAAATTGAACAACGACTGAAGCAAAATATTTTAGCAATTGAAATTCAGCTGAAAATCAAATAAGAGAGGCATAAGCCTCTCTTTATTTTGCATCATTGATTTAGTTGATTAGATTTTTGTTACGTTTGCAGCTTGAGGTCCACGATTACCTTCAACGATTTCAAAAGAAACTTCTTGTCCTTCTTCTAAAGACTTGTAACCGTCACCTTCGATAGCTGTGAAGTGAACGAATACATCGTCTCCGCCTTCAACTTCAATGAAGCCGAAACCTTTTTCATTATTGAACCATTTTACTTTACCGTTTTGCATATTGCTTTTTCCTCCTAGTACTGTAGCATACCTTTTGGCATACTAAAAAAAATTTTCATCACCTAACGACTTTGCAGTTGTTAAATGATGGTTCCACTATACACCATCAAAAGTAAAGCGTCAAGCGGGAGAGCCAAATTTTGAGCAGAATGTTTGATTTTTTTTGACAAATAACAATAATAGCTAAACCGTCCCCATTTTCTGAAACTTTATGCACAGTTTGTCCGTATATAAAAAAAATACAGAAAGAGGTGCTATCATGAATCGTTATACACTCGAAGAATTTGTTCAGAATACGCAGCAGGAAGATAAGGGAGAAGGGGTCTTCGAACTTGAAACATCAAGACTTTTAGAAATTAATTTGACTGATACCATTTGGGCAAAAACAGGTTCCATGGTTTCGTACCGAGGCAAAATCAAGTTTGAACGTGAGGGCGTGTTTGAACATGGCGTCTCAAAGATGTTTAAAAAAATGCTGTCAGGAGAAGGCACTTCACTCATGAAGGCAACAGGTGATGGGAAATTATATGTAGCAGATCAAGGCAAAAAAATCTCAATTCTTCGTTTAACTCAAGGGGAATCCATTTTTGTGAATGGGAATGATTTGCTCGCATTTGAACCTTCAGTCCGCTGGGATATCAAATTGATGAAAAAAGTGTCGGGGATGCTTGCAGGCGGATTATTTAATGTCAAATTAGAAGGACCAGGCCTTGCTGCGATTACGAGTCATTATGAGCCGCTCACATTGATTGTTCAGCCGGGTGACTCTGTCTATACAGATCCAAATGCGACAGTTGCATGGTCAGGGGATTTAAAAACTGAATTTGTGACAGATGTTTCATTCAAAACCTTTATTGGCAGAGGAAGCGGAGAGTCTATTCAAATGAAATTTAGCGGAAGCGGCTTTGTTGTCGTGCAGCCGTTTGAAGAAGTGTACACAACAAATGGAAATCAAGGATAAAGAAAAAGGTGTCCGTCAATGACGGACACCTTTTTATGATAATGCGCGAGCATACGTTTTGTTATTCGTGATGATATCTGATTGCTCAACGATATCTTCCAAAATGGTTTGAGAAGAATGCTTTAAGTGAAGATTTTTCATGTTTTGTTTCATGGTTTCTAACTTTTCTTCATCTTGAAGCAAGTTGGTCACAGATTCTAAAATGTCTTCATGTCTGTTGATGACGATGGCTGCCCCATAATCTTCAAAGAAATGAGCATTTTCCTTTTCTTGTCCAGGGACAGGCTTGTAAAGAATGACTGGGACGCCGATTGCAGTTGCTTCTGTTAAAGTAATGCCACCTGGTTTTGTGATCATACAATCTGTTACTCTGAACAATTCATCAATTTGTTCCACATATCCAAGCGCCTTCAATTGATCTGGATGTGCTTGTTCAAGATCGCTTAGTGATTGTTTCAGCGCTGCGTTCTTTCCGCATACAACAACAATTTGTACTTCACTGTCTAGAAGCAATGCTTCACATAATTCCTTGACATTTTTCAGTACACCATGAGCACCGGCCATAATCAGAAGAACTTTTTTGTTTGATGATAATCCATATTTTTTATAAATCTTCGATTTTGGCACGTCTGCTTCAAATTGTGGTCTAATAGGAATGCCTGTCACTTTGACATCGCTTGGATGTGTGCCGATTTCCACTAATTTTTGTTTCACATAATCGGTTGCAACATAGTACCGGTCGATGTTTTCATGTACCCAAATCTTATGAAGACAGAAATCTGTCATGACATTAAATGTCGGGATGACTTTTCCTGTTTTGTTCCGGTATTCAGGAACAACAATCATCGGGAATGTAATAATAATCATATCCGGATTGTGTAATTGGATAAGTTCATCAAGACGCTTATTTCCCATTTTTAAATAAATGTTAAATTTGCGTTTATTGTAAATTTTATCTACACCGTAATAAAACAAGCGATAAAATTGTTTCCCAATGGAAAAGCTCTTCAAGTATAAATATTGAGTCACTTCCGACACAATGGGGTTTGATTCTTGATACAAATTAGAAACTACAACATGCTCAAAGCCTTGAGATTTGCACTCATCATACAGTGTTTTAGCCACCTGCATATGTCCATTTCCATAATTTGCGGTCAAGATTAATATTTTTTTATTGGTATTCAAGAATATTCACCTCAAATGTAATCAACAACAACAAAACTTCGTACGAAAACTATTAATCTCATAGGTCTACATATACATAAAGATAACATATAAACAGTCAGAGCATATCATTCGTTACGAAAGAATTAAACTAATTTTAAAAAACAACAAGACTAAATTGATAATGGAAGACAGAGCCATTTGTATTTTAACACATTTTGGCCATTTATCATCAGACTACAGTCTATTTTATTCCCAAACGTATGGTGTTTCTTGATAAACATAATAATTGAGCCAGTTCATAAACAGTAAAGTGGCATGGGCTTTCCATCGATTCACTGGGACTAATGTGTCACCATCTTCTATAAAATAGTGGACAGGTTTTTGGACTGTATCATCCTTCAACAAATCTCTTTCATATTCCTGCTTCAATGTGTCCGTATCATATTCAGGATGTCCAGTTAAAAATACTTGTTTATCATCATCTGAAACAATTAAACAAACACCCGCTTCTTCAGAGACACTCAATACTTTCAAATTCGGCGTGTTTTTTAATTGTTCTGTATTAATATCTGTATGCCTCGAATGTGGGACATAGTATACTTCATCGAAACCTCTGACTAATCTTTCTTTTTTCTCTTTCACAAGATGCTCAAATACACCAAATTTTTTCTCTGCAAGCTTGATTTTCTCAATACCATAATGGTGATATAGGCCTGCCTGTGCACCCCAGCAAATGTGAAGAGTAGACGTCACATTCGTTTTACTCCAGTCCAAAATGTCCTGCAGCTCTTTCCAATAGGATACTTCTTCAAAAGCTAAATGCTCAATTGGTGCGCCGGTGATGATCATTCCATCAAATTTCTTATGGCGAATCGATTCAAAGGTCGTATAAAATTCATCTAGATGCTCTCTCGACGTATTCTTCGGTGTATGCGTACTTGGAATCAAAAACGTAAAGTACACTTGCAAAGGAGAATTTCCGAGCATTCTTAGCAGCTGCGTTTCAGTTTGTATTTTTTTTGGCATTAAATTTAAGATCACGATATTCAAAGGACGGATATCTTGCTTGAATGCCCTTGTCTCATCCATGACGAAAATGTTTTCGCTCTCTAGTATTTGTTTTGCCGGCAGATGAACTGGTATGTTAATAGGCAACTCGCCACCCCCTGAACCAAAGCTAATTTCATTTCATTATAGGAACTTTCTGGCGATATTTCAATGTTTCAATTATGTTACAATGAAAAACAGAGCAAAAACAAAGCTGTTTCTCGAAAAAAAGGAGGCCGTTTATTTATGATCACAAAGCATTTATCAGATATTGACATCGCCCAAAAGGCAAAGCTGAGACCTATTCAAGACATCGCAGCAAAGCTGCAAATACATGACGAAGAATTAGAATGCTATGGTTTCACAAAAGCGAAAATATCTTTGACTATTTTTGACCGTTTAAAAGAACAAAAAGAAGGACATGTGATCCTTGTCACATCGATCAATCCAACGCCAGCAGGTGAAGGGAAGTCCACCGTCACAGTCGGGCTCGGTCAAGCCTTCGAAAAAATAGGGAAAAAAGCAATCATAGCAATGCGAGAGCCTTCATTAGGTCCTACAATGGGTATAAAAGGCGGTGCAGCAGGTGGAGGATATTCACAGGTGCTACCAATGGAAGAAATCAATCTTCATTTTACAGGAGATTTTCATGCCATTACTTCTGCACATAATGCCTTATCTGCGTTCATTGATAACCATATCCATCACGGAAATGAACTCGGCATCGATGCGCGCCGCATTGTATGGAAGCGAGTGCTTGATTTAAACGATCGTGCTTTAAGACAGGTCGTTGTCGGACTTGGTGGACAGGTAAATGGGTATCCTAGAGAAGACGGGTTTGACATCACGGTTGCCTCCGAAATGATGGCCATCCTTTGTTTAGCAGATGACTTAACCGACTTGAAAAAACGTCTTTCTTCTATTGTTGTTGCCTATAATCAAGACGGGGAGCCAGTCACTGTTGGTGCACTTGGATATGAAGGTGTTCTGACGTTACTTTTAAAAGACGCACTCAAACCGAATCTTGTACAAACGATTGAAGGAACTCCGGCCCTCGTTCATGGCGGTCCTTTTGCCAATATTGCGCATGGATGTAATAGTTTAATTGCAACTAAAATGGCGGCGAAATTAGCCGATTATGTCGTAACAGAAGCTGGATTTGGAGCAGATCTTGGAGCAGAAAAGTTCCTGCACATTAAAACAAGAGCTGGTGATTTCAAGCCTGGTGCAGTTGTCATTGTGGCGACTGTCAGAGCATTAAAGATGCATGGCGGAATGAAGAAAACAGAACTCAAAGAAGAGAATGCACAAGCTGTATTAAAAGGTATACATAATTTAGAAAAGCATATTGAAACCGTCCAAGCCTTCGGTCTTCCGTACATTGTCGCAGTTAACAGATTTATCACTGATACAAAAGAAGAGATTCAAGCGATAGAAGATTGGTGCCACGCACATGGCCACCCAGTCCAAGCTGTGAATGTATGGGAAGAAGGAGGAGAAGGCGGGACAGCACTTGCCGAAGAACTCGCAACACTTATTGAAAAGAAGAAGAACAGCTTTTCCTATTTGTATGAAGAGCATGATTCCATCGAAGAAAAATTATCTAAAGTTGCCAAAGTGGTTTACGGAGCAGACGGGGTCACACTCACTTCAAAAGCAAGAAAACAGCTGGCAGCCATCGAGGAAAACGGCTGGGGGCATTTACCGGTTTGTATGGCAAAAACGCAATATTCACTTTCAGATGATCCAGCTTTAATTGGGAGGCCTAAGGGCTTTACCATTACGATTCGTGAGTTAAAACCATCTGTAGGAGCAGGATTTATTGTTGCTTTAACTGGAAGCATTTTGACAATGCCTGGATTACCTAAAAAACCAGCGGCGCTCGAGATGGATTTATTAGAAGACGGCAGTGTGACAGGACTCTTTTAACCGGAAGCATAAAAAGCGATTTTATAAAAGAAGCATGTTACGATAGGAAAAAGTGAATCCTAGGAGGCTATGAGATGTCAATTTATGATATTCAGGTCAAGACCATTAACGGTCAAGAAAAATCAATGGCAGATTACAAAGGAAAAGTACTCATTATTGTCAACACAGCAAGCAAATGTGGACTGACTCCTCAATTTAAACAACTGCAGGAGCTATATGATCAATATCATGAAAAGGGCCTTGAAATTTTAGGATTTCCATGTAACCAATTTATGAACCAAGAACCAGAAGGAGAAGAAGCCATTCAAGAATTCTGTTCTTTGAATTATGGGGTGACCTTCCCTATGTTTGCGAAAGTAGATGTCAATGGTGACAACGCGCACCCGCTCTTCAAACATTTAACAAGTCATGCAAAAGGTGTACTTGGCACGAAAACAGTGAAATGGAATTTCACAAAATTTATCGTGGATCAAAACGGAGAAGTCACTGAGCGGTTCTCTCCGAAAACATCACCAAAAGAATTAGAAAGCTCCATCATCGCTCTTTTGGACAAATAAGGTGCTCACCGTCATGCAGAAAAAACAATTGGAGGCAGCTGCCTCCTTTGTTTCAGATCGGCTGAAATATGAACCGACTGGACACGATGCGGCTCATATTGATCGTGTGCGGCAGCTTGCCTGCCAGATTGCTAATCAGGAAGGCGGCTCTCTGTTTGTGATCGAAATGGCAGCGATTGTTCATGATGTCATAGATGAAAAGCTGTCGAGTGAATGGAAGCTTTCACCAAAGCAGCTTGAGCTTCAGCTCCTTTCTTGGGAAGTTAATACGCGAGATATTCATTATATCATGGACATCATTACAACGATGTCTTTTCGTCATCGACATAAGCAGAATAGACCAATAACGTTAGAAGGGGCCATTGTTCAAGACGCAGATCGGCTCGATGCGATAGGAGCAACCGGTATTGCGAGGGTGTTTACTTATGCAGGCGCAAAAGGGGAACCCCACTATACAAAGGACACGCAGCAGGGCTCCGTGCTAAAACATATGGAAGAAAAACTGCTCAAATTAAAAGACTTAATGAACACTCGTTCTGGAAAGCAGCTTGCTGAGGAGCGGCATGATTTGATGAGCCTATTTATCAAGACATGGAAAGAAGAATGCGGCCTTACAGATGAGTAGGGTCTTTATGTGTGTAAGGAGGATGTATAGATGAAAATAACAGCGATAGAACCGACGCCAAGTCCAAATACGATGAAGGTCATTTTGACAGAAGCACTTGCCGGCGGGAAAAGCAACAACTACAAAAAGGATCAAAAAGACGAAGCGCCAGAGATGATTAAGCGTATTTTGAACATTGAAGGTGTAAAAGGTGTTTATCATGTCGCAGATTTCTTAGCGGTTGAGCGTAATGCAAAGTTTGACTGGCAGGGCATTTTGCAGCAGGTCAGAGAAGCCTTTGGTCAAGAAACAGAAGGCCTTCAGGAAGGGTCGCAGTCTGGCGGTGACACATTTGGCGAAGTCAAAGTGTTCATCCAAATGTTTAATGGGATTCCGATGCAAGTCAAATTAACGGACGGTGAAAGAGAAGAGCGGTTTGGCATGCCTGAACGCTTCCAAGCAGCCATTTTAAAGCTCAGAAGCAGTTCAGACAATGTCGTATTTGAACGTGTGTGGAAAGAACATGGCGTTCGTTTTGGTGACTTTGCAGATATTGGCCAGGAAGTGACAGAAGAGCTCCAAGCAGCCTATGATGACGAACGTTTAGCCCGCTTAACAGAGGCAGTCAAAGAAGGACAAGAAGCTGTAGATCGACAGGTGAACCGAAAGGCATATGATGTGACAGAAGAAATGCTGCGCGAGGAAGATTGGAAAAAGCGTTTTGCCCATTTAGAGCAAATGCAGCCAGAGCAAAAGGATATACCTGTTTTAATGAAAGCAATGGAGGACCCTAAAACATCGATTCGCAGACAAGCCGTTGTGAATGCTGGAATGATTGAAGATCCTGCTATTCTGCCTATTTTATATAAAGGGCTTAAAGATAAAACAGTGACGGTCCGCAGAACCGCTGGAGACTGCATTTCAGACCTTGGTGACCCGAGCGCTATAGAAGCAATGATCGAATCATTAAAGGATCCAAGTAAACTTGTTCGCTGGCGTGCAGCGATGTTTCTTTATGAAGAAGGTGACGAAACAGCACTTGACGCATTAAAAGAAGCTGAGCAAGACCCTGAATTTGAAGTCAGCCTTCAAGTGAAAATGGCGATTGAGCGCATTGAGCACGGAGAAGAAGCGAAAGGCTCAGTATGGAAGCAAATGACAGAAAGTAGAAAAAATGCATCAGAATGATGAGACTTATGAGCAAGCTGCCAATGATAGGTAGCTTATTTTTCTAAAATCATAGACAGAAAAATTTTTTTAGAAAAATTATTTTGAATATTGTTGAAATATACGAAAAAACTCTATATAGTAGTACCAATATAGAATATTGGAGGTCAGATTTTATGACACGAACCATGCTGAACACTAGCTTCAGCAGCCATGCTGGTCATCGGTCATTCATCGGTGGCTAAATAAACAGAAAATTTGTAAAATAAAATCAACTCAAAATCATACAGTCAACAAGACTTGTAGTATAGGAGGCTTTTTAAACAGATGGCAGAACTTCGTAGTAATATGATTAAACAAGGAATTGACAGAGCACCTCACCGAAGCTTACTAAGAGCAGCGGGAGTAAAGGATGAGGACTTCGGCAAGCCATTTATTGCTGTTTGTAATTCCTATATTGATATTGTCCCAGGACATGTCCATCTTCAGGAATTCGGAAAGATTGTGAAAGAAGCCATTCGTGAAGCTGGCGGCGTCCCATTTGAATTTAATACGATTGGGGTCGATGATGGAATTGCGATGGGCCATATCGGGATGAGATATTCACTACCAAGCCGTGAAATCATTGCTGACTCTGTCGAAACCGTTGTATCTGCTCACTGGTTTGATGGAATGGTTTGTATTCCTAACTGCGATAAAATTACACCGGGGATGATGATGGCAGCAATGCGTGTCAATATTCCGACGGTCTTTGTCAGCGGTGGACCGATGGAAGCGGGTAGAACAAGTGATGGCAGAAAGATTTCCCTTTCTTCTGTATTTGAAGGCGTCGGTGCTTACCAGTCAGGTAAAATTAACGAAGAGGAATTAAATGAATTAGAACAGTTTGGCTGTCCGACCTGCGGATCTTGTTCAGGTATGTTTACAGCAAACTCAATGAACTGTTTAGCAGAGGCACTTGGAATTGCTCTTCCTGGAAATGGAACGATTTTGGCGACATCACCAGAGCGAAGAGAATTTGCGAAAAAGTCAGCAAAACAACTAATGGAGCTCATTAAAAAGGATATTAAACCACGTGATATTGTGACTGAGAAAGCAATTGATAACGCATTTGCATTAGATATGGCACTTGGTGGTTCAACGAATACAGTTCTTCACACACTGGCGATCGCAAATGAAGCAGGTGTTGAATATTCACTTGAACGCATCAATGAAGTAGCAGAGCGTGTGCCTCATTTATCAAAACTTGCTCCAGCTTCGGATGTTTATATTGAGGATTTACATGAAGCAGGCGGTGTCACAGCTGCGCTAAATGAATTGTCCAAAAAAGAAGGCGCCCTTCATTTAGATACAATGACCGTCACAGCGAAAACGATGGGTGAGAACATTGCAGGTCACGAGGTTAAAGACTATAACGTCATTTATCCAATCGACAAGCCATTTACTGAAAAGGGCGGCTTAGCGGTTTTATTTGGAAACCTTGCGCCAGATGGAGCCATCATTAAAACGGGCGGAGTACAAGATGGGATCACACGTCACGAAGGACCTGCGATCGTATTTGAATCCCAAGAAGAAGCTCTTGAAGGCATCATTAATAGAAAAGTAGAAGCAGGACATGTTGTCATCATTCGCTATGAAGGACCTAAAGGCGGACCTGGTATGCCAGAAATGCTTGCTCCTACTTCACAAATTGTCGGGATGGGTCTTGGACCAAAGGTTGCTTTAATTACGGACGGACGTTTTTCCGGCGCTTCTCGCGGTTTGTCTATCGGACACGTCTCTCCTGAAGCAGCTGAAGGCGGCCCGCTTGCCTTTGTTGAAAATGGTGACCATGTCGTGGTTGATATTGAGCAGCGCATTTTAAGCGTAGAGGTTCCAGAGGAAGAATGGGAAAAACGAAAAGCGAACTGGAAAGGCTTTGAGCCAAAAGTGAAAACGGGCTATCTTGCCAGATATTCAAAACTTGTGACATCAGCCAACACAGGCGGAATCATGAAAATTTAATCTGAAATAGAACATTTGAAAATTGGCTCTCTCTATAGTATCCTTTATTCACAACATAAGGATTTTAGAGGGGGCTTTTTTATGTCAATGGCATATGAAGAATATATGCGCCAGCTCGTTGTGCCAATGCGCCAAGAGCTGACAAGTGCAGGATTCCAAGAACTGACGACGGAAGAAGAAGTAGAACAAACGATGCAAGAGGCTGAAGGAACAACATTTGTTGTTGTTAATTCTGTATGCGGCTGTGCTGCCGGCTTAGCACGCCCAGCAGCGACTCAAGCTGTGATGAAGGCAGAAAAAGCGCCAGACAAAATCGTCACAGTATTTGCTGGGCAGGACCGGGAAGCAACGGCAAAAATGAGAGAATACTTCACTGGTGAAGAGCCATCATCTCCTTCTATGGCCCTTTTAAAAGGAAATGAACTCGTTCATTTTATCCCGCGTGACGAAATTGAAGGTCATGAAATGGAAGATATCATGAAAAATGTCTTAACTGCATTTGAAAAACATTGCTAATACACGTGTTGAAATGCCCTGTAACTAGATCAGGGCATTTTTTCTTGATCATGATGGAGGAACGATATGCTCATTACAACAAGCTTTAGAGCAAATGAACAAACGATTGAAACAGCGAAGGCTCTTGCAGAGGATTTACATGGTGAGTATGTAGAAAGACGCAAACAATCTGTCAAGCAGCTTGCGATGAAACGAGGAGATGTCCTTGTTGTCGGAAAAGAAAGATTTGAATGGTATCAGCCAAATGGTGAAAAGTTCTTCTTTCATCCAAGCTCAGCGATGTTCAGGGTGAAGCGGCTCTTGCGCGAAGAAAAGGATCCTTTAATTGAAGCAGCACAGCTAAAGCCGGGAGATTCCTTTTTAGATTGCACACTTGGCTTAGGGTCTGATGCGATTACTGCAAGCTGTGCGACAGGCAGGAATGGAAGGGTCGTCGGTATTGAAAAGAATCCCATTACGGCGTTACTAGTGAAAGAAGGACTGAATACATGGGAGACGGGGATAGAGGAAGCTGATGAAGCGATGAAACGGATTTCTGTTATCAGTGGAGACAGTATCGAGCAGCTAAAGAAGTATCCTGACTGTTCATTTGATATCGTCTATTTTGATCCGATGTTTGAGGAAACGATCCAAGAATCTACAAGTATAGCGCCGCTACGTCATGCGGCAGAGCACGACTTTGATCACGAAGCAGCCGTGCAAGAAGCATTAAGGGTGGCAAGAAAAAGAGTGGTGTTAAAAGATCATTGGAAAAGCACACGATTTAAAGCGGACTCTTACCAATTTCACGTCATCAAACGAAAAACAGCCCAATTTCATTATGGGTATATCGAGAAAGAAAAAAGCCCTCTCTAAGGGCTTCAGATTGTAGAGAAACTCATGTTTTTCTACAATCTTTTTTATTTTCATCGTAATGATGATGGATGAGATTTAAAGAAAAAGGCCTCCCACACACCTAGCCTAGCTTCGCTAGGTGTGTGGCAATCTTCTTCATGTTCTGACAGGCAGCTGTGAGAAGCACTTGCTCACTCACATTTTGTTTTCCCCTCAACCGGCAGTAGCGAAGCCCATGCAGTTGTTTTGAATCTGCAAAGCTTCGCTCTATTTTTTCTTTTCTTTTTTTATATAGCTCTTTTCCAGAAGCAGACAGACGATTTTGTCTGATCTTTTCTTTATGTTCTTCCCATACATGTCTTGAGATCACTTTTTGATGATTTTTCGACCTTGTACAGCTCTCTAGGAAAGGACACGATACGCATTTTTTAGGGTCTGATTTGTAGAACCGATAACCTTTTCGATCAGTTGTTGTATATAATAGCTTCTCACCATTTGGGCATATGTAGTGATCATGTTCAGAGTCATACTGAAATTTCCACTTCTCAAATAATCCTCTTGTTGGATGAAAGCGTCTATGTGCGATGACACCAAAAATACGGCGATCGGATAAACCTTTACAGATTGGGGTTGTCAAATAACCAGAATCAAGGGCAACAGCTTCTACTTGAAAACCAAATCGGGCGATTTGGTGATCCAATCGATCAAGATATGGAACGGAATCATGGACATTGCCGGGTGTGACATGGGCATCTGTGATGATGTTGTGCTTCATATCCGTTGTACGGTGGTCTAGGTAGAAAAAGCCTTCTGGCTTGTTTTCGCGATAAAGATAGCCACTTTCAGGATCAGTTTTACTTTGACGAATGTCTTTTTCTGTTTTCACCTCCTCTTTTTTCTTTAAGGGCTTTTTTCCGTGTACCTCTCGATCTTCTTGGACGGCTACATCTAATTCTTTCATATAGTTCTGAGTATCTTGTTCGATCGTTTTTCTTGTATATTTATGTTTATTGGCATTCGCTTTAAGATGGGTTGAATCAGTAAAAAGGACGCGCCCTCCAACCATATCGTGATTGATGGCTTGAAGCACAATCTCGTCGAAAATGTCTTGAAAAATCGTTGTATCTTTGAATCGAGTACGACGATTCCAGCTAATGGTCGAGTGGTGGGGAACGGGGTCATTGATGTTCAAACCTAAAAACCATCTATACGCCATGTTATAGTAAATTTCTTTTTCAAGTTGTCTTTCAGAACGGATACCGTACAGGTATCCGATAAACATCATTTTGAATAAAATAAGTGGATCAAGAGAAGGACGACCTTTATTCTCGCTATAATACGGTTTTACTTTATCTACGATAAATGAAAAGTCAATGTACTGATCAATTTTACGAAGCAGGTGATCCTCTTCGACCAGTTGATCTAGCAATACAAATTCGGCTTCGTGCTGAGAAGAATTTCTAGTGTGGAACATGAGAAAAACACCTTCCTTTAGTATGCTTTTCTCTATTATAAAACGGGGGAATGGAAACTTTAAGGGAAAAAATAAAGCTGTCGAGATTTTCTCGACAGCCTGAAGCCCTCTCTAAGGGCTTTTCAGCGTGTAGACAAACCCTCGCATTCGGTGTCAGTCCTGCGTGCTGGTGCTCACGAATGTCAAATTCGCTCCGCGCCAGTACTCGTCCTTCCTAGACTTCAAAGGTTTTCTATCACGCTGAAAAGAAGACAAAGGGCTAAAATCAAGATCATTTTAGCCCTTTGTCAACAATCTGAAAAGCCCTCTCTAAGGGCTTTTAATCCGTAATCTCCATATAGACAAAATAAAACAGTGTCAGCAAGGAAGCTGTGACGAAAAAGCCTTCAAGCATACCTATTCCTCCCAAATTTTAGTTGCCATTACTGTCATTGTAAACGTTTTATTATGAAAAAGAAAGTCTCAAATCAGTGACCAAATTGAATGACTGAAAATTCATTATATGCTAGAATAGCAGTATGATAACTTATGGAAGGAATTAGATATCATGAAGATGTGGATGAGAAAAACGCTTGTTGCGCTCTTTACCATTGCAACTTTTGGTTTGGTTTCTCCTCCGTCGGCTTTGATGACAGACAAGCCATCTGAACTTTCTTCACCTGATAAAACGCCTTATACAGCGGTTTATGATACATCAGGCTGGGAACGATCGCAAGAGGCAAGCAAAGAGCAGGTAGACCCCTTTGAGCAATATAAGGAAGAGGTTCTATCAAGTGCAGAAAATCAGTCATTTCTCAAATTCGGCCGTAAAATCACACCTGTCATTGAAGACGAGTACAGAGAAGAGATTCAACCGAAAATTGAACAAGTGTTAACCGATGTTTTAACAAATTTTAAAGATGACGAAAAATTTCAAGATGTTGTGTTAACTGATCAGCCTTCAAGCGGAAATGGCGAAAAAATCTTTCACATCTACAACCGGAAGACTGGAGAAGATTTGCTCCGTTTTCATGTGAGAAGAGATCAGCCGCCACACAGCGGATATTGGTTTAACTTTCACTACCATACAGCAGAAGATGGATTCCAGACGCATCATGAACTCGGTAATATTTACTGGGACAAAAACACCCCGCCGAGCTGGATGAGCCACTAGAAGGAGATGTCATGCCAATTGAAAAAGTATACAATGAACGAAATGGTGCAGATTACAAAACGAATGTTAAACGAACGCGGAGTGAAAATTGAAGATATTGCACACATTGTGCTAAAGCTTCAAGAAAAATATCATCCAAACCTTCCACTTAGTGTCTGTATTGAAAATGTTGAAAAAGTGTTGAATAAAAGGGAAATTGTCCATGCGGTTTTAACAGGACTTGCCCTTGATCAGCTGGCAGAAAAAAAGCTGTTGCCAGAACCTTTACAGCACTTAGTTGAAACAGATGAGCCGCTATATGGAATTGATGAGATTATTCCGCTTTCCATTGTCAATGTATATGGATCAATCGGCTTGACCAACTTCGGTTATTTAGATAAAGAGAAATTTGGTATTATCAAGGAATTAGATGAAGGTCGTCCAGGTGAAGTGCATACCTTCCTTGATGATCTTGTCGCCGCGCTTGCCGCAGCAGCAGCTAGCCGTATTGCTCACTCACACCAAGATATTAAGGACGAAGAGCAGGATCGAGTGAATCAAGTATAAAAGAAAAACATGTCTGCTCATGATTATGCAGGCATGTTTTTTTGGTGTTTAAACAAAAGCGGAAATAAGGTAAACTACAACAAGAACATAAATAAAGGATGAAAAAAATGAAACAATACAAAGAGTTATGCCGTCATGTATTACAGCACGGGGATGAAAAAGGTGACAGAACGGGAACAGGTACAATCAGCACGTTCGGTTACCAGATGAGATTTGATTTGCAGGAAGGATTTCCGCTGTTAACAACAAAGAAATTGCACCTGAAATCAATTATTCATGAGTTACTGTGGTTTTTAAAAGGTGATACAAATGTCAAATATCTTCAGGAAAATGGTGTCCGTATTTGGAACGAATGGGCAGATGAAAATGGCGAACTGGGCCGTGTATACGGAGCGCAGTGGCGATCTTGGGCTAGTGGGGACGGTGAGACAGTGGATCAGATCACAAAGCTGATCCACGATATCGAGCATAATCCGAATTCAAGAAGACTGATCGTCAGCGCTTGGAACCCGGCTGAAATTGATCAAATGGCACTGCCACCATGTCATTGTCTGTTTCAATTTTACGTATCACACGGGAAGCTTTCTTGCCAGCTTTATCAAAGATCGGCAGATATCTTTTTAGGCGTGCCATTTAATATTGCTTCATATGCTCTTCTCACGATGATGATTGCCAAAGTCACAAATCTTGAGCCAGGAGAGTTTGTTCATACGTTAGGAGATGCACATATTTATCAGAATCATCTTCCGCAGGTGAAAATGCAGCTAGAGCGCGAGGAACGCACGCTTCCGCAGCTTCGCATCACAAGAGATGTGAAGAGCATTTTCGATTTCACGTTCGATGATTTTGTACTTGAGAACTATGATCCGCATCCGCATATTAAAGGAGAAGTCAGTGTATGATTTCGATGATTGTGGCGACAGGAAAAGACAGAGTCATTGGTCAAGATAATCAAATGCCTTGGCATTTACCAGCTGATTTAGCGTATTTTAAGAAGGTCACAGGCGGCCATACGATTGTCATGGGCAGAAAAACGTTTGAATCCATTGGACGAGCGCTGCCTAACCGCCGAAATATCGTGCTCACAACAAGTTCTTCTTTTGAAGCAGAAGGATGCGAGGTTGTCCATTCCATTGCCGATATTTTGGCAATTGGGGAAAGCGAGACCGAGTTATTTATCATCGGCGGGTCTAAGCTGTATGAAGAAATGATGCCATATGCGGATCGTCTATATATCACGCATATTCACCATGCGTTTGAAGGAGACCGCTACTTTCCTGATTACAATGAAAACGAATGGACGGTTGTATCACGCAAAAAAGGCCATCGTGACGAAAAGAACCCCTACAATTATGAATTTGTCGTATATGACAAAAAAGGATAAATGAGTAGGAGGAGTACGGTTGTTTCGTTATTGGTTTTTAACGCTTTATGTTGTTGTATCCTTTTTTAAAAGTATGAGGCATTTGCATGCCCATGAATTAACTGATCCACGCATTTCCTATACGAAACGAATGCATCTCATTCATGAGCATGCAAAAAGGTTTGCCCGAGGATGTATTGACCAGTCAGGATCAGTTATGACCATTCACCAGCAAAAGAAGCTGCCAGATGGACCCGTTATTTATATCACACAGGCACTGAATCCAGTCACAACGACATTATTGATTGGTCACCTTGAAAAACCATTTGCTTTCATGGCAAAGCCGAATCTTTTTCGATATCCCATTTTAAAACAATGGCTGAAGAAGATGGCGGTTATTCATCAGAATCAATCTGATGATGCCTTATTAGAAGAAGCAAAGGAAAGAATCTTATCGGGGCAGAGTGTATTGCTTTCGGAATCATATCGTCACATGGCAGAGGCACTTGCTGAAGATTGTGATTGTCCGCTTGTACCGGTTGAAACAAGTGGAACGGAGCGTCTATTAACTGGGAAAGTCGTGAAAAGGCTGCGCCCTGTTAATGTTGATATTCATATTAAAGCACCTGTCATGATGAGCGATTACGCCCAAAAGCGCGCATAGAAAAACCAGCATCCACTTTCGGATGCTGGTTTTTTTCATGCAGCAGGAATGTTCACACAGTAGAAGAGAATGCAGAAGAACATTGATGCACTGCCGCCGAGAACAAAGCTGTGCCAAATGGCATGATGATAGGGGATTTTCCGCCAAATATAAAAGATGGTTCCGACTGAATACAATAGACCGCCTAACAGCAAGAGGCCAAATCCTGCGCCCGTTAATCCAATGTAAAGTGGTTTGATGGCAATGATAATCATCCAGCCCATTAATAAATAAACGAGGGTGGACACAATGATAAAACGTTTGACGAAAAAGATTTTAAAGACAATTCCGCCAGCAGCAAGAGCCCATACAATCGCAAGAAGCGTATAGCCGAGTGCGCCTTTTAATGGTCCGAGTAAAAAGGGCGTATAGGTACCAGCAATCAATACATAAATAGCCGAGTGGTCGAGGATTTCAAATACATCTTTTGTTTTTTTGTGCCGAATGCTATGAAGCAAGGTCGAGCTTAAATAGAGCAGCAGCATGGATGCCCCAAATATTGAAAAGCTCACGATCTCTGTGATAGTGCCGTATTGAACAGCGAATAACACGAGAAAAACAATGGCTGGTATGGATAAAATAACGCCAATGCCATGTGTAATGGCGTTTGCAATTTCTTCTTTTACAGTAAACAATGGATGTCCTCCTTTTATTGAACCGGTATATAACCATCAAGTGACTTCAGGAATGAAAGACCTTCAAGTGTAATCTTTGTGCCGGCCCTGCCTTTTCCTTTCGTCACGTATGCTTTTTTCTCAAGGTCATCTAATCGGCTCCTCACCTGCTGAGGGGTCAGCGGGATGTCGCCTTGCTTGCTTAATTCAGACAAGATGCGTCTGCTAGCTGCTTCACCTTTCTCATTGAGAGATTTAATGGCTTCTAGCAGGAAAACAAACTCTTGTTTTTCCATTAGTGTGAGCTGATGATCTTCCTTTTTTCCTTTTACCTCCGGCGAAAGAGGGGTTAACACAAAAGGCGGCAGGTGGTGTAAAAATACCGTTTGCCCCTCGAGAATGACTGCAGCATAATGAACGATATTTTTGAGTTCCTGTACGTTTCCTTCAAACGGATACTCCTGCAAGGTTTCCCAAACACTTGGATCAATATCAGGCGCCATGCTCAGCTCCTGAAAGAAAGCAGTTGTTAACACAGGAATGTCAGTTTTTCGATCTGCTAATGACGGCAAGGGCAAATGGAAAACATTTAAGCGATAAAACAGCTCAGGTAAAAAGGTAGATGAAACCCTCAATGCCTCTATTGATAAAGACGAAGTGGCAATGATTTTTGTTGCAGGAGAGATTTCTAGAAAACGAACAACCTGATGCTGCATAGGAATACTTAATGCGGCGATTTCGTCTAAATAAAGGATTTGACGGGTCTTTTCCGTGAAGGCTTTCTGCAAGGTATCTTCATCTAACATGGGGCAATATACATGTGTCAGTGAAGCGTTTGGAGCCGATGCATGAGCAATTTCATGGGCAAATCGTGTTTTGCCTGTGCCAATGTCTCCTGTGATCAAGACAGGCTGCTCGTGCTTTGTGAATTGCTTTGCCAGGTGAATGGCACGCTTCATTTCTTGATGCTCTCCATATATAGACGTAAACGAATGTGTGGTCATCGGGTGATTCCTTTCTTTATGGTTCTAATTGGTTCAATTGTAACACCCAATAAAACCAAATGTACAGAGAAACGAAAAAGTTTATGAAATTTATGCTTGATCTATGATCTATTGGTTTATTTTTTGAATATTCATGTTATAATGACAAATTAAATAAGGTTAAAGAGAAAGGATCTTGTACATGAAACCGTTGCTCAAAGAAAACACGCTAATTCAAGTGAAAGACATTTTAAAGGCCCATCAAAATTTGAAGGATGTAGTCATTCATACACCTCTTCAAAAAAATGAGCGACTTTCTGAACGATATGAATGTAATGTCTACTTAAAAAGAGAGGATCTGCAAGTAGTTCGTTCCTTTAAATTAAGAGGCGCTTTTAATAAAATGAGCCAGCTTCCAAAAGATAAACTAAAAAACGGCATTGTCTGCGCAAGTGCAGGAAATCACGCACAAGGTGTTGCCTATTCTTGTAAATATCTAGGTATCCACGGGAAAATCTTTATGCCTGCTACGACACCAAGGCAAAAAGTATCTCAAGTAGAGCTTTTCGGAAAAGAATATGTTGAAATTATCTTAACCGGAGATACGTTTGATGATTCATATCATGAAGCAGTTAAATGCGGAGATGAAGAAAAGCGTGAGTTTATCCATCCGTTTGATGATCTAGATGTGATGGCAGGACAAGGAACGACTGCTGTAGAAATATTAAATGATATCGAAGTGGAGCCTCACTTTTTATTTGCAAGTGTTGGAGGTGGAGGTCTGTTATCTGGAGTTGGTACATATATCAAAAATATCGCCCCAGAAACCGAAATCATTGCCGTCGAACCACTTGGCGCAGCTTCACTCCATGCCTCTCATGAAAAGGGCAAGGTTGTGACACTTGATTCCATTGATAAGTTTGTAGACGGAGCAGCGGTTCAGCGGATTGGCGAAAAGACGTTTACATCGTTACAGTCTGTTGTCGATAAAATTAGTCTTGTACCTGAAGGAAAAGTATGTACAACCATTTTAGAGCTTTATAATCAATGTGCGATTGTTGCAGAGCCGGCAGGCGCACTTCCGATCGCAGCGCTGGATGCCCATCGCGAGGAGATTAAAGGGAAAAATGTTGTCTGTATTGTCAGTGGAGGAAATAATGATATTGGCAGAATGCAGGAAATCAAAGAACGGTCGATGATCTATGAAGGGCTTCAACATTATTTCATTGTCAATTTTCCGCAAAGAGCAGGTGCGCTTCGGGAATTTTTAGATGAAGTATTAGGGCCAAATGATGATATCTCCCGCTTTGAATATACGAAAAAGAATAACCGAAGCAAAGGACCCGCGCTTGTTGGCATCGAATTGAAAGAAAGAGATGACTATGCGGCGCTCATTGAACGGATGAATAAAAAAGGATTCCATTATGTTGAAGTGAATAAAGATCAAGATTTATTCCACCTATTTATTTAGGCGTAACAGAACATTGGAAAAGAGGATTGATCGTTTGTGCTGCTCAAAACAATATGTTTTAGACGGATGGATGGAGCTCAGATCAAGGTAACAGAAGTTCCTGTACTAAAGGGAGATGAGCCGTATCGTTTCATGCTCACCTTTAGACTTGAAGCTTTCTTGAAAAAAGTCTATGTATCTAAAGGAAAGAGAGCTGTGTACTCTTTCAGAGAGGATGTGAAACGTAACGTCAAGTGGAGCACATATGAGCAGATCTATCAGGAGCCTACACTGAAACACAATGCGTAAAAAGGAATCTTTGTCAAAGGGAGTGAGCGGCTGTTTTAAAATGGCTGCTGCTCAGCTTGGCAAGGATTTTTTTCATGAAAAGAAGAAAATGTGACAATTTCAAAAACGTCATGACAGTTGTTTTCAAGTTTGCACGAAATAAGGTAATATCATAAGTAAAGACTAAGACAGCAAGGATGAGACGATAGTGAAACAAATTAAAATTGTAACAGATTCAACAGTGGACCTTCCGCAAGAAAAAATCAATGATCTTTCCATTCACGTGATTCCGCTCAATATCTCCATTTCTGGGGTTGATTATATTGACCGAGTGAATATACAGCCAGATGAATTTATTGAAAAAATGGAGGCCGCTGAGGAATTGCCGAAAACGTCTCAACCTGCGATCGGTCAATTCGTCGAATTATATGAAAGGCTGACGGCAGATGGAAGCGAAGTCATTAGTATCCATTTAACGGGTGGGATGAGTGGTACGGTTCAAACTGCTGAAAGCGCTTCGAAAATGGTAGACGGAAACATCACGGTGATTGATTCAAACTTTATTTCATATGGACTAGGGTTTCAAGTCACCAAAGCAGCCGAACTTGCACAAAATGGTGCAAGCCGTGAAGACATCATCAAAGAAATGGATAAAATCCGTCTTGGAACAAAGCTATTTGTCACAATCGATACATTAGAAAATCTCGTGAAAGGTGGAAGAATTGGAAGAGGGAAGGCGCTGATCGGCTCACTTCTTCACATCAAACCAATTGCCAGCTTAACAGACGGGGTATACACGCCAGAAGCGAATGTGAGAAGCTATTCTGCTCTTGTCCGCTATTTAACCAAACAGTATGTACAGGCGGTGAAAGGAAAAACAGTTCAAGCCATTGGGATAGCGCATGCAGATGCATTAGAACTCGCTGAAAAGCTCAAATCAGCGCTGCTTGACCATACACCTGAAGCACCTGTTGACATCGCCTACACAACACCGATTATTTCGTGTCACACTGGAAAAGGTGCAATAGGCTTTACTTTTTATACCGATTGACTTCGAAAAGGGGATGGACGTACCATGCTTAAAAAAAGGGGAGCCTCACTTGGTGCGCTTATGATCATAAGCGTGCTTCTTTTAGTCTCATGTTCAAATGGACAAATCAAAGATGCGTTAAATTATCAAATACAGCCGTTTGAATATGAAAATCAGGATGGACAAAAGGTGTCATTGGATGATTTGAAGGGGAAAGTATGGGTGGCAGATTTTATTTTCACAAGCTGTGAAACGATCTGTCCGCCGATGACTGCACATATGACAGAGCTGCAAAAACGGTTAAAAGAAGAAAAATTGGATGCGCATATCATTTCCTTTAGCGTGGACCCGGAGGTAGATTCACCGAAAAAGCTAAAAGAATTTGCAAAAGCATATCCTTTATCCTTTAAAAATTGGGATTTCCTCACTGGTTACTCGCAGTCAGCAATTGAAAAATTCGCAATGAAAAGCTTTAAAACCATTGTGAAGAAACCTGAAGATGAAGACCAAGTGATCCATCAGTCATTGTTTTTCCTAGTTGATCAAGAAGGAAAAGTGATGAAAAATTATGATGGCGTACAAAACACGCCATATGATGACATCATCAAGGACATCAAAACGCTGATCCGTAGCTAGCATAAAGATGTTCAAATGAGCAAAAACATGATACACTTTTTTAATCAGAAAAAGGAGGGACATCATCGTTTGAAGGCTCGTTTGATTTTGATTGTGATGTCTCTAGCTTTTGTTCTTTCTGCATGTTCCGCGCAAGAGGCTGGCATAAAGGATAAACTAGAAGACACACAAGACGTAAAAGAACATATTACCATCGCAGCGGTTGGAGATTCCTTAACAGAAGGAATCGGAGATCAACAAAAAAAAGGATATGCAGGCATGACCCGTGACAAGTTAGAAGCAGTGGACGGCGTGCAATCTGTCACATTAAAAAACTATGCCATTAAAGGCAGTAGAACGGTAGATTTATTAAAAAGATTAAAAGAAAAAAAGGTGCAAGACGGTCTGAAAGATGCTGACTATATTTTCTTTACGATCGGCGGCAATGACTTAATGCATGTCGTTCGTCAAAATGTACTCAATTTGACGTTTGCTCCTTTTCAAAAAGAGCAGGGGCCTTTTGAGGAGCGCTTTAAAACCATTCTTGCTCAACTGAGAGAACATAATGACCATGCGAAGATCATGTATGTAAGCATGTATAATCCCTTTAAATTTAGTCTCACTGAGCTGAAAGACATTGATGAAGTCGTCAAAGACTGGAATGCCGTCGCCAAAAAAGAACTAAAAAAAGATGGCAACGCTGATATGATCAATGTAGCAGATTTATTTGAGGAAGATTCTGATGAAAAATTACTGGCAGATGATGATTTCCACCCAAACCAAAAGGGGTACTCTCTTATGGCAAATCGTTTATTCTCCAAAGTGAAAAAAGAAGGACTGCCGAAGGAATAGGGTGAACGTATGAAAAAGTGGAAAAGCTTATTTTTTATTTTACTTGCAATCAATCTATTGATTGTACTTGCCTGCGGTATTTTGATGTTAATGCCAGGCGGTCAATCCGCTTCAACTAAAGAATTGAAAAGCGAGTATTCTTTTAATATATCTAGCTCAAAGGAATCACTCACCAGCTTTATCAATGATTACTTGAAAAATCAAGGGTCAAGCGATATGCCAGACTTTCATGTGGCGATCGATCAAGATGTAAAAGTAACAGGCGCCATTAAAGCTTTCTCTTCGACGATTGATGCAAACGTCTCATTTACGCCAACTGTCGAAGATAATGGTGATGTGCTTTTGAAAGTGGATGGCCTTTCAATTGGACAATTGAGCATTCCGATTAGTTTTGTTCTAAGCTACATGGGCCAGTTCTATGAACTGCCAGAATTCGTTCATGTGAAACCGGATCAAAAAACGGTTGAAGTGCGCCTTTCAGAAATGCCGTTGACGAATGATATGTATGTGAAAGCAAACAAAATTGATCTAGAGAACGATGAAATTGAGTTCTCATATTATCATCCAAAGCAATAGAAAGTGAGTCAGGAGTGAAATCATGAAGCGAGTCTATCAATATTTTAGTTTACTGTCGTTTTTATTTGCTGCGTATTTTGGCATCACAGCTGCCACTGATTTAAGAGCAGAAAATATCGATCAGTTTTACTTAAATATTGCCTATTGTGCATTATTTCTAGGTATCATGATTCTTGCTTTTGATTTTCAAAAGCAAGAAAAAGCTGAAGATGTCTCGTAAAGAGCCTTTCCTCTATGGAAAAGGCTCTTTTTTATCTTTGCTGAGACAAGACCACCTTCGCCATAAGTTCTGGCTCTCCATTAGCAAATCCATGAAGCAGAATGAGGTATGCACGATTTGCTTGCAGATGAACTTTTGGGATATCAAGCAGTATACTTTGAGTGCCGGCGGCTTTCAATTCAAAATGATATTTATTCGGGGAGAAATGATGAATGTGAGTGCTGTTTACATAGTGAAGCTCCTTTGCTAACATCCCTTGATCACGTTCATATATATCAATAGAAGGAAGGTCTGGAGACAGATGGACAAAGGTAAGAGCTGACAGGTCCTCATGTTGAATCACAGGGTCTTGCCGTTCTGTCAGCAGCGCAAAACCTGCATGCGCACCTGTGATACATAGGGTGTAAATCTCGTCACGTTTAATCATCATACGAGAATGAAGGACTCTTTCTTTTGTTGCTAGCTTGAACACTTCTATCTCATACATTCCCTCATCCCACTCCATATAAGCTGTTAAATGGCTGTAAGGCATTTTTTTCAAGATCTCATTCCGGTTCACATATACAGCGAGCTCACTAAGATCTGGGGCAGCGTGAAAGAGCCGAATAAAGGCTTTGGGTGAAGGGCTGCTTTGAGGGTGCTCGAAGCCCGCAGCGAGTGGACGGTATGGATAGTCATGATATAAGAGCTGCTGCATGTCATCAATCCCTACTTTCTTATGCGATGGTGTTTTTTGTAGCGTATGCATGAAAAAGGCGATCTGTATAGGCAAAAGAAGCATAGAAAAAAGCCTGACGTTTTCCGTCAGGCCCGCATGTTAAGAAGGAGAAGAATATTGATGATATTCAGCTAGTTTAATGAACGTTTTTTCATCCTCAATGAGACCACAAACACCGCACTGGACCTTTATTTGAGGACCTTGATAGCTCATGTGAAAAGGGGAAAGCTGATCTCCTTCGTATCTTTCGACAACTGCTCCGGTCGCAGGGTCAAGCTTCACAGGTTCTGAAAGCTGCTCAATCAGATTAAAGCGCGTTCTGTTTGTTTTACAGTTTGGACAAAGATAAGGGCTTGTCATGATTCATTCCACCTCTTTTTATCCGTAGCATGTCCAGAGCGCTAAATTCTATGCTTCATCCTTTTGACTTTTATCCAGCTTTTTAAATAATCTGATCATTGTTTTTAGTTCCTCGTCGTCGAATGACTCAAATCGCTCCATAAAGTATTCTGTTTTCTTTTTCTCAAAATGCTCAGTAATTTCCTTACCCTTATCGGTTAAGTGGATTTTGATGATGCGGCGATCCTCTTTAGAACGGATACGGGTGATCCAGCCCTTTTCTACGAGTGTGTCGGTCACAGCAGTGATATGGCTTGCTGATACCCCTAGAATGGAAGCAAATTCCGTTACTTTTTTTGCACCTTGCTCACGAAGCAGATTTAAAATGAGAAATTCATTCCGAGATAATTCGTTTTCGAGCAGGCTGTTAATCTCATAACGGATCTGCTTAAATACGGTTCTCAGTAAAGTATCCATTTCATACATCATTTTTTTTCTTTGTTCCAATCATTAAACCCCCATTATATTGTAAAATACGACAAAATGCTTTTTTATATTTTAGGTATACAAGTCGTATCATTTTCATTATTTTTCATCATGTTATAATATGATGATACCATTTTTTAAATGAAGGGGGCACTAATATGTCTGAAAAACAAGAATTAGCCACATTTGCAGGCGGCTGCTTCTGGTGTATGGTTAAACCTTTTGATGAACAGCCGGGCATTATCAAAGTTGAATCAGGGTATACTGGCGGACATACAGTGAATCCGACCTATGAAGAAGTATGTACAAATACAACGGGGCATAGAGAAGCGGTTCAAATCACGTTTGATCCAGACGTATTCCCGTATGAAAAGCTATTAGAACTGTATTGGCAGCAAATAGACCCAACAGATGATGGCGGGCAATTTGGTGATAGAGGAGAGTCCTACCGCACAGGTATTTATGTTCATCATGACGAGCAGAGAAAGCTTGCAGAGGCATCGAAAGAGAAGCTGAACGAAAGCGGCATCTTTCAAAAGCCAATTGTGACAGAAATTTTAGATGCTGCTCCTTTTTATCCCGCAGAGGAGTATCATCAGCACTATTATAAAAAGAACAAAATGCACTACGAACGATATCATGTCGGTTCTGGCAGAGCGGGTTTTATTGAGTCCCATTGGAGTGATAAATCATGACAAACGATAAAGAAAAACGACTAAAAGAATTAAACCGAATGCAGTATGAAGTCACACAAAATAATGGCACTGAGCCGCCATTTCAAAATGAATTCTGGGATCATAAAGAAGAAGGCATTTATGTAGATATCATTTCAGGCAAGCCGCTTTTTTCTTCTTTAGATAAGTTTGATGCCCATTGCGGCTGGCCGAGTTTCACAAAGCCGCTTGAAGATGAGGAAGTAGCCGAGAAGGTGGATAAGAGCCATGGGATGTTGCGGACAGAGGTGCGCAGCAAGACAGCTGATTCTCATCTAGGTCATGTCTTTCCTGATGGACCAGGACCAAATGGTCTTCGGTATTGTATTAATTCAGCCGCTTTGAAGTTTATCCCAAAAGATGATCTTGAAAAAGAAGGCTATGGGGATTTGAAACATCTATTTGATTGATCTATTGAAAAATCGTCACATGGAAGGCATCTGCTTCCGTGTGACGATTTTTTATTTTTTATGATGCGTGTGATGTAATTGTTCAATGATGCGGAATAGCTTTTCTTTTGTAATGAGAGGCGCTTCATTGGATGTGTAATTGGTTAAGTCGACTTTTTGAAAGGAAGCATGCAGTTTTGGTCTTGGTAAAATGGCATAAAATTGTTCATGCTCAAATAGTGCATCTGCTTCGTGCGGAAATGTAAGCTCTTCGTGAAGCTTTTCTCCAGGTCTTTTCCCGACAACGTGAATTTCCGGAGATGAGACATTGATTTGAGCAGCATATTCATGAAACGCTTTTAAGAGATCAGCAAGCTGTAATGACTCCATCTTGAGAATGAACGTTTCGCCTCCTTTCATCATGATGGCTGCTTGAAGTGTGAGGGAGACAGCCTCTTCGATGGACATAAAAAAACGTGTCATATGAGGATCAGTTACGGTCAAAGGTTTTTCATTTAACAGCTGCTGGAGCATGATGGGAATGACGGAACCTCTTGATCCAAGCACATTGCCAAAACGCACAGAGCAAAACAATGTTTTTTGGTTCAGAATACTTTCGTTTGCTTGGAAAAATAGTTTTTCTGAAATTAATTTTGTTGCACCCATGGCATTTGTCGGAGAAACTGCTTTGTCTGTGGAGATGTTGACAACATGACTGACTTCATGTTCGATTGCAGCCTCAATGATGTGCTGCCCGCCGATAATATTTGTTTGCACGGCTTCAAACGGATTGTCTTCACAAGTAGGTACTTGTTTTAAGGCGGCTGCATGAAAGATGATATCAACGCCTTTGACGAGCTGTCTCACGCGGCTTGCATCTCGTACATCGCCTAAAGCGAAGGCGACTTCTGGGTGATCCGCATACTCATTTTTCATCATGTATTGTTTGCTGTCATCTTTGCTGAAGACGATAATCTTTTTTGGAGAGCATGATGTTAATTTTTTCACAATTTGACGTCCGATTGAACCTGTACCGCCTGTAACTAATATCGTTTTGTCACGAAAAAAAGCCTTCAAACTCGTTTCTATCTTTTTGGACATATCTAATCCCCCAACTCTCATTTCTCTACTTTGCATCATATGTGAAAGAGTGGTATCCGTTTGAGGAAAAGAACCACTTTCTATATAAATTAGGTGAACACATTATAACCATCTGCATGACGTTTTAATAGAATATGGAGAGATAAGAGAATAAGTAGAAAAATGAGAGACCTGAACACTTCAGTACTGCGATCAGCTCGGAAGAATATGTAGAGAGCTTTGCGCGAGGGGAGAAGGGAATACATGTATAGGGGAAATCGTATTTTAGCCTTGATACCAGCTTTTAGAAGCAGGCGCGATCAGCATGATGAACACATTCGCGTATTGGCGGAGCGGCCGCTCATCTATTGGACCATTCAGCCGTTACTGCAAATGATTGAGTTAGACGAAATCATCGTCTCTACAGAGGATGTCAATACACAAATCATTTCTTCTCACTACGGAGCCCGTGTGATAGAACTTCCAGACAGTCATGTAACAGAACAAACACCGTCACTCATAGCGGTGAAGCATGCGCTTGCTTACTTAGAGCGTGAGGGGAAAACCTTTGATATTGTTCTATATTTGCATCCATCGTCTCCTTTAAGACAGCCGGAAGATATTGAGAAGTGCTTGCAGCTTCTAGTAGAAGGGAGCTATGACTGCGTGGCATCTTTTACAGAGGCGCTAGAAAACCCAAATGAGACATGGACACTGCATGAGAATAATGAAGCCACTTTATATAAGGACAATCATTACTTTTTCATGCCAAAGCATGAGCAGCCATATACGTATGGCCGTTTAAATGGAGCAGTGTATGCTTTTCATGTTCCATATGCAAAAGAATGCATTCATTCCTTTTTAGAAGGATCTGTTGGAGCGTATATCATGGATTCCCAAAAATCACTTGTGGTCAAACAAGAAGAAGATCTTGAGAAAGCGGAGAAAGTCTTATTGGCTCGCAGAGATGCGGAGGGTTAGGTATAAGAAGAATTTCAACGAGAAAAGCGCCCGGTCATAGGGCGCTTTTTACGATCTCATAAAGTCTGTGTGGAAATGACTCAAATGTATTCCATGAAACGACTTGTTCGTAATTGTTTCGTGCGATTGCTTTTCTTTTCTCGGCATTTGATCCATAATATTCAACCTGTTCCAGCAAATCGTCCTCATCTTTATAAAAAGCGAAGCTTGAAAAAGCTTGAGGCGGTTGTAGATCCGTCAATTGAAAGCTTCCAGCTGCAGCGATATCAAACGCTCTGTTGTTCAGGCTTACATTTTGAACCATGGCTTTGTTTTTGTTATAAGCAAATTGAGCCGGTCTGTGCGGGTTAAGAACAATCGCTGATTGCTGATAGATGTCCGCCAATTGCTGAGGGCTCAGCCAATTGGTCACTAATGTGAGATCGCGATCATGTCTTCGTGACTTATTTAAATGACGATGCCATTCCTTACCTGCAACGAGAATTCGCCATTTTTTCTGTTGTAAGAGTGTATCAATGGCTTTCATGTGGTTGGGATAAGGGTAGCCAATGAGTGCAATGTCGTAGATGCACATCTTTTCAGGCGATTCGTTTTTTTGAAAAATACGTGTATTTGCCGGAATGGGAAAGTAGTAGGCGTCAACTATGCCCAATTGCTTGTAAAAAGGCAAAGCTCCTTCATCAATTGTTAATATGAGGCGCGCATCACGCGTGCAAGCAGCTGACACATCTGTATAAAAGGGATCTTCTGTCATCCACAAAACGATCGGGATCTTTTCTTGTTTGAATTGATGAAGCACTTCGCTCGGAACATGATCACCAATCATCATCAAAACAAAATCCGGAGAAAATGTCCGGATTTTGTGCATGTGTGACTGTATAGATTCTCTTTCTATCTTGAAACATGAAAAGGGTGAATCAATGAAGCTTTCTTCTACCCAGTGATCAAACATTTGATAGATCCCGCCGTAGCCAGAGCTGATATAAAGTAGCTTCATGATAGATTTCTCACTTTAAGTTGTAAATGTAACACTTTCAACTTTATCTACATCTAAAAGAGTTGTTGCAGAGCCAGTAGGTGTAACAGAACTTTCCTGTGTGACAAAAACGATACCAGTTGAAGCATTGAATGCTACAAACTGAACTGGGCCAATTAAATCTCCAGAATCCATCACAATACTAATGACCGTTCCTGGTGCAAGTCTTGCGAAAATCCATCTTGCTCCTTTAGATGATTTAAGGGATGTAGCAGCTCCGCTTAAAAAATCGTTTAATTTATCTTCCACTTCTGTACCTCCCTCTTCGAGATTGACTGTTAACGCTTGACTAAGCGGCTTGAAGAATAGTTTCAATAGTTCTTTTTTTAACTCGGTACGATTGTCGCTCATTTTATCCCCATCCTTTCTTCAACAATTGAAACACACCACTATGTATATGCCGCTCACTTTTTTTGGTATAAGCAGAACGCTGATTCCTTGTTCTTTTTTCATTTAATCACTTCACACATTTTTTAAAATGTGTTCAAATGCTGAGGCTAAATGAAGTGGTTCTCATACTCTAGTAAAGATTAAATGTGAAGAGAGAGGGATTATGAATGGAATTTGAACAATTATTAAATGATTGGAACGAAGAATTACTAGAAGTTGAAGGTGTACTTGAAGTTATCTTCATTTTACTTCTTCTTCGTCTTTTAGAGGAAAAACAAGAAGAAGGTTCGTCAGAAATCAAAGAGTTGCTGCGTTCTTGGTTGGAACTTGGTATTCCATTGCCGCGTGTTCATTTAGTCAATGGTGAGGTGCTCCAAAACGTGATTGTCGTTCAATTGTTTCATACAGTGGCGGTTTTTAAAAATGCAACAAATCAGTTAAGAGTGAGCGTTCCTTACGCAAACATTGTTAGTTGGGGAGCTTTTTAATCTCATTAAAAAGGATAATGCCTATGAAAGTATCGGTGATTTTAACAAGTTACAATAAACCTGATTATATTGATCGTGTGCTAAAGAGTATGGTGGAACAAACGTATCAAAACTGGGAGCTTTTGATTATGGATGATGGCTCAGAGCCAGAAACAATGAAAAAGATTCATTCCTTTTTAAACGATGACCGTATTCAGTTGTATCCGCACACTGTTCATCCTGCAAAAAGGCTTGAGACTGTACGTTATGCGACGCTTATTAATGAGGCATTAACACGTATATCAGGGGAGCTTATTTGTTATTTAACGGATGATACAATGTATTGTAATGATCGTTTGCAGAAGATGGTGGAGGTTTTTCAATCAAAGCCAGAGGTAGATATCGTTTATTCCTCGCAGCGTGTGATCCATGTTGATAAGCATCTGGTAGAAACAATGACCTTTGTACGTGAGGCGGAACACGTGTTAGACCATGCGTCCTTTCAAGTAGATCACTGTTCGGTCATGCACAGAAGCCGCTTGCTTCCATTGATTTATAAGAAATTTGGGCAATATTGGGATGATGAGCCGAAGCATTGGCATCATGCAGATTCTGTTTTTTGGATGCGGTTGAATCATTTTGCTGCGTTTCATCCATTAAAAGAAGTACTTGATATCACCTTTAAAACACCCCAATCCTTTCATCACATGTTTTCAAGTATGCCATATGATGTAATTGATGGGACGGTGATCGAAAGAGAAGGAAGATATTTCCAACTTGTTCATGGGGATCTTAACCAAATTGATAAGCGATGGGTGAATGAAAAAAAGAGGCGTGCAATTCGTGTTCCTTTGTTATGTGCAATGAAATATGAGGTAAAAGATACGCTGGTTGTGCCGAACTATACAGTCGTCACCGCAGATAACGGAAGAACGTTTTATTATATTGAAGATCAGAAAAAAAGACGATTTGCTTCAAAGCGCGATATGCAATATTTTCAGTTTCATCCAAAGGAAATGTGCGCCGTTTCAAACGAACTGTTACAGACGTTTGACGATGGCAAAATCATTCAAGTATCCCCTGAATTCAGCCCGCCAAATCGCCGGCTTTTTAAATGGCAACGAGATGTCTATTTACTTGTGCATGATACCTTCTGCCTTATTGCCCCTGAGGTGGTTAAGTTATTTGCGTTTTATCATCAGCCCATCAAATTATATCCTTCTCAATTTACTTTATTTCAAGAAGGAAAGCCGATCGTGCCGCTGTATAGGGAATCGCTGCAGGAATTCGATATGTCTCTTTATCAAACATCCGGGCGAAAGCACTCCTCATAAGAGGGGTGCTTTTTTTAGCAATGAAAGCAGGAAGTAGAAAGGAAAAAGCGAAACATGAAAAGGACAGGGAACCTTTTGGAGATGATCAAGCCGCTGAAAATCCGGCAATAGATGCCGGTTTTTCGGCACTGGAAGTGAGGGGAAAAGAATGGGGAAGGTTGTCGAAAGAGCGGATTGGTTTGAATTAATTTTAGAAGCCATTGATGAAGCCATCCATGTTGTAGATGATCAAGGAATGACGATTTTTTACAATCATAATGCCGCCAAGTTTGACTGTTTGCAAAAAGAAGAGGTGATTGGCAAGTACATTCTTGATGTGTATCCCTCTTTAACAGAAAAAACAAGTACGCTCATGCATGTTTTGAGAACAGGGAAGCCCATTTATCATTCGCTGCAAACCTATTTGAATAAAAACGGAGAAAGAATTGAAACCGTCAACACGACATTGCCTATTATTGAAGACAGCCAGTTAATAGGTGCGGTCGAAGTCGCAAAAGATGTATCGAAGCTGTCAGCCCTTTCGAATCGTTTAGATCAAAAAAAACGAATACACGATGCGGCTGGGGCAGAACAAATGCATGATTTTTCTTCATTTTTAACAAATGATCCGCTCTTAAATGAAATGCTTGAAAAGGCAAAAAAAGCTGCTGCTTATCCGTCATCAGTTGTTGTCTACGGGGAAACAGGGACAGGGAAAGAAGTGCTCGTTCAAGCCATCGTTCATGAATCTGATCGGAAAAACCAAGTGTTCATTCCGCAAAACTGTGCGGCACTCCCAGAATCGCTACTTGAAAGCCTATTGTTCGGATCTGTCAAAGGGAGCTATACAGGCGCAATTGATCGCAAGGGGCTCTTTGAATTAGCTGATGGAGGCACGCTTTTTCTTGATGAACTGCAAGCGATGCCGCTCACGCTGCAGACGAAATTATTACGTGTGTTAGAGGATGGCGTGGTGCGCCGCATTGGAGATGCAAAAGCGATTCAAGTAGATGTAAGACTCATTACTGCACTCAATATGGACCCATTTGAAGCGGTGAAAAAGCAAATTTTAAGAGAAGACTTATTTTATAGACTGCATGTGTCATCTTTTCATATCCCACCGCTTCGTGAGAGAAAGCAAGACATCCCGCTGCTTTCCCGCCATTTCATTCAAACCTATCATCAGCAGTTTTCAAAAAACGTCAAACGCCTTTCTGAAGAAACAAAGCAATTGTTTATGGCTCACCACTGGCCGGGGAACGTTCGAGAATTAAAACATACCATTGAGCATGCCGTATTGATGATGCCAAAGGAAGCGGAAGACATCACACCTTCATACCTTCCTGCTCATTTACGTACGCAGAAGCTTGAGGAAGGAACACTTAATGCCTCCTTAAAAAGTCAGGTTTCTTCATTTGAACAAACACTCATTCAAGAAGCTTTAAACAAGCATCATGGCAATATTAAAAAAACCGCTGCTGCTTTAAAAATCCCTCGACAAACACTGCAATATAAACTGAAGAAATATGCAGATGCCGAAATATAGGCATCACCATCCAGTGAATATCACGGGCAAAGCTCCTTCTATAAAGAATAGGGGCATTTTCCCATGTTGGCACATAACTTGCATAGTATAAGGTGAATGCTGATAGGGGGAATGGATATGAATCAAAAACTATATGAACCGGCGCGTCATTGGAAGGACATTGAACTTTGGAAAGATGTACCTGAGGAAAAGTGGAACGACTGGATTTGGCAGCTGACGCATACCGTGAAAACGCTTGAAGATTTAGAGAAAGTCGTAAACTTAACAGAAGAGGAAAGAGAAGGGGTGAAGATTTCCACCAAAACCATTCCACTTAACATTACACCCTACTATGCCTCATTGATGAATCCAGACGATCCAAGATGTCCAGTACGTATGCAATCTGTGCCAATTGCTGAGGAGCTTCATAAAACAAAATATGACCTGGAAGACCCGCTGCATGAAGATGAAGACTCACCTGTCCCGGGGTTAACACATCGGTACCCAGATCGTGTGCTCTTTCTTGTAACAAATCAGTGCTCCATGTATTGCCGCTATTGTACGAGAAGACGTTTTTCCGGTCAGATCGGTATGGGCGTGCCAAAAAAGCAGTTAGATGCTGCCATTGGATATATTAGAGAAACACCTGAGGTGCGGGATGTGTTAATTTCCGGCGGAGATGGGCTCTTAATCAATGATCAAGTGCTTGAATACATTTTGAAAAACTTACGAGACATTCCGCATGTTGAAATCATTCGCATAGGAACCCGCGCACCGGTCGTCTTTCCGCAGCGCATTACAGATGAGCTGTGCGAGATTTTGAAAAAATATCATCCAGTTTGGCTGAATACCCATTTCAATACAAGCATTGAAATTACGAAAGAAGCAAAAGAAGCGTGCGAACGTCTTGTAAATGCCGGCGTGCCTGTAGGTAATCAGGCCGTCATCCTTGCAGGAATTAACGACAGTGTGCCGATTATGAAGAAGCTGATGCACGATCTCGTGATGATACGGGTCAGACCTTATTATATTTATCAGTGTGATTTATCTGAGGGCATTGGCCACTTTAGAACACCAGTATCAAAAGGTCTTGAAATCATAGAAGGCTTAAGAGGGCATACGAGCGGCTATGCCGTGCCAAGCTTTGTTGTGGATGCACCAGGAGGCGGAGGAAAGATCGCCTTGCAGCCAAATTATTTATTATCGCAAAGCCCTGACAAAGTCGTCCTTCGTAACTTTGAAGGTGTCATCACCTCTTACCCTGAACCAGAGCATTACGTCGCAGGCCAGGCAGATGCGTATTTTAATGAAATTTATGAAGAGAAACAAGACCCGGCAATTGGTATTACCGCACTATTTGAGGATGAGGCGAAATCGTTTACGCCAGAGAATTTAAGCCGGATGAAACGAAGAGAAGCATATGAGACAAATCCTGAGCATGACACACTCAAAAACAAACGTGAAAAACGAGATGAATTAAAAGAGAAAAAATATCAAGCGCAGCTCAAAAAAGATCAAACTGTAAAGGAGGAGAAATAACCTTGCTGACATGTGATTGGTGTGAGGAAAACAAAGCAAACAGAGAGCAGACAACAGTCTATTGGGAACTGATCACTGGCACACAATCCATTGAAATCATCGAAACACCGTCCATTTCCTGCACACACTGCGGTATGACATATCAAAAGGATGAGACGGTTAAAGGGATAGAAGATCAATTAATTTTAGTGGATCAGACAAAACTTCCAGAAAAAATTTCATACGAAGAATTAATGAGCATGGAGCGGTTATTAAAGCGAAATTACTTTGACTTTTCATCATAAGTTGTACCTCCGCCTATACAAGTCATCAAATTGCTGTATAATATAACAACAAAATAGAGTGTCGCGGAGGGAAAAACAGGTGAAGTCGTTTTACCATTATTTAATGAAGTACAGACATCCAAAACCGAAAGATGAAATCAGCCATTTTGCAAATGCTGCTTATGAGGATCACAGCTTCCCGAAAGCGTCCACTGATTATCATGAGCTTTGTGCCTATTTAGAATTAAATGGCGATTATTTAAGCTCAATGACAACATTTGACGAAGCGTTTGAGCAATATGAAGTAGAAGTCAAAAAAAAATAACACACAACCGCTTTTTCCAGATGGGAGAAGCGGTTTTTTGATGAGAAATAAAATGGCGTTTTGCATGGTGTGGTTGCCCATGCAGAATTCCTTGCGCCGGCATACGATACGTTAAGACCAAAAGTCGGGCAAGGGGGAGACAGAATGAAGGCGAAAGCACCAAAATATCAAGTAGGGGATATTGTCGTCGTTGTCATGTACGGCACAGTTGGAACGATTACAAAAGTCCATCAAATTGACCAGCACTATTTGTATGAGGTCAATCATAATGAGGTGCTTTATTTTGAAACATCACTTCAGCTTTACGATGAGTACGACGGGGTGATTGTGGATACAGAAAAGCTGGACATTGAATATGAGTTCCTCATTGGCGATGTTGTATATGTAAAAGATTACGGAAAAGAGCTATTTAAAATTATTGGCCATCGAACTGAAATATGGCGATACCTTGATGATGGCTGGGAAGATGTCATTTACGAACTCACAAGGCTAAAGGACGGAGAGTGGCTGGAAACAGAAGAGGAAGACTTAACGCTTGTCCTGAGGAAATATGAGATGGACCAGTTCGTTCATCAGCTTCTTTTTGTGCATTACGTCGGTGAAACCTCAAAAGAAATGGAAGAAGATATGGTGCAAACAGCTCTATTACAATTAGAAGAGAAACAAGAAAGCGAAGCATCACTAGAATTTCTCGCTGTATCTATAGTGGATGAGCTTCTTGATATTTATAATGACTATAAAATTCTCTACGAATTTTTCGAAGATCCAGAATACAAAGATATGATGGATTTTATATTGGAAAGTTTACACGAGCATTTTGGTTAAAGAAAGACTTGTCCTAACACGAATAAAAAATAAGGCACACAGAAAAAAACAATCACATAAAACCATCCCCTCAAGATACGGCCTATCACCTGATCAAACATTTCTCCATCTAATATGCTGAACCATTTCATTGCCTCACACCCCTTTTCTTTTTGTTTACTGCATTTATATGTATGGAATGAGCCATTATGACAAACTGTAATAAAAAACAGGCGTCGTTCATACATCATAAAAAAGGAGGCGGAATGTCATGAAAGAAGCAGATTTGGTGATCGATACAGAGGAAATTGCGGAATTCTTCTACATGGAGCTGGTCAAAAGAGGGTACATACCTGCGGAGCTGGAAACGTTTGAGCTGGCTGACATTACGTTTGAATATATGCTGAAAAAAACAATGATAGTTGAAGAAGAGGCGTGGTAGGCACTATACTTTGAAGTGATTCTGAAGAGAGGGAGGAGAATCTTTCGCGTGTATATCCTATTTCTTTTAATTTTATTTGGTGCCATTGCTGCGCTCATGGTATCTGGAGCGGGTCAAGCATTGGACAACCAGATCATCTTATGGTTTGAGAGCATCAGACTCCCTTTTTTAAATGATGTCATGCTGACTTTGACGGACTTTGGCATTAGTGCGCTGCTCGTGCCCATCATGCTCATTTTTAGTGTCGCTTTATTCATGTATAAGCGCTATTACTCTATCATGATGCTTTTTCTATTATATCTCACAGAAAAGACCATCAATCATGAACTAAAGGGGCTGTTTGCTAGAGAGCGCCCAGCCTTTGATCATCTTGTCAATGAAACGTATTACAGCTTTCCGAGCGGACATTCGATGAATGCAGCCACAATCTATCCTTTTATAGCTTATCTATTAGTTGAAATGATTCCATGGCTGAAAGAAAGGCAAAAAATCGTCTACTTGATCACAGGGGTCTGTGTTGTTTTGATTGGGATCAGCCGAATGTATATCGGCGTTCATTTTTTGACAGATGTCGCAGGCGGTTTTGCGATAGGACTTGCTTTATTTCTCATTTGTAAAAAGATTGACGGAAAATTGTCTGCCATTCGACAAAAATAGAAGAAGGAAATTGACAGACCCCAGCCAATTTTATATAAAAGGGGAGGGATTTGAATGCAATTGACGTTGAGATTTTTTCAAAAGAAACCTTCAGCATTTCACTTAACCATTTATCAGACACCTGAATATGGCGCTGCAAGTGGGCATCAGCCTGTGTACCGGACAAAGATTGGCGGCAGAACACACCTGGATGTTCTGGAAAAAGCATTCTCGACATTTAATGTACATGATACAGTCCCTAGTGATTACAATGCACGGTTTATCACAACAGGTGATATTGTTGTGATTGATGATAAGAAAAAAGGAAAGTGCTATTATCAGCTTTTTCCGGCAGGATGGAAACGCAGTGAGCGACTGTTGACGATGAGTTAAATAGAGATTTTCGATGCCAGCTCGAGCTTTAGCTGGTATTTTCTTTTTTGGGCTCAATCGTTTATACTAAATAGGACAAAACACATAGTAAACGTAAGTGGAGGCTAAAAAAATGAGTGTACATATTGGAGCAGAAAAAGGACAAATTGCAGAAACGGTATTGCTGCCAGGCGATCCGCTTCGTGCGAAATATATTGCAGATACATATTTAGAAGATGTCGAATGCTATAACGAAGTGCGCGGAATGTATGGTTATACTGGGACCTACAAAGGAAAGCGCGTTTCTGTACAAGGGACCGGAATGGGCGTACCTTCTATTTCGATTTATGTGAATGAACTCATTCAAAGCTATGATGTTCAAAACTTAATCCGCGTCGGATCTTGCGGGGCTATCAAAAGGGATGTCAACGTACGTGATGTCATTTTAGCTCAGACATCTTCAACAGATTCACAAATGAATCGTGTGACATTTGGACCGATTGATTACGCACCTTGCGCTGATTTTGGACTGCTTAAGAAAGCATACGACACAGCAGAAGCAAAAAATGTCGCTGTACGTGTCGGTAATGTATTTACAGCAGACCAATTTTACAATGAAAAACCACTTGAGCTCATGGCTCAATACGGAATTCTAGCAATTGAAATGGAGACAACCGCTCTATATTCGCTTGCAGCAAAATTTGATCGTAAAGCGTTATCCATTCTGACAGTGAGTGATCATATTCTCACAGGAGAAGAAACAACGGCTGAAGAGCGTCAAACGACATTTGACGAAATGATCTTAATTGCGCTAGACTCCGTTTTATAATAGTATAAAGGGTGTGCTACGATGTAGCGCATCTTTATTTTTTTAGAAGAGCAAAAGGAAGGTATGTCATGAAGAAAAGCTATAAAATACTCTCAATCGCATCGATTCTTGGTTTGACAGCCGCATTATCGGGCTGCCAGTTGCTGGATCAAAAAAGCGGTACATCTGAATCGAACAAAACAAACGAACAAAAAAGCGCAGAAAATTCATCTACCCAGCAAAACTCAAACAATACAGCAGATTCATCGGATCAAGAGCTGACGTTAAAGAGTGAATATTTCAATGACATCAAAGTGGTAAGCGGGCTGAAAACCATTCAAAATCCTGCAAACGTGCTAGCACTTGTCAACAAAGAATACGCATTACCAGGAACCTATAAACCTTCTGATCTCGTTGTTCCAAAAGTAGAATTCTCTTTTTCAGAGGATATTGAAAAACGATATATTCGTAAAGAAGCAGCAGAAGCACTTGAGACATTATTCAAAGATGCGAAAAAGAAAAACTTCGAGCTGGCTGCCGTATCTGGCTATCGCTCCTATGACCGTCAAAAGGTCATTTTTGATAGTGAAGTCAAGTTAAAAGGCAAAGAAAAAGCGCAAGAAGCAGTAGCTTTACCAGGCGAAAGTGAACACCAAACAGGCCTTGCAATGGACATTTCCTCAAAAAGTGCCGGCTTTGACATCTCTGAAAAGTTTGGTGAAACACCTGATGGCAAATGGGTGGCTAAAAACGCCTATAAATATGGTTTTATCATTCGTTATCCAAAAGGAAAAGAAGACATGACAAAATATGAATATGAGCCGTGGCATCTGCGCTATGTTGGAAAAGAAGCAGCAAAAGCGATGCATGATCACGATTTAACATTTGAAGAGTACATGAATAAAGTGAAGAAAATTTAATCAAATAAAAAGGCCTCCCAGCTATTCGGGGGGCCTTCTTTATTCTTCTTTTAAAAAAAGAACAATCCTGCTAATGCGAAACCTGTAATGAAACCAAGCCCGATGCCATAAGCGGCACCCCAGCCGTAATACCCTCCGTAATAACCAAAGCCAAAGCCGCCGCGAGAACCGCCGACTGGACGAATATACACTTTGCGGTTTGTCACCCGCTCAATGCGTCCGACATGTACTCTGCCATTACGATCTGTGATTCTAGCGACTTTCCCCATATGCTGCTGACAAAGCTTTTGATAGCGCTCCATATTTTTCCTCCTTATGACAAACTCTTTTCCCTCTTATCCTATGCGAGAGACCTCATAGAGTTTGGACAAAACATATAGGAGATTCGCTCATTTTATACGGTACATTCAAATAGAATGTGGCTTAGCTGCTTTCGGTGCGCTTGAATCAGATCGTAGTGTGTTTGCATCGTTTCGTAAAGAGAAGACGGGATATATTCAGATAATTCCATTTCTGTCGGCTCCTCTTGTACCATGTGATCATCAAATGAGAGAATTCGAACGTCATGAAATCCTGCTGCTTTTAGCTGCTCCTTCCATTCTTCAAGTGAAAAGAGTGCGTGAAACCCGTAAAAATCTCGAACGGCGGCAAGCTCCTTCGGTGTAAGGGGTGCTTTTAATACTGCTTCATTCGCAACAAGTTGACTTCCAGGGGCAAGCACGCGTTTAATCTCAGCAAGTGCCGCTGGAAAGTTGGTAAAGCTCAAAACAGATTCACTGATCAGAAGAGTGAACGCTTCATCTGGAAATGGCAGCTGTTCGATCGATGCTTGCAGTGCGCGGATCGGCAGTTCTTCTCGCTCAAATCGCAGATTAGCCTTTTCAATCATCAAAGGGTGTGTATCAATCGCCTCCACCTGATAACCGATATTGCCTAAATATGCCGCCGTTTGTCCAGTCCCGCATCCCGCATCCAGTATGCGCGCATCAGGCATCAATTTTATATGCTCAAGCATCGTTTTTGTTAACTCAATTCCGCCAGGATGGGCACTAGATACGCCAAAATAGGCAAGCATTTCTACATAATCACTCATAAAATCCCTTCTTTCCTTATCAAGTTCCTCTTTAAAGATTATGCAATGCAAGGTCAAATGGCTTATCTTTTCAAAGAGAACTTCGATCCTTTGGTTGACGGATGAAGCATCGTCCTTGATAATAATGAAAGGAGATAAAGGTGGTGTTTTTTTGAAAAAACAATTTAAGATCGTCATCGCTATTTTGGTGACAGCGGCACTGTCCTCAGCGATTACATTTGTGATCACAAAACAAGGGACTGTCAATGTCTCAGGAGATGAGAAGTTTAGTAAACTCATGGCTGCGTATACGAAAGTAAAAGATGAGTATTACGAAAAAACGGATGATCAAAAACTAGTAGATGGTGCGATTCAAGGAATGATCGCATCACTTGATGATCCATACTCTACATATATGGATCAGGAGGAAGCCGAAGGATTTAACAACACCATTTCTTCATCATTTGAAGGAATTGGTGCACAAGTAGAAGAGAAGGATGGACAAATTTTAATTGTCGCACCGATTAAAGGCTCTCCTGCTGAAAAAGCCGGGTTGAAACCTCATGATCGTATTTTAAAGGTGGATGGAAAAAGCACAAAAGGCATGTCGGTCAATCAAGCAGTCTCTCTAATCAGAGGGGAAAAAGGAACGGATGTCAAGCTTCACCTTAACCGCCAAGGAGTGGGAAATGTTGATGTGACCATCACAAGAGACACCATTCCAGTTGAAACAGTGTATGCAAAACTCACAAAAGACAAAATAGGAGAAATCCAAATTACGTCCTTTGCTGAAACAACGTCAAAAGAGTTAGATAAAGCCATTGATGACCTCGAGAAAAAAGGGGCAAAAGGGTTTGTCATTGACCTGAGAGATAATCCAGGCGGCATTATGACAGAAGCGATTGAAATGAGTAATGACTTTATCGATAAAGGGAAAGTCATCATGCAAGTTGAAGAAAAAGGGAAGAAAGAAGAGTACAAGGCTGAAAAAGAACGCAAAGTTCATCAGCCGGCAGTTGTCCTTGTAAATGGCGGCTCAGCCAGCGCTGCAGAAATCATGGCGGCGGCTCTGCACCAATCTTCAGGTATCAAAATTATTGGTGAAAAGACATTTGGTAAAGGAACTGTTCAAAATGCGCAAAGCTATAATGATGGTTCTAGTGTCAAGTTAACCATTGCCAAGTGGCTAACGCCGGATGGTTCGTGGATTCATAAAAAAGGAATTGAACCACAGGTCAAAGCATCGCTCCCAAGTTATGCAAAGTTGCCATACTTAAGCCCGAAAAAAACGTATCAGCTGAATGACAATGGAGATGAAGTCAAAGCGGCTCAAAAAATGTTCCAAGCGCTTGACTACAAAGCAAAAGCAAATGGTGAGTACGATCAAGCCTTCCAGACGATCGTCAAAAGCTTCCAAACAGACAACGATCTGAAAGCAGACGGAATTCTGACGGGAGATACAACGACAGTACTGATGACAAAGATCCAAAATAAGCTAAAGAACAATGATACTCAAATGAAAAAAGCCATTGAAGTCTTGAAAAAAGAAATGAAATAAAGAAAGAGCAGTCCTCTTAGGGGGGACTGCTCTTTCTATGTTTACGCGTTGTTTCCAATCGCTTCTGTTTTGTCTTGATCTTTTTCAAATAGATCATCCATGACAGAATTGGATGTGACCTTCTTTTGGAAGAATGGATTCAAAATCAGGATGACCACAACGTTTGCTAGTAAACCAAGAAACCCTTCATAAAGACCGAACGTGACTTGTGAGATATTGGCTGTAAAGGTGACGATGATGCCAACAACTAACCCCGCAATCGTTGCTTCTCTCGATTGTTTTTTCCAGAACAAGCTGATCGCAATGGCAGGGAAAATTTGAACCATTCCTGAAACACCAATGAGCTGAAGTGTCACAAGTGCTGTTGGGAAGAGCATTCCGAATAATAGAGCCAGTCCGATCACGATAAACACCATTGAACGAGTGATGATGGTCAACCTTTTAGGTAATACATTCGGATGAATTAAGTCACGATATAAATTATTGGCAAATAAATTCGATGCACCAATGGCCATGATCGAGCATGGAATGAGGGAAGCCAGTGCAATCGTTGAATAAGCAAGACCCTGCATCACGCCGCCATATGACGTTTGAATTAAATGAAGAAGTGCAAATCTTGGATTCGTATCTTCTGGTAAGACCAAAAAGGCAATAAATCCAAGGAAGATGACCAAAATCAATACGATGTTATAAAGAGGCAAAAACATGCTGTTTTTACGGATAGCATCTGCACTTTTTGCTGTAAATACCCCTGTTGCCGCATGTGCCCACATAAACAAAGCAAGGGCAGAAACACCTGAAGCGGTAATGAACCATAAAATGCCTTTAGGACCGCCGTCAGGAATTGTCAGAAGCTGTGGCGCTTCCTTAGCTAACGTATTCATCATCGGAGTCCAGCCGTTAAAATGAATGATTGGCAGTGAAACCACCATAAACAGCATGATGACCCAAACGAGAATATCCTTAATAATGGCTGTATATGTAGGACCTTTAATCCCGCTGAAAAATGTATAAAGTGCGACTAAAATAAATGAAATAATAACAACTGCATTCACATTAATATAACTAGTTCCAGCGACAGTTAACGTATCTTGAATCCCGCTCAGTTGAAGACAAATATAAGGAATGAGCATAAGCACTCCAATAATTGCAATTAGACTGGATAACAGCTTGCTGTCAAAGCGCTCACGTGCATAATCAGCGAGCGTTGTGAGGTTGTGATTCTTCGCAACCGTCCATAGCTTTGGTAAGAAGAAATAAGCAATAAAATACGCTAGAACTGAATAGGGAATAGCGAAAAAAGCGACACTTCCAGCTGTATAGGCTGTACTAGTGAGTCCTAAAAAGGTATAAGCTGTGTATAAATCTGCGCCAACGAGGAACCAGACGAGCAGCCCGCCAAATTTTCTCCCGCCGACAGACCATTCCTCTACTGACTGTCTGGATGATTTATCACGGCCAGCGGCAAATCCAATGACCACGACGATGAAAATGATACTTGCTGTAATCAATAAAGCTGTTAAATTTCCTTGCATTAGTCAGTTCCTCCATTTGAATGTTGCATGCGGTAAATGATGAATGTACAGACTGGTGTGAGAACAATCCATAGTAAGAGCCAGAAGTGGAAAAAAGGCAGGCCTATCACAAATGGATGGATACGATTCGCAAAGGGCAGCAGTGCGAGCTGTCCGATGAATGGAATCGCTATAAGTAGTGCCAGTATCAATTTTTTATTCATGATTTCCTCCTGAATTTTTTGTAATTTCATAATAATAGCAGTTGTCAGATTAGATCACAAGACCATTTTCAGAAAAAACAATCATTTCGCTGAATATCATACTAATATAACGCTTTCATTCTTGAGAAAAAGAAAAAGTGTAGATGAAAAGGGGGTAAATGAAAAGAAAATATGCAGCAATAATATTTAAACCAAATAAAAAAAGCCTCAGCATGAAAGCTGAGGTCTTGCCAATTTTAAAGGAAATCAGATACTTCTTCGATGTCGAAACGATTGCTTTTATGAGCTTCTTTCGCTGCTTTACCAACTGAAATCAGCATGACTGGCTCATATCGGCCGCTTACATTGAATTCTTTGATGTAGGCGTCTTTACTGAAACCACCCATTGCGCATGTATCATAGCCCATTGCTTTTGCAGCAATCATTAATTGCATAGCAGCTAATGAAGCATTTGAATACGCAGCTTCACGTGCATACTGCTCGCTTTGGTATGCGCCATTGATTTGAGTCATCAATGTTTCTTTGATGTCTTCAGTAATGAATCCTTGTTCTGCCAGCTCACTGTAGATTTTTTCACCATTTTGATTGGCTTCAAGATCACCTAGTACAGCAATAACAGCTGATGCTTGTGAGATTTGCTTTTGGTTGTAAGCGATTGGAAGTAACTTCGCTTTAGATTCAGCACTGTGGAAGACAGTGAAATGCCAATGCTGAAGGTTCCACGCGGATGGTGCTTTTGTTGTGATATCAAGAAGCTCTGTTAACTCTTCTTTTGTCATTTCATGAGTTGTATCGTACTCTTTTACTGAAGCTCTTTGTTTTAAAATGTCAATCGTTTTTTGATCAGTCGCCATATGGATATTTCCTCCCGTTTTTGCAAATAATATGGTACAATAACTAAAAAGTGAGAAACTTACTTATTGTAACTAGAGATATATTTTAAATTGTATACCGTTAGTTTGTCAAACAATCATGAAAAGAAAGGCTGAAATTTATGGAATTTCAATTATGTCCACACATTCAGCAAGCTTTTTTACTGCTAGGCAAAAGGTGGAATGGTCTCATTATTCATGTATTGCTTGATGGTCCAAAGCGTTTTAAAGACATGACGGACATTATCCCATCCATCAGTCAAAAAATGCTCGCAGAGCGTTTAAAGGAACTTGAGCAAGAAGGGATTATAGAGCGAACTGTATTGCCTGAGACGCCTGTGAAAGTCATTTACTGTTTAACTGAAAAAGGAAATGCGCTAAATGATGTGTTTCATGAGGTATCTAGGTGGGCAGGGGAATATACAGAATCTCATGAAAAAAAGGAACAAGCCTAGTTTCAGGTTTGCCCAAACGTTTTGACTCCTGATGAATATGCTGATCTTAGGCACATGACAAAGGAGGAGAAATGCATGTACCCTCATACTCCGTATTTCCGAGGCGGCGCCCCTGGCATTCCGCCATATGAATCCAGAGTCCCTTTGTTTTTTGGTTTTGGCGCTCCTTTAGTCGGCGGACTGCTTGGCGGGTTTTTAGGAAGTGCGATTTTTAATTATCCCCGTCCATATTACCCGCCACCACCACCGCCTGTTCCACCACCTTATGGCGGAGGATATCCACCATACTATTAAGAAAAAAGAGTAAGCCTGCTTCTATATCAAAGCAGGCTTTTTATAATGGAATATCGATTTCAGAAATCCCCGGATCATCATGCTTTAAAAACATAATCTCCAAAATACCGTCCTGATACGAAGCCTTCGTTCCTTTTCTTTTGACAGCAGCAGGGAGGACGACTTTCTTCTGCGTGCCTTCCTCAGGAAAATGATCAATAAACAGCAGGTTGGCTGTATGTTTAATTTTTACTTTTTCTGTGCTCGGCCGAGCAAGCTCAATCTTAACGAACACGTGATCAGTGGTTTCGAACACTTCCACTTCGGGTTCTTTTTCTTTTTTGACGTCTGTTTCTCTCGTTTTTTGATGTTGAGAGAGTGGGTCCTGAAAAGGGAACTGAGCAGGATAATTGGAGCCGAATACACTTTCCATCACTTGATTGACGTACTGCTCGACGTCTTTAGGGTCTGAATTCTTTAAGGCTTCTTTTGAAAATTGCTTTTGAAAAGGGAATAATCGGTTCCAGTCAAACATGCAAATCATCCTTTCTAAATGCCCTGAATTAGTATATGCCCATTCACTTGAGTGCGTGCTATAATATACGATAGGTTTAGAAAGGAATGGTTAGATTGAACGAACAACAGCAATCAAAAGGTGTTCTCTATACGGCAGCATCTTTTACATTATGGGGATTATTCCCGTTATATTGGAAACTGATGGAACATATTTCGTCAGGCGAAATTTTAGCGCACAGAATTTTATGGTCATTTGTTTTTATGTGCGGTATTCTTCTGTATTTAAAACAAGTCCGGCCGGCGATGCAGACAGTGAAGGGTCTCATGCTCGATGGCAAGGCACTTTTTTCATTACTATTATCTGCTATTTTAATATCGGTTAACTGGTATGTGTACATTTGGGCAGTCAACCATCATCTTATGCTAGAAGCTAGTTTAGGGTATTATATTAATCCGCTTGTCTCTGTTTTACTAGGCATCATTTTCTTGAAAGAGCGGCTCAATAAATTACAAACCATTGCGATTTTAATTGCCGCAGCTGGGGTGATTCTTTCTACGATTCAGTACGGTTCATTTCCTGTCGTGGCAATATTACTTGCCTTTAGCTTCGGTTTTTATGGATTGATTAAAAAAGAATGAGCTTCACGAGTGCCATTGGTTTGACAATTGAAACGCTGCTTCTAGCCCCGGCAGCTCTTGTGTACTTATTGTTCTTCTTAAAAGAACCTGTGGTGACAATGAATCCTAACAGCTTCGGATCGCTTGGTCTCTTATTCTTTGCAGGGGTCTTTACTGCGGTGCCGCTTCTTTTATTCTCTGAAGGGGCAAAAAAAATTCCTCTTTATCAAGTGGGTATTTTACAGTACATTGCACCAACGATTACACTGTTTTTAGGGTTATTTGTGTATCACGAGCACTTATCTTCAGCTAAAATTGTGACGTTTCTTTGTATCTGGGTGGCGATTTTATTGTTTACTACCTCTCAATTACGCATGAAAAAAACTGCGAATTCTCATTAAGTCCTACGAGCAGTTTGCTTTTTTTTGAAGGCGGATCATGTCATAATAAGTTGTTACCAAAACTGTAGAGGTGATTACATGTCATCAGCCAATGAGCTTACAGCCGCTTATCAATCTTTATGGAAAAATCGTCAGCTTGATGTCGATGATATGTCTTCTTTACACGAGGCAATATGTGATGATTTAAGCGATGCGCGCACTCATCCGAGGGCGAGAAAATCATTTCATCAAAAATATGTACTCGCTGTAGAGAGAATATTAGAAAGTGGGCTTCGGCATGATCATCAGCTGCAGCTGATCAGCTTACATACAAAAAAGCTGCGCGAATTAATTCAAAATGAAGGAAGGAACCACTCATGAAACCAATTCAAACGGAAGATGTCACAGCACATCTTGAATCGTTTTTACATCGTCCAGTCTTCGTTCATCTTGAAACGACCACTGGTTCTTATTCAGCTCATGTAAATGAACAAAATATGACGGTCGTTGCCTATATCCGCAATGCGAAAGTCGTCTATTCACAGGCGAAAATAAAAGGACAAGGTCCGTACCGTGTTGGAATGAAAACAGAAGATGGCTGGATTTACGCAGAAGGATTAACGGATTATGTGTTTGATGACCATGGCCGCCTGCTGTTAGCTGGGCACTTGCCAGACGGGAAACTAGCGATCTCATTACAAATTAGTGAAACACCATTTCAGGTGTAGAAGAAAGGGTGACGAGTCATGAATGAACATGTACTAGTGATGCTGCCTCACCCAGATGATGAATCGTTTGGGGTTGCAGGTCTCATTGCACAAAGTAGAAAACGCGGCATCCCAGTCACGTATGCATGCGGGACACTTGGGGAAATGGGCAGAAATATGGGCAGTCCAACATATGCTAACCGTGAAACACTTCCTGAATTAAGAAAACAGGAATTAATCAGCGCCTGCAAAGAAATGGATATCACAGACTTACGTATGCTTGGACTTCGTGATAAAACATTGGAATTTGAGGATGACGAGTATTTAGCTGATGTGATGGAAACCATCATTGATGAAGTCAAACCTACACTGATTGTGACGTTTTATCCTGGACACGGTGTACATCCTGATCATGATGCGACAGGGGAAGCGGTGATTCGCGCTCTTTACCGTAAGAAAAAAGAAGATCGTCCTGTCACATACTGCATGGCCATTACGAAAAATAGAGAAGAAGTGCTGGGAAATGCAGATATTACGATCGACATTACAGATGTAGCAGATATCAAATTAAATGCACTGAGAGCGCATAGAACGCAAACAGAAGGCATGCTGAGAGAGCTTGAACAGAAGCTGAAAAACAAAGAACCTGTCGTCCAAAAATGGTTCGATGAAGAAATTTTCTGGACGTACCAATGGAAAGACTAAATAAAAAAAGCAGCTGACATTGATCAGCTGCTTAAATTGTTTACAAAGGGCTAAAATGATCTTGATTTTAGCCCTTTGTCTTCTTTTCAGCTTGATAGAAAACCTTTGAAGTCTAAGAAGGGCGAGCACCGGAACGGAGCGAATTTGACATTCGTGAGTACCGGCGCGCAGAGCTGACAACGAATGCGAAGGTTTGTCTACACGCTGGGCAGCTGACATCGATCAGCTGTTTTTTAGTGTCGTATTTAGTGATTGGGCGCTTGTTGAAGCAATCGTTTTTCAATCAATCTGAGACGGATAAAGAGGACAATGGCACCAGCGGCAAGTCCGGCAATGAGACCAATCCAATACCCAAATGCCCCATACGAGGTATAGGTGCCAATCAGATAACCGGAAGGAAGGCCGATCACCCAGTATGAAACAAATGCGGCAATGAGCGTATAGTTGACATCTTTATAGCCGCGCAGCGCCCCTTGAATGGGTGCAGCAATGGCATCTGACAGCTGGAAAAAGATCGCATAAATCAAAAATTGCTGTGTCAACTGTAAAACAGCCGATTCAGCTGTGTATAAACCAGCAATCTCTGGTCTAAATAATAAAATGAGTGCTGCCGTACACAAGGAGAATAATACCGCCGTTCCAATTCCGATATAGCTATAGCTTTGCGCGTCTTTATAACGCTTGGCACCAGCTTCAAACCCAACGACAATCGTTAAAGCCATCGAGATACTGAGCGGTAAAATATATAAGATGGAAGCAAAGTTCATCGCAGCCTGGTGACTTGCAATCGTCACAGTATCAAAGTGACCCATTAATAACGTAACTGCTGCAAAGATACTCGTTTCAAAAAAGATCGCAAACCCGATAGGAAGACCGATTTTCAGTATTTGCCCCATACGGGAAATGTTGATTCGAGGCAGTTTTTGAAACAAACGAAATGAGGCAAATGGTTCTGCTTTCATGACAAGACAAATACTCATGATGAAAATTGCCCAATACGTCATCGCAGAAGCAAGACCAGCTCCCGCGCCGCCAAGCTTTGGAAAGCCGAAATTCCCAAAAATAAATACATAGTTTAAAGCAAAATTAATAGGAAGTGCTGTTAACGTGATGAACATCGTTACACGTGTTTTCCCTAATGCATCAATAAATGACCTAAGCACAGAATAACCAAACAGCGGGATGATACCAAAAGCAAGAAAACTTAAGAAATGCCGCGCAATATCCTCTACGGATTGCTCAAGTCCAAGTCCCCCTAATACGTAAGGGATGATAATTGTTCCAATTGCAATCACACAGATACTTAAAAGAAAGGATAAATAAATCGCCTGAAAGACAGCCTTGGGAACATCCTTTTTATGCCCTGCGCCCATCAGCTGAGCGACAATTGGCGTAACGGCCATTAATATACCAGCAAGTCCTGTATAAACGGGTGTCCAAATACTAGAACCGATCGCAACACCCGCAAGGTCTTCTGCACTCACTTTTCCAGACATCACGGTGTCTAAAAACGTAATAAGCGAAAGACCCGCTTGAGTGATTAAAATCGGAATCAAAATGGTTAAAAATAGTGTCACCTTAGCTCGAATGCTATTTGTTTCTCTCATCATAAGTTCCTCTCTGAACAGAAATAACGAGAGGATTATATCATGCTATGTAAAAAAATCAATTCTCTGTCGGATTATTTTTCTTAGATGGCTTCGTTTTTTTAAACATTTGGGCATAAATAAAGGAAAGACTGACAACACCTAAAATGCTGCAAGCATATTGAATCACTTTCTGAATGGTCATATTAAGTCACCTCCATAACAATAGAATGCGCATAATTTGTTATTTTATGACAACGAAAAGGAGGAGGGAAAAGGTCAAATGATCAATCGTACGAATGAAGAAGTGCAATTTAAAGTGGGCATGAGAACACACTTGATGAAAATTATGAAGGATGCAAGTGACATTATCGATTCCCTTGATGAGATTGAGCAATGTCTACTTTGTGATCTCGAGTCATTACATGATGAGTTTAATGAAATGCATGCAGAGGCTTCCTCGTTTTATTTACAATCGTATATGGAAGAATTCACACCTGGATTTGCTCAATTTTCGTTAGCCATTGAGAGCTTATCAAAACAAAAGCACGGGGCACTGATTGTGATACAAAGGCGGGATGAGGTCGAGGATTTTATTCAAAGAGGGACAAATCTTCATGCGAAAATTAGTGCTTCATTAATTGAAAGCATTTTCTACCCAGGAAATCCACTTCATGATGGTGCGCTTTTAGTCAAAGAAAATACGCTCGTATCTGCGGCAAATGTGCTCCCGCTTACTTCAAAAAAAGTCAGTCCTTCTCTCGGGACAAGACACAGGGCTGCGATCGGACTCTCTGGTATGACCGATGCACTTGTTCTCGTCGTTTCAGAGGAAACGGGTAAAATGTCATTTGCGAAAGAAGGAGTCCTTTATCCGCTCACTGTAAAAGAACCTGAAATCAGAAAATAAAAAACCAATCGCTGCATTCTTCATTCGGAAGGATGCTTTTTTCATTTGAGGAGAAAAAACAGGCAATTAAGTAAAAAGTCATTTGATACAGAAAAATTTGTCATGTAGAATAGAACTATGAAACTAGCAGCGTGCTTGTTTCGACAAATTCCTTAAAAAATGTTTATAAATACAGCAAACGGCCGATACAAACGATATGGCTTTGTTTTAGCATTTTGAGTTGACTGCTTTAGCCTATTTGTTATTGCCCAACGTCTACATGTCGAGTAATATAATAGAAATAAAGATAAAATAGTGCAAGAGAAGCAGAGTCGTTAAATGCTAAACTTAAAACTAGTACATAAGTCTTGTTGAATGAAATCATGAAAGGCGGAGATTCATCTATGAAGAAAAAAGTAGTAACCGGCCTCACAGTTTCAGCGATCGCTGGCTCAGCTGTGTTTGCTGCACCGGCAGAAGCACAGACGATCAAAGTGAAAAGCGGTGACTCACTTTGGAAGATTGCCGAACAGTACAATACAAGTATTTCGGAGCTTCAATCTCTTAATCAACTAAAAACGACAATGATTTTTGCAGGACAAAGCTTGAAAATTCCTGGCGCAAAAAGCAAAAAATCCAGTTCGTCAACTGGTTCAAAAGCAACGAAATCAAATGCTTCAACGACATCAAGCTACACTGTAAAGCTTGGAGATTCTTTATGGCTCATTGCAAAAAATCATAAAATGTCAGTCGCAAGTTTGAAAAGTCTAAACAGCTTAAACAGTGACTTAATTCGTCCTGGACAAAAGCTAAAGGTATCTGGAAGCACGAAGACAAGCGGGAGCCAGTCATCAAACTCCTCTTCAAATTCCAGCTCAAACAATAAGACAACGAACTCAAATAGTTCATCTTCATCAAGTACATACAAGGTCAAATTAGGGGATTCTCTCTGGAAAATTGCGAATTCACTCAATATGTCGATTGGTGAAATCAAAACATTGAATGGGATCAAATCTGATATGATTTATCCAAATCAAGTATTGAAAGTAAAAGGGACGGCTGCATCAAAACCAAGTCAGCCGAAACCTACTAAACCAAACAATTCAAACAGTAACCAGTCTTCAAGCGGGAAAGCAACATCTTATACTGTAAAATCAGGCGATTCTTTATGGAAAATTGCGAATCAATTTAAAGTGCAAGTCCAGTCCATCCGTACAGCCAACAGCTTAAAAAGCGATGTGCTTAGAATTGGACAAGTTCTCAAAATTAATGGTGCAGCTTCAGGCTCAACTGGGTCGAATGGTTCTACGTCTAACGGCTCGACAAAGCCGGTCAACAATAACAAACCCGATGTGCCAATGAATGCAAAAATCACGACGATGATTCAAGAAGGTAAAAAGCTGACAGGCATTCCTTACAGATGGGGCGGCAATACACCATCTGGATTTGACTGCAGCGGCTTTGTTTATTACCTCATTAACAAGGTTTCGTCTGTATCCAGATTAAGCACTGCAGGCTACTGGAGTATGATGACACCTGTGAGCACACCTCAAGTTGGCGATTTTGTTTATTTCACAACGTACAAAGCGGGTCCATCTCATATGGGACTATACCTTGGCGGAGGAGATTTCCTTCACGCAAGTGACAACGGAGTGGGGATCTCAAACTTAAGCAATCCATATTGGAAAAAAGCCTATTTAGGTGCAAAACGTTTCTTCTAAAAAAGCCGATTTTCGGCTTTTTTTGTTTGCCTATTGATCAGGTTGTCCATACTGATATCTAAAGGGGGCAATCATATGAAAAAGTCAGTGTGGTTGATCATGATGTGTCTGGTCTTTGTTGCAACAGCTTGTCATGCACCGCCGAAAAAAGAAACGACAGAAGAAACCATTGAAGTTGCAGCATCTAAGCAAGCACCAGTTACCACGTCACTCATCAATGAAAACGGGCAAAAAATAGGGAGCATCGAAGTAAGAGACTCCTCAGAAAACGGGCTGGATTTACATGTGAAAGCGAAAAATCTGCCGCCAGGTCCTCATGGCTTCCATATTCACGAAACAGGAAGATGTGAAGCGCCAGATTTTGAAACGGCAGGGGCTCACTTTAATCCAACACACCGGGAGCATGGCTTTGATAACCCAAAGGGTCATCATGCTGGAGATATGCCTAATTTAGAAGTTGGGGCAGATGGACAAATTGATGTTGTCGTGAATGTACCAGATGTGACGTTAAAGGGAGGATCGAACCAATTAATCGATCAAAATGGGCGTAGCTTTATCATTCATGCAGAAGCAGATGATTACTTAAGCAACCCTTCTGGAAACTCAGGGAAACGCATCGCATGCGGAGCGATCACAAAAGAAATGGTAAAATAACAGATGTCTAGCCTTTATGTATTGAGTGCATAAAGGTTTTTTTAGTATACTTGGTGAGGAAAATGATCGAAGAGAGGAATTAATCATACATGTTTAACGAACAATCACTCCCAGAAGAAATTCAAGCAATGATTGAAGCAAAAGCAAAAGGACTAGAAGAAGAATTCCGTCCGCTTATTGGAACAGGCGGCTATGAATCACAGGACACGTCTATCATACAAGATGCGATGATTGCACTAGCACTCGGCAAAAACGTTCTTTTAAAAGGGCCGACTGGTTCAGGTAAAACAAAATTAGCAGAAACTTTATCTGCTTTCTTTCAGCAGCCGATGCACAGTGTGAACTGCTCGGTTGATCTTGATGCAGAAAGCTTGATTGGCTATAAAACCATTCACAATGATGGTCAAGTTGCTTCTATTGAATTTATTGAAGGACCTGTAACGAAAGCAATGAAAAAAGGCCATCTTTTATATATTGATGAAATCAACATGGCAAAGCCAGAAACCCTGCCTATTTTAAACGGTGTACTCGACTACAGAAAAATGATGACAAATCCATTTACAGGAGAGGTCGTTCGAGCAGATGAAGGCTTTGGCGTGATAGCGGCAATCAACGAAGGTTATGTCGGCACAGTGCCTTTAAATGAAGCGTTAAAAAACCGTTTTGTTGTCATTGACGTTCCATATATCGGCGGCGGCATCTTAAAGGATGTACTGCAATCTCAATCTGTATTAAAGGATGAACGTTTAATCGATCAATTCGTGCAGCTCTCATCAGACCTCATTACACAGGCACACAACGGGCAGGTGAGTGAAGAAGCAGCATCCATTCGCGCCCTTCTAGACACATGTGATCTTGCGCAATACATCCCGCCGCTTCGTGCAGTTGAACGAGGGATTGTTGAAAAGCTAGAAGATGACCGGGAAAAAGCAGCGGTAAGAAATATTGCCCAAACATTATTCGAGTGAGGTTCTGAGTTTTGAAATTCATCAAATTTAATGACAGCAGAATCGATTCATTTTTATTTATGGAATTAACGGATTTAGCCAAAACGTTAGCAAAAAGTGATGATGTCGAGCTTGAATACGGAGTGCAGTCCTACTATGATCCTTTTGAAAAGAAAATTTTCATCAGCCATTTTTGGGATGACCGTAAACAGGAAGACATGACAGCCGGACTGAAAAGTGATGTATTCCTCCGTGCAGTAGGAACCGTTTATAGTGATCTGACTGTCTTTCAGGAAATCATTCGCTATGCTCATACAATGTCCATTCCTGACCTGTGTAAACAATTGTTTATGCTCTTTGAAGATATCCGGATTGAAGAGCGGATTAAACGTGACCGCCCAGGAACAAAAAAGGTATTTAAACGAAGAAGAGAGCTATACCGGCGTCATTTTAAGACGCAATTAACGATTAACCAAGAGCGGAGCATTTTAACGGATGCACTCTATTGTGCAATGTATGTGAAGCTGACAGCGGATTCACCGCTAGAAGAAATTCCGCCTCTTCACGAGCGGATCAACCCAATGATTCCATTTATTGAATCAAGTCTTGAGCGTGTATATGAAGCGCGTTCAACCGGAGATATCGCAGTCATCGTCAAAGAATTAATGGAAGGCTTTGATGAGCTTCTTGATAAAGATATGCTGAATACGTACTTTTTCTTCCCGGAATTGGACTATGAAAAAGCGGCAAAAGAACCGCTGTTTCATGACTTAAAAAGAAAACCTAAATTAAGCGAGGACATCAAAGTCGACCGGGAAAAAGAGGGCGATGAAGACATCCACCAAGAGTATATGGAAGTGTGGCATCGAGAAACAGAAGCGCCGTCAAAAAGCTTCCTTCAATTTGATTTAGAGCACGGCGGGAAAAGTGATCTCGGGAAGGATGCAGCAAGAGAAGGCGATGACGGAGATCAAGCACTTGGCACTGTCCAAGGCTCTGCCAAGCAGACTCACCGAAAAGATTATTCAAAGCTTGAGGCGCTGGAAGAGGCTGAAGGCGAGGAAAGCGGAGCGGATGCTCATGAGAATGGAAAAGAGAACAAATATGCGTTTCCAGTCATGATTTCACCAGATCCTCCCGCGCCAGAACAAATCGATGTATACAAGCAGCACGCCAAGGAGATTGAGCCGTATCAGAAACGGTTAAAACAGATGATTCAAAAAACGCTCGAACATAAAAAAACATGGCCAAAAACGGATCTTCATGCAGGACGTCTGAGTAAAAAGCTCATTCGTTATTTTACAGAGTCGAATCCGCGTCTTTTCTATAAAAAACAGGCACCTTCTTCGGAAATTGATGCTGTTTTCACTTTATTAGTGGATTGTTCTGCTAGCATGTTTGACAAGATGGACGAGACGAAAAAAGGCATTGTTCTATTCCATGAAGCCTTAAAGTCCGTTCAAGTCCCACATCAAATTGTGGGGTTTTGGGAAGATACAAACGACGCATCAGAAACAAGTCAGCCGAACTATTTCAACACAGTCGTGTCGTTCAAAGATTCTTTATTTGATGCAGGTCCTTCCATTATGTCTCTTGAACCAGAAGAGGATAACCGGGATGGCTATGCAATTCGTCAAATGACAAAAATGATATTAAAACGAAGAGAAGAGCAAAAGTTTCTCATTGTTTTTTCCGACGGAGAGCCAGCTGCATTCAGCTACGAACAAAATGGGATTGTCGATACACATGAAGCAGTTCTTGAGGCGAGGAAAAAAGGCATTGAAGTAATCAATGTGTTTTTATCCAATTCACCGATCGAAGAAGCACAGATGAAAACCATTCAAGATATGTATGGCAAGTTCAGCATTTTTGTACCAGATGTCGATACATTGCCAGATGTTTTATATCCGTTACTGAAGAAATTACTGCATAAAAGCATTGGGGCATAAGGTTTTGCCCCTTTCTTCAAAATATTTTTCGGAATGATTTAAATTTTTTGTTTTTCTGTGAATTTTTTATCTTTAATTGAACAAAGAATGTAGAAAGTAATCCGAAACAGTGGTAGAATATTATTGGAAGCGTTTTATTACATAAATTTGGTCATTGTGTTCTGGAAGTTATATCGAGATAGTGTTCAATCACTTGATGATCAAAGTTGGGGGTAGTGTTCAAAATGTTTCAAAATGATGTGAAACAACCGTTGAGTTGGGAAGAATTTCATGGTCCGAACCTCGGCTATGTGCTCGAGCTCTACGATCAGTATGTCCAGGATCCTACTAGTGTTGATGAAGATCTAAGAGGCATATTTGATGAACTTGGTGCACCACCGAGTGAAATGAAGGAGGAAATTGGGAAAAAAGAAAATAGCGTAGTTACTTCTGAACAAATCCAAAAGATAGCATCAGTCGTTAAACTGGCAGAAGACATCAGAACGTATGGCCATTTAAATGCTTCCGTCAATCCTCTTCGCAAAGAAAAGGAATTACAAGAGCTGTTTCCTTTAAAGGAATACGGTTTAACAGAAGAAGACGTCAAGAATATTCCAATATCTATTATTAGTCCTGACGCACCAAAACACATTTCAAACGGCATAGAAGCCATTAACCATTTGAGAAATACGTATAAGCGTACCATTTCATTTGAGTTTGATCACGTACATGATTTCGAAGAACGGAACTGGCTCTCAAAATCAATCGAGTCTGGTGAACTATTTAAGAAAAAACCAGCCGATAAACTAGTTTCTGTATTCAAGAGATTAACAGAAGTTGAGCAGTTCGAACAGTTTCTTCATAAAACATTTGTTGGGCAAAAGCGCTTCTCAATAGAAGGATTAGACGCACTTGTCCCAGTACTTGATGAAATTATTTCAGAGTCTGTTACACAAGGGACTTCAAATATTAACATTGGAATGGCACACAGAGGCCGTTTAAATGTATTAGCACATGTGTTAGGAAAACCATATGAGATTATTTTCTCAGAATTCCAGCATGCGCCAAATAAAGAGCTTGTTCCATCAGAAGGCTCTATTGGCATCAGCTACGGGTGGACAGGTGATGTAAAGTACCATCTTGGAGCAGATCGTCAAATTAAAGACGAAGATACAAAGAGTGCGAGAGTCACGCTTGCTAATAACCCAAGTCACTTGGAATTCATTGATCCAATCATTGAAGGAAGCACACGTGCTGCTCAGGAATTACGTACTCAAAAGGGCTATCCAGTACAAGACGTTGAAAAGGCATTAGCCATCTTAATTCATGGTGATGCGGCATTTCCTGGGGAAGGAATTGTGGCAGAAACATTAAATTTAAGTCAACTTGTAGGCTATCAAGTGGGCGGAACAATCCATATCATTGCAAACAATATGATCGGATTTACGACGGAAAGCAATGAATCTCGTTCAACGAAATATGCAAGTGACCTTGCAAAAGGGTTTGAGATTCCAATTGTTCACGTCAATGCAGATGATCCAGAAGCATGTTTAGCGGCTGTTCAATTAGCTGTAGAATACCGCAAACGCTTTAAGAAGGATTTCTTAATTGACTTGATCGGTTACCGCAGATACGGTCATAACGAAATGGATGAGCCTTCTACGACTCAGCCGATGCTGTACGATGCAGTCAGAAAGCACAAAACGGTCAAGAATATCTTTGCAGATAAACTTGTCACAGAAGGTCTTCTAACGAAAGAGCAGCGTGAAGAAATCGAGCAGGCTGTAGCGACGAGAATAGAAGAGGCCTATCAAAAGGTGCCTTCAAAGAAAGAGCATACGATTCAAGAAATTGAACTGCCAGAACCAGTATCAAATGGCTTCCCAGCAGTGGATACATCCGTAGAGTTTGATGTATTACGAAAGCTGAATGAAGAATTGATCAGCTGGCCGGACGATTTCCAAGTATTTGGTAAGCTTAAACGGATCCTTGAAAAACGTGCAAAAGTGTTTACAGATGACCGTAAAGTAGAATGGTCACTTGGGGAAGCACTTGCATTTGCATCTATATTAAAAGACGGTACGCCAATTCGAATGACCGGACAGGATTCAGAGCGAGGTACTTTTGCTCAAAGAAACCTTGTTCTTCACGACAGTCAAACTGGAGATGAATTTATTGCTCTTCATGAGCTGAGTGATGCAAACGCATCATTTACTGTTCATAATAGTCCACTGTCAGAGGGCTCAGTCATCGGGTTTGAATATGGTTATAATGTCTATTCTCCTGAAACGTTAGTCATTTGGGAGGCTCAATTTGGAGACTTCGCAAATGCGGCTCAAGTGTATTTCGATCAATTTATTTCAGCTGGACGCGCAAAATGGGGACAAAAATCAGGTCTAGTGATGCTCTTGCCTCATGGATATGAAGGACAAGGTCCTGAGCATTCAAGTGGAAGAACAGAGCGATTCCTGCAATCAGCTGCTGAGAATAACTGGACAGTGGCGAACCTCACAAGTGCAGCGCAATACTTCCACATTCTTAGAAGACAGGCGAAAATGCTGCTTCGTGAAGAGATTCGTCCGCTTGTCATCATGACACCGAAGAGTCTGCTTCGTAACCCGAACACATTGTCTGAAGTCCAGGAATTAACGGATGGACAGTTCCAACCAGTTCTTGAACAACCAGGCCTTGTGCATGATCACGAAAAAGTATCGCGACTCGTGCTATCTAGCGGGAAGGTATCAATCGATATTAGTGATCGTTTTACTCAAATGGAAGAGCCGAAAGATTGGCTTCACATTGCGAGAGTCGAACAACTATATCCATTCCCAGCCAAAGATATTAAAGCGATTTTATCAAAACTAACAAACTTAGAAGAAATCGTATGGGCGCAAGAAGAGCCACAAAATATGGGGGCTTGGGGATACATTGAGCCATATTTACGTGAAATTGCGTCTGAAAAAGTAAAAGTACGTTACATCGGTCGAAGAAGACGTTCAAGTACGGCTGAGGGTGATCCAACTGTGCATAAAAAAGAACAAGAACGAATTGTATCTGATAGCTTGACTCGCAAAAACTAAGGGGGAAATGAAAAATGGCGGAAATTAAAGTACCTGAATTAGCGGAATCGATCTCGGAAGGAACGATAGCTCAATGGCTAAAGCAGCCGGGCGATTATGTGGAGCAGGGAGAATACCTGTTAGAACTTGAAACAGATAAAGTCAATGTCGAACTGACAGCAGAAGAATCTGGTGTACTGAAAGAAGTGCTGAAGGATTCTGGTGACACTGTACAAGTTGGAGAAGTCATCGGAACAATTGCAGCGGGTGAAGCTGGCGGAAGCGAGTCCGCAGCTCCAGCACCAGAGCAAGAGTCTGCACCAGCTTCGAAAGAAGAACCGGCAGCTGCTCAAAAAGAAGAAGCAGTGAAAGAAGAGCCGAAATCTGGTAATGGCAGAACCATCGCTTCTCCAGCAGCTAGAAAACTAGCGAGAGAGAAGGGACTAGACTTATCTGAAATTCCAACCGTAGATCCGCTGGGCAGGGTACGAAAGCAGGATGTCGCTTCTTATCAAAAGAATGAAGCACCTGCAAGTGCACCAAAAGCCGCGCCAAAAGCAAATGCTGCGGTGCAAAATGAACAACCAGGAAAGCCAATTGAACGTGAGAGAATGTCGCGCCGCAGACAAACGATTGCAAAACGTTTAGTTGAGGTTCAGCAAACGGCTGCAATGCTGACGACATTTAATGAAGTAGATATGACGGCTGTGATGGACTTAAGAAAACGCCGTAAAGATGCCTTCCTTGAACAAAATGATGTAAAGCTTGGCTTCATGTCTTTCTTCACAAAAGCAGTTGTAGCAGCACTGAAGAAATATCCGCTGCTTAACGCAGAAATTCAAGGTGATGAGCTCGTCTTGAAGAAATTCTATGACATCGGCATCGCTGTTGCTGCTAACGAAGGACTTGTCGTACCGGTTGTCCGTGATGCAGACAGATTGTCGTTTGCAGGGATTGAAAAGGAAATTGGTCATCTTGCGAAAAAAGCACGAGATAACAAATTGTCTCTAAATGAGCTGCAAGGTGGATCATTCACGATCACAAACGGCGGAACATTCGGTTCACTGCTTTCAACACCAATTTTAAACAGCCCTCAAGTTGGAATTTTAGGGATGCACAAAATTCAGCTTCGACCTGTGGCAATTGATGAAGAACGTTTTGAGAATCGTCCGATGATGTATTTAGCTCTTTCTTACGACCACCGGATTGTCGATGGTAAAGAAGCAGTTGGATTCCTTGTCACGATTAAAAACTTACTTGAAGATCCAGAGCAGCTATTGCTTGAAGGATAATCTTCAATTTGAAAAGCTAGCACCCATTAAAGGTGCTAGCTTTTTTTCTTTTCATTTTCAGTATTTCCTTTCTTTGACCAATACGTCGCAAGCCAGGAACCAGATAAATTATGCCACACACTAAAAATGGCACTTGGTACGGCTGCAAGTGGCGAGAAGTGTGCTGTCGCTAGAGCTGCACCAAGTCCAGAGTTTTGCATGCCTACTTCAATCGAGATGGCTCTTCGAGAAGGGATATCCATTTTGCACCACTTTGCGATAAGGTAACCAAATAAAAGACCAAGTCCATTATGTAAGATCACAACGGCCAATATTAGCAGCCCAGATTGAAGAATCTGCTCTTTATTTGCACTGACAACCGCTGCAATGATCACTACAATTCCGGCGACAGATACAAGCGGCAATGCTTGAACCGCATAGGTCACTTGTTTTTTGAAAAACAATTTAACGATGACACCTAAGATAATTGGGATCAACACAACTTGTACAATTGACAAAAATAGCGCTTCTGGCGATACAGGTAGCCATGATCTTGCAAAGAGTAAAATAAAGACAGGTGTTAAAAATGGAGCAAGAAGGGTCGATATGGTGGTGACGGCTACAGATAATGCCGTATTTCCTTTCGCCAAAAAGGTCATCACATTGGATGCTGTACCGCCTGGGCAGCAGCCCACAAGAATAACGCCTACTGCAATTTCAGAAGGAAGCTGTAATCCGTAAGCTAATAGAAAGGCGATAAGCGGCATGAGTGTGTACTGCGCCAGAACCCCAATCAGCACATAGAGAGGTTTTCGAAACAGCTCTTTAAAATCTTCAGCAGACAGGGTAAGCCCCATCCCAAACATAATAATACCGAGTAAAAAAGGAATATAAGGTCCAATCTTAGAAAATTCGGCAGGAAAGGCAAATCCAAGACACGCAAATAAAATGACCCAAATTGCAAAGGTTCTTCCTGCAAAGTGACTAATGGTTAATAAAATCTTCATTCATTGCTTCAACTCTCTTTCTATACATATCTTTTCTATTTTAAATGAATTTTCTGAAAAAACAACCCATTCTTTTAGTGCTGATAATAATATTATGTAAACTATAAATACTCCATATAAGCAAATGCCTACATGGAGTAGCGTTTTTAAAAAGGGGTCCATTTCACTTGCTGAGCTTGCTTAAGGCGTGCTTCTGGCTCACGCCAGTCAACGATATTCCACCAGCGATCTACATATGTCGCTTTTTCATTCAGATATTGCAGATAGTAGGCGTGCTCCCATACGTCAAGAGCTAGAAGAGGGATCACATCCCATTGTGATAAAAATTGATGGCGTTCTGCTTGTAAAATCTCTAATCGCTGAGATCTTGGTGCCCATACGAGAATGGCCCACCCAACACCTTCAACTTGTTTGGCTGCAGCTGAAAAATGGGATTTGAATGCATCATAGCTTTCAAATGATTGTTCAATAAGACGAAGCATTTGCCCAGTGGGCTTTTGTTTCCCTGAAGGACTCATAGAAAACCAAAAAATGCAATGTAAATAGTGTCCCGCACCATTGAAGGCTAGCTCCCGTTCCCAATGCTTGATCATTTTAAAATCATTGGTTCTTCTTGCTCTTTTTAAGGCAAGCTCAGCTTGGTTCAGACCATCAACATATGATTGATGATGCTTCTGGTGATGCAAATACATCACCTCTTTTGAAATAAACGGTTCTAGTGCATCATACCGGTAAGGGAGAGGGGGTAATTGATGGCCGCCAACTGCCACATCTCGGATTGCATCTTGTGGAATTATATCCTCTGCAATACTTTCAGCCAATTCGTACCACTCTTCTTCACTGGAATGTTCATCATTCATGATGAACGATAAATGTTCTGCTTTCTGACGGGTGTTGTCATCTTGAACTGCACCTTGAATGGAGCTAAGCCAATCTTTAAGCTGCATGCGATATTCTTCCTTATTCATTTTTACGCCTCATTTCTTCTAAAAATGTGGAACAAGCCATCATTGGAAAGACAAATGGATAGCTATGATAGGTGATGTAAAATTGCTTTGGAAGACCAATACCTACTGGATAGTGCAAGGCTTCACTCGAGTGCTGATGTTGAATCAAAAATGAGATGGCTTTTAAAATCACTTTGTCATCTGGCTGCACATATTGTAAAAGTGCCTCAGCAGCCCAAGCCGTTTGAACCACTGTCCCAAATGGAAGCGGGACGTACCTTTTAACCTCTGCACTTTTACACGATTCTCCGAAGCTGCCATCTTCTAATTGAATTGTTTTTAAAAATCGACATGCTTTTTGAACAGCAGAATGCGATGAGGAGATGCCAGCAGTCTTTAGTCCTGTTAACGCAGCCCAAGTACCATAAATATAGCAAACGCCCCATCTTCCGAACCATGATCCGTTTTTCTCTTGATGATCAAGCAGCCATTTCACACAATGATCTTTTTGCCTTTGCATGAGTGGTGACATGCTATTCTCTTCAAGAGCAATAAGATGGAGCACACGACCTGCAATATCAGGCGTAGAAGGATCAATGGCCGCATCCTCAGCAGATTCGAGCGGGAGATGACGAAGCAAGAAGTGATTTTGATTTTTTTCAAAAGCTGAAAAGCCGCCATCCCGGTTTTGCATGGAAAGAAGCCAATCAAATCCTCGTTTCCACTGAACGGGAGCGTATGTTTGAGGAACGGCTTTTAACACAATTTGCGTATCATCGCAATCTGGGTTATTTGTGTTTAAATCTGAAAAACCAAAGCCTCCCGGAGCCGCATGCCGGTTATGGATCGCCCAATCTGCTTTCTTCATTTGCTGCCGGTTCAGTAAGTACGTAAAAGACTTTTTGATCACTGGATCATCTTGTGTTCTGCCTGCCTGCTGAGAAGCATAACTGACAAGCGCTGTATCCCAAACATTGGATGTAGAATTTTCAGCATATTTCCTGCCCCCACAGTCAGTGACTAGCTGTTTCATCCCTTTAACTGCTTTTAAAATGAGATGATGTCCCGGAGAGTATCCAAGACTCATGAGTGCATAGACCATAAAAATACTGGCACTTAAATAGCTGTACAGCGTGCCATCTTTTTCAAGGCGGTCAAACATATAGCGCTTCGCTGCCTCATACCCGAAAAAGTCGAGCCGGCTGTCGAGTGCTGTATACGACCGCATGTACGCTAGAAAGTGGTGAGTGGAACGTTCTTCTCTTGCCATAAACCAGTCAAAAGGATTTTTAGACATGTTTGCATCAAGATGTGCTAAGCTTGGAAACTGTTCATGAGAGGTATATCGTTTGTTGAGTGCAATCATCATTGGGACAAAATGAATTCTTGCATATGCACTAAGATGATAGAAGTGAAGCGGGAAATATGTAGGGATGAGTAAAAATGAAAGTGGTGCATAGAAGTATGGCCAAGGGTGCATGCCATTGACGGCAAGCATCCACTTTGTCATAAAATGAACGTCCTTCAAACCGCCATTTGATCGAATAAAATGTGCTGCTTTTTCCATATGCGGCTCATCTTGTTGATACCTGCCTGACACGAGCATCCCGCAGTAGCCTTGCACAGTCGCGGTTACATGTCCCGCCTGATCATGATACAAAGAAAAAGAACCATCCTCATTTTGCTTTTCACGTATAGCTTCTGCCAATTGATGAACGAGTGCCTGATCCGAATCACCGACCGCCTTTAACAGCATAATCAAAAAAGCATTTGTCATCATTGGCCCTTCAAAGCAGAAGACAAAAGCGCCATCTTCTCGTTGTCTGCGCTGCAGTTGCATGTGCAATTCATCAATATATTCGTTTACTTTTGTTTTAAAATCTTGCATATTCGGCCATGCTCCTTTCCTTTATTACTATATTCAGGAGCCTGCCTGTCACATGCAATCACAAAAAAGCCGATGACATGGTCACCGGCTTTATAGGCGTCATTAGTCTTGGAGATTAATCCACACACTTTTGACTTCTGTATAGTTGTTAAGAGCGTATGATCCCATTTCTCTGCCAAGACCTGATTGCTTGTATCCTCCAAACGGGGAGGCAGCATCAAAGACGTTATAGCAGTTGACCCAAATCGTGCCTGCTTCAAGACGTGCAGCAATGTCATGGGCATGCTTTAAGTTTTCTGTCCAAAGTCCTGCGGCTAAACCATAGTCAGACTGGTTGGCTCTTTCGACCACTTCATCAATGGAATCGTAAGGAATCGCAGATAGGACAGGTCCAAAGATTTCTTCTTTTGCGATGGTCATGTCATCTTCTACATCTTTAAAAACAGTAGGGGAGACAAAATAACCAGCCTCATAAGGGCAATCGCCACCGACAACGGCTGTTGCACCTTCTGATTTACCTTTTTCAATATAGCCTAACACGCGCTCGTGCTGTTCTTTACTTACGAGAGGTCCGATTTGCGTATCTTGATGAAGACCGGCTCCTTGTTTGAGGGATGTCGCATATTCAGCCATTTGATCGACAACCTCATCATATTGGCTCCGGTGAACAAAGACCCTAGAACCTGCACAGCATACCTGACCTTGGTTAAACATGACCCCATTTAAAGCACCTGGAATGGCTTTCTTTAAATCGGCATCTGGCAAAATAATATTTGGTGATTTTCCGCCAAGTTCTAATGTGACCCTCTTAATGGATTTGGCTGCTTTCTCCATGATGAGTTTCCCAACACTTGTTGACCCCGTGAAGGCAAGCTTATTCACATCAGGGTGATCGGTTAACGCATTCCCGGCTGTTTCACCGAATCCAGGAACGATGTTAATCACACCTTCTGGGAAGCCGGCTTTATCCACTAATTCAGCTAAATAAAGAGCAGAGAGTGGTGTTTGTTCTGCTGGTTTTAACACGATGGTGCAGCCAGTCGCAAGTGCAGCACCCATTTTCCACATGGCCATAAGCAGCGGGAAATTCCAAGGAATGATTTGTCCTACAACGCCAACAGGCTCATGACGGGTATAATTAAAATATCCTTGGCTGACAGGAATGGTTTGTCCGCTTATTTTGGTTGTCCAGCCCGCATAATAGCGCATATGCTCGATTGCGAGAGGGATATCTGCATTGGTTGTTTCATTAATTGGCTTTCCGTTATCTAAAGTTTCGAGCTGAGCGAGCTCTTCTTGGTTTTCTTCCATTAAATCGGCAAGCTTGAACATGAGCCGGGCGCGTTCTGCGGCAGACATGGAGCGCCAAGGACCATGAAAGGCTTTTTTGGCTGCTTTTACTGCCTCATCAATGTCTTTTGCACCTGCTTCATATACATCAATAAGGGTTTCACCTGTGGCTGGGTTAGGAGTTGAAAAGGTTTTGTTATCGTGACTTGTGACAAACTGACCATTAATGTAGAGTTTTTTCGTCCCTTGGAGAAAAGATTCGAGTTTTGAACTAATTTGAAGTGTTGTAGAGCTCATAAATAAACAAACCTCCTTAAAGATATGGGTTGTTCTGCGAGTTCTAGGTGAAAAAGCGGATTTGAAGCAAATGATCTAGTATACGCACATGGATGTAAACGTATACATTCATCATATTACACCACATGTTTGAAAGCAATCCATAACACTCATTGCATTTCATGAAAAATTGGCTAAAATAAATGTATAGATGAAAAAAGGAGTTTTTAAATCATGATCCATCAAAACTGGCAAACGGCTCAAACGTTAAAACAAGTAAAATGTATACATACGAATGCGAAAAAATATATGGTCGACCGTGCACTAACGGTTGGAAGCACATATGAAGTGAAAAATGAAACAGAAGAATTCCTGTTTGTCGTTGATAATACAGGTAAAGTAGGCGGGTATTATAAAGAGTATTTCGAAGACTTTTCTGCTGAATGATTTTGATCATCATCACTCATACTAAGAAAAACAGTAAAGGGTGATGATGATGAAAAAGAAGCAAACAGATGAGCAGAATCAACAAAATGCTTGGCATGATAACGAAGATGCTGATATGGCAATTACGCTTGAGCAGATTTCCGATGTATATGCCGAGGGAACCATTGAAACACCAAAAGACGAATAGTCCAAATTGTTGACAAAGTGCTAAAATGATCTTTATTTTAGCACTTTGTCTTCTTTTTCAGTGTGACATGAAAACCTTTGCAGCCCTAGGAAGGACGAGTACCGGCGCGGAGCGAATTTGACATTCGTGAGCACCGGACTGACAAAGAATGCGAGGGTTTGTCTACACGCTGACAGTGATTTGAAAAAATCACTGTTTTTTTATTGGTCACAATTCAACCATTTTTCTCAAAAAGAACTGAAACTTTTTTCCTGCTTTAACTGTCTAAATAAGTAGAGGAAAGAGCATCGAATCAAAAAGAAAAAGTTAAATGAAATTTAATCTATTCGTAATGGAATAACGATCATTTATAGCGTATTCTATAAGTGAGAACAAAACGTACCCACAGAGCGTGTGGCCGTTTTTTCATAAAGGAATTTGATGGAGGAAGAGGGGGTTTACGTGGGTATTTTTTCTGTCAGTAAACAAAATGATAAGAAATTCGAATCCTTACTAATTGAAGGGGAAAGAATTGAAGCTGTTTACAGACTGCGTCACGACCAAATTTGTTTCACCAATAAACGACTGATCTTTGGCGATAACCGCGTATTTTCTAAGAAGAAAGTTAGGGTCTCCTTGCCATATCGATCAATTGAAAGTTTTGCCATTCAAGAAGCTGGCGTGTTTGATCAGGACACAGGTATGCTGCTTGTCACAAGCTCAAAAGTATTTGAACTCGATTTTTCAAAAGAGACGGATTTGAGTGATGTGCAAGCCATTTTGACAAAACATATTTGCTGATCAACCTTGCGATTACATAGATCACATGCACTTTTCTCATTCTTCGTACTTATTTTAATAGATCGCACATTGCCTGAGCCCTTGCCCATATTTTCTGGGAGGGGCTTTTTTTGTTTAGGTGTTTGAATGATAGCAAAAAAGGATAAAGATGAAACAGATACAGAAAGGAGAATGAACAATGAAAGTATTAGTTGCAGGAGCAAATGGACATACAGGTAGACTCGTCATTCGTTATTTAAAAGAAAAAGGACATGAGCCGCTTGCTCTTATTCGAGATGAAAAACAAGCGGATGCGCTAAAAGAACTTGGTGCAGCGCCTGTCATCGGTGATCTTGAAAAGGATGTGACAGATGCTGTGAAACAAGCAGATGCTGTCATCTTTGCAGCTGGTTCAGGCTCGAAAACAGGTGCAGATAAGACCATTGCAGTGGATCAAGAAGGTGCAAAACGTCTTGTCGACACAGCGAAAAAAGAAAACATTCAGCATTTTGTGATGCTGAGTTCCTTTAATGCCGATGATCCAAACCAGGGAAAAGGGCAAGGAAGTATGGAAATTTATTATGAGGCGAAAAGAAAAGCAGATGAACATCTAAAACAGTCTGGACTTTCCTATACCATTGTCCGTCCAGGTGCCTTGCTGCATGAGGAAAAGACAGGAAAGATTGAAGCTGCGGAGCATATTTCAGATAATCAAAACATTGAGATTTCAAGAGAGGACGTAGCCACTGTACTAGTGGAAAGCTTAACAGAATCCAATGTGAAAAATAAATCCTTTGACTTAATTAAAGGGGATAAACCAGTAGAAGAAGCACTTCGCACCCTGTAAGAGAAGCAAGCTGCTGCCAATAAGGCGGCGGCTTTTTTGATGTTTTCAATTCCCTTGCAGCGGGAAGGTAATAAGAAAGGAGTGATTGACCGTGGGCTTAACGAAAGAACAAAAAGCTGATTTATACGAAAGATTGAATCAATTAAAGGAAGATGTAAAAGGGTCAAAAAAGAAAGAAGAATCTATGCTAAGTGAATCGAGCGAGATTTCAAATGGTGTTGGGAACCATATCGCTGATCATGGGAGCATCTATTTAGACCGCATGACCGAACAAACGCTGGACCAAGTTGATGGCCAGCTTGAAGCTGAAATTGATGCAGCCCTGAAACGAATGGAAGACGGAACATATGGGGTCTGTGAGAAAACAGGGAAAGACATTCCATATGAACGTTTAAAAGCAGTTCCCTATACACGTTATTCAATCGATGCGAAGAAAAATGAAGAAACCACTCAAGACCCAAACGAGTTTGACCGTAATTTCTCAGATCAAATGCGTGATTTAACAAATAGACAAACAATGGATCAGATGCATTCAGATACGTATGAACGATTAGAGGAAGAGCAGGATGTTGACATAGACGAAGAAAAATAGGATAATAAATCGAAGTTACATTTTTTCAGAATAATTTTTTCTTATGTATGCAATGACAAATATCTTGTATACATGAGTATTTCATAGAAAAAAGATCTCTTGAAATTTAATAAACTTTCGTGTAATATAGTTTAAAGGCTGCGATGCGCGTAATGTTAATTAAGTTTTAACCTTTAAGCTGTAATAGGGAGTTTTATATTGAAGCCGGAATGTCATGCCTCCTTAGAGAGGAAGACAGGAACGTTTCTGCAAACACCCACTTTGAGGAGTGGTGGTTTAAAACTTTCTTACTTAGATTACGGCATCCGCAGCTTTTCCTAGGATGATTCAAGCCATTTTCCATTTCGGAAAATGGCTTTTTATTTTGTAAAAAGACGAAATTCGACTGATCGCCTGTAGAGGCAAGAATCTATGTTAAAATGGACAAAACAAATGACGGAGAGGGAATTGAATGTTAGAACAAGCAGAAGCACTCCTGAAACAATATTATGGCTTTGATGCCTTTAGAAAAGGACAGAAACAAGCCATTGAAGCGATTGTAAATAAACAAAAGGATACCGTCTGCATTATGCCGACAGGCGGAGGGAAGTCAGTTTGCTATCAGATCCCTGCGCTAATGATGGAAGGTACAACGATCGTAGTATCTCCGCTTATTTCTTTAATGAAGGATCAGGTTGATGCGTTAAATGAGATGGGCATACGTTCTTCCTTTTTAAACAGCACTCTGTCCGCAGCTGAAATGAATGAAAGGCTGAAAAAATGCGAAAATGGGGAATATGAACTGCTTTATATCACACCTGAACGCTTACAAAATGAACGTTTTTTTCAGCTGTTAGATCGGTTAACGATTCCTTTAATCGCGATTGATGAAGCGCACTGTATATCCGAGTGGGGACATGATTTTAGGCCAAGTTATCGCTTCATTCAAGAATGCTTGAACAAGCTGTCAAAAAGACCGGTGATTGTCGCATTAACAGCTACAGCGACGAAAAAGGTACACCAAGATATATGTGAACAGCTTGGCATAAACGGAGAAGAAACCGTCTTTACTGGGTTTGCTAGAGAAAATTTGTCCTTTCAAGTGATCAAAGGAGAAAACAGTGAACGTTTTATCACACAATATATGAAGAAAAACAGTCTTGAGTCTGGCATTATTTATACAGCCACTCGTAAAGAAGCGGATAACATTTATCATCGACTAAAAAAACAAAAGATCAAAGCTGGCGTTTATCATGGTGGATTGGATGATCATACGAGAGAAGAGCAGCAAAACCTCTTTTTAAATGATGATATCCAGGTGATGGTCGCCACATCAGCATTTGGCATGGGAATCAATAAGTCGAATGTCCGTTTTGTGATCCATCATCAAATTCCAAGGGATATTGAAAGCTACTATCAAGAAGCTGGGCGTGCCGGCAGAGATGGGCTTGAAAGTGAATGCATCTTACTGTTTTCACCTCAAGGTGTAAGAGTGCAGCGCTTTCTCATTGAGCAGTCAATAGAAGATGAGACGCGCTACCAGCATGAGCTGCTTAAATTAAGGCAAATGGTGGATTACTGTCATACTGAGCAATGTCTGCAGCAATTTGTGATGGATTATTTTGATCAAACAGCTAGTTCGCCTTGTGGTAAATGCAGCAACTGCCTTGATGAAAGAGAGCGTGAAGAGGTCACAAGAGAAGCACAGATGGTGTTATCTTGTACAGTGAGAATGAATGAGCGCTTCGGTAAAATGATGATCGCCCAAGTATTGGCAGGCTCTAGAAACAAAAAAGTGCTAGAGCTAGGTTTCGATCGTCTCCCTACATATGCTTTAATGAAACAACATTCGGCTCAGCAAATCAGTGACTTCATTGAATTTTTAATTACAGAAGAGTATTTGCACATGTCTGAAGGAGCTTACCCAACACTGAAGGTGACCCATAAAGGGAAGAAAGTGTTAGTTGGACAAGAGGCTGTGTATAAAAAGCAGGCGATCAAAGCAGAAGCCATTCAAGAAAACGATGTATTATTTGAGCGATTGAGATCGCTAAGAATGAAGCTAGCTAGAGAGCAAGGTGTTCCGCCGTTTGTTGTCTTTTCTGATCAAACATTGAAGGAAATGTCAGCGGTAGAGCCTCAAACAGATGATGAATTACTCCAAATTAAGGGGATTGGCGCTCAAAAAAGAGAGAAATACGGAGATGTTTTTTTAGAAGAAATTCGTTTATTTATAGAAAAAGAGAAAAAATAAAGAGTTTGAAGAAGAAAAATAAATTTTTTTCGCTGCACTTGGACGCGTTTTCATCAGGTCATTTTCGATCCTTGTAAAACCTTGATATGGCGGGGAATCAAGCCGTTTTGTGGTCTGATTTACCAATGGAGAGAGATGTTTCATGTAAAGGAACTGTAATCTAAAACATATCGTTTTGTTATTGAATTGACATTTACATATGTTACGATAGCACTCGTTAGCCGCCATAAAAAGCTAACAAGGGAGGATTTACTTTATGAAGAAGACTATTATGTCCTTGGTTGCTGTTGCAGCAATCTCAACAACAGCATTTGGAGCGCAGCAAGCTTCTGCAAAGGAAATCACTGTACAGAAAGGTGATACACTTTGGGGAATCTCACAAAAAAATGATGTGTCTCTAAAGGACCTAAAGGGTTGGAACAATTTATCTACTGATATGATCTATGTAGGTGATAAATTGACAATCTCTTCAAAAGAGAAAACTCAGGAGCAGTATAAAGTCCAGAAGGGGGACAGCCTCTGGAAAATCGCTCAAAAATTCAATGTGTCAATTAGCGATATTAAGTCTTGGAATAACTTAAACTCAGATATAATTATGGTTGGTTCAACACTAAGTGTTGCTGGCCAAAGCTCGGCTCCGGTAAGCTCAGAACCTGTTCAAAAACAGGAACCTGTCCAAAAAGAGCAAACAACGAAAAAAGCTGCTCCTAAAAAGGAAACAGCTAAAGCAGAATCATCTTCTGCTAGTCAGAGTGTACAAAAAGAAATGACTGTTACAGCTACGGCTTATACAGCAAATGATGGTGGCATCTCAGGTATTACTGCAACAGGGGTAAACTTAAACAAAAACCCAAATGCAAAAGTCATTGCAGTAGATCCTAATGTCATTCCATTAGGAAGTAAGGTTTATGTTGAAGGCTACGGTGAAGCCATCGCAGCAGATACTGGCGGCGCAATTAAAGGTAACAAAATTGATGTACATGTACCAAGCAAATCCCAAGCGAAAAATTGGGGCGTAAAATCAGTCAAAGTAAAAGTACTTAACTAGTAAATAATTGTTTTTTGGAAGAAAGCATCAGGTGGCGGCCTGATGCTTTTATTGTACCCTTTTTTTGGTCAAAAATACACATATTTTTCAGAAAAATTTGCATTTTCGACAAAAAGTAGCGCATATCTTATGATACACGCTGGTTTTTGTCGTTAGCTGTCCACCCAATAAATTTCTCCGCTTTGTTCTTTCCAATTGATCTGGACATCAAATTGATGCTTTTCATAAAAATGAATTAAGCGATCTACGTGATCCCAGTCTCTTTTGACGAGGTCGCCAGTAATCACGGGTATGTTCTGCTCTCTTGCGATTTCTTTTAAATGCTTCATGCAGATGGAGCCGTATCCATTATCTGGTGGGCCTTTAATATCGGCAATATGAATCTTTCCTTCTTCAGGATATTCCGCAATTAAGGAAAAATCAGATTGTCCGCGAAAAGCTTTTTCACAATCGCTGAGCATAATTTTACATGTATCTGCACTTTCAATGGCAGAGACGATCAGCCACTCATCTTCTTTCGCTTGATCGATGCCAATGATTTTTGCTTTTTTCGAAATATCTTTCATATTTTCTTGCATTCGATACATTTGGAACTGCAATTGCTGTAATTCTTGCTCTAACGTCTTCACATCGTTGGCTGTTTCCTGTAAGATTGACAAGTCCATTACTCCTTTCCTATCAGAAATGATCAAAATCACATAAATTCCAATTTTAAAGGAAGTGGATGGATCTTTCAAGCCGTTAGAACGCCTGCAACCTGCAAGTTTGTCTAAAATTCGACGAAGACAGCGAATTCATTGACTTTATAGAGAAATTTAAATAACATACTCTTAGTCGGAACTAATAAAGAGAGGTTTTCAAACATGAACGAACAGAATCAAAAACCGAAAAATTTTACTGGTATTGTGATCATTTTAACAATTGCCATCAACGGATTAATCGCTTTATTATTTTTAATGCCAAAATCAGATAAATTTAGCCATCTGGATATTACATTTTTGCCGTTACTTAATGCCGTGATGAACAGCTTTACGTTTATCTTTTTACTTTCAGCACTCATCATGATTAAACAAAAGAACATTAAAGCGCACAGACGATTTATCTTTGCTGCATTTTCAACGACACTTGTCTTTTTAATTTCGTATGTGACCTATCACTCAATGGCAGCTGATACCCATTTCGGAGGAGAAGGGATTATCCGTCCAATTTATTTCTTTATTTTAATCACACATATCGTCTTATCAGCAGTCATTGTACCGCTTGCCCTGATTACGCTGTTTAGAGGCGCACAGATGCAAGTCGAGCGTCACCGTAAAATTGCTCGCTGGACCATGCCGCTGTGGCTTTATGTCAGTCTCACTGGCGTCATTGTGTATATGATGATTTCTCCATACTACAGCTAACGTATGTCCAACTGGACATACGTTCTTTTATTTACAAGATGCAGTGCTTTGGATAAAATGGGAGTTGGGTATCCGACTTGCACGGTATCTTCCCATCTATAGACTCACATCATTTCTGGCCGTTTGCTCGTTTGGAGAACAACAATTGAACGAAACGGGGGTTATATGATGACTGAACAACTGCAGTATAAACCGGGGCTTGAAGACATTGTGGCAAGCGAAACGTCTATCTCATACTTAGATGTGCAGCAAGAAGAGATTGTAATTCGCGGGTATGACCTCATCGAGTTGGCACAAAAAAAGACCTATTTAGAAACAGCCTATCTGCTTATTTATGGAAGATTACCTGATGCGATGGAACATCACCAGTTTCAGCAAGACATTTCCTCACAAACCAACTTACATCCAACCATTCAAACCATTTTAACAAAACTGCCAAAAACCACACATCCGATGGATGCCATGAGAACGTGCATATCTGCTCTTAGTGGGTACGATGATGCGTTACAAGATCGATCAGAAGCATGCCAGCAAAAGCGTGCTGTTCGATTACTCGGCCAGCTGCCGGCCATTGTCGCTGGAAGCTATCATATTCTCACAAAAGACGCCGCTATTTCTCCAGATCAGACCAAATCCTACACTGAAACCTTTTTAACCATGCTAACCAGACGCACGCCAACCCAAGACGAAATCACCGCTTTTGACCAAACACTCACATTATATAGTGAACATGAGCTGCCTAATTCAACGTTTGCGGCTAGAGTTATCGCATCCACACATTCTGATATGTATGGTGCTCTTACTGGAGCAATTTCTTCATTAAAAGGTGACTTGCACGGAGGAGCGAATGAAGCTGTCATGCATATGCTTCTCGAAGGGAAAACAACGGAAGGCTTCCTTGCGCTGATTGAGCGAAAATTAGCAGCAAAGGAAAAAATGATGGGCTTTGGCCATAGGGTATACATGAGAAAAATGGACCCAAGAGCCGCTCTTTTAAAACGATCATTGAAAACGCTTACGGAATCAAAGGGAGATACAACGCTTTATGACATGTGTGTAGCAGGAGAGGCATACATGAAAGAGAAGAAAAACCTCTATCCGAACCTTGATTATTACGCCGCACCTATTTATTACGTGCTCGGGATTCCAATTTCACTTTATACACCGATTTTCTTTGCTGCAAGGGCAAGTGGATTAGCTGCTCATGTCATTGAACAGCATTTGCATAATCGCATTTTCAGACCGAGAGTCCGTTATTTAGGGCCAAGAGGATTAAAAGTTTCAGATGATGATGGAAAAATGGGGGAATGAACATGAATAAAACAGCAGTCGCCAATCAAACGGATCAGCTATTAGAAGAAATCGCAGCCTATGCAGTAGACGGGGAAATTACGAGTAAAGAAGCCATTGAAACGGCACGCTATGTGCTTATAGACACACTTGGCTGCGGAATGCTGGCGCTCAATTTTCCTGAATGTACGAAGCATCTTGGACCGATCGTCCCTGGAACCGTTGTACCTAATGGAGCAAGAGTTCCAGGTACTTCCTTTGTGCTAGATCCTGTTCAAGCGGCTTTTGATATAGGCTGTATGATTCGCTGGTTAGATTATAATGACACGTGGCTTGCAGAGGAGTGGGGACATCCGTCAGATAACTTAGGCGGGATATTAGCTGTGAGTGATTACATCAGCAGAACACAGCTTGCAAACGGGGAAGAGCCGCTTTCGATGAATGACGTACTACATGCGATCGTCAAAGCACATGAAATTCAAGGCGTGCTGGCTTTAGAAAATTGTCTGAATCGCAATGGCTTGGATCATGTGCTATTTGTCAAAGTAGCAACAAGTGCTGTTGTATGTGCATTGCTTGGCGGAACAAAGGAAGACGTGCAGCATGTTTTATCACAAGCGTTTGTTGATAATTCACCGCTTAGAACATACCGTCATGCCCCAAACACAGGATCAAGGAAATCATGGGCAGCGGGTGATGCAACAAGCCGCGGGGTGAGACTCGCAATGATGACACTCAAAGGGGAAATGGGCTATCAAACGCCGCTTAGTGCAGAGAAGTGGGGCTTTGAAGATGTTCTGATGAAAGGGAAATCTCTCACACTCGCTCAGCCGCTAGGATCGTACGTCATCGAAAATGTGCTTTTCAAAATTGCTTATCCTGCTGAGTTTCACGCCCAAACGGCTGCAGAGGCTGCTATGATCCTGCATGACGCTGTAAAAGGTCGATTAGATGACATTGACCGGGTAGAGATTACAACACATGAATCAGCGATTCGGATTATCGATAAGAAGGGACCGCTGTATAATCCAGCAGACCGCGATCATTGCTTGCAATATATTACTGCGATTGGATTGATCTATGGTGAGCTCACAGCTGACCATTATGAAGAAGAAACGGCGCAAAATCCGGTCATTGATCGTCTCCGGGATCAAATGGTCGTCAAAGAAGATAAACAATATACAGCGGATTATTTAGATCCGAAAAAGAGATCCATTGCAAACAGTGTGCAGATCTTCTTTAAAGACGGGACGATGACAGACCGAATCGAAATTGAATATCCACTTGGTCATCGCAGAAGAAGGCAGGAAGGCATTCCTCTGCTTGAAAAGAAATGGCTCTATCATTTGAAGACGAGATTTCCACAAAAACAAGTGGATCAAATTGTGTCACTCTGTCAAAATCCAAATCAATTAAAAACAACAACCGTACCAGCATTTATGGACTTATTCGTCATATAAGGGAGGGAATTAGTGTGTGGATCGTGAATGATGAATCAAGTCAAGTAGATTTAGCCGCAGCCTTTCAAGAACAAATGCACAAATCAGCTTTATTTCAAATTCCAGGCGTTCACGATGGAATGTCTGCGCTCTATGCAAAAAAAATGGGCTTCCAAGGGCTCTATTTATCCGGAGCCGCCTTTTGTGCCAGCAAAGGATTGCCTGATCTCGGCATGATCCATTCAACGGAAATGGCTGAAAAAGCGAAGGAAATTATTCGAGCTTCTCAGCTGCCGCTTTTGGTCGATATGGATACTGGCTATGGCGGTGTATTGAATGCTGCAAGGGCGGCAAAGGAAATGATAGAAAGTAAGGTGGCAGCTGTTCAAATTGAAGATCAGCAAATGCCAAAAAAATGCGGACATTTAAACGGAAAATCGCTCGTTCCAGTAGAAGAGATGATCGCAAAAATCAAAGCCATCAAACAAGCGGCACCAACGCTTTTGGTGATTGCGAGAACCGATGCAAGGTCCGTAAATGGGATGGAGGATGTCATCCGCAGGGCCAATCTTTACGTAGAAGCAGGAGCTGACGCTATTTTTCCTGAGGCACTCATCACAGCAGAGGACTTCACGCATGCGTCAAACAATATTAAAGGACCGCTCCTTGCAAATATGACGGAGTTTGGCAAGACGCCTTATTATCATGCAGACGAATTTTCTGTATTTGGCTTTCAAATGGTCATTTACCCTGTGTCATCACTCAGAGTCGCTGCAAAAGCGTATGAGCGTTTATTTACAGAAATCATGGAGAAGGGGACGCAGCAAGGAATGCTAAAGGACATGCAAACGAGACAAGAGCTGTATGAAACGATTCATTATGATGAATATGAGGAAATGGATCAGCATTTAGCGAAAACGATCCTGCCGGAAATCGGGAAAGAACATCGATAAAATGAAAAGCACTTCCATTTAGGAAGTGCTTTTCATTTTATGATAATTAAGAATGAGTTAGATAATGAGATTTTGAAATGTTAATTATTCTTTTAAACATTTTTTTGCTACAAATAAAGTTTAAGGTCTTATGTTGTAAATAAATACCTTATAAGTTATAATTATGAATTAAAAAATATTTCAATAATCTTGAATACAAAAGATTAATATATTCAAAATTAGTATAAGTAGGTGTTTTAATGAGGAACAAAGAAGTTTTTTATAGTGATATTCAAAAAAGAGCACAATCTATTTATGAAGGCTATCAAGATATAATGAAAAATACTTCAAGAAAAGATATGTCTCTTTCAGAAACTCAATTAAAATTCTTTATAAAAAATGATGGACGTTTAGGCGGAAAAGCTTGGTGTAAAAATAATATTGACCATATAGAAATAAATACAGGAGTAATTAGCAATTTTTTTGATTATTTTATTGGTTTTGCAGAAGAATTAAACCACAAGTTTATAAATGATTTACATTTTAAAATAAGCAAAAAACAAGGGGATGATGTATCATTCTTGCTTCTTTTACAAGATGAAAATAAGGAGGGGATAATATTAAATAATAAAACAATAGATTATAATTTAGCAAGTTTGCTTACTGTTTTTGTATCCAGATTCATTTTAACTCATGAATTAGGGCATTTACTCAACGGTCATTGTCAATATTTGAATAATAACGATTTAAGTTATATCCCTATGTATTACATTAATAGAAGAACTAATAATATATTTCCATTAGATATTAAAACTATGGAAATGGATGCTGATTTTTTTGCAGGTACAGATAGTTTTAGATATTTATTAATATTATATAATCATTTTGAAAAAAGAGTTGATCCCGCTTTATTGATAAAGCCAATTGATTTGTTTTTTTGGTGGTCTTTTGCAATTAGAAGTAATTTTTTAATTTCACAACATATATTGAATGATGAAGAGTATTCGACTGATAGGACACACTTACCAAGTGTAGCGCGATTTGTCCTAATACTAACTTCAATTGTAGAGAGTATAGATAATGGTATTTACAAAATAAATTATCGCAGTGGGGATAGTGAAGAGAAACTAGTAAAAAAGCTCCTAGATGGGGCAATGTATGCTGAAGAATATTATAATTCAAAATTCCATACAGAATATGCTATGACTGAAACTATGAAGAATGAAAAGTATGTAAATACAGTATCAGATTTGGAAACTAACTGGGATAATTTAAGAAATAAATTAATCAGTTTTTCGAGGCTCCCACTATTTGGAAGAAAAAATAGGGATTTTACATTAGAATGAACTGTATTAAGCCCACTTTGTGAAAATTTTATCACTAAAGATTTGTGTGTAGCATTTTTCTCATTGATATAATCAAACTATGTTAGTACTGATTATACCAATGAGAAATGTTTTTTACGATGATGGTGAGGATGACGAAGCCAATTTCATCTTTTCTTCAACTGTTTTCGTTTTTTCTTTTACTTTTTCAGCATAAGTGAAGTCACCGAAGCAATATGGGTAGCGGAAGTTATCTTTGTTGCCTCCGCACGTATAGACTTCTGGGTTTCGTTTCACTTGCTTTTTAGAGTATTGTTTTGCCAATTTCTCGGAATGTTTTCCCCCGTTTTTTGCAACAAAATCAATATAGCCAATTCCCATATTATAGCTTTGGATAATGGTTTCCAAATCAACGCCTTTTTTCTTCCCATGCTTGTACATAGTAGAAAAATGATGGACTCCTTGTCTAATGCTTTTCTGAGGGTCATTGATTTCATTTCGTTTCAAACCAAGAGATTCAGAGGACTGCATTGGATCTCCGCCTCTGCCTTTTGATTCTTGATACATCATACCGAGGATTAACGCGGTATATTGATCTAAATCTTGATCTCTTAACTCTGTTTCTACAAGCGGTTTGAAATCATCCAATCTCGACAAAACAATTGATTCCGTATCAATCGGCAGCTTTTTTAACTCCTTTTGATTAAAGGACATGACAATGGCTGCTAATACGAAAACAAACAGAAAAATCGTGAAGCAGCCTGAAATGGCAAAACATCCTGTTTTTTTCTTTTTCAAGGTCAGTTCACCCCTGTTTTGCCCCGCTTTTAAAAGGGAAGTACAGCCTTTTTATTATGCCATATCCTGCACAAGATACCAAGTGAAAACCTTATAATCAATCGTACCCAAATGTAAATTCGGGTCTTGTTTTCAGTCTGTAGCAGAAATAAACAAAACCGATAATTAGCCAAAGCAAACCAATGATTAATGCATTTGTACTGATGTTCGTTAACAGCCATATACAAAAGGCCGTCCCGCACAGAGGAATCACTGCGTATCTCAATGTATTGAGTACACCTCTTTGTTTTTGTCTAATGAAATAGTACGCAAAAACAGATAAGTTCACTAATGTGAATCCAATCAACGCGCCGAAGCTGATAAAGGAATAAATGACTTCAAGTTCGCCAACGACTGCGGTTAAGGAGAAAGCACCAATTAATAAAATATTAAAAACAGGCGTTTTTAATCTCGGATGTATATATCCGAAGAAACGCTTCGGTAACGACTCATCTCTACCCATTGCATATAATAGCCTTGCTGCACTTGCATGTGACGATAAGGAAGAAGAGATAACAGCGACCATTGTGCCAGCTAAAAAGAACGAGTGGAGAAAGGCGCCGCCCACAAAATCCGCAATTTCAAGTGAGGCCGCATCGGGATGCTTGAACTGCTGAAAATTTGGAAATACTTGCTGCAAAAAATAAGACGTCAAGGTAAACAGTACGCCTCCAATGGCGACGGTTAAGAAGATGGCAAGTGGGATCGTCTTTTTTGGCTTAATGGTTTCCTCAGACAGGGTCGAAATCGCATCAAATCCTAGAAACGAAAAACATAAAATGGTTGCTCCTGAAAAAATAAGCGCTGGATCTAAGCTCGCCGAATAAAAAGGCCGGGCGGACAATAATTCCCCGCTGCCTGCGTTTTGCGTGAGCCCATACATAATAAACCCAACAAAAGTGACGGCGACAATGACCTGAAAGGTCACAAATAGTGCCGTGATGTTGGCTGTAAGCCGGATACCGATTACATTGACAGTCGTTATGGCGATAGCAAGTATGGTGATCCAAATGTAATGAGGTACATCAGGAAAGGCTGCGGTTAAATAAGCACTTCCAATCGCAAAATTCACCATAGGCAAAAATAAATAATCCAGTAAAAGTGTCCAGCCTACAAGAAAGCCAACATGAGGATGAATACTTTTTTGCGCGTATGTATAAGCAGATCCTGCTTTTGGAAAAGCCTTCACCATATTCCCATAGCTAAGCGCTGTCAATAGTAATGCAAGTAACGTAAATATATAAGCTGTAGCGACGTGTCCTTTCGTCAGCTGAGCCACAATGCCGTATGAATCAAATACGACAAGTGGATCCATATAAGCAAGCCCGATCACAACAAGTGGGAAGACAGTCAGGCTGCGTTTTAGTCTTGGCTCTTCAGTCAATTTGCCTATCAGCTCCTCTAAAAAAATGAATAAATAATGCTCATTTTAAAAAGAATGCTACCAAGTGTCAATGCTATTTGAGTAAATCTTTTTTCTAAAGTGTGCTCTCTTTGCATGCCGGACGTTTTGGTATATGATGATACATAGAATAAGTCGTGATTTGACGGACAAGAAAGGTGAAGCAAAATGAAGGAAGAACTGAATACAAATCAAGAACAGGAACGGATGGAGCTGGATGAAGAAAGTCTATTTCTTGTCTCCCAAACCTTTAAAGCTTTATCTGATCCGACACGTATTCGAATTCTGCACCTGCTGTCTCAAGGTGAACACTCGGTAAATGATATAGCAGAAACACTGAATCTCATGCAATCAACCGTTTCTCATCAGCTGCGCTTTTTAAAAAACCTTCGTCTCGTGAAATCTAGACGAGCAGGGACCTCGATTTTTTACAGCCCTGAAGATCAGCATGTGATGGAAGTGCTTGAACAGATGATTTACCATGCACAGCACGATTGATAAAAAACCTTCCTACTTTCATATAGGAAGGTTTTTATGCATGATGCACATGTGTCGATCGTTTATTTGCTTTCATCATGTGAAAAGAAAAAACAACATAGTAAGCAGCTAAAAGAAAAAAGCTGAGCATGGTCATCGCATCATCGCTCACGATGTGCTGATACAGTTCAACGACACTGATTTTGGTCATCGAATGGTTTGTGAGCTCAACCAGCTTAAAACTAAGCCTGGATAAAAACAAACACAAAATGAAGCTTTCAATCCATTTACTCGTTTTCATATACAGCCGGCCATTTTCTTCTTTCATACGAATCGTCTGATAGGCATGAACAGCTAGGCTGCTTCCAAAAAGCATACCAATAGCGGCATAGATGAGGATATTATGATTTTGCCATCCTTCTGATAGGAGAATAAGGGCTGAAAGACCAAAGATATACATTCTCATCAAAAGCCTGATGGGGCGTACAAGCTGATAGCGTCTCATTCGATTCATTCGAATCATGATGCAGATCAACATAATGCTCCCAATCATGAACAATTGCCACACGTTATGTGTCATGATGCAACCTCCTCCTGCACGTGCAGGGATGTAAACGAATGCTGGCTGTTACTTATCTTTACCATTCTTTCTTTTTTTATCAAAACAAAACCTACATTTATGAAAAAGAGGAAAAGTCATGAAAATCGACCGCATTTTATCTACTGTGATGCTGCTCATTAGCAAGAAGCAAGTACAGGCGAAAGGTCTTGCTGAACTTCACGAAGTGAGCACGAGGACCATTTATCGTGACATTGATACCATCAATCAAGCGGGAATCCCTGTTGTCACAACCCAAGGAGCAGGTGGAGGCATTTCACTTGTTGAGGATTATCGTTTAGAGAAAAAATTATTTACCGATGATGACATCGAGGTCATTTTAACAGCCCTCGAAAGCATGACGAGTGCCTATTCCTTTAAAGAAAGCGAACATGTACTGAAAAAAATCAAATCGCTTATTCCCACGCATACGTGTGAAAACGAAAAGCAGCATCATGTCTTCATTGATTTAAGCTCCTGGGGAAAAGACAGCCAGGCAGAAAAGAAGCTCCAGCTCATTCATACAGCTGCGTCAGCGCACCAATACATTCAGTTTACTTACCGCAATGCGAAAGGTGAAACACTTCCACGCAAAGTGGAGCCTTATACGCTCGTTTTAAAAGGGAGGCATTGGTATTTGTATGCGTTCTGTTGTGTAAAAAAAGCTTTTCGTCTGTTCAAGCTAACTAGAATGACGGGTCTTGTCACCATTTCAGGTTATTTTCAACCGAAAAGAATCAAAAACGAAGAAAAGCCTTGGAATGATTCTTGGCAAGAACAACCGTCGGTCAGCTCTGTCACGCTCAGGTTAACGGAAGCATCAGTGGGGAAAGTGAAGGAATGGGTAGATGAGAACGAATTGAATGTTTGTTCAGACGGCACTTACCTTGCCACCATTACCGTACCTCTTGATGATTGGTTAAATAGTTTCCTATTCCATTTAGGTCCAGATGTTGACATTCTTTCCCCGAAGCATGTCAAAGAAGCGTTTGACATTCAGTTGAAACAATTTCTCAAACGAATAGAAACTTGACACAATGTTGTCAGGTTTCTTTTTATATGATAGAAAAAAAGGAGATGAGAATATATGTACGATATCGTGACATTAGAGAAACAATGGATGAAAGGGTTGTCTGTTCGAACAACAAACGAAATGGAGCAAACAAAAGAGCGGAAGATTGCTCCACTCTGGCAACAATTTTTTGCGCAGCAGCTTTACGGAGGGCAAGCGCCCGTCATAGGATTATATTCAGATTATGAAAAAGATGAGCATGGCTCTTATTTATTTACTGCTGGGCAATTCGTGGATCAGCAGGTAGAACATGTCATAGAGATTCCTGCATCGACCTACGCAAAATTCCGAACGAGAAAGGGACCTATTGAAGAGGTTGTGTTGGAGACATGGCAGCAGATTTGGGCGTGGGATGAGCACCATTACCGCACATATACAGGCGACTTTGAATGGTATGATGAAAGATCTATAGATCCAAAAGAAGCGCAAATTGATATTTATATTGCGGTTGATGAAGAAATGCTTGCTAAAACTAATATCATTAGTTAATATAAAACTAACGACATTAGTTTTAGGAGGACATATGATGAGATTGACAACTTTTGATCGCCTGCACCAGCTCACATTGATGCCGCGTCTATTTCCGGTAAATTGCTATGTATTTGAGGAAGAAAATGGACTGATATTAATTGATGCTGCTTTAAAAATGGCAGCAAGCTCGATCATTGAATTTGCGCACAAAAAAGACAAGCCAATCGACAAGATTATTCTCACTCATAGTCATATGGATCATATCGGTGCACTAGATGAAGTGAAAAAGGCTTTTCCAGAGGCAGTCGTTTATTTATCAAAACGCGATGCCCTCCTTTTTGAAGGTGATTTTTCCTTGCTTCCTGGTGAACCTCAGCAAAAAATTAAAGGCAGTTTTTCAAAAGACATTCACACAAAACCAGATGTGCTTGTCGAAGAAGGGGACGAGATTGGGTCACTTAAAGTCATCTCAACACCAGGACATACACCTGGAAGCATTTCTTTATACGATGAAAGGTCAGGGATTGTCATTGCAGGAGATGCACTTGTGACAAAAGGCGGTTTATTCGTAACGGGTGAGTTTCGCTTGTCCTTCCCGTTCCCGGCTTTTGCCACTTGGGATGCAAAAACAGCACTCAAAAGTGCCGAAAAATTGCTGGCACTTCCCTTATCTTGTCTTGCAGTAGGACATGGTGATCTTATCATGGAACCTCATGCCAAGCTTCAAGCTGCCATAACAAAAAGGCAGCATCAGTTAAAGAAAGGGGAGCAGTAAACCGTGTCTCCAAGAATGGGTATCACGCAAGAAAAAATCATCGATACAGCAGCCGCATTTGTTGATGAAGAGGGCTTTTCTGCATTGACCATTGCTACATTGTCTAAAAAGCTGAACATCAGACCACCTTCTCTTTATAATCATGTATCTGGTCTTCTTGAAATTCAGGCGGCACTCGCAGAAAAAGGGCTGTCCATGCTACGTGAAGAAGGTATACACGTAACAGAGGGATTGGATAAAGAAGAAGCTGTGTTAGCCTTTGCCAAACAGTATGTTCAATTTGTCCGCGAACATCCAGGCCTTTATGAAGCGGCCTTTTCACATATGGAGGAGAAAAAAGTAAGAAGTGAGGCAGAGCGCCTTGTTGAATTTGTCCAATCCATCATGGCCCGTTTTGGTGTCAAAGAAGAAGAGATGACACATGTGGTCAGAGGACTAAGAAGCTTATTGCACGGCTTCGGTGATATTTCAAATAAAAATGGATTTCAACGAAAAGAACAGCTTGAAGACAGTGTGAGCTATGCGGTCAAGCTTTATATCTCAGGTGTGTTGCAAAAAGAAGATCTGTCTCATTGACAGGTCTTTTTTTGGTAGTGAACCGATATGTTAAAGAGGCGACCATCTTGAACCAATTTTTTGACAAAAAAAGAATAAACATTTGACAGTTTTGTGAAACATGGTATGCTTGTTATGTGAAATAATTCACATAGAGGAGTAGAGGCAGATGAAAAGAAAGCCTGTTTATGTGGAAACAACCATTCATGCACCGATAGAGAAAGTATGGGAATATACGCAAAATCCAAAGCTTCATGAACAATGGGATTTGCGCTTTTCAACCATTTCATTAAATGAACCTCAAAATGAACAGCCCCAATCCTTTTTGTATGAAAAGCATCTAGGGTTTGGTTTAAGTGTCACAGGGACAGGAGCTTATCGAACAAGAATGATGGATGAACGGAATGAGCGGGCATCCTCACTTCATTTCAAATCGTCACACCCATTGTCTTTTATCAAAGAAGGCAGCGGCTACTGGAAGTATATGAAAACAAGCGACCACATTGTGTTTCAAACTCAATTTGATTACAAAACGAAAGAAGGAAAAGGATGGACATGGGCAGACCGGATTCTTTTTCGCCCAATGATCGGGTTTATGACAGCCTTTAGTTTTGGGGCATTAAAGACGTGGCTTGAAAAGGGAACGCATCCCCGTTTGCTGCTAGAGAGAACACTTGCTCATTACGGGATTTGTTTGCTGTTCGCCATCGTCTGGCTATGCCAAGCGGTCATTCCTTTTTCACATTCGGCTTTTGATCATAGCACGAGTTTCCGATTGTTTTATGCGCTTTTAGGCGTATCATGGCTAATTCCCAAGCTATCAAAGAAATATCTATTCATTTTTCAAAGTATGTTTCTTCTCATCATGCTTTGTATAGGGGTCCTATCCCCGCAAACGACGCTTCATGAGCCGCTTGTGATGAGTGCATTTTTCATTTTGTCGATTGCAGGTATGATCAATCTAAAAGATTGTGTAGATGTATTTTCCATCAAACGAAAAAGGGGAGGTAGACATGGTCGTTCATCGTCATCAAGTAAAGGATTACGATAAGCTGCATCCAAAGCTAAAAGAGAGATACAACCGCGCGTTTTCTGCTGATGGTACGATGGAGGAAATAGGCGGTGGGTCAAGACTCATTCGGTTGATCTTCAGAATGGGTCCACTGTTTCGTTGTTTTTTCCCCGAGAGAGGGAAAAACATTCCTTTCCAAATAGTCAACGAGCCCTTTGTGACAAATAAGGGGGAGGAAGGGATGCACTGGTATCGAACGTTTTATTTCCCAAAGAAGGAGCGGCACTTTGATGCTGATATGATCATTGATCAGAAGAGTCATACAGTACTAGACTACTTTGGAAAACCTAGACTTCTTGTGTCAGAGCTTCATTTTACAGTAACAAAGCATGGTTTCTTACACATCCAATCCGGCCGGCAGAAGTTTTTGATATTCGGCAGGGAATGGCCGCTGCCTTCATGGCTTTATGGTGTGTCAGATGTAACGGAAGGCTACGATGAACATGCAGGTGAATATACCATTGATGTCCACGTGAAAAATCGCCTGTTTGGTACTCTTTTTACATATAAAGGCCGTTTTACAGAAAGGGTGTCTCATGATGAATAAGTGGCATTTGATATCCAGTCTGATCTTCATGTCTTGTTTTATCGCCACCCGTTTCATGACAGGCCGGGTAGCAGAATTTTTTGTTCTCATGGCAATTCTATTTTTTGTTCCCTCTGCCTTACACTTTTTTGAGAAAGAAGGGAAGAAACACAAGCCAGAGAGGCTGATCGGCTTTTTAATGAAAGCCTTTCCACTAGCGGCTCTTTGTGCAACCACTGCTTTTATCTATCATTCCGCTTGGTTTGCATCGGGATGGCTTTTATATACAATCTTATTGGCGTTATTTGGCTTTTCTCGTTTGCTGAAAAGAGGAATATTTCCACTTCATGAGCTGATGATTGATGGCGCATGGTTGTATCTCGCTTTAGGCGGTCTGTGGTTTTGGCTGTACACAGCAGATATACAGGTGATGACATTTTCGCCGATCATTGTTCTTTTGACCGCTATTCATTTTCATTACTCGGCTTTTTTTATCCCGCTTTTTTATGGATTTTTAGGAAGGCAGCGAACAAAAGAGACAGCTTTATACAAAGCGGCAGGCTGGGTGATTTTGCTGTCGCCTGTGATGATTGCTGTTGGGATTAGCTTTTCCCGTCTATTTGATACGTTCAGCGTCATTCTTTATGTGATGACCCTCTACATATATGGCATCCTTTGTATGAAAACAAGATTTCGGTCAACTTTGGCAAAAGGTCTTGTTGTGTTTTCTAGCTTAGTTTTAATGGGGACGATCGTGTTATCACTTCTTTATTCCGCTGGTATGCTGATGCGTGTGACCTACATCAGCATGGATCAGATGATTTGGTTTCATGGCAGTATCAATGCTTTTTTTGTGATTTTGCCGGGTTTGATTGGCTGGCTGATTGAAGGGCCGAAGGATCAATTAAAGCAGAAGAACTTCCCGATTTCGAAAGTGTATGGCCGGTTTCAACTGATCTCTTTTCAAGAGGAAAGCGTGCATAACCATGAGAAGCTGGGTTTAGTCGATTCGCTTGATGAATTAAATGGAACGACATTTTCAGCTGATAGGGTCTCACCTGTGATTCGCAGATTTTATGAAGACCCTATGGCTTTTACATTAAAAGCAGCCGTCAACTTTCATTGGTGGGTAAGGCCGTTTGTTTTTTTACTTCAGCCAGTGTTTAAGAAAATAGGTCAGCTATATTTGGGGTTATCTCGTCATCCATATGAGATGAAGGGACGTCTGACTAGATTTCAACATCCGAAGGAAGAAAGGGAAAATGTTCGGGCTTGGATACGTCACAATGTAAAAGGAGAGCAAGTCTTTTTTGCTCTTTATGCTCTTAATTACGATGCAGCTGCGGGTTATATGAATATTGCGCTGCCACTTCCGTATTCTCAGCTGACAGCTATTTTAAAGCCTTTTAATGAGAAAGAAGATTTTCTATTAAAAAGCGCATGTCCAAAAGGCAGTACCGGTGACGAAGGGTTGTATTTGCATACGCCTTTTATCACCATGAAACTGCCAATGGAAGAAAGCTTTCATATGAAGCCGGAGACAGATCAAAGTCTCACAGCGGTACATCAAATGAAGCTGTTCGGTATTCCTTTTTTAACGATTCATTATCATATTGACAGTGAAAGTCATCATGTTAGTCAATGATGTCGCATGGTTCACCGTGCCGAATGATGTTCACAATCGCTTGCCCATCACTCGGATGATGATCTGCATACTGGACTGGCAGTAGTGCAAAAAATACATAGTAGACTGAGAAGTAAGCAAATTGATAGAAAAATTGGTGCTCTGGCAGGAAATCATTGGCGATCATTGTGTTCAGTATGAGAACACTGAGCAGGTTGCATAATGAACCGCCTAAGTAGACAAGAATGTGCGACAATCGGTTGTTTTTCCTCATTTCTTCATAGTGGCAAAATGCATCTAGAAAATAGATTCGTCTAATTTCAACGACGCCTACTTTCAACACTTTTTTCCCTCTGCCAAGCGCAAAGGAAACCTTTGCTCCAAACATCCACGCGACCACAATATGGCCAAGCTGATGCAGGATGGCAACGATAGGAAGAATGACAAAAAACGACCAGCAAAACGTCCACATATCCGATAATGTAAACAAGTGTGAACCCTCCCCAATATATTCGGGAGGAAGCAGTAGGATTATTTGCCATTTTACTGAATTCATTTTCAGGATGCAAACATTTAATACACGACAATAAATTTATTATGTAAACTATAAAGGTGATTTTAACGCTGTATAGGCTTTTTGAACCTCCTCTATGACAAAATGAATGTGCTACAATGAATAATCAATAGATTACGTTACCTTTTATGAAGAGGAGAGAGTCAGATGGCAGATATTGAACAGTTTTTGGCGTTAGATATTCGCGTTGGGACGATCATAGAAGCAGAATTTTTTGCAGAGGCAAGAGTGCCTGCGTTGAAGCTCAAGATTGATTTTGGTGAAGAAATTGGTGTGAAGCAATCTAGTGCTCAGCTGACAAAGCGTTATACAGCGGAAAATCTTACCGGCAAACAAATCGTAGCGGTCGTTAATTTCCCGCCAAGAAGAATTGCAGGGTTCAAATCAGAAGTGCTTGTCTTAGGAGGCATGCCGTCAAAAGAAGACGTGGTGTTGTTAGCGACAGATGAACCGGTTGAGAATGGAACAAAAATAGGGTAAGAAAAAAGACATCTTCCTAAGAAGATGTCTCAGCGTGTAGACAAACCCTCGCATTCGGTGTCAGTCCTGCGTGCTGGTGCTCACGAATGTCAAATTCGCTCCGCGCCAGTACTCGTCCTTCCTAGATTGCAAAGGTTTTCTATCACGCTGAAAAAGTAGACAAAGGGCTAAAATCAAGATCATTTTAGCCCTTTGTCAACAATCTGAAATAGGGTAAGAAAAAAGACATCTTCCGAAGAAGATGTCTTTTGCGTATTGAGGCGGAATAACCACACGCCACATTCGTGTGTGTCTCAAAGAGACATGTTACCCGACTTACACAATTCAGCTCATCGCTTGATTAATATAGCATGGGATGAGCTTGAATGCAACCTTTAAATGAATTCTTTCAGATTTTCTTATCATTTCACAAGATGAATGACAAGAAATCGATTATTTGGATTATTTTTTCAAAATATATTGAAAAGTCAGATCAGATTTTATAAAATGAATTCATCTTAGTTTGTTTGGTCAATAAACTAAGATGAATTTCAAGTATTGATCCCTATATTGAAGGAGATGATTCTGTCATTCGACTGTTTTGCTGCGCATTTGGGCTAAGCTGAAAGGAAGAGATGTTCAGCTACATTTTTATAACAAATTGAAAGCGCTTTATATTCCCTGTATTGATTGCTGCTGCCCTCCGTCATCTGTTCGTTAGAAGAGGCTAAGTGAAGAAGGGAGAAAGCTCATGGTTAGTGAGAATTTAAAGAAGATTCGTATGTCTGAAAAAGTGGGATATGCTTCAGGGGATTTCGCATGTAATTTGATTTACGCAACTGTTTCTACGTATCTATTATTTTTCTATACAGATGTGTACGGTTTATCAGCGGCAGCAGCAGGGACGATGTTTTTGGTTGTTCGCGCCATCGATGCGCTTGCAGATCCATTTATTGGTGCATTGGTAGACCGGACGAACAGCCGTTTTGGTAGATTCAGACCTTATTTGTTATTCGGTGCGTTTCCTTTTGTCGTACTTGCCATTCTTTGCTTTACAACACCTGATTTTTCCGAAATGGGTAAACTCATTTATGCCTATATCACGTATGTTGGTTTATCGCTTACATACACATTCATCAACGTTCCTTATGGTGCTTTAACTTCCGCAATGACAAGAAATAACCAAGAGGTTGTCAGTATTACGTCCGTTCGTATGGTGTTTGCCAATCTAGGTGGTCTAGTTGTTGCTTTTTTTGTTCCTTTTCTTGCGACCTTTTTAAGTGATACGACAGGAAATACAGCACTTGGCTGGCAGATGACGATGGCTTTTCTCGGCGTTCTTGGTGGCGCATTACTGATTTTCTGTTTTAAAAGCACGAATGAACGTGTCACGCTTCAAAAGCCAGAGGAAAAGATTAAATTCAGTGATATCTTTGTCCAATTACGAGTGAATCGCCCGCTTGTTGTATTAAGCATTTTCTTTATTATTATTTTTGGTGTGAACTCGATCAGCAACTCTGTTGGGATCTATTATGTGACGTATAACCTTGGCAGAGAAGATTTAGTGAAATGGTACGGACTCATTGGCAGTCTGCCAGCTTTAATGGTGCTGCCGTTTATTCCGAAGCTGCACAAGCTGTTAGGAAAGAAAAAGCTGCTGAATTATTCTTTATCGCTGAATATAGTAGGTCTTCTTGCCTTACTTGTGATACCGCCGAGTCAAATCACTTTAATACTGATTTTCAGGCTTGTTGCTGCTGCGGGGAGTATTACAGCGGGTGCTTACATGTGGGCGCTCATTCCTGAGACTGTTGAATACGGCGAATATAAAACTGGAAAAAGGATGGGCGGACTGATCTACGCAGTCATTGGATTTTTCTTTAAATTTGGGATGGCATTAGGCGGGATTGTTCCGGGGCTTGTACTCGATCGATTTGGCTATGTTGCAAACCAAGTGCAGACGCCAGAAGCATTGCTTGGCATTTTAATCACGGTAACAGTGATTCCTGTATGCTTACTGATTTTAGCGATGATTGATATTAATTTTTATAATCTAGATGAAGAAGAACACCAAAAAGTCGTGAGGGAGCTTGAGAATAGGGATCAAGTATATATCGATCATATGGATGATTTTAAAATGTAGGTCGTGAAAGAGGAGGAAGTTGAATGAAAATCACCAATCCAGTACTCAAAGGATTTAACCCGGATCCAAGTATTTGCCGTGTAGGAGAAGATTATTACATGGCGGTCTCTACATTTGAATGGTTTCCAGGGGTACAAATTTATCATTCGAAGGATCTTGTGCATTGGCGGCTTGCCGCGCGTCCTTTGCAAAAAACGTCGCAGCTGGACATGAAAGGGAATCCTGATTCTGGCGGAGTATGGGCACCGTGCCTAAGCTACGCAGATGGTCAGTTTTGGCTTATTTATTCAGATATCAAAGTAGTGGATGGTCCATTTAAAGATGGTCATAATTATTTGGTGACGGCAAGTGAAGTTGATGGTGATTGGAGTGAGCCAGTGAAGCTTAATAGCTCTGGCTTTGATCCCTCTTTATTTCATGACCAAAGCGGGAAGAAATACGTCTTAAATATGCTGTGGGATCATAGGGAAAAGCACCATTCCTTTGCAGGTATTGCCCTGCAGGAATATAGCGTGACGGAAAAGAAACTCATTGGCCAGCGGAAGGTCATTTTTAAAGGCACACCGATTAAACTGACAGAAGCACCGCATCTTTATCACATTGGTGATTACTATTATTTATTAACAGCAGAAGGAGGCACCAGATACGAGCATGCGGCAACAATTGCCCGTTCCCGGCAGATTGAAGGGCCTTATGAGGTTCATCCTGATAACCCAATTTTAAGTGCTTTTCACTCACCTGAACATCCGCTTCAAAAATGCGGTCATGCTTCCATTGTTCAAACGCACACAAATGAGTGGTATCTCGCTCATCTCACTGGCCGCCCTATTCAATCAAGCAAGGAATCTATTTTTCAGCAAAGAGGGTGGTGTCCTTTAGGAAGAGAAACAGCGATTCAAAAGCTTGAATGGAAGGATGGCTGGCCGTATGTTGTGGGCGGAAAAGAAGGAGCGCTGGAGGTTGAAGCGCCAGCGATCAACGAAAAGGTTTTTGCTCCTACCTACCATACAGTCGATGAGTTTAAAGAATCAACGTTAAATAGACACTTTCAAACATTAAGAATTCCTTTTACTGAACAGATCGGTTCATTAACGGAAAAACCTCAGCATTTAAGGTTATATGGTCACGAATCTCTAACATCTAAGTTTACTCAAGCCTTTGTTGCAAGGCGCTGGCAAAGCTTTTATTTTGAAGCAGAGACAGCTGTGTTGTTCTATCCAGAGAATTTTCAGCAAGGCGCTGGTCTTGTGAATTATTACAATACGGAAAATTGGACAGCGCTTCAGGTGACATATGACGAGGAACTTGGCCGAATTCTTGAATTATCTGCCTGTCAAAACCTTTCCTTTTCTCAGCCATTGGCACAAAAAATCGTCATTCCAGAGGAGGTCACCTATGTGTATTTAAAAGTGACCGTTCAGAAAGAAACATATACCTATTCTTATTCATTTGATCAAAAAGACTGGAAGGAAATTGATGTGATATTTGAATCTAGCCACCTATCTGATGACTTCATTCGAGGAGGAGGATTTTTTACAGGGGCATTTGTCGGCATGCAGTGCCAGGATACAAGTGGCGAGCGTCTTCCTGCTGATTTCAACTATTTCCGTTATGAGGAAACAGATAAATAAAAAAGACAACACGGTAAGAGCTGTCTTTTTTATTTATGAATCTGTCATGGTGAGAGGGTGGCATCTTGCAGAAAAGCTTCAATGACGAGAGATGTCATCCCTAATACCGGTGCGTTGTGTCCTAATGACGATGGAAGCAGCTCGACATGTGAACTGAATTGAGTATCCATCCTGGAGGAGACCTCCTCTTGAATCACACGTAGAACCGTTGGATGCGCTTCAATCACCTTGTTTCGTAAAATAATCGCTTGCGGGTTAAAGGTATGGAGGACGTTTGTGAGACCAACCCCAAGGTAAAAGCCAAAGTTGCGCAGGGCATTGAGGGTTTTCATGTCATTTAACGTCGCCAGCTTTTCCAATTCTTGATGAGAGATGGGCTGATCATTTGTTTGAAGGGACTGAAACAAGGCTTTCTCAGATGCATACAGCTCCCAGCAACCACGGTTTCCGCAGCTGCATGTTGGTCCATTAAAGTCGATGGTCATATGTCCCATTTCACCAGAAAAGCCATATGCACCTCTGTATAAATGATGATTGATAATGATCCCGATTCCAATGCCGGTGCCGATGCTGGCATAGATCAAATGATCATAATGTTTAGCGGCACCAAAGATTTTTTCACCATATGCACCGGCATTTGCTTCATTTTCAATGAAGACGGGTACTTGGAATGCGTCTTGGAGCGTTGTTTTCATGTCAACATTTTTCCATTTAGAATGCGGCGTAAACACGATTTGTTGATCGGCATCCACTAGCCCGGGTATACATAGGCCAATACCTATGAGCCCATATGGGGAAGAGGGGATTTGGGCCTTCAACTGCTGTATTAATTCAGTTAATATGCGTATGGTCACATCAGGAGCGCTTGATGGGAGCTTGATCTGTTCTTCTTGAAGGATGGACCCTTCAAGGTCGGTTAAAATGCCATTGACATAATCAACGCCGACATCAATCCCGATGGAGCAGCCAGCACGTTTATTAAACATCAGTAAAACCGGTCTTCTCCCGCCGCTAGACTCACCTTGACCGATCTCATAGACGAGTTGCTCTTTCATTAATGTACTCACTTGAGAGGAAACAGTCGATTTATTTAACCCAGTGCGTTCAGATAATTTAGCTCTAGAAATTGGCGCATGCTGGAGAATTTCTTTTAATAATAGCTTTTGATTTATTTTTTTCACAAAGTTCTGATCAGCGATATCCATGTTATCCACTCCATTTGTTTCGTCTTTAGATTAAGTGAAGAAAAAAGCTGCTTTTCTACGCATGTAATCTGTAAGAAGGATGATTTTAACTTTATTATAACGAAAATATTTCTAAAAAACTAAAAAATATGGAAAATTCAAAGTGGATTGATCATCAATTGAACATTAGTTTGTTGAATCAACTTACAAAGTATATTCATAGGAGGAATAAAAGATGGCCAACTCAAATATGAAAACGTTACACAGTTTAGAAGGAATCGGAAAAATACAATTTGAAGGAAAACAATCAAAAAATCCACTCGCTTTTAAACACTATAATCCAAGTGAAATGATTGGCGGAAAAACAATGAAAGATCACCTGCGCTTCTCAGTCGCTTATTGGCATACATTGACTGCTGATGGAACAGACATGTTTGGAACTGGTACGATGCAGAGAGCCTGGGACTCCTATAGCGGAATGGATTTAGCAAAAGCTAGATTGGAAGTAGCCTTTCAACTGTTTGATCTATTGGATGTTCCGTATTTTTCCTTCCATGACCGTGACATTGCACCGGAGGGAGATACGCTTCAAGAGACGAATCAGCAATTAGACATCATTTTAGAAAGAATGAAAGAATACATGCGAGATAGCGGAGTCAAGCTGCTGTGGAATACAGCCAATATGTTCAAGCATCCTAGATTTGTACACGGCGCAGCAACATCTTGTCATGCAGATGTCTTTGCCTATGCAGCCGCACAGGTGAAAAAAGGCATCGAAACAGCTAAAGAACTTGGCGCAGAAAATTACGTTTTCTGGGGAGGACGAGAAGGGTACGATACTCTGCTGAATACAGATATGAAAAGAGAGCTTGATCACATGGCGTCATTTTTGCATATGGCTGTTGATTATGCAAAGGAAATTGGGTACACTGGCCAATTTTTAATTGAGCCTAAGCCAAAGGAGCCAACCACTCATCAATACGATGCAGATGCAGCGACATCTATTGCCTTTTTAAAGCAATACGGACTAGATTCACATTTTAAATTGAACATCGAGGCCAATCATGCGACGCTTGCTGGTCATACGTTTGAGCATGAATTACGCGTCTCAAGAATACATGGATTGCTCGGTTCTGTGGATGCGAACCAAGGGAATACGCTGCTTGGCTGGGACACGGATGAATTTCCAACCGATTTATATGCCACAACTCTTGCCATGTATGAAATTCTGCAAAATGGCGGACTAGGAACTGGCGGTCTCAATTTTGATGCAAAAGTGAGAAGAGCTTCTTTTGAGCTTGAAGATATTTTGTATGCCCATATTGCGGGCATGGATGCATTCGCAAAAGGATTGCGGGTGGCTCATAGACTCATAGAAGATCGTGTGTTTGAAGATGTGATCAAGCACCGATATCGCAGTTTTTCTGAAGGGATTGGCCGTGACATTTCAGAAGGAAAGGCAAACTTTCATACATTAGAAGAGTATGCGCTCAAGCACCCTTTAATCAGTAACGAATCGGGAAGAGAGGAACAGTTGAAAGCCCGGTTAAATCAATACTTGTTAGAAGATTGATTGAAGAAGCGGACCTGTTTTGAAGGAGTGAAGACATGAAGTATGTGATGGGAATTGATCTTGGAACGAGCGGAGTCAAAGCCATATTAGTCGATGAGAATGGAAAGGTGTGCGGCGAGGCCACTAAGCCTTACCGCCTCATTCAAGATAAACCTGGATATTGTGAACAGAACCCAGAGGAATGGGTTGAGCAAACAGTGGCTGCGATGAAAGAACTGATGGCAAGGCAGCCTGTCCTTTCAAAGAAAGTAGAGGGCATCAGCTTCTCTGGACAGATGCATGGTCTGGTTCTTTTAAATGAATCCCGCGAGGTGCTCCGCCCTGCAATTTTATGGAATGATACACGAACGACAGCGCAATGTACACATATTACAAAAAAACTGGAGGAACGGCTCCAACAGATCACGAAAAATCAAGCGCTTGAAGGATTCACACTGCCAAAATTATTATGGGTAAAGGAGCATGAACCAGAAATTGATCAACAAATCGACATGTTTTTACTCCCAAAAGATTATGTCAGATTTCGATTAACAGGTTCTGTTCATATCGATTATTCTGATGCGGCTGGCACCTTGTTATTAAATATTGGAGAGCAAGCGTGGAGTGAAGAAATTTGTCAGGCATTTGATATTCCTCCTCATATTTGTCCGCCGCTGATCTCATCAGAGGAAGAGGTTGGTACACTATTTCCGCACATTGCACGTGAGACGGGGATCGAAGAGGGTGCAAAAGTCTTTGCTGGCGGGGCAGACAATGCTTGCGGAGCAATTGGTGCTGGTATTTTATCCTCTGGCCGCACGTTATGCAGTATTGGCACATCTGGCGTCATTCTCTCTTACGAAGAGGATCATGAAAGAGAGCTTCAAGGAAACCTGCATTTGTTCCATCATGCAAAAAAAGACGCTTACTACACAATGGGTGTGACCCTTTCAGCAGGATATAGCCTTAACTGGATAAAACATTTACTGGCTCCAGAGGAATCGTTCCAATCACTTTTAGAGGGTGCAGTTGATGTCGCGCCAGGAGCGAATGGATTGCTCTTCACGCCATATTTAGTAGGGGAGAGAACACCTCATGCGGATTCTACCATTCGTGGAAGCTTGATTGGTTTAGACAGCCGACATGAAAGGGCGCATGTCGTCAGGGCTGTGCTAGAAGGGATTACCTTCTCGTTAAATGAATCTATTGCCTTATTCCGGCAAGCAGGAAAATACATAGATTCTATTGTGTCCATTGGGGGCGGTGCAAGAAGCCGGACATGGCTTCAAATGCAAGCAGACATTTTTCAGGCTGAGGTCATCCAGTTAGACAATGAACAAGGGCCTGCTTTAGGTGCAGCTATGCTGGCCGCCGTTGGTTGCGGCTGGTATCCATCGCTTGAGACATGTGCAGATCAGTTTATTCATCAAGCTGCTGTCTATGAGCCAGAGCAGCAACATGCAAGTATATATGCTGATCTATTTCATCTGTATCAAAAGATCTATACACAAACAAGAGACATCCATGCCGGGTTAGAACAATACCGTTCCGTCTAGCAAAAAGGGTGACATGAAAGGAGGTGATGAGCTCGCTTCATCTTAGAGAAGGCAGAACAATTTTAATGAAAAAAGGAGAGGGATGGAAAATGAATTTGAAAAGATTGAGGCTGTTGTTTGTGATGTGTATTGGGTTTGTGTTGACACTGACTGCTGTACCAGCTTATGCGAAAACGATTTATAATAATGAAGTAGGTACACATAGCGGGTATGATTACGAATTATGGAAGGATCATGGAAACACCTCGATGACACTTAATAACGGCGGGGCATTTAGTGCAGGCTGGAACAATATTAATAATGCTTTATTTAGAAAAGGAAAGAAGTTTGATTCCACTAAAACTCATCATCAGCTTGGTAACATCTCTATCAATTACAACGCAAACTTTAACCCAGGTGGGAATTCCTACTTATGTGTCTATGGCTGGACACAATCTCCATTAGCAGAATACTACATTGTTGATTCATGGGGCACCTATCGCCCAACAGGAGCGTATAAAGGATCATTTTATGCAGATGGGGGCACGTATGACATTTATGAAACGACCCGTGTCAATCAGCCTTCCATTATTGGAATTGCGACCTTCAAGCAATATTGGAGTGTACGTCAATCGAAACGTACGAGTGGAACGGTATCTGTCAGTGCACATTTCAAAAAATGGGAAAGCTTAGGGATGCCAATGGGCAAAATGTATGAAACGGCATTTACTGTAGAAGGCTATCAAAGCAACGGAAGTGCGAATGTAACGACCAACCAGTTGTTTATTGGTCAATAGAAAGCATTAAAAAGCCAGCAGTTTTTTGCTGGCTTTTCTTCTGTCTATGATCATTTTTCAACTTCCACTCTGCCCGAAAAGAACGTCGCACCGCCGCCCATATCTGCCAGCCGATCAGGTGTTAGCCCGTTAACTAGCTGTTTTTTGCCTTTTTGATCTGCCCATAATCCTTGGCTGACCACAACACCAGGTAATACATTGTGACCGACTGACACGACAAGCTCGCATTCTCCTCGGTCATTGAGCACACGTACCATGTCACCATCTTCAATTTTTCTTGCCTTTGCATCTTGTTCATTCATGTGAAGCTTAGGAAACTTCTCAAGCTTTTGATGCTTTTCATGAAGTGAGAAGGTTGAGTTAAGAAAATTATGATTCGGTCCCGGTATAAAGGTAAGTGGATATTCGCTTTCCTGATAAAGGGGCACGTAGGTAGGAAGCGCCGGATATCCGTCTTTTTTCATTTGTTCAGAATAAAGCTCAATTTTGCCGCTCGGGGTAGAGAGCTTTAAGTCTTGGAAAGGTCCTCGTTTTGCTTTGATCCATTTCTTTTCTTTTAATGCCTCGTATGAAATGTCCTCATAATGCGGATTTTCTGGATGATGAAGGGCTTGTTCCATGAGTTCCGCATCTGTCTCGCGGAAGGCTTCATCTTCAAAGCCCATCGCATGGGCTAACAAGCGAAACACTTCTGTATTGGATTTGCTTTCTCCATAGCGTTCAATCACTGGCTCTTGAATTTGAATATAATGGTGCCAGTATGATGTATAGAAATCCTCATTTTCAAAGGCGGATGTGGCCGGCAGGACAATGTCTGCATACTTAGCTGTCTCTGTTAGAAATAGGTCGTGAACGACTGTAAATAAGTCATCTCTCAGCAAACCTTCTCTTACTTTATTCGCTTCAGGCGTCACAACAGCTGGGTTGCACGAGTAGACAAAGAGTGAATCAATGGAAGGCGCTGCATTCGTCAGCACACTGCCTAGCTGATTCATATTAAATGATCTTGGCGTGCGTTCCTTTAATAAATCTGGCCGCTGAAGAGCTGTTTCATTATAGCTGAGAAAAGAAGAGTTTGATTTCATCGCACCGCCGCCCTTGTAGAGCCACTGACCAGTCAGGGCAGGGAGGCAGGAAATGGTTCGAATACTCATTCCGCCATTATCATGGTGCTGCAAACCATTGCCAATGCGAATGAGAGATGGCGATGTTTCAGCGTACATTCTTGCAAGTGTAAGGATGTCCTCTTTAGAAACCCCCGTGATGCCCTCAACAGTGTCTGGATCATACTGCTTCACATGCTCACGCAGCTCCTTATGACCGGTTGTATAAGATTCTAAAAAGGCTTCATCTGTTAGTCCTTCTTTAAAAAGAACATGCATGATGCCAAGGGCAAGGGCACTGTCAGTACCAGGTCGAAGCGGAATGAACCAATCTGCCATCCGTCCGGTTTGGTTCTTGTGTACATCAATCACGACAATCTTTGCTCCTTGCTTTCGCGCTTTTTGTGCGAGGGTGATTTGGTGCATATTGGTCGACACGGCATTGATCCCCCAAAAGATGAATAGTTTCGTATGAATGGTCTCTTCTGGATCTGTCCCAATGCTTGCACCCATTGTATATTTATAGCCAGTCGTTCCTGCTGACTGACAGATGGTCCGGTCTAATTGACTTGAACCAAGACGATAGAAAAAGCGGCGGTCCATGCCTTCTGCATTCAGATTGCCCATATTCCCATAAAAGCTGTAAGGCAGAATACTTTCTGGACCTTTTTCTTCAATCAGTTTTGTCCATTTTTGCCGAATGGTTTCAATGGCTTCTTCCCACGTAATCGGAGCAAATTGTCCATCGCCTTTGCGGCCAACACGCTTCAAAGGAGTGGTCAGTCGCTTTTCATCATATAAACGGGCTGTGACATTCCGCACCTTGTTGCATATGTTGCCTTGGGTGACGGGGTGGTCTGGATCTCCCTGCACTTTTACGATCTTTCCATTTTCTTTATGTATCAAAAGACCGCACTGATCCGGGCAATCTAACGAACAAACTGATTTGAATATTCCGTCTTTCATTGCTGTATAATCGGTCATGAATTTTTGGCTCCTTTTCTGAAATCCGTTATCACTTTATATGGACTTTATTTTAGCATGTTCGGAGGTGGAAGGTAAGAAAGAGATAATGAATTGAAGAAAATGAAAAAAAGCCCCTCAAAAGGGACTTTTAAAAACGGGTGACCTGTACAGGAAATTCTTTTACCCCAAAAACAAATGTGCTTTGAATGGGTTTTAGCTGATCTGCCGCACAGGTGATGTCTTGAAACGTCTGGAGTAAAATCTCAAGTGCAATGTTGCTCTCAAGGCGGGCAAGCGGTGCACCGAGACAAAAATGAATGCCAAAGCCAAAGCTCATATGCGGGTTTGATTTCCGGTCAAGACGGAACGTTTCTGGATCGTCAAATTTCTGTTCATCGCGATTTGCAGAAGCGACCCAGCTAATGAGATAGTCTCCTTTTTTAATTTTTGAGCCTGCAATCTCAACATCCTCGGCCGCGATTCGCCCAATGGCTTGAACAGGCGGGTAATAGCGTAACGTTTCCTCGGTCAATTGAGGAATAAGAGAGGGGTCTTGCCGTACTGCTTCAGCGATATGCGGCTGCTCTGTTAGCAGTCTTACTGCATTTGTAATCAAATTGGTCGTTGTCTCATTACCAGCAACAAGTAATAGAATACAAAAGCCAAGCAGTTCATTCTCGGTTAAACGCTCACCATCGATTTCTGCTTGAATAAGAAGTGAGATCAGGTCATCAGCAGGGGATTCTTTTCGTTTTTGGATCAAGTGAGCAAAATAAGCGGACAGCTCTTCCTCTGCGCGTTTCTGCATATCGACTACTGCTTGAATGGCTTCTTTTGATTCATCCTTTGCACCTGCTACTAGGGCATCAGAATGTTTCTTAATGAACGCTCTATCCTTTACCTCTGCGCCGAGAAGCTCAGCAATGATCATGACAGGCAGGGGAGCTGCTAGATCTTGGACGATATCAAACGTACGCTGTTCCTTGACTTGTTGCAGCAGGTCATGTGTCAGGTCTCTAATGTTATCTTCTAATTGTTTGATCGCTTTTGGTGTGAATGCTTTATTCACGAGTGCTCTCATTTTTGTATGTTTTGGCGGGTCCATCGTTAAAATACTCGTTTTCGTTGTGCTTCTTCCTCGCTGTGATGAGAACACTTTGGGCTGCTTCAGAACAGACTGGATATCCGCATATCGAAAGAGATCCCAGCACTTTCTTGTTTCATCATATCTAATATCACTCTGCGCACGTAGCTCATTGTAAATAGGGAACGGGAAAAGAAGGTCATCGGTCGAACGGATTTCTTTCATTGGAATGACATTGATATAGTTTTCTTTCACTTTCATTATGAACGCTCCTTTTTCACTTAGTTTCCCTTTCACGGTATCACCCGTAAAATATCATTTCAACGGACATGTTTTCTAAAATATGTCAATAGTCTAATCGGAAGATTCAAGCACATTCGTCATATAGGAAAATAGAAATCGATTAGAAATGATAGCGCTTTCTATAAAATAGAATTGAAGTCACCGAAACCAAAAATAAAATGGGGAATTCAGTCGAACGAAAGGGTACTATGATGCAAATGCATATAGTTCTTTAGATCTAAATTGTTGTTTTACAAAAGCGCAATCAGTATACATACAGCAAGCGGTTGAACGCGTATTCGGGACTTTTGAAAAGCGCTGGCTCTTTCTTGACACTATTTCTCATCATGTTACGATAACTTACGTGCGAAAAACACGAACAAAAAGCGAACAAGGGAGAGGATCAATATCATTGATCAAAAGAAAGTTGCTTTCATTGGAGCAGGTTCTATGGCGGAAGGAATGATTGCAGGGATTGTACGATCAGGACAAATGCCGCTAGGCCAAATTTACGCAACAAACAGACAAAATCAACTTCGATTGAATGAACTAACGACACGTTACGGAATACAAACAGCCACAATGGATTCTTTTCCTTTTGAAGAAATGGATATGTTGATCCTGGCCATGAAGCCAAAGGATGCTGAAACAGCACTTGAATCGTTAAAACCTCATATTCAGAGAGACCAGCTGATCTTGTCTGTCCTTGCAGGCGTGAAGCAATCGTATATTGAAGATATGCTGCATGAAGGGCAGCCCGTGATGAGGGTCATGCCGAATACGTCAAGTACGATCGGGGCTTCAGCGACAGCTTTATGTGCTGGACGTTATGTGAAAGACGACCATATCAGCATGAGTCAGGCTCTTTTATCTGAAATGGGCGAAGTGTATACCATTCAGGAAGAGCAAATGGATATTTTCACTGGAATTGCCGGAAGCGGACCAGCCTATTTTTATTTCTTAATGGAAAGAATCGAAGAAGCAGGAGAAGAAGCAGGTTTATCTAAGGAATTGTCTCGCCAAATTGGCGCGCAGACACTTCTCGGTGCTGCGAAAATGCTGCAAGAAACAGAGGAAAACCCTTCTACTCTGAGAGAGAAAATTACGTCACCAAATGGAACAACAGCTGCAGGACTGAATGCATTAGATGATTTTGGCGGAGGAGAAGCAATCAAGCAGGCCGTCAAACATGCTACCAATCGATCAAAAGAGATCAGCAAACAGCAAAAACAAAAAGTATCTATATAATAAATAGAGCTCAGGTACAGGAGTGATAAGGTGTACGCAGATAAAGAGAGAAAACGAATTGTTGTAAAAATCGGAAGCAGCTCACTTACTAGCTTTCAAGGGGAGATTAGTTTAAAAAAACTAGAAAACCTCGTCAATCAAATTGTAAAACTCAAAGATGAAGGACACGAAGTCATTTTGGTTTCATCTGGTGCGGTTGCAGCTGGTTACCGAAAACTAGGATTTATCGATAGACCGAAAACACTGCCGGAAAAACAGGCATCTGCCTCAATTGGGCAAGGCCTTTTAATGGAATCATATTCTACGTTATTTTTATCACACGGTTATATTGCCTCACAGCTTTTAATCACAAGAAGTGATTTTTCAGATGAAACGCGCTATCAAAATGTGCGCAACACGATGAATGTGTTATTAGATCGAGGCATCATTCCGATTATCAATGAAAATGATACAGTGACGATTAACCGCTTGAAGTTCGGAGATAACGATACATTGTCTGCAAAAGTAGCTGGACTCATTGATGCGGATTTCCTTGCCATTTTATCTGATATTGATGGCTTGTATGAAGATAACCCGCATAAAAACCCAAATGCGAAGCGAATTCTTGAAGTCACAGACATCACAGAAGACATAGAAGCAGCGGCTGGAGATGCAGGCAGCAGTGTGGGCACAGGCGGAATGAAATCAAAGCTCGATGCGTTTAAAATTTCAATGGCCGCTGGTATCAATGGCTTTTTAGGAAAAGCGGATACGCCTCACATTTTAGACAAAGCCATTAATGGAACAGAGGACGGCACTTATTTTACTGCTGATGAAAATTTAGCACCGCTGAATTACAAGAAGCAGTGGATTGCCTTTCATTCTGGACCAAAAGGCGAGATCGTCATTCGTGAGAAAACACAGGAACTCCTCATGCACCGTGAGAGGAGCCTCGATTCCGATGGCATTGTCAATGTGAAGGGTTCGTTTAAAAAAAGGGATGTCGTCCGTATATTAGATCAAGATGAAAGAGAAATCGGATTGGGCATTGTGAATTATTCGTCAGATGAACTCATCCAAAAGCGTGACTTCTTGCAGGATGAAGTAGTGCATGTCGTCGATCTTGAAGCATTTGTTTGTCATTTAGATTTATCGATACCAGTTTGCTAACCAAAAGGGAGGAATTCCATGACACTGACAGCTGAAGTTGTCACATCGGTCAAAGAAAAAGCGAAAAAAGCAAAGTGCGTTTCAAAAAAACTAGGTTTACTTCATACAGAGGATAAAAACGAGGCACTGCTGAAACTAGCAGAAGCGTTAGAACAAAATAGCACGTTCATCTTGCAAGAGAATCAAAAGGATATAGATGCCGAGAAGGAAAAGGGATTTTCAGAGGCACTCTTGGATCGTTTAATGTTAAATGAAGAAAGAATTCATGAGTTTGCCGAAAGCTTGCGGCTTGTGACGAGATTAACAGATCCTGTTGGAGAAATATTGGATGAATGGACTCTTGAGAACGGCTTGCATGTGAAAAGCCGAAGAGTACCGCTCGGCGTGATCGGGATGATCTATGAAGCGAGACCGAACGTCACTGTCGATGCAGCAGGGCTTGCCCTTAAGGCAGGCAACGCAGTGATTTTAAAAGGCGGTTCCTCCGCTATTTCTTCCAACAAAGCCATTGTAAGTGTTATTCATGAAGCATTAGATCAAACAAAGATTCCGCGTGATGCGGTGCAATTGATAGAACAAACAGACCGTTCATCGGTTCAAGCGATGCTTCATCTAAAAGAATGGATTGATGTCTTAATTCCGCGAGGCGGAGCTTCTTTAATCAAAACCGTGGTTGAACAATCTACCATTCCTGTCCTTGAAACAGGAACAGGAAACTGTCATGTCTTTATTGATCAAACAGCCAATGTGAAAAAAGCCATTGAGATTGTCATCAATGCAAAAACGAATCGTCCGGCTGTATGTAATGCACTTGAGACGCTAATCATCCATCGCGATTGGCTGAAAGAAAATGCGGCATCGTTGAATGAAGCTCTGCTAGAGCACCATGTCACCGTACATGGCGACGAGGAAGCACTGTCTCATTTTTCAAACGCCATTCCTGCTGAGGAAGTGGACTGGACAGATGAGTATTTAAGTCTTGATCTTGCCGTAAAGGTAGTCGATTCAATCGAGGAAGCGATCCACCATATTGAAGAGTACGGTACAAAACATTCAGAAGCCATCGTGACAGAGGATGAAGAGCAGGCACTTAAGTTTTTAAACGAAGTCGATGCGGCGGCGGTTTATCATAACGCATCTACCCGTTTTACAGACGGCGGTGCACTTGGATATGGGGCTGAAATTGGCATTTCTACTCAAAAACTGCATGCAAGAGGTCCGATGGGACTTCCAGTACTCACGACAACGAAGCTGCTTCTGTCGGGTGACGGTCAGATTAGAAGCTAGATGAGATTCAAAAAACACTACCTTTTTTCATGGGGTAGTGTTTTTTGATGCTGATATTTATTAGCTAGAGCAGGTTTTCTTCATCACTTTCTCAAATTTAAAAAATTCAAATTCTTCAGGTGCTGAAGGCTTAGTTTCTTGATCAGCTGCATGAGGTGCGTTCGGATCTGGATGTTTCATATGATAAAATTCCACAATTTGAAAGCCGCACTTATTGACATAGAAATGAATGTTGCGTTTTTCAAAATACGGGGTCACAACCTCCCAAACAATCGTTTCTGGATATTGCGCCTCGATGGCTTTCCATGCTGCCTGACCAATGCCTTTTCCGTGTGAGGATGAAGAGATGTATAATAAGTCAACTGAGTTGTGGTGGGTCTCTTGGTTGATTTTAATGACAACGCCGCCTGCTTTTTCGCCATTTAGCATAATATGGTAAACGATGTGTTCATTCGAATGAAAAGATTCATCAATCACTTCACCTGGAGGAGTCGGTCCATAATGCGCATCGCCAAATGCGTCAATCACACCAGCTGTAAAAGCTTTCTGTAGCTCATTTTTCATAAAAGGGAAGTCCTCTTTTTTTGCAAGTTCTAATGCCACTTCATGTTGAGTGATGTTGTTCATGTTTTTATCCTTTCCAAGCGTAGTGGTGTTCTGCATGTTATCATAAAGGGTGGAGTAACTCCATAGTCAAGAGGGGAGCCTTAGTTATGATAAATGATGTGCAAAAAACATTTTTTACTGGAGAATTTGCCAAGCTATTTGATGTAAAGAAAGACACCTTGTTTTATTACGATAAAATTGATTTATTTAAGCCAGCTGGTGTTCATGAAAATGGGTACCGATACTATACACTTGAGCAATTTGATCATTTTATAGCGATTCAATCCCTTCGAGCTGTGCAATTTCCGATAAAAGAGTTAAAACAATATTTCACTGAGCCTTCCCGAGAAAGGCTCCAAAGCCTAGCAGCTGAACAAATAGAAAAGGTCAAACAAGAGATTGAAAAACTTCAAGATATCCAGTCTTTTCTTATGCGGGTCATGGAGACGACGCAGGAACTATCATCTGTCAAAATGGGGGAGGTCTTGTTTCAAGAGCTGCCAGAAGAACCAGTTGTATTAAGTGCACCGAACCCGATTGACATGAATACATCCGTAGAAGAAATATCTCGTATTGTTGGACATTTTCTAAAGGAAATTGGCATAAAAGGGGCTGCGGCAAATGGGGCTGTCTTAAAAAAGGAGCAGTTCCTTCAGCGTCACTATCATCAGTCAGATCAGCTGTTTTGCCGAATGGAAGCGCCGGAAGCAGTTAAAAAACCTGCCGGCCTTTATGCGGTGATGTATGATCAAGGATCATACGAGGAGATTGATTCTGCTTATTCGCGCTTGTTAGATGAAATTGAAAAAGAGGACATGATGCTAGATGGAGATGTATTTGAGGAGTATTTGCTTCATTCACTCATGTCTAAAGATGAAGCAGAGTATATAACGAAACTCAGTGTAAAAGTGAAAAAACGAGCTGATTAACAAAAAAGGATAGACCGCATGGATGCGTGTCTATCCTTTTTTATATTTAACCCACTTGATTCTCCGTAAATTGGCTCATATATAAGTCTGCATAGAAGCCATTTTGTTTTAAGAGTTCGCTGTGCGTTCCTTTTTCAATGATGGTGCCATCTTTCATGACTAGAATAACGTCGGCATCTTTAATCGTCGACAGTCTGTGTGCAATGACGAAGCTCGTTCTGCCTTTCATCAATTCATTCATCGCTTTTTGAATGTGCATCTCTGTCCGTGTATCCACACTGCTCGTCGCTTCATCTAATATTAAGATTTTTGGATCAGATAAAATCGCACGGGCGATGGTTAACAGCTGGCGCTGACCTTGGGATAGATTGCCGGCATCTTCTGTTAAGAGTGTGTCATATCCGTCTGGAAGCGTGCGGATGAAGTCATCAGCATAAGCATGTTTGGCGGCTTTGATGACATCCTCTTTTGAGACGTTCTGCCTGCCATAGGCAATATTATCATGAATCGTCCCTTCAAAAAGCCACGTATCCTGAAGAACCATTGCAAATAAGTCGCGTACTTGCTGACGGCTGAGATCAGTTGTTTTGACGCCGCCGATACGGATCGAGCCTTGATCTAATTCATAGAAACGCATTAAAAGATTGATGATGGTTGTTTTTCCAGCGCCTGTTGGCCCGACAATCGCAACCGTTTGACCTTCTTTGACATCTAAAGTCAAATCTTTAATAATTGGATGGTCTTTTTCATATCCGAATTGAACTTGTTCAAAGCTCACATCACCTGAAAGTGATTCAAGATCAATTGCTGCATCTTCCTCGGGACTTTCTTCTTTCTCATCCAGGATTTCAAACACCCTTTCAGCAGAAGCAATCGCTGATTGAACCAAGTTGGCGACGCTTGATGCTTGCACGAGCGGTTGAGACATTTGCTGCGTGTATTGGATAAACGCCTGCACATCTCCGACACGAATATTCCCGTTAATCACAAGAATACCGCCGGCTACACTGACTGCTACATAGCCAAGGTTCCCGATAAACGTCATCAATGGCATCATTAAACCGGATATGAACTGCGCTTTCCTCGATGATTCATACAGCTGTTCGTTTAATTGATCAAATGTATCGATCGCTTTCTTTTCGTAGCCATACGCACGAACCGTTTGATGCCCTGTGAACATTTCATTAATATGTCCATTGATCATCCCCAGCTCTTTTTGCTGCGCTTTAAAATGCTTTTGAGAAAATGACGTAATGCCGCGAATCGCAAACAGGCTGAGCGGCAGTGTTAAACAAACAAGCAAGGTCAACAGCGGACTAATCAATAGCATCATGACGACAATCCCAATGACCGTAATGACAGATGTAATCACTTGGGTGAGTGCCTGCTGAAGCGAAGTATTAATATTATCGATATCATTCATTACACGGCTCAGCGTGTCCCCGTGGGTTGTTTTATCAAAATACCGAAGGGGGAGACGTGTGAGCTTGTCATTTGCTTCTTGCCGTAATTCAGCAATGGTCTGTTGGGAGACACCCGCCATGACATATTGCTGAACGAATGAAAAGAGAGCAGCAACGACGTATAGCACGACAAGCAGCAATAAGATTCGTGAAATGACATCGAATTGTACAGCTGTTCCTTGTGTAAAGCTGTCAAACAGGGAAGAGGTGGCATCCCCTAGCAGCTTTGGACTAATGACGTTAAAGACGGTTGAACCGACTGCTGCAATGAAGACAATGATCAATTGAATCTTTCTTGGTTTTAAATAGCCAATCAAACGAAGCAGTGTTTTCTTAAATTCCTTTGGTTTTGCGACAGGTCCTCTAGGGTGGCCGCCTTTATGGCCCATGCCGGAAGACATTTTTTTACTCATCCTCGCTCCACCTCCTGACCTTCCTGTGATGCAACAATCTCTTGATAGACAAGGTTGTCCTTCAGTAATTGTTCATGTGTTCCGATACCTGCGATTTTCCCATCATCTAGTACGATGATTTTATCACTATGCTTCACTGTGCTGATTCTTTGCGCCACAATGATGAGGGCTGCATGCGCTTTTTCAGCTTCTAATGATGCCCGAAGCTTCGCATCTGTTTTGTAATCAAGTGCTGAGAAACTATCGTCAAACAGATAGAATGACGGCTTTCTCACTAGCGCTCTTGCAATAGAAAGACGCTGCTTTTGACCGCCAGATAGATTCGATCCGCCCTGGTCAATTTCCGCATTGATTCCGCCATCTTTTTGCAAAACAAATTCTTCTGCCTGCGCCGTGCGCAGCGCCTGCCAGACATCTTCATCGCTTGCATTCTGCCTGCCGAAGCGTACATTATCGGCAATGGTTCCACTAAATAAAACTGCTTTTTGAGAAACGTAGCCCATCTGGCCTCTTAGTTTCTCCTGAGGCAGCTTTCTAATGTCTACACCATCTAGTGTAATCCGGCCTTCAGTTGCTTCGTAGAAGCGCGTCATTAGCTGGAGAAGAGTGGTTTTCCCTGAACCTGTACTTCCGATAATAGCTGTCGTTTCGCCAGTTTTGGCTTCAAACGAAATGTTTTGAACTGCCGGCTTTTCAGCATTTGAGTAATAAAATGACACATCCTCAAAGCGAATGGATTGTGCGGGCGCGTGCAGGTCAGTAACCGTTCCTTTATTGTCTTGAATTTTCGGTTCCATGTTTAACACTTCATTCATCCGTTTAGCTGATGCTTGTGCTCTTGGGACCATAATAAAACTCATCGACAGCATAATCAGTGCCATTAAAATCATCATCGCATATTGGATAAAGGCAATAAGATTCCCTACTTCCATCTCTCCGGCATCAATTCGGTTTGCACCTAGCCAGACAATGCCGATATTTGTGAAGTTCATGATGATGAGCATAAATGGAAACAAGTAAGCCATTAAACGGTTGACTCTCAGACCAGTATCCTTGTAGGATGTGTTGGCTTCTTGAAAACGCTCCTTTTCATCATCTACACGGTTAAAAGCACGAATGACCCGGATGCCTGAAAGAGATTCTCGCATAATTAAATTCAGCCGATCTGTTTTTTTCTGAAGCTGACCGAATAAAGGAATGGCTTTTCTCGACACCAAGTAGATAAATCCGCCAAGAAGGGGGAGAGCAGCTAGAAAGATGAGAGACAGGACAGCATCTCGGGATACAGCCAAAATAATTCCGCCCACAAGCATGAGTGGTGCTCTCGTCATCATTTGTAAGATCATGATCGTGACATCTTGGACTTGTTTCACATCATTTGTTGATCTTGTAATAAAGGAAGACGTCCCGATCCTTTGAAATTCTTCTAGTGAAAATTGTTCGACATGCACAAACAGCTGTCTTCTCATATCACGCCCGAAGCCAAGTGCAGTCTTTGATGACAAGTAAGACTTCCAGATCGTGAGTAAGATGGCAAGTAAAGAACAAGCCACCATCCAGCCGCCAACCTTCCATATGTAAGCAATATCTCCTTGGACGATCCCGACATCGACGATATCTGCCGTAAGCGTCGGTAAATACAGCTGGAGCATACTGCTTAAAAAGGTGAGGATCACAATGGACACAACGGATAGCCGATACGGCTTTAAAAACGATAAAATTGATTTCATACGAATACCTTTCTTCCATATAGTGTGTTGTTCTGTAACCCATCATATACAAAGAGGGATTATTTCCACAAATGAAATGTCTTGTTTTAATGAATTATTTATATTGTTCAATTTTAGAAAAGAAATCCTTCACGAACACATAAAAATCATGAGCAGAAGGTGACATTTCTCGTGATTTAGAAGCAATAATTCCAACAGTTCTTCTCACTTGCGGAAAATCGATCGGAATCTTCGCTGTAAAGCGCGGTGTGGTTTCATAAAAGGCACTTTCGGGTAATAAGGTAACGCCCATACCCGCTGATACGAGACCTTTAATAGCGTCTAAATCTTCTCCTTCTGATGAAATGGTTGGCTCATAGCCTGCCTGCTTACAAGCATCAACCGCAATTTGTCTCAGCACATAACCTTCTGGAAATAACACGAAATGATCTTTTCTTAAATCACTTAAATGAATACTCCTTTGTCCGCTAAAGGGGTGACTGACAGGCAGCAAGGCATAAATGCTTTCTGAAAACAAAATATGTCCTTCTATTTGAGGATCGTTTGTCGGTACAGGTCCTAAAAAGGCGAGATCAATATCTCGATTTTTTACAGCTTCAATGAGAAATTTATAGGATCCTTGACGAAGTAAAAAATCGACCTCTGGGTATTCCTGCTTAAAGGCGGAAATAACAGAAGGTAGCACTTGGCTTGCTAGGCTAGTAGGAAAGCCGATATTGACGGTTCCTTTGTGCGGATCTAAATATTCATCAATTTGCTCTTTCGCATAATCAATGGCTTTTAGTGCCGTTCTGACATGATCTAAAAATTGTCTGCCGATCTTCGTTAATTTGATATTTCGTCCTTCTCGTTCGAATAAGGCCACTCCAAGTTCTTCTTCTAAATTCGCAATCTGCCGGCTGATCGCAGATTGGGCAACATGTAAGTTTTCAGCCGCTTCTGACACGTGTTCACGGTCTGCGACTTCTACAAAATAACGCAACTGACGAAGCTCCATTTTTACACTTCACACCCATCTATCTCAAAAAGAGATTGTTTTCATCTAAATTATATATTGTTTATATTAATTTGAAAACTTAAAATAAGTTACAGAGTTTGTGAGATTTTATTACTGTGAAAAAACGGATCTTTTAAACGGGGGAGAGAAACGATGACTTATAATCAACTACCACAACCACAAGGTCTCTACCGTCCTGAATTTGAACATGATGCATGTGGGATCGGACTGTACGCTCATTTAAAAGGGGAAGCGACACACAGCATCGTCAAAAAGGGATTACAAATGCTGTGCCAGCTTGATCACCGCGGCGGGCAAGGCAGTGATCCGTATACAGGTGATGGTGCCGGCTTAATGGTACAACTACCAGACGCTTTCTTTAGAAAAAGCTGCAAAGACTTTGCACTTCCTGAAAAGGGCCGTTACGGGGTAGGAATGGTCTTCTTTTCAAAAGAGGATGACGAGAAAACGCGCCAAGCCATCGAGCAAAAAATCAACGGGTTCATTAAACAAGAAGGTCAAACATTAATTGGCTGGAGAACAGTTCCTATTGATGCAGGGAAAATTGGTACTGTCGCAGCGAAGAGCTGTCCGGTTGTGAGGCAAGTCTTTATCGGGGCAAATGACAAGATCACAGATCGTTTGTCATTTGAAAGAAAATTATATGTCATTCGTAAACAGGCTGAGAACTGGGGGACAGCAGAGGAAAAACAATTTTACTTTGTCAGCCTGTCGAGTCAAACCATTGTATACAAGGGGCTTTTAACATCAGATCAAGTCGATGCTTTTTATCTTGATCTTCAGGATGAAACATTTGTTTCTGCATTTTCACTTGTTCATTCACGATTTAGTACAAATACATTTCCTACATGGGAAAGAGCCCATCCAAACCGCTATTTGATTCACAACGGTGAAATCAACACATTAAGAGGAAACATCAATTGGATGAGAGCAAGAGAACAACAATTCGTATCTGAAGCTTTCGGAGACGATTTAGACAAGATTTTGCCAGTGCTGAATGCAGACGGAAGTGATTCATCCATTCTAGACAATGCCTTTGAATTCTTTGTGCTTGCAGGCCGAACACCTGCTCATACAGCCATGATGCTGATTCCAGAGCCATGGACTGAAAACACGCACATGTCGAAAGAAAAACGGGCATTTTATGAATACCATAGTTCTCTTATGGAGCCGTGGGATGGGCCAACAGCTATTTCCTTTACTGATGGTAAACAAATCGGAGCCATCTTAGACCGAAACGGATTAAGACCGGCAAGATACTATGTCACAAATGATGATCATATCATTTTCTCTTCTGAGGTCGGGGTGATCGACACAAATGAAGAGGATGTGAAGTATAAAGATCGTCTTGAGCCAGGTAAAATGCTTTTAATTGATTTAGAAGAAGGGCGAATTATTTCTGACGAAGAAGTGAAATCGACGATTGCGAATGAACTTCCTTATCAAAAATGGCTTGATGAAGAAATGGTGCACGTCAATCGCTCGGAAGAAAATTCAGAAAATTCTAGTATAATGGATGATTTATTGACGCGCCAGCGTGCCTTCCATTATACGTACGAGGACATTCAAAAGTATTTAATTCCTTTACTAGAAGAAGGCAAGGACCCAATCGGTTCAATGGGAAGCGACACTCCGCTTGCTGTGTTATCAGATCGTGCGCAGTCTCTGTTTTCTTACTTCAAGCAGCTGTTTGCACAAGTGACGAACCCGCCGATTGACGCCATTCGTGAGCAGCTTGTGACATCTACGATGACGTGGTTAGGTGCTGAAGGAGATATTTTACATCCGAATGAATATTCATGCCGACGAATTAAACTGTATACACCCGTCTTAACAAGCGGGCAGTTTAACGGTTTGAGAACAATTGTTCATAATGCCTTTAAAAGTAAAACGATTCATACTCTTTTTACCGATGATTTAAAGCGCGGGCTGGATGCGATGTTTGAAGAGGCGGAAAAAGCGATCCGCGAAGGTGTATCTTTATTAATTCTTTCCGATCGTGAAATGACGGAAGAAAAAGTGCCGATTCCACCACTTCTAGCGCTAAGTGCACTGCATCAGCATCTTGTGCGTCAAGGCTTACGGACAAAGGTGAGTCTGATCGTTGAATCTGGAGAAGTCAGAGAGGTTCATCATTTTGCCGCACTGATTGGCTACGGAGCAGATGCGATCCATCCTTATCTTGTGTATGAAACGTACAAACAGCTGATTGCAGAAGAAGCGATCTCTTTCAGCTTTGATGAAGCAGTCACAAAGTTTGGTAAAAGCGTAACCGAAGGTGTCGTCAAAGTCATGTCTAAAGTGGGAATCTCCACTGTGCAAAGCTATAGAGGAGCCCAAATCTTTGAAGCCGTTGGTATTAGTGAAGACGTCATTCAGGCGTATTTCACGGGAACAGCTTCTCAGCTTGGCGGGATTGACCTTGAGACCATTGCACATGAAGCAAAACTTCGTCATGAAGCAGGGTATCAGGCAGCGACTGACCAAACACTCGAATCAGGAAGTGACTTCCAGTGGAGAAAAAATGGTGAGCACCATGCCTTTAATCCAAAAACGATCCATACGCTTCAGTGGGCATGTCGCAATGAAGATTACGATCTATTTAAGCAATATACAAAGGCAGCGGACGAAGAAAGAATCGGCTTCCTTCGAAATTTATTTGCTTTCCAGCCAAAACAAAAACCAGTTCGTTTGGAAGACGTTGAATCTGCTGAATCCATCGTGCGCCGATTCAAGACAGGCGCCATGTCATTTGGGTCTTTAAGTAAAGAAGCGCACGAAGCACTTGCGATTGCCATGAACCGAATTGGCGGTAAAAGTAACAGCGGAGAAGGCGGAGAAGATCCTGCACGCTTTACAGTTGATAAACGCGGCGATGATCGCAGAAGTGCGATTAAACAAATTGCTTCTGGCCGCTTTGGCGTAAAGAGTCATTATTTGGTCAATGCAGATGAACTGCAAATTAAAATGGCACAAGGGGCAAAGCCTGGAGAAGGCGGACAGCTGCCAGGAAATAAAGTATACCCTTGGGTCGCCGATGTACGCGGATCTACACCAGGCGTCGGATTGATTTCACCACCGCCGCATCATGATATTTATTCCATCGAGGATTTAGCGCAGCTGATCCATGATTTGAAAAACGCGAACCGTGATGCCCGCATCAGCGTCAAGCTTGTGTCTAAAGCAGGCGTTGGTACGATTGCAGCAGGTGTTGCAAAAGGAACGGCGGATGTCATTGTGATCAGTGGATACGATGGCGGCACAGGAGCTTCGCCGAAAACGAGTATTAAACACACAGGACTTCCTTGGGAGCTCGGTTTGGCAGAGGCGCATCAAACCCTTGTGTTAAACGGCCTTCGCGAGAGAGTCGTTCTTGAAACGGACGGAAAGTTAATGACTGGTCGCGACGTTGTCATGGCTGCGATATTAGGAGCAGAAGAATATGGCTTTGCGACAGCTCCACTTGTCGTATTGGGCTGCGTGATGATGAGAGCATGTCATTTAGATACTTGCCCAGTCGGCGTCGCTACACAGAATCCAGAGCTTCGTAAAAAATTCATGGGGAACCCTGACCATATTGTGAATTTCATGATGTTTATTGCAGAGGAAGTAAGAGAAATCTTAGCGGAGCTCGGCTTTACATCAATGGATGAATTAATTGGACGCACGGATGTTCTAGGAGTTAGCGAACGAGCAAAAGCTCACTGGAAAGCAGGCCAGCTAGACCTTGAAACACTGCTTTATCAGCCAGAAGGAGCTCGTACATTCAGAACACCGCAAAATCATAAAATTGATGAATCACTGGATATGAATGAAATCCTCCCTTATGTACAGGAAGCGTTGAATCATCAAACACCGGTTGATCTATCATTGAATATTCGCAATATCAATCGTGTGGCCGGAACCATTACTGGAAGTGAAGTGTCTAAACGCTACGGGGAAGAAGGCTTGCCAGAGGATACGATCACACTAAGGTTCACTGGTTCCGCAGGACAAAGCTTCGGCGCATTTGTGCCAAAGGGCATGTCTCTCTATTTAACAGGTGATTCAAATGACTATATCGGCAAAGGACTCTCAGGAGGCAAAATTGCGGTCAAAACATCTGATCACTTTGTACAAAATGGACATGAAAATGTCATTGTTGGAAACGTCGCATTCTACGGAGCGACAAGTGGAAAAGCCTATATTAACGGGCGTGCAGGTGAGCGCTTTGCCGTTCGTAATTCAGGCGTGCAGGTGGTTGTTGAAGGAATCGGTGATCACGGCTGTGAATACATGACTGGCGGACGTGTCGTCATTTTAGGAGACGTCGGAAAGAACTTCGGCGCAGGAATGTCTGGCGGCGTAGCTTATGTCCATACATCCGATGCGAAACAGTTCAAAAGAATGTGCAACATGGAAATGATCATGTTTGAAAAACTCACAGATCACGATGAAGAGCAAGAAGTGAAACAGCTGATTCAAGAGCACCTTCACTATACAAACAGCGCAAAAGCTTCGGCACTTTTAGAAAACTGGGCGCAAGAAAAGGATCAATTCATCAAGGTCATTCCGAGAAATTACAAAATGATGCTTCAAAGCATTGAAGAACAAAAACAAGCGGGCCTTAGTCATGAGGAAGCGGTCATGTATGCCTTTGAAGCAAACACGAAACCGAAAAATCAAGAAACGGCAAACGGGCAAAAAGCAGCCCTCGCTCATTAAGAAAGGGGAGAGGACAATGGGCAAAGCAACAGGTTTTATGGATTATAAAAGAGAAAAGCTAAATGAACGTGACCCTCTCACTCGTCAAAATGACTGGAAAGAATATTCAGCTCCTTATACAGATGACGTATTGAAGAAGCAGGGCGCTAGATGTATGGATTGCGGCACACCGTTTTGTCAAATTGGGATGGAGATCAAAGGCGGCGTGTCAGGCTGCCCGATCTACAATTTAATTCCAGAATGGAACGACCTTGTGTATCGAGGCAGATGGAAAGAAGCGCTCGAAAGACTGCAAAAAACAAATAATTTCCCTGAATTTACTGGGAGAGTGTGTCCAGCGCCTTGCGAAGGGTCATGTACAGTCGCCATCAATGATCCAGCTGTTTCGATTAAAAATATCGAACGCACTATCATTGATAAAGGCTTTGAAAATGGATGGATCACACCGAGAATTCCTTCAAGCCGTACAGGCAAGAAGATTGCCATTGTCGGCTCAGGACCAGCAGGACTTGCAAGTGCTGATCAATTAAACCAAGCAGGCCACGCCGTCACAGTGTTCGAACGGTCTGATCGCCTTGGCGGACTGCTGACATACGGCATTCCAAACATGAAGCTGGACAAAGAAGTAGTGGAACGAAGAGTCAAACTGTTGAGACAAGAAGGCATTGATTTTGTAACGAACACAGAAATTGGCGTCGATGTCACTGCCGATGAACTGAAAGAGCAGTTTGATGCGGTCATCCTTTGTACAGGTGCACAAAAGCAGCGTGACCTGTTGATTGAAGGCCGGGAAGCTAAAGGGATTCACCTAGCGATGGATTATTTGACCCTCGCAACAAAAAGCATGCTGGATTCAGGATTTAAAGACAAAAACTTCATTGATGCAAAAGGAAAAGACGTGATTGTCATTGGCGGGGGAGATACAGGTGCAGATTGCGTTGCAACTGCACTTCGCCAAAAAGCAAAAAGTGTTGTTCAGTTCGGGAAGCATCCGAAGCTTCCGGATACACGTGTAGGGGATAACATGTGGCCTGAACAGCCTTACGTCTTCTCACTCGATTATGCTTATGAAGAAGCACAAGCAAAATTCGGGGAAGATCCGCGTCAATATTCCATTCAAACCACAAAAATTGTGGCAGACAAAAATGGAAAATTAAAAGAGCTTCATACGATTCAAATGGAAAAGGTGAAAAACGAACAAGGGAAGTTTGAATTTCATGAGATTCCAGGGACAGAAAAGGTATGGCCGGCTCAGCTAGTCTTTATTGCAATTGGTTTTGAGGGAACTGAACAGCCACTCGTGAAACACTTTGGCGTGGACAGCAAAAACAATCGCATTGACGCAACGTATGGGGAGTATACAACAAATGTAGAAGGCGTATTTGCAGCGGGAGATGCAAGACGCGGGCAAAGCTTGATTGTCTGGGCAATTAATGAAGGAAGACAAGTGGCGCACGAGGTAGACCGTTATTTAATGGGGAGTTCGGTTCTGCCAAAATAGGTCAAACAAAGGGTGTTTACACATATAAAGAAAAGCCATGACCGAAGAGTGGAACTGACCCCATAAGATGAGACAAATAAAAAACACCTTCAAGTTTGAAAATGGATCGTTGTGATCCGAAATAAAACATGGAGGTGTTTTTTCTATGGGGACAAGAGTGAGTTATCCGGTTGAAGTCAAACAGAAGGCTGTAGAAATGAGATTGGCAGGCGTACCTATGAAAGAGATCATGCAGAAATTGAATATCAAGAATAAGACGCAGGTTCAGACATGGGTGAGATGGCATAAAGCTGGGGATACACACCGGTTCGAACAGCCTGTTGGAAAACAATATACCTATGGAAAGGGTCCCGAGTACTCTTCCGAATTAGAGAGACTGCAGGCAGAAAATCGCTATTTGAGTCAACAGAATGAAGTTTTAAAAAAATACAACGAATTGGAAAGGAAGTTGATAAGGAAACGTCAATCAAACTGGTAGAAGAATTGTGCAAAACGATGACGGTACAGGACATCTGTGTCCATTTAGGCATCTTACGTACTTCGTATTATAGATGGAAAAAGGATCTGACTCAGAATCATTCTAAAAGACAACTAGAGAAACAGGTCGGCACGTTGTGCCGAAAGCACAAATATCGATATGGTTATCGAAAAATCACAGCCATACTAAAAAGGAGAATGCGTATTAACCATAAAACTGTTCAACGTATCATGCAGAAAAACCAGTGGCAATGCCGGGTTAAAATGAAAAAGCGTAAGAAGAATGGGCAGCCCTATGCCGTGGCCGGTAATATACTGGATCGGAACTTTCAGTCTGATCGCCCTCTTGAAAAACTAGTAACGGACATCACGTATTTGCCTTATGGACAGAAACAATTGTACCTTTCCAGTATATTTGATTTATATAATGGAGAAGTGATTGCTTTTACAATTGGTGATAAGCAGGACACAGACTTTATCTTAAACACACTTAATCAGCTCCCAGCACTGCCTGAGAATTGCGTGTTACATAGCGATCAAGGTTCTGTGTATACATCTTACGAGTATCAGAAAGCTGTTCATATAAAAGGCATTACCATGAGCATGTCCCGTAAAGGGACGCCCGCTGATAATGCCTCCATCGAATCGTTTCATTCCTCACTAAAGTCTGAAACGTTCTATCTTAACAGGATTGACCGCACTACGACCAGCATCGTAGAACGCACTGTCAAAGAATACATTTATTATTATAACAACATTCGTATTCAAACGAAACTAAACAACCAATCACCGATAAACTATCGGCAATTGGCTGTATAAAGGTGTTTTGATCCCTGTCTCAAAAACGGGGGTCAGTCCCAGTGGTCATGGCTTTTTATGAATCAGATATTTTGATTTACTATCACTTTTTTCCGCTCTAGGCAGTGAGCTGATTTGAAAATCCATCTTTCATGAGGTGACATTCAAGCACCAGATCATGGATGCGTCAAAGTATATGACTCATTGCTTGAGGTAGACGACGTTTTACTTTGTAAACGGTTTAGATCCTTCCTTTCATGTATATGCTGTATGTAAATGCAGCAAGAAAGGAAGGAATTTTTGTGCCGTTTCTTAGTATTTTGATTGAACTGTTTATCGGATTTTTTGCCTTATTTTCTATAACAAAATTATTAGGGAAAACACAATTTGCACAAATCACGCCGTTTGATTTTATTTCTGCACTGATTTTAGGCGAAATGGTCGGAAACGCCATTTTTGACCCAGAAGTCAAGATTCAGCACATTTTGTTTGCTGTTGCGGTATGGGGCGTTCTCATCTATACAGTTGAATGGTTTTCACAGCGCTTTAAAGGTATTCGAGCCTTTTTAGAAGGAAGACCGACACTTGTCATTGATCAAGGGAAGATTCACTACAAACGTTTAAAGAAAAATATGCTTGATCTCAATCAGCTGCAGACACTGATTCGCGCGAAGGGTCATTTTGCTTTGAATGAAATTGAATATGCCATTTTGGAAACAGACGGCTCGGTGAGCGTTCTTCCGAAAATGAAATACGCAACAGCCACCGCAGAAGATGTGAACGTGAAGGGAAAAGAAGTCAAATTGCCTAGAACGTTTATTATTGATGGCGAAATTTTAAAAAAAGATTTACAAGAAGCTGGTTTCGATGAAACATGGCTGAGTGAGCAATTAAAAAAGCAGCACATTTCTTCTTATCGAGACGTTCTATTTTGTGAATGGATTGAAAATGAAGGGATTTATGCAATGAAATATGAAAAGTCTAAAAAACATCCATAACATCTATAAGTGGGTGTTTTTTTGTGCGTGTCATGAATAGGATCAAAAAGAATGTTTGATTGAAAACGTTCACAAAGAGGAGGAGATGTACGATGAAGTATGGAAAGGTATGGCTTGTAGTCGTCTTGTCTTTATTACTATTGAACCAAGCTTCACTTCAAGCAGCCGGACATCAGAATCAAACAAATCGCGTCCTTGTGGTCGATCAAAAGGGAAATGGCTCGTTTCGAACCGTTCAATCTGCCATTGATGCGATTCCAGTGAACAATCAACAGCGCGTCACGATCTATATTAAAAATGGTGTGTATAAAGAAAAAATCCTACTTCCGCAAAATAAACCTTACGTGTCCTTTATCGGGGAAGACCAATACAAGACGATTCTGACGTATCATGATACAAATGCAAGTACTGGCAGCACAACAAATAGCTCAAGCACAATGATTCGTGCGAACGACTTTTACGCAGAAAATATCACCTTTCAAAATACGGCAGGCAGACATGCTGGTCAGGCGGTTGCACTATACGTGTCCGGCGACCGGGCTGCGTTCAAACAAATACGGGTCTTAGGCTATCAAGATACGCTTTATGCAACAGGTACAGGCCGGCAATATTATGAAAACTGCTATATCGAAGGCACGGTCGATTTTATTTTTGGATCAGCCACAGCCGTGTTTAAAAGAGCTGAAATAAAAAGTCTTGGAAATGGGTATATTACTGCAGCATCCACAACAGAAGCGCAAAAGTATGGATATGTATTCATCGATTCTACGCTCAAAAAGGGAACGGCTGCTGCTCAATCAGTTTATTTAGGACGTCCGTGGCGGCCTCATTCTGCTGTGACATTCCTCTATACAAAAATGGATGATCATATAAAGGTAGATGGATGGCATAACTGGGATAACCGTGATAACGAAAGAACAGCAAGATATAAAGAATATGGATCGACAGGAGCAGGAAGCAACGCAGCAAATCGCGTAAAATGGTCCAGTATTTTATCGAAAAACGAAGCAAGTCAAATCACAGTGCAAGCTGTTCTTAGCGGAACCGATGGCTGGAATCCAGAAAAAAGGTAAAGAGCTTGTCAGTTTTCGTCAAAGAAAGCTGACTTTTCTGTTTAAAAAACCTTTGAGAACAAACGTTCTTTTGTGTATAATGAACATATTCTTCTAAAATTGGCTGCGACTAAAAAGGAGGGATTGCGTGAAGCGTTTTTCACAGATCTTGTTTTTACACATATGTATCCTGTCGATTTTATTTCTCCCTTTTTCAGCAAAAGATGATCAACTTACAGCTCGTGACGACTCACTGCCGTGGGTGACAGCTTTAGATGAATTTATACGAACAGCACCTGGTTTAGAGGGCGCGATCTCTGGCATCAGCGTCCGCGATACTTCTGACTCCTCTCTTCTTTATGAACATCAAGCCGATATTCGTCTTACTCCTGCTTCTAATATGAAACTGCTCACATCAGCCATCGCCCTTGATATACTAGGAGAAACACACACATTCCCGACAGACATCTGGATAGATGGTTCTATTCAAAAGAAAACGTTACATGGCAACCTGTATCTACACGGTACCGGGGATCCGACTTTATTAGAAGAGGATTTTGTAGCACTTGCCAAACAAGTGAAAAAGACCGGAATACATACAATTCGCGGACAGCTTGCGGCAGACGATACATGGTATGATGACACAAGATATTCGATTGATTTACCTTGGAGTGATGAGGATCAATATTACGGTGCACAAATCTCTGCTCTCACGGCTTCACCGAATCAAGATTTTGATGCAGGAACCGTGATTCTCGAAGTAAAGCCAGGCAAAAAAGCTGGGCAAAAAGCAACCTATGACATGATTCCGAAGACTTCTGTCCCTCAAGTCATCAATCAAGTAAAAACCGTGCCAAAAGAAGGGAAAAAGAAGATTTCTTTTAAGCGCTCTCACGGCACCAACAAAATCACTTTAACTGGCGCCATTCCGGTGAAAGCGAGTGCATCTAGACAATGGGTAGCATTATGGGAGCCATCCTCTTATGCGTTAGATTTAATGAAACGAGCGTTAAAGGCGGAAGGGATTCACGTAAAAGGACCGCTTAAAATAAAACAAGTTCCTAAAAAAGCCAAGAAAATTGCCACCCATTCATCGATGCCTTTATCAGAGCTCCTTGTTCCCATGATGAAACTCAGCAACAATACCCATGCAGAAATGTTGCTGAAGGAACTTGGAAAACAAGTGAAAAGCAAAGGGAGCTTTGAAGATGGACTGGATGTGATGAATGAACGGCTTCCTGCATTCGGCATCGATCCATCTCTTGCAGTGCTGCGAGATGGGTCAGGCATCTCACCTATTAACCTTGTTTCTGCCAACCAGTTCACGTTATTTTTAACAAACATTCAAAAGGAAAAATGGTTTAAGACCTATGAACATGCGCTTCCGTTAGCAGGAGCAAGTGACCGAATGGTGGGAGGGACGTTAAGAAACAGGTTGAAAGAACCAGCTACACTAGAAAAAGTACGTGCAAAAACAGGTTCATTAACTACGGTCAGTACACTTTCTGGATATATTGACACGAAGAGCGGAAAGACGCTCGCTTTTTCCATTTTATTAAATCATCTTGTTGATGACGAAAAAGGGAAAGAGATAGAAGACCACATTGTCAGCATTTTAGCTGAGAATCTTTAGATAGAGAAGGAGAACCATCATGACGTTAGATAACAATCAATCTTTAGTAAAAACCATGTCCATTTTTCTCGTCCCGCTTTTGCTTAGCAATATTTTGCAATCAATCGGACAGCTTGTATCCATTGTCCTTGTCGGCAGATGGATTGGAGAGGATGCAGTAGCTGCCATTTCTGCATTCTTTCCGCTTTTCTTTTTACTCGTTTCTTTTTCCATCGGAATTGGATCGGGAAGTTCAATCCTTATTGGACAAGCGTATGGAGCAAAAAATGAACAAAGATTAAAAGAAATTATTGGCACAACGCTTTCATTCACTTTTTTGATCGGACTTTCTTTAGCAATCATTGGAGGTTTTTTTGCAACAGATATCTTAAATCTCATGGGAACACCTGCGAATATCGTGGAGGAAAGTGCGGCTTATGCCAGAATTCTATTCATCTCAATGCCGATCTTATTTCTTTATTTTGTTTACACGACTTTCCTGCGAGGGACAGGGGATTCAAAAACGCCTTTTTATTTCTTAATGATTAGTACGGCAACGAATATTTTGATGCTGCCGATTTTATTATTTGGCTGGCTGGGACTGCCGGCATTTGGTTTATACGGTGCTGCGTATGCTTCTGTGATTTCAACCATTGTGACGTTTATTATTCTACATATCTACTTATATAAAACAAAACACCCGCTTCGCATCGATGCATCGGTTAGAAAGCATTTATTGATGAAAGGGGATCTACTAAAAACATTATTAAAGCTCAGCATTCCATCGAGCATTAATATGATCCTTATTTCTTTATCAGAAATTGCTGTTATTTCCTTTGTCAATGATTATGGATCACAGGCGACTGCTGCCTATGGTGTTGTTAATCAAGTTGTGAGCTATGTGCAGATGCCGGCGGTGAGTCTTGGCATTGCGGTCTCGATCTTTGCAGCACAATTCATCGGCGCAGGGAATATCAACCGATTGAAAGATGTGATAAAAATCGGGCTAGGGCTCAATTTTGCCATAGGCGGATTCATTATTATCATTGTTTATCTCTTCGCACCGCAGATTTTATCTATCTTTTTAACAGATTCTAAGACGATTGACATTGCCTATAGCTTAGTTGTCATTACATTATGGAGCTATCTTATTTTTGGAACAGCCCAAATTGTTGCAGCCACGATGAGAGCAAGCGGAACAGTGCTATGGCCAACGATCTTTAGTATTTGTTCCATTTGGCTTGTAGAAGTACCAGTCGCTTATGTGCTATCGCACTACACAACCCTTGGCATCAAGGGCATCTGGATTGGCTATCCTGCGGCTTTCTTTGTGAACTTACTCCTTCAATATGGCTACTATCAGCTCGTATGGAAGAAAAAACAGATTGTAGCGCTAGTGCAGTCATAATGTAAAAGTGTGAAGCAGCATATACATACGAAGATCTATCACTTTTCAGGAGGTCTGATCTTCTATGTATTTGAATCAAAGAAGTGAACTGAGCGCGTACAATATCGGTGATTTTTCTTATGCCGGACCAGATTTCCAAGTGCTGACGTGGGGAGAAGGAACAACATTAAACATTGGAAAGTTTTGTTCCATCGCAAACGAAGTCAAAATTTTCCTTGGCGGTGAACACCGTACAGATTGGGCCACAACGTATCCGTTTAATCAAATTTTCAAGGAAGCTTCTCACATTAAAGGACATCCAAAGTCAAAAGGAGATGTCCACATAGGACACGATGTCTGGATTGGTTATGGAGCAACAATCATGTCAGGAGTATGTATAGGGAACGGAGCAGTGATTGGTGCAAATAGTGTCATCACAAAAGATGTGCCCCCATATGCGATTGCCGCAGGAAATCCGCAGCAGCTCATGAAATACCGATTTTCATCTGAAATAATCGAAAAACTTCAGTTATTAGAATGGTGGAATTTAGAGTTTACCGTCATCCAATCTATTTTTCACCTCTTACAATCTGATGATATTGAACAATGTATAAATGTCGTAGAAGACATAAAAAAGAAAGGCTGAAAAAGCCTTTCTTTTTTTGTTTAGCTGAGCCGTATAATGGTCAAGGTTGCTCCTGCAGCACCACCACCGCCAACTAATATAGCTGTGACAACCGCCCCAAAAAACTGCAGTGAAATGGTATTACCAGCTGTTAAATTAACAATGACAGTATTGTTAATAAATGAAGTAGAGATAACAGGTGATTGGACAGAACCAGAAATAGTAGTTGCTCCATTTAAAAGCAAACGTGTGTTAATCAAAAGTGCTGTAGTGGTATTGACTTGATACGTAATATAATATTTACCAGTTTGTAGAACGGTAAAAACAGTATTTGTGCCGTTTGCTGTAAAACCAGTAATGTTTTGAAAGTTTGGTAAAGGAATATTGGTTCCCCCGGCTACAGTAACAATGGTAGGACCAGAACTATTAGCAGCATAAAGAGCTGTATCCGTAAAACCACCTGTTCCAGTAGGTCCAGTTGAACCAGTGATACCTGTGGCTCCAGTAGGTCCAGTATCTCCGGTTGCCCCAGTGGCACCAGTAGGGCCAGTATCTCCGGTTACACCTGTTGGTCCAGTAGGGCCGGTATCTCCGTTTACACCTGTTGGTCCAGTAGGGCCGGTATCTCCAGTTGAGCCAGTTGATCCTGCTGCAGCCAGTAATGTGTAGTCTGGGGAAGTATCTGGTGTACCTGTCGGTGGTGCAGTATTTACTACATACGTACTGCCATTAAAGGTCACTACTTGCCCTACTTGGTAAGTAGGGCTGATTACCGGATCAAACGCTTCAATACCTGTTAACCCTGCACCAGTAGCTCCCGTTGGACCGGTATCTCCAGTTACACCTGTAGGTCCAGTTGGACCAGTATCTCCGGTCGCACCAGTGGCTCCCGTTGGACCGGTAGCTCCAGTAGGACCGGTAGCTCCGGTCGCACCAGTAACTCCCGTTGGACCAGTATCACCAGTGGCACCAGTAACTCCAGTAGGACCGGTATCTCCAGTTACACCTGTAGGTCCAGTAGGACCAGTAACTCCGGTCGCACCAGTGGCTCCCGTTGGACCGGTATCTCCGGTTACACCTGTTGGTCCAGTAGCACCAGTAACTCCGGTTGGACCAGTATCTCCGGTCGCACCAGTAACTCCAGTTGGGCCGGTATCTCCGGTTGCACCAGTAACTCCCGTTGGACCGGTATCTCCGGTTGCACCAGTAACTCCCGTTGGGCCGGTATCTCCGGTTGCACCAGTTGCTCCAGTAGCTCCAGTAGGCCCGGTATCACCAGTCGCACCAGTAACTCCCGTTGGACCAGTATCACCAGTATCACCAGTAACTCCAGTAGGACCAGTTGCTCCAGTAGGGCCGGTATCTCCAGTAGGACCAGTATCTCCGGTTGCACCAGTGGCTCCAGTAGGACCGGTATCTCCGGTTGCACCAGTAACTCCAGTAGGGCCGGTATCTCCGGTTACACCTGTTGGTCCAGTTGGACCAGTATCACCAGTGGCACCAGTAACTCCAGTAGGACCGGTATCTCCGGTTACACCAGTGGCTCCAGTTGGACCAGTATCACCAGTGGCACCAGTAACTCCAGTAGGACCGGTAGCCCCGGTCGCACCAGTGGCTCCAGTAGGGCCGGTATCTCCAGTAGGACCGGTATCTCCAGTCGCACCAGTAACTCCAGTAGCACCAGTAACTCCAGTTGGGCCGGTATCTCCGGTTGCACCAGTAACTCCCGTTGGACCGGTATCTCCGGTTGCACCTGTTGGTCCAGTAGGACCGGTATCTCCGGTTACACCTGTTGGTCCAGTAGGACCGGTATCTCCAGTCGCACCAGTAACTCCAGTAGGACCGGTATCTCCGGTTGCTCCGGTAGCACCAGTTGCTCCAGTAGGGCCGGTATCTCCAGTAGGACCAGTATCTCCGGTTGCACCAGTGGCTCCAGTAGGACCGGTATCTCCGGTTGCACCAGTAACTCCAGTAGGGCCGGTATCTCCGGTTACACCTGTTGGTCCAGTTGGACCAGTATCACCAGTGGCACCAGTAACTCCAGTAGGACCGGTATCTCCGGTTACACCAGTGGCTCCAGTTGGACCAGTATCACCAGTGGCACCAGTAACTCCAGTAGGACCGGTAGCCCCGGTAGCACCAGTGGCTCCAGTAGGACCGGTATCTCCAGTCGCACCAGTAACTCCAGTAGCACCAGTAACTCCAGTTGGGCCGGTATCTCCGGTTGCACCAGTAACTCCCGTTGGACCGGTATCTCCGGTTGCACCAGTAACTCCCGTTGGGCCGGTATCTCCGGTTGCACCAGTTGCTCCAGTAGCTCCAGTAGGCCCGGTATCACCAGTCGCACCAGTAACTCCCGTTGGACCAGTATCACCAGTATCACCAGTAGCACCAGTAACTCCAGTATCACCAGTAACTCCAGTTGGGCCGGTATCTCCGGTTGCACCAGTTGCTCCAGTAGCTCCAGTAGGACCGGTATCACCAGTCGCACCAGTAACTCCCGTTGGACCAGTATCACCAGTAGCACCAGTAACTCCAGTAGGACCGGTATCTCCGGTTACACCTGTTGGTCCAGTAGGACCGGTATCTCCAGTGGCACCAGTAGCACCAGTAGCACCAGTAACTCCCGTTGGACCAGTAACTCCAGTAGCACCAGTAACTCCAGTAGGACCAGTAACTCCAGTAGCACCAGTAACTCCAGTTGGGCCGGTATCTCCGGTCGCACCAGTGGCTCCAGTAGGGCCGGTATCTCCAGTAGGACCGGTATCTCCGGTCGCACCAGTAACTCCCGTTGGACCAGTATCACCAGTGGCACCAGTAACTCCAGTAGGACCGGTATCTCCGGTTACACCTGTTGGTCCAGTAGGACCGGTATCTCCGGTTACACCTGTTGGTCCAGTAGGACCGGTATCTCCAGTCGCACCAGTAACTCCAGTAGGACCGGTATCTCCGGTTGCTCCGGTAGCACCAGTTGCTCCAGTAGGGCCGGTATCTCCAGTAGGACCAGTATCTCCGGTTGCACCAGTGGCTCCAGTAGGACCGGTATCTCCGGTTGCACCAGTAACTCCAGTAGGGCCGGTATCTCCGGTTACACCTGTTGGTCCAGTTGGACCAGTATCACCAGTGGCACCAGTAACTCCAGTAGGACCGGTATCTCCGGTTACACCAGTGGCTCCAGTTGGACCAGTATCACCAGTGGCACCAGTAACTCCAGTAGGACCGGTAGCCCCGGTAGCACCAGTGGCTCCAGTAGGACCGGTATCTCCAGTCGCACCAGTAACTCCAGTAGCACCAGTAACTCCAGTTGGGCCGGTATCTCCGGTTGCACCAGTAACTCCCGTTGGACCGGTATCTCCGGTTGCACCAGTAACTCCCGTTGGGCCGGTATCTCCGGTTGCACCAGTTGCTCCAGTAGCTCCAGTAGGCCCGGTATCACCAGTCGCACCAGTAACTCCCGTTGGACCAGTATCACCAGTATCACCAGTAGCACCAGTAACTCCAGTATCACCAGTAACTCCAGTTGGGCCGGTATCTCCGGTTGCACCAGTTGCTCCAGTAGCTCCAGTAGGACCGGTATCACCAGTCGCACCAGTAACTCCCGTTGGACCAGTATCACCAGTAGCACCAGTAACTCCAGTAGGACCGGTATCTCCGGTTACACCTGTTGGTCCAGTAGGACCGGTATCTCCAGTGGCACCAGTAGCACCAGTAGCACCAGTAACTCCCGTTGGACCAGTAACTCCAGTTGGGCCGGTATCTCCGGTTGCACCAGTAACTCCCGTTGGACCGGTATCTCCAGTTGATCCTGCTGCAGCCAGTAATGTGTAGTCTAGGGAAGTATCTGGTGTACCTGTCGGTGGTGCAGTATTTACTACATACGTACTGCCATTAAAGGTCACTACTTGCCCTACTTGGTAAGTAGGGCTGATTACCGGATCAAACGCTTCAATACCTGTTAACCCTGCACCAGTAGCTCCCGTTGGACCGGTATCTCCAGTTACACCTGTAGGTCCAGTTGGACCAGTATCACCGGTCGCACCAGTGGCTCCAGTAGGGCCGGTAGCTCCAGTAGGACCGGTATCTCCGGTTACACCTGTTGGTCCAGTAGAACCGGTATCACCAGTAACTCCAGTAGGACCGGTATCTCCGGTTACACCTGTTGGTCCAGTAGGGCCAGTATCTCCAGTTACACCAGTGGCTCCAGTAGGACCGGTATCTCCAGTTACACCTGTAGGTCCAGTAGGACCAGTATCTCCGGTTAGACCAGTGGCACCGGTTGCCCCAGTAGCGCCAGCAGGTCCGGTGGGTCCTATAGGCCCAGCGGGACCTCTTCGTCTAACCCTTTGAATTGGTTTTGATTGTTTTTCTCCTTTTGCACTGTGACAGAGAGGATTTCCTTGAGGTCTATTTTGTTTCAAAAGTTCTTGTTTGATAAATGGACAGTCTCTTCTTTGAGGACGGTCATGACGTGATCTTTTGTAATGAGGCTGTTCATGATATTTACCGCAAAAGGGACATTTGTGATCGAATTGATTGTACAAATTGCCCATCTCCTAAAATTGATATTTCATTCTATGAGCAAATTTTTAAATTGGAAGTAAAACCTAGAAAATCATCATTTCGAAAATCATCGAATCAAATCATTTAAATGTTTGATGATTTTATGTTATGGTGTTGAAAGTATGGGACTAGTATGATTTTTGACAGAAATGGGGACATCATTTATGAGTCAATCAGTTTTACAGCGCACAGCTTATTCCGTTTTAAATTTATCCTCTGTAACAGAAGGCGGCACCATTAAGGAATCTTTTGAACATAGTATGGATTTAGCAAAAAAGGCGGAGAAGTGGGGTTATCATAGATACTGGCTGGCAGAACACCATAATATGGAAGGTGTTGCGAGTTCTGCAACGTCCGTTTTAATTGGGTATATTGCTGGCGGAACCGAAAAAATTCGAGTAGGATCTGGCGGAATTATGCTGCCAAACCACTCTTCACTTGTCATTGCTGAACAATTTGGGACACTTGAGACATTATATCCGGGGAGAATTGATTTAGGTCTTGGCAGAGCACCAGGGACAGATCAGTTAACGGCAAGGGCGCTTAGACGTAATCTTCATAATGGAGAAGATTTCCCTGAGCAGCTAGAAGAACTTCGGCAATATTTTAAACCAACCGGACAAGTCAAAAAACATGTAAGAGCCGTTCCGGGAGAGGGTCTAAACATCCCGATTTGGCTGCTTGGTTCAAGCGGTTTTAGCGCAAGACTTGCAGGAGAACTTGGATTGCCATTTGCCTTTGCCGCACATTTTTCACCTAAAAATACAATTCCTGCTTTAGAGTTGTATAGACAGTCATTTAGACCTTCTGATGTGTTAAAAGAGCCTTATGCCATGGTGGGGGTGACAGCTTTTGCTGCAGATCAAACAGAGCGAGCTGAATATTTGGCAACCTCTCATTATCAGCGGTTTTTGAGTCTCATTCGAAATACTCCAGGAAAACTCAAAGCGCCTGTCGACAGTATGGACGGCCTTTGGAGTCCATATGAAAAAGCGATGGTGGATGAACAATTAAGTTCGACAATGATCGGGGATAAAGAAAAGGTGAAAAAAGAATTGGAAGCCTTTATTGAAGCCACTCAAGCAGACGAAGTGATGATTAATTCGGATATGTTTGACCATCAAGAAAGAATGCGTTCATATGAAATCATCGGCGAGATCTTCCAAGAAGCACAAGAAAAATAAACATAAAAAAGAACTGCACAAAGCAGTTCTTTTTTTACTTATGCTTTTGTAAAAATACGAAATGGTTGTCCAATTGGCAGTACAGTACGGCCAAAATGAGTATTGAGCACAACTGCTGCTGAACCATAAAATGAAAGTAGGGAAATGATCAATTCTGCAATGCCGGCAATGGTATGAGTCACGTCGTACATCACACCAAATGAGCTTAGGGAAAGACCAAGGAATAAGAAATCAATAAAGACGAAAATCAAAAATAATACTTTATGTGTTTCCATTGCACCAATCGTCATAAACAAGCTGAAAATTAAATACCCGATAAACGCAAAACCTAGTTGTTTTGGATCTGCTGCTCCCGCAAGCGTTTTCCCAAAAACGCCCGCTTGAATGAGCCAAGTCGTTCCAACGCCCATCCAAAAAAGACCGAATGCGCCAAAGGCAGTGGCTCCAAAAATATTGTGGTGCTTTGAATCTTGTATGGACGCGATCAGCTGCGCGATGCCTCCAAGGAAGATAGCCCAAGGTAAAATAAGGGAAGTGCCATCTGTAATTCCTAGTTTTTGTGAGGACGCAACGAGCGTCACCATTGCTAAACCAAACAAACCAAGTGGTGTTGGGTCTGCAATTGATAATCGATAAGCTTGAACATTCTGTTTTTCCATAATGACCTCCTACAATTTGCACTTACAAAAGATACTCGAATTCCACCGAAACGTCAAGCTCTTTTTTAGTAGACACTTGCAACGTCTTCCAAATAAATCTATATTTAATACATATCAAATGTGATAGAAAAAGAGGGATAAAATTGAGTAAAGGCTTAGCTGGAAAAACGATTGCCATTTGTGGAACGAGAAAAACAGAAGAAATGCGTACACTTGTCGAAAAACAAGGGGGACAAGCCGTTATTCGTTCTCTTCAAGGAACCGTATTTTTAGCCAAAGAGGAGTTAAAGCCAGGCATTGAAACCTTTGTGAAAAAAGGCGCCGATTGGGTGATTTTAACAACGGGTATCGGGACTGATACATTAATTGAGAGTGCAGAAGAGCTTCATTTAGGGGAAGCATTTATGCACATTCTATCAAATGCCCAGATTGCTTCAAGAGGATACAAAACCTATGCTGCACTCAAAAAACGCGGAATTCAGCCAGACGTGTCTGATGAAGATGGAACGGTGCGTGACCTAATCTCAAAGCTTGAAGGCAAAGAGTTTCAAGACAAACGTGTCATGGTGCAGCTGCACGGAGAAAACGCTCCGGCTCTCATGAAGTTTTTACATGACAAAGGGGCAGATGTATTGCAGCTTTTACCTTATCAGCACACACCACCTGAACCAGAAGCTGCAGAAACATTACTTCAAGAAATGAAAGATGGAAAAGTCCACGCCGTCTGTTTTACAACCGCTGTTCAGGTGCACGCCTTTTTCACACTAGCGGCAAAATGGGAAAGAAAAGAAGAACTCCAAGCGCTATTTGAGCATCACGTACTGGCAGTAGCTGTTGGAAAAGTCACAGCTGAAGCTTTAAAAGAAGAGGGAATTGACCGGCTTCTTGCCCCGTCACTTGAGAGAATGGGTGCAATGATTATGGAATTATCCCAATATATGAAAAAACAATCCTTACACTCATAGAAAAAACGCCTTTCACTAGATCAGTGTCAGGCGTTTTTCATTAGATTGTCCTTTTTCGGTTCGTACGAATTTTTTTAAAGACGAAATAGAGAACGATCAGGCCGATCGCAATGGCCATAATAGGGGTTGTATAAGCGTGAGCAACACTTTGAATGTGATCCCATTTTGTCCCGAGCTGCATGCCAAGATAAATAAACAAGATAGACCAAGGGATGGCAGCTAATCCCGTCAAGAGAACAAATTTCAAAAAAGGCATTTTGGCAATACCCGCTGGAATGGAGATGGCATGGCGCACAACAGGAATAAAGCGTGCTGTAAACACTACACCGGTACCATATCGATCAAACCAGCGCTCTGCAGTGGCGATATGATGCTCATGGATGAATAAGTATTTTCCGTACTTTGTTAAAAAAGGTCTTCCGCCATAAAGACCGATCCAGTATATAAAACACTGTGCGAGCGTACCTCCGATGACGCCAGCGATAACAGCTCCAACAAAACCGATTGTTCCTGTCGACACCATATATCCGCCATAAGCAAGAACAATTTCACTCGGAATGATTTCAATCATCAGACCTAGTGCTACACCTACATAACCAAGGCTTGTCAGCCAAGTTAAAATTTCATTAAACAAGGTTCCCATTCATTTCACTCTGCCTTTAAATACGAATTTTCTTCAAGCATCCTTTTAAAAGCCTATGCTTGTTTTACTTTTCTCATGAGTCTGCTTTCCGCTTACCTCTCTGAAGGTCAAACCGAAAAACGCCCATCAAGCAAACTTTATCATACCATATTTGCTCGCACCTAGACGATCTACTTGCTGAACACTTGTTATCATGATATCAGGAAAGAAAATATGAACAGGCGGCTTCCGTTTTTTTCAACAGATCATGATATAATTTGTTAGATGAAACGAACGGGTGGTGCATAAACATGTATTTAACAATCGAAGAAACAGCTGAATACTTAGAAGTATCAGAGGCGTATATTGAGAAATTAATTCAGCAAAAAAAGATCCGCTTTGTATTTGACGGAGAATCATATCTCATTTATCAAGGACAGTTTCAAACGCATATGAAGCAGCTTGAACAATACAAAGAGCTCGTCCAAGAGATTTTAAATGAACCGATTCCTGAAGATATAGATGTAAAGGACGAAGATTAGATTCAAAGGAAGTGAATGGAGTGGAAAAAGTCGTCTTATGTGAAGCCTGTCAAAAAAACGCAATGGATGTGGTAGAAGATACTGATGAACCGAAACAACCTTATCAATTATGTCAGCCGTGTCACAAGAGACTACTCAACAATTCTTTACGACCGATTGAATGGTATAACTTAGCCGTTCTCCATTCTCCTAAACAATTTTTATTGCATGATGACTTTTATGGAGAGGATGGACAGGCTTTCCAATCAGAGGATGATGTCATCGTCACCAAAGAAGATAAAGCCCCCACATTACAAGACGTGCGGCAAGATTTGGCGTCTTTAATAAACTTCTCAATTACTAGGTGGTTTCTTGAGGATGATGTCATTGATGCGCTGAAACAGCATGATCAGCAAAGGACCTTAGACTCTGTTCAAAGCCGGTTTGATGAGACTCAGCATATCGAAGTGAAATCACGCATGTTAGAAATTGTGGCTGATGTTTTAGGTACATCTGCCGCTGGGTGGGTAAGGGAGCTGGTGAATCAGGCTGACGAAGAATTTCTTTATCCACTTTCATGGGCAGCGGCCAGCAGTTTGCCAGAAGATGAAGGTTTACAACATGTAATAGAAAAATTGAAATCGATCAGTGAAAAAGAATTACCGACAGCTGCTTTTATCTGTCTGTACCGTTTCCACTCTAACAAAGTATTAAATTGGATGGAGGTCACTTGCACTCATTTTCACGTTCATTGGGGAAGGCTGGCAGCCTTAAGCTGTCCAACCTGGGATAGAATGAAAACATGGCTAGACAAAGGAAGACCTTTCAGTTTAATTGCCCTTGAAACAATGACACACTGTGCTAAAGGGAATAGACCGGTCCTTGTGGAACAATGTTCACCTAAGATCCTTCACACAGATAAAAGTGAAGTAGAGAACACTTTAAATGACTATCTTCAAAAAGATGGCGTTCCAAGAGTCAAAACGAACGTGTCTACCATATTGAACAATAAAGAAGATATTTTCGAATAATTTCCAACTCCTTTATTGACTGACACCAGTTTGTACAATTTTCATATGGCATTTAACTAGTACATCCGCATCAGGATAGATTTCCTGCCATTTTTCTGGTGTCATGGCTTTGTCTTTTGATCGATACCTTAAGCCTAGCCCAAGCGGATCAATATGTTGCTTTTTAAAGGACTGAACAAGGTCTTGTCCTTGCTGAACGACATGTTTTTCTACTTCTTTTTCGACTTGGTCCAATATATTCGGTTTATCAATTTTTTTGGATTTCATGAACTCTTTTAATTCACCCTTCAGCTTGATATCAATCGTGATATGAGGCTTTTTTGTTAGGTTATTCGTTGGTTTGATCTGGTAGGACACATGTGATTTGATATTTTCAATGACGACATGGGTCTTTGCTTGATCAGCCAATTGAAACTCGTAGATACCATTTTTATGATTTTCAATCATCGCTTTAAATGTGAACGTGTCTTCTCCAGGGATATGACCGACCATTTTTTCCTGATCAAACAGAGCAACTCCTGTGACTTTAATGGCGTTGCTCGTTTTCTTGATGTAAGGCAGGTAAGCATCGACTCCTTTTGCCAGCATCTGATTCATGAAAATATGCTGATTAGTGACAGGTTGATTGCCATTTCGCATATTTTGGGACAACAGATCAGAGAGATACACACCTATATTTAAGTTCGTTTGATTCATTTTTGTATATAATAAGTCTTCAACTTCTCCGCCTACAATCGCAAACACTTGGCGTGAACCAATGATAGGATCACGATAAATGTAATTCATTAAATCGATCATGCCGACTTCCTTTGCTAATTTTTCACTCACTAAAATAACGAGCACCTGACCCATGACGACTGGAAAAGGTGATTTTTCTGATACGAGAAACTGAATATTACTAATGGTATTTGACCTTGCGCTTAATATTTGATAACTTCCTTGCTCCTCACTTTTAAAGACAGGGAAGACAAAGAAGCCCTTCATTTCTCCATCTTCGATTAAATCAAATCCTGCCGCCTGAGAGATATTTAATTCATCTAAAAGGCGAGGCTGTGCACAGCTAGTTAAGAAGAGACTAAACAACATGAGACCCGTGAGTATATAATGTTTCATGCTCGTTTTTTCACCCACCTTTTTTTCAACATCAGTCCAATAACCATACAGACAATCAAGCCATATACAAGAAAGTATCCGCTATATTCCACCCATTGGTTAAAGGTTTCAAAAGAAGTCGCCCCCGTAAAAAATGAAAACATGACCAGAATGAGGATGCTGAGCGCGATGAACGTGACGCGCTGGCTTGTATGAAGCACTTGTTTTGCCATTCGGCTCGCGGCCCACAGTGGAATCGCGATATTCGGAATGATTAAAAGCAGCCAAAGAGACACTTCGATAAATTCAAAGCGCTGGATAAACGGGAGCTTCACAATGCTTGTTAACGTTAACGTCGGCCATTTTGTTAATTTAAGCTGAGCACTTGAGTAATACGCAATGGAGACGAGAAAGACGAGTAAATTTAAGCATGTCGTAAATAATGCCCCCATGTGAGCAAATTTTTGAGACGTCTGCGCATGTTTAATAAAGGGATAATAGACAAGCAGTGTGCCAAAACCAAACATGGATAATGAAGCATCTTTGACTCCCATCAACAGCTGCGAAAATGTATGATCAAACATCGGGAACATGAAACGAATGTGACTATATTTCATGGCATAAAAACAAATAAACGTCATCCAATACGTCAGTACAATACTAAAAAATGCCCATCCAGCAATCGTTCTAAACCCGCCGGTATGAATGTAATACACGAGCAGCAGAAGTACAGACGCAAACAATAGACCAGGAATTTCTTTAAACAGCCATACATGGATCACATCCATATAATGGACGAGAACGGTCAACGACAAAGAAGCAAAATATAAGATATAGAGAATGTTGAATAATTGCCCAACCCACTTGCCAAATACATATTGCGTGATATCACCAAATTCATCCGAAGGGGCCTTTTTAAACATCATGTACATAAGAAAGATCATGACATTGACACTGAAGCCAGAAATCAGAATGGCGATCCATCCATCATTATTCATAGAACGAACAAGGTTTGTTTGAAAGTTTAAAATGCCAACACCAACTTGATTAGCATTAACGAGAAAAAACACAAAAAAAGGGGAAACTTGAAATTTCTCTTTTACAGAAGAAGAACTCATGCTTTCACTTCCTTATTCATAAAAATCATTTTTCCCCTTACGGCCTTGCTTAGGCTTTTGCCGATGGATGGTTTCATTTTGCGGGCGTAAATTTTCCGGTCTTTTATTCAAAAAACGAAGCTGAGGACGAATTAAACTGCCCTTTAGATCTGTCAGGCGCAGCGGAAAAATAGGCTCTAGATACGGACGTCCAATAGACGTTAATTTCATTAAATGGGTGAGAAGGAATGATCCCATCACTGCAATACCTAATGCACCCCACACCTGTGCCGCAAGTAGAAAGGGAAATCTCAGCAGCCGAATGGCACTGCCCATTTTGTAAATAGGGGTGACAAATGAGGCAAGAGCAGAAAGGGCAACAATAATGAGTAAAATATTACTTGTTAATCCTGCTGCCACAGCAGCCTGTCCAATGACAATCCCTCCAACAATCCCGAGCGTCTGACCGACTTTAGCCGGAAGCCTCGAACCCGCTTCTCTTAGTAATTCAATCGAAATCTCTAAAAATAGCGCCTCAATGATTGGAGGAAATGGAACCAGATAGCGGGAGGCCACAATGGTTTCTAATAAGTCTTTTGGAATTAGCTCATAATGAAACGTTAAAACGGCTACATATAAAGGTGTCGCAAAAATGGAAAATATCACAGCAAATATGCGTAACAGCCTAAAGCAAGAAGCCGCAATCCACGACATATTGTAGTCTTCCATAGTGGAAAAATACTCAAGTAAAATCGTCGGGGCAAGCAAGACATGAGGCGAGCCATCCACTAATATGGCAATTTTCCCTTCTGATAAACCTGAAGAGACGCGGTCGGGTCTTTCTGTATTTAAAAACAACGGAAAGATCGTATTGGACACATCATAAAGCATCTGTGCAAGGTAATTTGCATCTAAAATTTGATCAAAATCAATGTCTTCAATACGCTGGAGAACGGTTTCAATGTTTGTCGGATTAGCAATCTCTTCAATATATAACACCGCTACTTTTGTTTGCGAAAGCGTGCCAACCGTCTTTTCTGACACTTTCAGGTTCGGTGTCGGCAGCCGCCGTCTGACCAAATTTAAATTGGTATCCAAAACCTCCACAAATGCTTCCTGTGCACTAATAATGCCAAATTCTATCTCGGGCGGACCTACTTGTCTGCCTTTCTTTTCTTCAATCGGGATCAGAAGCGCTTTGCCCCAATCCGTTTCGAGCCGAATGGCCAAGTTACCTAAATGAAGCGCTTTTTCCACTTCCTGAAGATCGGTCGTGATGACGGACTGTTCAATGGGAATTCGTTCTTTCAGCTCCTCAAGAGTAGGGGTGAGATGTAATTCTTTCATGCAGGGCAAAATTTGTTCATGGAGTAGATGCCCATTAATTAAAGAACGAAAAAAAGAAATTCGATAAAGAAACCCTTCACTTCGTGACAACTCGTTTGTAAAATCAGAGGAACGTGACAATGCCTCAAATACTGAATTTGGGTCCTTTTGATGTTGTTTGTTTTTCTTCAGCACTTGAACCATCTCCTTCCGCAATTTTCCTCTATTATCCAACCAATTGCCGGAAGATATGCATGAAAAAAAGCGTTCAGCTTGATGTGCTGGACGCTTCTTTTCCATATTGAACCGCTTCTAATAAAAAATCTACGAGATGAACAGCACGCATGCTGTTCGATTGTCCTGAACGTTTGATACCTGCTGCCATTTGCAGCTGGCAGCCTGGATTGGACGTGACAATAGCAGTCGCAGCTGTTTGACTAGCTTCTGTCATTTTATGATCTAAAATTTGCATCGACATTTGTGGCTGCAAGATATTATAAATTCCGGCGGATCCGCAGCAGCGGTCGGCATCCTTCATTTCTTTAAATGATACCCCTTGAATTGCCTTCATGAGCACCCTTGGCGCTTGCTGTACACCCATTCCGTTCCGCAAATGACAGGAATCTTGATAGGTGATGACTTGCTCTGGCAAAGCAAGCGGCGTACGGCCGTGAAATTCCAGCTCCACGAGAATGTCTGATATATCCGTGATTTTCTGTGAGAAGGCTTCACCTCGCTTTTGAAAAGACGGATCATCCTTTAGTAAATAATCATAATCACTTAAAAAGGCACCACATCCGCCCGCATTCATGACAATGGCATCTGCCTCAACCTCCTCAAATGCTTCAATATTCCGCCTTGCTAGCTCTTTCGCTTGCTCTTTTTCTCCACTATGACCATGAAGTGCACCGCAGCACGTCTGAACAGGAGGGACGACAACGTCACAGCCGGCCAGCTGCAAAAGCTGGATGGTCGCTTCGTTTGTGCTGGAAAAAACGGTGTCCATTAAGCAGCCAGTAAAAAAGGCGACACGTTTTCTTGCTGTGCCAATGGCTTTGTATTCTAACGCACGGCTTTTTTGTTGTCGCGGCACCTTTGGAAGGGCCTCTTCCATCAGCTGTAAATGCGGCGGAAGTACCTTTAGCATGCCAGACTTGCGGGCGGCCGTTTGCAGACCAGAGGTTTGATAAAATCGCAGTAGTCTAGCCGCTTGACGCATCCGGCTTTCGGAAGGAAAGAGTCCTTTAAACACAACACGTCTCACAAATTTGACAGGAAGGGATTGTTTTTTGTGCTGCTGAATGATGTCTCTTGCATCCTCAAGTAAACGTCCATATTTGACGCCTGAGGGGCAGACCGGTTCACATGCACGGCAGCCAAGACAAAGGTTCAATGAATGTTCGACATCTTCATCAGGCTCAATCACGCCGTCTCTTACAGCCTTCATTAAAGCAATTCGGCCTCGGGGAGAGTGCGTTTCTTGTTGACCGGATTCGATATAAGTAGGGCAGGAAGGGAGGCAGAAGCCGCAGCGCATGCAATTGAGCAGCTCCTTTTCATCCATTTGCTGTTGAAATGTTTGCTGAATCTTTGTTTGTTTAGAGGAATTCATGAGACCACCACTCGCTTCCTTGCCGCTTTTCCAAACACCTTATCAGGATTCATGATATTTGCTGGATCTAGCGCTTGTTTGATCGCTTTCATTGCAGCGATTCCTTCTTTTTTGACCTTTAGCTCCAAATAGGGGGCTTTCATTAGACCCACACCATGCTCACCCGTAATGGTGCCGCCAAGGGAGACTGCTTTTTCAAAAATGGCCTGAAAGGCTTCTTCAACCCGCTTCATTTCTTCTTCATTTCTTGCATCAGTTGCACAAGTAGGATGCAGATTTCCGTCACCTGCATGACCAAATGTACAGATTTTCACGTCGTACTCTCTCGCAATGTCTTCGATCGCGCGCACCATGTTCGCAATTTCAGAACGGGGCACTGTGGCATCTTCTAAAATGGTCGTAGGGCTTAAACGGGCGAGGGCAGATAAAGCGGCTCGCCTCGCTGTTAAAAGGGCACTTGCTTCTTCTTCAGAGTGTGCGATATTCACTTCTTTTGCACCGTGCTGCTGACAAACCTTTGCAATGCTTTGCATATCACGGGAAACAGCCTCAGGATTGCCGTCCTGTTCGATTAATAGCACCGCTTGAACGTCAGTCGGCAGGCCGATTTTGGCAAAGTCTTCGACGACTTCTAGTGTCGGCTGATCCATAAATTCTAACGTGGCGGGGATGATACGCTCTGCAATAATCGCCGAAACTGATGCAGCTGCTTCCTCAAGGCTTTCATATAAACAAAGCATCGTTTGTTTTGTTTCTGGAAGCGGCAAAAGCTTTAGCGTGGCTTCAGTGACAATTCCGAGCGTTCCTTCTGATCCAACAAATAAACGGGTCATATCATACCCGGCCACGTCCTTTGCGAGCTTGCCGCCCGTTTTGATGATGTCACCATTTGGCAGAACCACTTCAAGTCCAAGTACATAATCTCTCGTCACACCATATTTTAACCCCCGGAGCCCACCTGAATTTTCATTAATATTGCCGCCTAACGTCGAAATTTTCATCGAGCTTGGGTCTGGTGGATAGAAAAGGCCTCTTGCCTCTACTTGGTGAATGAGTTCCTGTGTGATCAAACCAGGCTGGACCGTTGCAGTCAGGTTTTCTTCGTCAATTTCGATGAATTGGTTCATTCTTGTAAACAACATCACAAGTCCGCCTTGTGTAGGACAGGTGCCTGCACAAAGGTTCGTACCGGATCCTCTTGGCACAATCGGCACCTTATATGAGGCGCAGAGCCGAACAATTTGCTGGATTTCCTCAGCCGTGTGCGGGCTTACGATGACATCTGGCATATGCTGAAAATTAGGCGTTGCATCATAAGAATAAGCAAGCCGGTCTGCCTTGCTGCCCTGTACATAAGACGCCCCGACAATCTCTTTTAATTGACTTGAAAATTCAGAATTCAACATGTATATTCACTCCTACTGATTAGACATACCGTTTCTTTCAGTATAAAAAAAGAATCGCCTCATGCCTATGGACGATTCTACAAAATATCGGGCTTCTCGCCTCGTTTATTTGGATGATGATCTAATAGCATCAAGGCTAAATAAAAGAGCATCGCATCCTGCATGCGTTTCGGATCAAGTGTCGTTAAATCTTGGATACGTTTTAGCCTGTAATGCAGTGTATTGATATGTACGTGCATCGCTTCCGCAGTATATTTTAATGAGCAATCTGACGTCATGAGTACACGCAATGTTTTCACTAGTTCAGGGTAGGGGAGAAGCGGGACAATCGTTCGATCAAGGAACACTTCTTTTGTTTCCTGACTCACTTCTTCTATAAAAAGTTCAAGTGTTAAATCTTCATCAAACACAATCGGTGTATCTGCATTCGCCATTTTTAAAGCACGAAAGGCTTGATGAAATGATTGCTTCATCATCTGTCCAGCTGCAGGTTTTCCCGCACCTATCAAAACCTTTGACTTAGGACGTGCGGTGAGCGCAGCATGGATGTGAAAAAGACGCTGCCGCAAAGTATCACGATCATTTGCCGAGGTTTGCAGCATGAGCAAAAAGCGGGCATGTCCCCAGCGGACGATCATTTCCTGATTGGTGAGATGCAGCATTTCCTTCACTTTTTTGTATTGATCCTGCTTCATAAACGATTCATCGTGACAATCAATGAGGACGACCGCACGCTGCTTATTGATATCAAGCTGAAGCCGCGCTGCTTTTTCAGTGAGATCGATGGCTGTCTCTGGCAGATGAAGCCAGTCGAACACAAACGCTTCAAGCTGCCGTTCATCGGTTTCCGTTTCTAGAAAAAATTCATGTTCTTGAATAAGCAATTCGGTCATTTTTCTTAATATTTCGCCAAATGGAGAGACATGGACGGGATTTCCTGTCATCCCAATCACACCAATGACCTCTTGCTTAAAATAAATAGGCAGATTGATGCCAGCTTTGACCCCTTTCATTCGTTGCTCATCATCCTTTGTGAGAATTCGTTTTTGTCCTTCAAAGGATGTCAAATATGCCCCTTCATGAAATTGACCAATGCGCGCTGGATCTGTTGCCGCTATGATGGTGCCGTTTGTTTGTGTAATGATGATTTCCTCAGTCAGCACCTTTTTGACCTCGTCTACGATTTTTTCTGCCAGTGTCATTGTGAGCAAAACGTACCCCTCCGAGATGTTTCTTTTGACACTATCATACCATCATATGCTGAGCCATATCTTTCTTTTCATGAGTTATGCTAAAATAATACACGCACATGAAGGAGAAGAAAGGAGACATAGCCATGTCGCTACAAAATCGCTTACAAGATTTATTGAAAGAAGAACAAGCGCTGACAGACTTTGAATATGACGAAGCGGCGCGCCACAATTGGCCTTTAGAGGGTGCAAGAATAAAGGAAGAGGCACGCTTTAGCGATGTATATATAGAGCGTGTAAACAAAGAATCCGAGGACATGATTCAATCAGAGGGCGCCTCATTTCTAAACACACCGCTTACATATGTAAAACAACATCAAAAAGAATTCATTTATATCGAATCAAAGTGGTTTGATGTGGTGAGAGTCGATGGATTAGCCATTGAATGGGACGAAGTATTTCAAACGTATACCGTGTTATTCGGTTTCAAACGTCCTAAAAAAGACACAGGCATTCTAAAGGACATGCTGGCTTCATTAAATGGTGCGCAGCTTCAATTTAATGGGCAAGACGGCTTGTTTGATGTGAATTTACAGCTTCTTGAGCTTGAGGACATCCATGAAGATATGCCCTTCATTGAAGTCATCTCAGCCGTATACCGCTTTTTATTCCGCCTGATCATGCAGCTTGAAATGAATGAATCAAACAACGGCTCAAATTCCTGAGCCGTTGTTTTGTGATCCATCTATTTTGATGAAGGCGTGACAAACCGTACATCATGCTCTTTTCCATATTGAAGATAATCTTCATTTGGCTGTTTATTCGTCACGACGACATCAAGATCTTGCAAATGACAAAATGTGGTCAAAGCGTAATGATTAAATTTACTATCATCCACTAATAAAAACGTTTTGGCACTTTTTTCAACAACCGTCTTTTTAATATCCGTTTCAAGCGGGGACGAATTCGTGACGCCGTGATCAATGGATAAACCAGTTGATGCGATAAAGGCTTTATTGACATTGTAAGCTTTCAAACGCTCTACACTTTGATAGCCAACGAATGAATTCGTTTTTCTCTCAAGCATCCCGCCGGTGGAAAAGATAGTGAAATTCTCATAAGGCATCGCCTGTGTAATAAAATCTACATTATTGGTCACAACAGTCACCTGTTTCTCAGTCAAATAGGGAAGCATCTCAAGTGTTGTCGTTCCAGAATCAACAAAAATCATATCCCCATTCTCCACAAAAGCAGCAGCCGTTTGACCAATCAATTGCTTTTTATTCAGCTGACGGGTCTTTCGCTCCTGATATACTACTAATGTTGAATGATTCACAGCCACTCCGCCATATACTTTTTTGAGCACGCCGGACTCGACCAATGCTTGTACATCTCGGCGTATCGTGTTTTTTGAAACGCCAAAATGCGCCACAAGCTCATCTAGTGAGGCAGATTCTCGGTCAAACACATACTCTTTGATTTGCTGAATCCGTTTTGTTTTGATCATGCTACATATCTCCAATCCAACTGAATGTGCTTTTTCCATTATACCAAATGGCTTCTCTTTTCCCCATCTCGATAAAAGCGTATGATAGAGAAAAGAACGTAACGGAAAGGACTTTCACTTCTATGAATCAATCAAACAACCCATTTTCAAAGCTTGCGAATTTTAGAGAAGTAGGGGGACTTCACACAACAGATGAAATGGTGATCAGGGAGGGGATGATTTATCGATCCGCAGATTTGTCCCGTCTGACGAAACAAGATATCGAGACGTTTTCGACCCTTGGGATTCAAACCGTTTGTGATCTTCGTACAGCCTCAGAACGCAAATCACATCCGCCAAAGATCAAGGAACATAACAAAATCGTCCATATTCCCATGCATCCTGACAGTAAGATGCCAAGTAAATGGACCATGTTTCGTATGCTGGTAGCAGAAGGGAAATCTTTCACTTTCACACCGATTATGAAGGATTTATATCAAAGCATGCTCACAGAGCGTAAAGAAGAAATTCAGCAACTGTTCACACTGCTTTCAGATAAAAGCAATTACCCGCTGATGCTTCACTGCACAAGCGGTAAGGACCGGACAGGCTTTTTATCTGCCCTCATTCAATTAGCAGCAGGTGTACCGATGTCTGCCGTTTTAAGTGAATACATGCGCTCTAACGAAGGGGTGAAAATGCTTGTCAGAAGGCAGCAGCGATTTGTCCGGATGATGAGTTTATATCGGGTATCAAAAGAGCAAATTCAGCCGCTTCTCGGTGTGCAGCAAGATTATCTGGGAGATGTGCTAAACGAAATGATGGAGACATACGGGAGTGCACAGCGGTATTTAATCGAGGCTTGTGACATCCCTGAAGCCCAGCTCAAGGAAATGAAAAACATCCTGCTGACACCATCTGCTGGCATTCGATCTCAAAAAGCGGAATAAACTGATGATGAGGTGATGAAAAAAATGGTGAAAAAGATCTGTATGACGTGTCTAACACTAATTTTAATGTTTGTATTCTTATTGATTCCTTCTAGCAGTCTAGCTCGTCCAATCCCAAAAGGGAAGCTTGAAAGCACAAGAGAGATGCGCGCAGTATGGATCGCATCGGTTTATAATTTAGATTGGCCTTCAAAGAAAGGGCTGCCTGTCAAAGAGCAAAAAGAAGAGTTTATTCATTTGTTAGATGAGATCAAAGCGATGAATATGAATGCCGTGATCATGCAAATTAAACCGACAGCAGATGCCTTTTACCCTTCGGCATACGGGCCGTGGTCCGAATATTTAACCGGCACGCAAGGGAAAGATCCCGGGTATGACCCGCTTGAATTCATGATCGAAGAAGCTCATAAACGCGGGCTCGAATTTCACGCTTGGTTTAACCCGTATCGCATCACAATGAATCATACCGATCTCAGCCGTTTATCAGCCGATCACCCGGCAAAAAAACATCCTGATTGGACCATTGCATACGGAAATCAGCTTTATTTCAATCCAGGCATTCCAAAAGCTCAGGAGTTCATTGTCGGCGGTATAGAAGAAGTCGTGAAAAACTACGATATTGATGCAGTGCATATGGATGATTATTTTTACCCGAATAAAATAGCCGGTGTGCCGTTCCCAGATCAAGAAACGTATGAAACATATGGAAAAAAGGCATTTACGCATATAGAAGATTGGCGAAGAGATAATGTGAACCAATTGGTCAAGCAAATCAACGACACCGTGAAGAAAGTAAAGCCGTATGTGAAATTTGGTATTAGCCCATTTGGAGTATGGCGCAACATAAAGGATGATCCGTCTGGTTCAAATACCACAGCAGGGATGACCAATTACGATGATTTGTATGCTGATACAAGAGAGTGGATTCAACAGCATGATATCGACTATGTCACCCCGCAAATTTACTGGAGCATCGGTTTTCAGGCAGCCGCCTATGACGTGCTCACGAAATGGTGGTCAAATGAAGTGAAGGGAGAGCCTGTTCACCTGTACATTGGTCAGGCGACGTATAAAATTAATCAAAACAGTGATCCCGCTTGGTCAGATCCAGAAGAATACTTTCGGCAGATCCAGCTAAACAGACAGTCACCTCTCGTACAGGGAAGCATGCACTTTAGCCTAAAGGATATCAACCGTAACCCTTTGAATGTCAAAAATCGATTGATAGAAGATGCGTACCGTAAACCGGCTCTCATTCCAGAAATGCCTTGGCTTCATCAGAAAGCGCCAAAAAAACCAATCATTCAATCTATTAAAAAAACAGCAGATGGTGCAGCTTTACAGATCAAAAATGATCCGCAATCTACCGCATCCTATTATGCAGTCTATCGATTGACGACGAAAGGAACATATGAGTTGCTTCAAACTGTTAGAAAAGAAACTGGTACGCTGACATCCGTCAAAGATCTTTCAGTTCACCAGAATAAGAGTGTTACTTACAAAGTAACGGCTCTCAATCGTCTTCATCACGAAAGCAAACCTTCTACAAAAAGAGTGAGATAACGAAAAAGCATGAATGAGGATTTTCTTCGTTCATGCTTTTTTCTATTATTTTTGTTTTAATTTTCTGAATTCAGCCAAGCTTGGCATGAAGCAGCCACTTGATTAATAAATATGATAGAAAAGAGCCAAAGGGGGAAACACGATGGATTTTGAATTAACGAAAGAACAGCAAATGATTCGGCAGATGGTCAAAGAATTCGCCAAGGAAGAAATTGCACCACTCGCTCAAACCATTGATGAACAGGCTGTATTCCCAGCCCAAACTTTTCAAAAAATGGGGGAGCTCGGCTTGATGGGTATTCCTTTTCCAGAGAAATACGGAGGCTCAGGTGGAGATACAATCTCATATGCGCTCGCTGTAGAAGAAATCGGAAAACAGTGTGCCAGTACAGGTCTTAGCTATGCCGCGGCCGTTTCCTTAGGCGCAAGCCCGCTGTATTACTTCGGTACAGAGGAACAAAAAATGGATCACCTCGTCCCGCTGGCCTCTGGAACAGCACTCGGTTCCTTCGGATTAACGGAGCCAAATGCAGGATCAGATGCTAAAGGGACAAAAACAAAAGCGGTCAAAGACGGACAAGAATATGTGATTAGCGGGGAGAAATGCTGGATCACAAACGCCAATTTTGCCAGAACCATTATCGTTACCGCCGTATCGGATCACGATGAGCACGGCCGCCCGATCATTTCCGCCTTCATTGTAGAAAAAGGGCAAAAAGGGCTGACCATTACAAATCCATACGACAAAATGGGGGTGCGCGGTTCAGATACGGCTGAAATCATTTTAGACAACGTACGTGTACCAGCTCATCATATATTAGGAGATCCAAACAAAGGCTTCAAGCAATTTTTATACACTTTAGACGGGGGGCGAATTTCGATTGCTGCCTTATCTGTTGGGATCGCACAAGCTGCACTAGATGCTTCTCTCTCCTATGCAAAGGAAAGAAAGCAATTTGGGCAGACTCTTTCTTCCTTTCAAGCCATTCAGTTTAAGCTGGCAGATATGGCGATGCAAATAGAACTCGCTAGACAAATGGTGTGGAAAGCCGCCTGGCTGAAAGATCATGGCAAGCCATTTACAAAAGAAGCTGCCTATGCCAAACTTTTCGCTTCAGAAATGGCGACAAAAGCAAGTCTTGATGCTGTCCAAATTCACGGAGGAACAGGCTATATGAAAGAGTGCGGGGTAGAACGGCTTGTGAGAGATGCCAAGCTCATGGAAATTGGAGAAGGCACCTCTGAAATTCAGCGTTTAGTCATCGCAAGACAATTGTTAGCTTAATTCTGTTATGAAAACGCTTACTATTGGTGGGGGAGGAAATTCATGATGTCGATTCATCCACAAACGATTGGCTCCCTATTAAAAGAGAAAAAGGAGCAGCACCCAGCACATGAAGCCATTGTGTATCCAGAACGTTCATTACGTTATTCATACGAAGCGTTTTTTAAAGAGGTCAAGGAAACAGGGAAAGGTCTTATGGCATTAGGCGTTCAAAAAGGAGATCATATCGCCATTATGGCACCCAATGTACCTGAATGGCTCATGCTGCAATTCGCCTGCGCTTCTATTGGAGCCGTTCTTGTCACCGTGAATACGAACTTTCAATCACAAGAACTCGCTTACTTACTAAAGCACTCTGATAGCAGCATGCTGTTTATCGTAGACGGGTTTAAAGAGACATCTTATGTCAGAATGCTTGAAGACCTCATCCCAGAGCTCCAAACAGCTCATCAGGGCGAGATCACTTCAACAGCATTTCCATATTTAAAAAGTGTCGTCTATATTGGCGAGCGCACGCCAAAGGGCATGCGCAGCTGGGACAGTATTCAAGCTGCTACCAAAAGAACGGAGGATGATGAATGGGAGAAACGAATGGAGGAGCTGACGCCTGATGACGTCATTAATATGCAATATACGTCAGGGACTACCGGCTACCCAAAAGGCGTCATGCTCAGCCATACAAACATCGTCTGCAATGCCAGTCAAATCGCAGATTGCATGAAGCTCACCCGTGAAGACCGCATGTGTATCCCCGTGCCGTTTTTTCATTGCTTTGGGTCTGTTCTTGGCGTACTTGCTTGTCTCGCAAAAGGTGGCACGATCATTCCAATTGAATCTTTCCACCCAGAGCGCGTCCTTCAAACAGTGGAAAAAGAGAAGTGCACGGTTCTTCACGGCGTCCCGACAATGTTCATTGCAGAGCTTGATCATCCGAATTTCCACAAGTACAATCTGTCTACATTACGCACCGGCATTATGGCAGGATCTCTATGCCCATCCCATGTGATGAAAGCCGTCATTGAACAAATGGGTCTGAAGGAGCTCACGATTGCCTACGGCCAGACTGAAAGCTCACCTGTCATTACCCAAACAAGAACGGATGATTCATTTGAAAGGCGGGTTCAAACAGTCGGCCGGGCGCTTCCTCACATCGAAGTGAAAATCACCGCCCCAGGTACCCCATATGAAGTACCAAGAGGAGAACAAGGCGAGCTGTGCACGAGAGGCTATCACGTGATGAAAGGCTACTATAAAAATGAAGAAGCCACAAATGAAGTCATTGATGAGGACGGGTGGCTTCATACAGGAGATTTAGCGGAGATGGATGAGGATGGCTATGTGATAATCACAGGACGGCTGAAAGATATGATCATTAGAGGCGGGGAAAATGTTTATCCAAAAGAGATTGAAGACGTTCTTTACACGCATCCAGCCATTCTTGATGCACAGGTCGTCGGTATTCCTGACGAGACTTACGGAGAAGAAGCCGCCGCATTCATTCGGCTCAAACAAGGTCACGCGGTGACGATTGAGACATTAACCAGCTACTGTCAGTCACAAATGGCACGCTACAAAATTCCGAAATATTTTTTCATCACAGACGAGTATCCGATGACCGCCTCAGGGAAGATTCAAAAATTTCGTCTGAAAAAACAGGCGCTTGATCTAATAAAGGAGTGAGGGCAGCGATGTTCAAAAAAGTATTGATCGCCAATCGAGGCGAAATTGCTCGTCGAATTATTCGGACTTGTAAAAGGCTCGGGATCAACACCGTGGCTGTTTATTCAGAGGCAGATCAGCATGCGCTTCATGTACAAGAAGCAGACAGCGCCTATCTGATTGGAGGTGCAAAAGTATCTGAAAGCTATTTAAACATGGAAGTGATCATTGAGGTAGCCAAGCAGACAAATACAGACGCCATCCACCCTGGGTATGGCCTTTTATCAGAAAATGCCGCCTTTGCTGAACGGTGCCGCAGCGAAGGAATCGCTTTTATTGGTCCATCTGCACAGGTCATTCAGCGCATGGGGAATAAAATTGAAGCGAGAAAAACGATGGATCATACGGGAATCCCCATTGTACCTGGCGTTTCAGCACCTCTCCATGACGCAGAAGAAGGAATCAGTAAAGCGCAGTCACTCGGTTATCCGATCATGCTCAAGGCATCCAGCGGAGGCGGAGGTATCGGAATGCAGCTTGTCCGAAATGATGAGGAGCTGCGTAAAGCTTTCGAGGGAAATCAAAAAAGAGCGCAAAGTTTTTTTAACGACGGGACGCTTTATATGGAAAAGGTCATTGAAGACGCGCGGCACATTGAAATCCAGGTCCTCTTTGATTCATTCGGCCACGGGGTTCACTTATTTGAGCGCGACTGTTCACTCCAGAGAAGACACCAGAAAATCATCGAAGAAGCACCAGCTGCCTGTCTCGATGAATCCGTAAGACAAGAGATGGGACGGGTGGCGGTGAAAGCAGCCAAAGCCATCGGCTATGAAAATGCAGGGACAATTGAATGTTTAGTCGATCAAAATCAACAATTTTACTTTCTAGAGATGAACACGAGATTACAAGTAGAGCACCCTGTCACAGAAGAAATTACAGGTATTGATCTTGTCGAGGAGCAACTGAAAATCGCTGCATCAGAGCCGCTTTCCTTCAATCAGGAGGACATTCATCAAATCGGGCATGCCATCGAGGTCAGAATCTATGCGGAGGACCCCGTCACCTTTTATCCGTCACCAGGAACAATCACTCGGCTATCTATACCAGAAGCTCCCTATATACGCCATGAATCAAGTGTGACAAGCGGGAGCGTCATTACCCCATATTACGATCCAATGATTGCGAAGATGGTCGTTTACGGTGATACACGAAAACTTGCAATAGAACGATTAAACGTTGCGTTACAAGCATATGAAATAGAAGGGATCAAAACCAACTTACCGCTTTTGAGGGAAATGGCTGGATCATCTGCTTTCTTACGTGGCAGCATCACAACCGATTTTCTCATGAAAAAAAGGGAGGGGAACCGTTCATGAAAACGGTCACGATACAAATGGCGGGAAACTTATGGAAGCTTCTTGTGAAACAAGGCGATGAAGTGCAAAAAGGGCAGGAGGTCGCTATCTTGGAATCAATGAAAATGGAGATTCCAATAGTGGCAGAAGAGGCAGGTGTCATCAGCAAAGTGTATAAAGCAGAGGGAGAATTTGTCGATGAAGGGGAGGTTCTTTTAGAGCTGACAGAATAGGAGGGAGCGAGATGGCATTACCAAAACGTGTACTTATTAGGGAGGTCGGCCCGCGGGACGGATTGCAAAATGAATCCACTTGGCTGGACACAAGTGAGAAGCAAAGATGGATTGAACTGCTCACAGCAGCCCGGCTCCCTTATATTGAAGTCACCTCATTTGTTCATCCTAAATGGGTCCCAGCCTTAAAAGATGCCAAAGAATTAGCCCAATCCTTACACAAAAAAGGCGATATCACCTATGCAGCACTCATTCCTAACGAAAAAGGCTTAGCTCACTTTTTTGAAGCAAATCTTGACACAGGCGCTATGTTTATCTCTTCGAGTGAAACGCATAACAAAAAGAATATGAATCAATCCATCCACGAAACACTTCCTGTCATCAAACAAATGACAGCTGATTTAAAAGCAGCCGGAAAACACACACGCGCATATATTTCCACCGTGTTTGGCTGCCCTTATGAACATCAAGTGCCAATGGATCAAGTATTGCGGTTAACGGATATGCTGCTTTCTTATGGCATTGATGAAATATCACTCGGCGACACCATTGGAGAAGCCCATCCGCTTCAAGTAGAAAGGCGCTTAGACATTTTACTTGAACGTTTTCCTGCTGATAAAATCGCTCTTCATTTTCATGATACGAAAGGGATGGGTCTTGCCAATATTTATACGGCATTAAAAGCGGGAATCACCACATTTGACGCCTCTAGCGGCGGGCTAGGCGGCTGTCCATATGCGCCTGGCTCTAGCGGAAATGTCGCGACAGAAGATGTCGTGCATATGCTTCAAAAACTAGGAATCGAAACCAATATCGATTTTCCAGCATTGATAAAAGCGGCAGAATGGATCGAAACAAAAGTAAATCGAACCCTGCCTAGTCATTGTTTACGTGCTTTTCACTCTCATACTACTTCATAAAGGATGAATGTGACATGACATCATTGGTCAATTTTACGATACAAGATGAACAGATTGGGATCATGACCTTAAACAGACCAGAACAAGCAAATTCCCTATCTGCTGCGATGCTTGAGGAGATCAATCAACTCATTCAAGAAATCAAACATGATGAAAGCATCCGCTGCCTGCTCATGACAGGAGCTGGTTCTAACGTTTTTTGCGCAGGTGCTGATTTAAAAGAGCGACGATTGATGACAGAAGAAGAAGCAAAAGCGGCAGTTCTGTCAATTCAGCAAACCTTTACAGAAATTGAATCCCTTCCTGTACCTGTCATTGCCGTCATGAACGGAATCGCACTTGGCGGAGGACTTGAGCTCGCGCTAGCTTGTGATATTCGCATCGCACGAGCCGGAGCAAGACTCGGTCTGCCAGAAACAGGACTAGCTATCATACCAGGGGCAGGAGGGACGCAGCGGCTTCCGCGTGTCGTCGGACTCGGTAAAGCAAAAGAACTGATTTTCACAGGTGCTTCATTACAAGCTGAAGAAGCCATTCAAATTGGACTAATTGAGCACCTCTCTTTAGGAGATTCCCTTATGAATGACGCCATTTCTCTCGCAAAACAAATCGCCAAAAACGGCCCAATTGCTCTAAAAGAAGCGAAACGAGCGATTCAAATGAGTCTTGATCACGATCTGCGTACAGGTTTGATGAAGGAATACGAAGCCTATGTACGGCTCATTGATACAGAAGATCGAATGGAGGGCCTTCAAGCTTTCCAAGAAAAACGAACGCCTCAATACAGAGGCAACTAGCAAGAAAGGGGACTGGGCATGATCGAAGAATATGAAGTGAAAAAACAGCGAATTGTCAAAGGAGGAGCCGAACGATACCATCAAAAAAACAAAGAAAAAGGAAAATTGTTCGTCCGTGACCGGCTCCAGTTGCTATTAGATCAGGATTCGTTCATTGAGGATGCGATGTTTGCCGAGTGTAAAGATGAGCATTTACCAGCAGATGGTGTTGTCACAGGGACAGGGCAGATGAATGGGCAAACCGTATGCGTTATGGCAAATGATTCTACTGTCAAAGCTGGATCATGGGGCGTCAAAACGGTAGAAAAAATCATTAGAATCCAAGAAACAGCGGAAAAGCTCAACTGCCCGATGCTGTATTTAGTCGACTCTGCGGGTGCAAGAATCACCGATCAAATTGCAATGTTTCCAGGCAGAAGGGGAGCGGGACGCATTTTTTATAACCAGGTGAAGCTGTCTGGACGTATCCCGCAAGTTTGTTTACTATTTGGTCCTTCTGCGGCAGGAGGTGCTTACATTCCTGCTTTTTGTGACATCGTTGTGATGGTCGAAGGGAATGCCTCGATGTATTTAGGCTCTCCGAGAATGGCCGAAATGGTGATTGGAGAAAAAGTAACACTTGAAGAAATGGGCGGGGCAAACATGCACTGTAGCATATCCGGATGTGGTGATATTTTAGCCAAAACCGAGGAAGAAGCAATTCAAATCGCTCGCGACTATTTAACCTACATGCCTGCCAACTATACAGAGAAACCAAAACCGGCAGCCGCAAAAGCACCTAAAGCATCTGAGATGACCATCCAAGGCCTTATTCCTAAAGGGCAAAATACCCCTTTTGATATGTATCAGCTCATTGATTTACTCATTGATGAAGGATCATTTTTTGAAATTAAAAAACTGTTTGCCGCAGAGCTGATCACAGGCTTTGGCCGAATGAACGGGCAGCCTGTCGGTCTTATTGCTAACCAGCCGAGGGTAAAAGGCGGGGTGCTGTTCCATGACTCAGCTGATAAAGCCGCTAAGTTTATTCAGCTATGTGACGCCTTTCATATCCCGCTCCTTTTCCTTGCGGATATACCGGGATTTATGATCGGAACAAAAGTGGAACAAGCTGGTATTATCAGACACGGGGCGAAAATGATCTCCGCTATGTCAGAGGCAACCGTTCCGAAAATATCAGTCATTGTGCGTAAAGCATACGGTGCAGGTCTATATGCAATGGCAGGACCAGCGTTTGAACCAGACTGCTGTCTCGCTCTTCCATCGGCACAAATTGCTGTCATGGGACCAGAAGCGGCTGTAAATGCTGTCTATGCAAATAAGATTGCTGAATTGCCTGCTGAAGAGAGAGCTGCATTTATCCATGAGAAACGCAAGGAATATCAAGAAGATATGAATATATATGAGCTTGCTTCTGAAATGATTGTCGACGGCGTCATCCCGTTCGACCACTTGCGAGATGAGCTTTGTCATCGCTTCCAAGCCTATTCCTCAAAAGAGATGACATTTACAAGACGAAAACATCCGGTTTATCCGGTCTAAAGGGGGCACCCTCATGATGAACCTGAAACCAGCATGGATACCGGAAGAGCAAATGATCAAACAGACACGTCTTTACAAATGGATGTACTCACTTGGTTTTTCTACTTATGATGCATTCTACAAAGCTAGTGTCGAGCGTACCGATTGGTTTTGGAGAGAAGCCGAAAAGGCGGTCGGTATCAAGTGGAAGATGCCGTACGAAGCCGCATTAGGTCAAGATTCACTCATGTGGCCGAACTGGTATAAAGGCGGTCAACTCAACATAACCGAAACGGCCGTGGACAAATGGGCAGAGAACGAAGATGCGCAGCATCAGCCAGCCGTGATTTGGAAAAACGAGATGGGCGAAGAGAGGAAATGGACGTATCTCGATCTTCAGGAAAAGGTGAATCGCCTCGCTGCTGGCTTTTTGAAGAATGGGCTTCAAAAAGGAGATGTGGCAGTCATTTATATGCCGATGCTTCCTGAAACGGTCGCTGTCATGCTAGCCTTTGCGAAAATTGGCGTTATCTTTAGCCCCGTCTTCTCCGGGTATGGAAGCGAGCCTCTTGCCGTACGTATTCGTGCGTCAAGTGCAGCCATTGTCGTCACAGGCTCAGGCATGACGCGCCGCGGGAAGAAGATCAATATGCGGGAATGTGCAGCAGAAGCCATAGGCAAAACCACGACCGTCAAAACCGTCATTGTACACACTTCCTCTGACACTGAATATGAAGGAGATATTAGGTTAAACGATTTGTTAAAAGAAGACCCGATAAGTGAAACGACCTATCTCTCAAATGAAGAGCCTCTCATGATCTTATACACTTCTGGAACGACTGGTACGCCAAAAGGAGCAGTCCATACACACGCAGGATTCCCTGTAAAAGCAGCTTTTGATGCCGGTCTTTGTATGGACGTTGCAAAAGGAGACCGCTTGTTTTGGCTCACAGACATGGGCTGGATGATGGGGCCATTTCTCGTCTTTGGGGGCTTGATCAATGGAGCTGCGATTGTTTTATATGACGGCGCACCCGATTATCCAGATGAACAGCACCTCTGGTCATTCATTCACGAGCAAAAGGTCACCCACTTTGGGCTTTCTCCTACGTTTGTTCGATCTGCGATGCAGCAAAATCTTGCAGGTATAAAGTTGCCGCATGTCAAAGCCATCATTTCTACAGGTGAGCCGTGGAATGAAGCACCATGGCAATGGCTTTTTGACAAAATCGGTCATAAGCATATTCCAATTCTAAACTATTCGGGAGGAACAGAAGTCTCAGGCGGAATTGTAGGAAGTACGCTGCTTCGCCCAATTAAGCCAGTCCTTTTTAATGCGGCGATTTTAGGAATGGCAGCTGATGTATATAATGAAGCAGGTCAGAGCGTCATAAATGAAGTAGGAGAGCTCGTTGTGAAAAAGCCATGGGTTGGCATGACATGTGGGTTTTGGAAAGATCCTAAGCGTTATGAAGATACGTATTTCAAACGATTTGATGGGGTATGGACACATGGGGATTGGGTGGTGCAATCAGAGGATGGCACGTTTCATATCACTGGCAGATCAGATGATGTCATTAATACAGCAGGAAAACGAGTCGGTCCAGCAGAAATTGAATCCATTCTTGTCGGACACCCAGCTGTACACGAGGCAGCAGTGATTGGGGTAAAGGATGAGGTGAAGGGGGAGGCACTCGTGTGCTTCATCGTGACCAGCCCGCAGTCTTGTGACGAAACAAAACTGATTCAAGAGCTCAAAACTCATGTTGGTTCATATGCAGGAAAAGCGCTCACGCCAAAGGAAATTCATCTTATTTCAGCTTTACCGAAAACAAGAAACGGAAAAATCGTCCGGCGTTTATTAAAAGGAGCTTATGAACAGCAGCCTTCACCAGATCTTTCTTCTTTAGACAATCCTCATGTGTACAAAAGCATTTGCGAGTACTTGAAACGGAAACAGAACAGCATGTAAACAAGCCCTTGCATCGGTGTTCAGGTCTGCGTGCCGGTACTCGTTCTTCCTAGGGCTGCAAAGATTTTCTATCACACTGAAAAAAGACAGGAGAGTGTCCTGTCTTTTTCTATTGCACATGAAAATTCGTGCCATCTGTTGTTTCTTTGACAATCCCTGCCCGAACGACAAAATCACCGAAATGTTCTTGGTCTTCTCGTTCTTTTGCATAGCGGGGGAGAAGAGAGCCAAGCTCGTTTAAAATCTCTTCCTCACCAACATTTTCACGGTACAGCTTACTTAATCTGCTGCCATCAAACGCAGCGCCAAGATACATGTTGTATTTGCCAGGTGATTTGCCGATAAAGCCAATTTCACCTAGCGCATGACGGGCACATCCATTTGGACAACCAGTCATACGAATCGTGATTTCTTTATCACTTAAGCCGTTTTCTTCGACAATCTCTTCAATTTTGTCAATCAAGCGTGGGAGGTAGCGTTCTGCTTCTGCCATCGCTAAGCCGCATGTTGGAAGAGAAACACAGGCCATTGAACTGCGGCGGAGTGCAGAGTGCTGCTGACCATCTGATAAGCCGAACTCCTGAATGAGCTGCTCGATTTGTTTCTTTTTATGAGAAGTGACATTTCCAATGATCAAATTTTGATTCGCTGTTAAGCGGAAGTCACCTGAATGAATCTTTGCGATTTCACGAATACCTGTCATCAGCGGATAATCATCATAATCTATGATGCGTCCGCCTTCTACAAACATCGTATAATGCCATCTGCCATTGATGCCTTTTACCCAGCCATAGCGGTCCCCATTATGATCAAAGTGATAACCTCTTGCGTCTAAAAGGGCAAACCCGAGGCGGCGTTCCAGCTCTTCTTTTACATTCTCAAGACCAAGGCGGTCCACTGTATATTTAAAACGGGCATTTTTTCGCACCGAACGGTTTCCATAGTCACGCTGAATGGTAATCACTTGTTTCGCAATCTCTACAACTTGTTCCGGTGTACAAAAGCCAATCACTTTTGCAAGCTGAGGATAGGTGGCTGTATCACCATGAGTCATGCCCATTCCGCCGCCAATTGCGACATTAAAGCCGATCAATTGCTCATTTTCGATGATCGCAATGAAGCCTAAATCCTGCGAAAAGACATCAATATCATTAGCAGGAGGGACCGCCACACCAATTTTGAATTTCCTTGGTAAATAAAGCGGGCCATACATCGGTTCAACTTCCGTATCTGGCGTTGCCGCAACCTTTTCCTCATCAAGCCAAATTTCGTGATACGCCCTTGTTTGCGGGAGCAGGTCATCACTTAATTTTTTCGCCAGCTCGTAGACATCATGGTGCACTTCTGATTGATAGGGGTTTGATGTACACATGACATTCCGGTTCACGTCGCCGCAAGCAGCAATTGTATCAAGCATAGTAGAATGAATGTCTTGTATGGTTTTTTTCATGTTCCATTTTAAAATACCGTGAAGCTGAAAAGTTTCACGAGTAGTCAGCTTTAACGTACCGTTTCCGTATGTGTGAGCAAGCTCATCCATCACTAGCCACTGCTTAGATGTGGCGATTCCTCCAGGCAGGCGTACGCGCAGCATAAATTGATAGGCTGGCTCAAGTTTTTGTTTCTGCCGTTCATTTCTGAGGTCTCGATCATCCTGTAAATAGCTGCCGTGATGCTTCATCAGGCGATTGTCATCATCAGGAATTCCCGCTGAAATCGGATCAAGCATTACTTCTTTTAACGTACCCCGTAAATAATCACTTTTTTCTTTGATTTCTTCTACGTCGCTCGGAGGTCCATCCGGCGCTGTTAATGCTGTCTTCACCATGTAAGTAAAAGCTCCTTTCTTTCAAGCATCAAGTCCATTAATATACGTCGCGCTGATAGCGTTTTTGCTGCTGCAAGTTAGCTAGATAGCTTTCTGCTTTCTCTTTGCTCATCGCTCCTTCTTCTTGGATAATCGATAGAAGCGTATGATGAACATCATGCGCCATATGCTTTTCATCTCCGCAAACATATACATAGGCACCTTGCTCCAGCCATTCGAATAATTCTTTACTTTGCTTCTTCATTTGATGCTGAACATATACTTTTTCCTCTGAATCTCTAGAAAAGGCCACATCCATTTTCGTTAAGACGCCATCTTTTAACCACTTTTGCCATTCGGTTTGATATAAGAAGTCCGTCACAAAGTGCTGATCGCCGAAGAATAACCACGATTTTCCGCTTGCACCGATTTCTTCTCGTTCCTGCATAAACGAACGGAAAGGGGCGATACCTGTACCTGGCCCCACCATAATGATCGGTGCATCAGGGTTTTCAGGAAGCTTAAAGTTTTGATTGTGCTGAATATAAACAGGCAGCGTATCACCTGGCTCTAAGCGCTCTGCACATAGAATGGAGCAGACACCTTGACGTTCTCTCCCGTGCGCATCATATCTCACAGCACCGATCGTCAAATGAACCTCTTCTTCATTCGCTTTCAGGCTGCTTGCAATCGAATAAAGGCGGGCAGGAATTTTTCTTAAAATCGCAGTAAAGTCTGCGGCTGTTCCTTCAAAAGGACCGAAGTCGCGCGCAGCATCGACTAAATCTCTTCCTGCTAAATACGCTTTTAACTTTTCTTCATTTCCTTCTTCTAAAAGGGCATGGAGAGCTTCATTTTTCGTCAAGTCCGCCAACTTTTGAAGAAGGGGTTTTGTTAATACTGTAATCTCAAAATGTGAGGTAAGTGCTTCTTTTAAAGGAAGAGTGTCACCGTTTTTATGAACAGTTACGGCTTCGTCTGCATTCCATCCACATGTTGTGATCAGTTCATCAACAAGCGCAGGATCATTTGTTGGATAAATTCCAAGGCTGTCACCCGGTTCATACACAAGTCCTGATCCTTCTAGTGAAAGCTCCAAATGGCGGGTCTCTTTGTTAGAGCCGCGACCATTTAGATTGATATTTTCAAGAACTTCCGCATAAAAAGGATTCGTTCTTGAGTATTCAGTAGCTGCTGTTTGGTTGCTCTCTCCTGCTGATTCTTGCGGGAAGGCTGCGGCTTCACCTTCGCTAAGTGACGATGTCACCCCTTGAAGCCATTCCGAAAACGGCTCATCATAATCAAGGTCACAATCCACTCGATCTGTCAGGCGCGTTCCGCCAAGCTCTTTGAAGCGCTCATCAAATTCTTTTCCAGTCTGACAGAAGAATTCGTAGGAGCTGTCGCCTAGCGATAAAACAGAAAAGCTTAAATGATCAAGCTTTGGCGCACGTCTGCCGTGGACATATTCATGGAAAGAAAGGGCATTATCAGGCGGATCTCCCTCGCCATGTGTGCTGACGATCATCAGTAAATTGTGTATTTTTTTCAGATTATTTGGTTTAAAATCTGACATAGAAGAGAGCGTCACTTGAAAACCTTTCTCCTCAAGATGCTGCGCTGTCTTTTTCGCTAATCCTTCAGAATTACCTGTTTGTGAGCCATAAATGACGGTAACATCTTTACTGACGTGCTGCGCAGGTACTGCGGCAGAAGGAGAAGGGGCTAGAGTAGCTGTTTCTGATCCGGTTAGAGCTGCCTGTGCTGATAAATAACCGGTAAGCCAAATTTTTTGTTGATCTGTTAAAGTCGGAAGCAGCTGATTAAGCAAGTCTGCCTGCTGCTGACTAAACGGACTGTTCAATACATGAAGTTGCAACGATATCCACCTCACAAGGAATATAAACATAGATTAATTCGATAGGAATTATATATATAGGTTCAATTTGAACTTTACCGAAAGTTTGCCATTAAGTAAAATATATAATATTGATTGTCATGATTAACATTTCTAATACCTTTACAAGGTAAATGAACTTGAGGGTAAATCGGTTTAACTGTATAAAGCATCTTAAGAAAAATGGGTCGTTTTGTTCTAAGAATGCTAGCATGAAGAAGCGATCGCAAAGAATTGAAAAGGGGTGAATGAAATTTGATACAGCTAAAGTTTTAAAAAATAAAATGTTTTCGGCTTGTCATCTTGATTTTTCTCATTTTATTAGTAGCGTGCAATTCTCCGAAGGGAAATATAAAGGATTCATACAATCAGAATAAAACAACAGCACCTTTTTCAAAAAAAGGCATACTGCTATGTAAAGAGGAGACGAGTTTACTTCTTATAAACAATAAAACGCCTCTAAAAAGCGATGATTCGTTGAATACTCATCTACTTATTGATAAGTATAAAGATGACCTCATCATTATCGATTTAACGAAAGTAGATTCTAAAGAGCTGTCACAGGGACAAACGATTGAGATTTGGTTTGATGAGTTACAAGAATCGTTTCCTCCAAAAGCAACCGTCGAAAAATACAAAATCATTATGGATAAGAAAAAATAAGAGAGTAGTAAGCAGTTCTTAAAATTCGAAATGGGTTCTTATTGATTAAATAAAAAGGGGAGAAAAACCCTAGAGTTTTTCTCCCTCCTCAAAAAATTATGCCGTTGGAAGTCCCATCACAGCTTTCACTTCTAAATATTCCTCGATGCCGAAGTCTCCCCATTCTCTTCCGATACCTGATTGCTTGAAGCCGCCAAATGGGGCAAAGTAATCTGTTTCGGCATTGTTAATGGTGATTTGGCCAGCACGAATATGTTCAGCGACATATTTTAATGTTTTTTCATCTTTTCCAACAACATACCCAGCAAGGCCATACACTGTATCATTGGCGATCTCAAGGGCATGATCCAGGTCCTGATACGTGATGACACTCATGACCGGTCCAAAAATTTCTTCTTGTGCAATGGTCATGTCATTTTTCACATTGGTGAAAATGGTATGCTTGGCGAAATATCCTTTATCGATTCCGTCCGGCTTTCCAGTTCCCCCTGCAAGAAGGGTAGCACCTTCTTCGATTCCTTTTTCAATATAAGATTGCACGGTATCCCATTGCTTTTTAGATACAAGCGGGCCTGTAGCATGATCTTCTCTCGGATCACCCACTGTAAACTTCGGCAGGGCGTTCAGCAGCGCTTTTTCAAACTTGTCTTTCATTGATTCTGGAATAAGCACACGCGTAGCTGCAGAACACACTTGACCTGTATTCATCGCAATATGATGAACAGCGGTTTCTGCTGCTACATCCACATCTGCATCATCTAAGACGATAAGAGGGGATTTCCCGCCAAGCTCAAGAGCCACTTTCTTCACGTTGTCCGCCGCGTTTTCCATAATTTTAGAGCCAACAGCACCTGATCCAGTAAATGAAACAAAGTCAATATCAGGATGTGAGCTAATGCCGTCACCAATCACGTCACCCGTTCCGTTTACTAAGTTGAAGACTCCTTTCGGTACACCAGCTTCATCAATAATTTCTGCAAGAATCATCGCAGCAAATGGTGTAATTTCCGCTGGCTTTAAGACAACTGGTGAGCCTGCCGCAATGGCACCTGCGATTTTAAGAGATGTCTGATTCGTTGGGAAGTTCCACGGTGTAATCAATCCGCTGACGCCAATCGCTTCTTTTATAATGGTATGTCCGCCGCGGTCCTCTGTAAATGTATAAGATTTAAGTGCTTCCGCTGCTTTAGAAAAATGTTCATAGCCCATTTTGTAATGAACTTCTTCGGATACTTTTAGCGGTGCACCGAGCTCTTGTGTCATCACTTCTACAAGTTCATCTTTGCGTTTTTCGTAGCCGCGCACAATGTTTTCCAGCATTTTCACTCGGTCATTTCGAGATGTTTTGGAGAAAGAAGGGAAGGCGGCACGAGCTGCTTTCACAGCCTTATCTAAATCTTCTTTTGTTCCTAAGCTAATGGTGCCAATGACTTCCTCTGTCGCAGGGTTGATGACCTCCGTCGTTTCGTTTCCTGTTGATGCAATCCATTCTCCGTTAATAAAATGTTTCTCTTGATTTCTCATTCTGACATGTCTCCTTTTTGTATGTGATTCATTCAATATTCTGTTTTCAGCTGATATAAAACTGTACCCACTGTGAAAAATCTAAAACGAACAAACTGCAAAAGAAAAAGTTTCTGATATAATACGCAAAGTGGGACATATGTCCTTTTCAACCGGCAGGCATGTATCATTTAATGGAACTAGACTGAAAAAAGAAGGAGCTTTTGAACGAATGAAAGGTGTTATTTTCGCTTTATTAGGAGGCGCTTGTATTACACTACAAGGCGTAGCCAATGCAAGAATTAGCCAGGATATCGGCACATGGCAGGCAGCCACCATCACGCAGCTGACCGGCTTTATCATCTCGCTCGTCATTTTACTCATCGTACGAGATGGACACTTCAGAGAATATCGAAAGGTGCAGCCACTTTATTTAATAGGCGGCGCATTTGCAGCGATTATTATTTTTAATGAAGTCACTGCGATTCAAATAATCGGTGTGACACTCACTATCGCAGCTTTACTCATTGCACAGCTTGCTTTTACCTTTGCAATCGATGCAAAAGGATGGTTTGGTGTTCAGAAAAAGAAAATGAAATGGCCACATTACGCAGGAATTTTATTGATGGTCACAGGTGTGATCATTTTAAAACTATAAAGGAGGGCGTCAGATGGAGGAGCTTCAAGATGAATCTCTTTTTGCCTCATATATGAAGGCACATCAATTAGAAAGTGTCTTTCATCAAAAGCTCATATCACACGTAAGTTTGTGGCGCTATGAGCAAGGGGAGCTCGTTTGTTCAAAAGGGGATAAGAGGGAGTACCTGTACTTGTTAGTGAAAGGAAAATTAAAGATTTTCACGACCACAAAGGAAGGGAAAACCTTTATTCTTAGCTTTAAACATCCCCTTGAAGCGATTGGAGATATCGAATACGTTCAGCAGACGGACATGGTCAATACAGTCGAAGCGGTCACAGAAGTACATATGTTAAGGGTTTCTCATCAAGCGCTCATGCGCCATGCGAAGGATGACCCGCGCATGCTAACCTTTCTGCTAAAAGGGATCACAAACAAATTTTATACAAAATCAAACGATTTGAGTTTCCACCTGTTATATCCTGTGGAGGTCAGGCTTGCAAGCTACTTATTGTCTGTTGTCACAGATGACGACAGCGCGAGCGCCCTTCGTCTCACTGATGCGGCAAGCTTAATCGGTACAAGCTACCGTCATATTAACCGAGTCATTCAGCAATTCTGTGAAAAAGGGCTGATAGAAAGGCAGAGAGGAAAGATTACGATTTGTGATCGCAAAGGGCTCCTAGAAATAGCCGAGCACAACATTTATGAATAGAGGAAATGAAGGGATTTATATATGATCATAGGAATAGTATTAGCCATCACGGCTGGCGCACTCGTCAGCTTACAAACCATTTTTAACAGTAAGGTCAACGAGCACACAGGCTCTTGGTCAACGACAACCCTCGTTCTTGGAATGGGCTTTATTGCTTCACTCCTGATGGGGCTCTTACTAGAGGGGACTGGCATGTTTCGATTAAGACATATGGAAGCATGGTACTGGATCAGCGGGGCCATTGGGGTAGGTGTGGTCATTTGTCTTGTTCAAAGTATCAAACGTCTTGGACCGACTTATGGCATCTCGATTGTCCTCACGTCACAGCTCGGCTGCGCGCTTTTGTTTGATTCGCTTGGCTGGCTTGGGTTAGAAAAAGTAGAATTCTCTTTGACAAAACTATTAGGTGTTATTGTGATTGTAGCTGGGATCTTGGTGTTTAAATTGACCAAATTGGAGTCGGCAGAAACAGATCAATCGCAAGAAAAAGGGCTGCCACAAGAGTAGCTGCCCTACTTTATATCAATCGCCGCCATAAAACCGTTATCGCGGATAATCCATTTAAAAGGAGCCTTTTCATCAAAGGCTTTTTTTTCTGTCCATAAGCGCTCGCATGAAGGACTGTTCGATCTTTAGCTACGAGATAACTGTAGGCGATTTTTCGTTCAATTGCCTGTGTAAGTGATAACGCAAACGGGGCACTGTCAATGACCAAAATTGACTCTGTGTTTAAAAAACTAGACCTCGCATCTAAGTTATATGTCCCAATAATACTCAAGTAATCATCAATCACCATTGATTTCGCATGAATGGAATACGGGCCTTCATATTCATACAAATGAACGCCTGTTTTCATCAGCTCCTTTTTTGTGCTTAAATACCCGGCAAAGGCTAATGGATTTGGCGTCGCCGTAAGTGAATTCGTCACCACGGTCGTCTGGATATCACTAGGTAAGGGAGTGAGTCCGGCTTTCATTGGGCGCGTTGGGATGACATAAGGCGTCTGTATGAGCACAGAACGCTTTGCCCGGTGCGCAAGATCGTTCAGTTTTTTCAGCACAAGTGGTCGCTTATTAAAGCGTTCCACAGGATTTGTGAAAAAGGCAATCTGTTTCACAGAAGTGGTATCTGCTGCCCAGTTAAAGGACGACATCACAAAAGGTTCTTTCGTGCGCATGGCTTCTTGATAGGATCTGAGCAGCTGTTTTCTTAGTTTTAGCCCTTTTTTCGCTTTTGGCTTAGAGAACACATCTTTTGTTCTTTTTGTAAAATCATGATTCCATAGATAAACGAAATATTGCTCCATTTCATCTAATACTTTTCCCTTTTTGGGGTTATAGAGCAGCACATCACGGTCAAAAGCAAAGTCTTTCGGCGGCTGGTCTGCAAAGTATTTATCACCGATATTTCTTCCGCCCATCACAGCCACTCGGCCATCTGCTAGTAGCAGCTTATCGTGTAGCCGATTATGCCATGTCCATGGCTTGAACAAACGAAAGGGCTCATAAAAACGAATCGACATGTTCGGATGATTTGCTACCGCATAGCGCAAATGCTTTAGCGGCCCGCGCAAACTGTGACAGATGCCATCTAACAACAGCTGCACTTTCACACCTCGATCAGCTGCTTCAATTAAAGCACCTAGTATCCATTCGGCTGTTTTTCCCTTTTGAATGGAATAGTAACTGAGGCGGATCACCTTCTTTGCCTCACGAATCATTTGGAGCCTCACCTGACCAGATTCAAACCCGTCGTCAAGAAGCATCACTTGATTTGTCCCCTGATCGTCTCCTGAGATAGAAGAGGCTTTATAAATGCAATGTTCTTTGCATGTTTTTCGAACCGGTAAATAAAACAAGACAAATGCGGTCAAAAATACATAGACGACATAAAGAAGGATGAAATAAAACAAAAGATGAAGCATCATGATCAGCTCCTTTCACACAGACACAACTTTTCCTTAGTGTATGTCAAAAATGAAATTTCACTCATTTTGGCTCTCTAACAAAATACATGACAAAAGAATCATCTTGTTTTTATTGGGCATTTAATTATAGTATGAAATGAGTAAGGGGGAATCGAATTGAATGAACCACTATTTAACATTCCAAGCGAAGTGTATCAAACGCTAAGTGAAACAGAACGTTATTTACTCCATTATATTCACCAGCATTTAGAGGATATCTCCACCTTATCCATCGTCACATTGAGTGAAAGAGCGAATGTGTCGACAGCCACAATTGTCAGACTGATGAAAAAAATTGGCTACAACGGCTATACATCCTTTAAATATCGATTGAAACAAGAAAAGAAAATGACCGATGCAAGTGATCAGCTCAAAAACATTGATGAAGACATTAAACTAGCGATTCGGAAAAATGAAGAAGAGGTTTTAAAGACGATCCAGCTGCAAAGTATTGGGCAAATTGAAGATGCCGTTCAAAAAATACATAATGCGGACAAAATTTATATTTTCGGCAGAGGCTTCTCAGAGATGATTGCCAAAGAAATGACCATCAAATTACAGCTCATCGGAAAAACATGCGAAGTACATGACGATCCGAATATCATTCGGCTGAAATCGAGAGACATCAGTAAAAACGAACTTGCGATCTTTGTTTCATTAAATGGCGAAACAGCGGAGCTCGTTGAAGCGTGTCAAAACCTTAGCATGAAGCAAGTCACGACCATTACCGTCACCACAAGAATAGATTCTACATTAAGCAAAATATCAGATATGACTCTAGTCGGATATAAAGGCGAACAATCTTTCTTCCCAGATTATGAGGTCAGATCGCGCCTGTCTCTTCATGTCATTGCCCGCATTTTACTAGATGCCTACGTGATTCGAATGAAATAACCGATAAAGAAGCCTTCGAGACTTTGATCTAGAAGGCTTTTTATCATGAAAACCTTTACACAATCTGAAAACATTTTCACTCCTGCGTATGAGATACTTTCTTTAGAGAAAAGAAAGAAGGTGAAACCAATTGATTTATACCTGCACCTTAAATCCTGCTATTGACCTATATATTGCATTAAAAGAAATGAAGGCAAATGCAGTCAACCGCACGGAAGATGAAGATTATCAGCCGAACGGCAAGGGAGTCAATGTCTCCATTATGCTAAAGAAATATGGATTCACCAGCACTGCATTAGGATTTATTGCTGGGTTTTCAGGCTCTTATATTGAACAATCCTTAAAGGACCTTTCCATTCAAACCGATTTTATCTCAGTTGAAGGAATTACACGCATTAATGTTTTTATTAATACGACAGAAGAATACAAGCTCGTGAACCAAGGACCTGCGATTGAAGAAAAAGCACTTCACGCCTTTCGTGAAAAAATAGCGGCCATTCCGCAGGGGGACATCCTGATCATGTCAGGCAGCCTGCCAAAGGGCATACCAGCCAGCATTTTTTCAGAAGTAGCAGCTATTTGTCATCAGCACAACGTCAAGTTTATTTTAGACACAAGCTCCGCAGCAGTTCTTGAGACGCTTCAATACAAGCCGTATTTATTAAAACCGAATGAAGAAGAAATCGCTGCTTTTTTCGGCAAAACACAGCCTATGTCAGAAAAAGAACTCATTCAATCAGGAGAAAAGCTCATTGAGATGGGTGCAGAGCAAGTGCTTATTTCCCGCGGGGGAGAAGGGGCTTTGTTCATTACAAAAGACGCCGTCTTAAAAGGAAACGCACCGACAGGCACTGTAGTAAATACAGCTTGCTCTGGAGATGCGATGCTCGCAGCCTTTCTTAGTAAACAGCTTGAAGGACATTCACCTGAAGAGTGCTTACGTTACGGCATTGCAACAGGGGCATCTACTGCATTTTCTAAAGGCTTAAGTGATTTACATGACATTCATTCATTAATTGATCAAGTACACATTGACAAGATATAAGGGGGAATAGACATGAGCCGCAAAAAAATTGTCGCTGCAACTGGCTGTCCAACAGGCATTGCACACACATTTATGGCAGCTGAGGCATTAAAAATAGCTGCTGAGCAACTAGGGGTCGACATCAAAGTCGAAACGCATGGTCAAGTAGGGATTGAAAACGCTTTAACCGATCAAGACATTCTGGAGGCCGATGGGGTCATTGTCGCAGCTGACAAAGATGTAAATACAGATCGTTTTCACGGCAAACCACTGATTGAAGTGCCTGTAGCGAAAGGTATCCGCACGCCAAATGAACTGATCCAAGGCATTATCAATGGAGAAGCTCCCGTTCATCAAGTGAAAGGAAGAGCTACTGGAACAGAAAAAACATCTGCTTCTTCTTCACCAGCTCAACAAAAGTCGGCGAATAAGTGGATACACACCATCTACAAACATTTAATGAACGGTGTATCACACATGCTTCCATTTGTTGTTGGAGGCGGGGTCTTAATTGCTTTATCTTTTCTATTCGGTATTTACTCAGCTGATCCTCAGCATGAAACGTATCATCCGTTTGCAGCCTATTTGAAAAGCATTGGTGGACTCGGCTTTAGCTTAATGGTGCCTATTTTAGCAGCATTTATCGCTGATTCAATCGCCAGACGACCAGGGATGGTTGTCGGATTTATCGGCGGCCTGCTTGCAAACGATGGAGGCGCTGGATTCTTAGGTGGTATTATCGCAGGTTTTGCAGCAGGGTATATCATCGTACTCCTTCAATTCCTGCTTCAAAAATTACCTGCATCACTTGACGGATTAAAATCAATCTTCATCTATCCTGTTATCGGTATTTTCTTAATTGGGGCTGTGATGACACCACTATTAGTTCCAATCACGGGGCTAAATAATTCATTAATGGATTTTCTCTCAGCTGTTCAATCCACGAATCCGCTGCTCTTAGGTTTAATTGTTGGAGCGATGTGTGGATTTGATATGGGAGGACCTTTTAACAAAGCAGCCTATGTCACAGGAACGGCTTTACTTGCAGAAGGTAACCTTTACTTCATGGCAGGTGTGTCAGCAGCATGTATCACACCACCGCTTATCATTGCGATTGCTACAACGATTTTCCGAAAACATTTCACACCGCAGGAACGAAATGCAGGGGCCATCAACTATATTCTAGGAGCGACACATATAACAGAAGGGGCCATCCCATTTGCGGCTAAAAACCCGATCGTTGTCCTGCCAATTATCATGTTTGGCTCCGCCATCTCTGCTATCTTGACGTATCTCTTTGGCGTACAGGTTCCAGCTCCGCATGGCGGGTTCCTTGTCCTTCCAGTCGTCACAGGTGCATTCCAGTGGGTACTATCCATACTGATCGGATCACTTGTAGGTGCCATTCTATACGGACTTTATCGTAAAAAAATAGACAAACCCGCAGTTTAATAGGGAGGAAGAGAAATGATGGAACATATTTATATGAATCTTCATGAAACCGCGTCGTCACAGGCTGGCGTTTTCGCAGCCATTGCTGACATTGCCTACAAAGCAGGTATTTGTACATCACCAGAGGATGTTAAAAAAGGCTTAGCTGAAAGAGAAGCACTGAGTACAACTGGATTTCAAGATGGATTTGCGATTCCGCATACACAAACAGACGCCATCACAAAACCAGCACTCGTGATCGTCCGCACGGAAACAGGCATTGAATGGGACGCTTTTGATGGGAAGCCTTGCTTTTTCTTCTTATCCTTACTGATCCCCAAAAGTGAAGCAGGGACCACTCATCTAAAGGCTCTTTCTGCCCTTTCACGAGGATTAATGGATGAAGCGAAACGACAAAAGCTACTGGAAACAAGAACAAATGAAGAGATGCTAACTGTATTAGAAACAGATATTTTAACGAGAGAGGATGTTTGATCATGCCTTTACTATCCACAACACCGATGCTTGAGACTGCGAAAAAAGAAAAATACGGAATCGTTGCATTCAATGTACATTCCTTTGACAGTATTTATTGGGTGCTCGAAACGGCCGCAGAATTAAAGTCACCTGTCATTTTGCAAACAACGGTTGGAACCGTTCAATCTCTTGGAGCAAAAGCGATTGCAGATACAGTCAAAGCGGCGGCTGATCAATATCAAATCCCAATCGGTCTGCACCTCGATCACTGTACGGATTTTGATGTGATTCTCACCTGTATCAGGGCGGGATATACATCCGTCATGATCGATGCATCGATGCATTCATATGAAGAAAATGTTCGCCGCACAAAAGAAGTGGTGGACCTCGCATTAAAAGTAGGGGTGAACGTTGAAGCAGAATTAGGCAAGGTAGGCGGCGTCGAAGATGATATCGTCGTCGATGAAAAGGATGCTGAAAAAGCCATTCCATCAGAATGCCGTCAATTTGTAGAAGAAACTGGGGTACCTACTTTAGCACCTGCAATTGGTACCGCACATGGCATTTATAAAGGGGTTCCGGATATTGACTTTGACCGCATTGAACAAATTGCATCACTGGTCGATGTTCCCCTTGTACTGCACGGCGGTTCCGCTGTACCAGATGAAGACGTCAGACGATGTGTGGCACTTGGTATGGCAAAGGTCAATGTCTCAACTGAATTAAAAAATGCGTACTCTGAAGCCATCCGTGATCATTTCTCAAACGAACCGGAAAGCTTAGATCCACGTATGTATTTACAAAAAGCAAAACAAGCAGCAAAAGATATGGTCACATCGAAAATACGGATCGTTGGCAGTGAGGGCAAAGCCCATCCTCTATATCAGTGAAACAAAAAAGCAGAGCCGCTTAAGCTCTGCTTTTTCACATTATTCGCTTTCTTTCATTTCATTTGATGTGCGTACCCGTGCATTTCCCATAAACAGGACCGTAATCGCTGCAAGGGCAATAGGAAATAACGCAATCAAAAATACGTACGTGATACTTTGTGACATCGCATCGATGACTTTATTTAAAATATCAGGCGGAATTTGTGAACGGGCACCTTCTTGGAAAATGGCCTGTGGATCGCCTATTTGAGAAGGGGCTCCTTTCATTCCGCTAAAGGCATCTGCTAAGCGATTCGATAGGACATTGGTTTGAATCGTCCCAAAAATCGTGACACCAAGTGTCATCCCAAGTGATCTCATAAATGAATTGGTCGAGTTTGCACTGCCTCGGTAACGAGGGGCAAGATCATTCATTGAAGCTGACGGCAGAAGGGAGAAGCTGAAGCCGACACCAAAGCCTGATATCATCATAAAGATTGTGAGCCACAGTCTAGCTGTATCTGGTGACATATTGGCAAGCAGCAGCATCCCCGCGAAAAATGAAATGACAGAGATCGCCATAAGACGTCTGAAAGGCACTTTCGTCTGCATCGTTCCGCCAATCATACTGCCAATGACAGACCCTATCATCATCGGTGTTAAAATGAATCCTGCACTTGTCGCTGATTCACCGTACACCGCCTGGACGAAAATAGGAATGAAGACGGCAAGAATAATAAATGTTCCGCCATATAAAAACGCCAAAATTTGAGATGTCGCAAATAAACGATTTTTAAACATCCAAAATGAAATAATCGGTTCCTCCGCTTTACGCTCAACAATAAAGAAGATGGTACCAAACACAACAAACACGGCAAAAAGTGTGAGGATTTGCACTGAATCCCACGCATAGGATTTACCGCCAAGCTCAAGAGCGAACATCAAGCTGACAACCGCCACGACAAGTGTAATAGCACCTGACCAGTCAATTTTCTGCTTGCGATGTTCTAGGGATTCATGATAGTATCTGGCGATCAAGAACACACTAACAATACCAATTGGCACGTTAATATAGAAAACCCAATGCCAGCCGATTGAATCTGTGATAATAGCTCCTAATAGTGGTCCTAGTACACTCGATAAACCAAACACTGCACCAAACATACCGGACATTTTCCCGCGTTTTTCAGGCGGGAAGATATCAAAGATGATCGTAAACGCGATCGGAAGAAGGGCACCGCCTCCAAGCCCTTGAATGGCTCGGTAAATGATGAGCTGATCCATCGTTTGTGCGATACCGCACAGCGCAGATCCAATTAAAAAGAAAATAAGTCCAAACAGAAAAAAACGCTTTCGACCATACATATCAGAAAGCTTTCCGTAAATCGGCATTCCAGCCATTACTGCCACCATATAAGAAGCCGTCACCCAAGCAAATTTATCAAAACTGCCCAAATCTGCTACGATGCTTCCCATTGCTGTTGCAACAATGGTATTGTCCATCGCCGCCATAAAAATTCCTAACAGCAAACCGATGACAACTAAGCGAGTGGATGCCTTGCCTTTATCCACATGATTCATTCATTTACCTCCTGCTTACGTTCTCTCCTTATTTTTGCTATGATCAACTTAAATATAAAGGAAGAGAACATTTATCTTGATGATCAAGATAAATTGATTTTAAAGGGAGGAGAACAAGTTGTCAATAAAGAACGACGCAGAAGACAGAGCAGACCTGATCATCCATACAATGAGGCGCCTCGCCACACGAACGGTTTTATTCCACCAAGCGGCCGCACAATCGCTTGGTCTTTTCCCAACAGACCTCAAATCAGCCGATTTATTAAACGAACTCGGGCCGCTCACAGCAGGAGAATTAAGTGAAAAAACAGGTCTTAGCTCAGGTGCGGTCACAGCTCTGATTGACCGCCTTGAAAAAGCAGGCTACGTCAAAAGAGAAAAGGACCCAAAGGACAAACGAAGAGTCATCATCGTTCCATTAACGGCAGGGAAATCACAAGTAAAAGAACTCTTCCAATCCTTATCGGCATCAACAAAACAGCTTACAAACGAATACAAACGAGAAGAATTAGACTTAATCATTCAATTTATTACCGAAGCAGCAGATATTATGGACCAAGAGCTGGAATTGCTTAAGTCTAAGTTGTAAGAGAGCACACTGTTGCGGGTGTGATTTTTCTATGAGCTGTTCAAATAAGGTAGCGAGGATTATAATTGGCTCAATTAGTGGTCTCTTCTTACCATGGAATTGCTCTATAACCTTGTTTACAATGATTTAAAAATCGCGTCTTAATGATTACTGACGATAGCGGAGCTAAAGCGTTCTAATAAAACACGGTTCATTACATATTAAGTACTTTTTTGTATCTTTATTCCTATTTAATGACAAACTTTGTGTTGGTAAAATTGACCTTGTCAATGAATAGGAAGGAGTGAATTCTTCTGGGGAAGATACTTGATGCAAAAGCACTAACAATTGCCATGGATGCAAGGGCAAAACACTACCAGGAACTCCGTGAACAAATGGTAGATTTAAAAAAGGCACTTCAAGGCGTGGCTAACCTCGGTGATGATTTCACTGGAAAAGGTGCCGATAACATTAAAAGCTTTTATAAAGAACTGGCTGGAAATGTAGATATGTTTATCAGCTTCATTGATAAGCAAAAAGCCTTTCATGAAGGTGTTTCTGGGACACTAGATGATACAAACTTTGGCGGCGACACCTTTGTAGAAGAACACTTTTTAGACAACGCTGTACATATGGGCATCAAAAATGCCAAAAGCATTGTGAAGGATCAAAAAAAGGCGCTTAAAACGATTTTTCAAGACATCGACGACCTCATTTCTCTAGAAGTATTTGATAGTCAAACCTTTGATGAAAAAATTGCAGATACGGAAGACGAGCGAAAAAAGACAGTGAAAGACCTAAGAGAGCTTGATCAAAATTTAAAAGATGAATATGCTTTGTCAGAAACGGAGCAGCAAGCTACAATGGCATTGTACGCTGAAATGATCAATGCTACAAATGACGGAAAAGCAATTTCTCCGATGAATTTTGACAAGAAAGCGTATCAAAATAGCGAAATCTACAAGGCAAAAAGCGATATTGAGAAGCAAACATCTGAATATCTCAAAATCAAAAAAGAACAAGAAGAAGCCCGTGAGATCGCAAAAGAACAAGAAGCCCTCGCCAACCGCCCTTGGTATGAAAAAGCACTCGATTATGGCGGAAATATCGTCAATGAATTGACAGGTGTGAACGATGCAAAACGTGCCGCAACAGGTGTTGACCCGATCACAGGTGAAGAGCTCACCGCAGGTCAGCGCGTCGCCGCAGGCGGCATGGCAGCAGCGGGTTATATCCCAATCGTCGGATGGACAGGACGCATTTTCAAAGGCGGGAAAGCTGTTTATAAAACCACCCAAGCCACATCAGCCGCAGTCAGAGCAGTCGACATTTACAAGACATCGCAAAAGTCTTTTGACGCCTTAAAAACATCTCAAAAAGGCTTATATGGCCTCACCGCCACCAACGGTTTCAGTGAAGCAATTACAGGTAGAGACATGTTTGGGAATAAGGTCTCGAAAGAACAGCAGGAAGCGAGTATGAATGCGGCGCTGGGAATGCTTTTGCCGTTTGGAGCGAAAGGGTTTCATGGGAAGATGGGGGTTAAGGATGCTGAAAAATATAATACCCATACAATGAAACACATTTATCATGGTGAAATTAACAAAAGAGGAAAAGCAGTTGGTTATCACCATGAAAGTATGCAGGGTGGAAAGGTTATTCCAGGAAGTGAAAGTCTACCAGATAAACACGGTATTTATAGAGCTAAAGTTGAAATTGATGGAGTTGAAAAAGTAGCTAAATCAAGTTTCTTTCCTAAGGAATGGAACCGCGTTGATGTGTTAAAAGCTATTGATGAAGCTTACCAAAATAAACAACAGATAGGTCCTAATAAATTTAAAGGTGTAACATCATCAGGAATTAAAATAGAGATGTATCTGAAAAAAGATGGATCAATAGCTACAGCGTATCCATTATATAAAAAATAATATGAAGGTGATTAGCTTATATGAGATATTCATATGAATTTAAGGAAGACAAATTTGGAGATTTAGCAATTATACTACCAGAAGAAATAAGTATTTTCTCAGATTTTATACAAGATATTTCAACAGAAGAAGAAGTGGATGAGTATATAGGATATATTCAAAATGTGATAGATGGAGTATACGAAAACTTTGAAATTACATTGAATGCTACCAGTGTAAATATCAAAAAAGATGAGACAGTAGTTGAACATCATTATAGGATTGAAGAACCCTTTGAAAATAAAATTGAAACGAAGGAGTTCATAGAACTGTTGTTAATTTGGAGAGAGAAAATACCAGAAATATTCAAAGATTAAACATTACTGTCGAGACATGTTTGGAAATAAGATCTCGAAAGAACAGCAGGAAGCGAGTATGAATGCGGCGCTGGGAATGCTTTTGCCGTTTGGGACGAAAGGGTTTCATGGGAAGATGGGACTAACTCCAAACATCTCGAAGAGACACGACAAAATAGTTCATAATCACTACTACAGTAGAAAAGACTTTAGAACTCAAATCAACAATGCTACCTTTACAGAACATGGTTTTAAACATTTAAAAGCAAAAACAACTGAACAAGCTAAGCTATTTAGCGAAACAGGACGAAAGCAGGCACAGTATTTGCCTAATATAAAAAATAAAGTTATTGAGAAAGAAGCATTAAAAAAAGGGTTCATTGTAGAAAACGAGAAAGGTGCAGTATATTTTATTTATAATACTGGTCGTCCAGTTGGTTTTGATTTAGGAGTCGAAACGTCTTGGGTTAGAGCGGAACTAACTTCAAGTGGAGTTTTTCATGGTCATCCAATAGCAGGTAATCGATTACAAGAGTATTTAAAAATAGCTAAACCAAGATCATAAGGAGCGTAAGTATTTAAAATGAAAATTGAGAAAGAACTTCCTAAATATAAACTTCAGCCACTTAGAATACCTTCAGGCTGGGAAATTAGTTACAATTCTTTAACAGAGTTAGATCCGGCATTACTCAATAAAGATGAACATGATAAATGGCTAAATTTCACAGAAGATTTATTGCAAATCAAGAATAGTAAGAAAAATATACTGCTAGATGTTGGATGGTATCCGGAAGCTGATCCGGAAGGGGTTTATGGTTTGGATGTAGTAGAAGACTTTAATTGGGAAAATCCAGTCACATCATTTGAAACGAATCAAAAAGGCGAATTAATAGAAAAAGTCGAGTTTCTATTGTGGCAACTGAGTTAACAATAAATAGAATAACCATCACCACTAATGGAATCAAGGTTTCACTTGTCTAATATAATTGGTGATTTTAATTATAATACATTGTAGAGATGATTCAATGAATGAGAGCTACAGTTATTTAGAGGAGTTAGAAGATTTTTTAGGTGGGACATTTCATCAGGATATTCATTCACAAGAAGAAGCGTTAAATGAGTTTATTCATTTAGCTAGCGAAGAATGTCTGCTGTCTACTATAAAGGATTGTCAGGATTTTTGAATAGTACTTTAAATTTACAGGAAAAAGAATGCTTTATCGTTAATAATGTAGAAATCTATTTTCCAGAGATCTCATTAAACCCGCTACAGTGGCTTAATAAAATAATAGAGAAAATGAAAAGAAGAAGTGAAAATGAAGTAATAAAAGGTACTCAAAATTTTTCACAACCTAACCTCATTACAAAGGTTTTCTATTACATAAAAGAAGACCAAAGGATAAATTTAGCCTTTTTATACAAGTCTAAAAGCACATTCAAGCGGGTGTGCTTTTTCTTATAGCAAAAGAACATCCAAAAAGCTGCACAGCATTTGCTGAAGACATTTGGGCTTCTTTGATGCATGTGAGTTGATTAGACTTATAACCAAAGGGAAGAAGGGAAGAAGGGAGGAATTCGAACTGCACTTAACCAAAAGGGGCACGACTTTATTATCGATGCTGCTTCACACAACCTCTTATCTATCAATTGAAGATTTACAGAATCGACTGAATGTCTCTACTCGAACCGTCTACTCTGAAATCAAACGAATGAATAGCTGGCTGAAAACTCATGAGCTTAGTGGCGTTCAGCGAAAAGATCAACTTGGCTACTACTTACACACACATGAAAAAGAAGTCATTATTCAAAAAGCTGACACCATTCTTGTCGGTCACGATTATGAACCATGTGTAAAGGAAAGAAGGGCGATCCTGCTCTTATCCATTGCATGCAATGAGAAATATCTAAAAATAGATGATTTGATGAAGCTCACCAAAGTGAGCAGAAATACATTGCTTGAAGATATGAAACAGCTAAAAGAAGCACTTTCAAAGCAGCAGCTCACGCTTCACTATCAGGCAGCCTGTGGCTATTTGATTTCAGGAAAAGAAAGAGCGATTCGATTGGCGCTGAAACCTTATATTCATTCCATTCGCACCATGATAAAAAACGAAAAAACGTTTCCATCTTTTTGGTTAAAGGGGCCTATTTCATATAACAAGTTAAAGCATCTCCTCCAGCAGTCAGAACAAGAGCTTAAGCTCGAGTTTGCAGATGACATGCTGGATCAGCTGTCTTTGGATCTCTTTTTCTACTTTAAGCGGGTGAAGCTAGGACGTGCTGTACACCTTTCAAACGAAGAAAAGCGTACATTGCAGGAAACAGATGAATGCTTGGCGGCTATTCGTTTCATGGCACGAATTCAAAGAGAAACTGGCCTTCAAGTTCATGATGATGAAATCTATTTTCTTAGCACTCTATGGCTCAGCGCAAAGAAACAAAAGCTTCCATCAAGTCAAAAGCCAGAAGAGCATCTCATTCGCACCATTGCCAGACAAATGATTTTTGATTTTCAGCGGTATGCTTGTATCTCCTTTCAAGAGTACGAAGCCTTGGAGCAAAACTTAACCATGCATCTCATCCCAGCCTATTACAGACTCATCTATCACATTGATATCAGCAATGAATTAACAGAATCTATTAAAAAAACACAGCCAGAAGTGTTTGACATCACTCAAAAGGTCGTATGCCATTTAGAAAAGGCGACCTGCTCAAAGATAAGTGATCATGAAATTGCTTACGTGGCGATGCATTTTGGTGGTTGGATGAGAAGAGAAGGAATTTCGCCAATTGTGCGGCGTTCTGTATACATTGTTTGCGGCGAAGGAATTGGCACAAGTCATATGCTAAAAACACAGCTTATCGAATTAATCGGTTACATCGAAGTTCGTGATCTATTATCAAAGCGATCATATGAAGAAATGTCATCCATTGATGTCGACTTTGTTGTGTCAACAACACCTATTTCGTTTAAAGGAAAGCCCGTTCATCTCGTTCATCCCATCCTTACTGCCTATGAGAAAAAAACCTTACTTCAATATGGAGAAGGTGAAGTAACCAGGTTTGATGAGAAAAATGTGAACGTTTTATTCAAGATCATTCAACAGCACACCATCGTACAAAATGAAAAAGCACTGCTTCGTGATCTTAAAGAGCTACTTCATCCCGCATATGTATCCCATCAGAAAGGGTGGAAACCAGTGTTAAACGATTTATTAACAGAAAAAACCATTCAACTCCAACAAACAGCAGAAACGTGGCAAGAGGCCATCACAAAAGCAGCGCAGCCTTTACTCGATCAAAATGCCATTCAGAAAGGTTATGTGGAGGCCATGATTCAGTCCGTTGATCAAAATGGACCTTATATTGTGATTGCACCACAAGTAGCCATTCCACATGCTAGACCAGAGGACGGCGTGAACGAATTAAGCATGTCACTCATGTCATTCGAACGGCCCGTCTTTTTCTCTAAGGATGAAAAAAACAGGTTCGTCTCATCATCGTGCTAGCAGCCATTGACAGTATGACCCACTTGAAAGCACTCAAACAACTGACCATGCTGTTAAGTGATGAAAAACGGAGGGAACAACTGGTTGAAGCAAATGAATTAGCATCGGTGCAAAAACTAATTGATCAATTTTCACAACGATAAAGGAGGAAAAAGAGAATGAAAAAAATTCTTGTTGTGTGCGGAAACGGATTAGGAAGCAGCTTTATCGTAGAAATGAATGTCAAAAAAGCATTAGAAGAGTTAGGACTTGTAGCTGAAGTGGACCATACCGATCTCAGCACAAGTAAAAATGAACTGGCTGATCTATATATCGGAGCAACAGACATTATCGATCAGCTGGATGACGGCACAAGAAAGATCGCTGGGTTAAATAACTTGTTAGACCAGGAAGCCATTAAAGACGTCCTTCGTAAACACATTTAAGCCACGAAAAAGGGGGATTCACATCATGATAGAACTGATCATGAACGATATATTGGGCACACCAGCCATTCTCATCGGGTTGTTTGCACTGGCCGGTTTACTTTTGCAGAAAAAATCAGCCGCAGATACCGTGTCAGGCACCTTGAAAACAACGATGGGTTTTTTAATATTAGGAGCGGGCGCCACAGTCGTATCTGATTCACTTGGAGTTTTTCGAAAAATGTTTGAAGCAGCATTTCACATTCAAGGGGTTGTCCCAAATACAGATGCCATGGCGGCCATTGCTCAAAAGGAATTCGGGACACAGACGGCTCTCATAATGATTTTTGGCATGCTGGTCAATTTATTATTGGCAAAATTCACGCCCTTTAAATACGTCTTTTTAACAGGACACCATACCTTGTATATGGCTGCAATGCTCGCAGTCGTTCTCTCGACAGCTGGAATGCAAGGAGCGTTTCTTGTCACCACCGGTTCGATTATATTAGGGACAGCTATGGTCATTGCACCCGCTATTCTTCAGCCATTCACAAGGAAAGTCACTGGAAGCGATGATCTCGCGCTTGGACACTTCAGTACTTTCGGTTATTTTACAGCGGGAATGATCGGGAAATGGATCGGTCGTCCGGAGAGATCTACAGAAACCATTCAAGTGCCTAAATCACTCGGCTTTCTACGAGATACATCTGTGGCCATTTCAATCACGATGGCTTTGCTGTTCTTTGCGATTGCACCATTTGCTGGGATTCCCTTTATAGAACAAATGAGTGGGGGCACGAACTTCGCTGTCTTCATTCTCATTCAGGCTATAACCTTTGCTGCTGGTGTGTACATTATTTTAGCCGGGGTGCGGATGGCAATCGGTGAAATCGTGCCTGCTTTCAAAGGGATTGCCGATCGTTTTGTGAAAGGGGCAAAACCGGCACTTGACGCACCAACCGTTTTTCCATTTGCTCCAAATGCAGTCATTATCGGTTTTTTATGCAGCTTTGCAGGAGGCATCGTATCCATTTTTCTTTTACCTTTGTTTGGTTTAACTGTCATTGTTCCTGGTCTTGTCCCGCACTTTTTTTGCGGCGCTACAGCAGGAGTGTATGGCAATGCAACAGGAGGCGTGAGAGGGGCTGTCGCTGGGGCATTTGCGAATGGGTTGCTTCTTTCTTTTTTACCTGCTTGTTTATTACCTGTGTTAGGAACCCTTGGTTTTGAAGGGACAACTTTTGGAGATACAGACTTTGGTATCATCGGAATCTTGATTGGATTGATCAAGCTTTTATTTCAACTGTAAAAAGGAGGAATCTGGGAATGACAGCCATTTTTTCACCTTCACTGATGTGCATGGATTTAACGCATTTCCGCGAACATATTCATATTCTCAACACAAGAGCAGATCGATATCATGTCGACGTCATGGATGGTCATTACGTGAAAAATATCACCTTATCACCCTTTTTCATAGAACAGCTCCGAAAACTGACAGATAGACCAATTGATGTGCATCTTATGGCAGAATACCCCCAAGAATTTTTAATCGATGCCTGCATTGATGCAGGCGCAAGCATGATCTGCTTACACCCAGAGGTCGTGCAAAGAGACGTTTTTAGAATTATTCGGCATATCCATCAAAGAAACTGCGAGGTCGGCTTTGTCTTAAACCCCGCCACACCAATTGCAGCGTTAGATTCCTATCTACATTTAATAGACCGGGTGACGATCATGACGATTGATCCAGGCTTTGCAGGTCAGCCTTTTATTAAAGAAATGCTTCAGAAAATGAAACAGGTGAAAGATGTAAAAGAGAAGGGAGGCTACTCGTTTTCAATTGAAGTAGACGGCTCCTGTAATGAGAGCACGTTCCGGCTGCTTGCTGAGGCTGGAAACGAGATCTATATTATCGGCAACTCAGGTTTATTTGGACTTCACCATCAACTTGATACAGCTTGGGAGACAATGAAGCAATTGTTTTCAAAAGAAACAGCCTCAATTGAATCATGTTAGTAAAAGAGGATGAAACCCATCCTCTTTTTTACGCAACTTTACTAAAATCTCACATCTAAACAAAACATACTCAAAAACAAAATAAAAAATCACAAATTCACACTTGAAAGCGCTTTATCAACATGTTATCCTTCAAATATCTTTAGTAAATATTTAGTCAAAAACCAAGAGGAGTTTGCCTATGACCACACTCAAAGATATTGCTCATGATGCAAAAGTGTCCGTTTCTACTGTATCCCGTGTGTTAAATGGCGATCAAACCCTTGCCGTTTCGCACGCAACAAGACAAAACATCCTCGACATTGCAAAGAAGTTAAACTATACCCCAGTGAGAGCAAGAAAAGCCGATCAAGCAGAGGAAAAAAGCCCATCTGAATCCCCAGTCATCGGTATCGTTGTCGCTCAATCCATTGACGAAGAATTAAATGACCCCTTTTTTTCATCGATTCGAAAAGGAATTGAAAAAGAATATGCCAAACAAGGGCTCTCCACCCTCCATACCTTTCGCCTGAGAAGCATGGATAAAGGGGCGATGCTAAAGGATATTGACGGTTTGATCGTCATTGGACGAATTAGCCCTGATACGGTGGAAAAAATGACAAATCGAATGGAACACATTGTTTTTATCAATCATTATGCAGATGAGGATTTATATGATTGTGTACATGTCGATTTTGTCAGAGCGGCAGATCGAGCGATTCGCCATCTGCAATCGCTTGGCTATACACATCTAGGCTATCTTGGCGGAAAGGAGCGAGAGCATTATTTCGAAGGGAATGCTGTGATTGAGGACGAAAGACAAACGACGTTTATGAAAAGAATGCAAGAAGCAGGTGGTCTTCATCTGGATGACATCCATATCGGGGAATACTCCATGCAAGAAGGCTATACGCTCATGCAGCAGGCCATTAAAAAAGGAAACCTGCCACAAGCCTTTTTTATCGGAAGTGATTCAATGGCGATCGGTGCAATGCGCGCGCTCAACGAAGCCGGTCTACGCGTACCTTCAAATGTATCCATCGTTGGGTTTAATGACATTGAAGCGGCTTCATTTTCAAGCCCGCCGCTTACAACCGTCAAAGTATATACAGAAGAAATGGGGGAAGTCAGTTTGAAGCTTTTGCTTGAGAGAATAAACGGCAGAAAGCTTCCTCTAAAAGTCGTCGTGCCAACAAAACTCATCGAAAGAGGCAGCACATGCCTCATCCATGAAAGGGGGTGAACCCACGATTTCAGCAAACAAAAAAAGAGACAAAAAAGCAGAAAGCAAGCTGCTTCGCATGATGGCCAGATCATGCGAAGAACAAGGCAGCCTACCGGTATGCTCTCTTATCTCTTTGAAAAGAATAGAATTCCAGTATAATGGACTTCTTTTGTTTCCGCAACTGCATGAATTCTACCGATTATCGTCTGAATTTTCAGTGATTAAAAGGAGGAAACCATGAATAAAAAAATCATGCTACTCACTGCGGCCTTTATCTTGACCATTCTTTTGTCTGCTTGTAGCAATAGCGGAACGTCCGAAGCAAACGGAAAGGTCACCCTAACTCTCTTTTCGACGATGAGCAACAGCGGGGAAAGAAAAGCGTTTGAAGAAGTGATTCGTGAGTTTGAAAAAGAGCATCCACATCTTCGAATCGATGCCAACTTCCCAGGCAACAGCTATGAAGATACGATCCGTGTCAAAATGGGAGCAAATGATATGCCGGATCTGTTTGACACACACGGCTGGGCCAAACTGCGCTACAGCGAGTATGTCGCTGATCTAAAAGAAATGGATTGGGTGAAACAGCTTGATCCTTCACTCGATCAAATTTTAAAGGACCAAGATGGAAAAGTATACGCGTATCCGCTGAATCAAGCAAAAGACGGGCTTAGCTTTAATGCCAATCTATTAAAGGACTATGACATTGAAATCCCTAGAACACTTGATGAGCTAAAATCCGCTTTGCTGACAGTGAAGGAAAAGAGCAAAGGAGAGGTTGTGCCGCTCTGGATACCAGGAGGAGACAACTCAAATATCGCCCAAGTCTTTGATGAACTCGCCACACCTTTATTGATCACCAGTCCAAACCATCGATACGGAAAAGACCTTGAAAACGGATCATTTGATTGGTCTCTCTATACACCGCTTGCACAGTTCATGAAGGAACTGAAGGATCAAGACCTTTTAAACAAAGATGTCCTCACAGCAAAACTCACTCAAGCACCTGAACTAATGGCACAAAACAAGATAGCCTTCACCTTTGTCGGAGGTTCTTTAGGACCTGAAGCGTCTAAACTCAATCCATCGATCAAAGTCGGCACGATGCCAGTTCCATCTATTCATGAAGGAGATAAGCAAAGCTGGATTGGAGGAGAACGGTTTACGGTCGCTGCCTGGAAAGACTCCAAACATTTAAAAGAAGCAAAACAATTCATCGATTTTCTCACAAAGCCTGAAAATGCGAAAAAGATCGCAGAAGGCACCTCCTCTGAAGCAGCCTTAAAGCAAGTAAAAGCGAAAAACGATTACTCTACGTTTTACGATCAATACGAAAAGGTTAAGATTGAACCTTACTTCGATCGAAAATACTTACCAAGCGGCATGTGGGCTGTCATGGCAACGACGGGTCAAGAATTATTAGCAGGCTCCATCACACCAGAACAGTTATCGAAGAAGATGGAAGAGGAATATAAGCGTCTGAAAAAACAATAGCAGGCTCATGCTGAAACAGGAGTGAATCCAATGAATGACATCACAAAAGCACAGCAGCCAGCCGCATTCACCTCTTTACCAAAGCAGAAAATGAAAAAAAGCCAGAATTCATCCCTTTGGTGGATGTACTTGCCAGCTGTTCTCATTGTCAGTACCTTTATCATTTATCCTTTTTTGAACGGCATTCAGCTATCTTTTACGAATTGGAATGGATTCTCACAAACTTATGAATGGATTGGGCTTGATCAATATAAGCGTCTGGTTCAGGACCCAACGACATGGCTTGTTGTTAAAAATACACTTCTATACGGAATCGGTAGCACCATCTTACAAAATATCATCGGACTTGGATATGCTCTTTTATTAAATCAAAGCTTAAAGATGAGAGCGATCACAAGAACAGTCATCTATTTACCTGTCATGATTAGTCCGATTGCGATGGGCTATATTTGGTATTTCGTGTTTGCTTACCAAGGCGGTGCCTTAAACGATGTGGTGACGCTTTTTGGATTTGATCAATTGAATGCGCTTGGCAATCCGCAATTAAACACTTGGATCATTGTGCTCGTCAACACCTATCAATTCGTTGGGATTGCGATGATCATTTATTTAGCAGGACTGCAAAGTATTCCTAAGGATTATTATGAAGCGGCACAATTAGACGGTGCATCCAGCCTCCAGCAATTTAGGCGAATTACATTGCCTCTCCTTATACCGTCTATCACCATTAATGTTGTGCTAAATGTCATTGGCGGGCTCAAGCTCTTTGATGTCATTGTGGCGCTCACTGGCGGCGGACCGGGAGATTCCTCACAATCGATGTCGACCTTTATGTATGATCTGTATTTCAAACGTCAGGATGCAGGCTATGCAGCAACTCAAGGGGTCTTCATGGCGGTCATCATCCTTGTCATTAGTATCGCAGCGCTGATGTATTTCAAACGAAAGGAGACCGAGGTGTGATGGAAAATGCCTTTAAACGTAAGAAGAGATGGTACACCTTCCTCGCCCTTTTGGTGACATTGCTTCATCTCATTCCATTTTATATCTTGGTAACGACATCATTAAAGGGGATAGGAGATTTCAGTTCAAAATGGCTGTTTCCAAAAGCGCTTCATCTTGAAAACTTTCGCACGGCATGGACAGAGGCTCAGCTTGGCCAATCCTTTTTGAATACCGTGATCATTACGTTCAGCTCTGCTGTATGCCTCATCTTTCTTGGCTCTCTTGCAGCCTATCCGCTCGCAAGAAGAAGCACAAAGCTAAATAAAGCAGTTTATGTTTTATTCATCGCCATTATGGTCATTCCACCACTCACAGCCCTTGTCCCGCTCTATAAATTGGTCGTTCAAATTGGGATGATGAACACCTATCAAATCGCTATTTTAAATAATGTCGCTGCTTTTTTTGCCGCTAACGATTTTCTTATACGCAGGCTTTATCCGGTCAACCATTCCAAAGGAGCTTGAAGAAGCAGCCCGTATTGATGGAGCTGGGACACTTAGAGTTTTTTTCACCGTCGTTTTTCCGCTTCTGAAACCCATTACCGCTTCTGTTTTAATCATTGCCTGTGTGTATATTTGGAACGACTATCAATTTGCCATCTTCTTTTTGCAAGATAAAGAGATGCACACACTCACAGTCGCCTTATCCCATTTTTTTGGTCAAAATCAACATCAGCTTCAGCTCGTTGGTGCTGCTGCGCTCATTGCAATGCTGCCGATGGTGACGATGTTTTTACTGTTGCAAAAATATTTTATCGCAGGGCTTTCACAAGGCTCTGTCAAAGGATAGTTCAATATGGATGCGAAAAGGAGAGTCGTCTATGTCTAAAATTACATTTATCGGTGCAGGGAGTACCGTGTTTGCTAAAAATATATTAGGAGATTGTTTGTTCGTCCCTGCACTAACCGGTTTTGAATTCGCTTTATATGATATCGACCACAACCGGCTGAAAGAATCCGAAACGATGCTCCGCCATTTAAAAGAGAACTACGGTGCACATGTGGCCATTAAGTCCTATCACAACCGAAAAGAAGCCTTAAAGGATGCGAAATATGTGATCAATGCCATCCAGGTTGGAGGCTACCGGCCAAGCACGGTGATTGATTTTGAGATTCCGAAAAACTATGGGTTAAGACAAACGATTGCGGATACGGTTGGCATCGGCGGCATCTTCCGCTTCCTTCGAACAATTCCTGTGATGCTTGATTTTGCAAGGGAGATGGAAGAGGTTTGCCCAAATGCTTTATTGTTAAATTACACAAATCCAATGGCCACACTGACAGGTGCGATGCTGCGCTATACACAGGTTCAAACGGTGGGTCTTTGTCATAGTGTGCAGGTGTGTACAAAGGATCTATTTGAATCACTTGAAATGGATCATGAAGGCATTGAAGAAAAAATTGCCGGCATTAATCATATGGCATGGTTATTAGAAGTGAAACGGGACGGAAAAGACTTGTACCCAGAAATCAAAAGAAGAGCGAAAGAAAAGCAGCAAGCGCGGCATCATGATATGGTACGTTTTGAGCTGATGGATAAATTCGGCTACTATGTCACAGAATCCTCAGAACATAATGCCGAATATCATCCTTATTTCATTAAATCACGCTATCCAGAACTGATCGGTCAATTTAACATTCCGCTTGATGAATACCCGAGACGCTGCGAGGAACAAATCAACAACTGGAATACCATGAAGCATGACCTTGTGGGCAATACACAGATCACACATACTCGCTCAAAAGAATATGGTTCTCGTATCATTGAAGCGATCGAAACGAACGTTCCCTTTAAATTTGCTGGGAATGTGTTGAACACAGGAGGCCTCATTCACAACCTGCCTGAAAAAGCGTGTGTCGAAGTGCCGTGTGTTGCAGATCGGAGCGGTATCATGCCATGCTATGTCGGAGAGATCCCTGAACAATTGGCTGGACTGAACCGGACCAATATCAACTCACAGCTCATGACAATCGAAGCAGCAATCAGCGGCAAAAAAGAGCACATTTATCAAGCGGCATTACTTGATCCACACACAAGCGCTGAACTATCGATTGATGACATCATCAAATTATGCGATGAACTCATTGAAGCACATGGTGAGATGCTTCCGCATTTTGCAGAACCGAATCAATATGCCGCATCAACCAACTTACAGAAATAAACCAGCCTCTACCTGATGCTACGCGCATCAGGTTTTTTTATGCTGCAAAAAGAGGATTGACTGAAAGCGTTTTTAATATTATGATTTTTCTAAAGTTAACCAACAGTTAATCAAAAATACATCATGAATGAATCACATTCCGGAATCATTTCTCACAAACAAATGAATGGGCGACAACCTTTCACACGTTAGAGCAAGCTTTTATCACAACGTAAACCAAAACGACAATAATATTTGACAAAGAGTGTATACAGATGGGCGCCCATTAGATGAGACAATGACAACCAAACACATCCTATAAGCATGACATTTTTTCATAAAAAGGAGAGAGGGAACATGACCAAAACAGATGTACAAATGTTGAAAAATTATATTGGCGGACAATGGATTGAGGCAGAAACTAGTCAAACAGAGGCAGTATATAACCCAGCAACTGGCGAGATCATCGCAGAAGTGCCGCTTTCAACAAAAAAAGATGTCGAACGTGCGGTACAGGCAGCACAACAAGCATTTACCACTTGGTCGAAAACCCCCGTTCCCCGCCGTGCCCGCATTTTATTTAAATATCAGCAGTTACTCGTTGAAAAATGGGATGAGCTGGCTGAACTCGTCACGATTGAAAACGGAAAAAGCATAACAGAAGCAAAAGGAGAAGTGCAGCGCGGGATTGAATGTGTCGAATTTGCCGCTGGTGCACCAACCTTAATGATGGGAAAACAATTACCAGATATCGCATCTGGACTCGAATCCGGCATGTACCGCTATCCAATAGGCGTCATCGGGGGGATTACACCATTTAACTTTCCGATGATGGTCCCTTGCTGGATGTTCCCGCTTGCCATTGCGTGCGGAAATACGTTTGTTTTAAAACCTTCAGAGCGCACGCCGATTCTTGCCGCGCGATTAGCCGAGCTATTCGAAGAAGCAGGTCTTCCAAAAGGGGTTCTCAACATTGTCAATGGGGCTCACGATGTCGTCAATGGTCTGCTTGAACACCAAAAGGTCAAAGCCATTTCATTTGTCGGCTCTCAGCCAGTCGCAGAATACGTCTATAAAAAAGGCACAGAGCATGGCAAACGTGTCCAAGCACTTGCAGGAGCAAAAAATCACTCCATTGTTCTCAAAGATGCAGATTTAGACGCGGCAACGAAACAAATCATTGGTGCTGCCTTTGGATCAGCAGGAGAGCGCTGCATGGCTGCGGCCGTTGTCGCAGTGGAAGAAGAAGTGGCAGATGAGCTCATTCAAAAATTAGTTGATGAATCGAACGAGCTCGTCATTGGAAATGGAATAAATGAAGAGGTCTTTCTTGGTCCAGTCATTCGAAAGGAACATAAAGAACGAACGCTTCAATACATCCAGTCAGGGATTGAAGAAGGCGCAAGTCTCATTCGTGATGGCAGGAAAGATCACGAAACAAATGGAAAAGGGTATTTCGTTGGACCAACGATCTTTGACCATGTGACAAATCAAATGAAAATTTGGCAGGACGAGATTTTCGCCCCAGTCTTATCCATTGTTCGTGTCTCTTCACTAACAGAAGCAATCGACCTGTCCAATCAATCAAAATTTGCGAACGGTGCCTGCCTGTACACAGACAGTGCATCAAGCATCAGAGAATTTCGCGAAAACATCGACGCAGGGATGCTCGGCGTCAATATCGGTGTTCCCGCACCAATGGCATTTTTCCCGTTTTCCGGCTGGAAGGATTCTTTCTACGGGGATTTGCATGCCAATGGAACAGACGGAGTGGAGTTTTACACAAGAAAGAAAATGGTGACCGCTCGTTATATGTGATCAACATCATGAATAAGCTAAGAAAATGCAGTTCCAAAAGGAGAACTGCATTTTTTTGTTGTCTCCTAGTCAAAAAGTAAGGGTTTACATAGTTGTTTTAGCAACGATTCCTTCAAGAAATCATCCTTTGTATTCATTCTTCATCAGCATCTATCAACATAATTTGAAATTGGGCGTAAACCCCAAGATTAGGAAGATGAAAACAGGAGGAAAATGACACGATGAGAAAGAGGATGAAGTGCGGTTTAGGTTTATTGATTCTTGCTTTGGTACTAAGCTGTATACCTGTATATGATGCGAGTGCAGCAAGTACCCCCATTGCAAAACGAGTAGGAAATGCAAATCCGCTCATAGACCATCACCTGGGGGCGGATCCGTTTGCGCTCACCTATAACGGAAGAGTGTACATTTATATGTCGAGCGATGACTATGAGTATCACAGCAATGGAACGATTAAGGACAATTCTTTTGCAAACTTGAATAGGGTTTTTGTCATCTCTTCGGCGGATATGGTGAACTGGACAGATCACGGAGCGATTCCAGTAGCAGGTGCCAATGGGGCCAATGGCGGGAAAGGGATTGCCAAATGGGCAGGCGCATCTTGGGCTCCAGCCGCTGCGGTGAAGAAGATCAATGGGAAGGATAAATTTTTCCTTTATTTTGCTAACAGCGGTGGAGGGATTGGCGTCCTGACAGCGGACAGCCCGATTGGTCCCTGGAAAGATCCTATCGGAAAAGCGCTCGTCACGCCAAATACACCAGGGATGTCAGGTGTTGTATGGCTGTTTGATCCAGCCGTATTTGTAGATGATGACGGGACCGGTTATCTATATGCTGGTGGAGGCGTTCCAGGCGGTTCAAATCCAACGCAGGGACAATGGGCCAATCCTAAAACAGCAAGAGTTCTGAAGCTAGGGCCTGACATGACAAGTGTGGTCGGCAGTGCATCAACCATTGATGCTCCTTTTATGTTTGAAGATTCAGGGATGCATAAGTATAACGGTACCTATTACTATTCCTATTGCATCAATTTTGGCGGCTCTCACCCAGCAGATAAACCACCAGGCGAGATCGGCTATATGACGAGCTCAAGTCCTATGGGTCCCTTTACGTATAAAGGACACTTCTTGAAAAATCCGGGTGCATTTTTCGGTGGCGGCGGTAACAACCATCATGCTGTGTTTAATTTTAAAAACGAGTGGTATGTCGTGTATCACACACAAACGGTGAGCTCTGCCTTATACGGAGCAGGGAAAGGCTACAGATCTCCCCACATTAATAAGCTTGTGCATAATGCTGACGGCTCCCTTCGAGAGGTCGCAGCCAATTTTGAAGGCGTTAAACAGCTTTCCAACTTAAATCCTTATCAACGGGTAGAAGCTGAAACATTCGCTTGGAATGGGCGCATTTTAACAGAGGCCTCCTCAGCACCTGGTGGGCCAGCCAATAACCAGCACGTCACAAACATTCAAAACGGCGATTGGGTGGCTGTCAGTAATGTCGATTTCGGATCGAGAGGTGCCAGAACCTTTAAAGCCAATGTAGCAGCCGCTTCAGGCGGACAAATTGAAGTACGTCTCGGCAGTCCAGACGGTAGAATTGCCGGAACACTCAATGTCCCTTCCACAGGCGGAAACTGGCGAGAAATAGAAGCGGCAGTAAACGGGGCAACGGGAGTACACAACGTATTTTTTGTCTTCAAAGGAAATGGTGCCAACCTATTCCAATTTGATTCCTGGCAGTTTACTCAAAGGTAAACAAAATCTGATGCTACGGCATCGATTAATGGTTGATGGGAGAGTGGGAAAATTTGATGTCCATAATCAAAAAACCAATTTGCACTTTATTGGTCTGCTTCACTATGTTGTCTGTCATGTTCATAGGACCCAGCGTAACTGAGGTGTCAGCGGCAAGTGATGCGAATATTAATGTCAATGCGGAAAGACAAGTGATTCGCGGCTTTGGCGGAATGAACCACCCGGCCTGGATTGGTGATTTGACCGGCCCTCAAAGGGATACCGCCTTTGGCAATGGACAGAATCAGTTAGGATTCTCCATTTTACGGATTTATGTAGACGAGAACAGAAATAATTGGCACAGAGAAGTCGCCACCGCCAAAAGAGCGATAGAGCATGGCGCTTTGGTGATCGCTTCGCCTTGGAATCCTCCAAGCCATATGGTAGAGACTTTCAACCGTAATGGTGCGTCTGCAAAGCGGCTGAGATACAATCAATACGCCGCATATGCTCAGCATTTGAATGATTTTGTGACATACATGAAAAATAATGGCGTCAATCTCTATGCCATTTCCGTACAAAACGAGCCTGATTATGCACATGAATGGACATGGTGGACACCTCAGGAAATCCTGCGATTCATGAGAGAAAATGCCGGCTCCATTAATGCACGTGTGATTGCACCAGAATCCTTTCAATACCTTAAGAATATCTCAGATCCTATCTTAAACGATCCGCAGGCGCTTAGAAATATGGACATTCTCGGTGCCCATCTGTACGGAACCCAAATCAGCCAGCTTCCGTATCCTCTTTTCAAACAAAAAGGAGGGGGGAAAGAGCTGTGGATGACAGAGGTCTACTACCCGAATAGTGATAACAATTCAGCGGACCGCTGGCCTGAGGCATTAGGGGTATCAGAGCATATTCACCATTCAATGGTGGAAGGGGACTTTCAGGCGTATGTGTGGTGGTACATCCGGAGATCATACGGTCCTATGAAAGAAGATGGAATGATTAGCAAGCGTGGATACAACATGGCGCATTTCTCCAAGTTTGTGCGTCCAGGGTACGTCAGAATTGATGCAACGAAAAGCCCTGAACCGAATGTTTTCGTCTCAGCCTATAAAGGAAACAATCAGGTCGTCATTGTCGCGATTAACAAAAACAATACAGGAGTCAATCAACACTTTGTCATGCAAAACGGAACTGCTTCCCAAGCGTCAAGATGGATCACGAGCAGCAACAGTAACCTCCAGCCTGGAACTGACTTAAACATATCAGGAAATCAATTTTGGGCACATCTCCCTGCTCAAAGTGTGACAACATTTGTGGTCAAACGCTAAAAAAACACCAAAAGCCAATTTTCTCATTAAAAAAGAAAATTGGCTTTTTTGTGTCAATAGAAAGTTGATTTTTCACGACGTCTACACTTTGGGTATAATAATAACAATGACTTCAGGAGAGTGATTATAAATGCCAAAGCTTCAAAGCAAAGTATTGATTATAGATGACGAAAAAGAAATTTTGGAATTAATCCATACAGTATTAACAAGAGAAGGCATTGACCGGGTGATAACAGCTTCAACTGCCCGTGATGGGCTCTCACAATTCAATCAAGAACAACCCGATCTCGTCATACTGGATATTATGCTACCAGACGGTGAAGGCTACGATATTTGCAAACAAATCAGAGACGTCTCGCATGTTCCAATTATCTTTTTATCAGCAAAGGGAGAGGAATCAGACAAAATTGTAGGACTTGCCATTGGTGGCGATGATTACATTACAAAACCGTTCAGCCCAAAGGAAGTCGCCTACCGGGTAAAAGCCCAGCTAAGACGGTCATCATACTTACAGCCTTCTCAAGCGGAGCCCGTGATTAAAAAAGGCCCATTTGAGTTAAACGAGCAGCAAGCTGAACTGACGAAAAACGGAGCGGCGATTGAGCTCACTCCGAAAGAACTTATGCTGATGACCTATTTCTTGCAGCATCCGAATCGCGTGATCAGTAAAGAAACGCTTTATCAAACGGTTTGGGGAGAGGATTTCTTCGGTTCTGATAATACGGTGATGGTTCATATACGAAGACTTCGGGAGAAAATAGAAAATTCCCCATCTACACCAGAATTTCTCGTGACGGTTAAAGGGCTTGGCTATAAATTTGTTGTAAAGGATGCGTAAAGATGAAATGGCGATTAACAGGCAGATATATGGTCTCTGTCATTATCGTGACCATTATCACGGTCTTTATTAACTTATTTGGATTCATGATTTGGCTTGTACTACAAGCAAGCAGCCAGCAAAACGAAGAAAATACGCCGGAAACCTTCACAAGAACATTTGAACAATACATCACCTTGTCCAATCAAGATATCACTGTGAGCAAAGAAGGACAGCAAGCCTTAAAACAACAAAATGCATGGATTCAAATATTAGACGAAAATGGACAAGATGTTTATCATGCACAAGCACCTAAAGGCTTAAAGAGCAAATACACACCTATAGAAATCGTAAACTTACATAAATATAAAGATAAGCAATTGATGTCGACTATCTATGCTGGGGGGAAAAATGGAAAGGGTAAGGAATACAGCTACTTTATCGGATTTAAGGACCCTTCCATCGGAAAATATTTATTTTCGTTCAATACGAAAGACTTAATATCGCAATTCAATATCGGGACGATGATTTTATTATCGATTGATGCCATCATTGCCTTAGTCATTGGATACTTATTCAGCCGGCAGCTCATCAAACCGCTTGGCCGTGCCATTTATGGCATCCAGCGGCTCGCAAACGGAGATTATACGACGAAGCTGCCAACTAAGGGGATATATAAAGATGTCTTCTATAATGTCAATCACTTATCAGAACAGCTCGCTTCAAGCCAAAAAGAAAAAGACAAATTAGAGCAAATGCGGGAAGAGTGGATCAGCCATATTTCTCATGATATTAAAACACCATTATCCTCCATTCAAGGCTATGCAGAAATCATGAAAGATCCAAATTATCCTCTTTCAGATCAAGACATCAAACATTATGCCAGCATCATAGAGAATAAATCACTGTACATCAAAGATGTCATGGAGGATCTCAACTTAACCACAAGGCTGAAAAATAACGACGTGATGCTGCATAAAGAGCTGGTGAACATTGTACCGTTGCTGCGTGAAACGTTAATTGATATCCTCAACGATTCGAGATATGCAGATCAGACCATTGAGCTGCAAACGAATGTAGACAAGCTTATGCTGAATATTGATACGATCCTCATACGAAGAGCGGTCACCAATCTCATTTTAAATGCCCTTGTTCACAATGATGCTGATGTGAACATCATTGTACAGCTTGAACAAAAAGAAAACACCCACATTACGATTCAAGACAACGGCAAAGGAATCGAAGAGGCAGAGCTAGAAAAAGTGTTTGACCGCTACTATAGAGGGACAAATACAGGAGGGACACATGCAGGCTCTGGTCTTGGAATGGCGATTGCAAAAGATATCATCCAAAAACACGGCGGGGATATTACGATACAAAGTATGATAGGGGAAGGAACAACGATTGATATCCAATTACCCGCATGAACGGACATACAAAAAAACGGTTCTGCTCAATCACAGAACCGTTTTTTTCAACTATTATTCTGAAAACACTTTAATGCCTTTCACAATGTTCCAAATGAAGAAGTAGATCGCGACTAGGAATGTCGCAGCATACGTTGCAATTAAGAACGGACCAGCATGACTGATATCGTTCATGCCAAGTAAACCTGAACCGGCAATACCAATTCCGAAAATCAAATAAGGAATAATATGTGTCCAGAGTGATTTTTTCGCATGCTCTTTCACTTCGTCCTTTCCTAAGAAATAGACGATAATCGGAAACAGAAACGGTGCAAAAAAGATACTGAAGTAACATAATGAAGACAAAATTTTATTTTCTCTCAAACCTTTTCACCTCTATGATTGATTTAGAAGAGGGGACCATTTGACTCATCCCTCAATTCCTTACAAACCCATTGTACAACCTCAACCTTAACTTGTATTAATCCGAACCTTACAGCAACCTTAAAAATGTTAAACCGTAAAATGATTCTAGTTAATTCATTAATCAAACTGTATGACAGATACCAAAAGCCTTTGTTTGTTTGTGAAAATGGACTTGGCGCAAGAGATACATTGACACAAGACAGAAAAATACACGATGATTATCGAATTGATTATTTGAAAAAACATATTGAACAGATGAAAGAAGCAGTCAAAGAAGGTGTCGATTTAATGGGGTATACGCCTTGGGGATGCATCGACTTAATTAGCTGCGGAACTTCTCAAATGAGTAAACGCTATGGTTTGATCTATGTAGATCAAGACGATAGAGGGAATGGTTCATTAAATCGTTACAGAAAAGATTCCTTCTACTGGTACAAAAATGTGATTGCAACAAATGGAGAAGATTTATCATAATCCAGATTGAATGATGAAAACATCATTGCGCCCGCCTTTATTTGCCGGGTGCGATGGTGTTTTATTTGTTTACCGAAAAGAAACCCAAATCATGTCATAGCAAGCCAATAAATGTTTCACCTTGACCTTGAAGTATAGTTCAACCTTTATAATGTACATATAGTAAGACAAAATAATGACAAAGGAGTAACGATGGAGTTGATGACTAGAGGAGAACTTGCCAAAAAAACAGGAATAAGTCCTGCCGCAATTCGTTACTATGAAGAGCACAACATATTGCCTGCTCCAAGACGACGTTCAAACGGTTACAGATTCTATACAGAAGACTATGTTGTGAAGATTCAATTGATCAAAGATGCGAAAACATTGGGTTATTCATTAAAGGAAATAGCTGAAATTATGGACATGCTAAGTCAAGACATAGACCTTGATACGCTAAGAAAAATTGTCCATCTTAAACATGAAGAAATTGAAAGGAAAATCAAAAGCCTTCGTCTCATTCAAGACCTTTTATCTAACTTATTAAAAACTCCTGAAAAAAAAGTACAAGTCTACCTGGAATCATTTCGTGTACCAAATCAGGATGATCAATCATCATATTGAGTGAAAGGAGAGAAAAAAATGAGTGTAGAAATTTATCATGGTGAACGTTCTGAAGAAAGTATTCAATTTGAAACATTATTCGCTTCGCAAAGTAATAAAGAGAGTTTTTCTAGTATCGAGCACAAAAAAAAATTTCTTGAGCAAAAAGGAATGGAAAATACGCAACCTTATGCCATTGGAGATGATGTGAAGTTAATGAGTGAGGTACAAGAGCAGACATTCGACGGCATGCAAGTTTTCACATTGAATGAACAAGCATCACAAAACCAAAAAGTCATTCTGTATCTACATGGAGGCGCGTGGACAAATCAGCCTTTGAATGTCCATTGGTGGTTCATGGATAAAATGGCGCAATCACTAGGTGCGAAAGTAGTCGCTCCTATTTACCCAAAAGTGCCTCATTATAGCTACCAGGATACGTATCCGAAAATACTTAACCTATATAAAGACCTTCTGAAAACTGCCGGAAGTGCCAATCAATTGACGATCATGGGAGATTCAGCTGGCGGAAATATCTCACTTGGTCTGGCGCACCTTTTAAAGAAGGAGGATCTGCCGCAGCCGAAGGATATTATTTTATTATCTGCATGTGTTGACATGAGCTTAAGCAATCCTCTCATGTTTGAATATGCAAAAAAGGACCCGATTCTAGGTTATGAAGGAATGGAAGCCATTGCAAAGATTTGGACAGCTGATCAACATGTAACTGACCCATTGATCAGTCCCATTTACGGTGAATTCAAAGGACTTGCGAAGATTACTCATTTCATTGGAACACATGATATGTTATATCCAGATGCCATAAAGCTCGATGAAAAACTAACAGAACAAGGAATTGACATCAAAACCTTTGTTTATCCTGAAATGCTTCATGTATTTGTTGTCATGCCAATCCCTGAGGCACAAGATGCTCAGGAGAAGATCATTCAGGTGATCAATCGTTAAGAAATGTATAATGATTTGATTGAAATAGTCGAAAGTTTAGTGAATGGGCTGCTTTCATGAAAGCAGCCTTTTTCAATTCAACTTGAAATACATCCAGAATGTCAACTCACTACAGATTAAACTTCTTTAAATTCCAATTTTTGTTTACAACGAGCGTATTTCCCATTAATATAATGATTGTTCGCTTCTTCATTGGATTTAAATAAATGACGGCTAGTAAAGGAGAGTGAATGATGATTGTTTCCTTTCTTCAACCTATGGCTCTGATCTTGTTTACATTGCCTTTGTTATCTTTGATATGGGGGATTGTCGGCTATTTCATCTTTAAGCGGGTCTACGTCGTTCTAGTGATCACATTTGCAGCTTCAACCGTTTTTATCTTTGCCTATACGGGGTTCGATATGTCGAATATGTATTGGGTCGTCGCTATGACTTTTCTATGCATGTGTACCTCTCTCATCACAAAAATCATTCAATTTATGATTCAACGCTATAAAAAAGCATAAAGAAGCTTATGCCTGCAAACATAATCTTTATTTTTGTTTCCACTCATCTTCGGGCAAACAGTTCATTACCTAATGTTTGGTATAATAGATACGAGCATGGAAGGGGAAGGAGAACACGTTGGAAACTTTTGATTTATCCCAAGAAGATCTTGAATTAATAGACGAAGCAAAAAAGAAGATTATCAGTCTTTATGAAGATGATAAACACCATGTAGGGGCAGCGATCCGCATGAAAACAGGAGAAATAATGTCGGCTGTCCATATAGAAGCCTATATCGGACGGGTAACTGTTTGTGCAGAAGCCATTGCGATTGGCAGTGCTTTATCGAATGGACATAAGGATTTTGATACAATTGTGGCAGTGAGACATCCCTATTCAGATGAAGAAGATAGAAAAATTAGAGTAGTAAGCCCTTGCGGCATCTGCCGAGAGCTCATTTCAGACTTCGGACCAGCATGTTTTGTCATCATCGAGATGGCTGGGGAGCTGGTCAAGGTGAAAATCGAAGAACTCATACCGCTCAAATATACTCGAAGCTGATGTGCCCCATAGATATACAGTAGGAGGATGGATGCAGAAAACATCAAGTGTGATCCTTACTGCATTCAAGATGACAGAAAAATCGCTCAACAAAAGTAGCCCCATGTATTTTCTTCATATGCGCCGTGTTAAAAATATATTGTTCCATATGCTCAAGCTTTCGCAGACTACGCGCTAGTATTTTCCGTTCATCGTCAGAAAGAGCAGGGTCATCATTTACCTTCTCTCATGAATTCCATTCAGCAAGTTCATTCCATTTCTCTTAGCGCTTGTCTTTGACTCAAGATTATATCACAAAACGATACTCACCAAGCAAAGAGCGGATATCTATTTTTATGATGAAGGGGGCATCAAAATATGAAAAGGTATGACATATTCCCAGAACCAATTGGCGGCTATACTGCCGGACGCACCCAGATGGATTTTGAGTATACGGCATCAGATCACTCAAAAAGAGAATTGACCGCGTTTGTGTACTATCCGTCCGATAGCAGCGAAGGGAAGACTGCATCAACGTACATGTTTCCTGAAGTCTACGAGATGCTTCATGAGCAGCCACTTGTCACTGAATATTTGAAGGAAATAAACTTCTTCTCTACCGATATCAAGACTCATTGTTATGACGATCTTGCTCTTTCCGGGAAGGAAAAGCGCTATCCAGTGGTATTCTATGTTTGCGGCGGGGGTGGTTCACCAGAATGGGGGACAGCCATCTGTACAGACATGGCAAGCCAAGGGTATGTTGTCGTCAGTATCGGTCATCAGGATAGCACCATGTATAAACGGAAAGATGGGAAGCTGGTGAATGTCTCAAAGGGTTTTTCGGATGTCATTATGGCGTTTTCTGAAGATCCAGAGATGATGGCGCTGGCTAGTAAGATGAAAATGCGCCCTGACGATAAAACGGCTATTGAGATGTGCCATAACATCCTTACCTTGCCAATCATTAACGAGTTAACAAGATATAGTGAACGACAGGCAGAAGATGTAAGGTACGTAGCTGATTATCTTCACAGACTAGACTCTGGAGAATGGAAGTCTATCTTTCATGACAGACTGCTACTCGACACGGGCATGGGTATCGCCGGGCATTCTTATGGCGGGCCTACAGCGGCTATTGTTTGCCGGGATGACGACCGGTTTGTCTGCGGGGTTGGCTTAGATAGTGGTGCATTCGGCCTTCTCGACAGCGACCTCAATAAACCCTTTTTGCTCCTGTTTTCTGAACCGAATTATTATATGAATGCGATCATTGGTGCTAACAACAGCATGGAAACCTATTATTTCTCTGTTGATGGTGCTGCACATTTAGATTACTGTGACATCGTGTTTACCGGTGTAGATGAGGAAATTAGAGGCACAAGGGATGTATTAGAGATGCGAAATCTTGTGACGGACTATACGAAGACCTTTTTTGATCATTACATCCTGCAAAAGGCTGTACGTGTAGAAAGCCTGTCATATGAAGGTGTAGACTTAATCAAGAAAACCAGCAACAAGTGAGATAGGGGAAGCTGCTGATAGCAGCCTTAAAGTTGAATATCTTATTTAATTCATAAGCAAAAAGAGCAGCCAACAACTGCTCTTTTTTTCGTTTGTCAATCTTTATGCGTTTTTAATGGGCCTTTTGTGATATGAGTCAGCTCAGAGTTAATGTCAAAGATTTTCGCGTTGATGTCTGTTATGCCAAAGCTAGTGATTCTTTTAGAATGCATATCGAGATATGTTTCAGCTGCTTCTTTTGTTTCGAATAAATAAATCCCGCCAGCCTCATTTTCCTCAGAATTCTCCGTCCATATCTTCCAGATGAACCCGTCCTCTTGATTAATACTTCTCGCTAAATCAGAAAACTCTTTTGCCATTTCATCCCCAAAAGGGCCATTCATCTTAAAATCTACTTGTAATACGTAAGCCATCGTCATTCTCCTTATGTTGAAGTTGTGAAATACTGTTCCCCTAGAACTTCTTTCATTTGAAACGGTTTTTGTGAAAGTTCTTTCTCCATAAATGACCGCACATCCGATTGGTCAATATCGTACATTACTTCAATCTCTTTAGAGAATAGTAGTTTTTCTTTTTCGAGCAAGGCAGAAACAGCTGGGAGCTTCTTCGGTTGAATCTCTACAGTGTTTAAAGCTTGCTTTAATCCATCAACATAGACGTCTAACGGTCGACCACCCGTGATTTTAACTCCTTTATTTTCTTCGTTGACGAAGATGATGGTCGGAAACCCTCTTGCACCGAGGTCTCGAACAAGAGCAAAATCTTGATTTAATAAGTCTTGTCCGCTAGGGAGCTCCGCTTCATGTAAAATAACATCTCCGTTCAGTCCAAGGTTGTTGACGATATCAATCAAAACCGTAATATCAGATATATTTTGATTGAATGCAAATAGTGCTTCTCTTGCACGGCGTAAAAACGTATAGGCTCGTTCATCACCGTGATGTTTTTGAATCACTTTGAACACGCGAGAGGACGGGTAGGAGGATTGAACAGGATTGTCAATCATTAAGGACCCATCAATTGGCATGCGAGAATGTTCTCCGACTTCTCTCCAGTGACCCGCGACATCAGCAGGCTTATAAATTCCGTTTGCGGGATCAATTGGACCGTCATGCCATTTCTCTAGCAGTCCACCAAGCACAGTCTGGAAATGAAAATAATGTCCATATTGCTCTTTAAAACGACGCAGGACAGGTTCAATTGCCCAGCAATGAGAACAAATCGGATCTGTTACATAGTAGAGCGTAATGGATTTTTTAGGTTGGTGAAAGTCAATGACCTGGATATCTTCTTCTTCACCTACACCGCATACACCAGTTTCTAAATCACAAAACATGTCATTGTTTTTCAAGTTGATTTCCTCTTTTCTGTTTCATTATCTATGTTCATTAATTTCTAATGGTTTTTGAGGCAGTAGACCAAGATACAACCTCATTTTCATCATGATTTTTCCTCCTCGATTTTGAAGAAAACTTCATTTTCTATAAGTTGTTTGAATCAATCATTTGCTTTACAATTGAATCTTAAGACAGAATGAGTGAGATCAACACCAATAATTTCTTCAATTTGTTGTTTATCCAACAGATTCAAGCATTTGTTTAAAAAGAAGGAGGAAGAAGATGACGCAGACAAAGACAGATCCGCGCGTATTAAGAACGCGCAAATTAATCATGGAGTCTTTCATCAAGCTTTCATCGAAAAAGGAATTTAAGGATATTACGGTGAAAGATGTGACAGCAGAAGCCATGATTAACCGAGCGACGTTTTATTATCATTTTGAGGATAAATACGATTTATTGGATAAAACACTCTCAGAAGTATTGTCGATTAATTTAGAAAGTATCAATTTTAATAATAGTAAACTAGATGAAGATACAATGATGAATATCTTTAAAGCGCTAGCCAGTTTTCAACAATCTCTGCATAACCGCTGCCAAGTAGAATATGAAACTGAACTTGCTCCGATTGTTCGAGAACAGCTTGAAATTATTTTTTATCAATTGTTAGTGAATCAATATACAAATGTCGAAAAACAAGTGTTGAAGGTCACGGCTGTTTTTTTAAGTTGGGGAATTCACGGAGCTTCTGTTGAGTGGAGAAAGAATAGTTCGCACATTTCTTCAGAAAAATTTATCAAATCAGCATTGCCGTATATCATGTCAGGAATTGATTTTAAGCATAACAGGTAGACAATTTGACAATGTTTAACCACTCCACTAATATAAATGCTATAGCATATAAAGTTGTTAGAGGGTGTTTACATGAAGTTACATGATTTAATAGGTTTTCTCGTTCATCGCACTGATGTGAAAATGACGAATTATTTTACAAATAGGTTAAAACCGTACGGAGTTACACCAGAACAGTGGAGCATTATTAGTATTCTTAGCCGTGAAAAAGGCTCGACTCAAAAGGAATTGGCAGAAGGCATTGATAAAAATCAAACCACTGTCGTAAGAATGATCCAGTCAATGGAACGAAAAGGGCTTGTCAAAAAAATCTATAATGAACAAGACCGGCGCTCACATCACCTGTTTTTAACAGAAAAAGGGGACGAGATCAAAAAGGCGATTCTTCCTGTCGTCATGGATGCACATCGAACTGTGACAAATCAATTAAGCGATGAAGAGATTCAACAATTAAAATTACTTTTAAACAAATTATTTCATTCACACTATTCATCTTGATAAATCTGTAAGGTAGGAACAACCTCTATTTTTGTACGATATATGCTATGACATATAAATTTCACCTTTTGGTCAAATAACTTAGAAAGATGTGATCACTATTTTCATTCTTATTCTACAAATTGTATTGGCCGTTTTCTTTTTCCTCACAGGAACGAAAATCATATCAGGGAAAATGGCAGAAGAGTTCAAACGATTTGGTTTACCCGCATTTTTCAATATTTTAACGGGGGCTCTTGAGTTAATAGGCGCTGCTGGAATGCTAGCCGGCATATGGATGCCAACATTAGCATTATTATCAGGCTTATTGTTAGGAGGCACGATGCTGGCAGCAGCATTTACTCTGATCGTATTGGCCAAAGATCCCTTTAAAAAAGCAATCCCTGCACTTGTTTTATTCGCTCTCAGTATTGGGGTCAGCTTATACCACATTCTTTAAATTCATATCAAGAAGTCGCAATAACCTAAACAAATCTCCATTGTTCTAATGGTGGATTGTGTTTAGGTTTTTTAGCGATTGAATCGTTTTTGAAGAACTAGGCATGAGACAGCAAAAACTGCGAAAGCGCCTGCTGATCCAGCAACAAACATCAGCCCAGATTGTTCTAATTTGGATTTGAATAACAAAGGGACAGAAAGAATGAGCGCGGCACCACTAAAGCCCAATCCTAATATCAACATTGCCAATAATTTATTCATAGAAACACCTCTTACACTTAGAGTTAGAACAATGGAAGCCTACTGATCCAAGAATCATTGCTATGATTCGACATCCTTTAACATTCCTAGATGGAGTGTAACATATGATAGCAGGTGATTGGTTTCTTTTCATTAAAACACAATCATGAAACAAACGATTTTAAACGAACACTGTTCTTTACGAACAATGTTCGTTATAATATAAATAAGAGGTAGTTTTAAACGATTTCCATAAAGGAAGAGGAGATGCATACGATGACGGCATTATCTAAGGACCAAAAGCAAATCGCTATTATTGGAGGGGGACCTGGGGGGCTAACACTCGCCTTAATTCTGCAAAATTACGGTATACAAACAACCATCTATGAACGGGAGATGTATGACATGAGTCTTGAAAGAGGGGGGTCACTGGATATTCACGAAGAAACAGGCCAAAAAGCATTAAAAGAAGCAGGAGTTTATGAGAAATTTCAAAAGAACGCCCGTTATGAAGGAGAAGATTTCAGATTACTTGATAAATCAGGAAGAATTTATTTAGATGAAGAAACGGAATCAGATCAAAAAGGCACTCGTCCAGAAATTGATCGTGGTGTGTTGTGCGAACTGCTGTTAGATCAAATTGATGCTGCAAACATCAAATATGGATATAAACTAGAAAGATGCGTTTCATTAGAAAACGGCATGACGGAGCTTCATTTTGAAAACGGGGTTGTCGAGACAGTTGACCTTTTGATTGGGGCTGATGGTGCATTTTCTCGTGTGCGTCCTCTGTTAACAGATATTGAGATTGAATACTCTGGGCTCACGATGCTGGAATTGAATGTCCTAAGCGTAGAGGCGAACCACCCTGATTTAGCTGAATTTAATAAACGTGGTAAGATGTTTGCTTTAGCAGATCACAAAGGGATAATTGGGCAGTTAAACGGAGATGGACGAATCAAAGTGTATGCAAGCCTTATGGTAGAACGCAGCTGGATCGAGACTTGTGGTATACCGTTTCATCAAGCAAAAGAAGCAAAAGAACAATTATTAGAGTTATTTAGTGATTGGGATGATCAGCTGAAAAAGTATATTCGTTATGCAGAAGATGCCATCATTCCAAGACGGATTTATACGCTTCCTACCGGTTTTAAATGGAACCGTCATAAAGGAGTAACGCTTATCGGTGATGCAGCTCATGTCATGTCACCATTCGCAGGCGAGGGTGTAAACATGGCGATGTTTGATGCAAGGGAGCTAGCACTTGCTATTGTCCGACATCCTCATGATATTGAAAAGGCCATTGAGGAATACGAAGACATGATGTACGAATATTCATCGGAAAAGGCACATGAATCGGAGAATAGTTTAAAACTGTGTTTTTCAAAAGACGCTGCGGTCAAGCTTGCAGATATGATGAATTCTTTTCAAGAAAACGGTGATTGATGCTTAATTTACTATTTTACTTTGACATGTTATAAAGAGAGTATGAACAATTCAAATCGTCGTATTATAAGTCGCCGGTCTCGGCCGGCTAAAGAACCCTTAAGCCGTGAGCTGATTGTGAAAACGGCCTATGAGCTTCTTAAGGAGCAAGGAATAGAGGGCATGAGTATGCGTAAGGTGGCTAAAGCATTGGATACGGGACCTGCATCCTTGTATGTCTACGTGAACAATTTCCAAGGACTCAGTGCTTACGTATTGGATTATGGTCTCGGCCAAATGGTTTACCCAGATTCAGAGAATGGCACATGGAAAGAACAGTTATTTGACATATTGCATACTTATTTCCTACTGCTATTCGAAAAACCTGGTCTCGCTGAAATTTCTCTTTCCACCATTCCACAAGGAACGAACTTTCTTCAGTTGACCGAACGTATTCTCGCTGCATTAAATGAAGGCGGGATCAAATCTACATCCGCTGCATGGGGAGTAGACCTATTGCTGTTATACGTATCTTCGGTAGCTTACGAAAAGGTCTCTTGGAAGAAACATGACTCTTCGCAGATTTCAGACATTAAAAAAACATTTCATGATGCAGACAAAACGCGTTTTCCTTTCATTCATAGTGTAAAAGAAGAAATGTTTGCAGGTGATACCGTATCAATGGAACGGTTCCGATGGGGAATTGACGTCATTTTGTATGGAATCCAGAAAGAAATCAATTAGAAAGGAGCACAAGCAAAAAGCAGTCAATGGCTGCTTTTTTTATATGGTGATTTTCACATTTATGATCTTGTGAGCATCATGATATATAAATAAATCTATATATTGTTTTTATATATAAAAAATTATATAATCTAGTGGAATAAAAAAATGAGGTGCTTAGGCATGGAACATATTAAAAATTTATTAGAGAGTTATATTCCTTTAGCAAAATCTACAGCAAAAATGTTTGGACCAAATTGTGAAGTGGTTATTCATGATTTAACGAACCCTCAAGCATCTGTCATGTTTACAGTAAATAACCATGTGACAGGAAGACAAATCGGCCAATCATTTGATCATCTAGTAAAGACTGTATTACAATCAGAAGATTTTAAAGAAGATTATCTGGCTGGCTATACATTTGTTACAGAAGATAAGCGTACGATTCGTTCTTCGACTTCATTAATACGTGATTCAAAGCAAAAAGTGATTGGTGCTTTCTGTATCAACTTTGATGTTGAAGCCCTGAATCAAATGCAGCAATTTATGGATACTTTTCTTTCTACACAAGTGGAAGCTCCAGAGAAAGAAACAACATCAAATGATGATCTTGAAAATGTGGAAGAAATAGTAGATCAATTGATTCAACAAATCATTCAAAACAGTGTTCATCCAGTCATGAAACGTCATGAAAAAATTGAACTAATTAAATTCATGGATGAAAAGGGCATTTTTTTAATGAAAGGATCTGTTGAGAAGGTCGCATCTATGTTAGGCATTTCCAAAGTAACCGTCTATAGCTATTTGGATGAAATCAAAAATAAATCGAGGTAAGGAGAGTCAAAATGGAAAGCATACTCAAGGTAGGAAATCTAAAATCAAACGGACACTATGCATTCGCAACCATTCATCAAAACACGGTCTATGTTTCAGGACAATTTGCCATCAATCCCGAAACGAGAGAAAAAGAGTTCGGCCCCCCCATTGAAGAAGAGACATTACAAGCGCTTAAGAATGTAGAGATGATTGTAGAGGCTGCTGGAAGTAACAAAGAGAAGATTTTGCGCATGACATTATACATTTCGGATATTCACTTATGGGACAAAGTTGATGCTGTTTATACTGATTTTTTCGGTGAACATAAACCAGCACGTACTATTGTACCAACGAATGAATTACATTTTGGTTTCAAAATTGAAATTGATGCCATTGCATATATTTAAGATCTTTTTTTGTCTACTCTATATAAAAAATTATATTTCGTATAAAAAAATATTTGAAGGGGTTGATGATTGATGAATCAATTGATTTGTAACCATTGCGGGAAAAAATATGAGATGACACCAACTCTATGGAAATGTGATTGTGGTGGAGTATTAAATCTAGTGAAAGATACCCCGAAAATAGACGTCGCAGCTTGGGATCACTATCCAAATTCATTATGGCGTTATGTTGAAACCATGCCATTTTCAAAAGCTTCTAAGACTTGGGAAACTGTCACAATGGGGGAGGGTCAATCCCCTTTAATCGTTCTAGATCCTAATGAGCCAAACACTTATGTAAAAGTTGATTATATGATGCCGACATTATCCTTTAAAGACCGAGGAGCCGTAGTTCTAATGACAAAGGCTAAGGAACTCGGGGTATCAAAAGTGATTGCTGATAGTAGTGGGAATGCAGGAACAGCGATTGCAGCTTATGCAGCACGTTGTGGTATTGCCTGTGACATTTATCTAAGCGATGACACTTCACCTAAAAAGGTCGCTCAAATAAAAGCACATGGAGCAACGATTAAAGAAATTCACGGGACGCGAGAGGACATTGCAGCTGCGGCACAAAAGGCAGTAGGCAATGAAAGCGTTTTTTATGCAAGTCATGTTTATAACCCTTATTTTTTTGAAGGCACAAAAACATACGCCTATGAAATCTATGAGCAACTAAAAGGAGCACCTGATGCTTTAATCATTCCGGTTGGAAACGGTACTCTCCTCCTCGGTGCATATTATGGCTTTAAAGAGTTATTTGAAAATGGTCTCATTCATAACATACCGAAAATCGTTGCCGTACAAGCGAAAAACTGTGCACCCCTTGTGAAAGCTTATCAAAATGAAGAAAAATCAGCATCACCTGTGACGAATAAAGGGACCTTAGCAGAAGGGATCGCCATTGCTGCTCCAGCACGCTCCAAACAAATTTTAGAAGCTGTACTAGATACTAATGGTACGTTTATTGATATTGAAGAAGATGAAATTCTGAATGCACGTTCTAAACTAAGTGAGAAAGGATTTTATGTCGAAATGACATCTGCAGTCAATTTAGCTGGCTACATGAAATATCAAAAGAAACCAGAAGAAACCATTGTCATACCTCTTTGTGGTGCAGGGATTAAATCAAAATAACCCTCCATTGCTGGATCTTTCGGATTCTGATAGTTACTTAATGCCAGATGTTTGTAAGACCGTTGCTGTTAGGTTACGTCAACTGATCCGATGACAGCTCATTAAATGCACTTTGATTCAAAAACCTTTATGACCGATTTGATTTATTGAAGAGGTAGTAGAGGTTTTTGATATTTATTCATTTCTTTTTATTAGTTTACATAATATATATTCTAGGAAGTTAAAGCATGAATGAATTTTCGATGTCTCAACACTAAGTATACTTATCTTATTGAGACAAAAAAGAAAAAATCAAAATCCAACATTCAATGTCACTGCAAGCGCCCAACAATTCCTTTAAAATGGATTGTTTTTTTTCCGATCTGTCATCAGCGTTTGATCATTAGATAGAAAAGATTCTCCGTGGATCATCTTTTCTTGTTGACCCTCCCTTCTATTTATATAGATTCATGGTTTGAAGGAATGCCTCTGTGAATTGGGTCGTCGTCTCGTTTCCTCCTAAATCTTTCGTTTTAATGTTCATTTTCATGATCTTATGAAGTGTACGTTCGATAAGAGCTGCCGTCTTTTTTAACCTTTCATCATGATATTTCGCATGTAACCAGTCACAAAGCATCACTGTAGAAAGAATCATGCCAATTGGGTTGGCGATATTCTGCCCAGCGATATCCGGTGCTGATCCATGTGCCGCCTGTGCCATGGCTTGGTCTTCGTTACAATTTAATGAAGGCGCTATTCCTAAACTTCCGACTAGCTCACCTGTTAAATCAGATAAAATATCACCAAACATATTCTCTGTCACAATGACATCAAAATCACTTGCACGCCTCACTAAGTGAGCCGCCATTGCATCGATATGTACATCCTCTACCGCCACTTGCGGATACGCTTTTGCTACCTCTTGGCATGTTCGCAAAAACAAGCCAGACCCTAATTTGATAACATTTGCCTTATGAACAATAGTAACCTTTTGCCTGCGCTTCATCGCACTTTGAAAGGCTGCATGAGCAATACGTGTTATCGCTTTTTTTGTAAATACACCTGTAGATATAGCGACATCTGGTGTAATCATCCACTCTCCTACCCCATGATACATGTTCCGATCTGGATAGAAGCCTTCTGTATTTTCTCGAAAAATAACGAGATCGACGTCTCGTACAAGGCTTTGTACCCCTGGTAACGATTGAGATGGACGAATGTTCGCAAATAGATCAAACGTATGACGGAGCTCTCCGCTTGGATTTCTCCTCTCTTTAAATATGTCTGGGTATGAAGCAGAATCATGAGGCCCTAAAATCCATCCATGGCATTTTTTCAATTCGTCTTTAGTAGATGTCGGCACAGGATCTTGGTGAAGAGAATGGATGGCTTCAAAACCGATTGGACATTCTACAAATTCCACAAATGACTCATGAAACTGTGACAGCGCTGCCTCTAAGATGCACATACTTGCTTGTACAATTTCTGGTCCAATTCCATCACCTTTCAATACACCGATTCGATATGACTGCACAAAATCCGCCTCCTTTGTCTTTATTTTACTTCTCACCAGAAGAATTGTGAAGGCGCCATTTCTTGTTACTAAAATTTCAGCATGACCTTTTCTCATGTTATTTACGAATCAGGAAGTCTCATTTATAATCGAGTAGATTTGTTCTGTAATATATATCATTAAATGTGAGGGATTAGATGGAATTAAAATGGTATAAAGCAATCATCATCATTTTCACGATGTCTGGTATTTCCATCTCTACATGGTTTTCACGGACACCAGAAGTTAGAGATTTATTACAAGCGAATACAGGGACAATGGGACTTATTTTACTTGGCTTATCTGTTGGTTCTATTGTTGGACTTGTCCTTTCCAATATATTCGTTCGAAAAAAAGGCGGACGAGTGGCCATTGTGATCAGCGCTTTTTTGATGTTCACTGGATTCACGACTCTCGCTATTGGTTCAACGCTCTCTTCTACCCTTGTTGTCACAGCCGGTCTTTTTCTTTTTGGAGCGGGCTCAGGCATGTGCAATGTGGCCATGAACTTAGAAGGGACAGAAATTGAGTACAGCATCAGGAAAACCATCCTGCCTATTTTGCACGCTTCCTTCAGCATTGGCACGTTAATCGGTGCAGGTGCTGGCATTCTCTTTATCCATCTAGGGGTATCTGTGTTGATTCACCTTCTGATCATTGCCATTCTTTTCTTTCTCAGCATTTTGATTTGTACACGGTTTATTCCGCACGGGACAGGAAAGGATCAGCTTGAGAAGCAAACAGATACAACTGATGGTTCTCATGCGGCATGGCTGAACAAACGGACGATATCTCTTGCGATGATCGCCTTATGTCTTGCATTTGTAGAAGGCTCTGCAAATGATTGGATTCCCCTTGCGATGGTAGATGGGTACCAGGTTTCACATTCCATGAGTACCGTCATCTATGCTTTATTTTTGTGCGGGATGATTAGTGGACGACTGATCAGCGGACGTTTAATTGATCGATTTGGCAGGGTGTTATTGCTAAGAGTCGCTATTTTTTCAGCAGCTGCCGGACTCTTGTTAGTCATTTTAAAAATTTCACTCGTAGTGTGTATGATATCCATCTTTTTATGGGGACTTGGCGCTTCTTTAGGCTTCCCGCTAACCATTTCGGCAGCTGGTGATGATAGCCGCTACGCCGTCAAACGCGTCAGCATTGTGACCTTATCAGGTTACACCGCCTCTCTTTCTGGGCCGCCTATATTAGGGCTGCTTGCCAATCAAGTAGGACTGCTTCATGCCTTTATTTTTGTGTTATTCGCCATATGTATTGCAGGAATCTTTACAAAAGCTGTCGCAAAACCGCGTACATCACAAGTTCACTAAAAGTGTCTGATCCTCGATCATGGCACTTTTTTAAATTTAAAAAATAAAATTGAAACCTTTCATGAAGTGAAACAGTCCTATAAATGTCCTGATGTTTATCGCTTTTTTAAAGAGGGAAAGTAAAAAAATAAGACTTTTCAAATAACAGAAAACGTGATAAGATCATGAAAATAAACAGGAAGGGGTGAGATAAATGAAAAAAAATATGCTGCTAAAATTAGCTGTCTTATTCATAGCACTTGCAAGTTTTCATTTGTTCTCAATGCCTCATTCCGTTCAGGTATACCATCATGCAAAGGTGGTTGCCGATCAAGAATCACATGAGATGAAAATCGCTCAGACAATGGGCGATGAAAAGAAACAAAAACATGTGAGCGCAGTATTTGCCGCATTTACAGTACTGCTGATGATTGGCAGTATGACAGCTGGATTTGCACGCATCACTCATACTGATCAATATGACCGGAAAAAGAAGCATTTACTTGCAGTGTTCTATCAATCTTCTTATTTCCGACTATCTCGTGTTTAACCCAACCATCTAAAACAAAACAAAAATTGGGAGGTTTTACACGATGTTATTTTTCTTAAGAGTATTCATTCTAGGTCTATTCTCTGTCACTTCACTTTCTCTTTTCGTCTACCAAGGAATTGAAGTAGTGCACGCCATTACAAACATGTTTGGCAGCCACGAGAGCTAAATGACCCGTATATAAAAGAAACCCCCTGTTTATCCAGGGGGTTTTCGTTTGCTTATTTATTGTCATCTGGTGCAGGTTGAGGTGTGACAAGGACATGCGTTACTTCTCCCTGCTCTTCCTCATCTACAATAAATGATCCATTGCTATAACGGTCATTCGCTCTGAGAGTAGAGATATCAAGCGGAATCGTTGCACCCTTCTCTGTATCCATTTCAAGTGTGTCGTGCAGTGATGCAGCAATGACAGCCACAATACGATGCGGGTTTTTCTTTAATTCTCTTAGCATCAGAACTCCGCGTTTGGCTCTAGATGTTTTATCAAATTCAGAGAGGTTCATTCGCTTCACAGCCCCTCTTTGTGTCGTCAGCACAAGGACATCGTTTTTCGGATCAATGATCTGGCCAGAGACTACTTCGTCCCCGTCCTTCAAGTTGATTCCTTTGACACCAGCCGCTCTCGGACCAACAACACTTACTTCTTCTTCATCAAACCACAATCCGTAGCCATTTTTCGTCGCAATAAACAATTCCTGCTGTCCTGTTGTCACATGGACATCCACGAGTTCATCGTTCCCTTTTAGGTTCAAGGCGACAAGCGGTTTCGAATAGCGCTGCGCTTTATATTGCAGAAGCTCTGTTTTCTTCACCATTCCGCCTTTTGTAAAGAACAGCAGATACGATGTTTCATCAAATTCTTTAATTGGAATGGCTTTTTGGATGGATTCATCACGATCAATTGAAATGATATTCGTGATATGCTGCCCCATGTCTTTCCATCGTATGTCTGGCAGCTGATGCACAGGACAATAAATGTAGCTCCCTTTATTCGTGAACAATAGGAGGACATCCGTTGTATTCATTTCAAACTGATGAATCAGGCGGTCTGTATCCTTCATGCCAAAGTCCTTACCGTTAGATGCAGCATAGGAGCGCTGGCTTGTCCGTTTGATGTACCCATCCTTCGTCACCGTGACGTAAACATCCTCTGAGGCAATCATCACTTCTAGGTTAATCTTAATTTCTTCGATTTTTTCCTCAATGACAGATCGTCTCTCATCAGCATATGTCTTTTTGAGCTTTTTCAAACTGTTTGTAATGACCTTTAGCAGCTTTTTCTCGTTACCTAAAATGTCTTCAAGTTCTGCTATACGCACATCAAGCTCACTTGCTTCGTCTCTTAATTGCGTAATATCCGTATTCGTTAAACGATATAACTGGAGGGAAACAATCGCTTCTGATTGCGCTTCTGTAAAGTCATATTTATCCATCAAGTTGTTTTTCGCATCTCGCTTATCATTAGAAGAGCGGATTGTGGCAATGACTTCATCTAAGATGGATAGCGCCTTAATTAATCCGTCTACAATATGGTGGCGTTCCTTCGCTTTTCGAAGCTCATATGCTGAGCGATTCGTCACCACTTCTTTTTGATGAGCAATATATGCATCAAGTATAGTTGTCAGCGTCATTAAGGTTGGTCTACGATTATGTATCGCCACCATATTAAAGTTATACGGGATTTGCAGATCTGAGTTTTTATATAAGAAATTCAAAACACCATTTGCATCTGCTTCTTTTTTCAGCTCAACTACGATTCGAAGCCCAGTCCGGTCAGTCTCGTCTCGAACCTCTGAAATTCCTTCCACTTTTCTTTCAATTCGGAACTCGTCCATCTTTTTGACAAGGTTGGCTTTATTCACTTCATAAGGAATCTCTGTGATCACGATTTGCTGGCGCCCGCCGCGGATGGTTTCAATCTCCGCTTTTCCGCGAATCATAATCTTTCCTTTGCCTGTTTCATAAGCCTTCTTAATGCCGTCTACCCCTTGAATGATACCGCCTGTTGGGAAATCTGGACCTTTGATGACCGTCATTAAGTCCTCAACCGTACAATGCGGCTGTTCGATTCGTTTAATGACACCATCAATCACTTCTCCTAGATGATGCGGCGGGATATCAGTGGCATAACCAGCAGAAATCCCTGTTGATCCATTCACGAGAAGGTTTGGAAACATTGCTGGTAAAACAACGGGTTCCTTGCTTGTATCATCAAAGTTTGCGACAAACTCGACCGTTTCCTTGTCTAAGTCCTTTAATAGCTCTGAAGCAATCGCAGATAGCCTTGCTTCCGTATAACGCATGGCAGCAGGCGGATCACCATCGATACTCCCGTTATTTCCATGCATCTCAATGAGCACATTCCGTACTTTCCAATCCTGACTCATTCTCACCATCGCTTCATAAACAGATGAGTCACCGTGTGGATGATAGTTACCAATCACGTTACCTACTGTTTTCGCGGCTTTACGGAAGTTTTTATCTTGCGTGTTGCCTTCTGCGTACATCGCATATAAAATTCTTCGTTGTACAGGCTTTAGTCCATCTCGCGCATCTGGAAGCGCGCGGTCTTGGATAATATATTTACTATAGCGACCAAACCGGTCTCCGATTACTTCTTCTAATGGTAAATCATGAAATCGTTCTTGTTGTGCCATGTTTAAACCTCCTCAGCTAGCGACAAGTTTTCATTTTCAAGAATGTTGCTTTCCTCATCAAGTCCAAAGGCGACATTCTTTTCAATCCATTTACGACGTGGTTCTACTTTGTCACCCATCAATGTCGTGACGCGGCGTTCCACACGTGCAGCATCGTCGATTTTAACCCTGACAAGTGTTCTCGATTCTGGATTCATTGTCGTTTCCCATAGCTGGTCGGCGTTCATTTCACCTAAACCTTTATAGCGCTGAATCGTGTACCCTTTTCCAACTTTCTTCAGTACGTCATCCATTTCTTCATCAGACCATGCGTACTCAATAACTTCTTTTTTTCCTGAGCCTTTGCTGACTTTATATAAAGGCGGTAGTGCAATAAACACTTTGCCATGCTCAATCAGCGGCTTCATATAGCGGTAGAAGAATGTGAGCAGAAGCACTTGAATATGCGCTCCATCTGTATCAGCATCTGTCATGATTACGATTTTGTCATAATTGATGTCTTCTACATTAAAATCGACACCGACGCCTCCACCGATCGCATGAATAATGGTGTTGATTTCTTCATTTTTGAAAATATCAGCAAGTTTCGCTTTTTCTGTGTTAATGACCTTTCCACGAAGCGGCAGCACCGCTTGGAATTTACGGTCACGTCCTTGTTTTGCTGACCCGCCCGCTGAGTCGCCCTCTACAAGGTACAATTCGTTTCTTGCGGGGTTTCTAGATTGAGCAGGTGTTAATTTTCCGCTCAGTGTTGCTTCGGACTTTTTCCGTTTCTTGCCGCTCCTTGCTTCTTCACGTGCTCTTCTAGCAGCTTCTCTTGCCTGCTGCGCTTTAATCGCTTTTCTCACAAGAAGAGTCGCTGTTTCACGGTTTTCTTCAAGGAAATAAGCCAGCTTTTCAGAAATAACAGCATCAACAGCTGAGCGAGCCTCACTTGTCCCAAGCTTTCCTTTTGTCTGGCCTTCAAATTGAAGCAGTTCTTCAGGAATTCTGACAGAAATAATAGCTGACAGCCCTTCGCGAATATCAGTGCCCTCTAAATTTTTGTCTTTTTCTTTTAAAAGGGCTACTTTGCGCGCATATTCATTAAAGGCTCTTGTCATCGCCGTTTTGGCACCAGACTCATGCGTACCGCCATCTTTTGTTCTCACGTTATTGACGAAAGAAAGAATATTTTCCGAGTAGCCGTCATTGAATTGAAATGCAAAGTCTACTTCGATGGATTGATGCTCTCCTTCAAATGAGACCACTTCACTCAGAACATCTTTTTCTTCATTTAAATAAGCAACGAAGGCTTCAATGCCCGTCTCATAATAAAAGGTTTCTTGTACATCATGTCGTTCATCAATCAGCTCTATTTTTAATCCTTTTAATAAAAAGGCAGATTCTCTTAAACGTTCTGATAACGTATCGAAATTATAGGTTGTAACGCTGAACATAGATCGATCTGGTTTAAAATGAATCAATGTCCCGGTTTTTTTCGTTTTTCCGACTTTTTCAAGTGATGTGGCAGGCTTTCCGCCGTTTTCAAAGCGCTGATGATAAATAAAGCCATCACGTTCAATTGTGACAGTAAGCCACTCTGACAGCGCGTTTACAACAGATGCCCCAACTCCGTGAAGCCCACCACTTGTTTTATATCCGCCTTGACCAAATTTTCCGCCTGCGTGAAGGACTGTTAAAATGATCTCAGGTGTCGGTTTTCCAAGCTTATGCATACCAGTAGGCATCCCGCGTCCTTTATCCTGGACGGAAATGCTATTATCTTTATGTATTTTGACAACGATATGATCTCCATGGCCAGCGAGTACTTCATCGACAGAGTTGTCTACAATCTCATAGACAAGGTGATGAAGACCGCGTGAATCCGTTGACCCAATATACATCCCTGGACGTTTACGGACCGCTTCAAGTCCCTCTAGCACCTGAATAGAATCATCGTTATAATCTACTTGCTGCTTTTTAACCAAATGCTTAATCCCCTTTCACTAACAAACATAACCGGCAAACCATCAAATGATCTCTCTAGATTTAATGATGATCATGCTGCTCATTACTGTCCACTTTAATAAGCTGCATCATCACCATGCATGTATGGTTCAACAAAACATGCTCCTTTGCACGGCTATGAGAAAGTTCTACATTCTGCAATGAGAACTAGAAGTCCATTATAAACAAGACTGTTTGATAAGCCAAATGCAATCATATGATGATTTTTACAAAACGGAACAAATGTTCTATTTTTATCTTATCGCTCTTTTTCTTGTTATGCAAGATCACCGATATGTCCCTGTCGCCTTATTTTATCGCTTTCTTCTAGAATCGCAAATATATTTCTGTAACAAAAAAGCAAAAATCCTTGAAAACCAAGGATTTTTGACGATTTAATGAGTTTTTGTCATTGCATGAGCCACCTTGATACATAAATCCATGATGGCGACCTTGCCATTTTCCTCAATCAGCCTTTTCGCTTCTTCGTGATAAATGCCTTGCTGCGCCCAAAAAACAGGTGCGTCTATTTCAAGAAATTCTTCTGCTACCTCGGGCAAAAACTCTGAACGTCTAAAAACATTCACGATATCAACAGGCTCTTTGATATCTTTTAGTGAAGCGACTGCTTTCACACCAAGTGCTTCATCGATCGTTGGATTCACCGGAATGATCTCATAACCGGCATCCTGCATCGCTTTAGACACCATATATGACGTTCGGTGCGGTTGATCTGATAAACCAACAACAGCAATTCGTTTACTGCTTTTTAATATGCGGCCAATTTCTTGTTTCGAAGGATGATTCATCCAAACACCCCTTTTCCTCTATTTTAGCGAACTTCTGCTTAAAAACAAAGCTGAATCCATCTGCTTTTGATTTTTTCAAAAAAAGATCCCCATGTTTTTCATAAGATCATGTTAAAATGTAAGACAAGAGGGAGAATATAAAGGAGTTATGCAGATGTTAATTGCTTTGATGTTTATTTTGGCTTATCTTCTCGGCAGTATTCCATCCGGTCTCATTGTCGGGAAAGCTGCAAAGGGGATTGATATCCGTGAACATGGCAGCGGCAACCTAGGTGCGACGAATGCATTTCGTACGCTTGGCGTAAAAGCAGGGTCTATCGTTATTTCTGCTGATATTTTAAAGGGGACTCTCGCTTCTGCTTTACCGTTTTTCATGCAACTGGACATTCATCCCTTATTAGTAGGGGTTGCTGCTGTTATCGGTCACAGCTTTCCTATCTTTGCAAAATTTAAAGGGGGAAAAGCAGTCGCTACATCTGGCGGCGTGTTATTATTTTATGCCCCATTCTTATTTATCACGATGATCGCTGCTTTTTTCTTATTTTTATACATTAGTAAATATGTTTCATTATCATCTATGCTGACCGGCATCTATACATTCATTTACAGCATATTCACCAAAGACGTATTCTTAATCATTGTTGTTGCCGTTCTTGCTGGTTTTGTGATCTACAGACACATCGCCAACCTCAAACGAATCCTCAACAAAACTGAACCGAAAATCAAATGGCTCTAGCCGTTTCATAAGTTTCATTCTGTGGTAAAAGTAAAGAAAAGCTGTTTTTTGCATCCTGCATTTTAAAAAACAGCATGACTTCAAAAAGGGGCGATCACATTGAAATTAACGATAAAAGAAGATGCACTTAATTGGTACAAGGATGAATTAGATTTAGAAAAAGGTGATCAAGTTCGCTTTTTTGTGAGATATGGCGGGTGCAGTAATGTACAAAAAGGCTTTTCTCTCGGCGTCGCAAAAGATGAACCTCAAAATGCCGGCGCAACCGCTGAAATAGAAGGTATTACTTTCTTTGTAGAAGAAAGTGATATTTGGTATTTTGACAACCATGATCTGCATATTGATTATAACGAGTCTGTAAAAGAACCAGAATTCCATTATGAATAAACAAAAAAGATACCTCATCCCTCGGGTATCTTTTTTGTTTTATCCTTCAATATATAACCCATACTCCTGAATGTTTCCTAAAGCCCGCTCCTTTTGCAGGATTCTTTTTTGTGGTTCACCGATCAAGTCAAAGTGAGGAAACCCTGCGCGGTCATGAATCCATTCTTTTTTAAGTCCATGCTTTTCTCCCCATTCAATTAACTGCTTCATATCCTGACAGGCTGCTTTAGTGACGGTATTAGCATGCGGGAAACGGTCATCAAGCCAATAATGAGTTAAAAAGGCCATTTTTCCCTGCTGAACAGCTGATTTCCACGCATTTAGATCGCTTCTTTTAAGACCAAACGCCATAAGTTAAACCTGCTTCTTCGACTGTTCATATACTTTGTGCCAGGCAGGAAATGCTTTTCTAAATTGAATAGGTCTAAAGGTGTCTTTGTCTACACAAATATGCGAGGTTGTCCCTGTAATCGCTGTTTGTCCATCAGGCTTTTGAATTTCGTAGCCATACACCGTTTTGAGTCCATTGTATTCTTCAATCCAAGTATGAACGGTCGCTGTTTCACCGTACAGGAGTGGTTTTTTATATTTCACCTGCAAATCTATAACGGGTGCAAGAGCGCCGTCTGCTTCTAGCTGCGCATAGGAAAATCCTAATTCTTTAATCAGTGCTGTTCTGCCGACTTCCATCCAGATTAAATAATTGGCATGATACACAATGCCCATTTGATCTGTTTCTGCATAACGGACTTCTATTTCTTTTTTAGATACATACACGTTTTCATCGCTCTCCTATCAAAACCTAAGTTCTCTGCCATTTTACCACAATCGAAATGGTTCTTCTAAAAGGAGGCAATAAAATAAACCAGGGATCCCTGGTTTATTCAGTATAGCCATTTTTTCTTGCTGCCTCTTCGTCCTTGATTTCAGAACGCATGGCATCTATGCTCATTTTTCGGTTTTCATTTTTTTGCTTAATCATCTGTTTTTCTTGATCTGTCGAAAGGGCCATCGCTGCTTCAGATTCATCGATATTGTCAAGGGTGTTTTCAATCATATCTTGCAGCTTTTCAACATTATCAGAACGATCATCTGGATTGGATTGATATGACTTTCCATTCATCTTGATTCCCTCCTTATTCGCCCTTCGTCTGGATCACATCAGGCTGTTCATTTGATTTATTATGCATCTTTTTACCTTTATTGCGTTTGTATGCTACAGGTTTTGTCCCTAAATGGTCTGGTGTAAACTGCGCTTGTTTATCATGCTCTCTACCCATCATTCATCCCTCCCTCTTCTTTAGGATGAACGAAAAAGGATAATTCATAACTTATTTCTGTCTAAATCGCTCTTCCAACTTTTCTTCAAGCTGGTTTAAAAATTCCTCATTGCTTAATAATTCTTTTTTATTTTCAAGTACAAGCTCTTCAAATGTACGTCGTTTTCTTCTTCTCATTGTACTCACCTCCAATGTTTGTATTTCATTTTCGCCAAAACATTTAGAAAATAAGCAAAAAAGCTGAATCATTATAGATCCAGCTCTTGCTCAATTTCTTTTTTTGTCAGCATTTGATGCTTCACAGACATGATGCGTCCTTTTTCATCTAATATGTATGTCGTGGGGTATGAAAGCACCTGATATCGTGCTTGAATGCCTTTTTGATCTAATAAAATAGGAAAGCTCAGCTTTAATTCATCTGCAAATGCTGCAACATGATCTACACTTTTTTCTGTGGTCGTCAAATTCACAGCAAGTACTTCGACCTGATCATATTCGCTTCTAACCGCGTCTAGATCTGGCATTTCTGTCCTACATGGCTTACACCATGTCGCCCAAAAATTGACGAGCACCTTTTTCCCTTTGTAATCAGATAACGAGGCCGTTTGACCATCAAGGGTTTTAAGTTCAAAATCAGGGGCTTGATCCCCTTTTTCAAGACCGATTGCGGGCTCTTTTGGTTCAAGTAAATTCCACACAAGTAAACCAATCAACACAAGTAAAACAGCGCTTGCTATTCCTTTTTTCCACATGATTGATCCTCCACTATTTTAAAAAAGAAGAGAAAGCTGTCTAAGCGCCTTCTCTTCTTTGCTGTATGAGTATTAGTTGCTTGCCAATTTTTCACGAAGTACCATTTGAAGGATACCACCATGACGATAGTAGTCAATTTCGACTTCACTGTCAAAGCGAACAACCACTTCAAATGTTTTCTCATTGCCATCTGTATCAATTGCTTTCACAGTGACAAGATCACGTGGACGAACTGTTTCATCAACTTCAACTTCAAATGTTTCTGTTCCTGTTAGTCCATAAGTTTCTGCACTTTCTCCGTCTTTAAACTGTAAAGGAAGTACACCCATGAAGACAAGGTTACTTCTGTGGATACGCTCAAAGCTTTCAGCTAGAACGAATTTAATTCCAAGAAGGTTTGTTCCTTTGGCAGCCCAGTCACGGGAAGAACCCATTCCGTAGTCTTTACCTGCTAAGATCGCAAGACCTGTGCCATCCTCTTTATAACGCATGCATGCATCATAAATGGATGTCACTTCACCAGTTGGCCAGTACGTTGTATATCCGCCTTCTGTTCCTGGTGCGATTTGGTTCTTAATACGGATGTTTGCAAAAGTACCTCTCATCATGACATGGTGGTTACCACGGCGAGATCCATATGAGTTAAAGTCTCTAGGAGATACGCCTCTTTCTTGCAAGTATTTACCCGCAGGTGTGTCTTTACCAATCGCTCCAGCAGGAGAAATATGGTCAGTTGTCACAGAGTCACCGAACTTGGCAACGACGCGCAAGCCTTTAAGCGGTTCAACTTTACCAGGCTCAACTGATAAGTTTTCAAAGAATGGCGGGTTATCAATGTATGTGGAATTTTCATCCCATTTATACAAAGCATCATCTGTCGTTTTAATTTCATTCCAGCGGTCATTGCTGTCAAATACAGTTTCATACTCTGAACGGAAGAGTTCAGGTGTGACTGTGCTTTTCACGACACTGTTGATTTCGTCCATTGATGGCCAAATGTCATTGAAATAAACGTTCTCACCGTTTTTATCCACACCGATAGGGTCTTTTGTTAAATCGATATTGACCGTACCAGCAAGTGCATATGCCACAACTAATGGTGGAGATGCGAGGTAGTTTCCTTTTACAAGCGGATGGATACGTCCTTCAAAGTTACGGTTACCTGATAAAACAGAAGTGATCAGCAGATCATTTTCAGAGACAGCATCCTCAATTTCTTGCGCAAGCGGTCCTGAGTTACCGATACATGTTGTACAGCCATACCCAACGATGTTAAATCCAAGGTCTCTTAAGTATGGAAGAAGTCCTGAGTTCACGAGGTATCCTGTCACAACCTTAGAACCTGGCGCTAGTGACGTTTTCACGTAGTTTGGCACCTTCATGCCAAGCTCACTTGCTTTCTTCGCAACAAGACCTGCTCCGATTAAGACGTAAGGGTTTGATGTATTCGTACAGCTCGTAATCGCTGCAATCGCAATCGCACCTGTCTTCATCACAGCTTTTTCACCATTTGCTAGATCAAATTCAATTTGTTTATCCAGCTCTGATTTTTCTAATCCAAACCCTTGGTTACCGGCTGGGCTTTCGATGTGCTGATGGAACGTCTCTTTCATTTCTGAAAGTGGAATCAAATCTTGTGGACGCTTTGGACCAGATAAGTTTGATTCAATTTTAGAAAGATCAATTTCCACAACATCCGTAAAAATTGGGTCCTCTACATCTGGCGTATAGAATAAGCCATTTGCGCGAGAATATTCTTCAACGATATTAATTTGCTCTTCATCACGTCCAGTAAGGCGAAGGTAAGCAAGAGCTTCCTCATCTACTGGGAAGAATCCGCAAGTAGCCCCGTATTCAGGCGCCATATTCGCAATCGTTGCACGATCTGCTAACGGCAGCTGTGCAACACCTGGTCCGAAGAACTCAACGAACTTGTTGACCACGCCTTTTTCACGCAGAACTTGTGTCACTTTTAATGCAAGGTCAGTTGCAGTCGTTCCGTTTGGAAGCTCTCCAACTAATTTAGCACCAATGACTTCTGGTACTGGGAAGTATGAAGGCTGACCGAGCATACCAGCTTCCGCTTCAATACCGCCAACGCCCCATCCAAGTACGCCGATCCCGTTGATCATGGTTGTATGAGAGTCAGTACCAACCAATGTATCTGGGTAAGTGATGATCTCGCCATCTTCTTCAATCGCATGAACAACACTTGCAAGGTACTCTAAGTTTACTTGGTGAACAATCCCTGTTGCAGGCGGAACAGCTTGATAGTTATTAAACGCTTTCTTTGCCCAGCTAAGGAAGTTATAACGCTCTGCGTTACGTTCGAATTCTAAATCCATGTTAATATTTAATGCATCTTCAGTTCCAGCTTTATCAACTTGTACTGAGTGATCAATAACAAGGTCAACTGGAATTTCAGGGTTGATTTTATCCGGATCCCCACCTACATCTGCCATTGCTTTTCTTAATGAAGCAAGGTCAACGACGGCTGGTACACCCGTGAAGTCTTGTAAAATAACACGAGAAGGTTTAAATGGAACATCAATTTCTTTTACCTCGGCAGTTCCCCATTTTGCCAAGTTTTCAACGTGTTCCTTTTTGATCACTCTACCGTCTACTTGGCGAAGCACTGATTCTAAAAGTACCTTAATGGAATAAGGCAGCTTAGAAACATTTCCGATTCCTTGTTTCTCTAGTGCTTCTAACGAATAATAGTGATACGTTTTCCCATTTGTCGAAAACGTTTTTCTAGATTGAAAAGCGTCTTGTTTAGCGACTTGCTGCTGTTTCGACATATCCAAAATCCCCCTTTTGATGATCAAGATCAATTTCAATTCTCAGAAAAATCGTCGTATTTCACCACAATTTTCTCACAATTTCATCTTAAAACAAATTCATACATAAGTAAATAACAATGCTTTTATTAAATTCAATAAGTTTATCTTATCACTAGGAAATGATTACTCTTCATAAACGAAGCGGGGCAGGTTCATACTACAATTGAGGTGATAGAACATGACAAAACGTAAAGCAAATCATGTGATTGACGGCATGAATGCAGCCAAAAGCCAAGGTAATGGTGCAGGCTATATTGAAAATGACCAACTCGTTTTAACAGAAGAACAAAGACAAAACAATAAAAAACGTAAAAAAAACCAATAGGAAAGGAGCAAGCATCATGACGAATAAAAACACAGGAAAAGACATCCGTCAAAACTCGCCTAAGGAGCATCAGGGCGGACAGCCTGAGCCATTATCAGGCAGTAAAAAAGTAAAAAACCGCAACCATACAAGACAAAAGCACAATTCTCATCACGATATGTAAACATTCTCCTCTCATCCCGTGGCAAAACGGGATGTTTTAGGTCTTTCACACATTTCAGTTCTCAACATATCATTTATTATGAGATGTGATGGAGGAGTGTCTATGGAGAATGAAAAGCAATCGAATTCCTCTGATTTTCTAGAAATAGATGATTGGCTCAATGTTTTAATGGATGATCCATTTGCCTGGTATGATGAACACCTCCCAATTGACCTTTATGAAACAAGCCGTGATTATATTATTGAGATTGATGTCTCCACCCTATCGATCACCGATGTAAAGCTGACCTTCGCTGGACATGAGCTGACTCTCTGTTGCACGGTACAAAAGCAAAATGTTGAAGGCGAACAGCCAATTGAAAAAAGTGTCATGCTCCCTTTTTATTTGAACGACAAAGAGATTGAAACAGAATACGAAAACCGAATCATTTCGATAAGAATTAAAAAAAGTTCCGACCATCCACGCGAGGCATTTTCCTTTCAAATCCCGCACTTCAAACATTAAGAGCCCACCTTCATTTGGTGGGCTCTCTTCCGTTCGTGTCAAGTCAATACCTTTTGCGAACCACCATGGCCAAATAGTAGAGTCGCTATATGATAAGGTATTCTTTTTCTACTAGATGGTTTGGGTCTTTCTAGTAAATGGGCAGTTATGAATGAAAAAAGGCGTTCATAGAGATGAGAGACATACATTTTTGTTATTTTCTTCTATCATCGCTTCATGTAAAATAAGATAGAGAGACGAGGGGTATAAGGAGTGAGAACATGTTAAGCGGCTGGTTTTTGTGGTTCATTTTATTTTGGGGTACGGTGATGATCGGATTACTCGCAATCGGTGGCTTTTTTATGTTTCGCAAATTTTTAAAACGATTGCCGAAGGAAGATGGGAAATCAGAGCTTGATTGGCAGGATGAATATATTCAAAGGAGCCTCCACCTATGGCGGGAAGAAGACAAACAGCTTTTAAATGAGCTTGTATTACCTGTTCCAGAGCTGTTTAGAGATGTCGCCAAAGAAAAAATTGCAGGAAAAATTGGCGAACTGGCTTTAAAAGAACAAGCTGCGAGCATTAATTTAGACTTAATCATTCGCGGCTATATTATCGCTACACCAAAGCGTGATCATAAGTTTTTATTGAAGCGCCTTCAAGAAAAAAACATCGATCATACGCCATATGAAGCATTATTAAAATAACCTCCTTTATAAAAAGGAGGTTCAGCGTGTAGAAAACCCCTCGCATTCTTTGTCAGTCCTGTGCGCTGGTGCTCACCCTTCCTAGACTTCAAAGGTTTTCTATCACACTGAAAAGAAAGAAGACAAAGGGCTAAAATAAAGATCATTTTAGCCCATTGTCAACAATCTGGGTTTAATTCATTTGAACCTGCTGCGGATCTAATTGCTTAGACAGCTTTCTAAACGACAAATACATGGCAACGCGCCAAGGTACAATCATGCCAAAGGCAAGTATCCAAAACATTCCGCTTAGAGAGCCATAATCAATAGAAGAACTCAGGATCGTCTTCATCCCGATACGAAGAACAAGAAGTCCAATGAGAATAAATACAAATGCTTTTGACCGCTTTAAGTAAATCTCGTTCCCTCTAATTTCAAACTTCGATGTTTTGATTAAAAAGATGGAGAAAAACATCCCCACTGTGATCGCTTCAAGAAATTCAGCCCCAGTTACCTGAAACATTGGAACAAAAAACATCAGTGCACCAGTGCTCATAAAAATAGGAGGTAATATAATTTTTTTCGCGGTTGCCGGTTTCGCAGATGACTTAATGCGAATAAACATGACGGCTACCGCCATACATATTGCAATTATAGAAGAGATTAAGACCATCATATCAAATCATTCCTTTATTCTTTAAGGTCAGCCTATGTATAATATACTCCAATTGACGAAAAAAAACCATTCGCCGCGACTGTAGAAAACGATTTCAAAAGCCTGTAAATCCGCCAAACAAGGATGAGAACATGATGATAATCCATGTGAGAAGATCAAAGAACAGCAATATCCCTACCACAATCATAATGATCCCGCCAATTTTCATGATGAGCTGCTGACGCTTTCTGATCCACGCCATTTTCGTAATGAAAAAGGAGAGGACAAAAAATGGAACGCCAAATCCAAATACATACGCCATCATATAAGGCACAGCCGACTCAGGATTGTTACTCGCCAGTGCGATAACAGCAGATAAAATAGGTCCTGTACAAGGTGTCCAACCAGCGGCAAAGCCCATTCCAATGAGAATCGATCCAAAAAAACCAGCAGGTCGGTTTTTGAACTGCATTCTCTTTTCGCCCATGAGGAAAGAAGGCTGAAATACACCAAGCGTCATAAAACCAAAGAAAATAATGAGGATAGCTCCAACCTGGCGAATCGCTTGATGGTAATCATCAAAAAACTTCCCAACAAACGATGTCCCAAAGCCTATCGCAATAAAGATAATAGAGAAACCAATTAAAAAGAATAAGGTATGAAGCAGACTTCTTCTTCTCAGCATCACCTTCTCAGATTTCACTTCATCCATACTAACGCCCGTAATATAAGATAAAAACGCTGGATAAAGCGGCAGACAGCACGGTGAGATAAAAGAAAGGAATCCTGCTCCGAAAGCTAAAAAGTAATTCAAATCTGTCAAAAGAACACCCCCTTCTTACAATATACAATAAGAGATGACAAAATCATTTCATTTTTTTTACATCCTCTCAATAAAGATGGTCTATTCTCTTAAAACCTTATATAATTTAATTTGACATCGAGATAACGAATCCTTTAAATTTGAAAATAAACCTGAAAATGGATATAATAGAATCGATTCTTTTTATCAAGATTTGCATGAAAGGAACATGACTTTGGTAAAAACATCATTATTAACTCAAATCGAAGAAAAAAGAGAAGAGCTGATGAAAGTTGTGATGCACAATGGGATGACATCAACAGTGACCATCGAACATAGCCAGCAGCTAGATCATCTCCTCTTACAATATCAACGACACTTACACTCAAACTCAGCCAACTAATCATATCTCATGATATTTATCATGCTGCACGATTTTTAGAACAGTTGATATGTGTGACCATAAACGAAACAAAAACCTCTGATAACAGGGGTTTTTGTTTTTTTACAGGAAGCTGACGCCAAAATAAAAACCACCTTCCCTGCTTCATTTAGGCAAGTACAGTGGTTTTAAAGCGTCTGATGAAGGTGAATTCAATAAAGAAAGGACAACGCTTGTCCATTCTTTATAACCATGTTCCATCTATGATCATAATATCGTACGTATTATTTCGCTTGGTTGTTCATGGCTTTCATCATTTGATTGATTTTCTTCTGGGACGGTTTCATGCCCATTTGCATCATCATCATTCGAAGCATTTGTTCATTAATTGGTGGATTCTTTTTCAAGTAGCTCATCATATACTTACGAGCAATAAAGAATCCGAGTGCAACTCCTGCAAGCAGTGCAACAACGCCTACAAGGATGACAACCCATAAATCCATAATTCTTCCTCCTTCATGTTGTCTCGTATAAAGTGTACTAAACAAAAGGCTATTATACAACATTTCACGTTCAATTTTATTTTTTTAAACAAAATTCCTCACTTTTACCGGATTGAGCCACCCGTGCTTCTTTGAACCGAAGTCCATCGCAAGGAAGCAAGGACTAATTTTTCTCAGCACTTCAAAAAACACTGCTTCTGCTTCATAACTACCGGTGGCAGACATTTGGATATAACGATCTTTTATGATAAATGCAGCCGTTCCTTTTCCATCAGGTAAGGAAGCGCTGTATATCGAGCCAATTTGTGTATAGTGAACGTTCGTTAAGTTGTTCATTAATCGCTGATGCATATGAAAAGCAGGGATTCGTTTCGTCACGTAATCCACTTGTTTCACAAGCATCACCAATTCATCTTCCGTGCGGTTCGTCCAGTGTAACGACTCAAACAAATGAAACAAAATTGATTCTCTGCCAAAATAATGATGCGCAAATTCATCCTCAATCCAATAAATATAATAATGGCGTTCCATGTCTATCCCTTCCTTTCACATTTCGTCAATCTCGTATATTGCTTGTATTATACAAAAATGTGAAAGAAAGAATTGTCTATATATGAAGCAAGAAGAAACTAGTTTTGTCAAAAAAACAAGAAAAAAGAAAAAAGTTTGCAGAGCGGATGAAAATGCTCTGCAAACAGATGAAAAAAAGCATGATGCTTGGAGACTTCGTTATTTGTTCAGCTTCGCTTTCACACGGCTGACGACATTGCTGACCGTAAAGCCGTATTTCTCAATAATGGTTTCACCAGGTGCAGAAGCGCCAAATTTATCAATGGCAATTACGTCACCATCAAGACCAGTGTAACGCTCCCAGCCAAGTGAAGCCCCCATTTCAATCGCAATACGAGCCCGCACTGCTGTAGGAAGGACTGATTCTTTGTATTCGTCTGACTGCTGATCGAAACGATCCCATGCAGGAAGACTGACAACAGACGCGCGGATTCCTTCTTTCTCAAGTGCTTTTTGCGCTTCAATCGCTAAACCGACTTCAGATCCAGATGCGAGTAGAAGTGCTTCTGGCTGCGCATCAGCAGCTTCAACGACGACGTATCCACCCTTTTCTACTCCCTCATACGCCTTCTCAGGTGCTTGGTCAATCGTTGGAAGGTTTTGACGAGTCAGAACTAGTGCTGTCGGTTTATCCGTTGAAGATACAGCAAGTTTCCACGCTGCAGCTGTTTCGTTTCCATCCGCAGGGCGAATGACAGAAAGGTTCGGCATCGCACGTAATGAAGCAAGCTGTTCAACCGGTTCATGCGTCGGACCATCTTCACCAACAGCGATACTGTCATGAGTAAAGACATAAGTAACTGGAAGTCCCATTAAGGCAGCAAGACGAATCGCTGGTCTTAAGTAATCTGAGAAAACAAAGAACGTTCCGCCGAATACACGAAGGCCGCCGTGAAGCGCCATACCGTTTAACGCGGCACCCATTGCAAATTCTCTGACGCCGAACCAAATGTTCTTACCAGCATAATGATCTTTACCAAAATCGTCTGTGTTTTTAATCGTTGTTTTGTTTGAACCTGCAAGGTCAGCAGACCCGCCAATGAAGAAAGGTACTTGCTTCGCAATGCCATTTAATACTTCGCCTGAAGAAGCGCGGGAGGCAAGACTTGAACCTGCTTCATAAACAGGAACCTCTTGATCCCAATTCTCAGGAAGCTTTCCTTCAATCGCAAGCTGCAATTGAGCTGCAAGCTCAGGGTATTCTTTTTCATATTGCGCAAATAATTCATTCCAAGCTGCTTCTTTTTTCTGACCAGCGTCTTTTACAGCTTCTTTGAAATGATCGTACACTTCAGAAGGTACATGGAAATCTTCTTCAAACGTCCAAGAGTAAGCTTCCTTCGTCAGCTTGGCTTCGTCGCTGCCAAGTGGTGCACCATGCACACCAGAAGTTCCTGCACGGTTTGGCGATCCGAAACCGATTGTTGTTTTCACTTCAATCAGTGTAGGTCTGTCTGTGCTTTGTTTTGCCTTTTTGATAGCAGCCGTCACTTCTTCAATGTTGTTGCCGTCTTTCACATAAAGAACTTCCCAGTTCATCGCTTCAAAACGATTCTTCACATTTTCAGAGAATGAACGATCTAGGTCGCCATCTAAAGAAATATCATTTGAATCATAAAGGACAATTAAACGGCCTAAGCCTAAATGACCAGCAAGGGAAGCAGCTTCAGAGGAAATTCCCTCCATTAAGTCTCCATCTCCGCAAATGCTGTATGTATAGTGATCTACAACATTAAAGTTGTCTTTGTTATACGTTTCCGCAAGATGTCTTTCTGCAAGTGCCATACCAACTGCCATGGCAATCCCCTGTCCTAAAGGACCTGTTGTAGCATCGACGCCCTCTGTATGTCCAAATTCAGGATGTCCAGGTGTTTTGCTACCCCATTGGCGGAATTGTTTTAGATCATCGATGCTCAAGTTGTATCCGCTTAAATGAAGCATGCTATATAGAAGCATAGAACCATGTCCCGCAGATAATACAAAACGGTCTCTGTTAAACCAATTTGGGTTTTGCGGACTTACGTTTAAGTGATTCGTCCATAAAGCGTATGCCATTGGTGCAGCACCCATCGGCATTCCAGGGTGGCCGGAATTCGCTTTTTCAATTGCGTCTATGGAGAGAGTACGTATTGTTGCAATAGATTTCAATTCAATCGTTTCCATATAAATCCCCTTCCGTATCTTGTGTACACCATTATCATAAATCTACTGTCCTTTTTTCACAACTATTTCACGCTGAAAAAGAGTGATTTTGTCACATTTAGTTTATCGATCACCTAAAAAGTTATGCAAATATGAAAAAAGATGAGAATATCCTTCCCATCTTTTCAAAATTCAAGAAACCGAAAACTTAATGAAGGTTTTGATCTCTTTCTCTTTTTAATTTTTCTGGTGTGACATCGTTTCCTTCAGGGTCAACGATTTTCACGGTTTTAAGTGTATTTTTCATAGAAGAACGAAAAGCTTTTAAATACTCTTCTCTTAATTGCTTTTGTTCTGTTTTTTCAGCGTCTGACAAACCGGTCTCTTTTGACTTTTTTGAAAGCTCATTGATTCTTGCAAGCTGATTTTTAGAAATCATGACTAACTCCTTTAAAGCATTTTCTCTACATACTACTAAATATCAATCATTTTGACAACAAATCAAGCTTTAGGTGGTCAGACCTTTTTCATATTCTTGATACCTTCTATGGACCGTTGCTTTTGAAATGTCGAAACCTAGTGCCTGAAGAGTTGCTGCGATTTCTGCGAAGGTCATGTTATTTTTTCTTAATCGAACAATTTCTGAAATCGGCACTTCAATACGCTCACGACCAGGCGCATGATCCTGCTGTTTTAAATTCAGTTCGGGCTGATACCCTCGTTCAACGGCTCTTCTCATTCCCCGCTTGATTTTCAGGTTATGAATTTTTCGTTGATACTCTTCAACGACTCCTACGATCTCAATCACCATTTCATCTGCTTCTGAAAGCTCAAGTTCGCCTCTATGAAACGTACTGTACACCTTTACATTCTCTTTAAAAAGACAATGAAGAAGCGCAATTTTTGCTTGTCCTCTTCCGAGACGTGTTTCATCCTGGATAAGAACAGCATCAATTGACTCTTCTTTTAGTGTAGCTAGCATATCAAACACACCATCGCGATCTAGATCATACCCGCTTGCTTTTTCTTTAATGACTTTAACCACATTCATCTTGTGCATAGCAGCTAAAGCTAGCAATTCTTCTTCTTGTCTCTTCAGCGAGGTTTCCTGCTCTTCTTTGACAGTGCTTACTCTCGCATAGATGATTGCATTCATGTCTTCAATCGACCTTTCTACTGTACTGTTGCAAGTTGATATACGACTGGATGCTCTTTTTTGACTGGTATGACAAGGATGTCACCAGGCTGGATTTCTGTTGAAGCAAGATCGTTGTGCTGAGTGACCCAGTCAATAAACGCATTTTTATCGATTGATTTGCTGTCGTTTACTTGATCAGCTAACCCCCAAAGAGTATCCCCTGATTGAACTTCTATTTTAACATACTGATTTGGATCATTATGGCTTGTGACTGCAATAAGTGAGAGAAATATGCCAACGATGAATGAGAATACCCCAATAAAAATAATAGATTCTTTTAACCTCATAATGTCATCTCTCCTAATAGAATGTGTGTTCGTTCTTTCTGACACTTATTATAAATACGAACAAACGTTTCTGTCAAACGTTTTTTTCGAACCTATGTTTGTACTGTTAGGAAAAACATGCTATAATTTCTTTAAAATTGACGTTTTGAGGTGCAAAAGATGACGAAGCTATCAAAAAGACAACTCGATATCCTGACATTCATCAAAGAAGAAGTAAAAAGCAAGGGCTATCCCCCATCCGTTCGTGAAATTGGAGAAGCTGTCGGTCTAGCATCCAGTTCAACGGTTCATGGACATTTAGCTAGACTAGAAACGAAGGGCTTAATTAGAAGAGACCCGACAAAACCTAGAGCGATCGAAGTACTAGATGAAGAGGAAATGAATATTCCAAAGAGTGCTGTAATGAACGTACCAGTCATCGGAAAAGTAACAGCAGGCCTGCCTATTACGGCTGTTGAGAATGTAGAAGAGTACTTCCCTCTTCCAGAGACTTTTGCAGCACCAGATGAACAAGTATTTATGCTTGAAATTATGGGAGAAAGTATGATTGACGCAGGAATTTTGGACAAGGACTATGTCATTGTGCGTCAGCAAAGCACTGCTAACAATGGAGATATTGTCGTCGCCATGACAGAGGAAGATGAAGCGACAGTGAAACGTTTCTATAAAGAAGATACACACTTTAGATTACAGCCAGAAAATCCATCTATGGAACCGATTATTTTACAGAATGTAAGTATACTAGGTAAAGTGATTGGCGTATTTAGAAATATTCACTAAAAAAAGCCGGTATTTCATCAGTTAATGATGAGAACCGGCTTTTTTTTATGAACAAGAATAGGCAAGAATACTCGAGCTTGGGAAGGAACCAAATGTAAAGTTCGGCCAAATAAAGCCAGTTGTTCTCCCGAAAGGCTGTGAAGATAGAACATACATTAAAAATACTTGACCGTTTCTCATAAACACAATCGTCCACCTTCTATTACATCCCGCCGCAAATTGAACCGATTGCTGACCTCCACCTGTTTGCCCTGAAATAAGTGACTGCATGCTTTGAGGCTGTGATAATGCTTGCTGATATTGCGAAACGATATGCTGTGGTGGGGCTGGCGGGGCTGATCCACTAGATCCGGGCCCAGTGCCTCCTCCTCCGATTGGAAACCCTGGAAATCCTCCAACTTGAGAAGGGAGCGACGGCCAACCTTGCATCTGCCTATCATATGAGTACCCATTCCACATACCTTCATACGGATAATACATATTCAACACCACTTTCTTAGACATTCATCACGATAGTATATGTCATAAATGAAAAAGCGTGTTGAACGTCCAAACAGAAACTTTTCCAAAAAACGTTTTGTTCTTCTTTAGAACGGTTAAATAGTAGATATAAAGAAAAAATAAAAAAATGAAAACTTTTTGCCACCCTCAAACGTTATATATATAGAAAGAAAAGAAATAAAAAACATTTAGATTTAATACTTGTAATATCACTGTAATTATTGTAACATTTGTAACATAAGAAGTTTTCATTGAGAAAAGGAGGCAATCGCCTTGAAAAAATTATTCGTTTTATTAACTGCTATTATGCTTATGATCTCATTACAATCTACAACATTGGCCGCTTCTAAAAAACCAGCCACTTTGACAAATAAAGAAGCGTTACATATTGCCCTTGATGCACGGGAACACTTTTGGAGTGCGATGTCAGGCTACAAAATTAATGAACATTCTGATTACAAATTAAAATCATTTAGCTATAAAGACATGACTTACAACTATCTTTCTAAAACATTTGATACAAAGAAAAAACTAAACAGCTACCTATCTCAAGTTTTCACAAAAGAAGCCATCAATCAAGGTTTAAAAGACTACCAGTTCATTGTTCATAAAGGCAAAATGGCTGTTCCAGTCGGCGACGGAGACAATATGCTTAATTGGGATAAAGCGACACCTAAACTTGTCTCTAAAAAACAAACAGTCCGCACATATGAATTCACTGTCCCAACACTTGATGGACGCAAAGTACAAAGAACGGTTACGTTCGAAAAAGGACAAAAAGATTGGAAAGTCACAAAAATTGACGCTGTTATCTAAATAAAAAACCAGGCCATTCAATCGGCCTGGTTTTTATATTGAAGTAAATTCAGTCATGCGGTCTAAGGCGTGAGCAAGTGATGATGCCGTGCGAAATTCATTAAAAGGAAGCCCGAGCTGCACAGCGGTTTGGGCAATTTCTGGTCTGATTCCTGAAATAGTTGTCTCTACTCCAATTAACCGAAGTGATGTGACAAGATCAAAGATTTGATGAGCCACCATTGTATCAATAATGACAACGCCCGATAAATCAATACATAAATGCTGTACACCTTTTTGTGAGCACTGTTTTAGCGTATTTTCTAAAATAATCTTTGCTCTCGCTGTATCAATATCACCTACTAACGGCAATAACGCAATATAACTTTTTAAGACAATGACAGGTGAGCTCAGCTCGTAAATCATGTCTCTTTGTGCCACGAGCTTCCTCGTTGTATTTTTCACATATTGCTGGATGAACATATGAATGGAAATATTAAACGCCTCTGAAATTAAATCATACCAATAAAAGATGCGGTCAATATCAATTTCATCTTGACGCTGTTTAATAAATTCTTTTAAGTAATGAAGGACCACTCTTTGATTGGACATGTATTCTCTCACAACATAATCTAATGGTGTGTTTAAATGCTTTGGGTCACTGGCTAAGTCTTCAGACCACTTTTTAAACTCAGTATGTAAATACGTCTTGTCTTCAATAAGAGCACGTATAAAATGCTGGTAATAATCTTGATTTTGCCGTTTTAGCTCTGATATGATGCTGGAATCTGTTGAACGGTATATGGATTCTGGATCATCGTCCTCAATTGATTCATACCATGTTTCAGTCAACTTCTCTGCATGCTGCATAAAAAAATCGTATAATGCACGGTTCTTATCCATAAGCAAATGTCCCTTCACATTTTCTTCTTGTCAGTCTTTGTACCTTATAGATTGATTGTACCACTGAATCTTTTTTCCCTGCCAGCTCGGATACGCTCTGATCATATAAAAAAAAGGCACCCGATTGAGGGGTGCCTTTTCCTCAGATTTATTTCACAATGAATAATATTCTTTTCCCATCAGGAAATCCGCTGATTTGGTGCCCGACCCATGAGCCTGCTCCCCTATTATCAGATGGACTGACATATTGAACGCTTGCGCCTTTTCCTCCCTCAAGACAAACCGCCATCGGCCACTCATCCCGGTCAAAGCCAGGTTTTGTCGGAATGCCTTTTAATGATTCTTGCCTGCGGGCATCTGCTCCATTTCGGTCTATCGTACACACATCTGAATGCCCTTTTCGAATGGCTTCTTGAATATGACTGCCTGTTTCAGGGTACCGTTCCTTTGGAAATTGAATGACATGATCATATCGATCGGCACCTTTTGCCGCATGTTCCTCCCCAAATCCACCTAATAGCGTGCCCATCCATATCACAAAGCATAAGGCGACAGCAGTAATCCAGCCTCTTCTCATCTTCAAAAATGCGTGACCTCCTCATTTTTCTCAAGTAGAATCTTGACATAAAGGAAATGTGTCATTTTAATGTATGAGTTGTTCACGAATGACATGTGAAAAAAATGAAGAGGCTAGAACTCAATGAATCTTTCAAGCATAGACAGATAGACACTTGTATCCACATAAAAAAGCTTGTCCCCTATGAAGGAAACAAGCTTTATGTTCTAGCTTTTATTGCGCTTTTGCATAGTTGATAAATTCAACAAAGGCAGCTGTCGCTTTTGGACCGCCATTAATCGTTCCGTTTGAATACCCTGCGTTATGAACCCCAACGATTTGCTGATTTTGATCTAGCATCGCTGAGCCTGAATTTCCGCTAAATGTATCAATCGTATAGTATGCGAGATTCGTATCTTCTCTTGTCACAGGACCTGACATCTCCCACTGCGACACCTTGCCAGTCGATCTCATTTTATCACCTGGATATCCAGAAATTTTAATCGTTGTTCCAGTTAAGTTTGTCACCTGACGGATGGAACGGTAACCGACTGTATTGCCAATGTTCGTATCTGTTTTGATCACGGCAAAATCATATTGGCTCGCACCTGTATTGATATATCCGCTTGGTACATAGAACTCTGTCATATTCGCTGACCCATTTACCGCAGTGCTATCATTCATCCCTGGATACACCGATCCTTTTGCACTATAACTTCTTGATGCTGTATTGTACACGCAGTGTCCGTTTGTCAAAATTTTGTTAGGGGCAATGAGTGTCCCCGTACAGCTTGAGCCGCCAAATGTAATATAAGCAATTGAATTATATGGTGCTACTCTTGTGTTTGCTACTTTTGTTCTACCGTCGTCTCCAATGACGACTTTAGTTTGAAAGTCCTTTACATATTTTGATAGTGGTTTTACTTTTTCACCAACAGTTGAAGATAGATCATCCACTTTATCAAAGGATGAGGGGGATTTCGTATCATTGTGGAAATCACTTGAAGAGATCACCTTTCCATCAGAAGTCACCATGTCATAATCAGATGTTAATACTGAATCCGATGCGGCATGGGCAAAACTAGGCACACTTAAAGCACCAAAAACGAGTAGAGAAGGGAGTAACATTTTCACCTTTTTCATCATATTCCTCCTTTATGTCCTTTATCAAAAATGATACGATTGTTCCATATTGGAGTAAATGAGAGAATATTCTTATTTTTTACAAAATATTTCATTTTCAAATTAGGTGTTTTGTATCTTTCAAACTTTCATTCTATCGATCTCACCTCTCTTGATGAAACAGAAAAAACCGCCTAATTGGCGGTCTTCCCTCTTGTCAGCTCCATACATCTTTTACATATCTATTATTATTCGCAAGGGTTGTCAGCCAATTTTCAGCTGCTTCCTTCGAGCATTGTTTCTCGTGTTGATAGAGGTCGATCAGTGTAGCCTCTACATCTGGTGCCATGACTTTTCCGTCCCCGCACACGTAAAGATACGCACCTTGGTCAAGTAACTTGATTAACATGCCGCCGTCTTCTTTCAACAAATGCTGAACATATACTTTTTGCTCTTTGTGACGAGAATAAGCCCGGTGGATGTGGACAACTCCTTTTTGCGCTGCAAGCTGCATTTCTTCAAAATACAGATCATCTTCATGAGGGTGACGGCAGCCAAAATATAGGTGAGCTTCGCCTAGTGGTTTGCCTTCCTTCTGCCATACTTCTCTTGCCTGAACAAACCCTCTAAATGGAGCGATTCCTGTACCCGGTCCGATCATGATCATCGGTACTTCAGATGAAGGCGGCAGCTGGAATCCTGCCTGCGCTTCGTGGAGGAAGCAGGCGACTTCTTCACCTTCCTTCAGACCACATAAATAGTTTGATGCGACTCCGGCATATTCTCCGCGGCCGCTCCACGCTTTCCCTTTCACAACCGCCACTGTGATACTGACTCTTTTTTCATCGACCTTTGGTGAGCTAGAAATAGAATAATAGCGCGGCTTCAAACCTGGTAAAAGTGCTAAAAAGTGCACAAATGACAGCTCACATGCTTCATATTGATCTAGTAAGTCAAGCATGGTTACTCGTTTCTTTAAAATAGCTTCTTGATACGCTTCACCAGCCATTTGCTCAAGCTCCACGCGGTGAGGCGGACAAACTGTATATGCGGCGAGCTCTCTTAGCTGCGTACGTGTTGCAGGCTCTTGAAGCTCAACATGCGACGCAAGTAATTCTCTCATTTGAATCGGCTGATCTAAAGGTAAATGATTTGCTTTTTTCTCAGAATAAAGCTTGATGTGCTGCTTAGGATCTAGATTGAAGCGATTGATCACCCGCTGAACGAGTGCATCACTATTTTTCGGAACAATTCCGATATGATCCCCTTCTTTGTACTTTTTCCCTTCAGGCAATTGCAGCTCTATATGTCTTGTTTGCCGCTCACTTTTTTCAGATTGTAATTCTTCATTTTTCAGTACAACAGCTGAAAAGGCACCATATGTTTTCGCCACAGGACGTTCTACTAGCTCATTTGTATAAGCAACTGATAGTTTTGGGTTTTCCTTCCCTTTCTCTTGGAAGGTGAGCTGAAATTCTTTTGCGAGCTGCTTGAAGACCGTTTTCTGAAATGCTTCTTTATCCTCATCCATATCTCCGCCTGCATCACCTTCTCCTAAATCAGCTGCACGCTTCGCACCTTTTCTTTCAAGTGCTTCATCAATGAGACGAGGAATACGCTGGTACGTACTCGCCCAATTTCGATCTCCGCATCCAAACACAGCAAACGTCACGTTTGTTAAATCCTGCTCTTTCTCCTGCGTGACCCAATCCACAAATTTTTTCGCATGGTCAGGCGGATGTCCATTATATGAAGCGGTCACGATAAAGACTGCACCCTTATCTGGTAATTGGCGTGTATAGTCATCAAGCGGAGCAGTGGTCACATCAAACCCTTTTGCTTTTCCTTCTTCAGCCAATTCGTTTGCGATTTGCTGCGCCGTGCCAAGATTTGATCCATATAAAACAAGCAGTGGTGTACCATGACTCTTCACTTTAGACTCATCAGTTGTGGTGCTTTTTTTCGTCTCTTCTTTCGGTGGTACCATAAAGAGTTGCTGCTTCCTTGGCCGCACTTTGATTTTAAAATCGTTTGGCTTAATCGTCAGAGATTCTTTTAAATCAAGTTCATATGATGTGTGATCAATCAATTCCAGGTTGTGCAGGACCATTGCCAGTACCATTGTGGCTTCATGAAGAGCGAATTGCATGCCAATACATGCACGCTGTCCATTCCCAAAAGGCTTGTAGGCATGCTGCGGGATCTTTTCAGGGTGTAGAAACCGCTCTGGTTTAAATTCTTCCGCATCCTCTCCCCATACCGCTTGATCGCGATGTAACTTAGGTAGCAGCACGGAGACACTTTGGTTCTTTTCAATCGAATATTTCCCTCCGATGACGGTGTCCTCTTTCGCATAAAGAGAGAACGTAGGCGCTGTTGGCCAGAGGCGAAGAGATTCATTTAAAACCATACGAGTGTAATTTAGTTTTTGTACCTGCTTAAATGTTGGCAGTCCGCCTTGCAGTACATCATCTGCTTCTTGGACGGCTTTCTTTAATTTTTCAGGATTCTTTAATAAGAAATAAATCGCAAAGGATAGTAGCCCGCTTGTTGTTTCGTGCCCAGCTATTAAGAAGGTAATAATTTGATAGCGAATATTTTCATCTGACAGGCGCTCTCCTGTTTCAGGGTCCTTTGCATGCAGCATGAGGGACAGTAAATCATCGCCCGTTTTATCTTGTTTTTTCCGTTCTTGAATAATGTCATCTACTAATTGCTTCATAAAATCGACATTTTCTTCAAATTTTTTTCTTCTTTTGATCATTAGCTTATCTGCAACCGGCAACCGGCTCGCCTGATCCATCGCTTCGCTTAAACCATTCACCATACTTTCGATGAATGGATGCTGATTTTCTTTATAAAAACTGTTAAACCTGAAATCAAAACCACAAAGTCCGATCGTATCTAAAGTAAGCTTTGTCATATCCTCTGCTACTTCAATTTCTTCATCACGGCCTGTTCTTTGCCATTTTTGTACAAGCTGTGTGGCAATATCGAGCATCATTTCATGATAGCCCTTCATGGCCTGCTGACTAAACGCCGGCATCAAGATGTGGTGAGCCTTTCTCCAGTTCGGTTCTTCTGTCCAGCTCGTAAATAACCCATCCCCTGCAAATGCTCTTACTTTATTGAGACTAGTCCCAATGTATTTATCAAAACGGCTCTCATCACATATTTCTTGGAAAAGTTCATGATTAGAAACAAAAATACTTGTTGCTTTTGAAAATTCAAACTGAAAGATCGGTCCTAATTCATCTGCTAGCCTCCAAAAGGTTTGAGAAAGCTCCCCCTTTTTTATATGGGGAATATTTTTAAAAGGTCCGTATGTTTTTGGTTTTGGAATGATTGATGTTTGTTGCATGTGCCCACTCCCTTTATATCATTAAGAAGCAACGCTAATGGCGCGCCATAAACATTGTTCAATGTCCTCTAGAAATTCAATCGTTGGCTCTATTTCTTCTGCAAGAATTTGTTTATGCAGCTGTACAAAGGCACCAAATACAATCGATAGAATGGTTCTACCTGAAAGATTTGGATGAATCCCATCCTTTTTCCCTTCTTCAAAGATAAGGAATAGCTCATGTAACAAATGCTGCATTTTCTCTTTGCTCGTCTCGTCTAAGTAATGAGATCGCTTATCAATTTCTAAGAAATATAGCCCGCTTGGATTCTCCTTTGTAAATAAAACCAAGCAATAAAATACATGCTTAAAGTACGCCCGAATACTCGCCTTTGGATCTGGACTGTTTGTGTTCATTTTTTCGATAAAAGCAGAAAGGCTACGCTGATACAAAATATTGACGAGTGCCTCTTTGCTGTCGAAATATCGGTAAATGGTTCCTGCTCCGACGTTTGCTCTTTTAGAAATCATCGGCATCGTGGTGCCATCAAAGCCCCGTTCAATAAATAAGTCTAGTGAAGCCTTCATGATCTGTTCTTGTTTATCAGTCACTGCTGGCACTTCATCCCCTCCTCCTCTTTAGGAATGAACGTTCATTCCGCATGTTGCATATTATATTAATATTTTAATTTATTCTATATACACTTAAACACATTTATTTTTTTCCGTCATCACATTTTCTGAAAATAATAATAATTAAGAAATGATGCCTAGTCAGACAGCATCCAAAGGACTTAGAAAAATTGACAGATATGTGTCACGTGGGTGACCTCAGCACTATACTTCATTCTTGATCAATCGGAGAGTGAATGTGGTCGTCATATGTATCAATATATAAGCTGCCATTACTTGAACGGACTGCGTATACAATGTCCTTTAAGGAGAGCTGCCTTTTCTTAAGCTCTTCATCTATCCACTCCACTGTTAATTGATTTTCTTGAATGTTTTTCAAAATGAGCTTTCCGTCCATGATCACTTCGATCGGCATGTAGCCCTCTGCCTTCATATACAATTGAAGATCCTTTCGAGTGACATTTTCAAATGAAGGATATTTTTTCACTGACATATGCCCATCTGTTTCAATCATAGCAAATTCAACTTCGCTAATATCAAAAATGTCTTTTTCTCTCAGCTGCTGATTTAAATAATCAAGGGTATACCTCATTCCCTTCATATTCTCTTCAAGAATTTTGCCATTTTGTATGACAAGGGTTGGTTTACCAGCCATAAAACCTCTCAATTTCCGGCTCCTTAAAGCAATCAGTGAAATCACATAAATGATCATGACAAGCGTGACAAAGGAAATCGTCGTGTGATGAAATGGAAGCGTTGTATTAAACGCGAGACTCGCCGCAATTGAACCTAAGCTGATGGCTGCTATAAAATCAAAAATATTCATTTGAGCAATGGTTTGCTTTCCAAGAAGACGTGCTCCGCCAAATAAAATCGCAAAAGCAAACATCGTCCGTAAAATGACTTCAATGTGGTCAGGCATGTCAGGGTCCACCTTTCAATTGCATCAAAAAAAGCCTTTTCCTTAGAAAAGACTCCATTTTAGACTATGCATTTATTCCATCCTTATTCAACTGGGCAGCATCGCTTTGCTCAAATTGTGAGCGCAGCTCGATAATGGAGCTATTTCTCACAACATGGGCATCTTGCTCAAGAAGCCACGTATAAAATCTAGCTTGCTCTGCTGTTTGCAATGCCTTCATATATTTTTGCGTGGAACGCTTCTCTGCAACGCGTTGTTTGATCGCGCGCATCTGTTTCCAGAATTGATAATAAGGAAGTTTGAGCTTGGTCATCAAGCCGCGATCATCCTCAATGACATATCCCTCTTCTTTGATCGAGTCGTCATGAGAAACGGCCTGATACCATTTATAAAAAGACGTCCAATCATGGAACACAGCCACTTCCTGCTTGCTGGATATTCCAAGCTGTTCGCTTACTCTTTTCACTTCAGTAAATGGTGCCTTTTCATAGCTTAGCTGACGCTTCACTATATCAAGCAAAATGAGTTGATCATGATCATATGTGATAATATGTGGGTCTTTCTCTGGCAAAATGACTTCAAACACAAGAGATGCATTGTGGTCACGTACGTATGATTTGATGTAGTCGACCTGCACGTCTCCGAAGGTCTGATAGAATAACTCCTCGACCCAGGAAGCATGCTGATTTTGTTTCACATGAGATGTATACGATTTGGACGTAAACACCAATTCATCTTCCATTTCGTTATACCCAACCGTCCCTAAATATCCATTTGCTTTATCATAGACGGTGACAGGAAATTGAAGGTGGTTTACTAGATGATGCATTTTTGTCTCCGGACGCTCATCAATGTTAAAAAATTTGTTGTAGCTTCTTGAAACAATCTGCTTTGACACCATATTGACAAACAAACCTCTTGCCTTCACATTCACATCATCCCACTGCCGTTCACTAAACGCTTTTTTCGTAAAATTAAAAGATGAAATATGGTGCGGAAGCTTTAATTCCTGTACATACTCATGCTGATCTAAGTGAGCTAAAAAGTCATCTAGTGAGATATCTGGTTGAATAGCGGCTGATGGTTTTTTCTCAGAAGCTCTATAGATTGGGTTGTCAATTTCATGAGTCTCAATCCCGTCAGCTGTGATTTTCAACACCCTCAGCTGTCCCCCGAATTCAACCTGGCCTTCTAGATTATAAGACCTTTCCGCTGCTTGAGTAGGCAGCCTGTATAAATTGCGATGCCCGTGAATTTGAATGACATCTAATCCAGCAGTATTTTGAACAAACAAGTGATCAATGTCATCTGAATATTCACCTACACCGTGGATGAGCTGCTGTGTTGAGACATGCAATAGCTCTTCTGGCAAATGAGCAAGCCCCCCGTGGGTAACAAGAAATGTCTTGCCATGGTACGTAAAATAAGTAAGCTGATGAAATGTCCTGACAAACTTTCGTACTTCTTTTAAATCAAAGTCTGCTGCTTCAATCTCAGGTGCAGTATGCCGGTTAAACATATTACTTCTTACTTTTTCACCATGTGCAAACCGGTATAAATGCTGATCATGATTTCCCTCAATCACGATGACATTCCGGCATTCTCTATGTGCGAGCATCCATTCTAATACTTCCTTGTTTTCTATGCCTCTATCAAGCAAATCACCTGCAAAGATATAAAGTTCATTTTCTTTAATATCTCCTTGCAAATAGGTGGTCAGAGCGGTATGACAGCCGTGAATATCTCCAAAAACATGAATGGCCTCATATTGATCGAAGGATCGAGGCTGATAGGTCATCACTTGCGGATATTTCTCAGGCTGCAAGACAGTCACCCATGATGGGACCTTTTCTGTTTTTAACCGCTCATTCATTTGATATAAAACAGACTCCCGCACAACTTTGTGAGCTTCCCGTGAGCGATTTTGCAATAGAGCTGTTTCAAGCGGCACCTGCGTGAAATCGACGACATACACCCTGTAACGATACGATGTGGCCAGCGATTTATATTGAGATATCGATTTGCTTGAAATATGCGTGGCATCAATCACAGTAAAGTCTCCGCGTTCCATACGTGCTGTAAGCAATTCAAATAATAAAGACCAGACTTTGTGGTCATGCTTGCTTGAAATTTCTGGTTTCCCATTGACAGATAACTGCGGAGGCTGGGTCAAAAGACGAATCTGATCCGCTGATAATGTGTAAGGCTCTAAGCCTTGGGCTTTGATCCAAGTTGATTTCCCTACGCCTGGGAGACCTCGTAAAAGGACTAAAGTTCTCATATTGGTTCTCCTTTAATAAGTGATATTTTACCTATTATAGATAAATGATGGATAAATCTCAATCTTTTATCAATTATGGTAATATATAGATAGAAAGGGAGGTTTTACGTATGTCTAATGGGGAGAATATCGCATTTAATATTGGTGATCTTCTATTTCAAGTGTTCTCTCTTCTATTCATTGCTGCTATCGTGACGATCATTGTCATCGCTTTTCGAATGATCAGAAGAAAACGAATGGAATTGAAGAAGGTTGAGGAAAGATTGAACAAAGTGATTGAAAAAAACGATTTAAAAGAGTAAAAATCCGGAATTTAACCGGATTTTTTTTGTTTCATCAAAATCCCTTGCCGCTGCTGCATCAAAAAGAAAAAGACGCCTAAAAGGACAAGAAAACCGCCACACATTTGGAGCAGCGTGACTTTCTCTCCAAGCAGCCATACAGCAAGAATCGTGGCCCCAACAGGTTCGCCAAGGATACTCATTGAAATGGTTGTGGCATTGACATAGGTTAAAAGCCAATTATTAATGACATGAGACATGGTGGGAATGATCGCAAGCAATAAAAAGATTCCCCACTCTTTACCCGGATAGCCTGTAAAAGGCGTTTGCTGAATCAAATTGAATAAAATTAAAAAAAGACCGGCAAAACCAAACACACAAAAACTATAAATCCAATGAGATATCTTTCTGACAGCCTGTTGACCTATTAATAAATAACAAACAACCGCGATCACACTTAAAAAGGATAAAATGTCTCCTAGGATGGCTTCCTGGCTATGACCTATGTCTCCCCACCCAATCATAAGTGCACCAACAATTGCGGCACACATCGTCAAGAGTGCAGGCAGCGTGGTTCGTTCACGGAAAAAGAGAAAGCCGCCTAATAAGGAGACCATCGGCTGAAGGGCGATGATAATAGTAGAGCTTGCCACAGTCGTCAGCTTCAGTGAGCCAAACCACAACACAAAATGGAGTCCTAAAAAGAAGCCTGACATACATAAGAAAAACCAATCTCTTCGCTGAATCGAGAGAAATTCTTTTTTTCGTGGCAGGATAAACGGCAGCATAAAAATCGCGGCAAAGATCATTCGATACATGCTTAAAATAGCAGCAGGTGCATTTGACCATTTCACAATGATAGCAGAAAACGAAATGGCAATAATTGAAATCACAAGCGGTAGTGCAATTGATTTCTTTTGAGCAGTTGACTTCATGTCCATAAGCAGCTTCCTTTACATCAGCAGTAGATGAGAAGTTCATCTTGTATGTCGTCATCTTACTATGTCCAATCCGCTAGAGGCAAGATGATTTTAAAACTTATGTACGCTTTTTTTGCATGAAAAAAGTTTTTCATCTCGAAAGCCCTACTCATCATCTATCAATAGATAAACGGCCCGAACTGGACCATGAACACCTACCACTAAATTCATCTCAATATCCGCAGAGTTACTCGGACCTGATATGAAATGAATCGCACCTTTCGCCTGCTCTCCCTCTTCTACCGAGCGATTAAGAGCCGAAACAGCTTGAATCATCCGCGGAACCACCGTGCTTTTTTCGATACACACGATATACATCATCGGTAAAAAATGGAGCGCTCTTCCTTGGCCCTGATGGGATGAAAGGACGACTGTCCCTGATTCTGCTAAGGTGTAATCACTGAATACAACCGAATACGCCGCTTGTTCTGCCAGCCTGATATTTTCTTCCCTTGAAGCCTCAGCATTCCAGCTGGTGACTGCGAATCCTTCGTGCTGCAAGCTGTCAAACATCGGATAAAATCCATATTGTTCAAAACGATGATCGCCCGATGTCATCACAGAACCCTCTCCATACTCTGTCATCAATGATCGTAATACAGAGGGCGCTTCCTCTGGTGTTGTTTCGACCACTCTTGTATGAATTCGTTGACATTGCACCTTCAATTGCTCGACTAGCTCTTCTTTAGACAAAAGTCCGTTTGTTTCCCACTGAACTTGATGCTTCCAAGCTGGACGCTGAATAGATGCAGACGAGGAGGAATCCTTCCCTAATTGCTTACGGATATGAGCTAAAAACGATTCTCGGTGAGAAATGGTTCCCTTCACCACTGTTCCTCCTTCTGTCTCTTTTTAAACCAATCCCTGAATCTTTCTTTACTTGGAGCTGGCAGGTCACGAATATCTGTCCAATTCTTTAAAGGACCTATTCCTTTTGAAATCTGTCCGTTTGAAGCCATACGATTCATCAATACAGGAGCTGCTTTTGTTCCGAATTGATACATCCCGGGAGTCGAAGCGCCCATTCCGAACATTTTCATCGCCATCATTTCAGCTTTAGACGCTCTCCCCTCTTTTTCCACGATGACTTGACGATGTTTTATTAATAACTCGTGAAGCGGGATCTTTACTGGACAAGCATCTGTGCAGGCCGCGCAAAGGCTGGATGCAAAGGGGAGCTCTTGGTAGTCATCATAGCCGCCAAGAAGCGGCGATAAAACAGCACCAATTGGCCCCGGATAAATCGATCCGTATGAATGTCCGCCCACATGCCGGTAAACTGGGCACACATTGATGCAGGCTGCGCACCTGATACATTGGAGAACAGGCTGAAAGGCAGTACCTAATATATTGGACCGCCCATTGTCCACAATGACCAAGTGAAATTCTTCTGGTCCATCCACTTCTTCTTCTCCTTTTGGTCCAACGACAGAAATGTAACTCGTTAATTTCTGACCGACTGCACTTCTGCACAAAAGACCAACGAGGACATCCAGCTCCTCCATCGTTGGAACAATCCGTTCCATGCCCATAACGGCGATATGTGTCTTCGGGATAGCCGTGACAAGATCCGCATTCCCTTCATTTGTCACAAGGCAAATGGAACCTGTATTGGCGACAGCAAAATTACAGCCGGTGACACCAATATCTGCTTCGAGGAACTTTTCACGTAAGATGGCTCTCACAAAACTCGTCATATCTTCAGGTGTCTCTGACATCTCATATCCGAGCTTTTCGTGAAAGACTTCTCGTATTTGTTCTTTCGTCATATGAAGAGCAGGTGCCACAATATGTGAAGGAGGTTCATGATCATCTACTTGCAGAATATACTCGCCAAGATCGCTTTCCACCACCTCACAGCCGATCTCTTCAAGGGCTTGATTCATTTCAATTTCTTCTGTGACCATTGATTTTGATTTAACGATCTTTTGGGCCGCCTTTTTCTGTGCCACATGTTGAATATACGCCGATGCCTCTTCCTTTGTTTTTGCAAAAAAGACATGTCCCCCGCGTGCACTAACACTTTCACTTAATTGGTATAAGTAGTCATCAAGATGCGTCAGCGTATGCTGGCGGATTTCCTCGCCAAGCTCACGCCACTTTTCCCAGTTGCCAAGCTCTTCGCTCGCAGCTAGCCGCCTTTCATACAGGCGTTCCTGTGCTGAGGAAACAGCCCCTCTCATGACTTTATCTTCTAACCCTTCCCCGATTCGTTCTTTAAAGGCCTTCTCTCCAATTTTCATACTCATGTGCCGTTCCCCCTCTTAAAGTCAGCGGCTATTTAATACCTCTGCGATATGCATCACTTGAATGGGCTTATCAAGACGATTCAGCCTCCCGCCAATATTCAGCAGGCAGCCGCAGTCAGCACCAATGATGTATTCAGCGTGTGTCTCCTCTATGCTTTGGACTTTCTCATCGACCATTTGCTCAGAAATAGGAGTCATTTTTACTGAAAAGGTTCCTCCAAATCCGCAGCAATTTTCGGCGCGCGGCAATGGTGTCATCGTCAAATCTTTGACATTTGACAACAGTGTGAAAGGGGCTTCCTTAATTCGCAGCAGTCTCGTCATATGACAGGATGTGTGATAGGTTGCGTTTCCTTTCAGGCTCGCTCCGACATCTGTGACATGTAATATATCAACAATAAACTCGGTTAATTCATATGTTTTCTCAGCAAGTGCCTTAGCTTTTGCTGACCACACTGGGTCTTCTTTTAAAAGATGAGGATACTCTAAAAACATCGCCTTACAAGAACCTGACGGCGTCACGACATATTCAGCTGATTCAAAGGCTTTGATCATGTTTTTTGCTGCTTTAATGGTTTCTTTTGTATAGCCGCTGTTAAAGGCTGGCTGCCCGCAGCACACTTGTGCCTCTGGAAATTCCACTTCTACACCGAGCCTTTCTAATACTTCCACTGTGGCCTTTCCTACATTTGGCTGCATGGTGTCAATTAAACAAGTAACGAATAAATGGACTTTCATCGGCGAACTTCCCTTCTTTGCTGCAATTTGATTCATCAATTTGGTCATCTGATGACGAAATAACAGGCCTTATTTTCATTTTAACCCCAAATTTCTGAAATTTCAACGAAGTGATTTGTCTAAATTCGGACTTATGGCTCGTGTAGCTTGAATGAAAAAAAACGCCCTTTTGATAGGACGTTTGAGAAAATTTATTTTGAAATCATTTCACGAATTTTTTCGTCGATAGGAGTGAGATGGCCTAATTTTTCTTTATGTTCTCAATTCTTTTTTCGAAAGAGGGATGACTTTCACGCCATTCAGACTTTTTTCCATAATCTCCATCTTCTTCTTCAATAAGGCTGCTTAATTTAATCAAAGTATTGAGATACAGTGTTTTATTCCCAAGGTGGAAAACAGCAAAGTTATCAGCCTGAATCTCAAATAACCGGCTGATTTTCTTTGGCAGCCATTCCGTAATGAAAATCATGAGGATTATTCCTACTGGGAAAATAAGAACATATTGCCACCACCCGTTAGCAAGCATAACCTGTCTGGCATAGTACATACTGATACCCATAAGTAATGTTACGATCAAAGTTAGGTACATGGTATAATGTGCGTGTTTTAACTTCGCATGTCCCATTTCATGATATAAGATAGCACGAATTTCCTCTTTATCAAACTTTTCTAACAACCCTTCTGTCACATACACATCAACTCTTCTTGTAAATGGAAGTTTAAATGAATATATCCAGGCATTCACATCCTGTTTTGAGTCTTTTTTCACCCAAATATTCACCTTTTGGTTTGTCTTATACTCAATATCCTTGCGAATATACATGAATGCTTCTGTATTTAAAACTTCATATTTGTTTATTATTTTTTGAATGATTGAGTAACCAATAATAAATAATATGATTAGGGCGAAGTACCAACCACAGAATAGAAAAAGGTTATCCATGATCTTCGCTTGAAATGACAAAGGAAGTAATAAATAAGATCCGAAATATAACAAGGATAATGTGGCAGCACCAAACAAAACGACTTGCTCCCTAACATTCATTAAAAACGAATTTCCTGACGCACCTTCATTCTCTTCTAAACCTTCAGGCGTATCTTTTGTAGTATACTCAAATGAATAAGCTGTCAATAAGACTGACAGGAAACTAGGTACAAGTATAGAGAGAATGATGCTTAATACATAAGAGCCTGTTATTGATAGCGCATATCCCATTAAGAAAAAATAATTTAATCCCAAGGGAAGAAAAATGGCTAGAACAAAGGGAATAAATAATGTGAATAGGTTTTTCATAGATTCATGAAGATTAAAAAATAAAAATAACATAGATGGAAAAAGAATTCCTATTAAGGTAATTAATATAATATATGTGGTATTATGCTTAAAACCTGTTTTGACCTTAGTAGTTTCTGTTAGATTCGTTAGATTGTATTTAGAGAAAAAAGGATTTTGCGATACCTGTTCCATCTTAATTTTATCATCATGAATAAGTACAAAACCTCTTCTTAGAAAAACCATTGCTTTTTCTTTCATTAATTTGTTAGTTTCAATCGTGCTAACTCTATTCCTAGATGAAATCTCCGTGAAATTTACTTGCTTTCCCCCCAATTGAAAGGCTGCTTCTGAACGATCTTTGGAGTCATCATCTTGATAGGTTAATAAAAAATCACCCTGATAAAGAGAATGGGAGATTAATACTTTTGGATTGTTATCTTTGTTCGAATCAAGTAGAACAAAAGGAGAAACAACTGCTGAACGGATACCAACTTCAATCAAAATGACTATTATTGTTATAATGCTTGCAATAAGATAAGAAAGTGAGGCTTTTCGTAACATTTCGTCACATCCTGCTTATGTAGATTTTAAAAGGTTGCATATGTTAAGAAAGAGTAATAACCATTATATACGTCCATTATTCAGAAGAACTAATTGAAAATCTAACCTTTATTATTAGCTTCCCTATGCTAGATTAAGCAGGAAGAATAAACAAATAATAAGCCTAAATTCCATTTTAGTCCCAACTTCCTGCAATTTCAATGAAGTGCTCGTGTAGCTTGAATGAAAAAAACGCCCTTTTGATAGGACGTTTGAGAAAATTTATTTTGAAATCATTTCACGAATTTTTTCGTCGATAGGTGTTAACGGCCGTCCTAATAAGGTTTCGAAATCATGGCTTTCAACGGCTAAGGCACCATCGCGAATTCCGCTTTGAATGGCTTTGACAAATGGCACAGCTTCTTTTGGTACACCATTAGAAGCTAAAAATTCCCCAAATGTGTCGACATCAATTTGCTCCACTTTAATCTCTTTTCCGCTCACCTCACTGACAATGTGAGCAAGTTCAGTGTGTGTCCGAAGAGGGCCTGACAGTTCATATATCTCCTTGTCATGTTTAGAAAGTGTTAACGCATTTGCGGCCGCTTCTGCGTAGTCATTTCTTGTTGCCCAGCCAACCTTGCCATCACCAATTGGACTTAAAAATGGTGCGCCGCTAACGGCTGCTAGTATCGTATCTTTTTCATTTTCTACATACCAGTTGTTTCTTAGAAACACATGAGGAATGCCAGAGGCCACAATGGCTTCTTCAGTTTTTGCGTGGTCGTGTGCAAGGACAAGCTGACTCTCTCTTGCATTCACAACGCTTGTATAAGCAATAAAGGATACACTGGCTGCTTTCGCCGCTTGGATGGCAGCCGTATGCTGCTGCACGCGGTCACCATCCGCAGTTGAAATGATCAAAAGGCGGTCAATGCCTTGAAAGGCTGCCTTAAGGGTGTCTGGCTGAGTAAAGTCTCCGCGGCGTACATCCACCCCGGCTTCCTTTAAATGTGCTGCTTTTTGCGGATCTCGAACACTCACCGCAATTTGTTCAGCTGGTACCTTTTTAAGTAAATGCTGGACGACGAGCGATCCAAGCTGTCCTGTTGCGCCTGTTACTAATAACTTCATAATGTTTGACCTCCTCATTTTGTGATTCACGGTGATGTGCATACGTTATAATCAAAATGGTTACAACAAAAGTGTAAAAAAAGCTCCAATGTATGAGCTTTTTTATTCCGCCTCTGTCAATAATTGCTGAATTGTCACTTGCTTTAGGTGATTCTCAAGCGCTGATTGAGCTTCTTTTAGTTCACTTCTCAGTCTTGTATCCATCGCTTGACCAATCGGACATGCGATGACTGGCTGATGGAAGTTAAACAATTCTTCATCCTCGCTTACATCGACAGCACGGTACACATCTAACAGCGTGATTTCCTCTGCCGGCCTTTTTAAGTAAGCACCACCTACTCCGCGGCGTATCTCAATGAGACCTGCCCGTTTGAGCATTGCCATCATTTTTCGAACAATGGCTGGATTTGAATTCACACTTTCTGCAATAAAATTCCCTGTACACTCTTTTTGAACACCTGCAATAAATGACAAAATATGAACAGCAATCGGATACCTGTTGCTAATTTGTTTCACAATCTTTCACCACCGTTGTAATCAATATAGTTACAATGAGTGGTTTTGTCAATCAATAAACGGATTTTTCTTTCGATCCCAGTCCTCATATGTCATGATACCGTAGTCTTCTTCTGTATCAAGCTCAAGCGGGGCAATGCATTCAAGCAGATTTCCATCTGGGTCAAGAAAATAGATCGCTGCATGAAATTGCGGCGGATTATCGAGAACTAAAGGCTGCTTCTCTTCTGAAAAGCCAAACATTGGGTGAATGCTGATGCCTTTTTCAACCAGCCAAGCCTTGATTTGTTCGATACTAGACGTTGTAATTTGAAAAGCAACGTGCCGTGTCGAGGGATGATATGGGAAGTCATTGATATCTACTTTCCACAAGCCAAGCCAGCTCTTCCCTTTCTCAATCCATAAAAAAGCAACTCGTTCATTTGCGTGAGCAAGTGTCAATTCCAACTTTTCATAAAACGCAATAGATGTCTTTAAGTCACTCACAGGTAAATGGGCTTCATACAAACCTTTTATCATCATCAAAATCACTCCTTTTCTACCTTCTATTCTGCGGGAATTGATGAGATTCTGCCTCAGCAAAACGATGTATTTTATCCCCTTCATTGGTTTGAGAAGAATGATATGTTTGATCGATTACATATGGGGGAAGTTGTTCAAATAAAAGAAAGGAGCGCTTTATATGCCTTGGACGATGAATGATTATCCTGCTTCATTTAAATCATTAGACAACGTCATTCGAAAAAAAGCGCTTGAGATTGCGAACAAAATGATGCAGGAAGGCTATGACGAAAGTAGAGCCATCCCAATTGCAATCAGTCAAGCGAAAGAATGGAAAAAGAACGCAACGGAGAAAGAGATCGAGAATGTCTCAGCTCATGGTTCTGTCACGCCATCTAAAGACAGCAGCTCCGCAAGACCAGAGCTTTTGGATCATGCGCAGCATGTCGTCAAACACGAAGAAGGCTGGGCGGTTCAAACAGAGAAAGCAAAACGAGCAAGTGAGGTCAAAGAAACGAAACAAGAAGCCATCGACCGGGCAAGTGAGATTGCATCTAATAAAGGGACTTCTGTTGTTATCCATAGAAAAGATGGGAACATTCAGGATGTGTTAAAACCGCAGTAAGACCGCTCAAAAGCGGTCTTATTTTATGCATTCTTTTCTTTTTTCGCTGGTGCTTTTCTTTTTTTAGGTGCTGCCTTTTTCGCTTTGGCTGGTTTTGATCGGTCGATTGAAGCCTGTAGAGCTGCCATTAAATCGGTCACATTGGATGCAGGATCTTTTTTGCCTGTCGTTTCTGGCTGAACTGTATGTTCTCCAGATATTTTATCTCCAATTAAATTCATCAGCTGTTCTCTGTATTCATCCTGATAGGCAGCTGGATCGAAAGTTGTGGTTAATTGCTCGATTAAAAGAAGCGCTGTATCTAACTCCTTTTTTACAATGTTTTCTTCTTGGGGGATATTCGGTACATCTGATACCTGTCTAATTTCATCAGGGAAATGAATGGTTTCCATCAGTAAAATATGTTCATAGCATCTAACGATTGCTAATTGCTCCTTTGAGCGGATCATAATCTTTGCGACACCAATTTTCCCCGATTCCTCTAAAGCTTTTCTTAATAATGAATAAGCCTTCGCTCCGCCGGTATCTGGTGATAAAAAGTAACTTCTTTCATAATAGATTGGATCAATCTCTTCTATCTTCACAAAATCAATGATTTCAACGGCTTTTTCTTCATTTTCTTTTCGCAGCTTTTCAAGCTCTTCCTCGTCTAATTCAATGAATTTATTTTTCGCATACTCGTACGCTTTGACGATTTGTTCTGGTGCCACCTCTTCACCGCAGTTGGCACAAACCTTTTTATAGTTAATGGGCGTGTGACACTCTTTATGCAGCTGTCTTAATTTAATATCTTTGTTCTCTGTAGCGGTAAACAGCTTCACTGGAATATTGACTAGTCCAAAGCTAATGCCGCCTTTCCAAACTGTATGCATCGCGTCGCCTCCGTTCTTTTCTCCTTACTATGCAATGTTTTCGTTAGACTTATGTATGTGAATGAAAATTTCATCCCACTCTAAGAACACATCATATGAGGAAGTGACATGCACAAATGAAACCTATGCGATTAACGGCTGCACATGATGTTCCTACCGGTGCAGACTGGGTGTATGAATTAAAATATGACGGCTTTCGAGTCATTCTGACGTGGGATCAAAACGAGATTCATTTAGAAAGCAGAGCCGGAAAACGATTAAATGAACAGTTTCCTGAGGTGATTGAACAGTGCGAAAAATTAAGGGATCAGTTTGCTCTTTTTTTACCTCTGACGTTTGACGGGGAATTGGTCTTTTTACTGGATGAACAGCAAAGCGATTTTGCGAGGGTTCAGCAAAGAGGCAGGCTGAAAAACAAAGAGGCGATTAAGCAACAGGCTGAGCGGTTTCCATGTCATTTGATCGCATTTGATCTATTAAGATGCAAAGGGCAATCTCTAATTGATTTACCGTTGATAGAAAGGAAAAAACAGTTACAGCAAGTTTTCCAAGCAGCAAAACTTCCGCCATCTGTACAGCTTGAACACCCTTCCCTTCTTCAACTCATTCATACAGACACAAATCCTGAAAATATGAAAAAGCTGATGACGACGTATTTAGCAGAAGGACTCGTTGCGAAAAAAGGAACGAGTAAATGGCACGACAATACCCGGTCAAAAGAATGGTTGAAAGTCAAAAACTGGCGATATGTCTCTGTCATAGTGACTCATTTTGATAAAGAAAATGGCTACTTTCAAGGCTGTATTTATCAAGATCATCAACTCACTGAGGTTGTCCAATTCAAGCATGGATTTTCTAAAGAAGAAGAACAAACGCTTCGTACGCTCTTTCAAACAAAAGGCAAGCAGGCAGGGGCATCAGGATATGAAATCCCACCTTCTATCGTCGCGAGCATTGCTTGTATCTCCTTTGATGGATCCGCCTTAAGAGAGCCGCGTTTTTCTTCCTTTTTACTAGATACTGATCCAGCGACGTGTACGTTTCAGCAAATGCTCAAACAGCTGTATCCGCTCCCTGCTGTGATTGACATCACTCATCCCGAAAAACCGATTGTGCCAGCTCTTCATCTGAACAAGGCAGATTACTTACTTTATTTGAGACAAGCAGCTCCCTATCTCTTGCCCTTTTTACGTGAAAGACGGCTGACTTTAATTCGGTTTCCTCATGGCGCCGGGGATGAATTCTTTTATCAAAAGTCGACACCTGATTATGCGCCAGATTATGTGTTGACCGATCAAGCTGATGATATTGCTTACACGGTCTGTAATGACCCTCAGACGCTTCTTTGGCTTGGCAACCAGCTTGCAATGGAATTTCATATTCCTTTTGAAACAAGGGATACGAACCGGCCGGTCGAAATCGTCTTTGATTTAGACCCGCCGTCTGTTAACGAGTTTCATCTAGCCATAGAAGCTGCCAAGCGAATCAAAACGCTTTTAGACGGCCTCTTTCTCACAGCCTTTATTAAAACAAGCGGTGGTAAAGGACTACAAGTGTATATTCCATTAAAGAAAAATGCCTTCACATACGAAGAAACGAGAACATTTACCGCGTTTATATGCCAATTTTTATGTGAACAAGCCCCTGAGCTATTTACTCTGGAACGTCTTAAGAAAAAACGCGGCAATCGCTTGTATTTAGACTATATTCAGCACGATGCTGGAAAAACAATCATTGCGCCCTATTCACCAAGAGGAAATGAGCTTGGACTTGTAGCGACACCGCTTGAATGGGACGAACTTCATCAAGATGGACTTCATCCTTCTTTGTTTACCATGCCAGCTGTGATAGAGCGTCTAAAGGAAAAAGGCGATCCATTCCGACGCATGAGGCACCTTGCAAATGATGACACTTTCAGACAAGTTTTGCACCGGCTTGAGGACATTATCCCGGCACATAAGATGGACATACGCGGTCATTAAGCGTTACACTTACCATTAGAGAGTAAGAAAGGGATGACCATTTTGACCGCACATTCATTTCGAAATATAGCACTTATTTTCTTGTGCCTTGCAGCAGGTATTGTGGATGTGATTGGCTATTTGAGCTTAGGGCATGTATTTACAGCCAATATGACAGGTAATATTGTGCTACTTGGCATTGCAGCAGGAAGCTCCTTGCAGCTTACTGCCCTTCATTCCATCACCGCACTGAGTGGATTTGTTTTAGGGGTTTTACTTGCTGTTGTGATAGGCGGAAATCATGAGAAAACGTTTTGGCCAAAAGCCGTTACACGTATCTTTATCATAGAAGTCCTGATACTGCTTCTATTTGCTCTCATGACCATTTTCCCTTATACACAAGGTGCTTATTTTATGCTCATTATCCTTTTAAGCATGGCCATGGGCCTGCAGACAGCGGCCGCCCGCAAATTAAATGTGGCTGGCATTTCCACAACGGTTCTAACGAATACACTCGCCAACCTATTTGAGGATTTGGCTCAGCGCATTTCACATCGGGAAAAAAGAACAGCTCCCATTCAGCCTGTCAGTTTCATGCGAATAGGCTCTATTGTCTTTTACTGCCTAGGTGCTGCATTAGCGGCATACACAGATGCATTCGATCCGTTTATCATCATTTGGCTGCCTATCTCTATCCTAGGGGTCATTGTGATCACTGCTGCATTCAAGCACTTTCATCAATTGAAATAGCCATCTTTCGATTGGCTATTTCAATCTCTGTAATGAAACCACTAATAACTTCTTACATAAAAACCAGGAGGACGCCCCATAATGAACGTGGAGCCGTACGGGTATCCAGAAAATGTCCCAAATCCTCCGTATCCAGGGAAACCGCCTAGACCAGAGTACACACCTGGGCTCACATAATACCCGCCAAAGCCGATATGAGGGCCCACTGCTCCTCCGCTAAAACCGCCTCCGTGAAATCCTCCATACACCCGTGGATCCATACAATCACCTACCTTCTAGATACACTTGATCTCATCATATGCATGACAAACGGAGCGGTGTTCACACTTTTTCTTTCAATTCTATGTACAATAGACCAATCTGATAAAATTTGAATGAAAAGTCCTGCAAAAAATTAAATTAAGCAAAGAAAGGTGACCTTTTTAACTTGTTGCTCTGCCCTATGTTTATTTAGAATAATGAGGCAGGTAACAAATTTGCACACCCCCTTTGTTGCGAATTCTTCTTATTAAACGTTCTTGTAGCGTTTAATAAGAAGAGCCTATTAAAAAACAAAAAACCCTTGCTGACGATGATCAACAAGGGCAAGAGATAAATGGTGGATTAACCACCAATGATTTTTTCTGCTACTTCGAAAGAACCCGCAACGTTTTGAGTCAGAACTGACGCAGCGATCGCTAAACCTACAACGAATAATACTTTTAAACCTGTTTTCATCTTAAATCAACCCCATTCTTTTCATATGTAAATCCGCTTCTAAACTTTTGTTCAAATAAAAAACAGACTGCTCATAAAGTGCTTGCTTTTCACAATACTTAGCCGCAAAATGTGAAAGCTCTTTTACTTCATGATATTCATTCTTCTCTTCTAACTTTCTTAATTTCTCATCAATTTGTTGAAATCTTTGTGGTGCATTCGTTAAGTAAAGGTCATGGACGATGCCTATTTTCAGCTGAAACACTTCATGAGAAGCATCTTTTATTCTCGCATACGCAGCCTCTATATAGTGGCTTGCACGCTGCTTTTCACCAATCACACAGAGTTCCCGGCTCATCAGATACGTAGAATGGAAAAAGAAATCCGACTCGTAATATTCTTGATGGGACAATGCTTTTTCAAGATGACGTATTGATTCTTTCGGTTTATTCCAAAATGAATATAAAATGGCCACATTGTGATGAAGCTGAGCCAGCATAAAATCATCCTGCTCGCTTGTCAAAACGTCTTCCGCCAGACGATAATTTTCAAGCGCCTCTTCATACCGGCCGATCTCTGTTTGATTCGCCGCTATGAGGGAATATGAAAGTGCCGTTCTTCTTTCATAATGCTTGTGCCGTTTATAAACGTGAAGGGCTCTCCTGATATAGCTTAATGAGAGCATGATATGACTAAGCCGGTAGTAAAGCCAGGCCACCTTAAAATCAAAATCAGCACGTTCGATCTCACTTGGAATTTTATCTAAGAGCTTTTCAGCACTTTGATACATTTGCAATGCAACCTCGTAATTCCCTTGATGCTGTTCATACACACCTTCATAAAAATCAAAATAGTAGGCAAGGCGGTTAGATAAGTCATCCTCTTTTTTCCCGTGAAGACCTTCCATACTTTTCGTTGAAACACTGCCCTTTTGACCTCTTAAATTGTACATGAGAATGTGATGCCTCTTCTCAAGAAGAGAATAGTACATAAGGATGTCCGCATCATCAATTTCCTCTACTGCTTGTTTCGCTTTAGCAAATAGCCGTTCTGCCTCATCTGCATGATCTTTTTTAATTTCCATGTTCCAGTCATTTAATAATGATGCCAATTCCGCAACAGGAATCTTGCTCATTCTACACCCCCAATCACCTTCAGCTGCATCACATGATTTCACTAAATATGGAACTTCTATTAGCAATTGCTAATTAGTCCATTCGAGATCATTTTAATATGAATCACTTAAATCTTCAATAACCGTTTCCTTTGAAAAAGCTTTTCTTTTTTCTAATCAATGATGTTTGCGTAAAAATTCCGCCTTTTTTCGGTTTTAAAATAAACAATCATCTCGGGATGAAATGAAAAAAGCCCTTTTTGCTTTTTGTACTTATTCCAATCGTATGATGGTAAGTGCCGCTCCAACAGAACCTCCCCCAAGTAACACCACTGTTGCGACTAAACCGAAAATTTGGAGAGAAATTTGGTTACCTGCTGCAAGTGTTGTAATGAGTGATACGTTGTAGGTAGATGCCGATAAAGCGGGTGTTAATATAGAACCAGGAATGGCAGATCCGCTGTTAACCAGCCTTGTTCCAGCAAGCAGCGCTGCATTTGTGTTCACTTGATAAGTGATGAAATAGCGACCCGAGACTGGCACTGTAAAAATCGTATTTCCACCACTTGCCGTAAAACCATCTAAACTCTGATTATTAGGCAAAGAAACCGCTGTCCCGCCTAGGACAACAAGCACTGGAGGCGTACATTGAGTTAGCGGTTACAATTGTGCAGGATCGGTTATTCCTGTTGGACACTTCTATCAAAGAACACCCATGAGTAGAAAGATTCCGCATCTTTCCTGATGAGCAATAAAGGAGAACTTATTGGACATTTGTGAGTAAAGCTTTTCATTTTTTGTTTGAATATTGATCTCTTTCAGTTTACTCATCAACAGGTTTGTCACTTTCCATCAGCCCAATTCAATGCTGTATACAAACACAAACCATATGGTCTTTTATCATATGTGCCTATGACTATTTTGTGCGATTCGTCTAAAGATCAGTAAACTTATTATCAGCGCAGCTTTTCATTTATCCAGTTTCTTTATATAATATGATCAATAACTTCCGCGCCTCAGTAGCTCTAGAAGGGAAGAGCGCCGTAAAACAAATTGTAGCTAGCGGGTCGCAAGGCAAGGGTTTCAGAAGCACCGAAAAGCAAATGAGCTGAGACAGGTGAAACTCCTGTCGGTGAAATTCCGTAGGGAAGCGTGTTGCCCCCTAGCCTATGCTTACGAAAGGAGTGCGGGTTCGAATCCCGTCTGAGGCTTATGAGGTCGATGAAATTGGAGGATAAAACATCATGCATGTGTTTGAAGAATATGTAGGCAATATTGGTAATCCAGAGCTGAAGCAGCGCACGCAAGACATTTTACAATGGATATTAGACACATTCCCTCAATTAGAGCCAAAAATTGCTTGGAATCAGCCCATGTTCACAGACCATGGCACATTTATTATTGGGTTTAGCGTGGCAAAACATCACATTTCAGTCGCACCAGAAGGAAAAGGAATTGATCACTTTTCAGCTGACATTGTACAAGCGGGTTACGACCATGGAAAAAAGATGTTTCGCATGAAGGAAAGCTTGCCAGTTGATTATCCTCTCCTAAAGAAAATCATCGAATTTAATATCGAAGACAAAGCGGATTGTTCAACGTTTTGGCGAAAATAAAAAGTACCCCGATCTGATCAATAAACAGATCGGGGGGATTTTGGTGCAACATGTTATTTTGTTCTCTTCCTTACAATTTTCTGCTCAAGCCACTCATAACATGACAAAATGGCATTCACGCTCCTTTGGCATATCGGCAAATAGACAACAGCGACCGCTGTTAAACTCGCTATGACAGCACCTGCTAAGACATCAAATGGATAATGGACACCTACCCAAATCCTTGAAAAACCAACAGCGCACGCTATGATCAGCCAATAAACATGGCGTTTGTGAAAAAGCCAAAAGATCAGACATATAGAAAAAATAAAGATGGTATGATCACTCGGAAAAGAGTTATTCACTTCCTTTTGAATCAAAAGATTGACATGACTCATTTCGGCAAAGGGCTGCTGGTTGGAATAAAAAATTCCTGCAATTTTCCCCATTAACTCTGCCAATATGAAAGTAAGTCCGGCAGATACAACCATCCCCCTATTGGTTCTACTTCGATTTTGAAACCATATGAACAGACACGTGAGCGCTGCTAACAGCACAGTATATTCAGCTAGTCCAATGAATATCGGATTCAAATAACCATGATCGATACTGAGCTGATTCACCCACCTAAATAAATCTTCATTATATCCCTGCATCTCATTTCATTCCTTTTTCCTCGATTTATGACAAGGATAATTGAAATAAGATGACTCTTCCATCGATTGAACGAACAAACCATGGAACCATATGACATGTTTGTCACTTTGCTGTCACTGACATCATTTACTTACTGCTCTATAGAGAGTGACGCTGCTCCCATTCCTTTTTTAGTAAAGCATATTGGTACGTGTTTTCATATTTAGGGGTGCCATCCTCATATGTAGTAAATGAAATAAACTCAAGAAAAAGGCCTTCTCTCCGCATGCCTAAACGCTCACATAATGCCTGCGAACGGACATTATCATCTTCTACATAGGCATAAAGCCGCCTTGCTCCCTTTTCTACAAATAAATAGGACAAAAATGCTTCAGCACTCTCTCGTGCATACCCCTTCCCTTCATATGCTTCATTGAAATTCCAGCCGATTGAATACGTATCAGGCTCCTCTTTTAAATGAAACAACTCACCAATAATCTGCCCACTTTCTTTCAAACAAACCGCTACATATGAATGGTCTTTTTTTCTCTTTTGCACTATAGCCAAAGCTTCTTCTAATGAAGAAATTCGATCAGCGAGAAAACAATTTACTCTTGGATTAGACAAATACTCAAGCATCCCTGCCGCATCTTCATTGCAAAACGGTCTAAGAATTAAACGATTCGTTTCTAATGGATTCATAAATAACTCCTCTTTGCATCATTTCGTATTTTCTAGTCTCTCCATATTTTAGATGACATGAGCAAGCTTTGACAATCAAGTTGTTGTAAACTGTCTTCAATAAATGAAACTCATAAAAAGCATTTTGCTATTAAATCATTTGATTAAAACTGATAAAATAGAACATAAGTTTCTATTTTATTAAAAAGGGGTTACACGATATGATCAAAACAGTGGATGGCAACATTTTAGAGGCAAGTGAAGACATCATCTGTCACCAGGTGAACTGTAAAGGGGTCATGGGTGCTGGATTAGCCAAACAAATCAAAAGCAAATATCCCAATGTGCACAAAGAGTATAAACAATTATGTACAGAACATGGAGATGACTTGTTAAGCTCCGTTCAACTCATCAAAACAACTGACGGAAAAACTATTGCCAACTTATTTGCCCAAGCTGGGTATGGAAGAACAAGAAAGCAAACCGACTACGATGCTTTACGCAGCTGCTTTCAACACCTAAAGGATACAGTGACACAATCACCTGAAGAGAAAAACCAAACGTCCATCGCCATTCCATACGGGATTGGCTGCGGATTGGCTGGCGGCGATTGGACGATTGTTGAAGAGATGATGGAAGAAGTACTGGGTGATTGTGAAGTGACGGTTTATCGGTTTAGATAAGTGAATTGAGGTATTTATATTATGAAATATATAAAATTCAGGCATACAAAAACCCTCCTTGATTAGGAGGGTAATGCGTGTTAGTTGTTGTCTTTATTTTTTAAATAATTTAATACAGCTTCTTTATCTTCCTCATCGTCGGGTAAAAATCCGAAATTTTCATATTCCCAAACTGCTATTCTTTGTACATTGTCAATTCCTAAAGAATAAACATCTTCGTATCCAAAATCAATAGTGAATTTCCCTGAAACATCTAATTGGAGAGTAGCTGTTGTCCAAGCACCTAAATCATTTTGTATATATGTCTTTTTCAACTCTTCAAAAATTTCACTAAGTTCGTATAATAAGTGGATGTATGTTGACTTACTTACATTATATTTATGAGGAATTTGATGTCCATTTACATATTCTTTTTCATTTTGCTCATTAAAATAAAACACTATCTCAGCCGAATCATCAAGTATTTCTGCATACATCCAAACTTTATCCCAATCACATGGTATTAATTCATTAATTGATTCTGCTATTTTTTTATAGTTTATTTCTAATTCTTCCATTGAGTTTTAACCTCCAGGTTGATTCTTAATAAATGCTTGAGAATAACGTTCTCCAATTTTATACTCCACAGAGAAACTAACCGTCGTAATGAATCTCCTTTATAGATAGGTTCAATGCTCACTGCTACTTGTTTAGGTGGGTTTGAATTTAAAGCTTTCAACCACCGTTGCTCCATAGTGTACCATTTCCCACCACTACGATTAATCTGTGAATTCATCGGAAGCAGGTTATCAATATCACCTGAACCTTTAAAAATAGACGCAATTAAATGCCCACCATCATCATCCAGTAATCGATCTGGCTTACCTGAATTAGATTGGGCGTATTGGTTTCTTTTGACCTCTCCGTATTTTAAATCACTTGCTTCAACTTTGACAATACGTCCGTAGTGATCGGTTGTGTAGGTGTACCCTTGCTTTGTTGAATAAACAACATTTGGTTTTAATACTTTTTTACGTTTCCACCTTACATAGTGATCTCCGTAACTGACAACGGTTGGCGGTGATTTGGGTGCTGGTAATCGTCTACCTGTCTTAGAGATTCCGTAGCCTGAATTGTTGTCGAGACGCTTTGCCATGGAGAGGAGTTTATTTTTAAGATTTTCCCCGTCAAAAACGTTATACGGTAGCTTCGGTCCACCAGCCATTTGAAACTTTGGTGAGTACGGCAATAGATTCGGAATAGAGACTCTGTCTATTGATTTTGCTCCTTGTTCAAGCCCTTTCTTCACCGTTGTTTTGGCCGCCGTTGGCCCCGTTTTTGTGATGGCTCCTGTCCCTTTAGAACCAAAGACAATTTCTGCTAGTGAACCAGTTGCATAGGCGAACCAGTCTGAACGAGAATACGCATCACCATCTATGACTTCTTTTTGGAATGAGTCTGAAATCGATTTTCCAATCGCTTTCGATGTTTCAATTGGATGAGAAACAGCCGTAATGACTGATTCTACGGCACCACCAGGATCTGTTACGAGATCGTAAATGCCAACTACTGTATCTTTGGCCACATCATATAGACCAACTGCAGCACCTTTTACACTGTCAACGAATACCTCTGATGCTTCTTCCTCGCTTTGATTTGAAGCAGCTGGCTGTATACATTAATCAAAAATTGAAAAGTCAAAGGCTTGTTAACATTTATTGCATAAGCAATTGTTAATTCGAATTCTTCTGTTTGTCGTTCATCTATAATTGGTTTATCTATTTTTTTCGTTTCTGCTAAATCATGGTTAAGTTGTGCAACATGCTCAGGTAACATCATCGCAGTCCATTTTTTTCTAAGCATTTAATCATTCTTCTTGAAGGATTAAACAGCAACAGAATGTTCTTTATCAATGAGCTTTAAGAACTTTTGTTCGATGTAAATATTGGTATTAAAAAAACCCTCCAAATTATAGGAGGGCAATGTGTTAGTTGTTTTCTTCTTTGTTATTAATAAACTCCAACACAACTTCTCTATCTTCCTCATTTTCAGGGAGAATTCCCAAATTTTCATATTCCCAAATAGCCATTCGTTGATAGGTATTGTAATGGGAGTTCAATACATCATCATAATTAAAATCTATGACAAATTGATTCCTATTCTTAATCTTTAGTGTTAAATTTGTCCAAATTTCTTGATTGTTGATTTTAAATTCATCTCTCAGTTTTTTGAAAGAATCCTGTAAATTAATTAATAAGTCATCATATATATTTTCACTGACGTCAAATATATCAGGAATATCATGAGAATACATATATTTTTGTTGTTTGTTTGTATTAAAGAAAAAATAAACTTCTCGAGAGTCATTCAGAATTTCTGCATATAGCAAAACATTCTCCCAATCAACAGGTATTATATCATTTATTGTATTCAAAATTTCTTGATAAACTTCATTCGATGGTTCCATCTCCATTTTAATTAACCTCCTGACTTATTTTCAATCGTTACCTTTTTAACTCTCCGATCACCAATTTTATATTTAATTTTAAATAAAGAGGGCCGCATAGAATCTCCTTCATATCTTATACTTTCTAAGGAAACTGACACAGTCTCAGGTGGGTCTTTCCTCAAAGCTGCCAACCACTCTTGTTCCAATTGATACCATTTCCCACCGCTTCGATTAATCTGTGAATTCATCGGCACAAGATTATCAATATCCCCAGACCCTTTAAAAATAGAGGCAATTAAATGACCACCATCATCATCCAGTAATCGATCTGGCTTACCTGAATTAGATTGGGCGTATTGGTTTCTTTTGACCTCTCCGTATTTTAAATCACTTGCTTCAACTTTGACAATACGTCCGTAGTGATCGGTTGTGTAGGTGTAGCCTTGCTTTGTTGAATAAACGACATTTGGTTTTAATACTTTTTTACGTTTCCATCTCACATAGTGATCTCCGTAACTGACAACAGCCGGTGGTGATTTAGGTGCTGGTAATCGTCTGCCTGTCTTAGAGATTCCGTAGCCTGAATTGTTGTCGAGACGCTTTGCCATGGAGAGGAGTTTATTTTTGAGATTTTCGCCGTCAAATACATTGTACGGAAGCTTCGGTCCACCAGCCATTTGAAACTTTGGTGAGTACGGCAATAGATTCGGAATAGAGACTCTGTCTAATGATTTTGCTCCTTGTTCAAGCCCTTTCTTCACTGTTGTTTTCGCCGCGGTTGTCCCCGTTTTTGTAATGGCTCCTGCCCCTTTAGAACCAAAGACGATTTCTGCTAGTGAACCAGTCGCATAGGCGAACCAGTGTGATCGAGAATACGCATCACCATCGATGACTTCTTTTTGGAATGAGTCTGAAATTGATTTTCCAATCGCTTTCGATGTTTCAATTGGATGAGAAACAGCCGTAATGACTGATTCTACGGCACCACCAGGGTCTGTCACAAGATCATATATTCCGGTCACTGTATCTTTGGCCACATCATATAGACCAACTGCAGCACCTTTTACACTATCAACGAATACCTCTGATGCTTCTTCCTGCGCTTTGATTTGGAGAAGCTGGCTATAATACATTTTTTGATCGTAAGAAAGATTTTCATATCCAATTTCGTCTACAATCTCAAAGTATTTCGCTTCTGATATACACGAAGGATCATTGAGCTTTTCTTTCAATTCTTTAATTCTTCGTTTCTCTTTTTCTTCTTTTTTCACTTTTAAATATGCTTTCACCTGTGCATCGATTTTATCATGATTCTTGTACACATCTGTCTCATGAAATGCTTTTGCATCATAATACATGGGCTGAGCGTTCTTTCCTTTTCCTGTAGCAGCCATCATCTTTGCATAAAAAGTTTTGAGGTGATTCTCAATCGCTTCTGATTTTGCGTATTCTGTTTTTAGCTCATGATCTATTTTATGTAAAGCATCAATTGTCTCTTTTCTTTTTTTGTTCGCATCGTCTAAATGTTCATTGACCTCTTTACTTGAAAATGTGTGTAATTCAATTAAATCACTGATATCGTCAAAAATAGTGGAAAGAGCTTCTTTTTGTTCCTTGACCATATCTTTATTGTTCTGAATGCCTTGCTTCAATTGAGCATCAAGGAAGTGCTCATCAATAAATGTACTCCCGCCTAATGATTCATCATCCAGCTTTCCTTTCACTCCATCTAAAAAAGCCTTTTGCATATCGATAAAATCAAGATAAGTGTCTGCGTATAGTGCAAGATCATTATAAAAAGCTTTGATATTATCTGCACCTTTTCCAGTAAACTCATCACCTAATCCCGATACACCTTTTAATGCTTTTTTCACAAGTTTCATCTCTTCTTGAAGCTCATGATAGGCCTTTGACCTCTGTTCGACAGCTGATAGTAAAGATGGAGCATCTAATATTTTCATATAAAAAAGACTCCTTTTATGGAATATTCTTTTACTAGAATACCATAAGGAGTCTGACACTTTAATCCACTTTATCGTTTTTTAACCAATTATCCTCCGTAGTGGTGGATTAAAACCCTATCGCTTTTATGAACCTGCACCTCTAGAGAAAAGTAACACTACCTCATTTTTAGCATCAGCTTGAGTTTGTTGTCCAACAGGCATTCCAAGAATTGTACCTAATAGCAAAGCAGTAGTAATCATCATCATTATTTTTTTCATGATCATATGACCTCCTTTCCTATAAGCGTACAAGATTTTAAAGCCAATTCCAAGAAGTAGTTACTTTCTTCATAAAGATTTAACTTCTTATAAATGGATGCAACATCAGGAGCTAGAGCCTCTATATCAACATATGCTTTTCTTTCTTCCAAAAAACATAGCCCTTTCTTGATATCCTCATAGCTTTCCCGTGGTGTTGTATAACATTTCTCAAGGATATTGAATTTCAAAATAAAGTTTGTGTTTTGCTGTTCTTTAGAAAAGGATTTCCCCTCAGCAACCCAACTTATTGCCTGATCCAATTGATTTGATTTATAGCTTGATCTTGCAAATTCATACGCACATTGTAAGTATGAAACAGGGGCTGACTGTTTTAGATCATCTGCGAAAATTGCTTTGTTAAAATATTCAATGGCTTCTATATGGTGGTCATCCTGAATTTTGAGAAATCCTAAATCATAATAAGCCAACGCTAACAATCTCTTATCATCCTTCTCAATTAGTCTATCAACACACTCCAAAAGCATTTTTTCAGCTTTTTCTAGTCTACCATCATCAATCAAATTCAGTGCCAACAACATATTACAGTTTATGGTCTGTATGCTGTAACCTTCATGACCTTTATAGATATCTTTTGCTGTTTGTAGATGATGGTGAGAAAGGAGCGTGACCTTATTGAAATAGTAGAGTGTGCCAATTTTATAATGGAACTCAGCCTTTTCAATTTCATCATGTACCTTGTCCAATTGTCTCTCAGCTACTCTAAATAGGACTAGAGCTTCTGAATAATTATTCCTTGCACTCTCGTACATACCTTTGAAAAGATAAAAGTAAAACCTTAGCATGTCATCTGTTTTGACTCTTTCGCTTTCTGTTATTGTTGGCTGCCCCACTAAATCTTCCATAAGTACCTTAAATCTATAATCAAGAATATTGAAATAGAGTAAAACATCTTGATTTTCTTCCATTTCGCCTAACATCTCTTGAATCTCATCCCTCAACTCTACTGCTTGTGAAACTTCCCTCTTTTTAATATGTAAATACCATTTGTTGAGAGTGTTTGCTACATCTACAGAGGAAATCAAACCCGACATCCCATTACCCCCTTGCTCTCATTTCCTTTGTATAATTTTAACACGATATTTACAACATATGTAAAGTCGAGGTGGTCATTTTAAAAGTTTTCGGTATCCCGCAAAATGCAAAAATACGTTTCTATAAAAGCTATGTTTTATGTAGAGTGCATAAAAAGAGGAACAGCCTGGCAGTACAGAATTATAAATATGGATCCTGTAACACAGGAAGTAACAGAGCTTTCTAAAGGTGGATTTAGTACAAAAAAGAAGAGCAAGTTGATGCTTAAAACATGAAGAATTGCTTAGAAGTGGTATTGAAGTTGGTGGCGTAGAAACAACTTTAAAACATTTTCTTCCGAAACACTCATTCTCTTTTTAAATATAGATCATAGTCTGGGATTAATGTTTTGTGTTTATTAGATAAACCTTGTTTTTTATGGTTAAATCAACTACACCAAAAGGAAGCACTACGCACCAAGCATGTGCTGCAGTTTTTTGCAAGGAGCCAGAACTAACAGGCCAATAATGGAGTTGAGATAAACCGCTATTTTTAGGGAAATCTATTGTCAAGGCTCCAAATACTATATAGTTCCATACTCCTTCTGCTTCGATAGCACTCCTGCCATATCTACACAAGCGTTTTGCCTTCCGTCAGTTTTTAGTTCTTCATACAATAGTTCTGCAACAAATGAAAGAACTTTTGTGCATGATTTTTATAATCATCCTTGTATTCTTTGTACAGAACAAACTTTGCATAATTCTCTAAAAATTTCGAGTCTACTTTCTCATTCTCTATAAAATTTGGATCATCATAAAATCCAGGTTTTGTTACGTCAATATGTTTTGCAGTTAAGTCTAATTTAACCTTCTCAAAAATTTTATTGTGAGTGCTCGTTATTTAATCCCCTTCGGATAATATAAAAGAATGATATTGTTTAATAATTCTATTAGTGTAACTAATACGATACCCATCAATACCTGAAATTTAAATGTCGGCGAGGAAAGTGTTTTTGTTATCAACATATCTACCCTTTCTGTTTATTACAAGAAACAGATATCCGAAATAGATTAAAAATCAAAAACAGGGAGCTATAAACGTAGCCCCCTCATAAGTGATTAATTTTTCTTTTTTTTGTGATCTTTTATTAAACTTGAAACAGTTAAACCCATAACACCAAAAGCTACAATATAAAATAAAACATTAGTGACAGGTGTATCAATTTTACTTAAAACCAACACAACAGCTATAATAGCGATAGGTAAAGTAATTAACACACTTTTAGATGCCTTATTTTCCTGTGTCATCTAATTAAGCACCTCCTTGAATTTTACCATTAGGATGTTTTAGCTAAGTTTAAAAAACAAACAGCATTATGGTTTTAGCGACCCACCACGCAGCATTTTCATTTCCAGTAACTTTAAGAGCGCCTAAATAGATACCATGTTCTAGAGCGCCTGTATAATGTTCTAGAGTCATTAGAATCGTTTCTAACCCAGTAACACCGCCTATCATTACCTTAAGTTTTTTCGGTAATTGGTCATAAGCACCTTTTATTGCTTTTATAGCCGATGTGAATTTACCATGTACAGAGGCTTCCCCATTTTCCTTTTCTTGAAATTCTTGTATAGTTTTTTTGAATTTTACTGTTTCTTCTTCATTTAGATTCCAATACTGTGCAATCTCATCTATTGTAGGCTCTTTTGATTGATCAAAAGAAGATTTTACAGATGAATAAGAATAGGACTGTTCTTTTTCGAGAGCTTTAGCAGCATTTGCTTCTGCAAAAGGTGTGACTGTTAAAAAAGAAACTCCAGCAACCATTGAGAGTAATAATCCTTTTGAAGTGCTTAAATTTTTCATAATAACTCCTAATTTTAAATATTTAGTGGCTATACTTCTAACAAATATTAAGCATATTTTTGTAATTCAATATTTTGTTTCAGCTGTTAAGAATAACCCTCCTCGGTTTTATGCTATCATTTGTAAATAAATGAAGTAAATAGGGTTTTGGTTGCATACCTTTAATGGTTCAATATACATATTATTGATAATCCATAAAAACATCATCTTATTTGAAAACCATCTGTCTTACTGCTTATTCGTCTTAATAACTATTTGACACTCGATTTTGTAAGTGGATTCACCAGTATCAACTTTTATATCATCACGGTTAATTTTATATTTCCCACCATACAATCTCGATGAAACAGGATGGGAAATACCATCTTTAAGATATCTGAATATAAATTCCTTGCCTTTTTTATAATCTTTAAGTGGAACATGCCCTACTTTCAAATCATTAACATAGACTGCAATAGCTTGAGGATCATGTTCGTTGTCCTCCTCAAGTTGCAAATAACAATCAGAAAAAAATTCATCCTGATGAAGGAAAATAGGCTCGTCATAAGTGTATTCTAATATTTCAGTATTGGTCATTCCATTATATTTTTCTTCAAAATTATAATTGTCTTTTTCTTGGGCAATGGCCTTTTTTATTTCTTTTTGATAATAGCTTACTCCAGCAACATTGAATGTGATATATTCAAAAAATGCATCTTCCTCTTCATACTTTACTGAGTATGAAGTTTCACTCACATACTTTGGATATTCATCAATTTTCAGGGGCGGATCAGCTATTTCTTCTAAAGTGTTCACAGTACTTTTTGCTTCTTGTTTAAAAATCATATTCTTAATAGTATTCCATAAACTCACTTACTCACCCTCCAAATAATGTTCTTCTTTTAAATAGTTATTATATTATCGGCATAATTCCCATTTTGTTTACAATTTCTTGATACTGAGTTGCGTCTGTTAATTTCAGATACATGTGCAAATAGGGAAGCACAGAGATATCCTATCCTCATTTATCGCATCGGCTGAGTCACTACTCTTTCAAGTTTAACGTTGTTAGCGCATTCCACGACAGCCTCACCCTTAAATTAGGCATCACTAAAGACAACACCTTGATCCATGAGCATAGACTGATTCTATTCAGTTATGAACTATTGAATATAGATTAAAAATAAGTTAGAATGGGCTGGTATCATTGCAAATTCATCAAAATTATTTAAATGTTATAGTAATTAACTCATAAGCCTTTAATTAGTTTTATAAGTTTAATTACGCACCTTAAATTTACACTTGAAAATTTATAGATTCGGTTTTCAAACCTTTCCTTTCATTTGCTTTAATCCTTTTCTAATAGTTTCTAAAGCATTATTAGCCCTTTTTTCATCAGCGACCATTTTATCGATGTGCATATTCACTGAATAATTGCTAGTAACATTCTTGGACTCTGACACTTCAAATCCTGGAACTGAAAGTTTAGCGATAGCAACTGAAGAAGCTACATTGTTAAACATACTTCGTATTGACTCGTAGCTCTTTGCTATTGCTTTTATCTTCTATCTTTGTTTCTCTAAGTAAACTCAACAGCTTTAAGCATGTTAACTGAGCCTTGTTTATTAAGGACAATTTCTCCATCATCTACTACAGCTAATGCTCCTTGAGCTGGGACTTTACCAACTGATCCACCAGTCTTGAAACGAGGGATCTTTTGGCCAGTAGTATTACCCTTAACGACAACACCGAGAGCATTTAAAGCCTCTTTAAGCTTATCAATAAAATTGTTAGAGATAGACTTGCCGATTGACTCCATATTTGAATTGATAAACTTAGTGAATTCAGAAAGCTGTTTATTGATATCGATAATCTTATCGTTCATCAATTTTCCTTCTAAATCCTTGAACCCATGCTCAGCATTAATAAGATCATCATACTTTGCGTTAATTGATTTTTCGACTTTTTCAAGCTGATATTGCAGCGCTTCTTTACGCTTAGAGTTTTCACGATCTTTTAGGAATTTATCTAAAACAAGCTGTTCATTTTGCATCTGTTCACTAAGTTATTTAACTTTTGATTTACCGAACTCAGAGTCATGGAGTGAATATCGATTTATTTGATCTAAAAGTTATGTTTGCTTTTGAAATTTTCTGTTGAATTTGGTGGTCAAAAAGTGGCCAATCTTCATTTTGATTCTGGTCACTATAAATTTGACCACCAAATCCTTTTTAAAAACCCCTTGAAGCCAATGGCTCCAAGGGGTTTTTATTATTAATACTGAGACATATACTGATCGCGTTCCCATGGGTGTACTTGGGTGCGGAACATATCCCATTCGATTTCTTTTGATTCGATGAAGTGTTCGAATAAGTGATCGCCTAGCGCGTTGACCATGACTTCGTTTGATTTCAGCAGCTCAAGTGCTTCTGCAAGTGTTGCAGGAAGGTCAGCGATGCCGTTTTCAAGGCGCTCTTCTTTGTCCATGACATAGATGTTTCTGTCAATTGGTGCTGGTGCGTCTAGTTTGTTTTTGATTCCGTCAAGACCTGCTGCAAGTAATACGCTTAGTGCAAGGTATGGGTTTGCAGATGGGTCTACGCTGCGCACTTCTACACGTGTGCTGATGCCGCGTGATGCAGGGATACGGATTAATGGGCTACGGTTTTGTGCACTCCATGCCACGTAGCAAGGTGCTTCATAACCAGGTACAAGACGCTTGTAAGAGTTCACCGTTGGGTTTGTGACCGCTGTAAAGCTAGTTGCATGCTTGACGATACCTGCGATAAAGTGTCTAGCCGTCTCGCTTAATTGTAAATCTGCTTTTTCATCAAAGAATGCGTTTTTGCCATTTTTGAATAATGATAGGTTACAGTGCATACCAGATCCGTTTACACCAAACAATGGTTTTGGCATGAATGTCGCATGAAGACCATGCTTTCTCGCGATCGTTTTGACAACGAGTTTGAACGTTTGAATGTCATCACAAGAACGGATGGCGCCTGCATATTTGAAGTCAATTTCATGCTGTCCAGGTGCTACTTCATGGTGAGACGCTTCAATTTCAAAGCCCATTTCTTCAAGCTCAAGCACGATATCACGGCGGCAGTTTTCGCCTAGATCTGTTGGTGCAAGGTCAAAGTATCCACCTTTATCGTTTAATTCAAGCGTTGGCTCGCCTTTTTCATCTAATTTAAATAAGAAGAATTCTGGCTCAGGTCCAAGGTTGAAATCACTAAATCCTAGGTCTTCCATTTCCTTCAAGACACGCTTTAAGTTGTTACGCGGGTCTCCATCAAATGGCGTCCCGTCTGGCTTGTAAATGTCACAAATAAAGCGTGCAACTTTACCTTTTTCTGCTGTCCAAGGGAATATAACAAATGTGTTGAGATCTGGGTATAGATACATATCTGATTCCTCAATACGTACGAAACCTTCAATAGATGAACCGTCAAACATACATTTGTTATCGAGAGCTTTTTCTAACTGGCTCACAGGAATTTCAACATTTTTAATCGTTCCGAGAATGTCTGTAAATTGCAGACGGATGTACTTTACATTTTCCTCATTTACTAATTTTACGATATCTTCTCTTGTGTATTTTGCCATTTCGTAAAACTCCTCCCCTACAAAAGGTAAAATTGTATAGCAATGCTTTTGCTAATTGGTTAACGGAAGAACCTTGACATATCCCCCTGCCTAAAGGTCGTTCCTTGTTGGAAACGTCCAGCCTGAATGAGTTCCTTTTTCAGTAGCTTCCTGAGTTCATCATCTGTCAAGTTGTGCTTGGCTGTGGTTTTCTCCTCGGTCTTTGCATCAGACGCTGGATGTTCTGCCTCAGCTTTGGCAAAAAGTTTTTTGATTCCTGCCATGTTTACACCTTGTTCGATGAGATTTTTAATTTCTAGTAATTTATCAACATCATGGAAAGAAAATAATCGGCGATTCCCATCACTTCTTGCTGGAAATACTAAACCATTTTCCTCATAATAGCGAATTTGCCTTGCAGATAATTCTGTTAGCTGCATGACAATCCCAATTGGGAATAAAGGCATTGAGCGGCGAATGTTATCACTCATCTCAACTGTCTCCTCCTCTTTGCTTAAATTTATTATATGTCATGTTATATTATGTGTCAACGAAATGTTAGGAATATTAACATGGATTTTTTATCGAGCAGGTATGTCGATAAAACCTTGTTCCAATAAGGCATCTACAGCACTGCAAATCGCATTTTTCACATGGGCATACGTGAGTCCGCCTTGAACGTAGGCTGTATAAGGAGGTCTGATCGGTCCATCGGCTGATAACTCGATACTAGCTCCTTGGACGAAGGTGCCCGCTGCCATAATGACATCATCCTCGTATCCCGGCATATAGCTTGCATGCGGTGTGACGTGACTGTTGATCGGAGATGCGTATTGAATCGCCTGACAGAATGCAATCATTTTGTTAGGATCGCCAAATTCGACGGATTGAATTAAATCCGTTCTTTTCGCATTCCACGCTGGGTTCGTTTGGAACCCGATCTTTTCAAGAAAACGAGCCGTGAACACTGCACCTTTTAAGCTTTGTGCCACAACATGCGGTGCTAAGAAAAATCCTTGATACATTTCCTGAAGCGCATAAAGCGAGGCACCCGCTTCACTGCCGATGCCCGGAGATGTCATTCGATAAGAGCAAGCTTCTACCCATTTTTCTTTTCCAACGATGTAGCCGCCTGTTTTGGCAAGCCCGCCGCCTGGGTTTTTAATAAGGGAACCCGCCATAAGATCCGCTCCCACATGACATGGCTCTTGTAATTCAGTAAATTCACCATAACAGTTGTCCACAAACACAATGATTTCTTCATTGATCTCTTTTACAAATGAAATCATTTGCTCGATTTCTTCTATTGTAAAGGAAGGTCTTGAAGCATAGCCTTTTGAACGCTGAATGCCGATCATTTTTGTTTTAGAGGAGATCGACTCTTTTACTTTGTCATAATCGACGGATCCATCTTGCCTTAAATCAATGGCCTTGTAATCAATCTGGAAGTCTTTTAATGAGCCTGTCCCTTCTTTGCCGCGAATCCCTACAATTTCTTCTAGCGTATCGTATGGTTTTCCCGTCATATAGATCAATTCATCGCCAGGTCTTAGCACACCAAATAACGCAATGGAAATCGCATGTGTGCCGGAAATGATCTGCGGACGCACAAGGCCGCTTTCTCCCCCGAAGACGTCCGCATAAATTTTTTCTAACGTGTCTCTTCCCATATCATCGTAGCCATATCCAGTTGTTGGATTAAAGTGAGAGTCACTGACTCTATGCTTTCGGTAGCTTTCAAGCACCCGCCACTCATTTTGTTCGCTCTTTTGATCAATTTGCTGATGCATGTGTAAAATGTCTTGTTCTGTTTCTGCTGCTACTTTTTCTAAAATACTGCCGTGTTTTAATGTATGAAACATCTTGATTTAATTCCTTTCTTACAACATATACTTCTTGATTTGACCTAATATGGTCTGCTCCTCACCGCTAAACCCGGTGATGTCATAAAGTTCTGCTTCTTTTTGAAATTCTAGTGATTCCACGAGCGTTTCTGATTTTAATGCGGAGATGAGCTTTCCTTCATACGCAGGAATCTTCACATGATATGGCTTTAAAAAGTTTTGTTTCAGTTCTGCCTTAATATCCGCTTTTAACCGCTTCACATCTTCTTCGCGTCTCGCACTGATTAACAGATGACGATGCTTTGAAGATGGGATGAAATCCGGTCTGATTTGATCTTCTTTGTTATAAACCGTCAGCATCGGTATACGGTCTGCTTCTAGTTCTTCTAATAACTCATGAACCGTCCGTTCGTGACCTTCGTAATCCTCATTAGAAGAATCAATGACATGAAGCAAATAATCGGCTTCCTTCACTTCTTCAAGAGTGGAACGAAATGCCGCAATGAGTGTTGTTGGGAGGTCTTGGATAAAACCAACGGTGTCTGAAATCAGCACACTGTAGCCAGATGCTAATGTCATCTTACGTGTCATTGGATCAAGTGTCGCAAATAGCAGATCCTCTTCATGACTATCTGCATCTGTTAATTGGTTAAACAAAGTAGATTTTCCGGCATTCGTATACCCAACAATGGCAATTTGGAACACACCATTTTTCTTCCGGCGTTCCCGGTATCTTGTACGGTGTTCTTTGACTGTAGATAATTGCCCGTTAATTTCGTGAATACGGTTTCGAATATGGCGTCTATCTGTTTCAAGTTTTGTTTCACCTGGACCTCTTGCGCCAATTCCGCCGCCTTGTCTTGAGAGACTGATCCCTTGTCCGCTTAGTCTCGGCAAGGCATACTGAAGCTGGGCAAGCTCTATTTGCAGCTTCCCCTCTCTTGTCCGGGCTCTTTTTGCAAAGATGTCTAAAATCAATTGTGTCCGATCGATAATTTTCACATCTAAGGCAGTTGCCAAAGCTTTTAGTTGACTTGGAGACAGTTCGTCATTAAAAATAATGACATCACATTCGAATTCCTCGCAAAGCACTTCAAGCTCTTCTACTTTCCCTTTACCGATATATGTTGCGCTGTCTTGTCTATTTCTCTTCTGCGTCATTACGCTGACAGCTTCACCGCCAGCCGTTTTGGTTAAGGAAGCTAATTCTTCCATTGAGTATTGAAAGCGTTCATCCGTGACATGCGGCAATTGACAGCCGACAAGGATCGCTTTTTCTGTCATTTCATGTTCATTCAACGTCAGTTGTTTCCTTTCTGTACTTAAGTTTTCAGTAGTACCATCATACCAAACACATCACACGTATACCACTATTCGGATGGTTTATTTTAGTATCTCTTTATAAAAAGGATACGCCATTTTAAGTAGGCGTATCCTTTTTCATTTGGAGATCGTGACTTTTAATCGTGAGCAAATCTTTTTTGTCATAATGATCCACAAGCAGGAGTCTCATCGCTTGGGTTCGAATGGCCTTTTCAATCGTGTTTCGCACAAAACGGCCGTTGCTGAATTTTGCAGGACTCGTGGTGCTTTTAATGTGCATTAAGTAATCTCGTAGCTTCCATTCAGCTTCTTGAGTAAATATATATTCTCTGTCAGCCATCATCCGTTTGGCAATGTCCATGAGCTGATCGACGGTATAATCAGGAAAGCTGATATTGATTGGAAATCTCGATTGCAGGCCGGGGTTTAATGATAGAAAATGATCCATTTCCTTGGAGTAGCCAGCAAGAATGAGAATGAATTCGTGCTGTTTGTCCTCCATATGTTTTACTAGGGTATCAATCGCTTCTTTCCCAAAATCCTTTTCGCCTCCGCGGGCAAGAGAATAGGCTTCGTCGATGAACAAAATGCCGCCTAGTGATTTTTTAATTAAATCCCTTGTTTTTTGAGCAGTATGACCGATGTACTCGCCGACTAGATCTCCGCGTTCCGCTTCAATTAAGTGACCTTTTGAGAGGACATTCATTTCAAAGAAAAGCTTCCCGACAAGTCTTGCAACCGTTGTTTTCCCTGTGCCCGGATTCCCTTTGAACATCATATGAAGCGCTTGTTTACCTACCTTTAACCCTTGTTCCTGCCTTTTTTGATTGACAAAGATCCAAGCATAAATCTCTTTTATGTTTCGTTTCATTTCATCCATACCGACAAGGCTGTTCATTTCACGCTCTATTTCCCGTAAGATGCTGTGTTTTGCCTCATTTTTCTGCAAGGCTTCTAGGTATTCTGCCTCTGAATCTGCATCAACCAATACTTGCTTTTGTCCGTTAAGTATAATATTGATTTGGCCGTTGTTTTTATATGTGACAGCTCGCTCCAACGTATTCACCTCTCGCTCTTCTCTCTTTATTCTATTCGGGTGGAGCTGTAATCGTGACAATCGCCCGCTTAAGCCCAAGTTTGCTGTCAAAATGACCCGAGATTCCGAATATTGTAGGGATTTCTGCGGTTTCCCAGGAAATGATGTGCTATTTCCATTGTATTCATCCCATTTAGGCGGACAAACCAACAATTTGTTTTTTCTTAGAAAAATGTAGCTTTCTCATCACAAATTGTGCAGAAAAGAGTCTCAATGATTTCCGCATTTTGTACAGGCAATTTTTCTATTTTCTCATAAAATAAAGACGAGGTGATGAATAGATGGTGAAAATTTTTATTGATCCTGGCCATGGAGGAACAGATTCTGGAGCTGCTGCTAATGGACTTTTGGAGAAAAATATCACACTGCAAATCGCGATTTTATTGAGAGATATGTTGATTAGTGATTATGATGACGTTTCCGTCCGCTTAAGTCGTTCAATTGATCAATCCGTTACTTTGGCCCAGCGTACAAATGCGGCAAACAGCTGGGGAGCTGACTATTTCGTGTCTATTCATGTTAATGCAGGCGGGGGCACAGGTTTTGAAAGCTATGTGTATCCTGGCGTTTCAGCACCAACCACCACGTATCGCAATGCCCTTCATGATGAAATTGTTCGCTCGGTGGATTTTGCCAACCGCGGCAAGAAAACAGCGAACTTCCACGTTCTTCGAGAAACTTCTATGCCCGCTATTTTAACAGAGAATGGTTTCATCGATACGACAGCTGATGCAAATAAGCTCCGCAACGCAACCTTCCTTCAAGGCATCGCTCGCGCTCATGCCACTGGATTAGAGAAAGCCTTTCAGCTGAAAAAAAAAGCTAGTAATCTTTATAAAGTTCAGGCTGGAGCTTTCAAGGTGAAAGCCAATGCAGATGAATTAGCAGCCACGCTGAAATCCAAAGGCTTTGACGCCTTCGTTGTATTAGAGGGCGGCATGTTCCGTGTGCAAGCCGGGGCTTTTCGTACAAAGCAAAATGCGGATGACCTCGTCGCAAGATTGAAACAGGCCGGTCATGACGCATTCGTTTTCCAATAACTGAAGCTTGTTATAACGAAATAAACCGGCTCAAGTCTGCTGCTGAGCCGGTTTATGATTGATTCCTTTATGCTAAAATGTTCACGACAAATTGAGACCACGTTTCAAGTCGATCGAAGTATTCAGGCTTTTTCAAATCGGATGCTTTCATCCATTTTCCTGAGATTTGATCTGTTTCTTTCACTTCTACATGAGCGCCTGGAGATAATTCAAGCGCCGATAACAGTCCAATGTGCACACGGCCGACACTGTTGTCATCATCATTAATTAAACCAAGGGTTTTCATCTCAAGTTTGTCTTCTTCTTGAATAGAAAGTTCCTCGTCTAGTTCACGATCCGTATTTTCTTTTAGAATTTCAGCAAAGTTTTTGCCTTCGATGAAATTCATGTGACCACCAAAGCCAAGAGATAACTTATGATGCAATCGAGTCTCTCCCCCGCCTTGAAGCCTTTCATATACATACACTTCGTCGTCACGCTTAATCACGACATAAGGAATCGGCTGCTTGAAGTCAGGATTTTCTTCCGCATCGCCTCTGCGCATCTGCTTGAAGTGCTCTTCGATTTCTTTCATAATGGTGTTGATTGTTTTCTCTTCACTATTCACACCATTAAACGCAAGCGATTCGTTTTGGAATACGCGTGTGCGCGGTGCAACTAGTATGATTTCATCCATTTTTCCCATGTTCGGTAACCTCCAGTATGTAACGCATTATATGAAATGGCAAAAAGCCAAAACGAGTGATGCGTTTTGACTTTTACGCCTTACTTATGATTCATCTCCAAAGAAGAAGTCGTCATCTTTTAACGGCTCAACCGTTGCTTTTTTGTAGCCGTTCCCTTTCATTGAGAAGAAGTCATGCGATTTTGTTTTTGTATTGAGTCCGTTCAATACAATTGGATTGATCTCTTCTTCTTCAAAGTAAGGGGCAAATCCAAGGTTCATTAACGCTTTATTGGCATTGTAACGAATGAACTTTTTCACATCATGCGATAAATTGACTTGGTCATATATATCTTCCGTGTAATGAAGTTCATTTTCATAAAGCTCGTTCAAGAGGTCAATCGAGAAATCATATAGCTCTTTTTGCACGTCAGGTGTTTGTTTGTTGTAAATTTCTTGTGCTAATAATCCAACATATACACCGTGAATCGCTTCATCACGCAAAATCAAGTTGATGATTTCACCACTTTGCATGAGCTTTCCTTGTCCATAGAAATAAAGCGGGTAGTAAAAACCACTGTAAAATAGGAAGCTTTCTAAATAAACAGAAGCAACCATTGCTTTAAAGAGGGAAATCGGATCGTCCTTTTGAATCGAACGGTATAAACTGACAATCATATCTGCTTTCTTTTGCAAGAATTTATTCTTTTTGACCCATTCAAACACTTCACTGATCGTTTCAGTTGGTGCGAGTGTCATGAAGATATTTGAGTATGATTTCGCATGTACCGCATTTTCCATCATGGCCATAAAGTTTAATACCGCTTTACGCTGATGGCCTTCTACATGTTCAGCCACAATCGGCATCCCTGTATTTCCTTGTTCTGTATCAAGTAAAGTCAATCCAGCAAGTACCTTCATGTACGTATCTCGCTCTTTTTCACCTAGATATTTCCATGTTAAGAGGTCCCCGTTTAAGGAAATCTCTTCAGGAAGCCAGAACTGCTTCACATTTTGGTTGTAAAACATTTGTGTAAAATCATCTTCGTGTTTTGACCAGTTGGCTGCATCATAAATTTTTGTCACGTTAAACTCTCCTTTAATCAAACAACACAAGAAAGACAGCCTTCCTGCCCTGTATCCTTCGTTCTTGCATAATAAAGTGTCTTAATGCCTTTATGGTGTGCATACAGATCGATGCGGTTTAGGTCACGCGTTGTCATCGTATCTTTCAGGAATAGTGTAAAGCTGATTCCTTGATCGACGTGCTGCTGAATCGTTGCGATCATATCGACCACTTTAAACATATCCATATCGTACGCTTCTTTATAGAAGAACCAGTTTTGCGCTGAAAGACCTGGCATTGGGTAATACGTTTTGCTGTTGCCGTATGTTCTTTCTTCGATACGTTCCATAATTGGCATAACAGAGGCTGTTGCCGATTGCACATAAGAAATGGAACCTGTTGGTGCAATACATAAGCGGTAGCTATGGTACATGCCATTTTCCGCTACAAAGTCTTTGAGTGCTGCCCAGTCTTCTTTTGTTGGAATGTGCATGCCTTCAAATAATGCTGCTGCTTTTTCTGTTTTTGGTGTGAAATCATTCTCCACGTATTTATTGAAGTACTCGCCCGTTGCGTAGCCAGAGCCTTCATAACGATGGAATGTTTCTCCTTTTTCTTTTGCAAGCTCACTTGAACGTTTAATTGAATAGTAGTTCACCATCATAAAGAACGTATTCGCGAAATCTCTTGCTTCTTCACTTTCATAGGCCATTTGGTTTTGAGCCAAATACCCGTGAAGGTTCATCGCACCAAGTCCGATTGATTTCATCGCTTTGTTCGCTTTTCGAACAGCCGGTGCATTGCGAATATCTGTTGTTTCAGATACAAGCGTGAGTGAGTCTGTTGCTAGTTTGACCGTTTTTTCGATCGATTTGTTTTTCATGACATTCATGATATTTAATGAACCAAGGTTACAAGAAATATCAAGACCAATTTCATCTTCTTGATCATAGTCCGCGTAAGAAGAGACCTCTGAAGCTTGAAGCACTTCTGAGCAAAGGTTTGAGAATTTCACTCGTGAAATATGGTTTAATGCATGCTCTCTATTCACATTATCTTGGAACATGATATATGGATAGCCAGATTCTGAGCGAAGAACAGCCAATTTTTCAAGAAGCTTTCTCGGATTGACTTTTTCTTTTTTGATTTTCGGGTTTTCTACAAGCTCATCATACATTTCTTCCATGTCCATCTCATCAAGATGCTGTCCATATTCTTTATAGACTGTGTGCGGATAGAAGGTGTAAGCTGTTTTATCTTCTCTGGCAAGCTCGATAAATTTATCCGGGATGACGACACCGATGGACAATGTTTTCACACGCACATCTTCATCTGCAGAGATTTTTTTTGTATCTAAGAAATCATTAATATCTCTGTGGAAAATATTAAGGTAGGCACTACCTGATCCTTGTCTTTGTCCCATTTGATCTGCATATCTGAATGCATTATCAAGAAGCTTCATCACGCCGACGACACCTTTTGTCGCGTTTTCAACATCTTTAATTGCTTCGCCTTTTGCACGAAGCTTTGACAAGTTCAAGCTGACGCCGCCGCCTAATTTTGAAAGCTGCATTGAAATATCAATCGCTCTTGAAATATCGTTTAATGAGTCATTCACTTCAAGCAAGAAGCAGCTCACAAGCTCACCGCGTCTTTTACGTCCAGCGTTTAAGAATGTTGGTGTACTTGGCTGGTATTCCTGATTGATCATCAGTTCTACAAACTCAAGGGCTTTTTCTTTATCTCCGCCCGCAAAGAAAAGCGCTACAACTGAAATGCGGTCTTCATAGCGTTCAAGGATTTTCTTTTTATCATTTGTTTTCAGTGCGTAGTCGTTGTAAAACTTAAACGCACTCATGAATGATGGGAATCTAAATTTCTTCGCATATGCAGCTTCGAATACCTCTTTAATATCTGCCATGCTGTATTGTCTTAAAAATTCTTCCTCATAGTAGTCGTTTTCTATTAAGTAATCAATCTTCTCTTCTAAGTTGTGAAAGAAGACTGTGTTTTGATTAATATAATCTACGAAATAACTATGTACAGCTTCTTTGTCCTTATCGAACTGAAACTTTCCTTCTTTTTGAATCATAATCTCGTTATTTAATTGTATCCACTTTGGAACCTGATTTTGTGACAATTCTTTCTACCTCCTGTGTAAACAATTCAACATCCCTTTTTGTTCCGCTTAGTTCAAAGGTGTGCAAAATAGGAACTTGATATTGTTTAGAAATCGTATCGGCGCTTTTGGCAAAATTATCTCCCCATACTTTGTTTCCACTCACCGCTACACCTAGTAAAAGGTGAGCATTTTTCTCTAAAAAGGATTGAGTAGTACTAGGGACTTGTCCAAATCCTGTCGTAAAGGTGACGAGAATAAACGGCGTATCCAAAAACTCTTCTCCAGTCAATTTTCGTTTGTCTGTAAAAGGGGTCTTGTCCAAAAAGCGTTGAACATTTCCTGTTTTTGAATCAAATACGATTTGAATCAATTCCATCACGACCTAGTTTTTAGTATTGTTGATCATTTCGTTATTCACTATATATAGTATACTATGTTTTTTCAAAACACAACATATAGATGTTCGAAACGAAAAAAATCAACCAACCCGGCCGAACATTCATAGCCGAACTCGTACGTTCAAATAAATAGAGCAGAACAGGATCTAAAAATAGACTGCTCTACTCTCTATTCAACTGAAACCGAAATCTATCATAACACGAAAAAAAATCGCTTAGTAGACTAGACTTTTTGTTTTATTTTTTGTAGGCATCGCACTGTAAATCTTCTGACACTTCTGTAATTTCCACTTCAACACCTAATTCTTTTAGCACCGCTTCAAGCGCAGAGACGATTGAAGCTTCTCTGACTAATTCTTTCCCATTTACAGAAACGCTTGTTCCATATTCAAAACAGGAGTCGTCTTCACAAGTTTGTTCCCAATGATTAATTTTAATTTTGTGTGTCATGAACTCATCCTTTTCTGTCTAGATGTCTGATGCATGATTATAGTGTAGCGACTTCACATTCATTTGTAAATTTACGTGCTTACTCTTCTACAGAATCGTCATCATCATCATAATCTTCGTCCCACTCATCTATGTATTTTGTTTTAATAAGGGTGAGTTCTCCCTCTTTTTCATCAAACCGGTACACATGTACTTCATCATCTTTCACAACAGCAAAGTGATTATTTTTTAGTGCAACAGCTGATTGTAATAGGCCATCTATATGTCCATGATCATCTTGATTAGAATAGTTATGCCAGCTTTCCTGTCTTGATTCAATGTTTGAAATGGCGCATGATCCAAATAAGACAACAATCCCAATCAATAGAAGGATCACTCTAATCCTTCTTAATTCAAGCTCTGCATTTTCCATATCGCTTCCCTCACCTTTCTTCATATCCAATAAGGGATTATACGCAGAATAGGCAGAAAAGTTTCATGGCATGCAAAATAGCCCCTCTGCACTGACAAAAAACGTAGCGGGTTCCGGCCGGTTTATTCGCAGATGCATGGGGCTATTAGGTCGAACATATCCTATTCTAATTCTAGATTTACATTCTTTTGAGGTGCAAATGTAGAAATGGCGTGTTTATAAATAAGCTGCTGCTTCCCTTCTGTTTCAAGCAGCACCGTGAAATTGTCAAAGCCTTTCACTTGACCGCGAAGCTGAAAGCCATTCAGTAAGAATACTGTAACAAATGTATTGTCTTTACGAATTTGATTCAAAAATTGGTCCTGAATATTAATCGGTTTCATGTTTCGTCCTCCTTGATTCTGATAACTACAGTTTCGCTTTAAGTCCAAGCTTTCCTGCTATATATGCGAAAATTTCCTCTTTTTTGTCTGAAAAGTGGCAAGGCGGTGTCATGTCGAACCAAGTGACATCCATTTTATTACGGAACCACGTGAACTGACGCTTCGCATATCTACGGGAATTTTGCTTTAATTGCTGGATAGCTTCATCAAGTGAGCAGTCACCTTGAAAATACGCATACAACTCTTTATAACCAATCGCTTGAACCGATTGACAATCCTTCAAGCCAGATTGATAAAGTGCGCTCACTTCCTCAATTAAGCCTTCATCTATCATCATATCAATTCTTTGGTGAATGCGCTCGTACAAAAGCTCTCGATCCATTTTGAGCCCAATGAAGGCTGTATCATAAAGAGGAACTTCTTGATGACCATTTTGCATCTCCGACATTTTCTGACCTGTTGTATGGATCACTTCCAGCGCCCGGATCACGCGGCGGACATTATTCGGATGAATGACTTTTGCAGCATCAGGGTCTACTGCTTTTAGCTTTTCGTGCAGCTGAAGGGAGCCATGCTGCTGTTCAAACAGCGCCATTTCTTCTCTAAAAGCAGGGTCACTTTTCTCATCGGTAAATGTGTAATCATATAAAACAGATTGGATATACAAACCTGTTCCGCCGACAATCATGGGTGTTTTCCCTCTAGCGGCAATCTCTTTGATTTTCATACGGACTAGTTGCTGAAATTCAGCTGTAGAAAAAGATTCATCTGGCTCTTTAATATCAATTAAGTGGTGCGGGACACCATCCATTTCTTCAGGGGTGATTTTAGCTGTTCCAATGTCCATTCCTTTATAAATCTGCATAGAATCACCACTGATAATTTCTCCATTAAATGCTTTGGCTATATGAATGCTCAGTTTTGTTTTGCCGACAGCCGTCGGTCCTACTAATACAATCACTGGTTGTTTCGTTTTTTTCATAACATCACTCTCTTTTACAAACTGCCTACAGTATAGCATAACTTCTCTTTCTCTCCTATATAGGGCCTATCACCAGCCGAGTGGTTCATTTCCGACCACTTCATATGTCTTTCCTTTTAACCGGTGCGTATGCGTCGGCCGCTCTTCGTCCGGACTATAGACGACTCCTCCGTATGGAATGGGGACAGAATCGTTATAGGCTGAAAACGTGACTTCCTCAATCTCGTGATAGTGCGTACCATCTAATCTCGGTATCGCAGGCCCTGTGACGCCGTAGTATCTGTGGAAATGCCCTCTCTCAAAAGAGGTGACCCCGCGATAGTAATGAGTATGCTGATCGGTATTGCTCCCATTGACAGGCTGAGAAATACCTTCTATTAAATGATAATGCTCTTCTGTTACATCCGTTCGTGCTTTATAGGCATGAGCATGCGGCGGGCATTTTGCCCAATCAGATGGATACAGGCCCATTTTTAACATTCCTCCTTATAATAGGCGTTCATCCAAACACATATAGGCCAATCGAATACACTGATGTCAGTTACAGTGATTTTATGTGAGAGGAGCCTTTTTTATGAATTATTTTGATGCACCGCCATTTATGCAAGAAGACATGAGAAGACCTTTTGGATTTGGAAGACCTGGATTTGGATTTGGAGGCCCTGGGTTTGGAAGACCTGGATTTGGGTTTGGGAGACCTGGATTTTTTGGACCTCCATTTTTAGGTGGTTTTGCTGGAGGACTACTTGCTGGGTCCCTGCTTGCACCAGGCTATGGCTATGGGTACCCTTATCCGCCTCCGTACCCGCCATATGGACCATACCCTTATTATTAGATATGACTTTTAAGTGAAAACAACCTTTCATAAAATGAATCGATTGACACACTAGTTTTTCATGGGTTAACATTTACTTTACCGACCGTTCAGTAAAGTAGGTGTTTTTTTTATGTCTAAAACCAAAAAAGAGCAAATTTTTGAGGCAGCTGCTCGTACGATTTTAAAAGAAGGATTAAGTCAGCTTACCCTTCAGAAGGTAGCAGAGCATGCACATATGACCAAGGCCGGCCTGCTTTATCATTTTTCAAGCAAGGAAGAGCTCATCCAAAAAATGAATGAGCACGCAGTTGTCTGCTTTCGTCAGCAGCTTGAGTCGTATCAGGAAACATACAAAAACGAAAAGGCTCCTTATGTACGTGCATATATTTTGGCGACATTAAATGATCTTGATATGCAAAACACGACCCAGTTATGTACAAGCATGCTGGCCACCATGTCATTTGATGAAGCGTTATTGAACCCTTGGCGTGATTTTTATGCAGAGTTCAAAGCGAAAGCAGCTGAGGAAATCAATGACCCTGCATTGAGCCAGCTGATCCGCCTTTCATGTGATGGAATATGGTTTTCAGAAATGTTTCAGCTTGAACCGCTGAACCGAGAGGAAAAAACCCTTTTACTTCATCGGATTTTACACCTATTAGAGGAGGGATAATCATGATCCTCGGATATCTTTTTCTAGCTGTGGCTATTTTTTCAGAAGCCATTGGCGCCGTGATGTTAAAATTCTCAAATGGCTTTACTCGCTTTAAGCCTAGCGCTGTCGTTGTTGCTGGGTATACACTTGCCTTTTATATGCTGTCATTGACACTGAATATCATTCCGCTTAGCATGTCTTATGCAACATGGTCTGGGGTTGGTACAGTCCTCACGGCTATTTTTGGCGTGCTTTTTTTCAAAGAAACCTTGAACCAAAGAGCAATCATTGGGATGGCGATGCTTGTCTCAGGGGTCGTACTTTTAAATATGTCATAAAGGATGTGAGAGATCATGAAAGGAATGCTCTATTTAACAGGGGCTATTTTGACAGAGGTTTTTGGCAGTACGATGCTGAAGCTTTCACAAGGTTTTTCGCAACTGCTGCCGAGTATTGGGGTCCTGATCGGATTTGGGTGTGCCTTTACCTTCCTCAGTCTGGCACTTAAAACGATTGACCTTTCGTCTGCTTATGCAACATGGTCTGGTGTTGGAACAGCACTTACTGCTCTTATCGGGTTCGTGCTATTTAACGAAACCATTCACATAAAAGGCTTCATTGGTCTTGCACTTGTGATATGCGGCGTGATTGTCTTGAACCTGTCAAAAAAACAAAAGGAAGAAAACAAAGAACAAATCGATCAAACCGAATGGACGTCATAAAAAAAGTCATTTTCTCCATTTCATTAAGAGAAAATGACTTTTTGTTTTTACCCGTCGACTTGAATGGTTTCTTCTAAGGAAATGTCCACATTTCCTTGAACAGCTCTTGAGATCATACATGAGCTTTCGGCTTTGTGCGCGAGCTTGCGGGCAAGCTCAATATCTTGCGGAGAAGCAGAGGCTTTGAGGATGATGACAGGCCGGTGAATGATTTTTTCATATGTAAACACACCATTTGTCACATCTACGACAGCCTCAGAACTCATTGTGAGATCCTCTTTTTCTAATTGGCTCCGCTCCATCATAGCGGCAAGTGTAATAATATAACACGTAGCCGCTGCACCTAAGAGCATCTCATCTGGATTTGTTCCGATGCCGGGACCGTCCATTTCTTTCGGAATTGAAATCTTCGTTTTTAACTGTTCGCATGAGATTGTACCCACATCGTTACGCAGGCCAGGCCAGCTCGCCTGAAGATGAAAATGATGACGCGCCATATTCGTCTCTCCTTTTGTTATCACTTTTTATAGTGTAACAAGAATTCACGCTACTTGTCTTAACATGTGCACCATCTTTATGTATATTCCTCATCCAGCACTGTCCGAATCGCCCTGACATACCGGTAGAACGTCTCGTTTTTTGTACTCGACCGCCGCCGAAAGTCAAAACTGTCAAATAAAGCTTCACGCTGACTTCTACTAATCTCTAGCTGTACACTTTGCCCTGTTTTAGTAAGATTATTAATATTATGATTGCTTGTTCCGCTCAGGGTTGCGTGTGCGACAGCCAGTTCAGCAGAAAATCCGTTTCGCTCTAATGAATTCACTATTTTTTCTGCACGGTCGTAATCTGTTCCGCCAACGAGCGTATGGTCAATGCCTTCCTCACCTTTGTATCCATGCACTGCTAAGATATAATCGTGTGCTTTTGCCTGCGCGACGCCGACTGGCTCATCAAAGTTTGTACTTGTCACATGAAGTTCTGACGCATTCTCTCTTAAACCTTCAAACAAATACGTAGAGAAATCATTATCGAAAAAATGGACGATCTCACTCACGCCGCCTTCAATTCTCCCGCCATGGGGTGACATCACAAGAAGACGGCTTCCAGGCACTGGGTTGGCTGTAATTTGATAGCTGCTTGTTGATTCGTTTTCTTCCAGTTCTTTAAAATTGCGATAAATATCATTTGAACCGCTTTCGTCTTCCCCACCTGATGACAATGGCTCATCATGTTCCTGTGCTTGCATTGTATAATAAACGCCCCATCCGATCGCAAGCAGGAGAAGCAAAGCAAAAAACTTCTTCATTCCCGTTCTCCTTTAACAGATTTCTAAGCCGTTTCTATGATTTATATTGAATCATCATTTCTTTTCATTTTTTCCACTTTTTCTCTTCAAATTTGATCATAACACTCTAGATCATGAGATTCCTCAAAAATAAGATAATTGCATTTATATACACAGAAACGCCTCTCGTCTTTGAAAACAGAGTTAGAATAGTATGACAGACAAACGAAGTTATGTTTAAAATGACCTAGTTCTATCCAGTCTGTTTTCTTTAATTCGGCTTGTTTTTATATGGATTTGATTTTTTTCCTCTGTGACAAGTCACATTTGTATGAGCATTGACCCTGTCTAACCCCTCCTTTTTTCTGCAAAATCGTTTGTTTCACCGGTTCTTTAAGAAGAACTCTCCCACCTATCATCGGCTGATTCTACATGTTTTCCACCTTTTTCTATTATTTTACAAAATGTAAGCGCTTTTCTTTTTCATCAGAAATGAGTAAGCCGCCAATATGAAGAAAAGAAGGGACAAGAATCCGAACAAAGCAGCTCTCATTCTCATAACGTAAGAGTGTACAAGAATGGATAGCTAGAATGGAGGGCATCACATGTTTGGATTTTCTATGGTGCAAATGGTCAGGACACATGCTAGTAAACTAGATCAGCCTTTAAGAGAGACCGTCCTTCACCTTTATAAACCTTTTAAATGGACGCCATGCTTTCTTCATCGTTTCTTTGAAGGAAGATTAAAGAAGAGAAAGAAGCTTCGTGTAATTATTGAATTTAAGAAAGACGCGGTCGAAGCAGGGATTCAAAGCACAAAACAGCTCATGAAAAAAAGTAGAAAAACAAATATCAAACGGCACTTTTCACATATCGACTGCTGCGCTGCAGACATAACACCGGCCGCTTTAGAGGAGCTGTTAGCAAATGGTGAGCATATTCGTAAAATTTATTTAGACCGGAAAGTTCATGCACTTCTGGATGTGGCCACACAAGCCAGTCACGCGGATGAAGTCTTCCGCAACGGTACAGCCTTAACAGGGGAAGGCATTACGGTCGCTGTCATTGATACAGGAATTTATCCGCATGAAGATTTAGAAGGAAGGATTCGCGATTTTGTGGACTTAGTCAAGCAAAAAACAAAGCCTTATGATGATAACGGGCATGGTACTCACTGCGCTGGAGATGTAGCTGGAGACGGAGCGGCCTCAGATGGCTTGTACAAAGGACCTGCTCCAAAAGCTCATTTAATTGGCGTAAAAGTGTTAAATAAACAAGGGGCTGGATCGCTTTCTACTATTATAGAAGGGGTTGAATGGTGCATCCAGTTCAATGAAGATCACCCTGATGATCCGATTCATATTATGAGTATGTCACTAGGCGGAGATGCTCAGCGTTATGATGACGAACAGGACGATCCGATGGTGCGTGCTGTCAATGCTGCTTGGGATCAAGGCATTGTAGTATGCGTCGCAGCCGGAAACTCTGGTCCTAACAGTCAAACGATTGCGAGCCCTGCCGTCAGTCAAAAAGTGATTACGGTTGGCGCTTTTGATGACCGGAATACACCAGAATCAAACGATGATATCGTGGCACCATTTTCAAGCAGAGGTCCTACTGTTTATAGTGAGACAAAGCCTGATATCCTTGCACCAGGAGTAAACATCGTCTCTCTCAGATCACCAAGATCCTTTCTAGATAAACTCGACAAATCAAGCAGAGTCGATGATGATTACACGACGTTATCTGGCACATCTATGGCAACACCGATTTGCGCTGGTATTTGTGCTCTTCTATTAGAGCATTCACAAGATTTAACGCCCGATGAGGTCAAAACCCTGTTAAAAGAAAATACAAGCAAGTGGTCTGGGGATGACCCGATGATTTACGGGGCAGGTGCCATTGACGCAGAAAAAGCCATCAAAGAATAAATAAAAAAGCCCTTTACGTTGATTCGTAAAGGGTGTTGTTTTTGTCTGTTATTACGTGTGAAGTCTTTCATCTACTTGATCAGCTGACATGTTATGCTTCGTTCTCATACATCTCATCTCCTTTTTGAATGTGCGTACGCGCTTCGATCACAATCTCAAAAAAAGTGGAGGATTCCTTGTACATGTCGCGTTCCTTATAATAATTAGCCGCATCAAGTGCTAATTCCTCTAAATCAGCAAACATTTTTTTGCTTCGCAGTCCAAATAGTGCCGATCTTAATTGCTCACAGCTGTCTTTTTCTATATAAAGCGCCTGTAAAAATTGAAATTTCAACTGATAAATTTCATCTTCCAATAAACAAGCCTCGTTCATTCCTTTACGTATAGCCTCACCCGCCCGCTCGATATCTCCGAGTTTAAACCAGGTAAGAGCAAGTGAAAATAATGATTTGATCATCGTGGATGCTTGATCTTTTTGATAAAGGGAAATGGCTTGTTCAAAAAAGACTGTCGCTGTATGGTACGTTCCCATACTATAATGACAAGCTCCTAAGTTATTAAGAGCCATCGCTTTAAAATAAGATGTGCACTCTTTCCGCTCCATCGCTTCACAAACCTTTAACGCTTTTTCTAAGTAAGGAAGCGCTTTTTGGTGCTGACTCACATCAATACAATTACCTGCCATGACAAAATCACATTGAATGCTTCTTTTTCCATAAAGCTGATGTTTCTTATAAATGTCTCTCGCCTTTTTAGCATAATGCATGGAGAAATAAGTTTGTTTCATATGATAGTATACTTCAGCGATTTTATAGTAAAATTCCGCTTTTTCAATCTCATCTGTCACTAAGATCAGTTGATGTTCCGCATGCTTGTAATAGGAAATGGCCTCGATGTATCGGCGCTGGATAAACGCATACATTCCATGAAAAAAATGAAAGTAATAGCCAAGTAAGCCTGTCATCTCATCTTCTCCATCTTCCATTTCTTTCGGAAAAGACACGGCTTGAAGTGTTTCACTCCCTGCATGGACTGGCGTTAAATGCTGAAGCATCAGTTGATGGCGAAAATCCATTAGAGAATAATATAGAAGCAAATCTTGATCCTCTTCCATCTCATGAATTTCTTCTTCAACAAGGCGCTTCATATCGTTTGCTTGTTCGACTTCAAATTTGCAAATATGCGTGTACCATTGATTGATCTTTACACCTACTTCGGAAGATGGTATTTTATGTGCCATCCACTTCAGCCCCATTCTATCATATCAAACTGATAACTATTATTTTACATAATTTATGTTTTTAAGGCAAATTGTAATTTATTGCATGATTTATGTTCATTTCGCATATTTCTATCTTTTTTACCAAGTTTAAATGGAGTACTTTTACCCATCAAAACGATTTCACTACGAAGTTGGGTCAAATTCTCTTAATACTTCTTTTAAAGCACGGATATAACGTCTGAATGCTTTTTTCTTTCCTTTTCTCGTATCAAAATGGTCGAAAAAAGATTCTCTCTGCGCCGTACTAATTTCTAGCTGAACGCTTTCACCACTTGCATTTCGATTATTAATATTTTTAGGATCTGTTCCTGAAAGCCGTTCGCCTTCTTGCACCATTTCTGCAGAAAATCCTCGATCTTTTAACTCTCGTACAACTGCTCTTTTCATTTTTTCGTTTGTCCCGCCAACTAGCGTGTGCTTTTTATCACTTTTATAGCCGTGGATGGAAATGGAGAAGGGATACGTTTTAATCATTTGGACCAATATCGGTTCATCAAACTTGGTGCTTGTAATATGCAAATCACGATTGTTGTCTTGTTTCGTTCCTTCAAACAAATACGTCGAGTATCTTTCTTGAAATGCTTCTACAATTTCACTTGTTCCTGGTTCAATTTCCCCTCCATGAGGAGAAAAGACGAGTAAATCACTTCCGCCCTTTTCGTGAAATTCTATTTCATACCCTTTTCTTTCATGCCGAATAAGCTGTTTAAAACTGTCGTATCGATCCCCTTTTTTTCGCTCTTTTTGATACTTTTCTATCTCTTCTTGATGTTGCTTTTGCTCTTTTTTTTCTTGAACAGAATGGCTGCATTTCACCATTAAAAGAGCACATAGGATCAGAAAGATGAATCCACATATCAGTAGCCTTTTCATTTCACCGCTCCTTTTCATTCTCTAAGGTGTCATCTTATCGCATTATTTTACTATCAATGGCTAACAGAATTCAAAGGTTGTCCGGCTCTTTTAAACGAATCAGGAGAACTTACCTGTTTTTTTATGCCTCTCTAGGTATTTCTGACTTCTTTGAATCATTCGCTGCTTGAATAAAAACTGCATCGTATGACCTTATTTTAGCTTTAGTTAAAATCACCTACAAAAATGGACATATTCTTCTGATTTCAAACAAAAAAAGCCGTAAACAAAAGGGATACCCTTCTGTTTACAGCCAATTACTGTATATCCATCATTAAACTCTTAGTTCATTCTCTAAAGCTGAAAGGACTTCATCTTGTGAAAGCCCTTGTGCAAGAGAAATTTCACTCACTAACATGCCTCGAGCATCTTCAAGCATCTTCTTTTCACTTGAATTTAATGCTTTCTTCTGATTTCGTCTCATCAGATCTTTGACAACGTCTGCACCATCTTCGATCGCACCTGTTTTTAGCTTTTTCATATTTTCATCATATCTTTGCTTCCAAGTAAGCGTGTCGTCGTTTGTTTCTTCTGCAAAATTGTTCATCACAACTTTCAGCGTTGCTTGATCTGCTACCTGACGTATACCTAGTTGATTGATTCTGCCTCTTGGGATCATCATCTGCATATTCGGCATTTGAATCAGAAAATATTCTTCCGTCTTACCTAAAATCTCTTTTTCTTCCATTCCTTCAATCACACCGGCACCATGCATAGGATAAACAATTTTATCACCTATTTGAAACAAATCCGCCACCTCCGAAAGTATTCACAATTTGATTATAACACATTTCATCGGCGGATAAAAATTTATATTTTATCATGTTATTTTAGCACTAGTCAATTCTTTTCATTTGAATTTTTCAGAAAAAGCCTTTTTTTACAAAAGATGCGCCACCATCCAGTCCCCTTGTCTTATTCGTGCATATACTAGCATTGAGTCACATTTAGGAGGGATGACAATGTGCAAATGCAAGTGCAAACATTCCCACTCAAACTGTTATAAAAAGCATGACGATCATTGCCATGAGGACCCATGTAAAGAAAAAAAGTTTCATCATAAAAAAGATGATTGGTTTGAGAGCGATTTCTGGGATACTTCTAGAAGCTACGATCCCTATTATTACCCTAAAAGTGTCTGCAGCAGTTGTAAGAAGCGTCGTAGAAGAAGACATGGCTTCTCATATTAGCACCTGACGCTTTCAACTGCTTTTTGTTTTCCCGGCTGAAAAGCCGGTTTTTTTCATATGGATAGGCTCATGAAACGGATCATGCTCATAGGATATGGCAACCTGACATAAAGGATGAGATATCAAATGAACAATATGAATAGCCAAATGAATTATCATCACGAAGGAAATCCGTACCATACGTTTGAGAATGTGTATACAGCCAATCATGAGCATGTGGTCGCGCCAAACATGCATGATCATATGAATATGCCAAACCATTATCATACCGGTAAAAAGGATAAGTACAGCGGACATTATCCGCATCATCATTCAGCCTATCCGCCTTTTCCAAATCAGCATGACCCCTTTTCGCATGTTCCAATGAAGGATCACCATCATCATGGCCACTATGGTGGATATGGAATGATGCCATATCATCCATACGGATATCAAGATATGCATATGATGATGCCGAATCAGCAAATGCCAGGCTTTGGTTACGGAATGAACCAACCAAATGCGCATTTTCCCCGTTATTACTAAACAAAATGACAAAATAAGGGTATAATATACCATTTAATACCATGTAGGGATATGGTAACATTATAGGTAAATAATGGGTGTAATTATCTATTATTTACCTATATTCAACAAGGGGGAAGGAAGAAATGAAAAAAACATGGACGATGATCATGATGGGGATGCTCACATTGGTCATGGCACTCTCGGTACCGATTGCCGCATCCGCTGAAGGAGCCACACAGGAGGGCAAGGCATCAACAAATGCCAGACCAGCTGAACTTTATGCGAAAATTACAGGTACAAGTAAGCAGGAATGGTCTTTTTCTGACATTGAGCTGACATACCGCCCAAATTCTGTATTAAGTCTCGGTGCCATTGAGTTCACATTACCTGCAGGCTTTCAAGCGACAACAAAAGACATCTTCAATGGAAAAGCACTAAAAGACAGCTACATTTTGAACAGTGGAAAAACGGTCCGCATTCCAGCTAGACTCGATTTATTAGGAATTTCACAATTTAAATTACAACTTTCACACAAAGTACTTCCTGCTGCAGGTACATATACGTTCCGTGCAGAAAACCGTGCGCTTAGCATTGGTTCTAAATTTTATGCAGAGGACACCCTCGATATTCAAACACGACCAGTTGTGGTCACACCACCAGATCCGTGTGGTTGCTAAATAAAAAAGCACTCAAATATGAGCGCTTCAGACTGTGACAAAGGGCTTTTTTAGCCCTTTGTTTTTTTTTATTTGATCACATGACCCGTTTAAACATCTTCTCCATTTCATATGTCGAGTGATGAATGATAATCGGCCGGCCGTGCGGACAAGTGAAAGGGTCCTTTGTCTGCCTGAGTTCATCTAATAGGGCTTTGATTTCATCATTTCGCAAATGACGATTTGCTTTGATTGAGCCTTTACAGCTCATCATAATCGCCGCTTCTTCTCTTAATTTTTTGATATCTACACGCTTCTCATCCAGCACTTGCTCAATAATCTCTTCGATCAGTTCAGCCTCTTCTCCTTTTGGAAACCACTGCGGATGCGACCGTACAATGTAGCTTCCTGAACCGAAAGGCTCTAAGAAGACACCCACTTTCGTTAGTATCTCTTTATGCTCTTCAATAATCAGCATATCGTTTTTCGAGTAATGGAATGTTAATGGGACGAGCATTTCTTGCACTTCCTGTTTGATCTCTCCTACCTTCTCACGATAATACTCATACTTGATTCGCTCCTGGGCCGCATGCTGATCAATAATATAAAGCCCACGTTCATTTTGAGCCAAAATATATGTGCCGTGCATTTGTCCGATGGGATACATCACAGGGACGCGTTCGTTTTCTGAAATGGCTTCTGCAGCATCTTCTCTTAGTTCTGACTCTTCATATTCTAGTGAAGCGGCGGATTCCTCTAACTGAACTCGCTCAGATGAGGCTTCTTCATAAAATACTGGTGATGATGGTTCCGTCTTCTCTTGATTAGGCATTCCGTATGCTTCGGTATGGCTTGTCTCATATAAGACCGATTCGAGCGGCTCCGGCTGATAGGATAGCGGCGTTTCCGCCTCGCTTGTGTTTCCTTTTTTCGCATCAAAGGTTAAGGATTGCTGCTCATTTTTGATCGCTGGCATTGGTGCTTTCTTTGGCACCGAAGCACTTGGAATGAGCTGCTGCTTTTGAAATACGTCCTTAATTCCTTGCTTAATTAACTCATGAAGTTCCTGCTCTTTACTAAGTCTCACTTCAAGCTTCGAAGGATGAACGTTCACATCCACTAAAATGGGGTCCATCTTCATCTCTATAAATGTAATCGGGTGGCGGCCAATCGGTAGCAGCGTGTGATACCCTTCATGGACCGCTTTCACGAGCGGAAAATGCTTAACATATCTGCCGTTTACAACAGAAGACATATAATTCCGTGATGCCCTTGTCACTTCTGGCAAGGAGATATATCCTTTCACTTCAAAATCAAGTGATTGCACGTGAAGCGGCACCATTTTTTTCGCAACAGCTGTTCCGTAAATGGCCGCAAGCACATGCCGCACATCCCCGTTTCCATTCGTCTGAAGCAGGACTTTTCCTTGATGACGCAAGCGAATCGATACTTCTGGGTGAGCCAGCGCAATTCGATTGACGACATCTGATATATTGCCAAGCTCCGTATGAACGGTTTTCATGTATTTTAGGCGGGCCGGTGTATTGTAAAATAAGTTGGTAACGACGATCTCGGTACCGCGGCGACTAGAGGTTTTTTTTTCTGAAATGATCTTTCCGCCTTGCAGCACCAGGTGCGTTCCAGCTCCTTCACCAGTACTTGTTTTCATTTCTAGATGAGAGACAGATGCGATACTTGGCAGCGCCTCTCCCCTGAATCCGAGCGTTCTGACACGGAACAGGTCATTTTCATCTTTGATTTTACTCGTTGCATGGCGCTGAAAGGCGAGCTTACAATCTTCAGCATCGATTCCAACACCATTATCAATCATTCTAATAGAGGAAAGACCTGCTTCTTCTACATCGATTTCAATCACTGTACTGCTTGCATCAATTGCATTTTCCATAAGCTCTTTTACGACAGAAGCTGGACGCTCGACTACTTCACCTGCAGCAATTTTATTGGATAGGTCATCGGATAACTGAATAATCTTTGCCATTTTGCTCACCTCACCTTACATTATAATTTCTTTTGCAATTCATATAGCTTAGTCATCGCTTCGAGCGGAGTCATATCCATTAGATTGAATGACTTTAATTCCTCGATCACCGCTTGATCTTTCTGTTTTAGAACTGGTTTGGTTTGCGGTTTTTCTTCTACTTCAAAGAAAGAAAGCTGTTGCTTTTCCTCTGCCTTTTCTGTTTTTGGAGCTGCAGATACGTGCGGGGTCACTTCATGTGATCCGCTCTCAAGCTCCGTCAAAATGGTCTGGGCCCTATCGATGATCGCATCAGGCAATTCAGCAAGCTGCGCTACATGAATACCATAGCTTTTATCAGCTGCACCCTCTTTGATTTGATGTAAGAAAACGACCGTGCCCTCATGCTCTTCAGCACGTACATGGACATTTTTCAGCTCGCTTAATTGAGATTCAAGAACTGTCAGCTCGTGATAATGTGTGGAAAAAAGCGTTTTGGCACCAATATGATCGTGAACAAATTCAATGATCGCCTGCGCAAGAGCCATTCCATCATAGGTGCTTGTCCCGCGTCCAATTTCATCAAATAAAATCAAGCTGTTTTTCGTTGCATGCACCATCGCATTTTTTGCTTCGAGCATCTCTACCATAAAAGTACTCTGACCAGAAATCAAATCATCTGCCGCCCCAATGCGTGTAAAGATTTGGTCAAAGATCGGAAGAGTCGCCTTCGATGCCGGCACAAAGCAGCCAATTTGCGCAAGAATGGAGATAAGCGCCATTTGTCTCATATACGTACTTTTCCCTGACATATTTGGCCCAGTAATGAGTAAGGTTTGCCGGCCATTTCCCATATGGCAGTCATTTGGTACATACTCCTGGTGATCCATCACTTTTTCAACGACTGGGTGACGACCATCTATGACATCTACCTCATCCTCTGAGAATTCTGGACGGATATAACGGCGTTTTTCACTGACAGTCGCAAAGCATTGGAGAGCGTCCAGCTCACTCATTTGTTTTGCGAGCAGCTGTAATCTCGGAATATAGACTTTCACTTGTTCTCTGAGAGCTGCGAATAGTTCATATTCCAGTTCGCTAATATTTGATTCTGCCTCAAGAATCAGCGCTTCTTTTTCTTTCAATTCAGGTGTAATATACCGCTCTGCATTGGCGAGCGTTTGTTTTCTTTCATAACGCCCTTCCTCCAGCAAATGCGTATTCGCTCGTGTCACTTCAATATAATAACCAAATACTTTATTAAACCCGACTTTTAAAGAGCGAATACCTGTATATTCTCTTTCTTGCTGTTCTAGCCGTGCAATCCAGTCCTTCCCATTTCGGCTGGCATCACGGTATTCATCTAATTTTGCATTGTAGCCGTCTTTAATCAAATTGCCTTCTTTTAGCGTCATTGGCGGATTTTCATATAGCGCATCTTCTAATAAATCCAGTAAATCATCACAAGGATCAATATCATTCGCTCTTGATTTCGCCATTTCCTCTGGCAGTGAGTGCACAAGCTCTTTAATGGCTGGTACTTGTTTTAAGGATTCCTTTAACTGAATGAGATCACGGGCATTTACGTTGCCAAATGCGACGCGGCCCGCTAAACGTTCGAGATCATATACTTGCTTTAACCGTTCACGCAGGTCCTCTCGTTCAAAGAGATGGTCCATGAGAATTTGCACCATTTCCTGGCGTTCTTTAATGTGCGAAAGACGAATTAACGGCCGGTCGATCCATTGCTTGAGCAGCCTTCCACCCATCGCTGTTTTTGTTTCATCTAACAGCCATAACAAAGAACCCTTCTTGCTTTTTGAGCGGATCGTCTCTGTTAATTCAAGATTTCGTTTTGAGTAAAGATCAATTTTCATTGTTTGTTCGAGCTCAAACACTTGAACTTGCTGAAGGTGATCGAGGCTTCTTTTTTGCGTTCTTCTTAAATAAGCATATAATGTCAAAAAGGCCGATCTTAGTTGCTCACTCAGGCGGGACACGAGCCGCTCAGCTTCATCGATTAATTCATCACTATCTTCGTATGAAATGGTCGCTTGGCACCGATCCTTTAAGGTCTTGACTGTTTCCTCATCCAGCTGCTTTGACACCACAATTTCTTTTGCACCGACAGAATAAATTTCAGACACGACTTCATCTAATCGATCAATGAAAGCCGCCATGTTTTCACCAGTAGATAAATCGGAAAGTGCAAGTCCATATCCATTTTCAAACTTTGTCACAGAGGCAATGAAGTTGTTTTCATTTTCACTTAAGCTTTACCATCCATCACCGTACCTGGTGTAATGAGTTGAACGACTTCTCTTTTGACTACACCTTTTGCCGTTTTAGGATCTTCCACCTGCTCACAAATCGCGACCTTGTAGCCTTTTGAAATCAATTGTTCTATGTATGCAGAAGCAGAATGATAAGGAACACCGCACATTGGTATGGTCCCGCCATCTCTGCTTGTTAGCGTGATTTCTAATTCTTGTGACGCTTCTTTTGCGTCATCAAAAAACATTTCATAAAAATCGCCTAAGCGAAAAAATAAAAAGGCATCTTGATACTCTGCCTTGATTTTTAAATATTGCTGTATCATGGGCGTATAACTTGCCATATTTCTAATCCCTCACTATATTACATTCGAATTCATACCATCTTTCATTATAGCATAAAAAATCACCTTTTTTCTCCTAGATAGGACACAAAAAAACTAGGGGGATATGCGCCCTAGTCATCAATTACTCTTCTGGATCACCCGCTAGGAATTCTGGATGAATATCCTCTAACTCCTCATCCACCTCTTCTTCCCACTCATGATCATCTTTTTCTTTCCAGCTTGAATTGACCTCTACAACAATTTTTGTTTCTCCTACCACTTCAGCAATGAATTCACGCTCTGCCTGAACGATAATTTTATTGCCGTTTGGAGAAATGGTCACTTCTAGACAATTCGGCTGCTGCAGCACTTTTGCAATCACTTCGTGCTCATCATCAAGGAAATTTTTATCTTTATATCTTAGTTTGATGATGTCTACATATTTCACCCGTTCTGTGACGACTTCTGTTTTTGTGTTATCAGCGTAAGAATACCATACGTTAATATCAAAGGTTCCTTCAATCTCAACAGTTTTACCGACCTTTTCAGCATCATACTTATGATTAATGATCCAACCACCTAGGATGCTGGTTGGTTTTTGCGATGGAGAAATGGTGTGAGTGCTTTGGGTGAATTTCCTCCCTTTTGCAACCACCGCTTTTGTAATAATTTCTCTGTATTCAGACATTCCGGCATGCCTCCTTGTTCTTGATCGTTTTATCTTATGCTGGGCATTCGTCTAGTGTGTCACGATTTTGAACTTCATGTTCAATTAAATTCATTTCTGTTTCAGTGTATGCATGGTCGCCCATAAACTTGCCTTGAAAATTGGAAAAGTTGGAGAGTGAGAGATTTTGGGGTGACGAAACAAGAAGTAGAATGGGAAGTGTGATTTTTGTTCTTTCAAAAAATGATGATAACAAAACAAAAAACCCCGCATTTGCGGGGTTTTCTCATTTAATGGAGCAACTTGGTGATGAGTTTTTCACTTTTGAACCGGTTTCTCCTAATAAGAGGTCACCGCCGGTTGAAAGAATGATTTCATCTGTTACTTGATTAGAAATCGTATGCGCTACGAGCTGAAGCAGGGAATTGACTTCCACTTGTGATTCTTTGAATTCTTGAATCACTGGAATTTCATCCAGTTCTTCTTGCAGGGCATCGATTTTTTCTTCGACTTGCTTTAAGGCTTCATGTTTGCCGTAATGCTTTAAATTCACAGCTTGTTTTTGAAGCGCCTTAATTTGATTAATAATCGTTGAAATTTTTGTATTTTCATTGATTTGCGCTTCTGCTTTTTTGAAGAAATCAACTTCTTCTGTTTCAGAAATCATTTTAGCGAGCTCTCTTGCGCGCTCGACAATCTCTTTTTTTGAATAAAGCGTCATTTTAATTCACCTCGATAGCTTCTCCAACCATTTCTCCGTCAAGAGACCAAGTTTTGGCTTGTGTGATTTTCACTTTGACGATGTTGCCAATAGCTTCTTTTGGTGCTTTAAAATTCACAAGCTTGCTTTTACTTGTATATCCGGCTAGGATTTCAGGGTTGTTTTTACTTTCACCCTCTACTAATACTTCGACAGTCTGCCCTTCATATTCCTTCATTTTTTTCGCAGAAATTTCATTCACGAGGGCATTCAGGCGCTGCAGACGTTCTTTTTTCACATGCATTGGCACGTTGTCTTGCATTTTCGCTGCTGGTGTTCCTTCTCTTGGAGAGTAAATGAACGTATAAGCAGCGTCAAACTCAACCTCGCGATAGAGGGAAAGTGTTTCTTCAAACTGCTCATCTGTCTCATTTGGGAACCCAACAATAATATCCGTTGTTAATGAAGCATTTGGCATCGCTTCTTTGATTTTGCGCACAAGATCAAGGTAACGCTCACGGTCATATTTTCTCGCCATAAGCTTCAAGACAGAAGAACTGCCTGATTGAACTGGCAAATGAATATGATCGAGAAGGTTCCCACCCTTAGCAAGCACTTCAATTAAGTGATCGTCAAAGTCACGCGGGTGGCTTGTTGTAAAACGGATACGCGGAATATCGATTTTACGTAGCTCATCCATCAAGTGTCCAAGACCATATTCCATGTCTTCAAAATCTTTTCCATACGCATTTACGTTTTGACCAAGAAGGGTAATTTCCTTATATCCTTCTGCCGCTAAACGTCTGACCTCTTGAATAATTTCGTCAGGGCGGCGACTTCTTTCCTTACCGCGCGTGTAAGGGACGATACAGTATGTACAGAATTTATCACAACCGTACATAATATTCACCCAGCCCTTAATTTTTCCTTGGCGGGCTCTCGGAAGGTTTTCAATGACATCGCCTTCTTTTGACCAAACCTCAATGACCATTTCTTTTGAAAGATAGCATTCAGATAACAGCTCTGGCAGGCGGTGAATGTTGTGTGTACCGAAAATCAAATCAACAAATGGATGTTTCTTCAAAATACGCTTGACGACAGATTCCTCTTGAGACATACATCCGCAGACACCTAAAATTAAATCTGGCTTTTCACGCTTTAATGCTTTTAAATGACCAAGCTCTCCGAACACTTTGTTTTCCGCATTCTCACGAATTGCACAAGTGTTTAATAAGATGACATTTGCATCTTCCGTTGAGTTTGTCGGTTCATAACCAAGCGCCATAAAAATACCAGCCATCACTTCTGTGTCATGCTCATTCATTTGACAGCCATATGTGCGAATATAAAACTTGCGCCCGTTTCCTAACCCTTGAAAACGCTCGTCAATTTGAAATTGATTGTATTCGACTTCTTCTTTACCCCGTTTTTTTGCATCTTTTAAGGAAGGCGGGATGTACACAGCTTCAAAATACTGGCTATAGTCCTTCTCGGATTTTTTGTCCGATGAACTTACTTGTCCGCTCGCTTTTCTCTGCTCTTCATTCATGAATTTGTACTCCTTTCAAACCAAGCTCCACCCTACAGTATAGACTATTTTGTGATGAATTGAAAATAAATTCATACGTGCCACCACTTTTCAATCCACACGAATTTTGCATGAATATTGAGTAGGTTTCAGATGTAGATCGTCTTTACCTAAAGGGTTTTGTATTTCTTTGACAATCTTCATATGCTGTGTCCCGACACTCTCAACTAAAGTAATCACATATGATTCTTTTTCCTCTTCTGCTACCATTCTTTCTTGTTCAGATAAGAAGAATGGAAAGTCTTGGTGAGTCAGTTTAGATCCTTTTACTTCTATGAGCTTCTCTTTTCCATCGGGGTAATAAGATTTGATATCAAATCCATGACCATCTTCCGTCTCAGCCACCCAATCGACAGCTTCCGCTAATTGTTCCCGACCCACTGCTTTTAATTGCTCTACTTCCTTACGATAAACAAATTTCTCTGCTATTCTACCTGTCTCTTCGTTTTGCTTTGCTCTTTCTTCTCTTAATTGTTTATAAACATCTCTATGAATGATTCTTTTTCGTTTTATACTCTTTTTAATTTTTGTGTCTATAAAAAGATCAGGACTCGAATAAATTTCGAAAATAAAATCGTAAAAGAATTCATTCAAGTTATATATATCCTTTAAAAATCTTTGTTGATTAAATGTATTGATATTATACCTTTTAAAAACCAATGAACCTGCTGCGTACTTTATTGGCCTATCAGATTCTCCTAGGTAAAAATCACCTATTTCAAATCCTTTTAAATTAGGACTACTCTCCAATTGTGGTATTAGTCGTTCTCGCCAAACTTCGGCTTCATATTTAATCTTTTTGAGAGATAAATTTTCAGTACCTAATCCAATCGATAAATAAAAGTCTTTGCCGTTATTAGCGAATAAAATAACTATATATAATCCTTTTTGTGTTGTTGTTTTATTAGTTTTTTGATTCTTTGTTAATAGCTGATCTAGAAATGCTATCCAAATAGATTCTGCAACTTTTCCATTTCCTGTAGATGCTTTAATATCGATCCTATCCAAATTCCTCATATGACGTTTTTCTAATTCATAACGAATGTTGTTTGGGATTTCTTTATTAAACATGTTGTGAAAAGGGTGATTCTTATCTGTTCTCCCTTTGTTCTTATAATCTAAAAATTGCTCATAAAAATTTTCTTTATTAAATAACATTTGTCTCACCACTTACCTCAATAGATCTTTTTACATACATTATACATAACAAACGGTAGATTTGATGAAATATGGAAAGAATAGTGCAAAAAAAAGAGAGCCTGCGCTCTCTCAATCAAGTATGTTCAGTTTTTTTGCTTCTTCTTCGATGATCGTCAGTGCACGGTCAAGCTCTTCTTTTGTGTGCTCTGCTGTGATGATGGCTCTAATTCTCGCTTTTCCTTTTGCTACAGTTGGGAAAGCGATGCCCTGGGCAAACACGCCTCGGTCTATTAAAGCCTTTGAAAAGCGAAACGTAAGAGCTTCGTCTCCAATCATAATTGGAATAATGGGTGTTTCTGTCGGAGCAACTTGAAATCCAAGGCTGACGACTTTTTCTTTGAAATAGGCGGCGTTTTCCCAGAGCGTGCTAATTCGCTCTGGTTCGTCTAACAGCACTTCAATCGCTTCTTCACACGCTCTAGTCACAGCTGGCGGATGTGAGGTGCTGAATAAAAACGGTCTTGCTTTATGCTTTAAATAATCAATCAAAACGGCTGATCCCGCTACATAGCCGCCGAGCACTCCGACAGCCTTACTAAGTGTCCCAACCTGAATATGCACTCTGCCGTCGAGTTTAAAATGGTTGACTGTCCCGCGGCCATTTTCACCAAGCACGCCCGAGGCATGTGCATCGTCTACCATCACAAATGCATCATATGCTTCTGCGAGCCTGACAATCTCAGGAAGTGGCGCAATATCTCCATCCATCGAGAACACACCGTCTGTGACGATGAGACGAACGCGGTAATTCATAGATTTCTTTAAAATTTTCTCAAGCTCTTCCATATTGGAATGACCATATACTTTTTTATCTGCTTTTGTTAACCGAATGCCGTCAATGATTGAGGCATGATTCAGTTCATCTGAAATCACAATATCATCTTTTGTCAGGATACTTGATAAGACCCCTTGATTGGTCGTAAAGCCTGATTGGAATACAAGGGCTGCCTCGGTCTTTTTAAATGCAGCGAGCTTTTTTTCAAGACGTTCGTGCATCGTCATTGTGCCAGCGATCGTTCGTACCGACCCCGTACCAGCACCGAATTCATCAATGGCCTCTTTTGCCGCTTTCATCAGCCTTGGATGTGAGGTGAGGCCTAAGTAGTTATTTGAGGAGAGCTGTATGACAGGTTGTTCATTTAATGTCACAGTGGATGATTGTTTTGAGTCAATCTCTTTCAATGTTTGGTGAGTGCCTTGCTGCTTCATTGTTTCCAGTTCATCTTGTAAATACGTGAATTCTTTCATCCTTTCTTCCCCCTTTGATTTGATGGCATCATCAGTACGACCTTTCCGCACATCCCATTTCTCATGAGTTCAAATCCCTTTTCGAACTGTTCAAATGGTAGTGTATGGGTGACAACTGGCTTGACATCGATGGTATTTGTTCTTAATAACTCAGATACTTGACGCCACGTTTCAAACATTTTTCTCCCCGTGATCCCTTGCACGGTTAATCCCCTAAAAACAATTTGATTCGTAATGTCAATTGTCACTGGTCGTTCTGGCAAGCTTAGTATATTGATTTTCCCTCCATTTGCACAAGCTTCGAGAGCTTGATTAATGGCAACTGGATGTCCTGACATCTCGCATATCACATCTGCCCCCTCCATCCGCGTGAACTGCTTAATCACCTCAACAGGATCATCTTTTCCAATATCCACGATATGGTCTGCTCCCATTTCCCGGGCAAGATTCAGCCTGTATTCGTTTTGATCGACAGCAAACACTTGGACAGCACCGGAAGCTTTCGCGACGGCGATCGCCATTAAACCGATTGGTCCGCAGCCAAAAATCGCCACTGACTTACCTGAAACAGGTGTGTGCAGCACTGTATGAACCGCATTGCCAAGCGGCTCTTGAATAGACGCAAGCTCTACTGGCATTTGAGCTGGATTGTGCCACACATTTTGTTCAGGTACTTTGACATATTCAGCAAAACAGCCGTCAATGTCTACTCCTAAAATTTTCGTTTCATTGCACAAGTGCTGTTGACCTGTTAAACACATAGAGCACTGATTACATACAACATGTGTCTCTGCCGATACAAAATCCCCTACTTTTGCACGTGAGACTTGTTTCCCCGTCTTGACAACTTCCCCTGTAAATTCATGTCCAAAAATGTAGGGCGCTTTAACTCTTCCCTTTGCCCAGTCATCCCAATTGTAAATATGCACGTCTGTTCCGCATATCGAAGTGGCTTTCACCTGAATCAATACTTCATGATCATTGATTTCTGGAATCGGCATCTCCATCAGCACCGCTCCGTAAGCGCTTTCTTTTTTAACAATTGCTTTCATCGTTCCACACATGACGTACAACCCCTTTGTTAAAAAACTTCTCCCAATGAGATTTTAACACGTCTTATTTTCGTCGTAAATACCATTGTCTACTGCAAAAAGACAAATGAACACTCCACATATTTTTTTGGATATTTTTCTAAAAAAAAAGCAAATCCCCATAGAAAAGGAGATTTACTTTTTGATTCACCGTCTTTTTGAAACGGCAATATATAAGGCTGGCACAATTAATAGTGTCAAAATTGTTGAGAAAAAGACACCCGATACAATGCAGATTGCCAGCGGCTTAAAGAGCGGATCATTACTTAATGCTACAGGCATTAGGGCAACAAGTGCCGTAAATGCTGTTAGTAAAATTGGCCTAATCCTTGCTCTTCCCGCTTCAATGACAGCTGTCTGTTGATCGAATCCCTGCTTACGCCGCTGCTCAATAAATTCGAACAAGACAACCGCATTTCGGACCACGATACCAGCTAATGAGACAATTCCCATTGTTGCCATAAAGCTGAACGGCGTTTTTGTGACAAATAGTCCGATAACAGCTCCAGATATCGCTAAGTAAACCGTTCCTAGAACTAATAGTGGAAGCATCAATGAATTGAACTGGAAAGCGATGGTCACATAAATGAGAAGCAAGACAACCCCAAATAAGAGACTAATTTCAATAAAGAACTTGGTTTGATCTTCATTTTCTCCGCCTTGAGAAATAGCTAGATCCTTCGCTGCATCTGTTTTTCCTACTTGATCGACGACTTCTTTCATGTCGCCTTTAAACGACTCTGACGTGCCAGGGTACGCCTTCAGCGTAATGGTCGGAATTCCATTTTCATGTGGAATGCTTTCGTACTGCTCTGTTTCTTTTTCTTTTACATATCGGCTAAGTGGCTCGAGTGAAGGCATACCGCCTTCATTTGAATTAACAGGCACTTTTATTTCTTTTAGCTTTAATCCATTTTGATGTGTACCTACATCCTGTTTGACCACTAAATCGATATCTTTTGTTCCTTGTTTAAAGCTGCCTAATGGCATGCCTTCTGTCACAAGACCGAGCTGTCTGCTGACAAGCTGAGCGCTGAGGCCATCCTCTGCCATTCGGTCACGGTTTAGTTCAAAGGAGATCGTTTTTACCGGCTGATTGACATCGTCAGTGATCAAGCTCGCTCCTTTTTCTTTCATTTCACTTGTGAGCGTTTCTTTGACATCAATGAGCTTTGCAAAAGAGTCACCCGCAATGGTTACTGTCACAGGTGCACCAGTTGGCGGTCCTTGAACAATGGTTTTCATAAAGATATCAGCATCTTTAAATTTCTTACGCAATGGCTCTGTCATACGATCGATCAATTGTTTACTCGTCATCTGATCATTGTCTACTCTCACGACAACCTGACCAGTATGATCACTTGCATTTGAGATACTTTCATTAAACAGGTTCGGTACACCGCCGCCTGCAAAGATCGCCGTCTCTTCAATGCCTTTCTGCTGTTTCATCTCTTGTTCTATTTTCTCTAATGTTTCATTTGTTTTGTCTAATGTTGTTTCACTTGGAAGTGTGACAGTGACAACCACTTCTTTCTTATTCGCTGCAGGGAAAAATTCAAATGGTGTGACGAAAATCAGTAAAAAGGCAAGCGTTGCAACAAGCAAACCACTTAAGCCAATAAGCAGCGGACGCTTCACAATGTTCGTCAGCACACGGTCTGCATAAAAATCAGCTAATTTTTTTAACGGTTTGCCTAGGAATCCTGGCTCCTTTTGAATTTTCTTTTTCTGTCTTTTTCGGTTCACGGTATATTGATACACTGGCACTAGCGTCAGAGAAATCACCATAGACGCAAGTACAGTCGTTACGAGGACAGACGGTAATGCTCGTATAAATGAACCGTTTGCACCTGATAGGAAAACAAGTGGCAAGAAAGCAAACACAACCGCAAGTGTTGATGTCAAAATAGACCCTGCCACTTCTTTGACACCTGCAATCGTTCCTTTCAGCGGACTTTCATATTTTTTCATCTGCCTTAAAATATTATCGTTGACGACAATGGCATCATCGACAAGTATCCCTAGGGCAATGATAAAGCCGATAATCGATATCTGATTGAGGTCCACTTGTAAAAATGGCAGCGGAATCGTTCCGATTGTGATTGATAATGGGATGGCAAGTGAAACGATGAACGCACCGCCAATGGTCAGACCAAGTGTGGTGACCACAATAACAGCGATGACCGCAACAATGGCTTCTTTTATCAAATCATTAAAAATGGCATCCACTTCACTTTTTTGTGAATAGTAGTTTACCCACTCGACATCACTTGGAAGCTCTTTCTCTTTCTCAATAACATCACTTACTTTGTTATACATTTTAGGGATATCAAGCCCTGGTTTGATATTGACTGTAAATGAATAGGCAGGCTCTCCGTTATACGACACAATGTCACTTTTCTCTTTTTCTACTTCTTTTAAGCTGCCAAGCTGACTGATTGTGACCGGTTCACGGTTCGTTTTGGAGAAAAGCTCAAGCTTTTTCACTTGATTCAAACGGTCGTAGGTATTGATGGACAGCTTGACCTTATCGCCGCCTGCCCGAATGTCGCCTAGTGGAGATGTGTCAAACTCCTGATTGATGGCATTTGTGACATCCGTTACATTTAACCCTTCTTCCTCCAGTTTGCTTGAATCTAAGTTTAATACCGCTTGCTTGTCATTGAATCCTTTGATGACGACACTGTCTACCCCTTTGATGTCCTCAACCTTTTCCTTCAACGCACGCAGCGATTCCTGACTTTTTGCTAAGTCTGATGACTTACTGGACACAATCATGTATGAACCAACGGGCACGTTGCCGAACTCATCCTTTACATCTGGCTCCATCACTCCGTCAGGAAAGGACGATGCAGCACTTGTGGTTTCGTTCTTAATTTGACTTGCCACCTTTTGAAAGTCGGCTTGATCATCAATTTCAAGCACAATATTTGAAAAACCAATAGCAGAAACAGAGCTCGTTTTCTCTACACCATTGATATCAGATATGGCTGATTCGAGCTTATTGGTTACATCAATTTCCACCTGTTTTGCATCCGCACCTGGGAACACGGTGGAAATTGTGACAATATTCGCTTGGAATTCTGGCAGTTCTCGCTTAGGAAGCTGCGTAAATAAATAGCCGCCAGCAATGAGAACAATAAAAAATAAAATAAAAACAAGCTTTCCTCTTTTCAAAAAAGCTTCAACCATTATTTCACCTACTTAAATATTTATTTTTGATGAAGTATTTTTAACTTAATCTTAATTTATCATCATGGTGAAAAAATGCAAGCTCTAATATGTCATTTTTATCTATTTCATGAACTGAATATGTTATATAAGAAATGTATAGTGGTAAACAAAAACAACCTGCTTACATGATGTAAGCAGGTTGAAAATAATAAAATTAGAATTATCGTGGCTCAACAATCAATTTGATGGCTGTTCTTTCTTCTCCATCGATAAGAATGTCAGTAAAAGCTGGAATGCATATCAAATCCACTCCACTTGGTGCAACAAATCCCCTTGCTATGGCTACAGCCTTGACCGCCTGATTCAGCGCTCCAGCGCCGATTGCTTGTATTTCCGCTGCACCGCGTTCACGTAAAACGCCTGCTAATGCTCCTGCTACTGAATTCGGATTTGACTTTGCTGAAACTTTTAAAATTTCCATTTCTGCTCCCCCTTAAATTTACAATGGATAAGTGAGGGTTCATTAGAACAATCTTTGTTAGATGATGCTATTTTTTGAAAATCCATCCCCAAAATGTTTTTCAAAAATAGCAGGCTACCTACCATTTTTACTATATTCACGATAGAGGGCGCATATTCCTTCTTTCTGATTAATATTTTTCTGAAATAAATATGTGAACATTTATTCAAAGAAAATATGGTCATCATTTATCAAAATTCGATCAATTTTGACAGCTTTTTTCGACTGTTCGTCAATTTCTACGATTACTGCACTTAATGTCGTGCGTCCTTCCGCAATCTCAAAACGGACTGGAAGACTCGTTTTGAATCGTTTAATAATCGTCTCCCGATCAACACCTAAAATGCCATCATAAGGTCCTGTCATTCCCACATCTGAAATATACGCAGTTCCTTTTGGCAAAACGCGGTTATCTGCTGTTTGAACATGTGTATGCGTTCCAACGACACATGATGCACGACCGTCTGTATACCAGCCCATCGCTAGCTTTTCACTTGTGGCTTCACCATGAAAATCAATAAAAATGAACGGTGTACGTTTAGATGCTTCCGCAATTAACTCGTCTACTTTTTGAAATGGGCAGTCAAGTGGGGGTAAAAAAGTACGTCCTTGCAGGTTGATGACGGCTAATTCTTTCCCTTGTTTTTTGATAAACGTCAGACCTTTACCAGGTGTACCTTCTGGGAAGTTCGCCGGACGAACCATGTTGGCTGCGTCATCGATGAAATCAAAAATGTCTCTTTTATCCCATGTATGGTTGCCCATTGTAAGCACGTCAGCTCCTGCTTGCAGCAGTTCATGATAGATTTTTTCAGTGATCCCTTTTCCATGAGCAGCATTTTCTCCATTGACAATGGTAAAGTGGGGCTGATATTTCTTCTTTAGCTTTGGCAAGTATTCTTTCAGTGTGTCTCGTCCAGGTGAACCGACAATATCTCCAACAAATAATATTTTCATGCGCTTTGAACCCTTTCTCTTATAAATTGACTTCTTATCAGTGTTGCATATTTACACAAAAAAATAAAGCGGCGCTAAGCGCACCGCTCTATTTTGCATACTCTACTGCGCGAGTTTCTCGAATGACCGTCACTTTAATGTGACCAGGGTAATCGAGCTCGTCCTCAATCCGCTTACGAATATCCCTTGCTAGACGGTGAGCTTCAAGATCATTAATTGAATCCGGCTTCACCATAATACGTACTTCACGTCCAGCCTGTATCGCAAACGATTTTTCAACACCTTCATAAGATTCAGAGATATCTTCTAATTTCTCAAGTCTCCGAATGTAATTTTCAAGCGTCTCACTTCGTGCACCAGGGCGTGCTGCAGATAATGCATCTGCTGCCGCAACAAGAACAGCGATAATAGATGTCGGTTCTTGGTCACCGTGGTGAGAGGCAATACTGTTGATGACAACAGGATGCTCTTTATATTTCGTCGCAAGCTCAACGCCAATTTCTACGTGGCTTCCTTCTACTTCATGATCAATGGCTTTTCCAATGTCATGCAGAAGACCTGCTCGTTTTGCAAGCTTTGCATCTTCTCCAAGCTCTGAAGCCATGAGACCTGCAAGATGTGCAACCTCAATTGAATGCTTCAGGACATTTTGTCCATAACTTGTACGGAATTTTAAGCGACCGAGAATCTTGATGAGATCCGGATGCAGACCGTGAACTCCGACTTCGAATGTCGTTTGCTCACCCATCTCACGGATATAATCATCGACTTCACGGCGTGATTTTTCCACCATTTCTTCAATTCGTGCAGGATGAATGCGGCCATCCTGGACTAGCTTGTCCAGAGCTATCCTCGCTGTTTCACGTCTAATCGGATCAAAGCCCGATAGGATAACAGCTTCAGGTGTATCATCTATGATCAAGTCAATACCTGTTAACGTTTCTAACGTACGGATATTTCGTCCTTCACGTCCGATAATACGACCTTTCATCTCATCATTTGGAAGATTGACTACAGATACCGTCGTTTCAGCTACATGATCAGCTGCACAACGCTGTAACGCAAGTGAAAGAATATTTTTCGCCTTTTTATCAGCCTCTTCTTTCGCTCGGTTTTCAGATTCTTTCGTCATGACTGCAATGTCGTGGGAAAGCTCATTTTCAACTTGATCCAGAATGATTTGTTTCGCTTCATCTCGAGTTAAACTTGAAATACGTTCCAACTCGGCTTTCTGCAAACGAATCATATCATCCACTTTGCTTTCCATCTCTTCAATATGTTGTTGTCGTTCATTCAGAGAATGATCTCTCTTCTCCAACAGGGACTCCCGTTTATCTAAAGATTCATCTTTGCGATCAAGATTTTCCTCTTTTTGAAGTAAACGGTTTTCTTGTCTTTGAAGCTCATTACGTCTTTCACGAACTTCTTGCTCCGCCTCTACACGAAAGGAATGAATTTCATCTTTCGCTTCCAAGAGCGCTTCTTTCTTCAATGCTTCCGCATCACGCTTTGCATCCTCAACAATTTGTTCGGCCATGTTTCTTGCGCCGGATATTTTTGCTTCTGCAATGGTTTTACGAACAAAGTAGCCAACAACTAAACAGATTAGGCTCAGCAAAATGGAGATGATCGTAAACATCGTAGGCGACATATTTTCACCTCCTCTTGCTATGAACTTGGTTTTACAAATAAAGTGTCGGCATGTACATTGTTTTGTGTCTCAACATACAGGGCCTTCACAGGGAATGAGATCCTCACTGCCCTTGTCAAGTTTAAATTAGTTATCAATCATGTTAAGAAAAACAAGTGATACATTTCCATTGTAATTGTGTCGGAAATACTTGTCAAGCTAGTCAGACTGAGGCGTAAGTCGTTATTTCAAGCAAAGACAGAACTTTTGACCTGCTAGCTGTCATGTAAATGTAAAAAAAAGACGCTTTTCAGCGTCTTTTAGTCTTTAAATTTCCAATTCCTCTTGACCTTCTTCTTCTTCAGCTGCTTTCACTCCGTTTGTATCCAAACCGTAGTGCTCTCTAATTTGTTCTTGAATCATGAGAAGAATATCTTTGTTTTCTTTAAGGAACTGTTTCGCATTTTCGCGGCCTTGTCCAAGACGTTCCTCTTGGTAAGAATACCAAGCACCGCTCTTTTGTACGATATCTAGTTCGCTTCCAAGGTCGATGATTTCGCCCTCTTTTGAAATTCCTTCACCGTACATAATGTCTACTTCTGCAATACGGAATGGCGGTGCTACTTTGTTTTTCACTACTTTAATTCTCGTTTTATTCCCCATAATGTCATTGCCCTGCTTCAGCTGTTCAGCACGGCGCACTTCTAAACGAACAGATGAATAGAACTTCAGCGCACGTCCACCTGGCGTTGTTTCAGGGTTACCGAACATGACCCCAACTTTTTCACGAATTTGGTTAATAAAGATGGCAATGGTTTTTGATTTATTAATGGCACCAGATAGTTTACGAAGTGCTTGGGACATCAAGCGTGCTTGTAGACCAACGTGTGAATCACCCATGTCTCCTTCAATCTCTGCTTTTGGCACAAGAGCAGCTACTGAGTCAATAACAACAATGTCAACTGCACCACTGCGGACAAGAGCTTCTGCAATTTCAAGTGCTTGTTCTCCTGTATCAGGCTGAGAAAGTAACAACTCATCAATATTGACACCTAGTTTTTGAGCATAAACTGGATCGAGCGCATGCTCTGCATCAATAAATGCAGCTTGTCCTCCCTGCTGCTGAACCTCGGCAATGGCATGAAGTGCTACTGTCGTTTTACCAGAACTCTCTGGACCATATACTTCAATAATACGACCGCGAGGATATCCACCTATTCCTAGTGCAGTATCAAGTGCTAACGAACCACTCGGTACTGTTGAAATACGTGTATCTGTTCGCTCTCCTAGTTTCATAATAGAGCCTTTACCAAACTGTTTTTCTATTTGTTTAAGAGCCATATCTAAGGCTGCTTGACGATCACTCATTCTATTGTTTCCTCCTTTATCAATTCCACTATCTATACTATACCTTGTTTCACGTCATTTGCCAAGAAAAAAACGAACACATATTCGATTTTTTCTTGGCAGATTTTTAAGAAAAGAGTGATTTCTATTAGAAAAAACACTCTTTTATAAAGGAGTAAACCTAACAAAAAACAAAATTAACTTTCTTTTAATAAATTGAGCAAGTGATGCAGTCCGTATTTCACAGCGCGCTTTCGAATGCCCGACCGGCTTCCTGTAAACATCCATTCAAACACGTCTGTATGGTCTTTCGTAGATAGCCCGATGAACACTTTTCCGACAGGCTGTCCCTCGTGGGTATCAGGGCCTGCTACACCCGTAAAGCTAATGCCAATATCACTTCCCGTAAGCTTTCTAGCACCTTCAGCAAGCTCTAAAGCACACTCTTTGCTAACAGCACCATGAGAAGACAATGTTTCCTCACGGCAGCCAAGCACCTGCTGTTTGACTTGGTTTGTATAACAAACGATACTGCCGCTTAAAATCGACGATGCACCTTCAAGGTCTGTCAGCCATTCAGAAAACATTCCTCCTGTCAGGCTCTCAGCCGCTGCCACTGTTTTCCCGTGTTCGTGCAAGGCCTTGGAGGCTTCACGGACAAGTGATGTATCACCATACCCGTAGAAGTACTCTCCTACACGCGCTAAAATTTTCGCTTCCGTCTCTTTTAACAGACGCTCCGTTTCTTTTTCATCCTTATGCTTAGCCGTGAGCCTAAGTGTCACTTCACCGTCAGATGCGAGAGGTGCAATCGTTGGGTTGGTTTGAGCATCAATTAAATCTTCTAGGTCTGTTTCAAGCTGTGATTCACCGATTCCGAAAAAGCGAAGAACAACAGACACGATTTTTTCCTTCAAATCCAGTTTCTCAGATATCAGCGGCTTCGCCTCGTTCTCAAACATTGGATGCAGTTCACTTGGCGGACCAGGAAGAAGCATATAAAACGTATCGTTTTCTTGAATAAACATACCTGGAGCCATTCCAAACCGGTTCACGAGCACATCAGATCCTTCTAGGACGAGTGCCTGCTTCCGGTTATTCGGTGACATGTCTCGTCCAGTCTTTCGAAAGTATTCTTGAATGGATTCAAATGCTTCTTCATTTAGCACGAGCTCTTTTCCAAGCGTACTCGCGATGGTTTCTTTTGTTAAATCATCTTTCGTTGGTCCAAGACCACCTGAGAAGATAATAAAATTCGATCTTTCCTGCGCCACTTGAATGGCCCTTTTTAAACGCTCTGGATTGTCACCAACTGCTGTATGGTAATAAACATTCACACCAATTTCAGCCAGCTGTTTGCTGATGAATTGTGCATTCGTATTCGTAATTTGCCCTAGCAAAAGTTCGGAACCGACTGCAATAATTTCTGCTTTTCTCTCTGACTTCAAAGCGTACACGTCCTTTTTAGTTAGCATTCTTTAAAGCTTCCCAGTTTTTCACAAAGTAATCCCAGCCTGACACAACAGTGAAGAACACTGCTACCCACATCGCAAGGTCACCAAACGGGAATGATACAAGTTCGAACGGCAGGTTATGCAATAGAAGAGCTGAAATCGCAATGATTTGCGCCCATGTTTTCACTTTTCCAAGCATATTAGCTGCTACCACTTCACCGCCTCCGGCTAGTACAAGCCTTAGACCAGTTACAGCAAATTCACGGCTAATGATCACAATCGCCATCCATGCCGGCGTGAGGTTGTACTGAACAAGTATAATTAAAGCAGCTGAAACAAGCAATTTATCTGCAAGCGGATCTAAAAATTTACCAAAATTCGTCACTAAGTTCAGTTTACGCGCATAGTACCCATCAATCCAGTCCGTTGTCGAAGCAACAATAAACAGGATTGCTCCAACAAGATGCGTCACTTCGATGCTGACGTGACCAAAACGTGCAACGCCCCAATCTAAAGGTGCAAGCATAATAATCATAAAAACAGGGATCAAGGCGATCCTAGAAAGAGTTATTTTATTCGGTAAGTTAAACATGAATTTCAATCCTCCAATAAGCCATTTTTTTATGTATATATAATAGTAGGAACAAAAGAAAAGTCATCTACTTGCTTAAGATGACTTTTCCTTTCCTTTATTCACAATCACAATGTTTTGTGTCATGGTGTTCTTAGGGTCTAATTCGTACTTAAGTGTCTCGTCATTCACCTTAATATCAATTCCAGTCGCATTGCCTAGACGGATATCGACCTGAGAGAGCTCAGACAGGTCTGTTTTAAACGATTCACCATCTTTTAGTTCACCCATTTTCAGCACTTTTCCAGATTCGTCTCTGACGCGCAGCCAAGAAGCTTTTGTAGCAGAAATGGTTAACTCCATCTCATCTGCGCCTGACACTTCATACGTTGTCGTTGAGCCTTCTGTATTCGCTGCCTTCAAAGAGACCGTTTCATCGTCTTTGGATGAATCCTTTGATGAGTCATCTTTTTTAGATGATTTTTCTTGATCATCTGACGAAGCTTTTTCTTTTTTCTTTTGATCCTTGGCAAGAGATGAATCCTCAGATACTTCATACTTAGATTCTGACTGCTGAGGAGCCGTCTGGTTGTTCTTCTGTCCGCTATCATGATTGACCGCCTGCACGATGACATAAATGATCGCGATGACCACAAGGACGCCTCCAATAATCAAAATGGTCGGCAGCAACTCAAGCACCTTCGAGGCAGGCTTAGGCAGCTCTCTTTGCGGCTTAATATTTGATAATTTATCAGATACTTCATCGTTATACGTGCTCGGCACATCTTTACGAAATTCTTCGAACAATTGTTCAGGATTTAGTCCAACGGCTTCGGCATATTGTTTAATAAATGCTCTGACGTAAAATTTACCTGGAATAATATCATAGTTTCCTTGTTCGATTGCTAGCAAGTAGCGCTTTTGGATTTTGGTCACCGTCTGAAGATCCTCCAGCGACATCCCTTTTTCCTCTCTGGCCTCAATGAGCCGTTTTCCCAATTCAGTCAAAACAAACACCTACCATTACCATATTAAAAATCGAAGCCAGAAAAACCAGAATGATCAAACACTTGTGGTTCTTCAGCGTGCTCATATGTAATCTCTTCGTCTGCACTATTACGCAATTCAATGATATAGTCGAAATCATCCATTGTATATTCTGAATTTTGAATAAAGATGTCTGGATGCTCAACTACTTTTGTTGCCGGCAGTCTCATAATTTCTCTTAAAAGCTGCAAGTGCTTCTCAGAACCTCTTCGCGTCGACACAATTCCATCAATAATAAAGACGTTATCTGGGCTGTATTCATCCGCAATCAGCTGGCTTCGGATCGTCTGTTTCAAAAGAGTGGACGATACAAAAAGCCATCTCTTGCTGGCACATACACTTGAAGCCACAATTGATTCTGTTTTTCCGACACGCGGCATCCCGCGAATCCCAATCAATTTATGTCCTTCTTTTTTAAATAGCTCAGCCATAAAATCAACAAGAAGACCAAGCTCGTCCCTTTCAAATCGGAACGTCTTTTTGTCATCTGCATCACGCTGAATATATCTGCCGTGACGAACCGCTAAGCGGTCACGAAGTTTTGGCTGTCTTAATTTCGTTACTTTTATCGTTTCCATTGTATTTAAAATTGATTCAAGGCGCTTAATTTGATCTGTATGGTCACAGCGCAGAAGCATTCCGCGTCTTGATACATCAACACCATTAATTGTCACAATATTAATTGAAAGCATCCCCATTAGAGATGAAATGTCTCCTAAAAGTCCGGGACGGTTTACCTGTATCTCATATTCAAAATACCATTCGAGCTTTGCCAAATGATATTACCCCCTTCATTGTGGCAAATTTTTACCTTCCTATATCATAAAGCATTTTCACATTTTTAGAAAGCACAATGTTGTGAAACAGTTAAAATAAAAAGAGAGGCACAAACGACCCCTCTTTTTGTTTAGTGCGAGCTATTATTTTCAACCAGTTTGACCATCATATTGGCAATTGCGCGCTGCTCATCTTCTGATGCAACGCTCCAAAGGTCAGCAAGTACTCTTTCTTGCTCGTTCTTTGCTTCAACTTCGTTAGCTAAATATCCGCCAATTTCATACGCAAGGTTATTGATGGTATCATCTTTTAAGCCTTTATCCTGCGCATGATTTAAGCGGTCACCTAAAAAGTTTTTCCAATGGTCCCAGTTCTCAAGTACTGACATGTCGATTCCTCCATTCGAAAAGATGAATTACAGCCATAGCTTTTGTCATGGAGTTACGAATTATACACGTTATTTAACAGTACCAGCCTCCATTAACGGATAAAATTTGACCTGTCATATAACTTGACTGCTTTGAGGCGAGAAACCAAATGACATCTGCAATCTCCTCAGGTGATGCAAGCCGGCCAAGCGGGATTTCTTCCTCCAGCATGTCAATATCTTCTTGTGTGAAGCTTTTCATCATGTCTGTATGGACAGCACCTGGCGAAACAGCATTTGCTCTAATTCCACTTGGGGCAAGCTCTTTTGCCAGACCTTTAATAAACGCATTTTGCGCCCCCTTTACCATGCTATACAGCACTTCACACGATGCACCTGTTTCTCCCCATATTGAGCTTACCGCAACAATATGACCTGCTTTTTTTTGAATCATGGCTGGCAATAGGTGCTGGGTGACCTCATATGGACTTGTGACATGAAGCTGCACCATACTGGCTAATACGTCTTTTTCTGTATCTGTCACTAATCCGACATGACTCTTACCGCTATTTAATACAAGAATATCTGGACATACAGGCAGACGGCTGACGAGCTCATCTGCTCCGCCCGTTTTAGCTAAATCCGCTTGAACGACATGCGTCTGAATATGACATGTTTCTTCCAGCTCAGCGGCAAGCTGAACGGCTGTCTGTTCATTTTTGTGATAATGGAGTATCACATGGCAGCCTTCCTGGGCAAGCTTTTTTGCCGCAGCCTGCCCAATCCCGCCACTGGCACCTGTTATCAGCGCCCAACGACTCATCACATGGATTCCTACTTTCTATTTGAAATATCTATTCTTTTCGTTTAAATGGGAACCAGTTCGCTGATCCGAACAATTTCACCATCACAGGTACGAACAATGGTAGCACAACGAGTGCGTACAGCAAAAGTCCTGTGAGAACAAGTGTTGCAATCTGCAGGAGAGACAGCACTCCTGAAGGAAGCATGGCTGCAAATGTTCCTGCCAAAATAACAGCAGCAGACATAATGACAGAGCCCATATTCTTCATTGATTCGGTCATCGCAAACTGAATGTCTTTTGTTTTGTATTCATTGAACCTCTCCATTAAGAAAATCGAATAATCGACTCCGAGCGCCATTAATATGACAAATCCAAAGAATGGAACCGCCCAGTTAATGCCCGGATATCCGAAGAAATGAGTGAAAATAAATTCTGTCATTCCGATAGCTGTAAAGTAAGTCAAAATAAGTGAACCTACCAAGTACAGCGGCATCACAAGCGAACGGAACAGGATCACAAGGATGAGGAAAATACCGATCATCATGTAAAGAACCGTCTTATTGAAATCTTGGTCTGACAGCTGTTTTAAATCAGCATTCATACTTGATACACCTGAAACACCAAATGATGCATCTTTTAAATTCGTTTCAGGAAGTGCCCGCTCGACAGAAGCTTCTACTTGTTTGATCGTCGACATGGCTTCGTTGCCATATGGATTTTTTTCTAAAATGACATCAATCTTTGTCATCTTGCGGTCATCCGACATGTATGAATCAAACACTTGCTTGAATGCTTTGTTTTTCAGCACGTCTTTTGGGATAAACCAGCCGGCCATGTCTTGATCTGGTGCATTTTTCAGTTCGTCTAAGTAGTCACCTGCACCCATTAATCCGCTTGAAATTTTCTCTAAGCCATCGACGCTTTTGTTCAGCCCATCTGTCAGTTTGGTCAGGTCATCACCAAAACCGCCAATCTTTTCTTTCATTTGTTTTTGACCATCAATCACTTGCCCGGCACCATTTGCAAGCTTTGGCATATTATCAGCTATTTGCCCTTGACCTTTAGACGTTTTATCCAATCCAGTTTCAATTGCATCTAAGCCAGCAATGAGTTCATCGATTTGACTCGTCAAAACGTTTTGCTGCTCTCTAGCTTTTGCGATAAAGGCATCCGCTGCTTCAAGCTGTTTTCTAGCTTCTTTCGCTTGTTTGGCATAGCTGTCTGCCTGTTTTGCGCCTTCTTGCAAGGTCGTAGAAAGTTCATTATATGAAGCTTTGATGGCTTGATACGATTGATTTTCTTTCACTTGCGGAATTTGTTTTTCAAGTGTACTAAATTGTTTATTTGCTTGTGTGATTAATGCTTTTACATCCGCTGCGGCAGAGGAGGACGTATCCACCTGCGCCAATGCTGCCTTTAATTCTTTGGAAATGCTTTTATACAGCGACACTTGCTGATTTACTTGTGCGACTTGAGTCGTTAATTCTTTTTTCGCACCTTTAATTTTTTCTTTAATCTGTGCAACACCGTTTTTGTTTTGATCGATTCCGCCTTGTAAATCTCTTAACGATTTTTCGATGTTTTGAATGCCTGTTTTCACTGATTCTGTACCAGAAATCAATTTGTTAATGCCTTTTCCAGATGATTTGATTTGCGGCGTTTGATCCTCAATGGATTGACTCATTGTCGTCAGTGCATCTTGGATTTTTTTCAAGCCTTCATTACTTTTATCAAGTCCGGTATTTAGTTCTTTTGCTTGTGATTTCACGTATAGATCACTCAGCCCTTTACCGACAGGACGTGTCGCACTTCTCACTTTACTTACGCCATCTGTTTGTTCAATTGCACGGCTGAGTTTTTCAACAGCAATCAGCCCTTTATTGTTGTCTAACAGATCAGCTGATTTCACGACAATCGTTGCCGGTAGAGCTTCTCCTGGCCCAAATTTGTCGGAAATCGTATTGAATGCATTGACTGATTCATATTTATTACCGATTTCATCTAAGCTATTATAAGAAAGCGTTCCTTTATACATGAGAATGGGAGGAAGCGTAATGACTCCTACGATTAGTAAACTGAAAAGTGGTTTTTTAAATGAAAAGCGTCCTGCTGTTTCCCACATTTTTGACTGCGGATGCGCAATATCACCTTTAATCGGCCAAAATAACACTTTTCCTAAAACCGCCATAAAGAACGGAACAATCGTGAGAAGCGCCACAATGAGCACAGCAACACCAACTGCTACTGCAACAGCTGATTTATAGAGCTGAAACTGTGCCAGGCCAATACATGTAAAACCGATGAGCACAGCAATTCCGCTGAATAAAACAGTCTTTCCTGCTGTTTTATACGTAATGAGAATTGCCTCAATTTTATCTTTACCGTGTGCGATTTCTTCTTTAAAGCGGCTGAGAAGTAGAATGCAGTAGTCCGTTCCTATTCCAAACATGATCGCGACCATGAAAATTTGGGTAAAGGTCGAGAGCGGGAAGTCGAGATATTTGACTAAATAAGCCACGATGGATTGACTCACCAAGTAAGACAAAGCTACTGCGACTAATGGAACGAAAGGCGCCACAGCTGATCTAAAGACAAGGACAAGAACGATAAGAATAAACCCAATCGTAATGAACTCTGTTTTCTTCAGACCTTCTTGCGAGCTTGTGATCACGTCATCATCAATTAACGGCTGTCCTGTCATTTCATATGTTAGATTTAAGCTCTTCAGCTTTTCATTGACTCTTTCTTTAAAATCGGAAGCTTTGATTTTGTTTGAGTCATATGTAACTGGAACAAGGAGCGTCGTGCGATCTTTAGAGAGCATCTGTTTTTTGATATCTTTATTGGCGTCAAAATAAGAAGTGATGTCCTCGACATGTAGCTCTTGGTCCTTTTCTAAAATCTCCATTGCCTTTTTTAAAGATGTTTCTCTTTCTTTGACGATGTTCTTTTCTTGAAAGACAATGACAATTGATTTTTCTGTATCACCGTTTTCAGACATTTTCTTTAATAACTGATTTGCATATGAGGACGGATAGCCGTCTGGTACTGAAATTTGCCCTTTTTCTTTTGTTAATTGCGCCATATTAGGGGCGGTGATGAGTAACACTGCCGCTAATACGATCCATAAAATCGTGATCAGCCATCTACCCTTTATGATTGCTCTCATTAGTACTTTGTGCCTCCTCTTCGATGATTACTTGATAGATCTTTTCATATGTTTGAATAAATGATTCCATTTCTTTTTCTTCCAGCTTTTCAAAATAAGATCGAACGAGATCCTGAAGCTGCTTTTCCATTCGGCTGACCACATCTTTGCCCTCTGGCGTGACGTAAAGGTGAACATTTCTTCGATCGGCTTTATCGTGCTCACGGACAATATAGTTTTTTGTAAAAAGACGATTGGTCATGGAGGTTACCGCACTTTTATTCACATTGCATACATTTGCAAGGTCAGTTGACGTACATCCAGGATGTAAATTGATGTATCGAAGTGAGTAATACTGATCAAGTGTCAGCTCTTTATCAAGCTTTTCCGTGATCATACTTGATACCTTTTTTTCCATCATGAGATAGACGTCTGCATATCTCTGAATGAGCTGTGCAATTTTATTTTGTTCCATACGCTGCTCCTTTTTTAGTTTAAGTGTTTAACTATTAAAGAGTTTAACTAATGAACAAAATGATTGTCAATGAAAATCCTCACAAATCACAGGCTTTTATTCATTAAACACAAAAAAGACAAACTCATTTGATCTGAGTTTGTCTCTCTTTATTTATTTTGTTTTCGGGACGACTTTGAAAACGGACATCCGTTCTTCATCAATTTCTTCCTCTAAAATTTGCTGAATGTCGGTTAATTGGATCTGTTCCAGCATGGTCACAACATCAAATAAGCTCATATCTAAAAATGCATATCGAGTGAATTGGTTCGCAATGTATTCAGGAGAGTTCATGGCTTTTAAAAAGCTGCCGATTTTCTTCTTGCGCGCGAGCTCAATTTTCTCTTCTGAGATCAAGTTCTTTGCTTGAAGAAGGGTTTCTTTTAATACTTTTGCCAGTTGATCAGGATCATTTGTGTCTCCGCCAACTGACGTGAAGCCAAAGCCGCCTTCTTCCGTATAATCGTAGCTGAAGGTCTCATCAATTAAGCCTTTTTCATACATTTGTTCATATTGTAAGGAGCTTTTACCAAACAGTGTCTCTAAAATGAGATTCATTCCGAGCTCATGTTTTAGCAGCTCATTTCCTTTTTTATGAGGATTTTTTGTTTTCAAACCGAACATACATTTTGAGCCTTGTACGTTCATTGGAAGTTCGTATTCTTTTCGGTACACACCTTCAGGCTCATTGATTTCTTTTCGTTTGATCTCTGGCTGGTCTGTAAATGGCTTTTTCGCCTGATTTGCTCGAACTTGATCTAATATTTGCTTCGGATCAACGGGACCGACAACAAATAGAAGCATATTGCTCGGGTGATAGAACGTTTCATAGCATTCATACAAATGATCTTTTGTAATCGGAGCAATGCTTTCTACTGTTCCAGCTATATCAATTCTCACGGGGTGCTCTTGATATAGATTTTCAATCAGACCGAAGAATAAACGCCAGTCCGGATTGTCATCATACATGTTAATCTCTTGACCAATGATGCCTTTTTCTTTTTCGACCGTTTTTTCAGTAAAATAAGGTTCCTGAACAAAATCAATGAGTGTCTCAAGATTTTGTTCGACATTTGAGGTGCTTGAGAATAAGTAAGCTGTTCTCGTAAATGTCGTAAAAGCATTTGCGGATGCTCCTTGTTTACTAAATGTATGAAATACGTCTCCGTCTTCTTTTTCAAACAGTTTATGCTCTAAGAAATGGGCAATTCCGTCAGGCACTCGAATCATGTCTTCTTTGCCAAGCGGCACAAATTCGTTATCGACAGAGCCATATTTGGTTGTAAAGGTCGCATAGGTTTTGTTAAACCCTTGCTTTGGGAGCACATAGACGTCAAGTCCGCTCTCCATTTTTTCGTGATAGACCGTTTCTTGCAGCTGGTCGAATTGAATTGTTTTCACTGTCATGAAGCACCCTCCGTTCCTTTAAGAAAATAGGTCGTATCCCATTCGATTTTCTGACCCACTTTGATGATGTCCTCTTTTGTCACTCGGTCAAGTGCTTCTAAAAAGGAATCAAGCGTTTCCCCTGTTGGCACAACGGCATGCTGATACAGGTATTCCGCTGTCCCATAAGATGTATCGATCGTTTCAAGCAGCTGATTTTTGACGACAGCTTTTGTTTGGTCAATCGCTTCATCTGAAAAATCACCTTTTTGCATCGCTTCAAATTGTTCTTTTATGATGTCTACTGCCTGCTGATAGTTGCCGACTTCAATCCCTGACATGACCATCATCAAGCCTTTAAAGCTCTCAAGTCTAGACACAGCGTAGTACGCAAGACTTGCTTTTTCCCGAACATTGATGAATAGCTTCGAGTGTGAGAAGCCGCCGAATATGCCATTAAACAAATGCAAAGCCGGATAATCGTCATCTGCAATCGTCGTATGCGTGCGAAAGCCGATATTCAGTTTGCCTTGCTTCACGTCTTCTTCGTCGATGACTTCTTTTGCTTCTCTTTGCGTGCTTGCTGATTCAGCGTGTTGTTTGACCGGTTCTCTATTACTTGTTTTGAAGTATTGAGAGACCATTCGGCTGATGTCTTGTTCGTCTACATCTCCCACAACATAAAGATCAAGCTGATTTGTTTGAAGCGCATGCTTATATGCTTCAAACAGCGATTGAGCTGTGATCGTTTCGATATCTTCCATTTCTCCATTGACGTGCAGTGCATACGGTTCACCTTTGCACATTTCCTGCACAAGCCTTAAGTTCGAGTAACGCATTTTATCATCATACACTGCTTGAATTCGCTGTTTTAAAGTACGTTTTTCTTGATCTACATATAATTGACTAAACGCTCCATTTTCAACATACGGATGGAATAGTAGATCAGATAGTAAGGCAATCCCTTTTTCTAGTAAAGGGGTTTGATCCTTTAAATATTTCTCATTCGCCATTTCCAGGCGGAAGGTAATGATGTGATTCTCCCCTTTTTTCGCCATGTCTGCTGAAACCGTAGCACCATAAAGCTCATCAAAATAAGCACGCAATTCTCCTGTTTTCGGCATTTTCTCTGTTCCTCTTAACAGCACATGCGGGAAAAGTGAACGCATGGTGACGTCATCTTTCGATAGAGGCGCAAGCATTTTAAAAAGGATTGTGACCGTTTTAAATTTTTCTGTTTTGACAATATGAGTATGAAGACCAGGTGTGTCTAGTGTCTTCTCTTGTAAGTACGTCATGAGAAACCTCCTTTGTTCATCCTATTTATTATGTATTAGAACATAGCTGATATATACGTAAAACAGCCATTTAATAGACATTATATCAATCAGAGGAAAGGATAGGAAATAAAAACGCCTCTGCTATAAGCAGAGACGCCGATCGTTATTTCATTCTAAAAGGCCACCAATTCCATTTACCGAAAATACGAACCATGACCGGGATGAAGAGCGGTAATACAACAAAAGCATATAATAAAAGCCCAATGAGTATGACCGTTGCAATTTCAACAAGTGATAATACACCGGACGGCAGCATAGCGGCAAAGGTCCCCGCTAATATCGCGACTGCTGAAATAATGACGGAACCCATATTTCTCATCGCTGATATCATTGATGCTTGCACATGCTCTCCCTTCCATTCATTAAAGCGATCCATTAAGAAGATCGAATAATCAATGCCAAGGGTGACAAGAATGACAAAGCTGAAAAATGGGACAGCCCAGCTGAGACCGTCGTAGCCAAAAAATGTTTTAAAGATCCATTCTGTTAAACCGACGGATGTAAAATACGTTAAAATGAGTGAAAGTGTTAAGTATATCGGCATGACGATTGACCGTAATAATATAATTAAAATGATAAAGATGCCAACTAACATGAAAATGACCGTTCGAATAAAGTCACCGTCAGATGTTTCTTTTAAATCTACATTTAAACTTGAGATACCAGACACACCGTAATTTGCATTCTTTAACCCGCTGACAGGTAAATATTGATCAAGGGTGTCCTCAATTTTCGCAACGCCTTTCATCGCTTCATTGCTGTATGGATTCACATTTAAAATAACTTCAAAGGTTGTTAATTTACGATCTGGAGACATATACGTATGAAAGATTTGCTTAAATTCATGGCGTTTCAGCACTTCTTCTGGAATAAACCAGCCTGTTATTTCTTCATCTGGCGCTTTCTGAAGCTGCTTTAAATAGCCGTCCGCCTCTGTGAAGCCGCTTTTGACCTGCTCAAGCCCTTCAATACTTTCATCTAAACCATCTGTTAACAATGTGAGTTTTGATGAAAGCTGACTAAATCCTTTTTTGATGGCTTTTTGGCCGTCTGTCAGCTGGTCTGCGCCATCTTCAATTTTAGGCATTTCTTTAATCAATTGTTTTTGGCCCTCATTTGTTTGTTCAAGACCGTTATAAACTTGATCGAGCCCTTCCATGAGCGCTTGTACTTGACGTTTTACTTCTTTTTGCTTGATTGATAGGCTTTGAATCACTGAATCTGCTTTCTTGATCTTTTCTTTAAAGACAGAGGCTTTCTCTTCATACAGATTCATTTGGTCCCCTGCTTGATCAAGCATTCCTTTTGTGTTTTTGAATACTTCCTTGATTTCTTTATATTCATCCATATCTTTTACTTCTGGCAGCCGTTTTTCAAGTGCTTCAAACGATACTTTTTCATACGAACTTTTTACTTTTTTAATGGTGGTTATCAGCTGCTGATTTGATTTCGCATGACGTTCAAGCGTACTCACCATTCGTTTAAGTTCTTGAATCATCGCTTCACTGCTTCGATATTCTTGCTCTAATTCCTTTTTTGCTTCTTTGATTTTACTTCGAATGGTTCCGACGCCATCTTTACTGCGCCTCACCCCATCTTCTAAAGAGATCAGGGACACCCTTACTTCTCCAATGCCGCTTTTGATCGCTTTTGTTCCATCAATCAGCTGATCAATGCCTTTAGCGGATTCTTGAATTTTTGGTTTTTGTTTAAGAAGGGCAAGATTTGTTTCGGTCAAACCATCTGAAATTTTCCCGATTCCTTCATGGCCTTTTCCTAGTTCTCCGCCCAGCTCTTTTGCTTGAGAGGTGACGTAAAGCTGACTTAACCCATCACCAACAGGCCGAGTGACACTACGGACCGTTTTTACTTCGTCAATGTCATTTAATTTACGGGTCAGTTTTTCAATCATGACAATCTTTTCTTGGTTATCTAACTTATTGTCACTTTCAACAAGTACATTCAGGGGCAGCGCTTCCCCAAAGCCAAATTGCTCTGATATCGTATTAAATGCAGACACTGATTCATACTTTGTCCCAATCTCATTTAAGCTGTTATAAGAAAGAGTCCCGTCGTACATCAGAATAGGAGGCACCGTAATGAGTGCAACTAAACCTAGGCTGATCAGCGGCCTTTTAAATGAAAAACGCCCAGCCCATTCCCACATTTTACTTTGCGGGTGGCGAATGTTTTCTCTTTTAGATGGCCAGAAAAGGGATTTTCCAAAAACAGACATAAAAAAGGGAACGATGGTGACAAGGGCGATCAGCAGGATGCCAACTCCTACAGCAACACTAACAGCTGATTGGTACAATTGAAATTTGGCAAACCCAATGCTTGAGAAGCCGACTAACACGGCTAAGCCACTGAAAAGGACCGTTTTCCCTGCACATTTATATGTGATGATAATTGACTCTTTGACATCACGACCTTGACCGATTTCTTCTTTAAAACGGCTTAAAAGCAAAATACAATAATCTGTTCCTATACCGAACATAATCGCTACCATAAAAATCTGAGTAAAATTAGATAGAGGAAATTGCATATATTCTACTAGAAAAGCCACAATACAACGGCTGACAGCATAAGAAATGCCGATCGTAATGAGCGGAACAACAGGTGCCAAAATCGATCTGAAAACAATGATTAAAATAAAGAAAATAAAAATGATCGTTATAAGTTCAGTTTTCTTCAGACCTTGTTGAGAGCTTTGAATGACATCTGAATCCACAAATTTTTGTCCCGTCATTTCATATGAGACATGATAGGGCTTTAAAACTTCCTCAATTCGTTCTTTAATCTTCACAGCTTTTGTTTCGTAGTGGTCGAATTTGAATGGAACAAGAAGTGTACTTTTATCCTTTGATAAAAGTTGTTTTTGAATGTCCGGATCTACATGAAAATACGAAGTAATTCCGTCAATGTGGAGGTCTGAAGCATGTGTCATGAGTGCAGATAAAGCCTTTTTTAATTCCTGCTCTTTCTTAGGGAACAGATGTTGTTCGGAGAATACAATAACACCCGTATCTTTTTTCCCGTTTTGATCTGTGAGCTTATCCAATAAGTGAAGTGCCTCAGCTGTTGGTGTCCCCTCCGGAACCTTTAATTGCCCTTTTTCTCTTGTTAATTCCTCTAAATTGGGCGCAGTAATAAACAGAATCACAGCTGTTATCATCCACACCACTAATACAATCCATCTTGCTTTAATTATTTGCAACATAGCTGCTTCAAGCTCCTTCTAGTTCATCAATCAATTTGCTATATTTGAGCGTGTCTGAAGTGCTGACTGCGTCTCCTTCAACGTGCTAATGGCAGGATGACCTATTCAATTGTCTTTTCGTGTTGAAGAAACACACATTCATCATCACCACGCGAACTCAATTTCTGCCTAAAGAAGGACAGAAAATGAATGTTTTTGAACACCTCCCGCTTGGAATAATTTAAAAGATATTACTATACATTAGTTTAACTATCAAAATTTTACATGTCAATTTATAAAAAAGAAAAAAGATGGCAAAATACCGTCTTTTTCTAGATTAAACCGTTTTTAATTGTTCACTTTCATCCTCTTCATCTGGCTGGATGAAGAAGAGGACCAGAAATAGAGAAATAAGACTGCAAATGGTCGAGAGAATAAAAACGATGGAGTCCCCTTTATCCATGAGATAAGCGTAAATCGGAGGTCCTAAAGCGACACCGATAAAACGCATACTGCTGTAAAACGACGTAATGGTTCCGCACTGCTCTTTTTCAATTCCTTCTGTGATCAGGGCATCAAGTGCAGGCAGGACAATACCGATGCCAACACCGCCAATGCTTAAGCAGATAAACAATACATAAAAGCTGTGATTCCACCATAAAAACATATAGGAAAGTGATAACAAGGCCATGCCTACGATTAAAAAGATTCTCATTTTCCCTTTTTCTTTTCCAATCGTTTTCCCAGCAACGTATGAGCTGATGGATAGAAAAAGGAGCGGAATGCTAAGCAGGAGCCCTTTTTTGACACCCTTAATTTGATAAGCTGCCTCTAGGTTATCAGATAAGTAAAAAAGCACACCAAAAAGAAGAAACATAATAAAACCGCCAATTGCAAAAATGGCATACAGCCAGCGTCCTTCATGCTTAAATATGGTCTTTGTTGATTTTAAAAATTCTTTGAATGAAGGCGGGTCCTCCTCTTTTTTCGCGGATTCTACCATGAACAGTACCATGAGAAAGCTGATGATTGAGAAGAACGGAATAAACCAAAACGGCACAAACCAAAACCATGAAGCCAAAAGCGCCCCAATAATCGGGCTCAATACCTTTCCAGCTGTGTTAGAGGTTTCAATGGCGCCTAGTCCCGCACTGACTTCTTCATCATCATGAAACAAATCTCCAATAAACGGCATCACGACAGGTGCTGCCCCGGCTGAGCCAACACCTTGAAGGACCCTGCCAAATAGAATCCACATGTACGGTTCTTTCATGATCGTTGAGGCAACTGCTGCCACAGCCCCGCCAAGTCCTGCGATTAACAGACACGGCAGGAGTACCTTTTTTCGCCCGATTCGATCTGATAAATAGCCGGCGATCGGAATACATAAGATCGCGACAACGGAGTATACCGTAATAATGAGGGAGACTTGAAAGGAAGTAATGGAAAGTGTCTTTTCTATCTGTGGCAATACGGGAATGAGCATCGAGTTCCCAAGTGTCATGATTAAAGGCACTGATGATAATGCAATAATATTCTTTTTACTGACTGTTTTCTCGCCCAACATCATTCACCCAATTCTATATACTGTTACGTATTAGTGTGGCAAGTTTTACGGGTATTATGTATGGGCAAACAAAAAGCAACCGCTTATGAAAGCGACTGCTCGTTAAAATCGTTTACGTATCACATGAAAGCTGAATTTATCCGCTCGAAAATAATTTAGCGAGTATAAGACCGGCTGATCATCCTGATCATAGTGTATTTGTTTCAGTAATAATAATGCTGTTTCAGGGTCACATTCTAGTATCGGTGAAACCTGATCGTGGTAGCCAATTGGTTCAATGTCAGCAACTGCATATTTAATCCCGCTGTGTGGTTCTCTTCCAAACAGCTCAAAAAGAGACTCTTCTTCATGGGTAAAAGATGCAGGAAGATGCTTGACCGGAATTTTATCTAAACAGTAAACCACAGGCTGTCCATCGGCCGTTCGAACGCGCTCCATTGAAAAAATCTCATCAGATTCATCACACTGAAAACGAATCACATCATTCTCTGTTGGCTCCCCTTCTTGCGACGATAAAAAGATGGTACCAGGCGTCATATTGACCTGCTCTATCATTTTCGTGACACTTGCCAGCTGTTCTATGCCTGTTGAAAAGAGTGGTCTTGTGTTGACGAACGTACCCACACCATGCCTTCTAATTAAATATTTCTCTTCTTCTAATATACGAAGGGCTTCACGCAGTGTCGCTCTGCTCACGCCTAAAAGCTTTGAGAGCTCAAATTCAGAAGGTAGTTTCTCTTTTTCGGCATATACGCCTGATTGTATATCTTCTTTAATACGGTCAATCACTTTCAAATATAAATGGCGATTGTCTGTTTTGGTCGACATGTTTTCCCTCCGTCTAATCAATGCAAATGATAAGATGAGAAATCTCTATTCCGAGATAAGTTGAACATAACTATATCATGTTTTTGCAAATAAATAAATAGTCTGACTTCCAGTTAACATAATCATACTATTGTTCACTTCTTTTTTAGAAAGCTCTCTTCGATTTATGAAGAGAGCTCGTCATATTGTTCTTTTGAAAGCAGGACTTCTCTCGGTTTACTTCCTTCATAAGGACCGACAACGCCTCGCTCTTCCATTGCGTCAATCAGGCGGGCGGCCCGGGTATAGCCGATGCGGAATCTTCTTTGAAGCATAGAGACAGAAGCCGTCTGCATGCCGATGATGAGTTCCACTGCTTCATCATATAAATCGTCATCCACAGCTGTAAGCTGATCCTGCGTTTCTTCAGTTGGAATCATTTCTTCTTGATATTGTGCTTTTTGCTGAGTGATCACATGATCAACGACATGTTCTACTTCTTCATCTGATAAAAAGGCGCCCTGCACACGAACTGGTTTGTTTGCTCCAACTGGTAGAAACAGCATATCCCCTCTGCCGAGCAGTTTTTCTGCGCCCCCCATATCAAGGATCGTCCTTGAATCGGTTTGCGAGGACACGCTAAAGGCAATGCGAGATGGGATGTTGGCTTTAATGACACCTGTAATGACATCGACAGAAGGTCTTTGTGTGGCAATAATTAAATGAATTCCGGCTGCACGAGCCATTTGCGAAAGTCTTGTAATAGAATCTTCCACATCAGAGGAAGCGACCATCATTAAATCTGCAAGCTCGTCTACAATGACAACAATATAAGGAAGTTCTGGCTGTTTCGCCTCTTCTGATTGATTCATTCGTTTAATGTAATCATTGTACCCTTCAATATTTCTTGTCCCCGTATGAGAAAATAATTCATAGCGGCGTTCCATTTCACTGACGACTTTTTTAAGTGCCTGTGAGGCTTTCTTAGGGTCCGTTACAACGGGAGCGAGCAGATGCGGAATGCCATTATACACATTTAGTTCAACCATTTTCGGATCAATCATCATCATTTTCACTTCATGAGGTTTCGCTCTCATCAGAATACTTGTGATAATGCCATTGATACACACACTTTTTCCGCTTCCAGTCGAACCTGCTACAAGTAAATGCGGCATTTTGTTCATTTCAGCCAGAACGGCTTCACCCGAAATATTGCGGCCGAGTCCAATCAGTAGCTTCGCATTTGGACGGTCATTTTGCTTCGATTCTAATACCTCTTTTAAAGAAACCATCGCAATTTCTGCATTCGGAACCTCAATACCGATGGCTGATTTACCAGGAATCGGCGCCTCAATCCGAATATCTTTTGCTGCGAGAGCAAGGGCTAAGTCATCACTTAGATTGACGATTTTACTTACCTTCACGCCGACATCTGGATAGACCTCATATTTGGTAACAGCCGGTCCTAAGTGAACCTGTGTGACTTTTGCTTTGACGCCAAAGCTTTGAAACGTTTTTTCAAGCTTTCTTGCATTTTCGTATATATTTTTCTTGTCTGTTTGCTGCCCTGAGTGCTGCGGCTCTGCCAAAATATCCAGTGACGGCAATTCGTAATCTTTGTTTTCAAGTTCAGTAAACGTCATCGGCGGCGCCTCTTTTGGTTCATCAGCTGAATCTGATGGAGCCGGCGTACTTTGTACAGATTCTTGAAGAGGCGAAGTCTCTTTTGCCGCCTGCTCTTTTTGAACGAGCGGGGTGAGAATGTCATCTCTGTCAGCAAAGCTTGAGATAATCGGCTGACTATTGTCAGGCACTGGCGCTTCCTCTTCCATTATGATCTGATCATCTTCGTCCTCTTCTTGAATACGAGACCGTTTTTTCTTTTGGGCCGTTTTCTGAGAGGGCGCGCTCTTTTTCGCCTGCCTGATTCCTTTCATATCTTCAACAAACGCTTTCCACTGCTTCACCATAAATTGCGAGACAGGCAGCGTCACTTTTTTCACCATTTCTTGAAGAGATCGATTTGTAATCAGCACAATTCCAATCAGCATCAGAACGATTGCCATGATTTGAGAGCCTGCTTGTGCAAATAAGAAATAAGAAGCAGCAAATAATACGGCACCGATCATGCCGCCTCCTAAATCAGGCGACCCCGTCTCACCTTTCATGTCCATCAAGAAAAGCTCAAATGTATTTCTGATCACACTTTGAGAGCCTATCGCACCCGCAGATGAAAGGTGCTGAAAGAGCTTCACATGAGACAAAAGCAAGATACTCGCAATGATGCAGTATAGCCCTGCTTTTCTTCTTGTCAACATATCTGGGATTTGTTTTTTCCAGAAGATGGTCACGCCAAAAAGAAATAATCCGATAAGGCAGAGAATGAACCATTCACCTGCAAAGAATCGGAATAAATGTACGAAGGTTTGTCCAACGACGCCTAGCTGTAAAATGGCGATGATCGCTATGGCAATACAGACTAACCCATTTAATTCATATTTCAGTTTTAGCTGTTTATTTTGTTTTTTTCTCGTTTTCCGTTTTCTCTTTTTAGCCATACTCATCACCTTACTACGAAAGAAAATATAACCTACCGAAAGATCAGAAAGAAAGCAGCCTGGTTTTGGCTGCATCTTGTTGTAAGTTTTCCCTTTATTATAGCATAGAATCATTCATATGAGTCGGTTTGATTGGAGCCTAATTGTAACTTCAATCGCTTGCCTGGTGCAAGCTCTTGATTCAAAAAGTCCATTGGATTGGTGCTCATGACTTGAACGATTTCTGCTTCATCCTCTTTCATTTCAACCATAACTGGCACGCCTTGGATGTTTACCTGCTGAAGTTTACGGTCTCCTTGTTCCTCTGCGTAAATGGCTTCATATGGCATAGGTGTGTATAAAATCATTGGATCAGCCCCTCGTTTTGAGATGCCCTTTCTCCAATCAGCTCGTTCAACTTTTTAATCGCTTGTCCTACACCGCCTACTTCATTCATGAGTCCGTATTCTGCCGCCTCATGACCAACAACATTTGTTCCAATGTCTCTTGTCAAATTGCCTTTTGAGAACATGAGCTCTTTGAACTTCTCTTCTGTAATATTGGAGTGGCTTGTCACAAAGTTAATGACTCTTTCCTGCATTTTATCTAAGTATTCAAAGGTTTGCGGGACACCGATCACAAGACCAGTTAAACGCACAGGATGAATGGTCATCGTGGCTGTTTCCGCAATATAGGAATAGTCACACGATACAGCAATCGGGACACCAATGGAGTGGCCGCCGCCAAGTACAATCGATACAGTCGGTTTTGATAAAGACGCAAGCATTTCTGCAATCGCTAGTCCCGCTTCAACATCGCCGCCTACTGTATTTAAGATGATCAAAAGCCCTTCAATCTTTGGGTTTTGCTCTACTGCTACGATTTGCGGTATGACATGCTCGTATTTGGTTGTTTTATTTTGTGGTGGAAGCTGCATGTGCCCTTCAATTTGTCCAATAATGGTGAGGCAATGGATATTTGTATCTTGCGGCAGCTGTGGTATGGCTGTTTCACCAAGCTGCTGTATTTTGCTCATAATGCTGTCTTTTTCTTCTGGCTTTCGCTCAGGCTGCTGTTCATTTTTTTCGTCCATTTGTCTCCATCCTTTCCTCAAACTCTCCTCCTATTATGAACAAGAAGGCCATATTCAATCCGCATTCCTCGCACCACATCAAAAAAGCCCAAAGAGCTTATGCTCCTTGGGCTTTCTCATTATACTTCCATAATAATTGGAATGATCATCGGCTTACGTTTTGTTTTTTCATATAGGAATTGATTGAGTACGTCACGCATGGATTGTTTCAATGTTGACCATTCAACAATTGAGTTTTCCGTTTGCTCTTTGACAATCCCTTTGACCATTTCTGTCGCTTTCACAATCAGCTCTTCAGATTCTCTGACATACACAAATCCTCTTGTGATGATTTCAGGTCCAGAAATTAATTGTTTCTTTTGTTTATCGAGCGTAATGACGACAATTAAGATACCATCTTGAGACAATAGGCGTCTATCGCGTAACACAATGTTCCCGATATCACCAACGCCAAGACCATCGATCAAAATATTGCCTTGGTGAACTTTTTCACCAATCTTGACGTTCTGTCCTCTAAACTCCACAACATCCCCTTTATCAATCAAGAAAATGTCACTTCGTTTCATTCCCACTTCTTCAGCAACACGAGAATGTGCTTTTTGCATACGATATTCGCCATTCACCGGAATTAAATACTTCGGTTTTAGTAAGTTCAGCATGAGCTTTAACTCTTCTTGGCAGCCATGTCCAGAAACATGCACACGTTTTTGTGCAAAAATGACTTGTGCGCCGCTTCTTGTAAGGAAATCCACTGTTTTTGAATAGGTAAGTTCTTGTCCAGGAAGAGGTGTAGATGCAATCACAACCGTGTCATCTTTTTCAATATGAAGCTGTTTGTGATTTTGTTTCGCCATTTTTGTTAACGCAGCAAGAGGTTCTCCGTGGCTTCCAGCTGTCAGGACGACCACATCGTTTTTCGCCATTTTCTTCACTTCTTGAACTGGTACAAATAATTCTTCGTCTGCTGTGACATAACCAAGTTTGATCGCCAGCTGAAGAGTCGTCATCATATTCTTTCCTGCTACGGCAAGCTTACGGCCATTTTGATTTGTTGCATTAATGATCTGCTGCACTCGGTTAATGTTAGATGAAGATACAGCCACAATGACACGATTTTCAGCATTGTACATCGCATTTGAGATTTCGTCTTGGACGAGCGCCTCAGAAGGTGTATAGCCTGGTTTTTCAGCATTGGCACTGTCTGAAAGAAGTGCTAAAACGCCATTGTTTCCAATTTTCGCAATCTCTCCGATGTCACAGGCTTGGTTAAGCGCTGGGGTTTGATCAAATTTAAAATCACCTGTGCATACGATTGAACCAAGAGAGGTTTTGAAGCTGATCCCAACTGAATCAGGGATGCTGTGATTCGTTCTAAAAAATGATACCTTTGTTGTTTCAAACGTAATGACTGATTTTGCATGTACCTCACGCAAATCAGCTTTTTGATTGAAGCCATACTGTTTTAATTTTTCTCGAAGTAACGCAAGGGTCAGCTTCGTTCCGTAAACTGGTACAGACAATTTGCTTAAGCAATGGAATACGCCTCCGATTGCTTCATCATGTCCGTGGGTAAGAAAAATTGCTTTCACCCGATCAGCACGTTCTGTTAAATAAGAGATATCAGGAATGACAACGTCAATGCCTAGCATTTCGTTTTCTGGATGCATCAAGCCTGCATCTACCACATATATGTCCGAATCAATTTCAATGACATATAAGTTTTTCCCGATTTCTCCAACGCCTCCAAGTGCAATAATTCTTACGTTCTCTGTATTTTTCTTTTTCAAAATTCTTATCCTCCTAGTCTCAAGCCCGTCCATCATCGCTTAATGCTATTATAACTGAATCTAATTTTAGAAAACAAGATGAAGTCACATTTTAAGAAAGTGTTTATGTATAAAAAACGGTCATACTCAGGGACATCTGAGAATGACCGCTTACGAAATCTTTTGTTTTGATCAGCTGTTTAAGACGCTACTTAAATCCAGTCTCTCTTCTTCTGACAAAGGTAGAAGCGGAAGACGAACCGATCCGACATCTAGTCCTTTCAGCTGAAGAGCTGTTTTGACAGGCGTTGGATTTGGCGCTGAGAATAGCTGTTTCATGATTGGAAGCAGCTTTTGATGGATCAATGCGGCATTGGCCGTTTGACCTGAAGCATAGCTTTTCAGCATTTGCTGCATATCAAGCCCTACGATATGAGACGCCACAGAGACTACTCCTTTTGCACCAACAGATACAGCTGGAAGTGTTAAGCTGTCGTCACCTGAATAGACATCGAAATCCTCTGGTGTCTCTGCAATGATTTTTGTCATGGCATCAAGATCACCACTTGCTTCTTTGATTGCGACAATGTTAGGTATTTGCGCAAGCTTAATGGTTGTTTCTGGGGCTAATGACGCAGCCGTTCTCCCTGGTACATTGTAAAGCATGACAGGAAGAGATGTAGACTCGGCAATGGCTTTAAAGTGTGCATACATGCCTTCCTGTGATGGCTTGTTGTAGTAAGGTACGACAAGCATCACTGCATCAACGCCCGCTTCTTCTGCTTTTTTCGTTAGTTTGATAGACGCATTTGTATTATTACTGCCTGTTCCTGCAATGATTTTACAACGACCATTTGCTAATTTTACCGATTGCTGAAAAAGAGCGACTTTTTCCTCAGTCGATAAAGTTGGCGATTCGCCTGTTGTCCCTGCAACGACTAATGAGTCACTGCCGTTTTTTAACAAGTAATCAATGAGAATTGATAGCTTTTGGAAATCAATGTTGCCCTTTTTATCAAAAGGTGTAATCATAGCTGTTGCGATATTTCCGAAATTCATTTTTTTCACCTCATCATGATTCAATCACATTTATCTTGAAAGTTCAAACACTTCGTGCAGGGCATTGACAGCCGCTCTCATGTTTTCTTCGTTCACTAGCACCCAAATGGTCGTATGGCTGTCAGCCGATTGTAAAATCGGAATGTTTTGCTCGGATAGAGCCGATACAATTTTTGATGTGACACCTGGTACACCCATGATGCCTGCGCCAACAGCTGATACTTTCGCACAATTTGTTGTGACAATTGGCGTATAACCAAGATCTTTTAGGATCGAGGTTGCCTTTTCAGTCATTGCACCTGTCACGGTATACACAATCTCACTCGGTGTAATATTGAAGAAATCAACACTGATTTGTGCATTAGCCATTGCTTTAAAGACCTCAGTTTGGACGCTGTATTGCCCTTCTTTTGCCGGGACTTTGATTTGCGTCACATCATTGACATGTGCAATACCCGTAATGAGGCGGTCGTACACATCATGGCTCATTTTATCTGAGTAGTGTGACGTGACGAGTGTGCCCTCTTCATCAGAGTATGTTGAACGGACCCTCATTGGTACTTTTGCTTGCATCGCAATTTCGACAGCTCTCGGGTGAATGACTTTTGCTCCTTGATATGCAAGGTTGCAAATTTCTGTATATGTCACGACTCTGAGCGGCTTTGCATTTTCAACAATGCGGGGATCTGCCGTCATGACGCCTTCTACATCTGTAAAAATATCAATAAAATCTGCCTGTAATGCGGCACCTAAAGCAGCTGCGGACGTATCACTGCCGCCTCGTCCAATTGTGGTCACGTCTCCATTTTTCGCGGCTCCTTGGAACCCAGCAACAACGACAACATCATGTTCAGATAGTGCCGCCTCGAGACGTTCGCACTTCATATCAATAATTTTCGCACTCGTATGTTCCTTATCTGTCACAAAGCCAGCCTGTGCGCCTGTCATCGCTACAGCTTTTAGCCCGTTTTCATTCAGCATGCTTGAAAACACAACAGCTGAAATATTCTCTCCGCAGGAAACGAGCAAGTCTTTTTCTCGATTTGTCATATGCTGCGCGCTGCCGTAAAGCAGACCAAGCAGCGTATCTGTCGCATAAGGATCGCCTTTTCGTCCCATTGCGGAAACGACGACAACCGACTTATAGCCTTTCTCTTTTGCCGATAAGATATGTGCAAGTGCCCTTTTTCTACCTTGATCATCTTTGACAGATGTACCGCCAAATTTTTGGACAATTATTTTCACTGTTTTCACTCCAAGTTCATTCTGACGTAACAGAAGAGAGCAGGCGAAAGATGCCTAACTCTCTTCTGTTCGTCCTCATCATCCATTGAATGTTAAACTAATTTTAATGCTTTTAAGCTTTCTGCAATTTGAACGGAGTTCCATGCAGCGCCTTTTAGCAGGTTATCAGATACAATCCACATATGGAACCCGTTTGGACGGTCCAAATCTTTCCGAATGCGGCCGACAAATACGTCGTTTTTCCCAACAGCATCTGCAGGCATTGGATAAATTTGCTGAGACGGATCATCTTGCAGTGTAATGCCTGGAGCATCTTTTAGAATGGACTTGACGTCTTCAACTGTTGCGTCGTTTGATTCTAGTTCGACGTAAACAGATTCTGAATGTCCTGTTTCAATTGGAAGTCTCACACATGTTGCCGCTACTTCCAGCTCTGGCATATGCATGATTTTTTTCGTTTCGTTGATCATTTTCATTTCTTCAAATGTATAGCCATTGTCTTGGAATTTATCAATTTGCGGAATCGCATTAAATGCAATTTGATAAGGCATGACTTCCGGCTTCACATCTTCTTTATTTAAAATGGCTTGTGATTGGCTATATAGCTCGTCAATGGCTTCATGTCCTGCACCTGATACGGCTTGGTAAGTGGACACGATGACTTTTTTCATGCCATACGCCTGACGAAGCGGTTCTAATGCCGCTACCATTTGAATCGTTGAACAGTTAGGGTTTGCAATGATTCCTTTATGGTCATGCAAGTCTTTTTCGTTTACCTCTGGTACGACAAGAGGGATGTTTTCGTCCATACGGAAAGCACTTGTGTTGTCTACAACAATCGCACCTCGTTTGACTGCTTCAGGAGCTAGCGCCTTGGAAACATTTCCTCCAGCACTGAATAATGCAATACTTACTCCTTCAAAGCTTTCAGGTGTTGCTTCCTGTACAGTATACTCTTGACCTCTGAATGTCACTTTTGTTCCAGCAGAACGTTTTGAGGATAGTAGAGTCAGTGTATCCATTTCAAAATCTCTGTCAGCTAGTGTTTTTAACATTTGTTGACCGACAGCTCCAGTCGCTCCAACTACAGCTACATGCAATCCTCTTCCCATCAGTAAAACTCCTTCCGACCCATCCATGATTCTTTTCTTTCGGATGGCCATCCTATGACTTTTTACATTTTATTTTACCATAGAAAAGCAAGGCTTGAAGCATCTTTTTTGAATCTTTCATGATTTTCTAGTGAATCTATTATTCTCTTGGTCCAATTAAAATTGGCTGAATTTGTCTATGCTGAAGTGCCTCTTCTACTGTTTGAGAAAGCAAATCCATGTTCGCGACCATGGAGGTCGGTTTTTTAAATGGATCATCCTGGCCAAATGGAATAAAGAAAATATTTTTTGTCGACATCAGCCTCATCAGATTTGTACCATTTAAGCCTAGCGCATCATTTGTTGAAATTCCTAAAACGACAGGACGATGATTTCGAATGGTTGCTTTTGCAGCCATTAAAACAGGGCTGTCTGTCATGGCATTTGCGAATTTCGCCATCGAGTTCCCTGTTAATGGAGCAATGACCATACAATCAAGTGGCAGCTTAGGTCCGAGCGGCTCTGCTTTCACGATTGAGTCAATCGCCTTAAAGCCAGTCAGCTTCTCGATCCGCTCAATCCAGTCCGCCCCATCTCCGAATCTTGTATTCGTGTTCTGGACCGTATATGACACCACTGGACGCACTTCTGCTCCTTCTTTTACAAGTGCTTCGATCTGCGGATAAACAGCTTCGTACGTACAGTGGGAACCAGTTAAGCCAAAGCCGATTCTTTTCCCTTTTAATGTTGTCATGATTCCATCCCCCTTTTTTCCTCTGCAAGTTCACATAAGAGCCCAGAAAGCACTTTTGCAATGATTTGCCCTGCTGTCTTTGGTGCGACAATCCCCGGGAGTCCTGGTGCAAGAAGCGCCTTCACCCCGTGTTTTTGTGCAAAGTCAAAGTCTGTTCCTCCTGGGCGGGAGGCGATATCCAAAATGAGTGTCTTTGGTGTCATGCTGACGATGACAGATGAATCTAATACAAGGCTTGGAATGGTATTGATGATGATATCTACATCTGTTACTTCTTCTTTTAACCGGTCCATTGAAAATGGATCGAGTCCCATTTCAAATGCCCGCGCTAAATGCGCTGTATCTGCTGCCCCTACTTTTACATCCGCACCGAGTGCCCGAAATGTGCGGGCAATGGTGAGTCCTGTTCTTCCGAGTCCAAGAACAGCGACACGTGATCCATGAATCGTATAATCCGTTTGCTGAATGGCCATCATGATAATCCCTTCAACTGTTGGAATAGAGTTATATATGGCAATATCATCTCGCTCAAACAGCTTCACAAGTTTTCGGTTCACCTGCTTTGCCAGATTGTCTAAGTACGTATTAGAAATACCTGAGTACAGGGTACAATGGGCAGGGGTTCTTTCTAAATAAGTTGCTTCTAGTAACACCTGTTCATTTGAGAAAACTGTCGCGACAACACCTTCATCCGTTGCCCCTGATACTGGCAGGATCATACTGTCTACCTGTTCGAATGGAAGTTCTGACATTTTTAGCTTTTCAGCCCCAATAAATCCGTGATCCAGCTGATCAAATCCAACCAAAAACACTTTGGCATGCTGCTGTGACAGCTTGCGAATAATTTCAAGCTGCCTTGCATCTCCCCCGATCACCGCAACCGTTAAACCGCTCAACATACTGACCGTTCACCTTCTTTATTTAAAAAAGTCTGTAATATTTTCTGAATCTCCCTTTTAGCATATGAGGAGAGGATTCAGCCTGTGAACAAATCGAAGAGAGAAAAGAAAAAGAGCACCCATTTATGATGGATGCTCTTTTTCCCCGGGCGGCTGAAGTGCTTCAGGCACATCGAGAATGATCATATCTGATCCTATTTTTTGAATGTGATTCCACGGGACGCGGATGTCATTTCCTTGCTTTCGAAAGCCAAACCACTTCACGGAAGGTATGATGAGTGCTGTGATTTGACCGTCCTGTTCATTGATTTCAAGGTCGGTTTGTCCAAGCACGCCAAGCCGCTCCGCTCTTTTGATATCGACGATCTCTTTTCCTGACAGCTCACTTAGCCTCAAAATCGCATCACTTCCCTTCCGTATCATATATGCAGCCACAAGAAGAAATAGACCGTCACGCTTTTTCAAGTTATGCATGATGCCAATTTGAATACCAAGCTGGTTTCAGTTGATGAAAGTGATCATGGTCTGCCAGCATTCTCTCCACTCGGTTCACCATACCTTTTACATGTTCAGTGTCATAAGAAAGCGTCCAAACAATAGAAGAAAAGCAGCTCATTGCTGTATAGATAGAAAAAAGAAGCCAAAAATCGTCTGTGGCCTTCGTACTTACATAGTAATCCAGTTGCCCTGCTGAAAACGGAATACTATTTTCTCGGCTAAATAAGGACAGTTTATAAAAATCATAAACCGGGTCACCCCAGTCAGATTGATCAAAATCAATGACGCCGGCATACTCACCTTCTTGTATGATAATATTCCCCAAATGAAAATCATCGTGCTGGAATTGATTAGGTCTCGCCTTTACCGCATCAGCATGTGATTTGATAAAATCTAATACGAATTGCTCTTTCGTAAAGGTCACTCCACTTGATTGATAGGCATGTACATACCGCTCATATTTCGCCATGACTCTCTCATCCCATGGCACGACATGAGAAGGTGCGGAACATGTATGCATGAAATTCAGCTCTCTGCCTGCCCGTCTTCCGATTTCATACTGCTCTTCATTTGTAAGCAGATGGATGGATGCTCTAGCGTTCTCTCCTTCAATAAAAGAGAAAATACGATAGGTACAGTTAAGTTCAGGATTCATTCCAACCTCCATGACTTCAGAACATAGAAGCCCTCGATTTTTAAACTTTTGCTGAACTGACGCTTTTCTTTTAAAATTGGAATACGTTTTGAGGTTTGATAGCTTGAGCACCAGCTTTTCACATGAGGATGTTGTGACGAGATAAGTACGGTTTCCAGAAAAGCCAGATGTCATCGGCTGAAAGGAAATGGCTTGTGTCAGAAGCGGAGAGAGGAGTTTCAGTTTTTCAAATTCCATGTAAGCAGTGCCCCTTTCTATTTGATATACAATAAACGGCAGACCTCTTAAGAAGCCTGCCGTGTTGTTTACATTATGATGGCTGATCACCCGTAGGACTAATAAGCGAGAGCGCATAATCCTCTGTAAAGATTCGTTTTGATAAGTTATTCACACCGTCTAATGTGACTTTGTTGATTTCGTCAATAATTTCATCAAGTGTACGATGTTTGCCAAGGAGCAGTTCGTTTTTACCGTTTCGGCTCATCTTACTGTTTGTGCTTTCAAGACTGAGCATTAGGTTCCCTTTCATTTGTTCCTTAGAGTTTTCAAGCTCTTTTTGCGTAATTCCCTCACGCTTTAAGACGTCCAGCGTTTGTAAGATGGTTTCAGAGAGCAGGTTTAACTGCTTCGCTCCAGTCCCGCCATAAATCGTCAGCATGCCGTTATCTGCAAATGAACTGTGATAGCTGAAAACGGAATAGGCGAGGCCTTTGTCTTCTCTTACATCCTGAAATAAGCGGCTGCTCATGCTTCCGCCAAGAACATTATTTAAGACGATTAAGTCATAGATGCCTTTATCTCCAGCTGGAAGGCCATTAAAGCCCATGCATAGATGCGCTTGCTCTGTTTCCTTTTTGCGTGTGAGCTTGTCATAGTGAAATTGCGGCGCTTCTACCGGCTGTTTTTTTCCTTTCGTTTCATACGAACCGAACAACTTTTCAACTTCACTAATGAATGTGTCGTCCACATTCCCTGCAACAGAGATAACGACGCGGTCCGGCGTGTAGAATTCATCCATATAAGCTCTAAGAGAGTCACCGTTAAAGGTAGAAAGTGTTTCTTCTGTTCCTAAAATCGGGAACCCTAAAGAATGATCACCATAAATCGCTTTGCTCAACAGATCGTGAACGATATCATCAGGTGTATCCTCATACATTTTGATTTCTTCATATACAACATTTTTTTCTTTTTTCAGCTCTTCTTCATCAAAAGCAGAGTGGAAGAACATGTCGCTTAATACATCGAGGGCGTAGCCGGCATGTGAATCAAGCACCTTTGCATAGTAGCAAGTGTATTCTTTTGACGTAAAGGCATTTACTTGACCACCGATGCGGTCAAAGGATTCTGCGATATCACGTGCAGATCTCGTCTTTGTCCCTTTAAAGAACATATGCTCTAGAAAGTGTGATATCCCATTAATTTCTGGTGTCTCATGTCTAGAACCCGTTCCAATCCAGACGCCAATTGCGACAGATCTTACAGTGGGATTGTTTTCAAGTACAATTCTTACTCCGTTTTGGCATGTATAAGTTTTGACCAAGTTTTGCTCCTCCTATTCAACAAACAGATCGGATCACGGATGTCTTTTTTCACTTAGGAGGTCAGAAACCGTTCCTAATTCATATCCTCTTTCCTTGATTTGAGTGATAAGTGCGTCAAGACTTTTCGCCGTCGAATCTGTTGGATGCATTAATATCATCGCCCCATTGTGAATTTTCCCAAGCACCCGTTTTTGTAGTATGTTTGGTGACGGTTTTTGCCAGTCAATGGTGTCTACCGTCCACATAATGGTTTCCATTCCTTCTTCTGCGGCAAGCTTCACTGTTTCTTCTTTAAAGCTACCGCTTGGAGGGGCGAACCACTTCGGTTTTTTTCCAAGGGATTCTTCAATTTGACGATTTGTTTTGGTAATCTGCTCTAATGCTCGTTCTCTTGTCAGTGTGCGCATATCTGGGTGATTGTATGAATGGTTTCCAATTTCATGACCATCTGCCACGATCTTTTTAGCAAGATCCGTGCTTTTTTTCACCCATTTGCCCTCTAAGAAAAAGGTCACCTTGACCTGATGCTTTTCTAGTGTCTTTAACATCTTGATTAAATGCTCGTCACCCCAAGCCACGTTGATGAGGAAAGCATTCATTTTTTTATCTGGATGTCCCTTGTAAATGGGTTCAGCACCAAGTTCATGTAAATGAATAGAAGGTTTTGTTTCATTGAAAACAAGCAGCTTTTCATCAAATGACCCTTGTTTTTTCATTTTTTCATAAGAGGCATCGATATTGACCGTCTGTCCATTTAGACCAGGCATCTTTTTCCACACTTTATCAATCTTAGCATTTTGCGCCTTCACTTCATAGTCAGAAGACTTCGATTCAATCTCTTGATATAAAATATCTTTTGAAACAGATGCAACCTCAGCATGCTCTTTCATTGATTCAATATATGTAACAGCAGCCGGCTGCTTCATCGTTTGATATGACACGAGCAGTAAAAATACAAACACAATGAATGGTAACGTTTTTTTCAATGGTTGTCCCTCCCCTTTACCACAAATTATGATGGGGAGAAACAAGCTAGAACTATTGTTAGCGCAAGAAAAGAAAGAAGCCTGGTACGGATACCTGGCTTCTAACATATTTCATTAAGACTGTTTTTCTTCTTTTTCCTTTTCTTCACGTAAAACAGCTTTGCGAGAAAGGTTCACACGGCCTTGTTTATCGATTTCAGTGACTTTGACAAGTAATTCATCGCCAATCTTCACGACATCTTCTACTTTGCCTACACGATCAAGCGCAAGCTCAGAAATATGAACAAGTCCATCTTTGCCGCTGAAGATTTCAAGGAAAGCACCGAATTTTTCAATGCGTTTTACTTTACCTAAGTAAAGTTGTCCTACTTCAACTTCTCTCACAAGATCTTCAATGATTTTCTTCGCTTTTTGGTTCATGTCTTCTTCTGTAGAAGAAATAAAGATTGTACCATCTTGTTCAATATCGATTTTCACACCGGTATCTTCGATGATTTTATTGATTTGTTTACCGCTTGGCCCAATGACATCGCGAATTTTATCAGGATTGATTTTCATCGTTAAGATTTTTGGTGCATAACGAGACAATTCTCCTCTAGAAGCAGGAATCGTTGACAGCATGCTATCTAAGATTTCCATTCTTCCTTTTTTCGCTTGTTGGAGCGCTTCTTCCAAGATGTCTTTTGATAGACCATCGATTTTGATATCCATTTGAAGTGCTGTTACACCTTTTGATGTACCTGCAACTTTAAAGTCCATATCACCAAGTGCATCTTCCATTCCTTGAATGTCTGTCAGCACTGTGTAGTATTCACCGGATTTCACAAGTCCCATTGCAATCCCTGCAACTGGTGCTTTAATTGGAACACCCGCATCCATCATCGCAAGTGTGCTTGCACAAATACTTGCTTGTGAAGTAGATCCGTTTGATTCTAGTACCTCAGACACAAGGCGAACCGTATAAGGGAAATCTTTTTCAGATGGGATCACTGGTTCTAATGCCCGTTCACCTAGCGCTCCATGTCCGATTTCACGGCGGCCTGGGCCACGCATTGGACCTGTCTCACCAACACTGAATTGAGGGAAGTTGTAATGGTGCATGAAGCGTTTTGATTCTTCAACGCCTAGACCGTCAAGAATTTGCACATCGCCAAGTGCACCTAATGTACAAATACTGAGCGCCTGTGTTTGTCCTCTTGTAAATAGACCTGAACCGTGCGTTCTTGGTAGAAGTCCTACTTCTGAAGAAAGTGGGCGGATTTGATCTACACCACGTCCATCTGGACGTACTTTCTCTTCAGTGATCAGACGACGAACTTCATTTTTGACAAGCTTGTTTAATACGTCTTTCGCTTGTTTAATTGTCGCTTCGTCGCGATCTTCTTCTTCAAATTTCTCAACCACAGCTTTTTTCACTGCACTGATTGCATCTTCACGTGCATGCTTCTCATGTACTTGAATCGCTTTCAGCAGGTCTGTTTCAGCAAGTGCTTTTACTTCGTCTGCTAACGTTTGATCTACTTCATATAGAGGAATATCGATTTTTGCTTTACCAACTGCTTTGACAATTTCCTCTTGGAATTCGATTAAACGTTTGATCTCTTGGTGACCATACATGATAGCTTCAAGCATTGTTTCTTCTGGTACTTCATCAGCACCAGCTTCGACCATGTTGATCGCATCTTTTGTTCCAGCGACTACAAGGTTGATGTCACTTTGTTCAAGCTGTTCTACATTTGGATTGATGATAAACTTTCCATCAACTCGTCCTACTGTAACGCCGGCGATTGGTCCCTCAAATGGAATGTCAGACACACATAATGCTAAAGATGAGCCAAACATTGCAGCCATTTCAGATGAACAATCTTGATCCACGCTCATGACGATACTAATAACTTGTACTTCGTTTCTAAATCCATCAGCAAATAATGGACGGATTGGTCTATCAATTAAGCGGCTCGCAAGGATCGCTTTTTCACTTGGACGGCCTTCTCTTTTAATGAAGCCACCAGGAATTTTACCTACTGCGTATAATCTTTCTTCGTAGTTCACAGTGAGCGGGAAGAAATCAAGTGGTTTTGGTTCTTTAGAAGCTGTTGCTGAGCTAAGCACAGCTGTATCTCCGTAGCGTACGAGGACCGCTCCGTTTGCTTGCTTTGCAAGCTGGCCAGTTTCAACTGTCAGTTGACGTCCAGCCCAGTCTATGGTGAAGACATGTTTCTCTTGTCCCATTCTGAGAAAAACTCCTCTCTTATCTTGAAATTTTAGTTAATTCTTATTATGAACAAAATGATTTTCACATATCAATGTGAAAGGTGTATGTAGAAGGGTTTTTGCCATTCTTTCAACATTTTAACCATAAAATATTAGTGATTATACGATAAAAAAGCGGGAATCCTCCCGCTTTTTACGATTATCGACGTAAGCCTAGTTTGTTAATTAACTCACGGTAACGAGTTACGTCTTTATTACGTAGATACGTAAGAAGATTACGACGTCTACCTACCATTTTCAAAAGACCGCGACGTGAGTGGTGATCTTTCTTATGAGTACGTAAATGCTCGTTCAAGTTGTTAATTGATTCTGTTAGGACAGCGATCTGAACTTCTGGAGATCCAGTATCAGATTCGTGTGTTTTGAACTCACTAATTAATTGAGTTTTACGCTCTTGAGTAATAGCCATCCTGTTTCACCTCCAAATCATGTTAGCCCCATCTACCTCGCAACCGTCGGTGAAGTCGGCCTGCCAAGTAAGTGGTTTTAAAGCTACAGGGATAATCATACTAAAAATATGCTGAATTTGCAAATGGTAGAGCTGTTTTTCTATGAATTTTTTGTTTGCTTTCTCTGATGTTGAAAAAACTGAATCGCTTCTTCTTTATCTTGACTGATTTGAGCCGTTAACTCCTGGATTCCGTTAAATTTTTGCTCACTGCGAATGCGCTTGAACCACTGTAATTTAATCGGTTCACCATATATTTCTTCGTTAAAATCAAAGAGGTTTACTTCAATGGCAGGCTGATCAGGGCGTTTTTCATAAAAGGTTGGTTTATAGCCAACATTACAAACACCGTCATACACTTTGCCTTTCACTTCTGCTCTTACTGCATAAACCCCTGTTGGCGGAATGATATATTCAGCAGATAAACCGACATTCGCAGTCGGAAAGCCGATCGTCCGTCCTCGTTTATCACCATGAATGACAATACCACGCAGCTGATACGGTTTTCCTAAAAGCTCACTCACATATTCAACATCCCCATTTTTCAATGCAGAGCGTATGAGTGTTGAGCTGACTTTTCGGTCTTGATTGGACAACTTAGGAACGATGGTGGCCATAATACGCCCTTTTCCGTACTCATCGAAGGTTTCCATTGTACCTGCACCAAAACGGCCAAACGTAAAATCAAAACCAGCTACTGCGTGCTTCACATTCAGCTCATCTAAATATTGATCGACAAACTCTTGAGGAGATAGCGCTGCAAAGCTTTCGCTGAACTGCACAATGTATAAATAGTCAGCGCCCAGCTGTTCGATGAAATCAATTTTATCCTCAAGCGGTGTAATTAAGTCCTTGGGTTCACGTGCTTTTTGCAAAACATGTGATGGGTGCGGATGAAAGGTCATGACCGCTAAAGCCAATCCTTCTTTTCTCGCAATGCTTTTTGCTGCGTCAATCACTTTTTGATGTCCGAGGTGAACACCGTCAAAATACCCTAAAGCCATAACAGACGGGTCTTGATCCTTTTGATTCAATGTATGTGGGTGTGAAATATGTATAGTCTTCACGAGATGGTCACCTTTTCTTTAAGATTGCTTGTCCTGAGATAAGATCTTCGCCGGCTTCATCAGATTCTGTTTGGTCGGATGCTTCATATATATCGCCATACACCGACCTGAAGGAGCAAAGACAGCGACACGATCTTCCTCTGCGAAATGAGCGAATTCATCAGGCATGGGCAGGACTGCACCGTTTTCCACTTTACTTGCTAATGTATCATTTATCTCCCATTTCGGCAAATGATTGAGCGCGCGCTCGATCGAGACAAGGTGCTCATCTACTGTGCCTTCTTCGCTTATATCTCGCAGCTCATCAAGGGTGATGCACTCATCTAGTGTAAAATCACCTGATCCTGTGCGAATGAGATGTGACATATGAGCTGGAAATCCTAGTTTCTTTCCAATATCAACTGCTAAGGTTCTGACATACGTTCCTTTTGAACATAAAACGGTGAATCTAAATGATACTTTTCCATTTTCAAATAAAGCAGGTGTTGTCCGCTCGATACGGTGAATCGTAATCTCGCGGCTCGGCCGCTCAATTTCAATGCCTTCTCTTGCATATTCGTAGAGTTTTTTTCCGCCAATTTTCACAGCCGAAAACATAGGAGGAATTTGTTCAATGGTTCCTTGAAACTGTTTCAGCACAGCATCAATGTCTTCTTCTGAGATGGGGTTTTGTACCTTTTTTTCTTCTACGATCTCACCTGTTTGGTCTTCTGTTGTTGTAGAAAATCCAATCGTGATTTCTGCATCATACGTTTTCGATTTATCTGTTAAGTATTCGACAATCTTCGTTGCTCTTCCAATACAAATGGGCAGAACACCTGATACCTCGGGGTCGAGGGTGCCTGTATGTCCGACTTTTTTTGTATGTAAGAGCTTTCTCACTTTGAACACACAGTCGTGAGAGGTCATCCCTATTTCTTTATGTAATAAAAGAACACCATTTACCATCTGCGCTCTCTCCTTTCGTAAACGATGAAAAAGGACAGACGATCATCGCCTATCCTTATTTCAACGTCTTATTCGTGATCTTTTGTGTTTAGTTCAGCAATTAGGCTTTCAATTCTGTTTCCGTAATCCACGGATTCATCGAATTCAAAGTGCAGTTCTGGTGTTTTGCGAAGTCTAATTCGATTGCCAATTTCAGAGCGGATATACCCTTTAGCCTTAGCAAGGCCTTTTAAGGTTTCCTCTCTTTTCTTCTCGTCACCGAGAACAGAAATGTAAACTTTCGCAATTTGCAAATCACCGGTTACTTCGACATCGGTTACAGTCAAAAAGCCGATTCTTGGATCTTTTAGCTTTCTGCCTAGGATGTCGCCTAATTCTTTTTTCATCTGCTCACCCACGCGGGTTGCTCTCATACTCATGATCATATCACCTCTAATTAAAACCACTCAGTTTTCGTGATCGTTCGTTCAATTTCAGGAAAAGAATCAATAAAGCTTAAAACACGCTGCAATTCCTTTTCCACTTGAACCCGGGATGAGGAAATCACGGCGATTCCAATTGATGTACGCTGCCATGTGTCCTGGTAATCCATTTCAGCCATGGTTACATTGAATTTATGGCGCGTTCTTGTCAATATACGCTGAAGAACCGCACGTTTTTCCTTCAGTGAGGAGGCATCATAAATGATGCACTCACATTCGGTATAACCGATCATTTTCTTTCGATTTCTTGCATAACAAATGATTCCAGAACATCGCCTTCACGGATATCATTGTATTTCTTAATGGTAATACCACATTCATAACCTTGTGAAACTTCTTTCACGTCATCTTTGAATCGTTTTAATACGTCGACTTCGCCTTCAAAAATAACGACGCCGTCACGAATTAAGCGGATACCACTATCTCTTGTGATGGTTCCTTCAGTGACATAACCACCAGCAATTGTACCGATTTTAGATACTTTGAACGTTTGACGAACTTCAACTTGACCGATGACTTTTTCTTCATATTCAGGGTCAAGCATTCCTTTCATCGCCGCTTCAATTTCATCGATGACTTTATAAATAATGCGGTGTAAGCGGATATCTACGTTTTCTGTTTCAGCTGTGCTCTTCGCGTTTCCATCAGGACGTACGTTAAATCCGATCACGATCGCATTAGAAGCACTTGCTAAAATAATATCAGATTCTGTAATCGCTCCAACACCCGTATGGATGATTTTCACTTTTACGCCTTCTACTTCAATTTTTTGAAGAGCGGCCGTCAGTGCTTCAGCAGAACCTTGTACGTCTGCTTTCACGATCAAGTTGATATCTTTCACTTCACCTTGTTTGATTTGCTCAAATAGGTCATCTAGAGATAATTTCGCTTTGTCTGAACGCTGTTCATCAAGCTGTTTCGAAGCACGCGCCTCACCTACTTGACGAGCTGTTTTTTCATCTTTGAATACGAGGAACTGATCCCCTGCATTTGGTACATCGTTTAAACCAGTGATTTCAACAGGTGTAGATGGTCCTGCTGTTTTCACGCGGCGTCCGATGTCATTGACCATTGCACGAACGCGCCCAAATGTATTTCCGACAACGATTGGGTCACCTACTTGAAGCGTACCAGTTTGAACAAGAAGGGTTGCAACTGACCCTCTTCCTTTATCAAGCTCAGCCTCGATAACAGTCCCTTTTGCCGCACGATTTGGGTTGGCTTTCAGTTCTCCAACTTCGCTGACAAGAAGGATCATTTCGATCAATTCGTCAATGCCTTCACCTGTTTTTGCAGATAGAGGAACGAAGATCGTTTCGCCGCCCCAAGCTTCTGGTACTAGACCATGCTCCGTTAATTCCTGCATCACACGGTCAGGGTTCGCTGTTGGTTTGTCAATTTTGTTGACAGCAACAATGATTGGCACTTCTGCTGCTTTCGCATGGTTAATAGCTTCTACCGTTTGCGGCATCACACCATCATCTGCTGCCACGACTAGAATGGTTGTATCCGTTACCTCGGCACCACGTGCACGCATCATTGTAAAGGCTGCGTGTCCAGGTGTATCAAGGAACGTGATTTTCTTGCCGTTTTCTTCAATTTGGTATGCACCGATATGCTGCGTGATTCCACCAGCTTCGCCTTCAACGACTTTCGTCTTACGAATGCTGTCAAGAAGCGTTGTTTTCCCGTGGTCAACGTGTCCCATGATCGTCACAACTGGAGGGCGTACTTGCATATCTTCTTCTTTATCTTCCACTTCATACTTTTCAAGTTCAGTTTCTTCTAAAATAATGACTTCCTCTACTGGAACGCCATATTCAGAAGCGATTAGTTCAACTGTATCTTTATCCAGCTCTTGGTTAATGGTTGCCATTACACCAAGCATCATCAGCTTTTTGATAATTTCAGCTGTTTCTTTTCCAAGCTCTTCAGCCAGCTGGCCGACTGTCATTGAATTTGTAAATTCAATTTTTTCAGGAAGCTCTTTCTTAGGCTTCACAGGTCTAGCTTGTTGATGCTGCGATTTGTTATTCCCACCGCGTTTATTTTTGTTTTTGTTTTGGTTGTTGTTTTTTTTGTTTTTATTAAATTGATTATTCTGCACGTCATTCTTCTTTCTATCATTGTTTTTGTTAGATGATTGTTTTTTTTGTTCTGCGGGTTTCTCGTTAGTTGTCTCTTTTGCTTTGGCTTTTTTATAGATAGCGTCTAGCTTTTTCACAGTGTCGTCTTCAAGCGTCGCCATGTGGTTGTTCACTTCCACATTCATATCCTTAAGCGCTGCTATAATATCTTTACTTGAAACATCTATGGCTTTTGCGTATTCATATACTCTCACTTTAGCCATTCGTTCACCCCCAAATAAATTAATCGAGCAAGCTTATAAGCTTCTTAGCGAAGCCTTGGTCAGTGACAGCGACAACTACGCGAGCTTCTTTCCCAATAGAACGTCCGAGAACGGAACGGTCTTCAATTTTTCTAACCGGAACATTATAAAATTTGCATTTGTCAGATACCTTTTTCTCTGTGTTCGGTGAGGCATCTGCTGCAAGAAGAACCAGCTTAGCACGCGCATGTCTAACTTCTTTGATCACAAGATCTTCTCCTGACACGACTTTACGAGCTCGATTTGCTAGACCAAGCAAAGGATACCACTTAGAATCAGTCATTTGGTTTTTTCACCTTTTCAGCTAGTTCTAGTAATTCTTCAAATATGTGTTCGTCAATCTGTGTCTGAAATTGCTGCTGTAAACTGCGTTTGTTCTTTGCCGCAAGAATGGTTTCTTTATCGAGAGAAAGGTAAGCTCCGCGTCCGTTCTTTTTTCCGGTTGCGTCAACAGACACTTCACCTTCTTTAGAACGAACAACACGGATCAGTTCTTTCTTTGGTTTCATTTCTCCCGTCACGACACATTTTCTAAGCGGGATTTTTTTTCGGCTATTCACCTTTTACATCACCTCTTATTCGTCAGATTCCTCAGCTACTGGTTCAGCCTCTAAGAAAAGAGATTCAGAGTCTTCAGTTCTTGGGAAAATACCGAGTTCCCTTGCATCTGTTTCGCTTTTAATGTCAATTTTCCAGCTAGTCAGCTTTGCTGCAAGACGAGCATTTTGACCTCTTTTACCAATGGCTAACGACAGCTGATAATCAGGGACAATGACTGTTGTCGCCTTATCTTCTTCATTCACAATAACATCAAGTACTTTTGATGGACTTAATGCATTGGCAACAAATTCAACCGGGTCATTAGACCAATGGACAATGTCAATTTTTTCGCCTTTTAGCTCGTTGACAATTGCTTGTACACGCTGGCCTTTTGGTCCAACACAAGAACCAACTGGGTCAACATCAGGATCATCCGTACGAACAGAGATTTTAGAACGGTCCCCAGCTTCTCTAGCAACCGATTTAAGCTCTACAGTACCATCATAAATTTCTGGCACTTCAATTTCAAATAAACGCTTTAAAAGACCTGGATGTGTTCTAGACACATAAATTTGTGGTCCTTTTGTTGTTTTTTCGACTTTTGTAATAAACACCTTAATACGGTCATGTGGTTTGTAGTCCTCATTTGGCATTTGTTCGTTGACCGGAAGAAGGGCTTCGATTTTGCCAAGTGACACGTAAATGAATTTACTGTCAATTCGCTGAACGATTCCCGTCATAATGTCTTCCTCGCGATCGATAAACTCAGTGTAGATCACACCTCGCTCTGCTTCTCTCACTCGCTGCGTCACCACTTGTTTCGCAGTCTGAGCTGCAATGCGTCCGAAATCTTTTGGCGTGACTTCAATTTCAACGACGTCACCTACCATGTAATTCGGGTTCATATTGGCTGCATCATCTACAGAGATTTCAAGGCGAGAATCATACACTTCATCTACAACATCTTTTCTTGCAAATACGCGAATTGTTCCCGTTTCGCGGTTTAAATCAACACGAACATTTTGCGCTTGATTAAAGTTACGCTTATATGCAGAAATGAGTGCAGCTTCTATCGCTTCAATAATAATTTCTTTACTAATACCCTTCTCTTTCTCGAGAACAGTCAGGGCATCTAACAACTCACTACTCATTTTTATGGTTCCCCCTTATATCAATGAAAAGGTTAATTGAACGAAACTGCTAATCTTGCGTTAGCTATTTTTTCGTATGGAATATTGATCTCTTTCTTTCTTGTCTTGATCTTCACTGTCACTGTTGCAATCTCACCATCAAAGCTTGTAAGCTCACCTTCAAATGCTTTTTCACCATCAATTGGTTCATATGTTTTCATGAAAACATTTTTTCCAAGTGCTTTTTCAAAATCAGCTTTTTTCTTTAATGGGCGCTCCGCTCCAGGAGAGGACACTTCAAGAAAGTAGTTTTGGCTAATCGGATCTGCCTCATCAAGCTTTTCGCTCAAGGCTTCGCTCACTTTGGCACATTCTTCGATATCGACGCCTTTATCAGAGTCAATAAACACGCGAAGGAACCAGTTTTGACCCTCTTTGACAAATTCAACATCAACGAGTTCAAGCTGTAAGCCATCTAAAATTGGCTGTACCATTTCGCTTACGACATCCACTACTTTTTTGCTCATTCTCTTCCTCCTTGTGCTTTCGATAAACGCTCTTATCAATCATTCTGCATAAAAACCCTGCTTTATGTGAGCAGGGGGAGCAGAAAACGGATGAATAATGTCGAGACAAAAATTGCCTGTTCAATACAAAAGAGCGGGTTTCCCCACTCTTGTCTCGGTAATCGTTAGCATTTCCATAAAAACTATACCATATCCAATTTTTTTATGCAAATGAAGTTCTTCCTTATAACAGGTACTCGTAAATCGTTTACTTTAAACCAATCATACCTCTCTCTTCCTTTATTATATATGCCAATATGAACAGAACGGGCTGGTGATAATCGCAGCTGTATACTATGGGCGAAGAACAGAACTCCCTATGAAAGATGATCTCCATCTGCACTAAATCATTTTTATGTCGAAAAAGCATTTTGTATTAAACAGAATGGTTGATATTTAATATAGAAGAAAAGAGTGTAAATGTTAAAGAAATAAGCAGGCTTCCATTTTAATCGCTTTGCCTTTGCTCCCTCATTTCAAAGAAAACCCTTCCAACTTGTTTCTAGCGAATAAAATTGAGAAAAAATTCACATTGAACTCCATGGGAGAGTAGGCGGAATACTGTACTGATAACCTTAACATTACACATAAAGAAAGGACCATGTTTAGATGGAGTTATTTAGCCAGAATTTTTAATAAGCCACGCATGTAAAAGTACAGGTACTTTCTGCGTTGAACTGCTATATTGATCTGGAGCCTGTCTTAACGTTTGTTGTAAATTTCCATTTCCTATTAACGATAAAAATTCCATACTAAATGGGCTAAATCCTCCAATTATAGAAGTACCAATCTTATACATCATATCTTCTCTCGGTTTGGTAATATAGGTGAGTAACTGTTCAAACTCAGATAATGTCAACGAGGCATGATATTGATCATATATATACAGTTCTTCTTCTTTGCTCTGAACTGAACTCAATCCACTTTCTATACTATCTCGATTTAAATCAACAATATAAATCATAGATTCATTTGATAAATAAGGAAGTAACTGTTCTAATAATTCGATCGGATTTTCAAATAGCCCAAAACACAGATGTATTAAAATCACATCATAAATTTTAGCATGTGATGAAAAATTTTTTATATCTGTACAAATAAAATTGGCTTTTATATTTAATTTATTTGCACAATGTATGGCTTCTTCAGATGAATCAATCCCAGTCAAATCAGCTAGAGGTAATTGCTTAGATATATACTCAAGCATCTGACCTTGTCCACATCCTATATCTAAAATAGAGACAGGTGTTTTTTTGAATGTTAGTTGATAATAAGAAGTGAAAGTTTCAGCTGATAGAAATCGAGTAAATGGTGTTTCTCTATTATCATAATTTGAACTTATTTTTCTTTTATCTGGATCCGAAAACCATGACTGAGCCAGAGCTCTTTTTACTTCAAGCTCTTTGATTTTTTCTTGTATCATCACAGGGTTTACCACCTTTATAAAAGCCTCACCAGTCAGTTTCAGATAATACGGGAGGTTTCGTTTTGAATTCCTTTACTTTGAGAGGGTGAAAAAAATGAATGAACAAATTATGAGAAATATGAAATGCTATCGCTGCTAAAATCCCAAATGCAAAGTATGAAATAACTGTAATTAATGTAAAAAGAGACATATAAGCAGTTGACTTAGCACCGCCTAATGGTATATGCAGCAATATAAATCCTATCGAACTTACACAGATTGATATTGCAATAGATTCCCATAAATTCATTAATAAAGCCGGAAGAATAAAGCGCCAAATTACTTCTTCTGATAGAGCAGTCAATGGAAGAAAAACGATTGAATCAACATTGACAGCATATCTACCTTTAAATACAATCACTTTGTTTTTTATTTTCCATAGCACTGATGGTAAAAGTACTCCTAACAAAAAGAAAAATAAAATACCAAATACATTTTTACTATTGGAGACTTCAACAAAGAGTTCTTGAGAAAGCGCACCACAGCATATAGAAGCTCCGATAATGGTGAGTCCATCATAGCTCCTCTGAGGTGTGATATATGTTGTTAGCCTTCGATTGGCTGTTGATTTATCTCTCATGATTTTGACAACCATTTTAGAACTTAAGGGACCCAAAAAGTGAATGAGGATCCCTAAAGCTGCTATGATTGAAATCATTTATTTAAGTACCCGCAATCAATGTATAAATTGGGGCATCATCTACCCCATTAAATCCACAGATCAATTCCATCAACTCATCATCGATAAACCCTCCGAACGGTCGACTATTAATCTTCTGTGCAGTAGATAGCATGATCATATTTTGCATGACATGTCCTGCCTCCATAAAAACAAAGCGATAAGAACGATGTCCATACTTAAATCGAGAACGCCAAAAATTAGCTGAAATGACTATAGCAAATGCAAAATCTTGAACTGATTCTTCTTGTAACATTATTTTCTCAAATTCTTTTTCGGAGTAATCACCCATTTTAGTCAATCCTCTTCTATACGGATCGAAATGATAAACACCTTTGTCTAAAGTATCCACTTTATTGGCTACAATATATAGATCTAGAGGATAGAGCGCACCACCAGATGGTATAGGACGTCTAGGTCCTTCTTTACGCTCTACCAATCCATAACTCTTCTGTAAAACTGTTGAGAGTTGTTCTAATGAAACACTCCCCCCGCTAAAATAATCTGCACTTCTTCGTCCCTTAATGACATCGTCTAAAGATATATTTGTATTTAATGGTTTAGGTAGTGAAATTAATGGTAGGTCATCAAATCTTTTACTTGCATGTGTAGCAATCTTTTGCAAAGTTTGAGATCGAAGCAGTCCTGCAACACCAGGTGCGTCCCATGCCATTGAACCTCTATAGATTTTTGTTGCTTCAAACCAATTTTCAGAAGGATCATCAAACCGTAATGCTTCGTTTCCATACACAACATCAGCCAAATTAGTAGCATGTCTTTCAATACTATTCATATATTTAATCACCTTTCTACGATATTAAGGAAATGGATGCGGAATTGGATTCAGTTCTTCTAATTTAAAAGGTTTATCTACTAAACCTAATTGATAAGAATGTTTTAAAATTCGTTCTCCACCCAACATTCTACCTCTATATAGAACGTCAATCGGTTTATATCCAGGAATAATTGATTTTACGACATATGCACCAGCATCTTTTATATCAGGACTGGTTAAATCAAAAGTTGCTACATGATATCCTTGTTTTGATAAATGACTGACGAGACTAGTCCATAAGATATCTGGAGAACCATCATCAAACGGTGTATAATCATTAACATCCACTAATTTCTTACTCGCAGTTAAAAAATCAGCTTCTTTCACAATAGCTGTTCCAGCATAGAGTTTAATATGATCTTCAAAACTATTTATATCACGATGATAATCTACATCTACTAGCGCATTCCCTAATCGTTGTTCTGTTTTTACCCAAGTTCTTGTATACATTCCCTCTATTGCAGCTTTCTCACATGCTCTTTCAATTGAATGAGCAGAGGCAGCGCCAATAGCAAATGGAGCTAAATCTGTATGAGGATTTCTTATCACTGCCAAAATAGTAGGTACACCAGAAAAAACGGTCATATCTACTAAATGCAAATCAAGAGATGTAGGTTTAATATATCGTTCATAGAAATGTTTTAATCTAGGTGAAGTATTAATATCGATCTGCGGTAAACTTAACTTATTGTACCAAGTAAGCATAAATGCATCTCTTTCAATTGTTTCAAATAAACCTGAGATTGCCGCTTCTTGATATGTAATACCACATGCTAGTCCATTACTAGTTGCATGACCAATATTTGGGTCTCCTGGCCACTCAGTATAGTTTGCAATATGAATTAATTGAGCAGGCGTCCAAACTTCTTCATTATTTTCAGCAATATGACCTTTTCTCCACCATAATTTTGTATCTTCATTCCATACATTATGAGGAAAATTCGGATCTTCATATTGGGTGACAGCATACATTTCCCACTTATCAAAGCCAATTACTGATTTGTTTTCATTGATTAAGTCCTTTTGTGTTCCAAAACAAACTACATCAGAGTTTAAAGGTAAATAAGCTGCACTATATCTTTCTACCGTTTCACCTATAGCTGCTAATCTGGCTGCTGCTGGATTAGCAGACCCTCCCCCATTATAAGAATTAGATGGTACTCCAAATAAAATATTGCTGTCTGTACCATGCGCTCCATATGAATGACCCCATATATCATCAACGTCTCTGAGTTTTCTATACTCTCTACGGACTATCCCAACATAAGGATCCGCCAATTGGTCAAGTATCTCCCATGACTCTTCTAATGTTGTCCATTTATTAACCATAATTAATTTTTCACCTCACCATGAAACCAAACTTGAGGAAAACCGGTATCTGCAGCTGGAGAACACTTAGGGCATCTTGGTACTCTATAAACACGATGATTATGAACAGATACTCCCTTATCATCTAAATTAATTGTTGTAAATCCACCTGGTGTTGCACTTGGTGCGTAATCTTTTAAAGTGAGCCATTCTAGAATTAAATTACTTGCAATCCCGATTTGAACTAAATTAATCGGCATATGATAAACCGGCTTCTTTTCAGGATTTACAGGTTTGATTTTCATTAAGTCTGAACGCAGTACTTCGTCAGAAAAGTTCGCTGATTTTCGAAGGTTATAACAATGTAAACAAGCTGATTGATGTGGTATGAAAAATGGACCTACCCAAGATGTCTGTCCATCATATGGCACAATGCTTAACCAAGGTATATGGTCTTCTAATGCTAGGTCATTTATTTCTTCCAAAATCGGATCTAAATGAGATTTACCAATAGCAACCCTGATATTTGGTTGCTTAGTTATTTCTCCCTTAAGCACTACATGTAGCCCTGCCTCTTGCAAATGACGAATGAATTCTACAGCAACTGGATTGTGATCCTGCGCAATCACTTCAACAATCCCTGTTTTTAAACGATCTAGTATATCTTCAACCAATACTTGGCCACCGGCTCTTTCATAAGACAAAAGCGCAGTCAAATCAAAGTTCATATCAGTCTTAACACATATTCCATTCGCAACTAAAAATTCGAGGACATGTTTTAATTGATCACTCTCAATTTCAAAATTCTCCTCTAGCTCTTTAATTGAAACCCCATTATCTTTCGTGAGATGATTAGAAATTTCTTGAATAAATTCAATAATTCCTTCACCTTCAATTTTGGTGACAGTTTGCGCTTTTAAACCAATCAAACTGTCTTCTAATTTACCCAGCGTAACGTGTGGTGCTAATTTATATCTCGTGCTTTCTTGTTCTTTAACAAACATACATTATTCCTCCTTTAAGAATAACTAATTTGTATTTTTAAATAATTGTGCACTTGTTGGGGGATGACCAATTATTTGTTCTAGCGTTTTCGTAAATGGCTGTAATTGTTTTGAAGAAGAATATTCCTGAAATCCGACTAACCATTCTAATACATCTAAAGGCATATTATTTTGGGATAAAATTGTTATAACCTCTTCTTTACTTTTACAATATAATTCAATTTTCATGTCTAAATCCTTTTCAAAGATATCCTTAAGCCTACTCATACTTACTAACTCTGGCCCTGTTAAATCATATGCTTTTCCAGCGCGACTTCTAACATCTTTTTTAGGGATCAAACATGCCTTTATAACATCAATTGTATTAATCCAATTAACTCCCTCGGGAGAAAATGCAGTTATTAATTTTCCAGTAGCACCTGCCCATCCTCTATAAAGTTCTATATTGATATCAAGCGGTGAAGTCCTATAAAGTATACTATTCTGATAAATTTTCAATAATTCACTTTCAAGAGAACCTAGTTCATCCTCGACATTATGCCTTCTATTAGATAAAAGAATTGTTTCCGTTTGAAAATCAGTATTATTTATAAAAAATTCTTTGTCATAATTGACCGCTCCGCCCAAATCAATAACTTGAACAGGGTAGTCGTCATAATCAACTTTCATCTTCTCTAAATAGACTTTTATTGGTTCTCTAATACCGACATAATGAATACTCATAAACAGCACTTCCCTCTTTTCTCTTTCTTATCTCTCAGTTAGATAAAATGATTAAACTTTTAACAGAAATAGTAATCTTCTTTTTGAGTTCTTCATAACATAGTTAACCTCGACTTTTTTCATACATTTACTTAACTTAATATCTAAATACCCAAAATAATTGATCCAAATTAACATCACCCCTCAATTAAAAAATAACATCTAGACCATATAATGACTTTAAATACATAAAATTTTAATTATAGTATTATTTTCCATGGTCATATTAAACCACACTTTTTTGGTGTTATCAATGTACTTTTCAGAAAATATAAAACTTTCACACTTAATTATTGACAAATAAAGACTTATGAACCATCATATGTAATATATCAACTACATAATCTATGTTGATAAATTTTATTTAAGGAGGTTTAAAGATGACTAAAATTACAATTCCAACTGCTTTGTCTGCTAAGGTACATGGGGAAGGTCAACATTTATTTGAACCAATGGCTGCGCGCTGCACTTGCACAACAATCATCTCAAGTTCTTCAACTTTCTAATCAACTTTAGGTTTTTTCGTAATATATATGATTGAAAAAACCTCCCACACACTTAGCGAAGCAGATTAGTTAGGTGTGTGGTCATCTTTTATTTGGAAAAATAGAAATTTTCCACACTCCTTAACGAAAACCTTGCATTTAACTCGCTTTTGTAAAGCTCCCTCTTATAATTAAACTAATTCTTGTACTTCAATTTAAATTCTCAACACAACTATTTCTCTTACATATATTTGAATTTCAACCCAAAGACACGGTGATCATGATACTAATGGGGTAATCTAGAGATAGTGGATAAAACAAAAAAGGCTATTGAGATTTTTCTCAACAGCCTACTACATTAACTATCGATTACTTTCACACCGCTTAAATCAGCCCCTTCTCCTTCTAAGATATAATAGGTCATTTTATCCATTGTCACTCCAATAAAATTTAATTTTTTAAACGTACATGATTTGAAATTAACATTTATTAATTTAGAATTCTCAAAAGAGATGTTTTTAAAATAACAATTTTCAAATGAAACATTTATTAAAGTTGATTCATCAATACGAACATTGGGTAAATGACAGCCATATAAAGATGAATTCGTTATCTCACAATGTTCAAAATGAGATTGAGTCAAATCACTCTTTTCAAAAGTTGATGTGGAAATTTTAGAATTGCTAACATTCATTTTTCTCAGATAACACCCATTAAATTCTGAATGGTTCATCACTTTTTGTACGATCGATAGCCCTTTAAAATCGCACAACTTATACTTAACATTTATAAAAGTCAACCAATCTAAATCAGCATTAACAAATATTTTTTTCACATGCTCTACTCGGTTATGATCATCAATATCTAATGTATTGACATCAATGCTTATTTCACCTGATTTCAGCTTTTCAATAAGCATATCCTGAACTTCTTCATCTTTTGTTCCAGCATTCTCCAGTTTTAATTTAACTTTTCCAAGCATCTCTAATAATTCTTTTTTCTTTTCTTCATATGTTTTGTCTTTTTTATATGGCCGAAAACAACTTTCAACATATAATTCTAACTTTTCACTTAACATTGCCCCACTCCTTTTATATAAAAAGACGGCTTACAAGTATTGATTTTTCGGTCAACGTTCTAGAAATAAACTAATTGAAGTTTAGATAAATCATTAAAATTTAAGTTAGTTTATGTGCATAACATTCAGCTGAAATTTTATAGCCTAGCCTCTGGCTCTCTTTATATATTTTTTATAACCAACCAACGAAAGAATAAATCCTAACAGTGTATAACCTATAAGGACTACTGTTACTAAGATCAAATTCTCCCCCCCGGGTAGTGTTGATACTGATTGCACTAAGCCTTGATGTGCCCAATACTGTGGGAAGAGCATTCCAATTATTTTTAAATAACTAGGTAATTGATCAAATGGAGTCCATAAACCACAAGCAACCGCTGTCCCTAAAGCAATCATGTTCGTCATCACTAAACCTGTATTCTCAGTTTTAGCAAATGCGGCGATGGCTACTCCCCATGAAGTGACTTGCATTGATAATAGGACAACTACTAAGAAATACGAGCTGTATTGTGTGATTTCAATACCATATAAGTAAACACCCAAAATGGTTAACAACAAAACTTGAAATAAAATGATGACAAAGAACGGAACACACTTTCCAAGAAAAAAATTATGCGGCTGTAAGGGAGTACTTGCCAGCCTTGCCACAATTCCTTTCTCTCGATCTTTTACAAAGCTAATTACAATTGAAATAATAACAAATGTGGAAAAAAACACACTCATTCCTGTAACCGATTGAGAAGCAACTAATGTTTTTTGTGCTTGTGAACTACCTGATGTAAATAATTCTATTAAAAGAATAATTGAAGCAACTGGCAACAAAATGGTCCAGAACAACAAAGATCGATCTTTCACTTGTTTTATGGATTCGATGCGGACTAATGGCCACATAAAAATCACTCCCGTTATATTAATTTAATTCGCTTTCTTATATCACTTTTAAAATAATCACATTTTTTAATTATTTTACCATTTATAGATGTATTTAATTATAATTAGTCAAATAATCTTAACTAACCTACTTATTATTTTAAATTGAAGGTTCACACAAGGTAATTCTGTTCGTTTGATGTATGCCTCTTAACTATGTCAATCACTCTTATAAGTTATATGAATTAAAATACGAGAGTGGTTTTCATTCATAAAGACATTTTTATTGGAATTGATCACGTAAATCTGTTCCTGTTAATTGAAAAAATACATCTTCGAGTCTAGGTCTGTACAAAGATAATTGTTGGGGAACCAATGATTCTTTTTTACTCAGTTTAGCCAAATCTTCTAAAGTTTCTAAGGGTTTTGTTGTTTTAACTAACACACCGCCTTGATAAGTTACAAAATCATACCCGAGACTAGTTAATGTTTTATTAGGAATCATAGAATCAAAAAAGACAGATGTTTCTGCATAACGATTCAAAAGTTCACCTATTTTTCCTTCTTCAACAATTTTTCCTTTATCAATGAAAGCCACATAATCACATAAACTCTCTATTTCCTCCATATAATGACTAACATAGATAATAGTTCTTCCCTCTTCCTTCAATTTGTTGATTATGTCAAAAATATAGCGTCTTGATTGAGGATCTACCCCCACTGTCGGTTCATCTAAAAGAATTAACTCAGGGGCGTGCATGAGAGCGCAGCCAATATTCAAACGGCGTTTCATTCCTCCTGAAAAATGTTCAACTATATCATTTGCTCTTTCCCACAACCCTACATCTTTTAGTGTTTTTTCTACTCTTTCATCTAATTTCTTCCCTTTTAAACCATAAATCTGTCCAAAAAACTCCATATTTACTTTAGCTGTTAATTTTTCCTCCAAGCTGATGTCTTGGGGGATGTAGCCTAGCGCACTTTTAGACTCACCAACATGCTCAACTTTGCCTTCATAAGATTTAATTATATGAGATATAATTTTCATTAAGGTTGATTTACCAGAGCCATTTGGACCTATTAATCCATAACAAACTCCTTCTGGAATCGTTAATGTAATACTTCTTAACGCTTGGGAAGCTCCGTATTTTTTACTGACGTTTTCTATTTTCAACATTCGGCACCCTTTCCTTTCATCTCATTTGTTTTTTAAAATGGCTTCAATAACACTCAAATATTCTTTGTAAGCGTGCTCTCCTAAATCTGTTATACTAACTATTGTTTTTGGTTTTTTATCCACAAAGGTCTTTGTAATTAGCACATAGCCAGCTTCTTCTAATTTTTTCAAATGCGAGCCCAAATTCCCGTCTGTTACAGATAAAGAACCTTTTAAGAAGGTAAAATCACATGTTTCATAAATCATTAATAAACTCATAATCCCTAACCGGACTTTTGGATGGATTAAATCATTTAAACTATTGACATTACTCATTTCCTTGTCCTTTTCTTTTTAAAATCACACCAGTTAATAACAAACTTCCTCCACCAATAAAAGCAAAAATAATGTTCATTAAACTAGGAAATAATAAAAATGTAGTTACACCTAAAACACTTAACCAGAACCCCATAATAAAAATCTCTTTAGCTAGAACAATACCTAAAAGTAAATACATTATGGATACCAATAAAACAATATAAAAGGGTAAATTATCTACTGTATATGGTAATAAACCAACACATATTAAAAAAATAAAGATACCTAAAATGATTCCAAGGCCAAGCCATGTGTATTGCAATTGAGTTCTTAAAAACAAGGGCATTGGTATCATTTTCCTTTGTTTAAAATATGTAGTTAAAGTGATAACCCAGCCCACAATACCTAAAACAAGCCAAAAGACACCTATAGTTATTGGATTAGCAAAAAGTAAAGGTATTGAATACCCCATTATCCAAATAAGGCCCCAAATGATAAAATAAATACTTGTTTGTTTACAATACTCTGTTTTATAGTTTGTAATCGTCTTGATATGAGATAAATTCTCTAATATTTCTGAATTATTCGATTTTTCATTCGGCATAAATAAACTCCTCTTCCACAAAGAACTCTGTACTACAGAGTATAGAATTAAATTTCCATTTAGTCAAGTTATTGGAAATGTTTTTTACAAATTAAGATAAAAAATAAAAATAACCACCTCCTTTTTTATGGGGAACGAAATCTCATAAATACCTTCTGTCACTTGATCCTTTCTGAAAACTTGGTTTAAGCAATATAAACAGCAAATGAAGTTCCTTATTCAGCAAGCATTCGCCATCAGTTCTTTTCGTTCATTCTTTTCGCATGTTCACTGATAAGGGCTGCCTCCCTGCTCCCTTTTATGATGCGGAAACCGTCATAATCGGGATAGAGAGAATCATCGTCTTGAATGCTTGTTAAAATCCAAAATTGACTACCAGCCCCTCCGAGCCGCTCAACTTCTGACAGCCAGCTTTGGTATACGTCAGGACGTGCTGATTGATTTTGATAGCCAAACTCTTCTAACACAACTGGTTTTCCGATTGTCTTCCCGCGGGTGATATGGTCTTCGATCCATTTCACTCCCCAAGCAGCAGACTTGTTCCAATGATCTGGGTACAGATGGTAGGTTCCATAATCGATATTAGAGAGAGCTGTCAAACGGTCCCAATCGACGCCTTCTCCGCCTCTGTAAAACCAATCTTCATGGCCTGGTATGCGAAAAAACCCTTCATCTCCTACTGCAACAAGATGGTGACGATCCAGCGATTTGATCCATGTACTCATTTCATCTGCCCATTTGACTAGTATATTACCCGTTGGATCTGACTGCACACGCGGCTCATTGGCTAGTTCCCAAGTCATAATAGCTGGATCGTCCTTATATTGAACACCTGTGTACGTATTCGTTCTTTCTAAAACATAACGCACATAATTTTTGTAAGCATGTTGAATACGAGGATCTGTATAAAAGGCATCATGTGATCCTGCATTGAACCACTTTACGTATTGATTCATCCCGCCAAAGTCATCCCAATTGTTCACTAGTGGGATGACAAGTTTTATTCCTTCCTGCCCCGCTTTATAAATCGCATAATCTAGTTTTTGAAAACCCGATTCTTCATAGACCCCTGGACTAGATTGTAAAACGGAGTTTTCTTGAGGGGCTCCGTCGTGAAATCCCCAAATACGTAAGACCTTTAAATTCATTGCTTTCATATCATCGAACACTGCATCTACCATCTTTTTAGATTTGTAATGGAAATAGTAATTATTTGTACCAGCAAAGTAAAATGGTTGATTGTTCAGCGTAAATTGTGTGCCAGACGTCTGTACATAAGCGGCGGCTTTAATCGTCAGTGAAAACCATCCGGCCCATATAGCGACCACAAGTATGAAGAAGGACACTCTTTGAGTCCACTTTTTCATTTACATTCTCCTCACAATCTATCCTTCTTCAGGTATGATCACATCTAGCCGAAGTGGTGTTTGTTCATTTGAATCAAGTTCAATTGTCTGCTGTTTCAACAGTTTACTTTCTTTACCGATTCGAATCTCATATGTCCCGTGAAATGCTCGACATGTCACATTGCCATTAGCATCTGTTTTTTCAACTCTTTGTGTCGTCCACTCATTTAGAAGCTTTTCGTAACGTCTACCTGCTTCATTTAAAGACCAATCGTAATTCACGATGGCCGCATGCTCACCTCTCCAATGGGCACCTGCCCAAAATCCCCACATTAGCACTCCTTTTACGGCTGGATGACTAAATGCGACACGATATAAAGCCTCTAGGTTATCCGCTCTTCTATTAGCGTCAGGGTGAACAGAGTCGTACTCTGTAACCCATATAGGAAGTCCAAGCTCAGCAAGCACATCGAGCCTCTCTTTTACAACGGCTGGATCGACCCGTTCTTCAAAATGTCCTTGTACACCAATCGCCTCAATAGGTGCGCCTAACTGACGAAGTTCATTGATATGTGCTTTATAAGCATGGTGCTCACCATATGAGATCACATTATAATCATTCACAAACAATCGTGCTTGAGGGTCAATTTTTTTCGTTTCTTCATACATCCATTTCCAAATATTTTTCCCGAATCGGTCTTTAAAAAATGAACCATGCATCATTTCATTGTTTACATCCCAGTGACGGAATCTTCCTTTAAAGTGATTGCCCGCATGCTCAAGCCGGTTTTTCATGGCTTCATACACTTCGTGATTCGGTAGTGACCTCAGCCAGCTTGGATTGGCATCCTCTACCTCCCAAAATAAAGCGTGCCCCCTTACTGGAAGTTGATGTTTATCTGCAAAATTCAGCATCGCATCTGCTTTTTCGTAGGTGATTCTCCCTCTTTCCGGCTCATTTGCATACCATTTTGCCTCATTTTCAAAAACAGCCCAATTAAAATGCTTCACAAAAAAATCGGCATATTGTTGATTAAATAACACTTGGTCATTCATCGCTGAACCAAATGCAAATTCATGCCTAATTTGCTTCAACTCAACCTCTATTCCTGCTATTGGCTTTTTATCGTGATTTGTGACGTTTATTTCAAGATCTCTTTGTCTATGCTCTGAGATTCGATCATTCGCCTCTTTTTTCCACATCAGATTGATCTGCTCATTTTCGCCCTTGTTTATTGATTGATGAAGAAAACTTCTTTCTTTGACCATGTAAAAACACCCTTATCTTCACTGTATTTATATTTCTTAAACAAACTGCCGGCTCAAAGAAACCGGCAGCTTAAATTTCACCTGCTAGTTGATTAGACGATGATATTCTGCGTAGGCAGTGGCCATATCCACTTGTGACCAAAAACGGTGATAGGTGAAAACCGGTGCCCCATTCTCCCATTTGCCTGTTGCTTCATTAAATGAAGACTGATATTTACTCTCGAGTGAAGACCATGCTGGATCTTGTTTAATGTTTGGACGAAGATCAGCAAAACTCGTATAGACCCCATTACCTCCTCGCTGCGGATCAGAAGGAATAGTGCTTGATCCAGGAATCTGATTCCCTTGACCAAAGGTCCCGCTCCAACCATTTGGGAAATACACTTCTTTTTTAAAGAAGCGGTCATAGTCCTCTCTGTCTTCCTCTGTCACAATGCCCACGCCATCATTGTAATTCCACGCCACCTCAAGGAGCTGTGCGGCTGCATCTTTCGCTTTTACGCCAAGCGCTGTATAATCCCCTGTTTCTAGCTTAGTAGCAGCAGCAAAGAATGTTAAAGCCTTGACGAGACTCCCTAGTACGCCCGTATCCTGAGTTGGATCTTTTGTGACAGCTGTTAAGTTTGGATTTCCTGTTGCAGACTGGAACCCATTCCAAGTATCAGGCTGTCCGCTCCATGCAATATTTCCAGGAAGCCAAAACTCGCCAGGTGCACTCGTTGTAGCCACAGCAGCATTTGTTCCTCCTAGAATTCTTTGTCCTTGGTCATCTAAGAAATACCCCTCTTCATCCGACACAGGACGGCTGCCGATAAAAATGTAATCTAATGCATAGTCGACCCATTTTGTGATACAAGATTTCGCCATTTGGACATTTTCAGAAGTTTTGTCTCCATCTTTCACAAAAATATAATAAAGCTCTGCTACGCGTTCCATCGGCCATGCCTGCATCCCGAACCAGTTATTAGAAGGTGGATCATGGTAAACAGGTGCATCCTCGTATGCCATATCGTAAAAAGTACTTCTTCCCGCCGGATATGCACTATAGTCTCCATTCCAGCTATTGGTTGCGCCTCCTGCTATCGCTCCCTCTTTTGATTGAAGCCATACATAAAATTCAAGCTGCCTTTTTAATGTTTTTTCCCAATCGCTTGCACCGGTAGCGGAAGATGGCTTTAAACCACCTTTGTCTGAGGACAAAGCATAAGCGGCGACAGGGTTTTGATACCCTTGGTGGCAGTGGCTCGCTCCGATACGCCATGACCAGTTTGCATAGTCGCCAAGTCCTCCGCCCCAAGAGGTATACCACGCCATTAAGTAATGACAGGCACCCTTTCCGTTTCCAGGGTACGGATTCCCTTGCTTGCCGCTTCCAATCGTTTGAAAATACTTATCGTACATACCGTAACGGAGAAAATCACCCATTTTTTTCGCTTTATCAAGATAGGTTGAATTATTGTAGCCGAGTTCCTTTGCCCAATACATCGCTTGTATTGCACGCGCATCAGCATCCGTCGCATTGGTATAGCGCCACTGAGCAGCTGGTGCTTGGTTTTCTTTTGTGAACAAGCTCATAAAGCCTTCATTTGGCTTCCCAAAAGATTGATCATCTTGTGATGGATGTGGGATCGCCTCCCATACAGATTCCTGCGGCCCGCGCTGGAACGTGTTTACATATGCGGCTGTATGTGATGGATTGAGTAAGTTCCCATATTTATACCAGTTATCGACATCAAGCAGCCAGTGCATTAAATACGTTTCATTCGTTCCATAGGTTGATTTCAATTCACCATCAATCGGATCTTGACCAGCAGGACGAGCTCCGCTCAGCTGACTAGGATATTGATCTGGATATGGTTTTTCCGCTGCGTATGTGGCTGGGCTAGAAGGATTGTAGGCGCTCATATGCGGCTGCTCATCATTTCCATCTTCATTTACTGGGATGATGTACTTCTCCATATTGTCCCAGGCTGCCTCTAATTTGCTCCAATCCCCTGTGTAATGTCCGTACAACACCTCTAGCCACAGCCAATAGCTATACGCTTCTGACGTTGTCATATGCCCATAATCAGGCGCTTCGCAAATAAGCGTCTCAATTGAATGATACGGAATTCCTTCTGATGAAAAATATCCATTCCCATCACTTTTAATTTGATGATAAAGCGTTAAAAACCGTTCTTTGTTTGACAAATCCTTCACCCTTTCAAAAAATCTTGATTTTTATTTGTCTGGAAGTGTACCAAATACTAAAGCACCATCATCAAAAACAGGAATTCTCGTTGTTTTTTGCATATTGGATGTTAAGCCTTGAAAGGAATAATCATTTGAGGCATCCCATATATTCGACCCATTTGGTGCAGATAATCGAAATTGTATTTCCTTCTTATGCTCTGATTCTCCTCCAGGAAAAATCGCTACGCCTGTAAAATCAATTTCTGCATAATACACGTGAGCTGATGCGTCATATACCTTGAGCGGAGATAAGGAAGCGCCTTCATTGTAGGCGGCTGTCACTTGAATATCTTTTTCAGTGAATCCCTTTGCAAAGACCTCACTCAGATTGACGTAATATCTAAAGGAGAGCGTTTGACTACGTCTAGCCGGCCATCCGGACCGGTTGTATAGAACCGCCTTTACTTGAGTAGATGTTGCATCGTTATTCATCACTGCTGCCTCTACAAAAAACTCATCCTCTGGTTGTTCTTTAGGCGGGAAATTTGGCAGCTTTGATTGCCCTTTTCCAAACAGCTGCACCATTTTGGCTATATTTCCTGTAAAAGCGGCATTATAGTCCGTCGCCACCTCGTTTGATACATAATCAGAGATGTCATCGTCATATTGATCCTGTGCATTTGGTCCGCCAACGAGCGCCCCAAAAAGAGTGTGACGATGATTCGAAGGATTTGTCAGTTGATTAGACCATGAACCGTGTGCAGTTCGGTGGTGTGGATGCTTCGGCGGGTTCTGGCCAAACCCAACGACATAGCTTCTATTAAGCGGATTATCACCAAGCATATAGTGAGTTTGGTTGATCGCAAACGTTTGGTATCGATTCTTTTTTTCTTCATCTGACACCCAATCAGCGTAAACAAAGGCTAAAAATGCTGCATTTGCTGTATAACGAAGCGAGCCCCATTGATCAAGCCATGCCAAACCACCAGGCGTATAAGTGATTCTTTCGACTTTTCCATTTTGAACAAAACCTGTGGTCCAGTAATCAAGATTACGCTCAGTCGATTCTATAAATCGATTCTCTTTCGTGATTCTGGCGAGTAAGATTTGCGAAGCAAAAAAAGTATTGTCCCAAGACATGGTAAACGTATAATCCCAATCCTTCGGCCATTCCTCTACTGCTTTTAATGCTTGATTTAAATAGGTTTCTTCATTTGTTGCCAAGAACAGCCAGATTCCGCCCCAAATGAGTTCATCAATATAGCCGCTCCATGAGTTGTAAAACGGCTGAGCGTTTGTGACACAATCTGTATACTCGCCGCGATACCTGTCAGCAAATGCATACAGCTGTTTCGCATGCGTCAGAAGCTTTGCTGCATAAGGGGCATCTGTCTCTTTAAAAATGATAGAGCCCGCTGCTAAAGCTGCCGCAGTTTGTGCAGCCACTTCTGTTCCTGGACAATTTTCATCAATTTTAAAAGCTGGCCGGCTCATCGACATCACTTCTGCCGGTCCCCACCAAGCATGATCAGCGTTCCCATCACCTACCTGCGCCCAAAACTCGTTCGGACCTGTATGAGCTTTCAAAAAATAATCTGTTGCCCACCTGATTTGATCGAGGATGTCATCAAGCAGTTCTGCCTCTTCATAGGCTTCTCGGTATTCATATACTGTCCATGCAAGCACAGCTGCTGAGTACGCCATTGGAAGTCCAAATTTCACATGATCACCTGCGTCATACCAGCCGCCAGTTAAGTCATGCCCTACATCCTTCCCGTCCTCTAGTCCAGAATCTCCCCGCCAGTTGAGACGGCTGCTTTTAGGCAGTTTTCCAGACCGCTGCGCTTCATAAAACAACAAGGATTTTTGAAGAACCTCTACATAGTTATACGATGCCATTTCTGTATGACTCACCCCTTCTATTTAGTCAAACATGAATAGACAAGCCACCTCCTTTGATTCAGAACGTGATTTGAACAGCTTTGAAAAGAATCAAATATGTTTCAAAAATAAGCATAGTAAACAGCAATCAGCTTTGCGCTCATCGAAGTTTTTTTCTCTTGATTCTTTCTGTGACTGTACCCAGAATGATCATATGTCGATTGAGAACATTTCAGACGGCGAAATTCTCTTTTTTGCTCTATTTGGGTAGAAAGAATGACATACAATCTCTTCTTTTAAAACATCACGCTAAATCAAGGTATATGAATGAATTAGAAAATGATTCCATTTGGTGGAAATTCTTTATTAGTTAACATAATAATATTATTGTATATATAAAAAAGAAACGCCCCTTTAAGGGCGCTCTTCATTGATCGCATTAAAACAAAGAAAGCTGGTTTTGATCAGGAAGTGCTTCTAAGCAGCCTTGACGATCTAAATATTCTAGAATCGTTTTCGACACTTTTCCGCGTTTTTGTAAATCCTCTTTTGAAAGGAATTCCCCATCTTGACGTGCGCGAACAATATTTAACGCAACGTTCGTTCCGAGTCCAGGGATTGAGTTAAATGGCGGAATTAATCCATCTCCATCAATGATAAACTCTGTTGCACTTGATCGATAGAGATCCACTTTTTTGAAATGGTAGCCTCTTTCACACATTTCAAGGGCAAGCTCTAGTACAGTTAATAGGTTCTTTTCTTTCGGTGAAGCATCTAAACCTTTTGAGTTAATATCGTCCATGACCGCTCGAATCGCATTCGATCCTTTTGTCATTGTTTCAATATCAAAGTCATCTGCACGAACGGTAAAGTAAGCCGCATAGTATAAAAGTGCATGATGCACCTTAAAGTAGGCAATCCGTACAGCCATTAATACATAAGCAGCTGCGTGGGCCTTAGGGAACATGTATTTGATCTTTTTACAAGAATCAATATACCAGTTCGGTACATTATTATTCTTCATTTCTTCTTCCCATTCAGGGGGAAGTCCTTTTCCTTTACGAACAGACTCCATGATTTTAAAGGCAAGTGACGGCTCTAAGCCCTGATAGATGAGATAGACCATAATATCGTCACGGCACCCAATCACTTCACTTAGTTCACACGTTTTATTGTGAATGAGCTCTTGCGCATTCCCGAGCCATACATCCGTCCCGTGTGATAATCCAGAGATCTGAACGAGCTCTGAGAAGGTTGTTGGTTTTGTATCCTCAAGCATTTGCCGAACAAACCTTGTCCCAAACTCTGGAATACCGAGTGTACCTGTTTTACAGCCAATTTGCTCCTCTGTTACACCAAGAGGCTCTGTTCCTTGGAAAATTTTCATCACTTCTGGATCATCTGTTGGAATCGTCTTTGGATCAATTCCGCTTAAATCCTGAAGCATACGAATAACCGTAGGATCATCGTGCCCTAGTATATCAAGTTTGAGCAAGTTGTCATGGATTGAGTGGAAATCAAAATGCGTCGTTTTCCAATCAGAACCTGTCGCATCTGCTGGAAATTGAATAGGTGAGAAATCGTAAATGTCCATATAATCCGGCACTACAATAATACCGCCTGGATGCTGGCCCGTTGTCCGTTTTACCCCTGTACAGCCTTGTACAAGCCGGTCGATTTCTGCGCCCCTCATATGAAGATTATGATCTCCAGCGTAGCCTTTCACGTAACCATACGCTGTTTTTTCTGCAACAGTACCAATCGTACCTGCTCGGTATACATACTCTTCACCGAACAGCTCTTTCGTATAGTTATGGGCAATCGGCTGATATTCACCTGAGAAGTTCAAGTCGATATCAGGGACTTTGTCTCCTTTAAAACCTAAGAACGTTTCAAACGGAATATCATGTCCATCTTTTTTGTACGGCGTGCCACATTCCGGGCAGTCCTTGTCAGGAAGGTCAAAGCCTGAACCAACAGATCCGTCGTTAAAGAACTCGGAATGCTTACAGCTTGGACATACATAATGCGGCGCAAGCGGGTTCACTTCGGTAATCTCTGTTAAAGTTGCAACAAGAGATGAGCCGACAGATCCCCTTGAACCAACAAGATATCCGTCATCAAGTGATTTCTTTACAAGCTTATGAGAGATTAAGTAAATAACGGCGAATCCATGCCCGATAATGCTTTTTAATTCTTTCTCAATACGGTCTTCTACGATTTTCGGCAAATCATCTCCATAGATGCTGCGCGCCATTTGATAGCTCATTTCCCGTACTTCTTCATCTGCACCTTCAATTTTTGGTGTGTATAGGTCATCTTTGATTGGTTTAATGCTTTCGACCATCTCAGAGACTTTTTTCGTATTCGTCACGACGATCTCTTTCGCTTTTTCCTCTCCTAGAAAGGAGAATGCTTCAAGCATTTCATCTGTCGTTCTAAAATGAACTTTTGGCAGTTCATGACGATTCAGCGGATTTGCTCCACCTTGTGATGAAATTAAGATTTTACGATAAATTTTGTCTTCTTGATGCAGATAATGCACATTTCCGGTTGCTACGACTGGTTTATTCAGCTTTTCGCCAAGCTTCACAATGTTTGTGATGATTTCTTTTAACGCACGTTCATCTCGAACAAGCTCCAGCTGCAGCAGATGCTGATACACTTCTGGCGGATGAACTTCTAAATAGTCATAAAATGCTGCAATGTCTTCCACCTCATCAGGTGATTTTTGCATCATCCCTTCAAACACTTCACCCTTATCACAGGCAGACCCAATAATTAAACCTTCTCGATATTTCTCAAGCTGTGAGCGCGGAATGCGCGGCACTCGGTAGAAATAATGAATATGAGAAAGAGAAACAAGCTTGAATAAATTTTTCAGCCCTGTCTCATTTTGTGCGATCAGAATGGCATGGTAAGGACGTGAGCGCTGGTAAGCATTAGACTGACCCATGTTTTCATTCAATTGATCGTGATAGGCAATATCCTTTTCAGCCGCATCTTTTAGCATTTTCAGCATGAGGTAGCCTGTCGCCTCTGCATCGTAAATGGCCCGGTGATGCTGCGTCAGTTCTATATCGAACTTTTTACAAAGTGTGTTCAGCCGGTGATTCTTAAATTCTGGGTAAAGGAATCGGCCAAGTTCCAGTGTATCAATCACAGGGTTTGACGCTTTATCTGTTTTTAACAGGCGTTTGTATGCTGTATTTAAAAAGCCCATATCAAAGCTTGCATTGTGCGCAACAAGGATATCTTGTCCAATCCATTCTTTGAAATCCCGTACGACATCGACGACATCTGGAGCATCTTTGACCATATCATCCGTGATACCTGTTAATTCGATCGTTGTCGCTGATAGTGGGTGATGAGGATTTGCAAATGCCTCAAAACGGTCAATGATTTCTCCGCCCTTTATTTTCACTGCTGCCAGCTCAATAATCGTGTCATACACAGCTGAAAGTCCAGTTGTCTCTACGTCAAATACAACATACGTTGCATCCTCTAACAAACGGTGCTCTGGATTATAGGCAATAGGTACTCCGTCGTCAACCAAGTTGATTTCCACACCATACATCATTTTGATGTCATGCTTTTTACTTGCTGCATACGCATCTGGGAAGGATTGTACAACCGCATGATCCGTCAGAGCAATCGCTTCATGTCCCCATTTTTTTGCTTGTTCCACCAACTTGCCGATGCCAGTAACAGCATCCATTTGACTCATTGGGGAATGCAAATGAAGCTCGACACGCTTTTCACCCTCAGGTGCCGTATCCTCTTTCAGCTGAGGTTTCATTTCATTGACGTCATTGGCAATCATGACAAGGTCTCTGACAAACGTATCGTTTTGAATGCTTCCTCTTGCTTTGACCCACATGCCTTTTTTCAATGATTTCATCAGCTGGGCATCTTCTTTTTCTCTTGCAAACATTTTAATTAAAATACTGTTTGTATAATCTGTAATTTTAAAGATACAAAGCGTTCTGCCGCTTTTCAGCTCACGCGTTTCTGCATCGAATACATAGCCCTGAACGGTGATTCTTCTTTCCTCATCCATAATACTATCAAGCGTACGAATTTCTTCATTGTCTTTAATTTGATAGCCAATCATGAGTGGGCCAGACGGACCTTCTTCCTGCTCCTCACTTTCCTTCTTCTCCATCTCAGTGAGGGCTTGCATCGCTCTTTCTTGATCTTCAGCAAGCTTTTGTTCTCTGAACTTCTGAATCTCTTGATCTGATACAAAAATTTCTGTATCAAATTGCAATTCTGGAAAGCCTACTTGTTTAAAAGCAGCCTGGAGCATTGGACTGTACTTCTTCTTGATGGCCAAAGCCTCTGTTTCGCTTTTCGTTTTGATGATGATTTTATGTCCAGACAGCGATGGTTTTTGCTGCTGAAGCAAGCTGATAATTGGAGGAGAAATTCCTTGAAGCTCTTCCACACAATGTGACCAATACGATTGAACGAGCTCTTCAGAGATGCTCGAATCATTGACTTCAATCGTGCAAGTGACTTGTGCAATATGAGAAAATGCATTTGTCAGCCTGCTGAGAAACATGGCATATACCTTGTAAGGCAAAAGCGCCTTAAATTTAAAAAGGAAATGCCACGTTTTCGCCGCCTTATGCACCGTCAATTTGACGATTTCTCCTTCTTCAAAGTAACGACTGAGGTCATCATCTGTCATTTGAATCTGATTGAGTAATATATGAAATTGCCGCCGTGTGATCGGTAATTGTTCATCCAAGACAGGACCCTCCTTTTGTCAATCAGAAAGGTACCTCTTTTCTACAGGAGGTACCTTCATTTTTTTGTTCGTTTTTTATGCTTGGCGTATAAAAGAAATCAGCTCATCAACAGATACTTCGTGTGATTCCCCTGATTTTCTAAACTTCACTTCAACAATGCCTTCTTCTGAACGTTTTCCGCAGCTAATGCGAATTGGCAGCCCAATTAAATCACTGTCTGCAAATTTCACGCCTGCTCGCTCCTGACGGTCATCGAAAAGTACGTCAAAGCCCTCATCTTCTAAGCGCTCGTATAACGTTTCAGCTAGCTCTTTTTGAGCATCGTTTTTCATATTTAATGCAAGGAGATGAAGGTCATATGGCGCAACAGCTTCCGGCCAAATGATTCCTTTCTCATCGTGATGCTGTTCAACAATCGCTGAAAGCGTTCTAGAGATACCGATACCATAGCAGCCCATAATCATTGGCTGCGCTCGACCATTCTCATCAAGGTACGTCGCATCCATTGACTCAGAATAACGAGTGCCTAGTTTAAAGACTTGTCCTACTTCAATCCCTTTAGCAAACTGGATTGTGCCTTCTCCATCTGGAGAAACGTCGCCTTCTTGGATCAAACGGAGATCTGTGAATTCTTTCACTGACACATCACGCGCAGGATTGACATTGACAAAGTGATAATCCGCTTCGTTTGCACCTGCAACAGCATTTGTCATGCCTTTAACCGCAAGGTCTGCATAAATATCGACTTCTGCTTCCAGCTTCACTGGACCAACAAATCCAGGCTCTGTTCCAATGACTTCTAGTACTTCTTCGCGAGTAGCAAGCTCTACAAGCTGTGCTCCTACCAAGTTTTTCACTTTCACATCATTTACTTCATGGTCGCCTCTCGTCAGGATGAGAACATACGCATCATCTGCTTTAAACAAAACAGACTTGATAAAAAGAGAAGGATCAACTTCTAAAAATCCAGCGATGTCTTGAATCGTTTTTGCTTGCGGTGTATGGACTTTTTCAAGTTCTTTGAAGTCCGCAGGATTTGTTTCTTCTCCTCGATAAACAGCTTCAGCCATTTCAATGTTCGCAGCATAGGAAGATGTATCAGAGTATGCGATTGTATCTTCTCCTACTTCTGACAGTGCCATAAACTCATGTGTATCTTTTCCTCCCATTGCACCAGAATCTGCAATAACTGGTCTAAAATTAAGACCTACTTTTGAGAATACATTGGAGTAAGCTGTAAACATCTTGTTGTAAGTGTCATCAAGGCTTTCTGGTGAAGAATGGAATGAGTACGCATCCTTCATAATAAATTCACGTCCGCGTAGTAGCCCAAAACGTGGTCTCTGTTCGTCGCGGAATTTTGATTGAATTTGATAAAGAGTTAAAGGAAGCTTCTTATACGATTTCACTTCGCTGCGTACAAGTGATGTAATCACTTCTTCGTGCGTTGGGCCAAGTGCAAACTCACGGCCATGACGATCTTTCATACGCATCAATTCTGGACCGTATGTATACCATCTTCCTGACTCTTGCCACATTTCTGCCTGCTGCAGCACTGGCATTAACAGCTCAGCTGCTCCCGCCTTTTCCATCTCCTTGCGAACGATGGATTGAATATGCTGGATGACTTTATGAGCAAGCGGCAGATAATGATAGATTCCGCTTGTGTTTTGTCTAATGAACCCAGCTCTTACTAAGAGCTGGTGACTTTTTGCCTCAGCATCTGCTGGCACCTCTCGAAGAGTTGGTATGAAAGTCAGGGATTGTCTCATGTCGTTACACCTCATTTATGAAATAGGACTTCTCACAAAAACTCTTGTTTCCCGTAATGAGAAACAAGAGACATTGGTTTTATAAAAATAATCGCTGGATGTCATTCCACGTAACCACTAGCATTAACAGCATGAGGAATGCAACACCGATAAAGACAACAAGTGCTTCTTTCTCACGATTAATTGGTTTACCGCGAATGGCTTCAACAAACAAGAATAGTAAACGTCCTCCGTCTAGTGCAGGAATCGGCAATAAATTCACGATACCTAAGTTAATACTAAGGAACGCCGCAAACTGCATTAATGTTAACACACCTTGCTTAGCTACTTCTCCTGTCATGTCATAGATCCCAACAGGACCTGCTAACATATCTAGTGAAAATTGCCCTGTGACAATCTTTTGTAAGTTCGTTAAAATCAGACCTGCTGTTGAAATCACAGTCGTTCCTGAGGATGAAATAACCTTCAGAAATCCATTTTCCGTTGGCGGATAAGATCCGAAACGGCCAATGTTTTTTCCGTCTGCTTTCACAGCTTCTGGTACAACCTGCACAGTGCTTTCTTTGCCGTCTCGGTCAATGACGACATTCATTTTTTTCTCAGGGTTCTTTTGAACGGTTTGAACGACGTCTGTCCAAGAATTCATTTTATCCCCGTTAATGGACACGATGTGGTCTCCCTGCATGAGTCCAGCTTCTGCCGCTCGGCCGTCTTTCGTCAGCTTGCCGAGTACAGGATCATCAATGGTGACCCCTTGAATAAACCCTAAAGCAACCAAAATCACATACGCCAAAATAAAGTTCATAATCGGTCCAGCTGCGATCGCTTTAATACGCTGCCATACCGTTTTTGATCCAAATTGACGATTGTATGGTGCGATTTGAATTTCTTCACCATCTGCAATATAAAAGCTTGTTTGACTCACATTGTAGCCAGTCAAAATATCTTCATTTCCAGCTTCATATCCTGAGATTCTCATGGCATGATCTAAATCAATCTGCTCAACTTCGATGACAAGTGCATCAGGATATTTTTCTTTATCATTTAAAATGATTTTTTCTACTTCATTTTGCTCATTGAATAAGAGCCCCACTGTATGACCTGGTTTAATTTCAATGACTTCAGGGTCCTCTCCTGCCATTTTAACAAATCCGCCAATAGGGAGAAGTCTAATGGTATAAACGGTTTCTTTTCGTTTAAAGGAGAAAATCTTCGGCCCAAAACCAATTGCGAACTCACGGCATAAAATCCCCGCTCGCTGCGCCATAATTAAATGGCCAAGCTCGTGGAAAAAAACGAGCGTTCCAAAAATAATAATAAACGCAATCACTGTATTCACGAACATACCACCTTATGTGAGGATTGATTGAACAAAGTCTCGTGTATCTTTGTCCACTTCATGGATATCTTGCAAACTAGGCGTTGAAATCACATGATGTCTGTTTAGTGCCTTTTCAATCAATTCTTCAATTTGCAGGAATGTTACTTTGCCTTTCAGAAATGCATCGACTGCCATTTCATTTGCTGCATTGAGCACAGCAGGCATTGTCCCTCCTATTTTACCTGATTCATAAGCAAAATGTAAGCAGCGATACCTGTCAAAATCCGCTTTTTGGAAATTCAATTGTCCAATCTCCCAAAGGTTCAATGATTTTGCTTCTGGTAATGGCGCCCTGTCAGGGTATGTGAGTGCATATTGAATGGGCACTCTCATGTCAGGTGTCCCTAACTGAGCCATGACGCTTTTGTCGTGAAATTCCACCATCGAATGGATAATGCTCTCTTTATGTAACAGCACATCAATTTGTTCATACGGTATATCAAACAACCAATGTGCCTCAATCACCTCGAGCCCTTTATTCATCATCGTCGCTGAATCAATGGTAATTTTCGCTCCCATCGACCAGTTTGGGTGGTTCAGCGCTTCTTCAACCGTAACACCTTCAAGTTCAGTTCGTTTTTTATCTCGGAAACTACCACCTGAGGCTGTCACGATTAAGCGTTCAATGTTTTTAGCTTGTTCACCTTGCAGGCATTGAAAAATAGCGGAATGCTCACTATCGACAGGAAGTAAAGGTACATCATATCTTTTCGCGTACTCTTTTACTATATGACCAGCTGTCACAAGTGTTTCCTTATTTGCGAGTGCAATCGTCTTTTTTTGTTCAATGGCCTTTAATGTTGGAACAAGCCCGACACTTCCGACAAGGGCATTGACCACAACGTCCACTGCATCATAGGTCGCTGCTTCGATGTTGGCTTCATCACCAGCAGCCATTTTGACATCGTATTCAAATGAATGACCTTTTAGCGTGTGATAGGCCTCTTCACTTAAGCAACCGACAAATTCAGGCTGAAACTGTTCAATGATTGGTATGGCTTTGTCTACATTTCGGCCAAACGTCATGGCTTTTAGCTTAAATTTGTCTGGGTGCTGCCTCATCACATCTAATGTTTGTTCTCCAATTGATCCTGTTGCGCCTAATAGCGAAATATATCTCAAATTGCCACTCCTTCTCTCGTTCAATAAGTTTCTATGAGGTTAGCTGGCAAACGTTGCAAGCAATAAATATAAAAACGGCAGAACGAATAAAAAGCTGTCAAACCTGTCCAAAATCCCGCCATGTCCAGGGAGAATTGTCCCTGAATCCTTCACGTGGTAATGACGCTTTAAAGCAGATTCCACAAGGTCGCCAAGCTGTCCAAAGATACTGAGCAAAAGCGTAATAAACATAACGAGCAGATATGATGGCAAAAATCCTGTAATCGCCTGAAACACAAATGACAACACGACCGCTGTGACGATTCCGCCGATAAATCCTTCTACTGTTTTGTTTGGGCTGATCTCTGGCCAGAGCTTTCGTTTTCCCATCGATTTCCCAATAAAATAGGCACCTGAGTCAGTGGACCAAATAATCACTGCTGCGAAGAAGATCGCACTCATGCCATATAAGCCTCTAATTTGAATAAAATAATAGAAACTGACACCAATATATAATGTCGCTAATATTACAAAAGCAACCTCATCGAATGTGAAAGAGTTTTTGCTCAACACTGTATAAGTTAAAAGAATTAAGACTGCAAATAAAGCAATCTGCATTTTTGATGCGTCTACGTTCGGGAAGAAGCTATTCTCTCCGCCCATTAAAAGCCAAAGCAATATTAAGCTGACAATACCAGGAAAGCTAAAAATCGATATCTTTTTCATTCTTAGAAGCTCAAAGAGAGCGACACTTCCCATTAAGTAAATCAGCAGGGTAAATGGCATCTGTCCATATATAACTGCAAGTAAAAAGACTGCAGCTGCCAAAACACCCGTCAAAATTCTTTGTTTCATCTGCACCACCCTCTAAATTCCACCGAACCTCCGGCCGCGGCGCTGGTATTCTCCGATAGCGCCTATAAGATGCTCATCAGAAAAGTCAGGCCAAAGCACATCCGTAAAGACAAATTCGCTGTACGCAATTTGCCAAAGCATAAAGTTGCTTAATCTAATTTCTCCACTTGTGCGAATAAGCAAATCCGGATCTTGAAGAGATTCTGTCATTAAATAAGCTGAAAACATCTCTTCTGTGATGTCTTCTGCTTGAAGCTTACCTTCTTTGACTTTTTCAGAAATTTGTCTGCATGCGGAGACGATTTCTGTGCGCCCTCCATAGTTGAGCGCAAAATTCAAAATGAGCCCGTCGTTATTCGTCGTACTCTTTACTGCGTTCTCCACCGCTCTTTTCGTATGCTGCGGGAGGCCGTCTGGATCACCTGTTAAGCGAACACGGACATTTTCCTCGATGAGCTCGGGCAGGTAGATGTTTAAAAATTCTTCAGGAAGTTTCATTAAAAAGTCTACTTCTAGTTTTGGACGCTTCCAATTTTCTGTAGAGAAAGCATACAAAGTCAGCACTTTGACATTCAGCTCATTTGCAAGCTTTGTCATGCGCTTGACGACTTTCATTCCTTCATGATGTCCTGCTACCCGCGGAAGAGCACGTTTTTTTGCCCATCTTCCGTTCCCATCCATGATAATGGCGATATGTTCAGGAATTTCTCCATTTAATATGTCTTCTTTTGTCAGACTTTCTAAGTTGGAAGCTGCAGTTTGCTGATTCTTCCAATTTTTGAGTATATTGAGCATGAGATTCCTCCATCACCCAAAAAGGTTGCGTTTCCGCTAATAATATAGTCACCAACAGTATTAACAAAAAAACCCCCTGTAAACATGAAGAGGGTCTTTTCACTATTATCTATTGTACATAGTTTTTTCTTAAACTTCCATGATTTCTTTTTCTTTATCTTTCGTCACGTCATCAATTTTAGCGACATATTCATCTGTCAATTTTTGAACATCCTCTGTTGATGATCTTAATTCATCTTCAGTGATCTCACCATTTTTCTCGAGCTTTTTCAACTCATCGTTTGCATCACGACGAACATTACGAACAGCTACTTTTGCTTCTTCTGAATATTTTCTTACCACTTTCACAAGCTCTTTACGTCTTTCTTCTGTTAGTGCAGGAATCGCAATACGGATCACATTTCCGTCACTTGTTGGCGTGATGCCAAGATCAGACTTTTGGATCGATTTTTCGATATCACCGATAGCTGTTTTATCATAAGGTGTGATAATCAGCATACGTGCTTCTGGCACTGTGATTGACGCGATTTGGTTAAGTGGTGTTTGTGCACCGTAATAATCAACCGTCACTTTATCAAGCAATGAAGCATTTGCTCTGCCCGCACGAACAGTTGCAAGTTCACGTCCGTATGCTTGAACGGCTTTTTCCATTTTTTCTTTCGTTTGGTTCAATACTTCTTTTGACACGTTATTTCCCCCTCACAATCGTTCCAATTGATTCGCCATTTACGGCACGTTTAATATTTCCTTCTTCCATAATAGAGAATACGATTAATGGAATGTCATTGTCCATACATAATGAGGACGCAGTAGAATCCATTACTGCAAGCCCTTCTTTTAGCACATCAAGATATGAAAGCTTGTCATATTTTACTGCATCCGCATCTGTACGAGGATCAGCACTGTAGACACCGTCTACATTATTTTTTGCCATTAAAATGACATCTGCTTCAATTTCTGCTGCACGAAGTGCTGCCGTTGTATCTGTAGAGAAATAAGGGTTACCAGTACCTGCAGCAAAAATTACGACACGTTTCTTCTCAAGATGACGGATCGCTTTTCTTCTTATGTATGGTTCTGCAACCTGTCTCATTTCGATAGAGGTTTGTACCCTAGACTGAATGCCAAGCGTTTCTAGGCTGTCTTGTAGCGCGAGTGAATTCATCACTGTTGCCAACATGCCCATGTAGTCTGCTGTTGCACGGTCCATTCCTAAGTCACTACCTGTCTTACCGCGCCAAAGGTTTCCTCCGCCTACAACAACTGCAACCTCAACATCTAGCTCTGCAATTTCTTTTACTTGCTTTGCAATTGAATGAATGACAGTTGGGTTAATTCCATTTCCAGCATCACCTGCTAGTGCTTCGCCACTTAGCTTCAGTACAATGCGATTATATTTCGGTTTGCTCATGATAACCTCCAAGTGTAAACTATACCGTCTCTTATTATGCGTAAGAAACTGCCTTTTGTAAATCAATATCCTCTAAAAAATAGGGAACACAGTGCTTGTGCTCCCTAAAAAAGCCCCAGAGAGCTTTTCAAACATTATTTTTTCACTTGGCTCATCACTTCTTCAGCAAAGTTGTCTTGACGCTTCTCGATGCCTTCGCCCACTTCATAGCGAACATAAGTTTGAACGCTTGCGTTTTTCGCAGCTACTACTTGTTTCACTTTTTCATCTGGGTTTTTAACGAAAGCTTGGTCAAGTAAGCAAATTTCTTCGAAGAATTTGTTTAGACGGCCTTCTACCATTTTAGCTACGATGTTTTCAGGTTTTCCTTCTTGAAGCGCTTGCTGCGTTAATACTTCGCGCTCACGGTTTGCTTCTTCTTCTGACACTTGGTCACGAGAAATGTATTTAGGGTTTACAGCAGCAACGTGCATTGCGATGTCTCTTGCAAGCTCTTCGTCAGTTGTTCCGTTAAGAACAGCTAACACACCGATGCGTCCGCCCATGTGTAAGTAAGAACCGAATGCTGCGTTATCTTCTTTCGTGATAACAGAGAAACGACGTAGAGTGATTTTCTCTCCGATTTTCGCAATCGCAGATGTGATATGCTCTTCAACTGTTGAACCGTTTTCCATTTTAGAAGCATGAGCTTCTTCAATTGTTGCAGGTTTAGCAGCAAGCAAATGATCAGCAAGTTCGTTAAGAAGTGATTGGAACCCTTCGTTTTTCGAAACGAAATCAGTCTCAGAGTTCACTTCTAGGATCACGCCTGTGTTGCCGTCAGTTTTGATAAGAGTTAATCCTTCTGCAGCAATACGGTCTGCTTTTTTCGCAGCTTTTGCAATTCCTTTTTCTCTTAGAAGATCGATTGCTTTGTCGATGTCACCATCAGTTTCTGTTAACGCTTTTTTACAGTCCATCATACCTGCACCAGTTTTTTGACGCAGTTCTTTAACTAATTGAGCAGTAATAGCCATTTTACATTTCCTCCTTCTATGTTAAAACACGGATTACTAGGTGAAAAAAAGGTGATAAAAGGCATTTCCCTCTTATCACCTTTTGAATAGGTTACGCAGTTGTTGTTTCAGTTTCTGTCGTTTCTTCTACAACAGCTTCTTCTTCGCCTTGTTTAGACTCAAGAATCGCATCTGCCATTTTAGCAGTTAGAAGTTTTACAGCACGGATTGCATCATCGTTTGCAGGGATCACAACATCAATTTCGTCTGGATCACAGTTTGTGTCAACGATACCGATGATTGGGATATTCAATTTACGAGCTTCTGCAACTGCAATACGCTCTTTACGAGGGTCGATAATGAAAAGTGCATCCGGAAGACCTTTCATGTCTTTGATTCCGCCTAGGAATTTTTCAAGACGTTCTAATTCTTTTTTCAGTTGAACGACTTCTTTCTTAGGAAGAACATCGAATGTACCGTTTTCTTGCATTTTTTCAATATCTTTTAAACGTTTGATACGTTTTTGGATTGTTTCAAAGTTTGTTAAAGTTCCACCAAGCCAGCGTTGGTTCACATAGAACATACCAGAACGGATTGCTTCTTCTTTCACTGAATCTTGTGCTTGCTTTTTCGTACCAACGAAAAGGATTTTTCCTCCGTCAGCAGCAAGGTTTTTCGTGAAGTTGTAAGCTTCCTCTACTTTTTTCACCGTTTTTTGAAGATCGATGATGTAGATACCGTTACGCTCTGTAAAGATGTAACGCTTCATTTTTGGGTTCCAGCGGCGCGTTTGGTGACCGAAGTGAACACCAGCTTCTAGCAATTGTTTCATAGAAATAACTGACATGTTGTTGCCTCCTAATATAATGGTTTTTTTTCCTCCGCTCAAGTCATGTTCACATAAAACTGCGCCACGGCAGCACCTTCATATGAATCATTAAGCGTGTGTATTTAACACCAAGAAATAATATAACACATGATGGACTGACAATCAAGAATCCTTTACAGCTTTCCGCTAAATTTTAATAAAAGCTCGATTTCTGTCTTGCCCGTTTTCAGTTCTTTCGCTATTTCTTCTAGCGAATGCCCTTGGTCATATAAGGTCTTCACTTGGTCCTCGAATGTTTCTTCTACTTCACTTTCAGAAGACGCAGAAGCGTCTGATTCAAGATATGGAACGGGTTCGTTTACCTTCTCTTCCTGCACTTCGACTTCGCTAAGGAGAGCCGACAAGTGCTCTGGTACTGGATCTTCACTTTCTACCGATTGCTGGGATTCAATTGGTGTTTGTGGCTGCTTTGGTGTCTGAAAATCTGTTTTCAGCTCTTCAGCAGAAAAATCAGGGGAAGCGGCTGCCACTTTTGATAGTTTGTCATTCTCTTCTTTGACTTCCATCAAAAATGCAGCCAGGGTATTTTCCGTTTCTTCTAGAAGTTCTCGCTGCTTTTGTTCAGTTGCCTTCAGCGAATTCATTCTCGTATATAAAATGATCACAAAATAAATAAGTGCAGCATGAAGCATGAAGCTAATCAGCCATAACATATTTTTTCACTCACTAACTCTTTAAGATTGAATGGCTTTATCAAGCAGATGCTTAAGCTTGAACAATGCCTTTGAATGAATTTGCGAAATGCGTGAGGTCGATAAATTGAGCACGTGACCGATTTCCGTTAACGTCAGTTCCTCTTTATAGAAAAGACTGATCACGAGCTTTTCTTTTTCAGATAGCTCGGTCATTTTTTCAGCAAGCTGTTCTATTAATTCATCTTTCAGCATCTTCTCTTCAGGTGTCACAGTTTTCTCGTCGCGAATCATGACTTGGACGTTTTCACCGTCTTCTTGATCATGCAGCTTCTCGTCGATTGAAAGCAGATTTGCAAAGAAACCTTCATTCATTGTTGTGACAACATCCTGTTCACTCATGCCAAGTTCCTCTGCCACTTCTGTCGGCGTCACATTTCGTAAATAGCGTTGTTCAAGCTTTTCAATAGCCGCTTCTACTTTTTTTGTTTTTTCTCTTGATGTACGAGGCAGCCAGTCCTCTTTACGAAGACCGTCGATGATGGCCCCGCGGATTCTGAAGGATGCATATGTATCAAACTTCAGATCTCTTCCGGGGTCGAATTTTTCAAGGGCATCATATAAACCGAGCATCCCTAGACTGATCAAGTCTTCTTTATGCACTGACTTCGGGAGACCGATGGAAATTCTTCCAACATGATATGTGACGAGCGGCATATAGCGGCGCATAAGATCATCTCCAGCAGCTGGGTCCTTCCACTCTTTCCATCTAGCCCATAGCGCCTGATCTTCGTAATTTAAGGATTGCATCTTTCTCCCCCTATACTTCCTTAGTTATATCTTCATAATGCCTTGCTTCACAGTGCGGATCTCAAGCTCTGTCGTAAGCGGGTCAAATTCAATCGTACGACCATTGTTCCCGCCCGTATCCTCACTAATGATCGGGATGCGATAAAGAGACAGATGTTCTTTAACAGCTGATACGTTTCTAGGTCCAATTCTCATCAGATCATTGGTTGACTTAAACTTAAACATTTCTGCGCCACCAGCAAGTTTTGCCTTTAGCGCATGTTTGCGCGCTCCTTCTTTAAGGAGCAGATCAATTGTATGCTTGACACCTGTATCTGCATATTTAGCCAAGTTCTCCACTGCCCCTTTTGCAAGGGATGAGTCTGGAAGCATGACATGGACAAGACCTGCCAGTTTTTTTTCTTGATCAAACAGAACAAGCCCTACACAAGAACCAAGTCCGGATGTCCGAATGCGGTCCGGTGTTTTCACAAGCTGAACATCCGCTATACCAACCTTTACAACTGCCGGAATCTGAACGTTCATTAAAGGTTACCTAATGCTTTGAATAGTTTTTCAAACGATTCAAAGTCTGGTAATAGAAACATATTTCCTTTCAGCTCTTGCTTATTTTGATCATCAAAAATTGATGTATCAATCACAATTGCCTGATCACCTAGAGGACTGAATTGCATTAACCCTTCGCTAATGACAGCCCCGAACATATCGAGCGTAACATCTGGAACACTTGGGTGAAGCTGCAATTTTGTTAAATCGGCAAGGGCTGATAAATAAGAGCCTGCTAAAATATTTCCCAGCTCGTGTAGTGCTGACGTCCCCATCACATGCTCGTGAATGGTATCAATATCAAATGCTGGATCTCGTACAAGCTCTCTTACAAATTGCTCAGCTTGCTCAAAGGGCATTATGAAAAAGATAGAGCCAGATAAATCTCCTTCCATTCGCAGGAAAATGCTTGCAACTGGGAGGTCTGCACCGCCAAAGAAATCCATTAATTCTTCAAACGAGAGAACCTTGACAAACGGAACAGCCATATCTATTTTGCGATCCAAAAGGCTGGCAAGAGCAGACGCGGCGTGGCCTGCTCCAATATTCCCTACCTCTCTTAATACATCCAGCTGTTCATCTTTTATTTCATTGAAAATGCTCATTTCACATCCTCCTTAATGAACAGGTGCATCTTGAACGCTCTTGTCGAGGACAGCACCAGGGTGAATGATATTAAATAGACGCTGATCATGCTTAATGATACCTGTTACCCATGATTGTCCTTCTTTTTCAGCTGACTCAGGAGAAGATTCTACTTCTTCTTGATGGACTGTAATGACATCATTCGCTTCATCAACAATCCAGCCGACTTCAATGTCACCAACTTGTACAATAATCATTCTTGTTTCATCTGTAATTTCGTTGTCACTTGATCCAAGTCTCACTCTAAGATCGATGACAGGCGTCACGACACCGCGCAGATTAATAACACCGCATATATAAGGGGCAACGCCAGGGACTCTTGTCGGCTGCTGCCATTTTTCAATGGACTTTACTTCTGATACTGAAATGGCGTATTCTTTTTTGTTTACGATAAACACAATCATCTTTTCGCCAGTTTTGATATCTGTACTCATTTCAGACCGCTCCTCTATTGTTTTTTACTTGATCAGTGCATTACAGTCAACGATGAGTGCAACTTGACCGTCGCCTAGGATTGTTGCGCCTGAGATCGCAAACACGTTTGGCAGGTAATCTCCTAGTGATTTCAATACAACCTCTTGCTGACCAATAAATGAATCGACCACAAATGCTGTCAGCTTATCTCCTTTACGAACAACGATGATGTGCAGTTCTTCCTCTAATTCATTCGCATTTGGTACGTGGAATTGTTTCTTCAAGTACACGACCGGTACGATAAATCCGCGGAAATCAATTACTTCGCGATCATGCGTTTGAAGGATGTCGCTTTTCTTAATGACAGCCGTTTCAATAATAGAAGAAATCGGAATCGCAAATGTTTCCTCTTCCAGTTTTACAAGAAGTACAGAAATAATCGATAATGTAAGCGGAAGCTGGATCGAGAATAGTGAGCCCTGTCCTTCTGTTGAGTTGATGCTTACAGATCCGCCTAGTGATTCCAGCTTGTTTTTCACGACGTCAAGACCTACACCGCGGCCTGAGATGTCAGATATCTCATCAGCTGTAGAGAATCCTGCTGCAAAGATCAATGAATCAATTTGATGATCTTCAATGGTTTCCGCTTCTCTTTCTGTAATAACCCCGCGCTCTAATGCTTTTTCAAGCACTTTCTTACGGTTAATTCCGCCGCCATCATCTTCTACTTCAATGAAGACGTGGTTTCCGCTATGATACGCCTTTAATAGAACGGTTCCTTTTTCTGGCTTGCCTTTTTTCACACGTTCTTCTGGCGATTCAATTCCGTGATCTAGACTGTTTCTAAGTAAGTGTAGGAGCGGATCTCCAATCTCGTCGATGACTGTTCGATCAAGCTCAGTATCAGCACCTTCAATGATCAGTTCAATTTTTTTATTGAGCTCTTTCGTCAATTGACGGATCATACGCGGGAACCTGTTAAACACCGTTTCTACAGGTACCATTCTCATGTTCAGGATGATCGATTGCAGATCGCCTGAAATACGTGTCATTCTTTCGACCGTATCAGTGAGTTCGTTATTTTCAAGCTCTTTGGCAATCTGTTCTAAACGGCCTCTGTCAATCACCAGTTCTTCAAATAGATTCATAAGAGAGTCTAGACGATCGATGTTGACACGAATCGTTTTTGTGCCTCCTGCAGCTGAACCGTTATTGCCATTTGCTTTTGGTGCATCGTTTGCTGGTGCTTTCGCAGCAGGCACGGAGACTTCTTCTTTTTTCTGTTCAGGTTTTGCTTCTTGTTTTTCAGCTGGATTCGCTTCTTCAAATGCAGAAACTTCTGAGATCTCAACTTGTTCAACTTCTGAGATCGTCATCACGATTTTTTTCACTTCGTCCATCGGTTGTTTAGATAAATAAGAAATACTGAATTCAGATTCGAAATCTTCTGATTCTAAAAGTTCTGCATTTGGAACTGTTTTGACGACCTCGCCTGCTTCGTTCAGTCTTTCAAAGATCATATAGACACGAACGGCTTTTAATAGGCATGCGTCACTTAATGTTACATTGAGTTCATAGCATTTAAAGCCTTGTTCCCTCGCTTCATCAAGCACTGTTCGTTCAAATTCGTTATAGTCTAAGTCATTAGCAGCAGCCGCTGATACAGCCGCTGTTTCAACACTAGGAGCTGCCTCAGCATGGCTTCCTGTCACATCTAGCTTTTTACTAATCTCTGTGACATCGCGTTTCCCATCTCCGCCTTCTGCAATTGATTGAACCATTGCTTCAAGGTGATCAAGTGCTTCAAACATTGTGTCCATTGACTCAGGTGTGACAATCATTTGTTCATTTCGAATGGCATCAAACATGTTTTCTAAATGATGTGTTAGCTGAGCCATATCAGCGTAGCCCATCGTTGCACTCATGCCTTTCAATGTGTGAGCCGCTCTGAATATATCATTCACTAGCTGCAAGTCGGTTGGGTTCTTTTCTAAATCAAGAAGTTTTTCATTACAAGTTTGTAAGTGTTCTCTGCTTTCATCTAAAAAGATATCTAAGTATTGGTTTACATCCAACGTGTTCACGCCCTCTCTTTTTTCATGGAGCTTATAATTGCATGTGCGATGTCATCCACATGCCTTGTTTCATGTGCAAGGCCTGCTTTAATGACTGATTTAGGCATTCCGAAAACAACACATGATTCTTCTTTTTCTGCAATGACTTTTGTATGACCGCTTGCGACCATTTTTTTGACACCTTCTGTGCCGTCACTACCCATGCCTGTCATAATGACAGCAATTTTCTCGTAACCCTTTATATGACTGATGGATTCAAATAAATAGTTAACAGAAGGTTTGTGCCGGCTTTCCGTGTCCTCTGGAGAAAGCCTGATGACTAAGGATGCCCCTTGTTCATGAAGTGACATATTCATTCCACCAGGCGCTATGTAAGCCACTCCATTTTTAGCGATGTCTCCATCTTGTGCTTCTTTAATCGAAATTTGAGATAAATGGTCTAACCTAGTAGCAAGTGATGCTGTAAATCCTGCCGGCATATGCTGCACAATCAAAATAGGTGCTTCTATGTCCTTGGGCAGCTTCGTGACAACTCGTTGAAGTGCCCTTGGCCCTCCCGTTGATGTTCCGATTGAAATAATCTTTCGGAGTGAGCCACTTTTTACGGCTTGCGGGCGAGGTGTAGCCACTGGAATTGGCGGCTTCATCACCGGCTTTGGAGAAACCTGTACTTCAGTGCGTTTCCTTGACAGCCCTGCCGCAAGCACCCGCTCTACAATTTGGCCTCTTACTTTGTGTAAATCGAGCGAAATACTTCCTGAAGGCTTTGTCACAAAGTCAAAAGCACCAAGTTCTAAGCAATGGATGGTTAAATCTTTCCCTTGCTTTGTCTGGCTTGACACCATAATCACGGCAAGGTCGTGTTCAGCCAGAATTTGTTTTAATGCTTCTGTTCCATTTAAAACAGGCATTTCCACATCTAATGTGACGACATCTGGATTCAGTTCCTTGATCCGTTTTAAGGCATCTTCCCCATTTCGCGCCGTTCCGACGACTTCTATTTCTTGCTCGGCACTTAGGAAATCACTAATGAGCTTTCGCATAAAAGCCGAGTCATCTACTACAAGCACTCTAATCATGAGTCCACCTTCCTCCTTTTAAAAAAAGAGGACAACTTATCTATAAACGTATGCTGCTCTCTCTGTGCCTCTCTTATCTGCTGTTGATAAAGTGTCTCTGCCAGCATCTTGATCGTTTTACTCAGCCGTGAATGTGGCTGCTTCATATAAAATGGAATTTGTTCAGCCACCGCTTTTGGAACCGCAGGATCATCCGGCACAGCACCAGCAAATACTAGTTTTCTGTGTAAAAATGATGTGACCACTCCTGCTAATTTCCGGTAGGTTTCTGACCCTTCTGACGGGGTTTTACACCGGTTGACAATGATTTGCACAGATTGTTCGAACTGATGAATCGCTAAGTGTTTAATTGCGCTGTAGGCATCCATGATTGATGTTGGTTCTGGCGTTGTCACAACCACAACTTCTCCTGCTGATAAAACAAAAGGCAGTTGATCTTTAGACAAGCCAGCCCCCATATCAAAGAAGATACAATCAAAGTCGTGCATCATTCTTTCCATTTCCTCTAGAAAGAACGACCATTGATCTTTATCTAAAGAAAACAGCTGTTCAAGTCCGCTGCCACCAGAAATGTAATAAAGGTTGTTCGTGCCTTGGGTCATAGCTGCTTGGAAGGATTTCTTCCTGACAAGAACATCTAATATAGAGCTAGTCGAAGTTTTTCCTAGTAAAATATCAATATTCCCCATACCAAAATCAAGGTCGATGACTAACACTCGCTTCCCTGCATTTGCGATAGACAGTGCCATATTCAGCGTCAAATTCGATTTTCCAATCCCACCTTTACCGCTCATGACAGCAATGGTTTTTGCCTGTCCGCTTATACCAAGAGGAGCTGGTGCGATCGTTTGATTCTGCTGAACGAGCTTTCTTAAACCTTCTGCTTGGTCGGGCTTCATCATTGTAAGACCATCCTTGTTAATTCAAGAGGAGAGCCCTCAAGAATATCCTCAGGAACATTTTGACCATTTGTTAAAAAGCCAAGTCCAATTTGAGAGTCTGCAATGATTTGAAAGATGGTTCCCATCGTGTCTGTTTCATCTACCTTTGTAAAAATGAATTGATCGATTGGAACGTGTTCAAAGCGTTTAACCATGGCTTTCATGTCCTGATACTTCGAGGTCGCACTCATCACTAGGAAACTTTGAATGCTTTCATTAAATGGAATGATGTCTGTCAGCTCTTTGATATACGCTTCTTCTTTAAAGTTACGACCCGCTGTGTCTACGAAAATATGATCATACTCTTTAAACGTCTCTTGAGCTTTTACAAAATCCTCTCTCGAATAACAAACCTCAAGCGGTGCATTGAGCAGTTCCGCATATGTTTTCAGTTGTTCGATCGCTGCAATTCGGTACGTATCTGTTGTAATAAAAGCGATTTTCTTTTGCTTCTGAATGGCCGTTTTGGCAGCGAGCTTTGCAATCGTTGTTGTTTTACCAGCTCCAGTTGAACCAAACAGCACAATGTATTTTGAACGAATCATCGGCTCATCAGAGGTGTGAGCCGGCAGCATATCTGTCAGCTGTTGTTCAAGTTCTTTTTGAATTTGATCTTCCTTGACAGCACCCTTCGTTAAAAGACCTTTGAGGCATTCGTCTCGAATGACATCATCAAGACCTTGATCCTTCAGTTTTTGATCGATTGCCATGAGAGGATCAGGCAGAATACCAGCATGCCGCTCATTCCTCGCATATTCTAAAGACTGAGCTTGAGAAGGTACTGGTTTCACTGCCTCAGGAGCAAGAGACAGCTCTTCAGGCCGGTGTTGAATCTGCTCCTTTTTCGGAAATACTGGAAGAGGAGGCGCAGGGTGTCCACCTTTACCCGCTCTTTCTTCAAAATCTTGATCCAGCACTGCAATCACTTCAACCATTTGCTGTTTCTTTAAACCGAACAGCTTTCGTTTCACAACGGTTTTGGAATTTAAAATGACGGCATCCTTTCCAAGCTGCTGCCTAATTTGAATCGTTGCCTCCTGCATTGAATTCGCTGTGATTTTTTTCATTTTCATTAGATATCCACCACTCCGATGCTCTGTACTTCCACATTTGCTTCTAGTTCGTTATAAGATAGTACCGGTAAATCCGGGAAATATCTTTCTAACAGCTGCTTGACGTACATTCTTATAGGAGGTGAGCACAATAGAACCGGCGTTTCCTGACGAAGCGAAAGCTGTTCAATTTCTCTCGCCACTGATTGAATCACACTTTCAGAGGATTCTGGATCTAACGATAAGTAGTTGCCATGCTCTGTCTGCTGTACGCTGTCAGCAATCACCTTTTCCACTCGGCCTGAGCATGTCACGACTTTGAGCGATTCATTTTCTCTCGCATATTGTGCAGTAATCTGTCTTGCCAGCGCCTGTCTGACATACTCTGTTAACAAATCTGTATCCGTCGTTAATTTTCCGTAGTCTGCAAGCGTCTCAAAAATGGTGACAAGATTTCGAATAGAAACCTTTTCTTTCAGCAGTTTTGCCAACACTTTTTGAATATCACCAACTGCTAGTGGGTTTGGCGTCACCTCATCCACTAAGACAGGATAACTTTCTTTTAGATGATCGATTAATTGCTTCGTTTCTTGGCGCCCGAGCAGTTCGTGTGTGTTTTGTCTAATTTTCTCTGTGATGTGAGTAGACACAACCGATGCAGGATCTACAACCGTATAGCCAAGCATCTCAGCCTGATCTTTTTCTGCTTCTGAGATCCATTTAGCCGGAAGACCAAAGGATGGCTCAATTGTTTCAATCCCTTCAATCGGATCATCATCAGGCGTTGGAGACATCGCTAAGTAATGATCAAGCAGCAGCTCTCCTTTTGCTACTTCGTTCCCTTTTATTTTAAGTCGATACTCATTTGGGTTAAGTGCAATGTTGTCTCGAATTCGGACAACTGGAATCACAAGACCTAGTTCGAGGGCAAGCTGCCTTCGGATCATCACAATTCGGTCTAACAGGTCCCCGCCTTGATTTGCATCGGCTAGCGGAATCAAGCCGTAGCCAAATTCAAATTCAATGGCATCCATTTGCAAAAGATGAATGACGCTTTCTGGACTTTTCATCTCTTCTACCTCTGCCTGTTCCTCCAGTACCTCTTCAATTTCTTCTTGGTCTTGTTTGTTTTTCGACATCATGTATGCGCCAAGTGCAATTAAACCTGCGATCGGTCCTGTCAAAAGTATGCCGATTGGTGTAAACAGCCCAAGAAGGAAGATCGTGCCTGCTGTGACATAAAGCATGGCTGGGAATGCAAAGAGCTGACCTGTAATGTCTGATCCAAGGTTTCCGTTAGAAGCTGCTCTCGTAACAACAATCCCTGTCGCCGTTGAAATGAGGAGTGCCGGAATTTGAGAAACAATTCCGTCCCCTACTGTTAACAGGGTAAAGTGGGAAGCTGATTCTTGAATCGACATGCCTTGCTGAAGCATCCCAATAATAATTCCAAATATAATATTGATGATAACGATGATAATACCAGCGATGGCGTCCCCTTTAACGAACTTACTGGCACCGTCCATCGCTCCATAAAAGTCTGCTTCCCTCGCTACTTTTTCACGGCGGTTTCTTGCTTCACTTTCTGTCAGCATCCCTGCATTTAAATCAGCGTCAATACTCATTTGTTTACCTGGCATCGCATCAAGTGTAAATCTTGCCGCAACCTCTGATACACGCTCAGCCCCTTTAGTAATAACAATAAACTGAATGATGATCAGAATAAGGAAAACAACGAGACCAACGATGATATTTCCTCCAACAACAAATGAACCAAACGTTTCTACAACCTTTCCAGCATCTCCTGTTGAAAGAATAGAACGTGTTGTAGAGATGTTAAGCCCTAAACGAAACAGTGTTAAGAGCAAAAGCAATGATGGAAAAATTGAAAATTCCAGTGGTTCTTGCATGTTCATAGTGGTGAGAAGCACGATAAGCGCAAGAGAAATATTAATAATGATTAAAATACTTAATAGCATTGGCGGAAACGGTATGACCAGCATCGCCACAATTAAAATAACACTGAATATAACAGATAAATCTCTTGCTGACATGCCTGTTCTCTCCTTTTAAAACCAAAAATTCATAAAATCTTTTGTTTCGTTTTATAGACGTAAGCTAAAATTTCTGCGATCGCCTTAAAGTATTCCTCTGGGACCGCTTGGTCGATGTCGACCTGATCATATAGTGCCCGAGCGAGCGGCCGGTTTTCTACGGTCATGATATCGTGCTCTTTCGCAATCGTTCTAATTTTCAAAGCTAAAATATCTGTTCCCTTTGCCACAACAAAGGGCGCGTCCATCTTTTCTTCGTCATATTTCAAAGCAATTGCATAGTGGGTTGGGTTTGTAATGATGACGTCCGCTTTTGGGACTTCCTGCATCATCCGTCTCATGGCCATTTCCCGCTGGCGCTGTTTAATCTTAGATTTTATGAGCGGGTCACCCTCTGATTTTTTATACTCATCTTTGATGTCTTGTTTGGACATCCGTAAGTTTTTTTCATAATCAAATTTCTGATACATATAATCAAGCCCTGCTAAGATCATGAGAGCACCTGCTGCATATAGCCCCATAATCAAGGTCATATTTGCGACGAAATGAAGGGTTTCCTCTGCTGTTAATAAAGGAAGCCTCAGGATTTCGTCAAAGTGCATCCAAAGTGCAATAAATGTCGCAAAACCAATTAAACCAATTTTCAAAATGGATTTTAATAGCTCTACGAGGGCTCGAATACTGTATATCCGTTTAAACCCTTTGATTGGATCGAGTTTTTCTAATTTTGGTTTGATTACTTCTGTCGAAAAGAGAAAACCAACTTGCAAATAGTTACTGATGATCCCTGCCAGCATACCAACACCAAGGATTGGCATGAGGAGGATTCCTGTTTCCTGAAGCAATTGCACAAATAGTTGATGAATATTAGATGTGCTAACCTTCATTAGCATCGTTGTTGAATAAAAACGTTCAATGAGCGCAATAATACGCTCTTTCATAAAAGGCCCAATAAAAAAGAATGATAAAAAGATTAATAGAAATGAGATGGCTGTATTGACGTCGGTACTTTTGGCAACCTGACCTTTTTTACGTGAATCTTGTCTCTTTTTCGGCGTTGCTTTTTCTGTTTTTTCGCCTGCGAAAAATTGCAAGTCTAGTCTAAGTCTTGTCATCATGACGAACCACCGACCAATGCTAAGAAATTCCTCATGGTGAGTACAATCGTATCAAATGTATTTTGGACAACCCCGAAGATGACGCCCATACAGATGATGATCATAATAAAACTCACACCCATTTTAATAGGAAGTCCGACAACAAAAACGTTCATCTGCGGAACTGTTCGTGCCACAATGCCCAGTGCCAAATCGACCAAAAACAAGCTGGCAACGACCGGTGCTGAGATTTGAAAGGCAATGATGAACATTTGGTTGAAGCTCTTTGCAATAAAATAAGCAAAGGATTCACTGCCGAAATTCAGTGCGTACTGATCAACTGCAATATATTGAAAGCTGTAATAGATTCCATCAAGCAGCAGGTGGTGTGCATTGGTTGCCAGCATCAATAGCAATGTGACCGTATAAAAAAACTGCCCCATCAGCGGCGTTTGCGCCCCTGTTTGCGGATCAATCACATTGGCGATCGCAAAGCCCATTTGAAAATCAATAAATGAGCCGGCAATTTGAACAGCGGACACCATGATATATGCAATCAAACCAAGCAGAAGTCCGACCATTGCTTCTTTCACCGCAAGCATCATATAAAGACCGTCTATGTCGAGTGCTGGCGGTTCCTTAATCGTGCTAAAACTAATCACGGCTAAAAACAGAGAGAATCCAACTCTGTGTACAGCTGGGATCGTTCTATGCGCTAAAAGCGGTACTGTCACAAAAAAAGCGGTGATCCGAATAAAAACTAATAGAAAAGCAGGGAATAATTCTATGATTGACATCGCTCGTTAACCTGCAAATCGATCTAAATTCGAGAACAGCTCTGTCGTAAAGGACACAATGGTTGACAGCATCCATGGACCAAACACAACAAGCCCGATAAGAACTGCAACAATTTTAGGAATGAACGCAAGCGTCTGTTCTTGAATTTGGGTTGTCGCCTGAAACACACTGACAATCAGTCCCACAATAAGAGCGAGCGCTAGAAGCGGCCCACTGACAAGCAATACCACATACACTGATCTTTCAGCCATCGTAATGACAAATTCTGAACTCATGTTTTAAGCACCTACTCTAAAAGCTTTGCAGCAAAGATTTAACAATCAAATACCATCCATCGACTAAAACAAATAACAATATTTTAAAAGGGAGCGATATCATAACCGGCGGAAGCATCATCATCCCCATTGACATCAGAACACTTGCGACCACCATGTCAATAATTAAAAAGGGAATAAAGATCATGAAACCAATTTGAAATGCCGTCTTTAATTCTGAAATCGCAAAAGCGGGTACCATCGCCGTTAACGGAATATCTTTTATCGATTCAGGTGTATCGATTTTTGCGTAACTAAGAAATAAAGCCAAATCCTTCTGTCTCGTATGTTTACTCATAAATTCTTTAATGGGCACTTCGGCTTTTTCATATGCCTGATTGAGCGTAATGTCATCATTTAAAAGCGGCGTGAGTGCCTCTTTATTAATCTCTGAGAACGTAGGTGCCATGATAAAAAATGTGAGAAACAATGCAAGCCCTACAAGCACTTGGTTTGGCGGCATTGAGTTGGTTGCAAGTGACGTTCTAACGAATGAAAGTACAATCACAATTCGTGTAAAACACGTCATTAAAATGAGAATGCCTGGTGCAACCGAAAATACGGTTAAAAGTAAAAGAAGACGGACAGACGTGCTAATATTCCCTGCACCGCTGGAATTAAATAAATCGATAAACTCATTCATTTTGTTTCGGGCCTTTCTTTCTGACTTCTGATTGGGTCTTTTTCAATTCGGCTAGCTGCGCCTTCAAATTGGCTGAAAAAGAAGAAGTGGTTGGCTGATCCTGTTTCTTTATCTGAGATGTGAATTTTTGAACGATTTTTGGTAAATCTGTTTTACTTTCCATCGCTTCTTCATATTGTTTCACGATCGCTTCACATTCTTGTTCATCATCAATTTCTTTTAGCAGCTGGATTGAGTCCGCTACTCCGACAACTAATACTCGTTTGCCCACTTTGATAAGCTGGACTGAACGGTTTTGGCCAACCGTCGTTCCGCCAATATTTTCAACATAGCGAAATGGTTTAAGTAAGCGGTTTTGCTTACCAACAAATCTCACCAATCCATATATGAGCAGGATGACAAAAAGTAAAGCACCAATCATTTTGACAAAATCCATAATGGAGACAGAAGAAGAGGGAACTTCTTCTGCCGGATTCGTTTGATTGTCAGTGGTTGTCTTTTCTGTATCCTTTTTGCTGCCTTTCTCTTCTTTGAGCCAGTCATTCACTGTGCCATTTTCAGGATCTTTCGTTTCAGCAAACAGTGAGGCAGGCTGTATCGTTAAGAAAAGCATAAAACTGATCATTGCTATACATATCAAACGTTTTTTCAACAAGTCTTACACCCTTTTTTAGCCTAACGTTTTATTAATTGCTTCAAGTACACGGTCTGCCTGGAACGGCTTCACGATAAAGTCTTTTGCACCTGCTTGGATCGCGTCAATAACCATTGACTGCTGCCCCATTGCAGAACACATGATGATTTTTGCAGAAGCATCGATTTGTTTAATTTCTTTTAATGCTGTGATCCCGTCCATTTCTGGCATTGTGATATCCATTGTGACAAGATCAGGAGATGTTTCTTTAAATTTTTCAACTGCTTGAGCGCCGTTTTCTGCTTCTCCTACTACATCAAATCCGTTTTTTACAAGAATATCCTTTATCATCATTCTCATGAATGCTGCATCATCTACGATTAATACCTTAGTAGCCATTTACTTATTCTCTCCCTGTATGTTTGTTTATTTTAAATTAGAAAGTCTTTCTGACTGACTTAAAATATCAGTCACACGAACACCAAAGTTCTCATCAATGACAACGACTTCCCCTTTGGCGACGATTCGTTTGTTCACTAGAATGTCTACTGGCTCACCAGCAAGTTTGTCCAGTTCAATGATACTTCCTGCTGAAAGCTCAAGGACTTCTTTGACACTTCGCTGAGTTCTTCCAAGTTCCACCGTAATGGAAAGCGGAATGTCCATCAGCATATCAAGATTTCCAAGCTGGCTTGTTGTATGCTGAGGCTCACTGAACGCTTCAAATTCAACTGGTGCCACATTTACAGGTGCTGCCGGCTTTGGCTTCGCCTGTCTTTTCGGCGGAGCAGCTTGCTGCGCTGGTGCAGACTGCGTTTGAGGTGCTGCCTGCTGAGGTTCAGGTGTGCTCACTTGCGTGTCTTGAACCGGCTCTTCCTCCTGCGCTGGGTCTGTTAATTCTGCGATTAAATCTTTCGCAAATGTAATAGGATAAAGCTGCATAATATTTGAATCAATGAGCTCTCCTATTTTTAATCTGAAGGACACTTTGACAAGCATTTCTGCAGCTGGGATCCGGTCTGTTCCTTCTCCTTCTTTCACATCAAGTAATTCGACGCGAGGCGGAGAAATATCAATCTTTTTATTAAAGACCGTCGACATGGATGTCGCAGCAGAACCCATCATTTGGTTCATCGCTTCTTGCACTGCACTTAAGTGAATCTCGCTTAAAGAAGGGTCAGCATTTGTCCCGTCTCCGCCCATCATTAAGTCCGCAATGACTGCTGCATCTGTTTGCTGGACGACAAGCAGGTTACTTGCGCTGAAGCCTTCCGTATAATTCACTTCAATCGCGACATACGGATGAGGAAATTCCTCATTCAGCATACTTTTTTGAATCACTGTAACAGTTGGAGTGGTAATCTCCACTTTTTGATTTAATAGGGTTGAAAGTGCTGTAGCAGAACTGCCGAATGAAATATTTCCGATTTCTCCAATGGCATCTTGCTCCATTGCAGAAAGGATTGTTTCAGGCTCTATATCGTCATTGCTGCCTCCTTTAAGGAGCGCATCGATTTCGTCTTGTGATAATTTACTTCCGTTATTCTCCATCTTCTTCACCTCTTATGTCGTGATCTAGAATTTGAATCGCCTGTTTCCGATTCACGCGGCCGGCCTGTCCCAAGAATTTCGGTTTATTTCCGACCATAACAGTAAGAGGCGCATTTACTGGTTTGTCCAAGGCAATACAATCACCAATTTCCAAATTCAAAAACTCTTCCACCGTCATTTCCGATTCCCCTAGCTCTGCGACTACCGGTATCTTTGCCGTCATAATCCGTTTTTCAATAGCCTTTGTTTCTTGTTGTTTTGGTTCATTTCGTTCAGACTGCATCCAGTAGTGTACAGACAGCTTTGGAATAATAGGCTCTAATACAACATGAGGAATACATAGGTTAATAACCCCGCTTACCTCACCAATTTGTGTATTAAGAGAAATGACGACAACTGTTTCGTTTGGTGACACCATTTGAACAAACTGGGGATTTACCTCGAAATCTGCCATTTCAGGCTCGATGTCGGTTATGGACTGCCACGCTTCTCTGTAATTTTCCAAAGCTCCCTCAAACATGTTTGAGATAATCTTTGTTTCGATTTCTGTAAGTGATTCTGTCTTATTATGACTAATGCCTATCCCGCCCATCAGCCTGTCCATCATGGCATAGCCGATTGTTGGGTTCACTTCAAGCATGATTCTTCCTTCAAGCGGGCTGACATAAAATAAGTTTAATAATGTCATATTAGGAATCGAACGAATAAATTCTTCGTATGGTACTTGGTCAACCGAGCTGACAGTAATTTGAATATATGATCTTAGCTGAGCTGAAAAGTGTGTGGTGAGCAGTCTAGCGAAGTTATCGTGAATCCTTGTTAAACTTCGAATCTGGTCTTTCGAAAAGCGAAGTGCACGTTTAAAATCATACACCTTTACTTTTTTCGTCGTTTCTTCTTTTTTCAGCTCTTCTGCATCCATTTCGCCTGTAGATATGGCGGATAATAATGCATCGATCTCATTCTGGGAAAGCACTTCTCCTGACATTTCTTCACCTCCATCGTGTCAATTAATCGCCTCTATTGCAGATTAAAGGAGGTTATATATACTTCTTTCACCTTGCCATCTTGCAAATAGTTATTCACTTTGTTTTTAACTAGTGTTTTAAAATGTTCTCTGCCTTTTTTGCCATCAAGTTCATCTGCATTCGTGTCTGATAAAATGTCAATTACGGCGTCTTTCACTTGAAAACTTCTTTTCTCGAGCTCTTCTTTTGCTTTTTCAGAGTCTGTTTCAATATTCAATACAAGTTTGACGGCATTTCCTTCAGACTTTAAATTGGTGATAATCTCAGGAATTTCAACAGAAGCTTTTACGACTTCATCTGCTGTTGGCTCTTTTTCAGCTTTTGCTTCTTCTGAACCATTCAGAAGAAAAATGATGCCTGCTCCTATTCCGCCGATGGCAATAATCATGATTAGCATTACTACGACTAATTTCTTCTTCATTCAAATTCCTCTATTCCTTGATTCAATGAAATGACTTGGATTTTTCTGTAGAAAGAAATGATTTTCTCTTGAAGCTGCTCTTCATTTTCTTTCACAACGAATTTCTTTCCATTGGCTAATGTAATGGTCGTGTCTGGAAAGCTTTCGATTTGCTCGATATGGAGAGCGTTCAGCATAAATCCTTTGCCATTCAATCTTGTCACTTCGATCATATTAAGCAGAGAAGCGATCATCCGCTCCCCCTACCTCCTATCGTTTCAGATTCACAAGCTCTTGCAGGATTTCATCAGATGTTGTGATCGTCTTTGCATTCGATTGGAATCCACGCTGCGCGATAATCATTTCGGTAAACTCGTCTGTTAAATCAACATTTGACATTTCAAGTCGACCTGTTTGAATGATGCCCGTTCCTTGTTCACCAGGAACGATAGGATTACTTGGTGCACCTGAGCTTAACGTTTGGCGGTATAGGTTCTCACCAACTTTGTCTAATCCTGCTGCGTTACTGAAAGATACGAGTGAAACCTGTCCAACATTTCTAGATACGTTGTTTTCAACAACAGATATTGTTCCATCTGGACCAACACTTACACTTGAAATGCCATCTGGAATCGTTATCTTTTGTCCATTCATTCCAAGCACGTAATTTCCGTCAGAAGTGGTTAAACTTCCCTCTGAATCCCGAGTAAAGTTCCCTGCTCTGGTATAAAGAACTTCTCCTTGTTTTTCAATACGGAAAAATCCATCTCCATTGATGTAGAAATCATAATCTCTATCCGTATTTTGAGAAGCTCCTGCTGACATGATTTTATCAATAGAAGATAAAGATGATCCTAAACCAACTTGTTTTGAGTTGATTGAACCAGAGTTGTTCGTCGGTCCACCAGAACTTGAAATGGTTTGGCTGACCATATCTTTAAAAGTGATACGGCTTTTTTTGTATCCGTGTGTATTGACGTTGGCTACGTTATTGGCTACAACATCTAATTTTGTTTGGAAGTTTTTCATTCCACTAATTCCTGAGTAAAGTGAGCGTAACATTTATTTTCCTCCTCGAATTACTTCGTTTTTTCTCCAACTGCTGTAACATCCCAAGGGCTGATTTTCGTTCCATCTTCTAAATATAGGAAGTATTCATTGTTTATGTTTTTAACAGATTTCACAGTGCCTGATATATCTTTATCATCCAATTTGCCCGATACTTCTTTACCGATCCACCCTACATACGTCGTAAACGGATCTTGGTGTGCAACAAATGTAGACATGAGCTGATTCAGCTTGGTGATAGAATCGTTCATATTGGTTTGCTGTTCTAAAGATGAAAATGTTGCAAGCTGTGTGACAAACTCACGGTCATCTAGTGGGTTTGTCGGATCTTGGTTTTGAAGCTGTGTCAGCAATATTTTCAAGAATTGATCTTTGCCGAGCGTATCTGTTTTCTTTTCTGCTTTTGAAGAAGTGTCTGTTTGTGCGACTGTTCTATTCGTAGCATCAACTGTTGCCATTAGATTTCCTCCTCTTCTTCATCTGACCCAACAAGAGCATCCAGTACATCTTGGAATTCCGCTTCCTGTTCATCAGGCTTTTGGAAATTCTGCCCTTTTGACTGTTGCTGCTTGTTTTCTTCGTTAAATTGTCCAAATAACGGCTGCTCATTTGATTGAAGCGGTATATGGAAACGGTCCACTTGAACCGACATATTCGGAAGCGCCTGCTTGAGCTGCGGAAGGTGATGCTCTAGCAGTTCTTTTGCTGCCTGTGTCGAAGCTGTAATTTTACTCGCATACATACCATTTTGCTTCGTCAGCTGAATCGTGATAAATCCGAGATTTTCTGGATTTAACCGAACTGTAAAGCGCCCACTTGAGTTGCCAAATGGCGTGAATTTCATTTGCTTCCACGTATTTAGAATTTGCTGATCAACCGTTCCCGGCTTTTCATCAGTTGTTTGTGTCTGCTGAACAGGAGCTGCTGATTGCAGTTGAAAAAACTGCTTATGACCTGGCAACAGCGTATGAGTGATTGTTTTTTCAGAAGCAGGTGCAGCAGTGCTTTGTCCTTTGACAACTTCCTTTTTGATGAGCCATTCAAGAGAGTTAGCCCCTTTTGCAGGAGTAGCAAGAGTAGATTCTTGTCTTGGAGAGACCAATTCTTTTAACTCTCCTAAAGCAATCTTCAACTCTTTGTCTGACCCTTTTGCATTTGCCATCATATGGTCGATTAACTGATTAAAGTGTTTCAGCTCACTTTGAGACATCGAATTCAGCTTTGGTGCTGAACCCTGCGAGAAAAACTGCTCTTTTACTTGCTGAATCAGTTTCTCATCTACTCCATTTTTTGAAAGAAAGTGAATGAAGTCTTGACCCTTTGCTTCAATATCTTGCACTAGCTTTGCATCAAAGCTGAGCGGCTGTTGATTGAGTAGTTGATATATGAAAAAGTGGACTTGTATGAGCTGCTCACTATGTTCAGAAGCTGACTTATCCGTTTGATCACCGTAAATGGATGATTCCATTTTTTGAAATAGCTCTTCTAGTGACTTGAGATCAGACGAATCAAGCGTTTGACCTTGAAGTGTTTGAAGCGCGCTAAGAAGGTCTCCGTTGATGCCTTCTTCAGGCGATTGCATCCATTTTTCAATGATTTGCATCGCATCATTGATGGAAAGAGTGGCACCCGCTGTCTCAGCATTCACAAGGCCGCTTTGTGCGCCTGCCCCGCTAAGTAATTGTTTAAACAACCCGCTTGCAGATGCCGCGCCGCTCCCCTTTGGTCCCGAGAGACCTTGAGACGATTGCTGTAAGGCTCCAATATCCAATAGCTTCACTTATTGTCCACCCCCATTTCCACTTTCTTTTTTAGAAAGCTCTTTCGTAAACGTAGCTGCCTTCTGAGGTGTTAGTTTTGCTAATATGTCTGTTAGTTTATTTTTGCTCAGCTCTTCAAGAATCTTCAATGCCTCTTTATCACTTAATTCTGATAAAATTTTGGCGGATTTCCCTGCGTCCATGCTTTCATAGATACTGGCAATCTTCCCTTTCGGTTTCTGGTTAGAGGCTGCTGCCCCATCAGAAGTTGTCCCTGATGCATTATTACCTGATGTATCGCTTGATGAGCTGCTATTTGATGAACTGTCATCCGCTGACTTATCATTCGCATCATTTTCAGATGTTTTTTCAAGTGAACTGATTTTTTGATTCAGTCTTTTAATCTCTTCATCACTTGTTTTTAAGTCTTTTTGTGCAATTTCAAGTTCATTCTTTTGCTCTTTAATGGTCTTTTTCAGTTCCTTCAATTCTGCATCGCTTTGATTATTATGTGAAGATGACGTTTTTGAGGTGTCATCTGAACCAACCAAACTACTGACGCCCGGAATGTTTTGGAGCGGTTTCTTTAGATCAAAACCTGCCATATAAAGGATTGTGCCAGTCACTAACACAAGCACAATCAATGGGATGATGACAATAAACAAGATCCATTGAAATTTACCGCCGCTTGATTCTTTCGTTTTTTCCTTCTTAGGCATTCATCTCGACTCCTAATGTCCTTGAAACATGAATTGGCTGATAGAGATATCATCCATTTCTTTCATTTCAATGGCCTTATGTTCAAGGGAAAACTTTTCATACTGCTTTTCTTTCATTTTTTCAAACTTTTTAAACTCGATGTTTTTTTCAGTTAAATCAGATTGTTTTTCATTCATTTGATGGCGTTTCATGATCACAAGCTGCTGATAATGCTGAATGGTGTTATCTAAATTGGTCACAAATTGCTGATAATGACGCATTTCTTGAACACTCATACCACTTCTCAGCTTTTCTTCTTTGCTTTTTTCCATTAATTCTTTTTTACTCATATTTTCATAGAGCTTTTCAGCGACTTGCTCAAATGCCGAAACGGATTGTTGGTACGCTGCGAGTGACTTGTCTTTTTCACTTTCTTTCAGTTCTAAGAGCTTTTGAAATTTGTATTGATATCTCAATGTTTTTGTCAATCCTCTCTATTCATCAAACCGAGCAATACATTCACACTGTCGTCAATAGATACAGCCTCTTCTACATCCTGCTTCAAAAATGAAATCAGATGAGGATAAGCCTGCATGGCATCATCAATGTCTTTCGAGGAGCCTTTTTTATATGCTCCAATGTTAATGAGGTCTTCAGCGTTTTGATAAGTGGATAAAAGCTGGCGGAACCGGTTGGCCGCCTCCTTGTGATCATGACTTGCGATATTGCTCATAACACGGCTGATACTTTTCAGAATATTGACAGCAGGAAATTGTCCTTTGTTGGCTAAAGCACGATCAAGTACAATGTGGCCATCTAAGATTCCCCTGACTGTATCAGCGATTGGCTCATTCATATCGTCACCATCAACAAGCACTGTGTAAAACGCTGTGATGGAACCAAGCTGATTCGTTCCAGTTCGTTCAAGTAATTTTGGCAGTATAGCGAACACCGAAGGCGTATATCCTTTTGTCGTTGGCGGTTCACCAGTTGCAAGACCGATTTCCCTTTGTGCCATAGCGACCCGTGTAACTGAGTCCATCATGAACATGACGTTTTTGCCTCTGTCTCTAAAATATTCTGCAATAGCTGTTGCTGTATAAGCAGCCTTCATTCTCGTCAGTGCAGGCTGGTCAGAAGTTGCGACGACAACAATCGATCGCTTTAGTCCCTCGGTACCTAAATCCTTTTCAATAAACTCACGAACTTCCCGGCCACGCTCTCCAACAAGGGCAATGACATTGAGGTCTGCTTCTGTCTGCTTAGCAATCATCCCCATTAAGGTACTTTTTCCAACACCACTTCCGGCAAAAATACCGATCCGCTGACCAGTGCCGACTGTAAGCAGACTGTCGATCACTCTGACACCAACGCCCATTTTTTCACGAATAGGTGGCCTGTCCATCGGGTTTGGAGGTGACTGATCTGTCGAAACAGGTGCAAGTCCCTTTGGAAGCATACTGCCGTCCAGCGGTTCACCGAAGGCATCAACAACTTCGCCAATTAACCCAGTCCCAACTTTGACCTTCAGCGACTCACCTGTCGCTTCAACTAGACTTCCTGGTGAAATATTGGATGCTTCTACATAAGGCATGAGCAGAATATTTTCATCTCTAAACCCTACGACCTCTGCTTTTATTGGATCGTGCTTACGCCCCTTTTTATGAATGAGACACACGTCTCCGATAGAACTTTCCGGCCCCTTAGATTCAATCATCAGTCCAACAACTCGATTGACTTTACCAAATCGTTTATAAGGATCTGCGGTTTCAATCGTTTCTTTTAACACATCGATGTTCATTTGTGATCACCTGAATCAATGACTTCTAGTAGCTTTTCTTTCAACTGATTCATTTGTGTATCAACACTCGCTTCCACTTTTCCAAAGCTTGTTTCTACGTAACAAGTCCCTTTTGGCGCTTTTTCATCCGAGTAAATGGCAAGGTGTGTATCCTTTTGAAGGATTCTGATTAATTCGTCTTTATACTCCATCACATGATCGTAATGTTCAGGGTCAACATAGATGGAAATATCGTCATATTCTTTCACTTCAGAAATGACCTGCTTCACGAGAGCCAAAAATTGATCTTTCGTGTCCTCAGCCGAGTACCAAACACGTTTGGCGAGTTCAAAAGCCAGTTCCACAATTTTTTCTGCGGAGCTTTCAATTTTTTCTTCGTAATCCTGCTTGGCAAGACTGACAATGTCATTTGCTTGATCAAGAATTGATCGGTACTGACTCATCGCATCTGCTTCACCCTTTTGGAAGCCATCTTGGTAACCTGCTTGTTTCGCTTCTTCAATAAGCTGCATTCTTTCTTCTTCAAAATCAGCGCGGCGCTGATTGATTTCAGCCATTGTTTTTTCAAGCTCACTATTTGCTTGTTCTACTATACGGCTTGCTTGATCTTCAGCATCACTTAGTACAAGCTGCGACACTTCTGTTTCATTGACAAGCTCTTCTTCATGATGTTCTTTTTTGAACTCCACTTGCTGCAAAGGAATCGTTTGCCGGCCTTGCTCAGGAATAACAGATGTTTCATGTTTGATAATCCTAGACAATGATATCGTCTCCTCCGCCTCGAGCTATGACGATTTCTCCAGCTTCCTCGAGTCGTCTTACGATGCTGACAATACGGGTTTGTGCTTCCTCGACATCTCTAAGCCGGACAGGTCCCATAAACTCCATTTCTTCTTTGAACGTTTCGACCATTCTCTGTGACATGTTGCGGAAGACAATTTCTTTGACCTCTTCGCTTGCCACTTTGAGTGCAAGCAATAAGTCATCATTTTCAACATCTCTGATCACGCGCTGAATCGCTCTGCTGTCAAGAGTGACAATATCCTCAAAGACAAACATACGTTTCTTAATTTCATCAGCAAGCTCAGGATCTTGAATTTCAAGAGTGTCTAAAATGGTCTTCTCGGTCGCACGGTCTACACCATTTAGTACTTCTACAACCGCTTCGACTCCGCCCGTTTGCGTATAGTCTTGCGTAAAGGTTGAAGAAAGTTTTTGTTCAAGAATGCGTTCCACTTCATTGATGATCTCTGGAGATGTGCGATCCATTAAAGCAATACGTCTCGCAACCTCTGTTTGTACTTCCTCACCTAATTCAGATAAAATCTGCCCTGCTTGAACTGGATCTAAGTAGGAAAGGATGAGCGCAATGGTTTGTGGATGCTCATGCTGGATAAAGTTTAAGATTTGTTCTGGGTCAGCCTTTCGAGCAAAATCAAACGGTTTCACTTGAAGTGAGGATGTTAATCGGTTTAAGATACTATCCGCTTTGTCCTCACCAAGCGCTTTTTCAAGCACTTGTCTTGCGTACATAAGACCGCCTTGTGATATGTAGTCCTGCGCGATGGCGATGCTGTGAAATTCTTCAATGATTTCATCTTTTTTAGCAGTATCTACACTTCGTACATTGGAAATTTCCAATGTTAATTTTTCTATTTCGTCTTCAGACAGATGTTTGTATACAGATGCTGACACCTCTAGCCCTAAGGAAATCATTAGGATTGCTGCTTTTTGTCTGCCTGTTAGTCGATTTGAATCTTTTCTCGACATGTGTATTCCTCCTAATCCTCGGACAGCCAGCTGCGTAGCAATTTAGCAAAGTCTTCTGGTTTATCTTTTGCCATTTTTTCAAGCTGATTTTTCCTCACCATTTCTTCTGTTTCTGGTTCAGTGTCGATATCAGGAACATGAATTGGTGTATGTTCATCAAACTCAAACTCTTCTTCCTCTTCTTTTCTGCGTTTACGCACAAGAAGAATAATGAGAGCGATAATTGCAAGTAGTAGCACACCGCCTACAATATAAACCCAAATTGGAATATTGTTTGATGGGTTTTCTGCTGCAGTTTGCTGTTTACCGTCTAATTTTGATACAGATAAAACAATTTTGTTATCTAAGTCCGCTTGAGTGAGCGCTTGACCATTTGTGTATTCTTTATCAATTGACGTGCTAATGATCGTTGAAAGAATCTTTTTAATATCATCTTGTCTTTCAGCTGTTAAAGAGTTCACATCGTTTGCAGTTGGTGGTTCGACCAATGCTTGAATGCCAACATCTCTAATTTTATAAGGGCTCTCTTTGATATCTTTATGAATGCGGTTGACTTCATAGTTGATACGATCTTCGCTCTTTTCGTAATCTCCGCTACCATTCGCTCCATCGGCGCCTTGATAGTTTGTGACATCATCGTCGCCTGTTCCAGCGGTTCCACCAGCTGCTGCACCATTTCCTGAATAAGTTTCAGCAATCTTTTCAGCGCTGACAGCGATGCCTTGCATGTTTTCTTTATCAACTGGTTCTACAAGGTCTTCTTTTCTTTTCTCTTCAGTAAAATCAATGTCTGTTGTGACCGATACAGCGACTTTTTCTTGACCCATCATTGTTCCGAGCAGCTGTTGAATTTTTCTTTGAAGGTTCTTTTCAATTTCTTCTTTTTTCTGCTGCTGTGCATCCATTCCACTTGCATAGGAATCGGAACTGCTGTTTAAATCGTAGTAGTTGGAATCTTGGTCCATAATGACAATGTTTTCTGTCTTTAAATTCGGTACACTTTTTGAAATAAGATGATAAAGGCCTTTTACTTGCTGCGGCGCGAGCGTGTAGCCACGTTCAACTTGCAGCACAATGGATGCTGATGCATTACTTTGCTCTTCTCCAACAAAAACGGAATCTTTTGGCAGGTTAATCATAACTTTTGAATCTTTGATCCCATCAATCGTGTTGATTAGATTGGATAGTTCTGTCTGAGTTGCGTCTACTTTCAGAACATCAAATTCATTATCTGTTAAACCGAAGCCGGAATTATTCGCAAAGAAGGAGTAATCAATATTCCCTGTCTTAGGGAGACCCTCAGATGCGAGTGTTACTTTTAAAGAGTCGGCCTGCTTTTCTGGAACGAGAATCGTTGTTCCATTATTCGCAAGTTCCGATTTAACGTTTTTGCCATCTAGTTCCTGTTTGATTTGCCCAGCTTCTGCCTCAGACAAATCTCTAAACAATGGAACCATTTTTTCAGAAGAAGCAAAGATGCTAACAACCGTAATAATGATTGCTAGGGCAGCAACGCCGCCAATCATAAGTATTTTTTGTAATTTTGATCGATTTCGCCAAAACTCAACTGTTTTTGTTCTTAATTGCATTAAAGTACGATTCATCTTAACCCCCGGTCATTCCATTCAGTCTTTTTTTGTCCGTCAGCACCTCCTACATCTGCATTCTCATAATCTCTTGGTACGCTTCGACCGCTTTATTTCGAAACTCCGTTGCAGCTGTGAGTGTCACACTCGCTTTTTGCGAGGCAATCATGACTTCATCGAGATTGACATCTTTTCCTTGTGCAAGTGCATTTGTATACTGGTCTGATTTAAGCTGTGATTGATTTAATGCCTCAATGGAATTCTTCAGCACATCAGAGAAATTCGTTTGACTTTTAGGTGCAGCCGCATGAACGGACGATGCATTTGTCAATTCACTTGCTTGCTGAGCAGCTTGAAGCTGGAAAGGAGATATTGCGTTAACCAATTCTTTTCACCTTACTTTCCTATTTCTAAAGCTTTCATCAACATGCTTTTATTCGCATTTAGCGCGGTCACGTTTGCTTCATATGACCTTGAGCTGCTGATGAGGTCAACCATTTCCTTTAATGGATCAACATTAGGTGTTTGAACATATCCATTTTCATTGGCATCGGGATTTGTAGGATCATATTGAAGGTTGAATGGAGTTTCGTCTTCTGTAATCTTCGTTGCTTTCACGCCGTTTCCTAATTTACCGCTCGAATTCATGTTTGAGTTTAATATAGATGAAAACGATTCACCTGACGGCTGTAATGTGACGAGCTTACGTCTATAAGGCTCCCAGTTGCCATCAACCTGTTTCGCTCTTGTTGTATCCATATTTGCAAGGTTAGAGGATACAACGTCCATTCTGAGCCTCTGTGCTGTTAATGCAGAGGCCGAAGCGTTAACGCCTGAAAAAATTGACATCACTTACCTCCTGTCAAAACTGTTTTAAGAGAATTGAATTTTCCACTCATTCTTTCAACCAACGCATTATACTGAATTTGGTTTTTAGCGAGTTCACTCATCTCTTGATCAATATCGACATTATTTCCGTTTTCTTGATATGAAGTACGGTTGCTCGAAACAACTGAATAATTAGACCCTGTTTTAGAAAAATCAATGTGACCTTGGTATGTTTTTTTAGCATCTAACTTGATCGACGCATCGTTTAGCATATCATGAAATGCGACGTTTTTCGACTTGTAGTTCGGTGTGTCTATATTCGCGATATTATTGCTTATGACTTTTTGCTTAACATTCGCTCTGCCCAAGGCATTCTCAAGGTTGCTTATCGTTCCAGAAAATATATCCAAAACCATATACCTCCAATCATATGTATTTCATTCCATTTAATCATGTCGAGATTTGTAAAACCATATGTTCATTGTAAGAAATAATAGGATTAAAGTCTATGATGTATATGTAAAAAAAACTCGTAATATATATCTATTTTACGAATAGGTATAAAGACCTAGATTCAAAGAACTAAGAATTGTAAGGGTTTTCTTGGAAAAAAGAGTGTCATTTTTCGGACAAATCCTCTTTTTTTATAAAAAAAAACCCTTTTCAGCTTGTATTTCTGCTGAAAAGGGTTTTTGATTAATGAGATTTTAAATTTTCAAGTTCAATTAAAAATTTGTTGTTTAACACTTTGATATACGTTCCCTTCATTCCAAGAGAACGAGATTCGATGACGCCTGCACTTTCTAACTTACGTAAGGCGTTCACGATCACTGAACGAGTGATTCCTACACGGTCAGCAATTTTACTTGCCACTAGAAGCCCTTCGTTGCCATCAAGTTCTTCAAAGATGTGCTCAATGGCTTCAAGCTCACTATATGAAAGAGAACTAATCGCCATTTGGACAACAGCTTTACTTCTTGCTTCTTCTTCGATTTCCTCTGATTTCTCACGAAGGATCTCCATTCCAACAACTGTTGCACCGTATTCAGCAAGAATTAAATCATCATCTTTGAATGTATCTTGCAAACGAGACAGGATTAACGTCCCTAAACGATCTCCTCCTCCGATAATTGGAACAATGGTTGTCAAACCTGATTCAAATAAATCACGGTTCTCAATCGGGAAAGCTGTATACTCACTGTTAATGTCAAGATTTGAAGATGTTTCAGGGATGTTAAATAGACTCTTTGTATATTCTTCAGGGAACTGACGGTCTTCAAGCATTTTTTTCATACGCGGATTTTCAATCTGCTGGTTGATCGAGTAGCCTAGAAGCTTCCCTCTTCTGCTTAATACGAAAATGTTTGAATCAATGACATCTCTCAACGTTTCTGCCATTTCCTTAAAATTAACTGGTTTCCCCGCTGCATCTTGCAGCATTGAGTTAATAATCCTTGTTTTTTGTAGTAACGCCATATTAATGATCCTCCTAGATTACTTTATTCATTTGTTAAAGTATAAATTGACTTAAGTCTTTGTTATTCGCAATCTTTCCTAGCTTCTCTTCTACATACTGAGGGGTAATGGTCACTGTCCCTAGTGTAATATCAGGCGCCTCAAATGAAAGCTCTTCAAGCAGCTTTTCAAGTATGGTATGAAGCCTTCTTGCACCGATGTTATCTGTCTCCTGATTGACATGATAAGCCACTTCGGCAATCTTATGAATAGCATCGTCAGAAAATTCAAGAGATATACCTTCTGTTTCAAGTAAAGCTTTATATTGCTTTAATAATGCATTATCTGGTTCCGTTAAGATTTTCACAAAGTCTTCGATACTTAATTTATCTAATTCTACACGAATTGGGAAGCGCCCTTGAAGCTCTGGAATCAAATCTGATGGTTTTGCCATATGAAATGCACCTGCTGCTACAAAAAGCACATGGTCTGTTTTCACTGCCCCATATTTCGTCATCACAGTTGAACCTTCTACAATCGGTAAAATATCACGTTGAACCCCTTCACGAGAAACATCTGCAGATGATGCACCACCGCTTTTAGCGATTTTATCGATTTCGTCGATAAAAATAATTCCTTGCTGCTCTGCTTTATAGACAGCTTCTTGACTGACTTCATCCATGTCAATCAGTTTTGAAGCTTCCTCAGCTGTTAACGCCTTTCTTGCTTCTCTGACGGTCAGCTTTCTGCGTTTTTTCTTTTTAGGCATGAGATTGCCGAGCGCATCCTGCATGTTCATGCCCATTTGCTCCATACCGGAGCCCTGAAGCATATCAAACATGGATGGCTGCTGCTCTTCGACTTCGATCGTGACGTAATGATCTTCAAGTTCGCCCATAGCCAGTTGATGAGCGATTCGCTTTCTTGTCGATTCAAGTTCAACTTCTTCACTTGATTGATCTCGATCACGGTCATCTTCATCAGAACCACCAAACAGCATCTCAAAAGGATTTTTCACAGACTGGCTTTTTTTCTTGCCAGGAACAAGTAAATGAACAAGACGTTTATTTGCTTGTTTTTCTGCTTCTTCTTGAACGTCTTTCATCTTTTCTTCTTTGACAATTCGGATCGCTGTCTCAACTAGATCTCTGACCATCGATTCTACATCACGGCCGACGTAACCAACTTCAGTAAACTTCGTCGCTTCCACTTTAATAAAAGGCGCACCAGAAATTTTTGCAATTCTGCGGGCAATCTCTGTTTTCCCCACACCTGTTGGGCCGATCATTAAAATGTTTTTCGGAACGACTTCATCCTTTAGCTTATCATGTAAAAGGCTTCTTCTGTAACGGTTTCTTAAAGCCACCGCCACTGCTTTTTTCGCATCAAGCTGACCAATAATGTATTGATCAAGCTTTTCAACTATCTCTCTTGGGGTGAACGGCTTTTTCTCCATACGTCTCATGTCCTTTCTATTCAAGCTCTTCTAAAGTGATTTGATCGTTCGTGTAGACACAGATTTCTCCAGCGGTTTCAAGAGCTGCCTTTGCAATATCTCTTGCTGTGAGATGATCACCTGCATGTGTTTTGAGTGCTCTCCCGGCGCTAAGCGCATAATTGCCGCCTGAGCCGATGGCCAAAATACCGTCATCTGGTTCGATGACCTCTCCTGTCCCAGAGACAAGCAGGATGCTGTCTTTGTTCATAACGATCAGCATGGCCTCAAGCTGTCTAAGCATCTTGTCACTACGCCATTCTTTTGCTAGTTCTACGGCTGCCCGCTTTAAGTTACCACCATATTCTTCAAGCTTCGTTTCAAACTTTTCAAAGAGTGTAAATGCATCTGCTACTGAACCTGCAAAACCTGCAAGCACCTTGCCTCCGAAAAGACGGCGCACTTTTTTTGCTGTGTGTTTCATCACGACAGCCTGCCCGAAAGTGACTTGACCGTCTCCAGCCATCGCACTTTTTCCTTTATGTTGAACGGCAAAGATGGTTGTTGCATGAAATGATGACATGAAAAAACCTCCTTTTAGGATCGTTTAAAAGCCCTTGGGTGATGAGACATGTACGTTTTCCTTAAAGAATCTTTTGATACATGCGTGTACACCTGAGTTGATGATAAATTAGAATGACCAAGAAGTTCTTGAACACTTCTCAAATCTGCCCCCTCATTTAAGAGGTGTGTGGCAAAGGTGTGCCTTAACATGTGAGGATGGATATGTAATGTGCCTGACGCCTTTTTCATTAGTTCAGTGAGAATGAATCGAACGCCTCTGTCTGTAAGAGGCGCCCCGCGCTGATTCAAAAACACATATGCATCAGCACGATCATTCCCCTTCGCTTTCAGCTTTAGCCTTCCATCCTCTAAATAAGTGATGAGCGCTTCATGAGCATATGAACCAAAAGGAACATACCGCTGCTTGCTGCCTTTTCCATGAACAAGCACTGTATCCATCGATAAATCAAGATCAGATTCTTTTAATGAACATAACTCACTGACCCTCATACCTGTTGCATAAAGAAGTTCTAAAATCGCTTGGTTTCTTTGCCCAAGCGGTGTGCTGACATCAGAAACTGTAAAAAGCTCTTTCAGTTCCTCTTCATACAAAAATGAAGGAATTCGCTTATCCTGCTTTGGTAAGCTAACGAGTAAAAAAGGATTTTCTTTCACAAGCTGTTCTCTTAATAGAAATTTATAAAAGCTGCGAAGCGCAGAGACTTTCTTACTAATCGTTCTTCTTGTCAGGCCTTTTTCATAAGCTTCTGTTAAATAAATTCTCGTATCTTGATAGGATACCTCTTCAAAACCGTCTATTCCTTGAACGTTCATAAATCTGACAAACTCTTCAATCGCTTCTGTATATCCTGAGATGGTTAAAGCAGAATAGTTTTTTTCAATTTGTAGATATTCAATGAATAAGTGGACAAGACGCTGTTTATTCGTCATTTTTACACCTCTTTAAGGCTTTTAAATGGTATCACATATCTTGCTTTCCGTGCAATGATTTACTACAGAGATTTCGAAATAGTTTGAATAGTTTCGATTGCGCGCTTAGCGTACTCCGCATAACGCTCTTGTTTGTTTTTAATGCGAACACCAAGATCTTTCAACAAACCAAAATTCGCATTCATTGGCTGGAAGCTTTTCTTGTTTGTCGATGTGATGTAATAAGCCATGCTGCCGATCGCTGTTTCCTCCGGAAGTGTCACAAGCTCTTCTCCTTTGACAAAACGAGCGGCGTTAATTCCAGCCACTAGTCCGGAAGCTGCGGACTCGACATAGCCTTCAACGCCTGTCATTTGTCCGGCAAAGAATAGATCTTCTCTATTTTTAAACTGATACGTTGGTTTTAAAAGACTTGGTGAGTTAATGAATGTATTGCGGTGCATCACGCCATAACGAACAATCTCTGCTTCTTCAAGACCTGGAATCAAGCGGAATACTTCCTTTTGGTCGCCCCACTTCAGATGTGTCTGGAAGCCGACGATGTTATATAAAGTGCCTGCTGCATCATCTTGTCTTAATTGAACAACAGCATAAGGTCTTTTTCCTGTTTTCGGATCTTCAAGTCCTACTGGCTTCATCGGACCAAACAACATCGTTTTCTTTCCTCTTTTCGCCATGACTTCAATTGGCATACAGCCTTCAAAGAAGATTTCTTTTTCGAACTCTTTTAATGGCACAGTTTCAGCAGAAATAAGCGCGTCGTAAAAACGATCGAATTCTTCTTCTGTCATTGGACAGTTTAAATAAGCAGCTTCTCCTTTGTCATAACGTGATTTCAAGTACACCTTATCCATATCAATGCTATCTTTCTCTAGGATAGGAGCCGCTGCATCGTAGAAGTACAGATATTCTTCACCAGTTAACGATTTTAATTCTTTTGAAAGTGCTTCAGATGTAAGTGGGCCTGTCGCAATAATTGTTGGACCTTCTGGAATGCTTTGCACTTCTTCTTGAAAAACTGTCACATTCGGGTGATTTTTTACGCGATCAGTAACGTTTGCTGCAAATTCATGACGATCTACTGCAAGCGCTCCGCCAGCAGGAACTGAGCTTTCATCTGCAGCTGCGATAATCGCTGAATCTAAATGACGCATTTCTTCCTTTAATACACCGACCGCATTTGTCAAAGCGTTGGCACGCAGTGAATTGCTGCATACAAGCTCTGCAAATTTATCTGTGTGGTGAGCTGGCGTTTGTTTAACAGGTCTCATTTCATACAAGTTGACTTTAATTCCGCGTTTAGCAATTTGCCATGCCGCTTCACTTCCAGCTAAACCTGCTCCGATCACATTTACAAATTGACTCATTGTACAACTCTCCTATTTCGTAAGTTCTGTTTGATGACATAAAAAAGCAGGTGAACAAGGCTGCTCACCGCTATTTTTGTTGTTCCTCTTTATAATCACAGTTCACACATTGAACTTGCATGCCTTTTTTCAGCTTTTTCTCTACAAGCATATTTTCGCATTTTGGACACTTTCTTTCAATCGGTTTGTCCCAAGAGACGAATTCACACTCTGGAAAACGATCACAGCCATAAAAAATGCGGCGCTTCTTAGATTTTCGTTCAACAATGTTTCCTTCATGACATGTCGGGCATTTCACACCAATATCTTTCACAATTGGTTTTGTGTTACGGCAGTCAGGAAAGTTAGAGCAAGCCATGAACTTACCGTATCGACCCATTTTGTATACCATCGGATGTCCACACTCTTCACAGTCAACTCCGGCGTATTCAGGCTCAATCTCAACTTCTTGCATTTCTGCTTCCGCTTTTTCGACCCGTTTTGCAAAGTCTTGATAGAAGCTGTCGATAATACGAACCCATTCGATCGTACCTTCTTCAACGCTATCAAGTTCTTTTTCCATTTTCGCTGTGAATTCCACGTTAATGATTTCAGGGAAGAATTCAATGATTAAGTTGAGAACAATTTCCCCAAGCTCTGTTGGGATAAACCGTTTATTATCAAGTGCGACATAGCCGCGCTTTTGAATCGTATCTAATGTTGGTGCATACGTAGACGGACGGCCTATACCTAGCTCTTCAAGCGTTTTGACAAGTCTTGCCTCAGTGTAGCGCGGAGGCGGCTGCGTGAAGTGCTGTTCAGGTTCGATATCTTTTGAAAGAACCGTATCACCTTCTTTAAGATCAGGCAGCATTTTGTCCTTTTCTTCTAGCTGGTCGTCTTTCCCTTCTACATATACCTTCATGAATCCAGGGAATTTCACTTTGCTTCCGTTAGCACGGAATGTAAGCCCGTTATTATCAAGGTCCACACTCATTGTATCAAGAACAGCCGGCGCCATTTGGCTTGCGACGAATCGTTCCCAAATCAATTTATACAGACGAAGTTGATCTCGGCTTAAAACATGTTTGACATCTGCTGGTTTTCTTAGCGTAGATGTCGGTCTGATGGCTTCGTGAGCATCTTGTGCATTTTCATTCTTTTTAGCGGTTCGTTTTGTTGTATTTAAGAAATTCTTACCGTACGTCTGATCAATGAAAGCAGATACTTCTTCAATCGCCGTATTGGAAATACGTGTTGAGTCCGTTCTCATGTATGTAATGAGTCCGACTGTACCTTCTTTACCAAGATCAATTCCTTCATATAATTGCTGTGCAATCATCATCGTCTTTTTCGCACGGAAGTTTAATTTTCTCGCAGCTTCCTGCTGTAAAGTAGATGTTGTAAACGGAACAGCTGGGTTGCGTTTACGCTCTTTTTTCGTCACTTTCTCTACAGAGAATTTGCTCCCTTTTAGTTTCGAAAGGATTTCTTTTACATCTTCTTTTGTTTTCAGTGGATGCTTTTTGCCATTGACGCCAAAGAAGCTCGCTTCGAAGCTTTCTTTTCCTTTTAGGAATGTACCGTCAATTGTCCAGTATTCTTCTGGTTTAAATTCATTAATTTCATTCTCGCGATCAATAATCAGGCGGAGTGCAACTGATTGAACACGACCAGCACTTAAGCCCTTTTTCACTTTCTTCCATAAAATCGGACTAATTTTATACCCAACGAGACGATCTAAGATCCGTCTTGCCTGCTGTGCATCAACTAAATCCATATTGATCATGCGTGGATGCTTAAAGGAATCTTTAATAGCATCTTTTGTAATCTCGTTAAAGACAACGCGGCAGTCAGAAGAGAGGTCAAGGTCAAGACTATGCGCTAAATGCCAAGCAATCGCTTCTCCCTCTCTATCGGGGTCAGCTGCGAGATAGACTTTCTTTACTTTTTTCGCAGCTGTTTTTAATTCTTTTAATACGGGGCCTTTCCCGCGAATTGTAATATACCTCGGTTCGAAGTCATGCTCAGTGTCAACACCAAGCTGACTTTTCGGTAAATCTCTTATGTGCCCCATTGAAGCCTTTACTTTATACTTTTTACCTAAATAACGCTCAATCGTTTTCGCCTTGGCTGGCGACTCAACGATGACTAAATAATCAGCCATACTCAAAATCCCCCTTAAGAGGTGTTCTCTCTTTATACATTTCACAATTCATATTTATGTTAATTGCACCTATCTAACAGGCAATCATGAAAAATTCTTTATGATGAACATCATTATAAACACGAAAAACAAAGTGTAAACTTAAATCCTCACTATTATTAAATATTCCTATGTCTTTTGTCAAACGATATTTTTATGAGAGTTCAGTATATTGAACGCTGCGGAAGGAGAATTCCTCTAAAATATCCTTCGTTGAATGAACAAGCTTTGCTCCCTGCTGTATAAGTCTGGCTGGACCTGTGGAATTAGGATCAAAGATTGATCCTGCAACCGCAAATACCTCTTTGCCTTGCTCAAGTGCTTGATACGCGGTAATGAGTGAACCGCTCTTTTCTTTGCACTGAATCACGATGGTTCCACTTGTGAGCGCACTAATTAAACGATTCCTCATGGGGAAATGCCACTTTTCTGGTTTGACGTAAGGCGGATGCTCGGATAAAAGCAAATGATGCTCGCCCATGTATTCAGCCATTTGCACATGTTCTTTTGGGTATAAGTGCTGAAATCCGCCTGCTATAATACCGATCGTTTTCCCTTTATTCCTAATGCACTCTTTATGTGCAAGTCCATCAATGCCTTTTGCTAAGCCACTGACAATCGTCCACTCTTCCTTTACAAGATCACCAACAATTTTCTTCACACATGCTTCTCCATAAGACGATGGAACTCGTGTGCCTACTACACCTAAACTTTTTTCTTCATTTAAATACGATATGTTTCCTTTTAGGAATAACACAGGGGGAGGATCATAAATATGTTTTAGTGTGCTGGGATATAAGGGTGATGTGATGGGAATCATGTGAATGTTTTGCTTTAAATAGGCTTGAACGATGTGTTGAAAAATGGGGAATTCTTTTTCTTCGGCTTGTTTTAAGCGGGTAAAGTCGATTGTTTGTAATGATCGATCCTGTTTGAAATGATGTGTTTCTTCATTTATATATAGCTCAGGATCGACTTTCCACCATTTTGTTAACAAAGAGGGTGAGATGAGGCCTTTTAAGCGGTGAAAAATCATTCTTTCGGACACGTTGTACATACCATTCCTCCTGTTTAAGATAGAAAGAAGAAGACTTGTCAAAGAACAAGTCTTCTTGTGTCATTAATGCGTTTTACAAGCTTCAAAGAGATTCTTCTCTTTTAGTACTTTAATCAAAGTTTCTCCCATGACAGATGGTGTCTCTGCCACTTCAATTCCACATTCACGCATTGTTTTTACTTTTTCATCAGCTGTTCCTTTACCACCAGAAATAATGGCACCAGCATGTCCCATGCGTTTTCCTGGAGGCGCCGTTTTACCGCCAATAAAGCCAACAACTGGCTTTGTCATATTTGCTTTTACCCATTCAGCTGCTTCTTCTTCAGCCGTACCGCCAATTTCACCGATCATAATGACAGCATGTGTATCAGGGTCTTCATTGAATGCTTTTAATACATCAATAAAGTTTGTCCCATTGACAGGGTCTCCGCCGATTCCTACAGCTGTCGATTGACCAACGCCAGCTTCTGAAAGCTGATGTACCGCTTCATATGTAAGCGTTCCAGAACGAGAAACAACCCCCACATGACCTTTTTTATGAATGTAGCCTGGCATGATCCCAATCTTACATTCTTCAGGTGTAATGACACCTGGGCAGTTAGGGCCAACAAGTCTTGTCTTTTTCCCTTCCATATACCGTTTTACTTTGACCATGTCAAGTACTGGAATATGTTCTGTAATACAAATGACTAGATCGACTTCTGCATCAACAGCCTCTAAAATGGCATCTGCTGCAAATGGTGCTGGTACATAGATAACAGAAGCATTTGCTCCAGTTGTTTGAACAGCTTCAGATACTGTATTAAATACAGGAACTCCTTCTACTTCAGTTCCACCTTTTCCAGGTGTGACACCGCCAACAATATTTGTTCCGTACTCAATCATTTGTTTTGTATGGAACAATGCGGTTGAACCGGTAATCCCCTGAACAATTACTCTCGTATTTTTATTAATAAATACACTCATTTAGGTTCCCTGCCTTTCTGCTCTACTTGACTAAAGATACAATCTTTTCTGCCCCGTCAGCCATAGACTCAGCAGAAGTGATATTTAAGCCTGAATCGCTCAGGATTTTCTTCCCTAATTCAACGTTTGTTCCTTCAAGACGTACAACGAGTGGTAATGTTAAGCCGACTTGTTTCGTCGCTTCAACGACACCTTCTGCAATGACATCACATTTCATGATGCCGCCAAAAATGTTCACGAAAATCCCTTTTACATTTTGATCAGATAAGATGATTTTAAATGCTTCCGTTACTTTTTCAGCTGTTGCACCGCCGCCAACATCCAGGAAGTTTGCAGGGTCCCCGCCGTAATGCTTGATGATATCCATTGTAGACATCGCAAGACCTGCACCATTGACCATACAGCCAATATTTCCATCTAGAGAAATGTAGCTTAGATCATATTTAGATGCTTCAATTTCTTTTGGATCCTCTTCATCAAGGTCACGGTATTCTAATATATCTTTTTGTCTATATAAGGCATTGCTATCAAAGTTTAATTTCGCATCAAGTGCCATGACTTTTCCATCGCCTGTTACAACAAGTGGATTAATCTCAGCAATTGAACAATCTTTTTCAACGAACGCATTGTAAAGACTTGTCATAAACTTAACAGCTTGGCCAACTAATTTTGTTGGAATATTAATTTTAAACGCTACTTCTCTCGCCTGATAGCCTTGCAATCCAATCGCTGGGTCGATGACCACTTTGACGATTTTTTCTGGCGTTTTTTCTGCTACTTCTTCAATTTCAGTACCGCCTTCTTCAGAAGCCATCAATACAATTCTTGATGTCGCTCTGTCCAAAACAAGTCCAACGTAGTACTCCTTTTGAATATCGCAGCCTTCTTCAATAAGTAAGCGTTTTATTTCGCGCCCCTCAGGCCCAGTTTGATGTGTGACAAGTGTTTTGCCGAGCAATTCCTCTGCAAACCCTTTCACTTCATCTTTTGTTTTTGCAATTTTTACCCCGCCTGCTTTACCACGGCCGCCTGCATGAATCTGTGCTTTTACGACATATACAGAGCTTTCTAGCTCTTCTGATGCTTTCACTGCTTCATCAGGTGTAAATGCTACTTTACCATTTGGAACTGAAACCCCATATTTTCTTAGGATTTCTTTTCCTTGGTACTCATGGATATTCATTTCCCATCCTCCCAACATATGTAGAAACAAAAATTATAAAATAGACTGCGCTTTCATTTTAAAGAATAAAAAAGAGAATGTCTAGGGTTCTATGTAAAATCGTAAAATCCTTCTAAACATTCAAACTTTTATTTTATTAAAAATATAAATTTTTCATTCAAAACACTTATTTTACCTTATTTTTTCATTTTTTGATCTAACCTATAGATAAACGAAAATATTTCTGCTACAGTATCGTATAACGCTTCAGGGATCTCCTCATCCAGCGTTAAGTGGCGCATGAGTTCGACTAAATTACGGTCTTCTTGGATAGGAACTCCCGACTTTTTTGCTTCTTCAATAATATGGTCTGCTACATAGCCGCTCCCTGTTGCAACGACTTTTGGCGCCTTTTGTTTTTCTTCATCATAATGTAGAGCGACCGCCCTTCTAAGCGGTTTTGAATCCTTCATACTCGTAAGTCCAGCCCTTTCTCGCTGATTTTATGAAAGTGTTCATCTAGAAAGTGAGACGGATCTACTGGCTCTTGTCTCTTCTTTGCTGTAATTCCCGTAAGGCTGTATCCCAAGGCATTTAAATTCTCCCGAACTGCTGGAATCATTGGATTAATGGTTCCTTGAAGTTCATGACCGGTTTCAACTGTAATTGACATGACCTTTTGCTGAATCGTACAGTCGATTAATGTTTCTTCGAGGTTTTCCATGTTTAAGTAAAACATAAGGCGACACTGAGAAATATCAATAGAGCCATCTTTTTTCTTATGTCCTTTTAGAATAAAGGTTAAGTCTTGAACACTATGTTTTGAAAAGAGCGGATAAGAGACCATCATTTGGCTGATGGTTTGGTTCTCTTGCTGCACAAATAACTGCCCGTTCAATCTATGAAACAATTGATCGACTTCTTTTTTTACGGGCTCTGGTAAATCGGACTGTCTCACATCATTTAAGACGAGCTTTAATTGGTGAAGCTCCTGATTTTTTACATCCTGGTTGCCTTTTTCGAGTAGTTTCAGCATACCGATTTCGTCACGTACACCTATTGCCTTTTTCATCGTCATGAGTAAATCGAGCACATCGGTTTTATTGCTTAATGCGGGTTCCGTCTGCTGCACCACCTGAGCCAATGCTTTTGCCTCTGTTTTTGACAGGAACGGAAATTCTTTTTGAAGCACAGATGCTTTTGCGTCAGGCTGAGATCCAGCCTGCTGAAGCCCTTGCAGCAATGATGTGAGCTGTTTTAAGCTAGGCTCTTGCTGCCCATCTGCGCCTTGTTTTATTAAACTTGTAAGTATCCGCTCAATTTGCTGAGGCGGGATTTGCAGCTCTTTTGGGCTTATTGATTGCTGCACGTTAGATTGAAGAACTTGGGTCGTCTGACGCTCTTGAGCGATTGGAGTTTGGCTATTTTCTTTTGGTTGAGTCAGATTGGGCTGAGGCGTTACAGGCAGACTTCCTCCTTGCTTCGTCGCCCCTTCTCTCGCTGCTAGAAGGACCGATAAGAGCTTTTCTGCATGGACAGACGTCTCAGCATCTATGACTGATCGAACGGCTTGTGTAAGCGCCTGTGTGGCGTCTGAGTGCTTCGGGAGCTGTGTTAAGCGTTCTAGCAGCGCTGTCATATCCTGATGAAGAGCAGAGGATGATTTCACAGCTAAAATGGATTGAAGCACTCCTTCCTGGATCGGCAAGTCTTTCTTTAAAGCAAATAGAAGTGCCTGGAGACCTTTTTTCACATCAGCTCCTTGAAGCTGTTCGATCCACTTCACTGCCGTTTTTAACTCTGTTTCGTTGATAACCGATTTTTCTTTTAAAAAAGCTGTGGCTGTTAGAATGTTTTCAAGTCCGCTTTTCAGAGAGAGACCTTCTAATAGTTTGGCAGCGGCATCCTTTAATGTCTTAGGATCTTGATCAAATTGCTGGACTGGCCTTAGTTTATTGAGGCTGTCTCCACCCTCTTGTTCAAATTGGAACCAATAAAATGCGTCTGCTTTAAGCTGAGCCGCTAGCTGTGCTTTTATTTTTGTTGAGCCTATTTGAACAAGGGCTGTATCATCTCCAAGCATTTTCAGTACTTTACCGAGAATCAGCCGATGCACATTTTCCTTTCCTTCGGTGTTTAATGGCACAGATTCTGCCGCACTTAACCGGCTATTCAGTGCTGTATGTATGTCCTCAACTCTTGTCATCACAGGCAGCCTCCTTAGGTCAAAAATTTATGAGATAACGGATTTCACTGGTGCAAACGATAATCGATGGATTGGGGCAGCTCCATGTGTTTGAATGGCAGCCAAATGCTCTTTTGTTCCGTACCCTTTATGTTTTTCAAATTGATACTCAGGGTACTTACGCCCGTATTCTTCCATCATCTGATCTCTTGTCACCTTTGCAATACATGCACCTGCTGCGATGGATGCACTTTTTGCATCTCCTTTGATGATATTCTCCTGGTGAATAGGAAGTGGGAGCGTCATGGCATCTATGAGTAGATAATCAGGTGTATGAGTTAACTGCTCCACCGCTCTCACCATCGCCAGTCTTGATGCCTCGTAAATATTGATTTCATCAATCGTAGCCGCATCAACAATGCCGATACCGATATCAAGTGCTTCTTTTTGGATCAGGTCATAATATGCCAATCTTTTTTTCTCAGATAATTGCTTTGAGTCGTTTAAACCGAGCAGGACTGTATCTTCCTTTAATATGACAGCTGCTGCTACAACGGGGCCTGCCAGCGGTCCTCTTCCTGCTTCATCTATTCCAGCAATACATGTGTATCCCTGCGCCTTAGCATTGTTTTCAAATTGCAGCATCTCATTCCATGCTACATGAAGTTGCTGCTGCTTTTCTCTCTCTTTGTGCCACTTCTCTATCAGTTTTTGGACACTTTTTCTCTTATCATCTTTTACAAGCTCATGAATGTATGACTCGTCTTGCGAATGCTTTTCTATCAGTTCTTTTATTTGTTTCACTGTGTACATAGGCTTTTCGTCAGCCTCCTTCTTTATATCGGCAGTTTTCCGCAAAAAATAAAGACCCGCATGAGCTGCGTGTCTTTTAGCTTTCAGGCTTCTCAAAAGTGAGGGGACCAAATTTTTCTGTTCGAATATCCCGAATAATGATTTCGGTGGTTTTGTCGTAATTAATCAATCCACCGCTCATGAGACAGCCGCGCTTTGTACCTATTGCATCAAACAGCTCAGCCGTATCTTCAGGGATCTCCGTTAGGTCATAGCGTTTTTTTAATCTCTCTGGATAGTTTTCTTCTAGAAAGCGAAGTCCATATACAGCGACATCCTGTAAGTTGATGATAGAATCTTTGATCGCTCCAGTTACCGCTAGCCTAAGTCCTACTTTCTCATCTTCAAACTTCGGCCAGAGGATTCCAGGTGTATCGAGCAGTTCCAATTCTTTCCCTACCTTCACCCATTGCTGTGAGGTGGTAATACCAGGACGGTCTCCTGTTTTGGCAATGTTCTTTTTCGCTAAACGATTGATTAAGGTCGATTTCCCGACGTTGGGAATCCCGATAATCAGCGCCCGGATTGCACGTGGTTTAACACCTTTTGCTTTCATGCGGTCGAATTTTTCTTTTAAGATTTCTTTTGAAGTTGTGATGATCTGATTTAACCCTTGTCCATCGACAGAGTTAATAGCAAGTGACCGAACGCCTTGCTGCTCAAAGTGCGCCTGCCACTCCTTTGTCACACGAGGATCCGCTTTATCTGCTTTGTTTAATAGCATGATTTTGGGTTTATTCTGAAGGATTTCTTCGATCATTGGGTTTCTAGAGGACATCGGAATTCTAGCATCAGTTAATTCAAATACGATGTCGATGAGCTTTAATTTTTCTGTGACTTCACGTCTTGCTTTTGCCATATGGCCTGGAAACCATTGAATCGTCATATGTGCACCTTCTCTTCTATCGATTATCTCTATACATCGTACAAAAAAAGAGCCTGTTACAGGTAACAAGCTCTTTCCTTTGATATCATTATCGTCTGATTTCTTTGATACGAGCCGCTTTACCGCGAAGTTCACGTAGGTAGTAAAGTTTCGCACGACGTACCTTACCGTGACGTACAACTTCGATGTTAGCGATTTTTGGTGTGTGTACAGGGAATGTACGCTCAACGCCTACACCGTAAGAAATCTTACGAACTGTGAAAGTTTCGCTGATTCCACCACCACGACGCTTAATTACAACACCTTCAAAGATCTGGATACGCTCACGAGTACCCTCGACAACTTTAACGTGTACACGTAAAGTGTCACCAGGACGGAACGCAGGAAGATCAGTGCGTAATTGTTCTTTTGTGATTTCTTCAATCAAATGTTGCATCGTTTTCAACTCCTTCCAACAGATGCTCATGTCCTCTTTCTTCATTGCAGCGGAACATCGTTTTCAAACTTGAATCGGCAAGCCGTCCAAGTCACAAGTAGTATCATACCATACCTCTATGCAGTGTGCAATACAATCTAGTCATTATGAAGCTGCCAAAGCCATCTTTTTTCTTCATCTGTTAACGTTTTGCATGAATCGATCAAATCTGGCCTTCTTGTATAGGTTCGCTTCAAGGATTCTTTGCGCCGCCACTCTTCAATTTTGGCATGATTTCCAGAGAGGAGCACTTCCGGCACTTTTAGTCCTTTATAATCGGCTGGCCTTGTATAGTGAGGATGCTCTAGCAAACCTGTACTAAATGAATCTTCAATGTGAGACGCTTCTTTTCCAAGCACATGAGGCAAAAGCCTGACCACACTGTCTGCAATCATCATCGCTGGCAGCTCTCCGCCTGTGAGAACGAAATCTCCGATTGAGATTTCATCTGTGACAAGATGCTCCCTGATGCGCTCATCGTAGCCTTCATAATGGCCGCAAATGAACATAAGGTGTTCTTCTTTTGCAAGTTCCTCTGCCTTCTTTTGTGTATATCTTTCTCCTTGAGGACAGACAAGAATAATTCGGGGCTTCTTGCTTGCTTTCTTCGTTAAATCTTCTACCGCATCGAATACGGGCTGTGCTTTCAGTACCATACCAGCACCGCCGCCATATGGGTAATCATCTACTGTTTTGTGCTTATGATCTGAATACTCTCTAAAATTGACAACATTGAATGAGACAGCTTCTTTCTCCTGTGCCTTTTTTAAGATCGATGAGTGGAGCACACCTTCGAACATTTCAGGAAAAAGTGTTAAGAAGTCGATTTTCATTCGTCAATGAGTCCTTCCATCACTTCAATGTGTATGGTTTTGGATGCGATATCGATCTTTTTGACGACAGATGGGATATAAGGAATTAGGGCATCTTTTTTGCCTTTTCTTCCGACCACCCAGACATCATTTGCCCCTGGTGTTAAAATCTCTTTGATTTGGCCGACAAGCTGATCCTCTTCATCGTATACTTCACAGCCAATGATTTGGTGGAAATAAAACTCTCCTTCATCTAAAGAGCCGAGATGTTCTTTTTCTACTTTTAAGATTGATTCTTTCAATAGCTCTGCTTCATTTAATGAGCTAATTTCTTCAAATGTGAGCAAATCAAACTGTTTGTGTTGCCTATGTGATGCGACAGTGACTTTTAGCGGCTCCCCTTGACCTTGCTTAAAAATATAGAGGACGCTTCCTTTTTTGTAACGTTCTTCTGGGAAATCTGTCTTTGACACGACGCGTACTTCTCCGCGCACTCCGTGTGTATTGACAATCTTTCCAACATTCAACCATTCTTGTACCATGTTCTCAATCACCCCTGACGTATTTCCACAATGGTGCCGTCTTTCACGACGATGACATTGTCTTGCATCTTGTCATCCCATTTATCACCTATGTTCACTTCAACCAGCGCATCCACTTCTGTCTCTTTCATTTCACTTCCAAGCGGCAAAATATGCAGCTGCTCTACTTGAAAGTCAATTTGCTGGATTTTCTCCTGCCGTTTATCGATGGCTTTTTGGAATTGAGGGATGGCTTCTTGCTGATGTGGTTCTTTTTCATGTTTTTTCAGTTGAAAATATAGTTGATTGCATTCACGTTCTAGTCTTTCTTTTTTCTCCAAAAAAGTCGTTAACAGTTTGTCCTTACTGCTTTCAGTTAATACTTGCATGACGGTGACATGTTGAATGATCTGCATCTTCCTTTTTGTCCCCCTATCCGAAGGCATTTGTCCTCTACATTATAACGAAAAATAGATTTAAACGTGTAAAAAAAGGGGAGGTCCTAAGCCCTCTCCCTTTTTAGTCAGCAATCTCAAGTTGAACTTTCTTAGAAGACTCTGCACTTGCTGCAAACATGACTGTTCGTATCGCTTTCGCTGTACGTCCCTGCTTTCCGATCACCTTTCCGGTATCTTCAGCATTGACAGACAGTGTGTAAATCACTTGCTCATCTTTTTCTAATGAAGATACGTGAATATCTTCAGGGAAATCAACAAGTGGCTCGACGATGGATACAATCAATTCTTCCAAGGACAGCTCATTCATTATTTGCTGTTTTTCGCATTATGAAATTTTTCAAGAATTCCTTGGCTTGAGAAAAGGTTGCGAACTGTATCAGATGGTTTCGCACCATTTTGAAGCCATTTAAGAGCTAATTCTTCGTTGATTTTCACCTCAGCTGGTGATAACACTGGATTGTATGTTCCAACTGTTTCGATGAAACGACCGTCACGTGGTGAACGAGAATCTGCTACTACAATACGATAGAAAGGAGATCTTTTTGATCCCATACGTTTTAAACGAATTTTTACTGCCATTTTACTAGCACCTCCGAAAATATTTCAACAAGATAGTATATTAACAATGATAAAAGGGTTTGTAAAGTGTTTTTTCTTAACAACGGTTTTATCATGTATAACCAATTACATAAATGGTAATTTAAAGCCTTTTTTCTTTCCTTTGGACATGTTGGTCATTTGCTTCATCATCTTTTTCATTTCGTCAAATTGCTTTAAAAGGCGATTGACTTCCTGTACAGATGTTCCGCTTCCTTTTGCAATCCGTTTTCTTCGGCTTGCATTGATGACCTCTGGCTGTTCTTTTTCCTCGGTCGTCATTGATTTTATGATCGCTTCGATGTGATTGAGCTGCTTTTCGTCTACTTGGACGTTTTTGAGCCCTTTCATTTTACCGGCTCCCGGCATCATTTGGATCAATTCATCAAGTGGACCCATGTTACGAACTTGGCCAAGCTGCTCGAGGAAATCATCGAGTGTAAAGCTCATGGTCCGCATTTTTTGTTCAAGCTCTTTCGCTTTATCTTGGTCCACGTTTGCCTGTGCTTTTTCAATCAGTGTAAGCACATCTCCCATGCCAAGAATTCTTGAAGCCATCCGTTCTGGGTGGAATGGTTCAATCGCGTCAAGCTTTTCACCTAGCGCGGCGAATTTAATCGGCGTATTGGTGACAGCTCGAATGGAAAGTGCTGCACCGCCTCGTGTATCCCCGTCTAGTTTCGTTAGAACGACACCTGTTAAACCAAGCTGTTCATTAAAGCTTTTCGCTACATTAACAGCATCTTGACCTGTCATAGAGTCAACAACAAGGAAAATTTCTTCTGGACTCGCTACTTCTTTTACTTTCTGAAGTTCATCCATCAATTCTTCATCAATATGAAGGCGTCCTGCTGTATCTAAAATGACATAATCATGGTGTTCTTCTTTCGCTTTTTCAATTGCCTGTTTGGCAATCTCGACAGGACTGACTTGATCACCTAATGAAAACACAGGCATATCAAGCTGTTTCCCCAGCGTTTGAAGCTGCTGGATCGCTGCTGGTCTGTAAATATCTGCAGCCACCATCATCGGCTGGCGATTATGTTTTTTGCGAAGTAAATTGGCAAGCTTCCCAGTTGTGGTGGTTTTACCTGCCCCTTGAAGACCAACCATCATAATGACGGTCGGAGATTTTTTCGCTACAGCGATTTTACTCTCTTCTCCGCCCATTAATTCAGTGAGTTCTTCTTTTACAACTTTAATGACCTGTTGTCCAGGGGTAAGGCTTTTCATGACCTCTTGTCCAACTGCCCGCTCACTTACTTTTTTCACAAAGTCTTTGACTACTTTAAAATTGACGTCAGCTTCAAGAAGGGCAAGGCGTACCTCGCGCATCATTTCTTTTACATCTTGTTCTGACACTTTTCCTTTGCCGCGGATTTTTGAAATCGTCTGCTGCAGTCGGTCGGCTAATCCTTCAAATGCCATACTGTGCCGCCTCCTAATCTAATTTCTCAAGCGATTCAATTAAAGCTTCTGCTTCTTCCATCTGAGCGGAATCTGCTACGAGCTCACTCATTTTTTTGAGAAGTTCTTTACGCTCTTTAAATTTCTTAAACAAGAGCAGCTTTTCTTCATATTGTTCAAGCATCGCTTCAGTCCGTTTAATATTATCATAAACAGCCTGTCTTGATACTTCATATTCATCCGCAATTTCACCGAGGGAAAAATCGTCTAGGTAGTAAAGCGACATGTAGCTCTTTTGCTTTGCGGTTAACAACGATTGATAGAAGTCAAACAAGTAGTTCATTCTCGTTGTTTTTTCAAGCGTCATGGGCTCTCTCCCCTTTGTTAAGTTCATTCCCTTTACATCAACTAAGTTTACACGGTTCTTTACTGTGTGTCAAGTTTTTATCTTGTCACTGCATGAAGCGGCGTATAAATAAAAATGCCAGCAATTTTTGCCGGCATTTTTGTTAGTCCTCTTGATCAATCACGTCTGAGAATAATCCATACACATACGATTCTGCATCGAATTCTTGCAGATCGTCTACCTTTTCACCTAAACCGACGAGCTTCACGGGGATGTTTAGCTCATTTCGAATTGCAAGGACAATCCCGCCTTTTGCAGTGCCGTCAAGCTTTGTTAAAGCAATTCCTGTCACATTCGTCGCTTTAGAAAATTCTTTCGCTTGTGCCATCGCATTTTGACCCGTTGTTGCATCAAGAGCGAGCAGCACTTCATGCGGTGCATCTGGAACCTCGCGTTCAATGACTCTCTTGACCTTCTCCAGTTCTTTCATCAAGTTGACTTTGTTTTGTAGTCTTCCTGCTGTATCACAGATAAGGACATCCGCATTTTTCGCTTTTGCTGATTGAACGGCATCATAGATCACCGCTGCTGGGTCAGAGCCAGCCGTCTGTTTGACAACAGGGACACCTGAACGCTCTCCCCATACTTCAAGCTGCTCTATCGCACCGGCACGGAATGTATCACCTGCTGCCAAAATGACGGATTTCCCATCATTTTTCAGCTTATTTGCAAGTTTGCCGATCGTCGTTGTTTTCCCAACGCCATTGACACCGACAAATAAAATGATATTTAATCGCCCGTCTTCAATATTCAGCGCAGAGATTTGTTCCTCTCCGCTATTGTAGATTTCAACCAGTTTTTCAGAGATGACCGATTGTACTTCACTTGGGTCTTGAATGTTTCTTAGTTTCACTTCTTTTTTCAGCTCATCAATCAGTTCCATCACCGTTGTGAAACCGACATCCGCGCCGATCAGAACTTCTTCTAATTCTTCAAAAAAGTCTTCATCAACTTTACGGTAGCGTGAAATGAGTTCATTTACTCTTCCTTGAAAGGAGTTTCTCGTTTTTTCAAGTCCATCCTTAAACTTTTCTGATACTGAATCGGTTTGCTGCGTAAATTTTTCTTTTAATTTCTTAAAAAAGCTCATTTGGTTCAAAAACCTCCTTTAATTACTGGACAAGCTCTTTCGTTTCTTCTAGTTTGACAGATACAAGCTTAGAAACACCTGACTCCTGCATCGTAACACCGTAGAGCACATCTGCTTCTTCCATTGTTCCTTTGCGGTGCGTAATGACTATGAATTGTGTTTCTTCGCTGTATTTTTTTAAATATTGTGCAAAGCGGAAAACATTGGCTTCATCAAGCGCCGCTTCTACCTCATCTAACACGCAGAATGGAACAGGTCTGACTTTTAAAATAGAGAATAGTAAAGCGATCGCTGTCAATGCTCTCTCACCGCCTGAAAGAAGGCTTAAGTTTTGCAGCTTTTTCCCTGGCGGCTGCGCGACAATATCAACGCCAGAGTTTAGTAAATCGTTTGGATCTGTCAGCTTAAGATCTGCTTTCCCGCCGCCAAATAATGCTTGGAAAACTGATTCAAAATGCCCCCGAATTTGCGAGAATGTTTCAGAGAAGCGCTTTGTCATCTCTTGATCCATTTCTTCGATCACTTGGAATAATGTATTTTTCGCTTCTGTCAGATCATTTCGCTGTTCTGTTAAGAAAAGGTAGCGTTCATTTACTCGTTCATACTCATCAATGCTGCCTAAGTTCACTGTTCCTAGCTCTTCAATGGCTAATTTGATCAGCTTCACTCGTTTTCTTGCTTCATCTGGCGATAACGTTAGATGATACATCTCTTTTGCCCCTTCAAACGAAAGAGCATACTCTTCGTTCAAATAAGCGATGAGGTTGTCGAGCTCAACTTCCATACGGCCAAGCTTAATTTCTTCATCTTTTAAGCTTGTGGTGAGCTGCTTGTAAAGGCGTTTTTGTTCTTTCAGTTCACGTTCAGCAAATTCTAACGTTTCAGAAAGAGCAAGACGCTGTTTGCGCCGCTCTGAAATGAGCGCGGTTGTTTTGTTTTTATTTTCCAGCTTCTCTTTCGCCGCTTCTTCCAGCTGTTCTGCTCCGCTTGAGCTAGATGTCATTTCACTTGTTAAGAGTGACAGATCTTCTTTTGTTTCCGTCAGCGTTTGTTCAGCCTCTTCTAATTCGGCCATTAAGCTCGAAAGCTTTTCTTGTTCATTCGCTAAGGACTGCTCTTTTTTGGCAAGCGAGATTTTCAGCTCTGTTAATTCGGCAGAAATGGTTTCTTTCGTTGAGCTTTGGGTCTGCTTACGCTTTGTTAATGTATTGATCTCTTGATCAAGGGTGGTCAATTTCTCCCCTATAGAAACTTCAAGAGCTGCCTGCTTTTTGTCCTTATCTGTAAGTTCAGTAGAACGCAGCTGCAATTCTTCTTTTTCTTGGTCATAGAGTTCAAGGTGGGCATTAATATTTTTTTCTGCTACTTGCAGTTCGTATAGCTTCCCTTTGAGCTCTTGCTGCTGTTCTCGAAGCGTTTCTCCCCGCTGACGCAGTTCGTTTAATTGACTTTCGTTTGCTGCAATCAATTGCTTCGTTTCTTTTGTTTCCTTTTCAAGGATCGTCGTTTTTTCTTCCATTTTAACAAGCTGCTTTGTTAATGTTTCGATCTCTCGGTTTCTTGAAAGAAGGGAGTTGTTCTTTTTCTTTACACCGCCACCAGTCATTGAACCGCCGGGGTTCACAACATCTCCATCAAGGGTCACGATGCGATAACGATGACCAAGCATTTTTGCCAGTTCATTGGCGCCTTTTAAGTCTCTAACGATCAGAACCGTTCCAAGCAAGTTCTGTATGACCTTTTGATACTTTTCTTCAAAGGAAACAAGGTGACTTGCTACACCGATAAATGCAGCGTGCTGCTCGGCTGTTTGGACGTCTCTATGCTGAATGGTTCTTTCTTTGATCACATTCATTGGCAGGAAGGTTGCTCGTCCAAAGGAGTGCTGCTTTAAGTATGCAATTGCTTGTCGCGCTGCGGCTTCGTTTTCTGTGACGACGTGCTGCGTTGCTGCGCCTAGCGCGATTTCAATCGCTGTCTCATGCTGCTGATCTGTTTGAATCAGCTCTGCAATGGCACCGTGAATACCGCCTAACCGTTCTTTTGCCTTTAAGACCTCTTTTACTCCTTGGAAAAAGCCTGAGAAGTCTTCCTGCATGGATTCTAGCATCTCTTTTTTTGACTTTGCCTGCTGCACATATTGATAGGCTTGGTAAAGAGCCGTTTCTTTTTTCTCGTATTGACGTTTCATTTGCTCAAGCTTTTGTTCCGCTTCTCTAAAACGCTTGACCTGAGCCAGAATGTCTTCTTCTATGGCTGAAAGCTGCTGCTCAGCCTCTGTTTTCTTCTCTTTGACAGACACACGTTCTTCAATGTGTTTTTGGTTGTTTTGCGTGAGCCGATCTAGCTGCATGGCCGCTTGGCGCTGCTGTTCTTCTAATAATTTGCGTTCGTTGCGGATGGAAGCCTGTTCATTGAGCAGATCAAAATAATCGCTTTTCAGCTGTTCAATTTGACCTTCCACATCTTCAGTATGAAGCGACAGTTGATGCTGCTTTGTTTTCACTTCATCTTTTAGCTGCTGCACTTCTTTTTGAAGGCTGTCCCGCGCGATTTTCTGCTGCTGAATCTTTTCGATTAGCTGCGCCTGCTTTTCAGTTAAGCGAATGAGCGTTTCTTCTAGCTGCCCTTGGTTTGCGGCTGCATTTTTCTTCCGTTCTTTTAGTACTTCTTTTTTACCTTCAAGCTTTTCTAATTCCTCACTTGTGAAAAGAAGAACTTCTTGCAGGTCATTAATTGATTCGTCAAGTGCTTGAATGCGGTCTCTTGACTCTTCAATTTTAGCTTCTTTTGCTTGAATATCTGTGGATTGCTTCATTTCATCTTGTTTGAACCGCTCGACAGCTTCACCAAGTGTTGTCCATTTTTCATGAAGTGCTTCGATGTCATGGACAGTTAAGGCGATTTCGACATTTTCAAGCTCTTCTTTTTTTTGCAAATAGTCCTTTGCAATAGATGCCTGCATTCTTAATGGTTCTACTTGATCTTCTAGTTCATGCAGAATATCTTCTACTCGGTTTAAGTTGTCCTGCGTTTCAAACAGTTTATTCTCGGCTTTTTTCTTTCTTGTTTTATATTTCAAAACACCAGCCGCTTCTTCAAAGATGCTTCTTCTCTCTTCTGCCTTACTAGATAGAATTTCCTCTACCTTTCCTTGGCTGATGATCGAAAAAGCTTCCTTTCCAAGACCTGAATCCATGAAAAGTTCAATAATATCTTTTAAGCGGACAGATTGATTGTTTATGAGAAATTCACTTTCTCCTGAACGATAGACTCTTCTTGTCACACTGACTTCGTGAAAATCGATCGGTAAAAAGTGATCTTCGTTATCTAACGTTAAAGTCACTTCTGCTAGATTGACTCTTTTTCTTGAGTCGCTTCCTGCAAAAATGATGTCTTCCATTTTTCCTCCGCGGAGGCTTTTCGCTGATTGTTCTCCAAGTACCCAGCGGATGGCATCGGTAATATTACTTTTGCCGCTTCCGTTTGGTCCAACAACAGCGGTGACCCCTTTGACAAAGTCCACGGTCACTCGCTGTGCAAAAGATTTGAATCCTATCACGTCTAAACGTTTGAGGAACATGAGAGTGATCCTCCTTATGTATTTAAAGTACTATTATCTTACCATATGAAGTGAAAAAAGATGATGGAAAACAGAGTGAAATCCCCCTGAATGACGAGGGGGATTTTATTGGTTCATATGATGTTTCTGCAATTTAGCAAGTGCTTCCTGTGCAGCATGCTGTTCTGCTTCTTTTTTACTGCGGCCATTTCCAATTCCAAGCACTTCTCCGCGAAGGGAGACATTTGCTTCAAATTCCCGGTTGTGTGCTGGTCCTTTTTCATGCAGAATGTGGTATTCAAGTACACCTTTTCCATCGCGCTGAACGAATTCTTGCAGCTGGCTTTTAAAGTCCATGACATGCGAGAACGCTCCATCATTAATTTTCGGATAAACATAGGCTTCTAGGAATCGCTCCACTGGCTCAAGCCCTTGATCTAAATAAAGTGCCCCGATAAACGCCTCGAATACGTCCGCTAAAAGCGCTGGGCGTTTTCTCCCGCCTGTCATTTCTTCGCCTTTTCCTAAAAGAACAAGGTCTCCGAAGGACAGCTCATGTGCCAGAGACACAAGTGACGGTTCACATACGATCGCTGCTCTTAGTTTTGTTAAATCTCCCTCGCTCATCGCAGGGTATTTCGCAAATAAGAATTGAGAGATGGTCAATTCTAAAACAGCATCTCCTAGAAATTCAAGTCTTTCATTATCTTCGTATGGCTTTTTCCGGTGTTCATTCACATAAGAGGAATGCGTAAAGGCTTGATATAGAAGTTTTTCATTTTGAAAGTGTACAGAAATACGCTGCTGGAATTCTCTAAATTGCTCTAGTTTTTTGCTCTGTTTCTGTTTGTCTTTATATTGTTTTGGCATAGCAACCTCCAGGTAGGCTTAATCGCCTTTAAGGATACTGATTATATGGAGTCTCTCTTTCTACATGCAAGGAAACATTGCTCCTTAGCATCTGAAAAAGGCTGACAATTGATCAGCTGAATATGTTGAAACTAACATAAATTTTGAAAGTCCCGTCATGAAAACAGACGGGACTTTGTTACGCTTATTGCTGGCTATTTATGTAGTTCACAGCGTCACCGACTGTTGCAATTTTTTCAGCATCTTCGTCAGAAATTTCCATATCGAACTCATCTTCAAGTTCCATAACTAGCTCAACTACATCAAGGGAATCAGCGCCTAAATCTTCTTTAAATGAAGCTTCCATTTTCACGTCAGCCTCATCAACGCCAAGGCGGTCTACAATAATTTTTGATACACGCTCTAATACGTCTGCCATTGCCTTTCACCTCCCCTCAAAGTATTATAGTTGATTCGTTTTTAAAAAACTAGAGAAAACCTAATGAAATTTTGATATTTCTTAGGACATGACCATTCCGCCATCTACTTGGATGGTTTGGCCTGTAATATAACCTGCTCCTTCTGAAGCTAAAAAGACAACAACGTTGCTAATATCTTCAGGTGCACCAAAGCGTGCAAGCGGGATCTGCTTAAGCATTTCAGTTTGTACATTCTCATCAAGCTTGTCTGTCATATCTGTAGAAATAAAGCCTGGTGCTACTGCATTGACTGTAATATGACGAGTTGCCAGCTCTTTTGCTGTTGTTTTCGTTAATCCGATGACACCAGCTTTTGCTGCAACATAGTTTGCTTGTCCAGGATTTCCACATACGCCAACTACTGAAGCCAAGTTGATGATTCTTCCGCTGCGCTGTTTCATCATTTGACGTGTCACGGCTTTTGTACAGTTAAAGACACCTTTTAAGTTTATGTTAATGACGTCATCCCATTCATTTTCTTTCATTCTCATGAGCAGGTTATCCTTTGTGATCCCTGCATTATTGACAAGAATGTCAATTGAGCCAAATGTGTCAATCGCTTGTTTCATGAGCGATTGTACTTCTTCAGCATTTGAAACATCAGCTTTAACGGCAAATGCCTGCTGGCCAAGTGCTTTGATTTCGTCTACGACTTCATTTGCTTTTGCTTCGTTTCCAGAATAGTTGACGACAACATTTGCACCATTCTTTGCTAAATCGATCGCAATAGAACGGCCAATCCCGCGTGATGCACCTGTTACAACGGCTGTTTTATTTGTAAGCATCAAGAATCCTCCTTCAATGTTTCAATGGCTGCTTCAATTGTTTCCTGATCTGAAACTGAAATAGTTGTCAGGCGGCGATTGACCTTTTTCACAAGACCTGAAAGCACTTTGCCTGGGCCAATTTCAATAAACGTTGTCACGCCTAAATCAATCAGACGTTCTACACTTTCTTCAAATCGAACAGGAGAATACAATTGTTCAATGAGCTTTGTTTCAATAGCATCACGAGATGTAACGATGTCTGCTGTGACATTTGAGATCACTGGTGTTTTGGCATCTGTAATGTTTAGCTTTGACAGAACATCTGTGAATTTTTCAGCGGCTGGTTTCATTAAGGCAGAATGGAAAGGTCCACTCACTTCAAGGGCAATCGCACGTTTTGCGCCTTTTTCTTTCGCTTTCTCTGAAGCGAGTTCGACCCCTTTTGCTGTACCAGAGATCACGATTTGACCAGGACAGTTTAAGTTAGCGAGTTCTACAAGATGACCACTCTCTGTCACTTCTTTTGTCACTTCTAAAAGCGCAGCTTGATCTAAGCCAAGGATCGCTGCCATAGCGCCTTCTCCTGCCGGAACAGCTTCGTTCATTAATTCGCCGCGTTTTCTCACTGCATAGACAGCATCTTGAAACGAAAGTGCGCCTGCCGCAACGAGGGCCGTATATTCACCAAGGCTATGTCCTGCTGCGTAATCTGCTTTGATTCCGCTCTCTTCAAATTTCTTTAAGATGGCGATACTTGTCGTTAAAAGAGCTGGCTGCGCGTTATAAGTGAGCGTCAGCTCTTCTGCATCTCCTTCAAAAATCATTGAAGATAAGTCAAAACCGAGGGTCTTGTCTGCTTCTTCAAATACAGCTTTAGATACTTCTTCTTGGTCAAATAAATCTTTTCCCATGCCAATTTTTTGAGAGCCTTGGCCAGGGAATAAAAATGCAATTTTAGTCATGCTGCTATACCTCCATTAAGACTCGTTCGTGGTTTCTTTTTGGACCTCTTGATGAATGATGGCTGAAACGTCTTTTTCTACGATATCACGTGCCTGACGAATGGCATGAAAAATGGCGTTTTCATCAGAGGAACCGTGCGCTTTAATGACAGGTGCCTTTAAACCAAATAAAGCGGCACCGCCATATTCGGAGTAATCCATTTTAGACTTCATCTGCATCAATTTCGGCTTCATCATGCCAGCCGCTATTTTTGCTGTGAAGCTGGATGTTAATGTTTCTTTCAGCATTTTAAAGACAGAAAGAGCTGTGCCTTCAATCGTTTTCAGGGCGATATTTCCTGTGAAACCATCTGTGACAACGACATCAGCTACACCTTCTAGTAAATCACGAGACTCCACATTTCCTACGAAATTCAAATTTGATGCTTTCAATAATTCAAAGGTTTTTTTTGTGAGATCGTTGCCTTTTTTATCTTCTGTTCCTACATTTAACAATCCTACACGCGGATTGCTCTTTGGAAAAACACGCTCTGCGTAGATTGAACCCATCATCGCATATTGCACAAGGTGTTCTGGTTTGGCATCAACGTTTGCGCCGACATCTAGTAATAAAAACCCACTGCCATCAAGTGTTGGCAGTGTTGGAGCAAGTGCCGGTCTATCGATGCCATCAATTCTTCCTACGATAAACAGTCCTGCTGTCATGAGTGCGCCAGTGTTTCCTGCTGAAATACAAGCATCTGCTCGTCCTTCGGATACTTCTTGCGCCATTTTCACCATAGATGAATCCTTTTTACGTCTAACTGCACGCACTGGTTCATCTGTCGGTTCAATGACTTCTTTTGCATCTAAAATCGTGATGCGCTCGTTATTTGTTATGTATGGTTTGATTTTATTTTCATCGCCGACAAGTGTAATCTCGATATCTGAAAATGCCGTTAAGCTTTTTTGCACACCGTCAATAATGGCTTTAGGGGCATGGTCTCCCCCCATTGCATCGACTGCAATTCTCATATTACGTGCCACCTTTTACTTTTGTTTTGAGCGATACATGACGAAGTCACCTGAGAAGACAACTTCCTCACCGACATAGCTGTTTACTTCAACTACAGTTCTGCCTTTTTCTTTATCATGCGAGGCTACTTTGGCTTTTGAGACAACTCGTTCGCCTTGTTTAACCTGCCTTGTAAATTTAATATTCGCTTTTGCTGTTAAAGCCAGTTCATCGTCAATGACCGCTACTGCAAGCGAATTTGCCTGGGCGAAGAGATGATGTCCCCTGGCAATTTGGTTTCGGCTAAATACATGCTCTTTTCTCACTTCTAAAATGGAAATGGCTTGGTCATCAAGCTCTACATCAATCATTTCTCCAATCACTTCATCCAGCGGAAGTGACTTCACTTCATCCTCTAATGTCTTTTCGGCCACATGCTTAATTCTTTCGCGTAATTCAGGAATTGACAGTTCCAAACGATCAAGACGAACCGTTTGAATGCTTACACCGAATTTACTTGCCAATTCTTCATCAGTAATGAACGGAGTCGAGCTGATCGTTTGCTGGAGAAGCTTTTGACGTTCTTTTTTATTTAGTTTCATATGCAGACACCATCCGTACATTTATGACTAGGTACTAATAGTAGTATATAATCTCATAGATGATAAATCAATCCTTGTTTCAAAAAGACAAGAAAATTCCTCCAGCGCTTGATCAGCTTAATTTATCTCCGCCCAGCACCCCGCTGTCTACAAGTGTTTGCCGAAGTTCTTTGTATTCGGAATCTGTCCAAAATGCATCTGACTGCACAAGTTCTGCCGCATCTTTTCTAGCGGTTTCCAGTGCTCTGTAGTCATGAACCATATCGGCTACTTTAAATTCAGGCATTCCGCTTTGTTTTTTACCGAAGAAATCACCGGGTCCTCTTAGCTCTAAGTCCTTTTCAGACAGCTCAAAGCCGTCGGTTGTTTCGGACATAATCCTCATCCGCTCTTTCCCGGTTTCCGATTTTGGATCCGCCATTAAAACACAAAATGATTGATGCTCTCCGCGTCCAACCCGGCCTCTGAGCTGATGAAGCTGAGACAGTCCGAAGCGGTCTGCATCGTAAATGACCATGATGGTCGCATTCGGCACGTTGACACCCACTTCAACGACTGTGGTTGAAACGAGGATTTGTACTTCATTTGCTGTAAAGTCTCTCATCACCTGATCTTTTTCATCACTCGCCAGTTTCCCGTGCATTAAGCCGATCGACCACTTACCGCGGTATGCCTCTGTCAGCATGCTGTGGACATCAATCGCATTTTGGACATCCAGCTTGTCCGATTCTTCTATGAGTGGACAAATAATATATGCCTGTCTTCCTTTTTTTAGCTCTTTATCTACAAATGCAAGAATCCTATCAAGCATGTCATGCTTGACCCAATACGTTTCGATCTGTTTTCTGCCGGCTGGTAATTCATCAATGACGGAAACGTCCATTTCTCCAAAAACAGTGATCGCAAGTGTGCGCGGAATAGGTGTGGCAGTCATGAATAAGACATCTGGGTCCTGCCCTTTACTTCTTAGTTTTTTCCTTTGCTCGACGCCAAACCGGTGCTGCTCATCTGTGATCACAAGACCGAGCTGCTGAAATTCGACTTCGTCTTGGATGAGCGCATGCGTTCCGACTAATATATCAATCTCGCCCTCTTTTAGACGTTCTAGCAATTCTCTGCGGCGCTTTCCTTTCACAGAGCTTGTTAGTAGAGCGATATTTAGTCCCCATTTTTCAAACAGCTGATAAAGGGAATCTGCATGCTGCTCTGCCAAAATCTCTGTTGGAACCATTAATGCACCTTGATAGCCGGATAAATGAGCGGCATATAGTGCAATAGCTGCAACAGCAGTTTTCCCTGAACCTACATCCCCTTGCAGCAGACGGTTCATCCGGTACGGGGACGCCATATCAGACATAATTTCATCAAGCACTCTTGATTGTGCCTTTGTCAGCGGAAATGGCAGACTGTGAACAAACTCAAAAACAGCGTCTTTAGAAAACGGATGCTGGATGCCCGATGTTTTTTCTCGTTCTTTCTTTCTGATGGCCTGCATCTTCAGCTGGAAAATAAGAAATTCCTCGTACACAAAGCGGCGTCTTGCTTGCTTGAGCGAGTCTCTTGTTTCTGGCAGGTGAATGGTTTTTAATGCTTCCTGATAGGACATGAGTTTATAGGTAGAGACAAGCTGCTTTGGCAGTGGATCTTCAGCTTTATCTACATAAAGTGACAAGGCTTGTTTGACAAAACGCCTCATCATTTTCACGGTTACATTTTCTTTTACTGAATAAACAGGCTCTATACTGCCATCTTGCTCGTGCGTCCCTTTTTTAAATTCCTGCACCATGATCGATTGACGGTTTTTATCCCATTTGCCAGTGACGGATACCGTATCACCTAACACAAGGCTTCGTTTTAAATAAGGACGATTGAAGCAAATTGCTGTGATGAGAAAACGCCCGACAAGCAGCCTGAATGTCAGCCTGCTTCGTTTTTTTCCATAATAGGTGAGGACGGGCTCACTGTGCACTTTTCCTTCAACTGTGACACGTTCGTCATGCTTTACTTCTTCTAAGTTACGAAGCTCATAGTCGTCATATCGATAAGGAAAGTAGCCAAGTAAATCGGCTACTGTGTGAATTCCAAGTTCATTGAGTGTTTTTTCGGTTTCTTCTCCAATCCCCTTAAGGACTGAGACATTATCTTGCAGTTTCTGTATCACGAGATGGGGTCACACCTCCGAAAATCTTCTTTTCAAGCTCTCTTGCTGTCGGTGTCGCAGCAAGTCCGCCTTGTGCTGTTTCGCGAAGTGCCGTTGGCATGGTTTGACCGATTTTATACATCGCATCAATGACTTCATCACATGGGATACGGCTTGTGATGCCGGCAAGTGCCATATCTGCTGCGATCATCGCATTTGATGCACCCATGGCGTTTCGTTTTACGCACGGTACCTCAACAAGTCCAGCTACTGGGTCACAAACAAGTCCAAGCATATTTTTCAGTGTAATCGCCATTGCTTCAGCAGATTGCTGAGGTGTACCGCCTGCCATTTCGACAATGGCTGCTGCCGCCATCCCTGATGCTGAGCCTACCTCAGCCTGACAGCCGCCTGCTGCACCAGAGATGCTCGCATTATTGGCCACAACAAAACCAAATGCGCCAGAAGTGAATAGGAATCTGACCATTTGTTCCTTTGTTGGCTTTAATGTTTGTTTTACTGCAAATAACGTACCTGGCACAACACCTGCTGAGCCTGCTGTAGGCGTTGCACAGATCGTCCCCATTGCGGCATTGACTTCATTTGTTGCCACTGCCTTACTAACAGCATCTAATATCGTATGACCAGACAATGTTTTGCCTGATGCGATATACGCTTGAAGTTTGACCGCATCTCCGCCTGTTAAACCGGATAATGATTTCACACCTTTTAGCCCGTTTTCTACGGCTTGTTCCATCACTTCTAGGTTGCGGTACATCTGGGAGAAAATATCTTCACGTGATTTCCCTGTTACTTCCATTTCTTGCGTAATCATGATTTCTGAAATGGAGGTATTCCGTTCTTCTGTTAGCTGCACGAGTTCTTTGACGTTTTTAAACATCATTCATAACCTCCTTGTTGTTACTCTGCAATTTGTGTGACTTGAATAATGTTTGGCAGTGTTTCAAGTTCTGATAAGGCAGCTGGGTCAATATTTTGATCCACTTCGATGGTCATCAGAGCCTCTTGCCCGACATCTTTACGCGCCACTTCCATATGACCGATGTTGATGGCGAATTTCGCTAACACGTTGGCGACTGCCGCAATCGTGCCGTAGCGATCGTTATGAACCACAAGAATGGCAGGATGATTTCCTGAAAGTCTGAGCTCAAAGCCATTCAGTTCAGTAATTTCGATTTTACCACCGCCGATGGAAATCCCGATTAATTCAAGGCTTCCGTTCGCATCTGATATCTCTACTTTTGCTGTATTCGGATGCGCTGGTACCGCATCTTCTTCTTTAAATTCAATGTCGATCCCTTTGCTTTTTGCAATATCGATCGCTGTTTTGATGCGTTCATCAAATGTATCAAAGTCAAGAACGCCGCCGATCATGGCGACATCTGTACCATGTCCTTTATACGTATCTTTAAAAGAGCCATAAAATGAAACGACAATTCGCTTCGGTTCTCTTCCAAATAAGCTGCGAGCCACTCTTCCTATTCGAGCCGCACCCGCTGTGTGCGAACTTGATGGACCAATCATGACGGGTCCAATAATATCAAACACACTTCTAAATTTCATAGGTCTTCCCCTCTCATAACCACTCACATATTGGTTTGGTTCTTTCTTTAGACTAATGGATTCAATCGTTTCCCGCAACTCATTTCACCGTTGAATCGTTAGTAAAAAATTGCAAAAGAAGAAGAAGGGCTTTATTTGCCCTTCTTTCGTTATTCGACAGCCAAAATATATGAATAAAGCGGCTGTTTTCCATCGTGGACTTCAACTTCTATATCTTCAAATGTTTCTTCAATAAAGGCTTCTAACTCATCCATCTCTTCAGATGATGCATCTTCCCCTTTAATGATCGTAACAATCTCATCATCTTCTGTCACCATTTTGGTCAAAAGTTCTTTTGCTGCATCTAATTGATTTTTCGCAGTTAAGGTGATTTTTCCGTTAAAGAGACCCATATAATCTCCTTTGGCAATGTCGATTCCATCAATTTGGGTATCTCTCACCGCAAAGGTAATTTGGCCGCTTTTCACGTGGTCAATCGCTTCTAGCATCGCCGCTTCGTTGTCTTCATTTGAAGCTGCTTCATTGAGAGAAAGAAGTGCCGACATTCCTTGAGGAACGGTCTTCGTTGGAATGACAACAACCTCACGACTCGAGACAGTTGCCGCCTGTTTCGCTGCCATGACAATATTAGAATTATTAGGTAAGATAAAGACGGTTTCGGCATGTACGCTTTCAATTGCTGTGACAATGTCTTCTGTACTTGGGTTCATCGTCTGTCCGCCTTCAATGACGACGGAAGCTCCGATACTTTTAAACAAGTCAGCAATTCCTTCTCCCATTGCGACACTGACGACTCCAAAGCGCTGTTTTTCAGCAGCAGGTGCCTTTGGTGCAGCGGGCGCATGTTCTTTTTCTTCGTTCACAATCGAGCTATGCTGCTCTCTCATGTTTTCAATTTTCATATTGATCAGGCTGCCGTAGCGCTGTGCATAGGATAAGACATCTCCAGGCTGCTCTGCATGAATATGAACTTTCGCCAGCGTTTCATCAGATACCACAAGAAGTGAATCTCCGAATTCGCTTAAGTCTTCTCTGAAGGCATTCTCATCAAAGGACTGTTTCTCTTCTTCAAATTTCACCATAAATTCAGTACAATAACCAAATTCAATATCTTCAGTGTTCATATGGCTTTGTGCACTTTTATGATGCTCTGCACTGACAAGTTCTTTTAACGTTGGCAAAGAGGACGCTTTCAGATGGAGGTCCTCTCCTCTTAATGAAGCAAGGAAACCTTCATATACGCAGAGAAGTCCCTTACCTCCACTATCGACAACGCCTACTTCTTTTAAAACAGGAAGTAGATCTGGCGTTCGATCAAGTGATGCTCTCGCTTCCTCAATCGTTAACTCAAGAACGCGGTCAATGTCATTTTCGGTTGCTGAAACAGCAACCGCTTTCTTTGCTGCATCCTTTGCGACCGTTAAGATGGTCCCTTCAATCGGTTTCATCACGGCTTTATAGGCTGTATCAACACCGGCCTGCAAGGCAAGGGCAAATTCTTTGGCGTCAATCGTCTCTTTTTGTTCTATATTTTTACTGAAACCTCTAAAGAGCTGTGATAGGATGACGCCTGAGTTTCCTCTTGCGCCCATCAATAGCCCTTTTGACAAGGCCACGCCGACCTTCCCAATATGATCGGTATTTGTTTCTTCAACTGCTTTTGCCCCTGAAGTCATTGACAAATTCATATTTGTCCCCGTGTCTCCGTCTGGCACTGGAAAAACATTTAACGCATCCACAATTTGTGCGTTTTGAGAAAGATGGTGAGCACCTGCAAGAATCATTTTTGCAAATGAGCGGCCATCAAGATTTCTAATAGACAATATATTTCCTCCTTACTACGGGTTCGTAACTCTTACTCCTTGTACATAAATGTTGACCGAATCAACAGAAAGTCCAACTGTGTGAGAAATCGTATATTTGACTTTCGTTTGAACATTATGTGCGACTTCTGATATTTTTGTACCGTAGCTGACGATGATGTACATATCAATATGAATGCGGTCTTCTTTTTGACGCACAAGAACACCCCGGCTGAAGTTCTCTTTACGGAGAATATCCGTCAAGCCGTCCTTGATTTGATTTTTGGACGCCATCCCAACAATACCATAGCAATCGATCGCAGCGCCTCCTGCCACCATTGCAATGACTTCATTTGATATATCAATTTGTCCGTATTTCGTTCTAAGTTCAATGGACACATTGGTTCCCCCTTTTTGAGAAATTGCCCTGAGTTATCACTATTTTACTATAAGACCCTTCTTTTTAAAAGAAATCATTCAATCCGACCCAATCCTACTTATACTATAGCCTTGATTTTTTATCAAGATGTCAAGGTATTTTTCTTGAAAGAGGAGTAAACAATCCTTGCAAACCCCTTGAAGCTGTGGTAAATTATTAAAGTATCTTGAGGCATCTCTAAGTACGTATATGAAGAATATGATGATGTTTTCGCAGTTAGGAGGGAAACAAATGGCACGTAAATGCGTTATTACAGGCAGAAAAACAAAAGCTGGGAACAATCGTTCTCACGCAATGAACTCTACAAAACGTACATGGGGCGCGAACCTTCAAAAAGTTCGTATTCTAGTGGACGGTAAGCCTAAAAGAGTATATGTATCAGCTCGAGCTTTGAAATCTGGTAAAGTTGAGCGTGTATAAGCAAGAGTAAACGCCTGCTACAATAACTTGTAGCAGGCGTTTTTATGTGGAAATAAAGGAGATTACTCATTAATCTTTCTTAAATGAACCAAGCATCGCACGGACAATGCCGCCAAGAAATCTAGGCAGTTTGATTGTATAAAATTTCATTTTGTCCCCCTCCTAAAAGTACCGCTTGCAGCACAATTGAGCTTAATCAGCCATCCACATTGATAGGTTGGTCAATCTTTGCTTCTTACCATTATTAATATGCCTTCATGAAAAGAAAAAGTACCATTTGAGTGGATGAGTTCGTTACTAATACATAGTGTGGAACCAGGCTCAATATGACAATTTTTCAGAGGATATTTGAAACCTTTTAACGTCAGCTTTTCAACCGGTGTTCCAAAGGGTAAAAACGATACATATTTTTTATCCTGATCTTCTTTTATTTCGTATGTACCAGGTTCAAACATTTGAATGATATTTTGTTTGTCTACAAGGGTGATATTCTGCTTGTGCTGAATCCCTTTGTAAAGAAGATGGATATTTCCTAGAAAATGATCCGCCCTTCCTCCTGTAATACCATAGATGTAAATATGTGCTGGGTGCTGACTTAGCGCCCAGTTCAGTGCAAGCTCTAAATCGGTTTCATCCTTTTCAGCTTGAAATACATTCAGAGCAGGCAATTTCTCTTTCAGCTCCCGAAGCTCTTTTTCTGTCACACTGTCAAAATCACCAAAGGCTTTGGCAGGGGTAATACCGTGCTCTAGTAAGAAGAGGGTTCCACGGTCTACGCCAATCCAGAGAACATCCTCCTGTGATGCTTCACGTTCAAGTGGCGGGATGTATTCAAAAGGACCGCCGGCTACGATATGTATGTGCATGATACACGCTCCTCTCCATGTAAAAAGAACCAAAGATCACAATGACTTTGGTTCCTTCCTTTACGCTTCTCGAATTGCCTGGATCGCTGCTGCGCGGTTTTCTTTACCATATACCGCAGAGCCCGCTACTAGTAAATTAGCGCCTGCTTCTTTGCAACTCTTTGCAGTCTCTACATTGACACCGCCGTCTATTTCTATTAGTAAATCGGTTAAGCCCTTTTGTTCACTCAGTGCTTTTACTTCTTTTACCTTCGTGAGGACAGATGGAATAAATGCCTGTCCCCCAAAACCAGGGTTCACTGTCATGAATAACACAAGGTCCACATCTTCTAATATATGCTCAATGTGAGAAACAGGTGTGTGCGGATTCAAGACGACCCCTGCTTTTACACCTTGTTCTTTCATATGTTGTATTGTTCGGTGTAAGTGCGGACAAGCTTCCACATGAACAGAGATAATATCAGCGCCTGCTTTTGCGAATGCAGGAATATACCGATCTGGCTGCTCAATCATTAAGTGAACATCAAGCGGAAGACGCGTATGTGGTCTGATCGCTTCAACGACATTTGGCCCAAATGTCATATTCGGAACAAAATGACCGTCCATGACATCGATGTGAATGTAGTCTGCACCGCCTTGTTCCACATCACGGATATCTTTCTCCAAATTGGCAAAATCTGCTGATAAAATGGAAGGGGCAATATAAACCATGATTTAGTACCTCGGCTTTCTGTCTTTGATTTCAGTTAAAAACTCTAAATAATGCTGATAGCGATATTCTTTGATTTGATCATGCTCGACCGCATCTTTTATCGCACAGCCAGGCTCTTTCACATGCAGGCAGCCTCGAAATTTGCAATCTGCACTCCGGTCTCTAATATCTAAAAAGTATAGACCTAGATCTTCTGCTTCGATGCCAGTAAATTCGAGCGAGCTAAAGCCCGGAGTATCTGCAATGAGCCCGTCTGCTGTTCGAATGAGTTCGACATGTCTTGTCGTATGCTTTCCTCGTCCGAGATGGGATGAGATATCATCTGTTTTCAGCGCCAATTCAGGACTCATCGCATTTAAAAGGGAGGACTTGCCTACACCAGACTGACCGGCAAATACCGTGATTTTATTGTGAAAATGCGGGGTCAGCTTCTCAATGCCATCTCCTTCAATCGTAGAGGTTAAATGAACCTCATAACCAATTTGCCGATAGTCGTCTGCATATGCCTTGATGGTTTCACGCTCTTCGTCTGTTTTCAATAAGTCCATTTTTGTGATGCAGATAATCGGCTCAATATGATTCGCTTCTACAAGCACTAAAAATCTGTCTAAAAGTGAGGTGCTAAAGGCTGGTTCTGCCGCTGAGAAAACAAGTACCGCTTGATCAACGTTACTAATAGGCGGACGAACAAGTTCGTTTGTCCGTTCTTTTACTTCTAATAAGTAGCCTTCTTTATCATTGTCTGCTTGATACACGACGTAATCGCCAACAAGAGGTGTAATTTTGTTTTTTCGAAAGATGCCTCTCGCTCTGCACTGAACTACTTTTCCACTCTCTTGCGACTCATCCAGCACATAGTAGAATCCGCTTAATGCTTTAATAATTTTGCCCTCAGGCATAAAGTCCCTCCTTTATTCATCATCAGGGTATTCGATCGTTTTCGAGCTGACGACTTTATCATCAACCGTCACTTGATAATATCCTTTTTGACCTGGTTCAATCTTAAATTTAATGGTCCGTTCAGTCGGCGCAGTGATTTTAAAGCTTTCGTATGAATCAGAGATGCTATGCTCCGCATCATCAATGGAAATTTGGACATTCATCTCCTGCCCTTCCGCTTCTGGTTCATAAGGGATCTCAATCTTTTCAGTTACCGTTTTAGCTGGTTTTTCCTTCGGTCCAAGAGAGAATGTAATCTTGACCGTATCACCTGGTTTAACAGCCGTTCCTGCTCCTGGTTCCTGCTTCATGACCTCGCCTTTTGGCACATCGTCAGAATGCGCTTCTTTTTCATCGAGCTTTAAGCCGTTATCCTCTAAATAATTCGATGCCGCTTGCTTACTATACGTCGTTAAATCACGTAATGTAATATCGGCAGGACCTATGCTGACAGTCAACGTGACTTCTTCATCTGCTGCTACAAGCTCAGTATTCGCGGAAGGACTCTGTTCCATGACAATCCCAGACTCGGTGTCATTATCATTCACTTCCTCCACAACGACCTGTTTAAATCCTTTTTTCTCTAATATTTCTTTTGCTTTATCGACCTTTTCGCCTGTAACATCAGGTAATTCGGTCTTTTCCTTGCCAGTACTTTCGTAAAGCTGAATCTCTGTTCCTTCTTTGACCTTTGTGCCGATTTTCGGGTCTGTTTTGACGACGAGACCTTTTTCAATTTTCTCATCAGCGATCTCTATTGACTCCGAAGCGACGGTAAACCCAGCTTTCTTTAAGGTATCTTCTGCTTTTTCAACCGTCATGCCAGATACATCTGTGACTTCCACATCTTTTGGAAAAAGCAGCCCTGGAAACACAGTGATGGCTAAAATTGACGCAGCAGTCAATATAAATAAGATGGATGCCACAATCCATGGCCATTTTTTTCGTTTCTTTTTCGGCTTTTGTTTCTCTTTTTTCTTCGGTTTTTGAGCCGGATGGACGGCTGTTTTTTCATTGTCTTGATCGATTTGATGATCTTGAATGATTGGGATCGCTTTCGTTGCTTCATGGTCTTCTTCAATAACAAAGCGTTTTTCTTTTAATCTGGCTGGATCGAAAGCGGTTTTTAAGTCTTTTTGCATTTCAGATGCATCTTCATATCGATAAAATGGATCTTTGGCCATCGCCTTTAAAATGATGTTTTCCACGCTTTGTGGAACAGAAGGATTCCATCTTCTCACAGATGGTGGCTCTGATTGCAAATGCTTCAGTGCAACACTGACAGCCGATTCTCCTTCAAATGGCATGCGTCCTGAGATGAGTTCATAGAGCACAATCCCAAGTGAATAGATGTCTGATTTTTTCGTTGCAAGACCCCCGCGTGCTTGTTCTGGAGACAAGTAGTGCACGGAGCCTAGGACAGAATTTGTATGGGTAATGGTCGCTGAGCTGAGTGCCATGGCAATCCCAAAATCAGTGACTTTGATGTTCCCCATATTGTCTATTAATATATTGTGAGGCTTAATGTCTCGGTGGACGAGCTGTTTCGCATGGGCTTCTTCCATCGCCGCAACGACTTGCTCCATGATGCGAACGGCTTCTTTCGGATGAAGCGGGCCATTGGCGTGTATGTATTCTTTCAGCGTCATCCCTTCGACATATTCCATGACAATATAATAAATGTCATCTTCTTCCCCAACATCGTAGATGCTGACAATATTCGAATGATCTAAGCTTGCAGCTGACTGCGCTTCCCGCCGGAAACGTCTAATAAAATCATCATCGCTCGCAAAGTCAAACCGCAAAATTTTAATCGCTACTTCGCGATCTAAAATCATATCTTCCGCCAAATAGACGTTGGCCATTCCGCCTCCGCCTATGACGCGAAGAATCTGATAACGGCCGCTGATCCTTTTTCCGATCAACACTTGCTGTCACCCTCCTCTGGCTGGGAGGAGATTTCTAACAGTACTGCTGTAATGTTATCTTCACCGCCGTTGTCATTCGCTGTTTGTATTAACTCTGTTACTTTTTCCTCTGGCGCGGTCGTTTGCGTTAATATATGAGTCAAATTCTCTTCTTCTACTTTATTCGATAGACCATCTGAGCAAAGCAGGATTTGATCTCCTGGGTCCACTTCAAAAGTGCGTGCATCAATTTGAACACGTTTATCTGTTCCTAATGCTTTCGTGAGCACATTTTTTCTTGGATGATATTCTGCATCCGCTTTTGAAATTTCACCTGTTTTCACAAGCTCATTCACGAGTGAATGATCTTCTGTTAATTGGGTCAGCGCTCCTTCTCTTAGCAGGTAGCAGCGGCTGTCTCCAATATGCGCAATTGTGACCGTTTGCAAATGAACGAGCGCGCATACAATAGTCGTCCCCATTCCTTGGCACTCCTCATTGTTTTGCGCATGTTCATAAACTTGGTCATTAATGTCACTGATTTTTGAGATTAACCAGCTTTCTTGATCGGCTGGCTTTTCTGGAATTGAAGATGTTTCTTCCCAGTATTCTTTTAAAGAAGAGACTGCCATCTTGCTGGCGACATCACCAGCAAGATGACCTCCCATGCCGTCTGCTACAACAGCGAGAAGTGAATCTTCTTTTGCTTCAAAAATACCTGCATCATCTTCATTATGCTGACGGACTTTTCCTGTATCAGTAAGAAAGGCTGCCCTTATCAACATTCGTCACCTCGTCTCTTCCTGACGCTCCTTCGCTCTTAGCTGACCGCAAGCAGCATCAATGTCATGGCCTTGCTCTCGTCTAATCGTTACGTTTACGCCTCGTTCTTTTAGCGTTTTTTCAAATAGGAAGATTTGTTCTCTAGGTGTTCTCACATAATCTCTCTCTGGTACATAGTTCACCGGAATGAGATTCACGTGGCACTTGATTCCTTTTAATAGGTCTGCAAGTTCTTCTGCATGGTGAACTTGGTCATTTACTCCGCCAAACAGGCCGTATTCAAAGCTGACACGTCTACCCGTCTTTTGAATGTAGTATTCGATGGCTTCCATTAATTTTGGCAGCTTATATGCCTTATTGATCGGCATTAGGCGGCTTCTGATCTCTGTGTTCGGTGCGTGCAATGACACAGCAAAGTTGATTTGCATTTGCTCATCAGCGAATTGATAGATCTTTGGAATGATTCCGCTTGTCGAAACCGTAATATGGCGTGCACCAATATTTAAGCCATGATCATGGTTGATGATTTTAAGGAAAGCAAGCATTTCTTCAAAGTTATCAAACGGTTCGCCAATTCCCATGATGACAACAGAGCTGACTCTCTCGTCTGTTTCGTCAAGTGCCTGCTGTACTTTCAATACTTGTGCAACGATTTCTCCGGCTTCAAGGTTTCGTTTTAAACCGCCAAGTGTAGATGCACAGAATGTACAGCCGATTCTACAGCCAACCTGTGTTGTCACGCAGACAGAGTTTCCATATTCATGACGCATAAGCACTGTTTCAATTGTATAACCATCATGCAGTTCAAATAAAAACTTGATCGTTCCGTCTTGAGACGTTTGTTTGATCACGGTTTTTAATGTTGTGATTGTAAATTGATCTTTTAATTTTTCTCTTAAATCTTTGGAGAGGTTAGACATTTCATCAAAGGATGTCACACGTTTCTCATAAAGCCACTCAAAAATTTGCGCTGCGCGGAAAGGTTTTTCGTCTTGTTCTTTTAACCATTCTTTCATTTCGTGAAGCTCAAATGAATAGATCGACGGCATATCTGTTTTCAGTTCTTTTCTTACTTTTTGTTCTGTCATTTTTTATCCCTTCTTTCTCATGCTGCAAATAAAGAAACCATCTGTTCCGAAATAATGAGGAAGAATTTGCACACTTCCGTTTTGAACAAACGGAGCAACCTGCTCAGGCAGCCGTTCATTAAGAGATAGATCGGGTTCGAAGTCTTGGTGTTCTTGTAAAAACGCATGGATCACTTGTTGATTTTCTGTTGGGTCCATTGTACATGTACTATATACAAGGGTTCCGCCAGGCTTTAAAAGCGGAGCTGTTTCTTTTAAGATTGCCTGCTGAATTGCAGCAAGCCTTGCTGAGTCTTCTTTAGACTTTGTATATTTCATATCTGGTTTTCGTCTAATGACGCCAAATCCAGAACACGGCGCATCAATCAGAATCCGGTCAAATGAAGCTTCGCTGTAATCGCCCTTTGCTTTCCTTGCATCAAGCGCTTTTGCCTCAATTTGAGTAAGGTTCAGACGTTTTGCTGCTTGTTTGATGAGTTTCACTTTATGTTCGTGCAAATCAAGTGAAACAATTTGTCCTTTGTCGTTCATACGCTCTGCGATATGTGTTGATTTTCCGCCTGGAGCCGCACAGGCGTCAAGCACAGCTTCTCCCGGCTGAGGGTCTAGTGCTCTTGCGACAAGCATTGAGCTTTCATCTTGAATGGTCACATAGCCTTCTTGAAAAGAAGGGGTTGAAACGATGGACCCTTTCATCAGCTTAAGTGCATCTTCTGATAAGTCGCCAAGCTCCGTTTCAATTCCGGCATCCAGCAGTTCTTGCTGCAGTGCTGCGCGGCCGATTTTCATTCGATTGACACGAAGGGTTTGCTTTGGCGGTACTAAATGAATGCGGCACATGCTTTCTGCCGCTTCAAATCCGTACGACTGAACCCATTCCTGCACGAGCCATAATGGGTGGCTTGTCTCAATCGAAAGCCGCTTGACTGGATCTTTGATGTCATCAAAAGCCGGAACGCCTTCTCTTTGCACGGATCGAAGAACGCCGTTCACAAGTGAAGATATACCCTTGTGCCCTCTCTTTTTCGTTAGCTCAACTGCTTCATGGATGGCTGCACGATGTGGAATCTTTTCAAGGTACACCATTTGATAAAGGGACATCCGCAAAAGTTGCATGACCCACGGAGCCACCTTTTGCGGTTTTTTCACAAATGGTGCCAGCATATAATCTAATGCCAGCTTGTTTTGCAGTGTACCGTACACAAGCTCTGTTAAGAGCGGTTTGTCCTGATCTGCCAAGTCTTTGTCTTTCATGACTGACTGCAAAAGTAAATTACTGTAAGCTTGATTTTGTTCGAGTTTGATTAAAGCGTCCAGCGCTAATTCTCTCACATTACTTTTCTTCATTCATTAACCCTAATTTCTGTCCCATTTCGATATTTGCGCCTCTTAGGAAGTCTTCGCCGCTCATCTTTTTCTTACCAGCTGGCTGTACACCTGTTAATAAAAGACCTTGTTTATTCCCAGTTCCAATGACTGGACCTTCTTTTTGAAGCTCAATCACTTTCCCAGGTTCTTCTTGCGCTTCGAGTGGAACTTTTTTCGCTTCCCATACTTTTAGATGAGCCCCGTTCCATTCAGTATAGGCAACTGGCCACGGATTTAAGCCGCGAACTTGGTTGTAAAGCTCTTCACCAGTTTTTGCCCAATCTATTCTTTCTTGCTCCCGCTTAATATTAGGTGCGTACGTTGCCGCTTCTTCATTTTGCGGAATTGGAGAAATAGATCCGTTCAGAACATTCGGCACAGTATCTTTCAATAGTGCGGCGCCTGCAACACTTAATTTGTCATGCAATGTTCCGACATTGTCTAATTCGTCAATTTCTACTTCTACTTTACTGATCATGTCCCCTGCATCAAGTCGTTCCACCATGTACATGATTGTGACGCCTGTTTTCTTTTTGCCTTGAAGGATCGCATAATGGATCGGCGCGCCCCCTCTTAGTTCTGGCAGCAGTGAGGCATGTACATTGATACAGCCAAACTGAGGTTCATCTAGTAATCGTTTTGGCAAAATTTGTCCAAATGCCGCCGTGACAATTAAATCCGGCTTTAAGGCAAGCACTTTATCAATTTCTTCATCAAGGCGCACCTTTTCAGGCTGCAAGACCGTAATGCCATGCTTTAAGGCTTCCACTTTCACAGGAGGCGGCGTGAGTACTCGTTTTCTGCCTTTCGGGCGATCTGGCTGCGTGACGACCCCAACAACTTCGTATCCTTCTGTTATGAGTGTTTGCAGCACAGGTACTGAGAAATCAGGGGTTCCCATAAATACAATACGTGCCATTTTCTTCACCCTTCCATTTCCGCAAGTTCTTTTTCTGTATAGGTTTGAATGATTTTCGACGTAAATAATATGCCGTCTAAATGATCAATTTCGTGCAATAAGGCTCTTGCTAAAAATCCTTCTGCTTCTATTGTAAATGGTTTGCCTTTCTTATCAAAGGCTTTTACCTTCACATAGCTCGGTCTTTCTACTGTGCCGTATAAAGATGGAAAGCTCAGGCAGCCTTCAATATCTGTTTGACTTCCTTTTATTTCAAGAACCTCAGGATTCACTAAATCAATTCTGCCAGGTTCTTCTCCGATATCGACAACAGCAATTCTTTGTGAAATGCCAATTTGTGGTGCTGCTAGTCCGACTCCATCTAGCTCAAGCATTGTATCATACATATCATCAAGCAGTTTTTTGAGCTTTTTATCGAACGTATCGACAGGCTCTGCCTTTTGTTCAAGTACTTCTGCCGGATGCATGACTATTGGTTTTACTGCCACTTAAAGCCCTCCGTTTTACATCATCATATATGGATTCATATCTATTGAAATCATCAATTGTTTTTGTTCCATTTCCTTTTGATAATGATCTTGTATTTTCCGTAGTAAACTTGCCAGTTCATTTTCCCTTTTGTATTTTATCACGCATTGATATCGATATCTATCTTTGATCTTAGCGATTGGTGATGCAGCCGGACCAAGAATTCTTGTATTCGGTGCACAGTTCATTTTTAGGAACTGAACAATTTGATCCGTGACATGTGCTGCCTTCGTCACTTCCTCATGTGATACTGTCACCATTGCCAAAAAGTAATACGGCGGATAGGACTGGTGGCGGCGATGCAGCATCTCCTGTTCATAAAAGGCTTCGTAGTCATGCTGCTTCGTTAATTCAATACTATAGTGAGAAGGCGTATACGATTGAATGATCACAGAGCCCGCTTTTTCATGTCGTCCTGCCCTGCCGCTGACCTGCGTGAGAAGCTGAAATGTTTTTTCACTTGAACGGAAATCAGGGATATGAAGAGACGTATCCGCACTTAGAACACCAACAAGTGTGACATCTGGGAAATCTAGCCCTTTTGCAATCATCTGCGTCCCAAGCAAAATATCTGCTTCTTTATTGCCAAAAGATGTGAGGAGTTTTTCGTGAGCACCTTTACGAGATGTTGTATCCACATCCATTCGGATGACTCTTGCCTCTGGCAGTACTTTTGTCAGTTCTTCTTCTACACGCTGCGTACCCGTACCAAAATAGCGAATATGCTCACTATGGCATTCTGGACATTCAGCTGGCACCGGTGCCTCGTGACCGCAATAATGGCATTTCAGCCGTTTTTGATAGCGGTGATAGGTGAGAGAAATTTCGCAATGAGGACATTGCTCCACATATCCGCAATCACGGCACATCACAAAGGATGAATAGCCCCTTTTATTCAGAAATAAGACGGCTTGTTCTTTTCTTTCAAGCACTTCCTTTAATCTGAGCATTAATTCTTCTGAAAACATGGACCTGTTGCCATTTCTCAATTCTTCTCTCATATCAATTAACGAAACGTGCGGCAGCTGCTGCTGGTTGACTCGGTTTTTGAGCGTCAGCAATGTAAACACGCCTTTTTTGGCACGCGCGTAGGTTTCAAGTGAAGGAGTTGCACTACCTAAAACAACTGGGCATCGATGCCTTTTGGCTCGTTCAATGGCGACGTCCTTGGCATGATAACGAGGCATTTCCTCTTGTTTATAAGAAGATTCATGCTCTTCATCTATGATAATCATGCCTAGATTTTCAAATGGTGCGAAAACAGCCGATCTCGCGCCCACGACAAGTTTGACTTCCTTGCGGTGGATTTTCCGCCATTCATCATATTTTTCCCCTGTCGATAATCCGCTATGAAGTACAGCCACATTTGAACCGAATCGTTCTTTAAACCGCTGAACCATTTGAGGGGTTAACGAGATTTCTGGAACGAGGACGATCGCTTCTTTTCCTTTTTGTAGGGCATGATCAATCGTCTGCAAGTATATTTCCGTTTTACCGCTTCCTGTCACCCCGTGCAGCAGAAAGGTTTCATGCCGGTCATCACTGACTGCTTGATGTATATGTTTTGCCGCTTCTGCTTGTTCTGGCATAAGGTCAAGTGAAGCAGAAGGTGTAAATGCCCGGTCACGATAAGGATCCCGGTAGACCTCTTCATAGCTTTCTGTTAGCAGCCCTTCTTGAATAAAGGTTTTAAGCGTTTGAGAACTCGCGCCTGTTTGCTGCTGCAAGTCTTTCGCTAAAAAGGTCGTCTCACTCGCTTGAAGCAAAAAGGAGAGCAGAGCCTTTTGTTTCACCGCATTTTTTTTCAGCTGCTGCTGTTTTTCTTCAAGCTTATCTTTTGATGCAGCTAATTGGAGCGTGCGCACTTTTTTCTTTCCAGATTTTTGGGAAACGTGATACCTTACCTCTAGATGACCTTTTTGGACATGCTTTTGAATCTGTTTTAGTTGTTCGGCTGGGATGTCAGCGTAAAGAATGCTATCTCGCTGACCGAAAAGCTCTTTCAATGACTGCGGAAGTTCTTCATCTGACAGCACTTGAATTTCTTTTTCATACTTCGCCTTCATGGCTGCAGGCAGCATCGATTGAAGTGCCGTAATGTGATAGGACAATGTTTTTTCCGTCAGCCAGTGGGAAAGCTCCAATAGCTCATCTGTCAGAACAGGTGATAAATCAAATAAATCGACAATGTCCTTTATGCTTCCTGTTTTTACGTCTGTTTCTTCTTTGACTTTTGTCACAAACCCTTGAATCTTCCTAGGGCCAAAGGGAACGACCACCCTCATTCCCGCTTTGACGAGATCTTTGAATCGATCTGGTACACGGTAATCGAATGGCCGGTCAATGGCTTTCGTTGTGACATCTACGATGACTTCAGCAATCATGCGCGATCACGCTCTTTTGGCAACAGCTGTTTTGCCTCCTTTAAGATTTCAAAAGCGAGGTCTTTTTTGCTCATCATCGGCAGTTCTGTTGTTGTACCATCTGCTTTGATGATTGCTGCTACATTTGTGTCTGTGCCAAAGCCTGCACCTTCTTTTGTGACATTGTTGGCCACAATCATATCTAAATGCTTGGATTCGATTTTCTTTTTCGCATAATATTTTACATCCTGCGTTTCAGCTGCAAAACCGACAAGCACTTGATGCTCTTTTCTTTTCCCCAGCTCTTTTAAAATATCTTTTGTCCGGGTGAATTCAATCTCTAAGGCGCCGTCCTGTTTTTTCATTTTATGAGGATATGAGGTCACAGGGGTATAGTCGGCGACTGCTGCTGATTTAATGACAAGGTCCGCTTCCTCGTACACAGCTAATGCGGCTTGATACATGTCCTCTGCCGATTCAACGTGCACCACATGTACATGATTAGGTGCCGTTAAAGAAACAGGTCCTGAAATAAGCGTGACATCAGCCCCCATTTGCTGCGCAGCCTCTGCAATCGCATAGCCCATTTTTCCAGACGATCGATTTGTAAAGAAACGCACAGGATCGATGACTTCTCGTGTAGGACCTGCTGTCACCACGACTTTTTTACCTGAAAGCGGTAAGTTTTTTGGCTCTTCGAAAAAAGCACGGATGTGCTCAACTATTTTTTCAGGTTCCTCTAATCGCCCTTTTCCAATATAGCCACAGGCTAAATAACCTTCACTCGGTTCAATAAACTGGTAGCCGTCCTCATATAATGTGCGAATGTTCCGCTTTACAGCCGGGTGATCATACATATGCACATTCATAGCTGGTGCGATCCATACAGGAGCAGTTGAAGCAAGTAAGGTCGTCGTGAGCATATCATCTGCAAGCCCTGCCGCCATTTTACCAATCGTATGTGCTGTTGCAGGGGCAACAAGGATGAGATCGGCCCAGTCAGCTACGTCAATATGCGCAATGACTTTTGGATTGTTTTCTTTAAATGTATCCACATACACCTCATGTCGAGACAGAGCTTGGAAGGTAAGCGGAGACACAAACTCACGGGCAGATTCTGTCATAATCACTCTTACATTTGCGCCTGCTTGTACGAGTTTACTAGTAAGTGCAGCTGCTTTATATACGGCGATTCCTCCGCTGACGCCGAGCAAAATATTTTTTGACTGTAACATTTGTTTGTCCCCCTTAACGGCCTTTTTCACAAATTCGTCTACAATTCAAAAAAGTCAAAACCAATCATAGTTTTGACTTTTTTGAACGTATCGTATCTGCATAGCAGAAGCGATGTGTTATTCTTGATCCTCTTTTTCAAATGTCAAAAGACCGGCATCAATTTCTTCAAGTGCTTTACCTACAAATTTGTAAGATTTCGTATTTTCGATTTGCTGATCTTGGTGGATCTGCATTTCACGTGCACGACGTGCAGACACTGTCACAAGTGTGTATTTTGAATCAAGTTTGTTCATCAATGAGTCAATTGAAGGATCTAACATAGTTTATTCTACCCCCAGCATTTTTTTATATCTTGGTGCGACTCTGTCTCTGCGCAGGTGTTCTGCAAGGACGATCGCTTTGATTCTTTCACAAGCAAGCTCGACATCATCGTTTTCCACGACATAGTCGTAAGCATCCATCATTTCAATCTCTTCTTTTGCAGCAGCCATTCGATTTCGAATGAGCTCCTCAGACTCTGTACCACGTGTAATGATGCGGTTCTGAAGTTCTGAAAGACTAGGCGGTGCAAGGAAAATAAAAAGACCTTCTGGGAATGCTTCTCTTACTTGAAGTGCACCTTGCACTTCGATTTCAAGGAAAACATCTTTTCCTTCGCTTAATGTCTGTTCTACATAGTCAACAGGCGTGCCGTAGTAATTCCCGACATACTCTGCCCATTCTAACAGCTTTTTGTTTTCAATCATATGTTCAAATTCTTCCCTGGATTTAAAGAAATAATCGACACCATTTCTTTCACCTTCACGCGGTTTACGTGTTGTCACAGAAATTGAGTATTCAAATTTCGTATCTTCCTGGGAGAAAATGGCTTGTCTGACCGTTCCTTTTCCAACTCCCGAAGGTCCAGAGAGAACGATTAAAAGTCCTCTTTCTTTCATAATGGCGTATTACCCCTGCCCTTCATCTATGATTTCTTCTTTTACAGAAAGTCTTTGCGCGACAGTCTCAGGCTGAACGGCAGATAAGATGACATGGTCACTGTCCATAATGACAACAGCACGGGTTCTTCTTCCGTATGTAGCATCTATGAGCATGCCTCGATCTCTTGCGTCTTGTATCATTCGTTTAATCGGTGCTGATTCCGGACTGACGATCGAAATCATCCGATTCGCTGAAATGATGTTTCCAAATCCGATATTGATCAACTTTATGGTCATCTTCTAACGTCCCCCTGTATTATAAACGTCTCTAGTCTCGCCGAAAGAGACGTACTGTAAACAGCATACACAATGACTATTCTATATTCTGCACTTGTTCTTTTATTTTTTCAATAGCACTTTTCATTTCAACCACCAGCTTAGTTAAATGATGATGGTTCGCTTTTGAGCCAATGGTGTTCACTTCACGGTTGAGCTCCTGTACTAGAAAATCAAGTTTTCTGCCAGCAGCACCGCCTTGCATCAAGATTTGCTGGAATTGCTGAAAGTGACTTTTCAATCTCGTAATCTCTTCTGTAATGTCACAGCGGTCAGCAAAGATCGCAGCCTCTGTTGTCAATCTGCTTTCGTCAAGCGCCTCTCCGATCCATTCTTGCAATCGCTGATTGAGCCTGTCTTTATACTGACTCACAACCTCTGGTGCAAAGACTTTGATTTCTTCTGTATAGGCCTCTAATTCAGAAAGCCTCAGCTCACAGTCTTTTTGAAGTGATGTTCCCTCCTGCTCTCTCATGAAGCAAAGCTCCTTGACAGCCGTTTCACAAGCTTCCATCAGCAATTGCTCTAATTGCTCATTTCGGCTAGCCGATTCTTCTACTTGAACGGCATGCTCCAGCCCCAGTAAGTCATGTGCATGCTGAATGCCTGAAATGTGATAGCGTTTCTCGAGATCTTTTGCGGCTTTCATGTATTCATCAAGCAGCGGCCAGTCGATCTGCAAGGACCGGCTTGCTAGTTTACCGCCTTCAATCGTAACAAACAGCTCAATTCTACCGCGCTGCACGTGACGAAGAATGATTTTTTTTAATGTGTCTTCGAAATATAAAAGCGGCCTCGGCAAACGGGCATGAACCTCTTTAAAACGGTGATTGACCGATTTTAGCTCAACTGACACTGTCAGTTCTCCATCCGTTTTACTCGCTTGGCCGAATCCCGTCATACTGCGTATCATGTCAAAACACCCAATTCTTTCATATTAATAAAATGAAAAAGGTAATAGCAGACACTATTACCTCAAAATTATACCATAACGAATTATTTTTTTCTTGTCAAAAGTGATCCTGCCAGTAAAAAAGTTGGCAGTGCAGACATACCGATGATCAGCAGCCAATCAATTGGTGCGATCGCCACCGTTTTGAAAATCGGCTGAAGCGGCGGATAATAAATGACCACAAACATCAGTAAAAGTGATGACAAAACCGCACCGATTAAGTAGAGATTCCCGAATGGATTGCGTTCAAAGATGGATCGTTCACTGCGGCAGTCAAATACATGAATGAGTTGCGCCAACACAAGCGTACTAAATGCAACAGTCTGTGCATATGGCAGGTTGTTTGGATCACGGTGATACACAAACATAAATGCTAAAAGGGTCGCAAGTCCAATGAGGAACCCTCTAGATACAACCTTCCAGCCGAGCCCTCTAGCAAAAATCCCCTCTTTCATATTCCTCGGCTTCCTTTTCATGACATCGCCTTCTGGCTTATCCATACCAAGCGCCATCGCCGGGAGACCATCTGTGACGAGATTGACCCATAAAATTTGAATAGGAACGAGAGGAAGCGGAAGCGCTAGAAGCATCGCAAACAGCATAACCAAAATTTCTCCCACATTTGATGCGAGCAAATAGCGAACAAACTTACGAATGTTTTCATAAATATTTCGGCCTTCTTTAATGGCCGATTTAATGGTCGCAAAGTTGTCATCAAGTAAAATAAGAGAGGACGCTTCCTTGGCTACGTCTGTTCCAGTGATGCCCATGGAGATACCGATATCTGCTTGCTTAATTGCAGGCGCATCATTGACCCCGTCACCTGTCATCGCTACAATATGTCCATTTTTTTGATAAGCCTTCACAATTCTCAGCTTATGCTCCGGTGATACCCGTGCAAAGACGTATACATTTTCAGCCGTTTGCTCAAGCTCTTTGTCACTCAGCTGATCCAGCGCTTTTCCGTCGAGCACCTTTCCTTGCTTTGGTAAAAGGCTCAAGTCTTTTGCGATCGCTTTGGCTGTTTCCACGTGATCCCCTGTAATCATGACTGTTTTTATGCCCGCATCCCTGCACTCTTTAATCGCTCGTCTCACTTCAGGACGAGGCGGGTCGATCATGCCCTCTAGTCCGATAAATGTTAAATCAGTTTCAGCCTGCTGGACAGTGGTGATTGTTTCGGTCAGACCAACTTTTTTATACGCAATGGCAATCGTTCTCAGCGCCTGTCTTGCTAAACCTTGAATCGCAGCCTCTGTTTCTTGCCTGTGAGTGGCTGAAAATGAAGCTGTGCGTCCGCCGTGCATGATATGGCTTGAACGGTTCATCAGGACATCCGGCGCACCTTTTGCAATGACGTACCGCTCTTTTTGATTCGTTTCGACGACGACTGACATCATCTTTCTTTCTGAATCAAAAGGAAACTCTTCTACCACGTGAAATCCTGCTTCGATGAATTGCTCTGTAAAACCCGCTTTACGTGCTGCGGTGAGAAGTGCACCCTCTGTCGGATCACCATCAAGCCTCATTTCGCCATCTTTTTCAACGATGGTCGATGTATTACAAAGCGCCCCATATAATAACACCTTTTGCAGGCTTGGATGTTTGTCTACATGGACAAGTTCTCCGTTCAAGGTGAAATCACCAGATGGCTCATAGCCCGTACCAGAAATATTCCACGTTTTGCCCTCTGCCCATACATGGGTCACAGTCATTTTATTTTGCGTCATGGTTCCTGTTTTATCTGAGCAAATGATCGACGCGCAGCCAAGAGTCTCCACCGCCGGGAGCTTTCTGACAATCGATTTTTGTTTGATCATCCGCTGCACTCCTAAGGAAAGTGCGACGGTGACAATCGCCGGCAGGCCTTCAGGAATGGCAGCAACCGCAAGTGATACTCCCGCCAGGAACATATGATACAAATCATGTCCTTGCACAACGCCAAGAACCACAACGAGCACCGTTAAAAATAAAGCAGCCACAATGAGGATTTTCCCCAGCTGTTCGAGACGTCTTTGCAGTGGTGTTTCCATATTCCCTGCTGCATCCAGCATGCCGGCAATTTGCCCCATCGCTGTATTCATTCCTGTACCAATGACAACGCCCACGCCGCTTCCTCTAGTGACAAGCGTCCCCATAAAGGCCATGTTCGTCAAATCTCCAAGCGAGACATGATTGCTAGAAAGCGGACTTGCGTGTTTGACTGCTGGGATGGATTCTCCAGTGAGAGCAGACTCCTCGATTTCCAGGCTCTTTGTTTCTAGTAATCTAATATCTGCCCCAATCCGGTCTCCGCTTGAAAATTTCACAATATCCCCTGGCACGAGATGTTTAGACGGGATCTTGATCCATTCATTATTCCTCCTTGCATACACATGTGGGGTTGATAATTCTTTTAACGCTTGAAGGGATTTTTCCGCCCGGCGTTCTTGATAAAAGCCGAGCACTCCATTAATCAGAACAATCAATACAATGGCTACTGCATCAATGTATTCGCCTAGAAAAGCAGAAATGATCGTTGCTGCAAGCAAGATTAACACCATAAAGTCTTTAAATTGCGCTAAAAAAATGATCAGAGCTGACGCCTTTTTCCCTTCCTGCAATTCGTTTGACCCGTGTTTTTCAAGCCGTTTTTGTACATCTTTTTCTGACAGTCCGTCACCTATCGATGTATTCATTGTTTTTAATAAATCGGTTTGGTTCAGTTCATGCCAATTCATTTGACCTCGTCCACTCCTCTTTTGTTCTCTCTCATATGCAGTGTTCTATAAGCCAGTTTATTCAGACTCGTCCTAAATCATGCTATAATAATAAGACTGCCTAAAGAACGAGAAATGGAAGGTTCTTTCAGTAGATTTGTGTGAAAGAAGAGGGTGTATCCAACATGTCATTTGACGGCATTTTTACATATGGTATGACAAATGAATTGCAAGAGACATTAACTGGCGGAAGAATTTCAAAAATTCATCAGCCATATAAGCACGAGCTGATTTTTCATATCCGGGCAAACGGAAAGAATCATAAGCTCCTTTTATCCGCTCATCCGAGCTATGCTAGAGTGCAGCTCACAGAGCAGCAATATGACAATCCAAGCGAACCTCCAATGTTTTGTATGCTCCTTAGAAAGCATCTTGAGGGCGGATTTATTGAGCGTTTTGAACAAATTGGATTTGACCGGGTGATCGTACTTCATGTACGAAGCCGCAATGAAATTGGCGACGAACAGACTCGAAAGCTCTACATTGAAATCATGGGAAGGCATAGTAATTTGATTCTTGTCGAAGATGATACGCAGCAGATCATCGATGGCTTGAAGCATCTTTCTCCATCTGTAAACAGCTATCGAACAGTGCTTCCTGGGCACGAATACCTTCTGCCGCCTGCGCAGCAAAAATTAAATCCGTTTGCAGTAACGAAGGACGATATTTTAAAGCATTTACGCTTTCAAGAAGGAATGATCGCAAAGCAAATTGTCGATACATTCTCTGGGGTTTCTCCGCTGTTTGCAAAGGAAGCTGTACACAGGGCTAGTCTTGCCAATCAGGAAACGATTCCAAATACACTACTCGACATGTTCCAGCTGATTCGCATGCATTCCTTTACCCCGCAGCTGACAAGAAAAGATGGGAAGGAGTATTTCTATTTATTAGAACTACAGCATGTCCAAGGCGAGATGAAGACATTCGACTCTCTCAGCCAGCTGCTTGACCGCTTTTATTTCGGCAAAGCTGAAAGAGACAGAGTGAAACAACAAGCGTCTGACCTTGAACGGTTTGTCATAAATGAAAAAAAGAAAAATGAAAACAAGCTCAAAAAACTGAACAGAACCCTTGAAGAATCTCAAAATGCCCATAAATACCAGCTCTATGGCGAATTGCTAACAGCCAATTTATATGCCATCAAAAAAGGGGATAAAGAAGCGACTGTCATCAATTATTACGATGAAGATGGTGGAGAGATCACGATACCGCTCAAAACAAACAAAACCCCTTCTGAAAATGCGCAAGCATATTTCACAAAATATCAAAAGGCAAAAAATGCAGTAGAAGCGGTCAATGAGCAAATTGAGCGGACGCATGAAGAGATTGCTTATTTTGATGAGTTGATTCAGCAGCTGTCCTCTGCCTCACCGAAGGATTTAGAGGAAATGAGAGAAGAGCTTGTTGAAGGGAAGTATTTACGCGCCAAACAAAAGCGCAACGCCAAAAAGAAAAAAACGGCGGCCATTCAGCTTGAAACGTATGAATCGTCTCAAGGGATTCCGATATTAGTCGGAAAAAACAACAAACAAAACGAGTATTTAACCACAAAGGCGGCTGCCCGTGACGATATTTGGCTGCACACGAAAGATATTCCTGGATCACATGTCGTCATCCGTCATCAAACGCCTGACGAACAGACGCTACTTGAAGCGGCTCAAATCGCTGCCTACTTCTCGAAGGCAAAGGAGTCGAGCTCCGTTCCTGTCGATTACACGAAAATCCGGCATGTGAAAAAACCAAATGGAGCCAAGCCCGGATTTGTGACGTATGATCAACAGCAAACATTATTTGTCACGCCTGACGAAGATGTGGTTCTTAAGCTGCGAAAATAATAAAAGCCGATAAAATCCTTTCAAGAGATTTTATCGGCTTTTTCTTTGTTGTTTTTTTCTTTCGATATAGAGAGCATCAAGTGCATCTACATCCTCTTGTTCAAGCAATGTCTCAATTTCCGCAGCCAGCTGTTTTGTCCGGGCTGGGCTTGCACCGCTTGTAGAGACTGAAATCGTCACTTTCCCTGCTTTGACCACCTTTGGCACGATCACATTGCCAAGCTCTGATTGGCTCACACAATTCACAAGCTGGTGAGGCCGTGCTGTTTGTGCAATCCATTCATTTACCACCGGATCATTTGTAGCAGCGACAATGAAAAATGCATCCTCTACATCTTGAGCTTCCACTTTCTTTTCTTTCCAATTCAGGTTGTATGTATCAATGAGACGTGCCATCTCTTTAGAAATATCAGGACTCACGATGGTGATATGGCAAGGCTCTATGCATAGCACCTCTGCCCTTCTTGCGGCTATTTTTCCACCGCCGGCGATGAGCACTTGTTGATTGGTTAAATCAAGATGGACTGGAAGCATGGCTTTCTCCTTGGAAATGAAACGCATCGTCTTTGTTTAAAATGGTTTCTTGCACGCGTTCAATATAAGCTGCTTTTACATGCGGATGAAAGCCAATATACCGGCATACCCGGACAGCTTTCAGCCTCTCTCTCGCCTGAGCCGCTTCGCTTTCAATCTCTTTCATTAAAATACCCGTAAACAACAAGTAAGGAACGAGATAAACAGGCGCATCATCATGTGCTGTTAATTTCGCAAGAACATCTCGGTAATTTGGCTCACATGCTGTAATAAAACATGGCAAGACCTCAGCAAAAGGAAGCAGGCGCCGGACATCGTCCGCAATGCCAAACACATCTCGCTTCACATCTGGATCAGAGCTTCCGCGGCCAATTAAAAGAATCCGTGCTTTCCCGCCTTGATATCCTGCTTCTTCAATTCTTGCAGCAACTGCTTTTGTCACTTCTTGATTGACCCCAATTGGTTTCCCGTATGTGACCTTCACTTGCGGGTATCGTTTTTGAAGTTTCTCAATCTCAACTGGAATATCCGATTTAGCATGCATAGCAGTTAAAAGGAGGAGCGGGACGATCGCAATGTGTGTAGCTCCTTTTTTCACACAGGCTTCAAAGCCTTCCTCTATAGAAGGGGCTGTTAGTTCTAAAAAACAAATTTCTTGTATTTCGGCTTCTACTAACGGCATACAGCTTTTCATAAAAGAAATGGCTTTATCTTGTGCTTCTTTTACCCTGCTTCCATGCCCAACATAAAGTACAGCTTGTTTCATGCGGCTCCTCCCTCTCACTTGTATTATTCAGACGAAAAGACACGATCAATGTACGTGTCTTGTCTTTATCAATCTCATTTCTCAATAAGGGCAGGTTCAAACCAGTTCAGCTTTTGGTGAAAATGAACGACATCTCCAACAACTATTAAGCTTGGATGCTCGATGCCTTCTTTTTCAACGGTTTCAGACAGTGTCGCCACAGTGCAGCAAGTCGTCTTTTGCCTTGTCGTGGTTCCCCAGTGTATAAACGCTGCTGGCGTTTCTGGATCACGTCCATTTTTTATAAGAAGCTGCTGCACTCTTTCTACGTTTTTGACGCCCATGTAAATCACAAGGGTATCAATCCCTGTAGCCAGTGCCTCCCACTTTTCTTCAAAATGCTCATCCTTTTGATAGTGACCCGTGACAAACGCAACATTCGAGCTGAATTCACGGTGCGTCACAGGAATGCCTGCATAAGCAGCTGCTGCAATACCAGAGGTAATCCCCGGGACAACTTCATATGGAATTCCGTGCTCAGCTAAGCATTCGATTTCTTCACCGCCGCGGCCAAATACAAAGGGGTCGCCGCCTTTCAGACGGACGACAACATTCCCTTCCTTTGCATGGGTCACAAGGGCTTCATTGATGGCTTCCTGTCTCATCGTATGATGATTCGGGAGCTTGCCACAATAGATTAATTCCGCCTCGGGTTTGGCGTGGGCGAGTATTTCTTGATTGACAAGACGATCATATAAAATGACATCTGCCTGCTGTATTGCCTTAAGGGCTTTTAATGTAATTAAGTCTGGATCCCCAGGTCCAGCCCCCACAATGTATACTTTCCCCATCGTGCTTTTCTCCCCCTGCCATCAGGCGATTATTTCGCTTTTCCCTTTACATAATCAACAAGACGCTGTTTGGACTCTTCACGCGATAATTCACCTGTATCTAGAACAAGCTCAGGTGCAGCTGGCTCTTCATACGGCGAATCAATCCCGGTAAAAAATGGAATTTCGCCATTTCTAGCTTTTTTATATAACCCCTTTGGGTCACGCTCTTCGCATACGTTCAGATCACATTTCACAAACACTTCGTGAAATTCTCCCGCTTCAACTAACTGTCTGACAATGCGGCGGTCTTCTTGAAATGGTGAAATAAAAGCCGTGATGACAATCGTTCCTTGCTCAACAAATAATTTCGCCACTTCTCCGATACGTCGGATGTTCTCTTTTCTGTCATCATCTGAAAACCCTAAATCTTTATTCAATCCATGCCGCACATTATCGCCATCAAGAACAGTGACTTGATAACCTTGTTCAAACAGCTCTCTAGCCGCTGCATTTGCGATTGTAGATTTACCTGATCCACTTAGACCTGTGAGCCAAATAATGCCGCTTTTATGATTGTTTTTCTGTTGATATTCTTTTTTTGTAATAGATGAATCATGCCACACGATATGTTCGTTGCTCATGTCATACCCTCCCATTAAGATACCGTCGTTTTTAATCCTTCGATTAATGTTTCAATGACTTCTTTTCGGCTGAACGTGCTTGGCGGTAATTCTCCGTTTCTCAGCATCGTTCGAACCTTTGTACCTGAAAGAATGATATGCTCGCTTTTATCGTGAGGACATGTTTTTGGTGTTGCCATTGCTTCACATGTATTACAGTAGAAGCTATGTTCAAATTTTAACGGGGTAATGCCAATTTCTTCGCTTGTAAATTGTTCAAATAACTCCTGCGCCTCGTATGTGCCGTAATAATCACCAACACCTGCATGATCTCTTCCCACAATAAAGTGAGTACAGCCGTAATTTTTACGAACAAGCGCGTGAAAGATTGCTTCCTTTGGTCCAGCATAACGCATTGCCGCAGGAAAAACACCTAAAAAGACGCGATCCTTTGGGTAATAACCGTTCAATAACACTTGATAGCTTTTCATTCTCACGTCTGCCGGAATATCGTCTGATTTTGTTTCACCGACAAGTGGATTTAAAAACAAACCATCGACGGTTTCAAGTGCTGTCTTTTGAATATATTCATGGGCACGGTGAACAGGGTTTCTCGTTTGGAAACCAACAATCGTTTTCCAGCCGTTCTCTTTAAAATGACGTCTTGTTTCTTCCGGCTCATACGTAAATTGAGGGAATGGTTTTTCGCTTCGTTTCGTCAGTGTAATTTTACCACCAATGTACGTATCACCGCGTTCAAATAATTTTTTCACGCCTGGATGATTGCGGTCATCAGTTTTATACACATTTACCGCTTCTTTTTCCTTATCTGGTGTGTATTGATCCTCTACTTCAATCACGCCATATACAGTTCCATTATACGATAGACGCACAATCTCGCCTCGATGGATTTCCGCTGCCTTTTCCTTTGTCACTGGCAGTGTAATAGGAAGAGACCAAACGACACCACTTGCTAGCCGCATACTGCTCACAACCGCTTCATAATCAGCTTTTGTTAAAAACCCTTCAATTGGACTATACCCGCCAATTGCTATGAGTTCAAGGTCTGCAAAAGAGATAGCATCTAGTTCAATTTCCTTTGCAGCCGTGCTGAGGTCATACTCTTCATTTACTCGATTAATTAATACGCCACCATGTGGTGTTAAACTCATTTGTTCATCTTCCTCTCAATGTTCATATTTATTAGATGTAAATAGTCGGATTTGTCGTTAAATCCCGCCGCCCTGTTCATGAATCGAGCTGCTTTCATTTTTGACTGCCTTCATCAGACTTAGCGCACCAAGTGAGGCAAGCAGTACACTCATCATGATAAAGATAGAGTAATAGTCCCCTTTTAAGAAAAGACTCACCAGCAAATACGATAGACTAAGTGATAAAAAGGGTGATACTACCCACACTTTCAGCATTTTTTTCACCACATGTTTATGAAAAATATTAGGTCCGCCTTTTGCCATGCCAAGTCCAATGATAGACGAGGAGGTGATTTGGGTAAGTGGAACTGGCAGCCCAAAAATAGAGCTGACGATGACAAGTCCAGCACCGGTACCGGAAAGCAATATCCCTTCGCCCGTTTGATAGCGGGTAATTTTCTTTCCGTTTGTTTCCAGTACTCTTCTACCAAGCAAGAGGGCTCCAATGGCGACGAAGATTCCGCCATAAAGTGTTCCTTGCCCAACTGACAAAACGCCCGCGGCAACAAGTGGACCGACTGCATTTGCCACATTGTTCATACCTGCTGAAAATGCTTCTAAAAATCCACTAAGGATTAAAACAATGGATAAAATGACTGTTCCTTTTTTAGACAGCTTACGTTTAGGGAACATTCTGATGATTTTGACTACAACAAAGGTAAAAAGAAAGGCGACAAGCGGAATGATAACCCAAAATGCCACAATGACTAAAATGGATTTCACATACAATACTTTATATGCGACCGCGACACCAACTACAGCTCCTACTGTCACCTCACTCGTTGATAAAGGGATGGCCATCAGATTCGCTATAAAGAGTGATAATGCAGCAGAACCAATAATAATACAAACAATTTCAAGTGTAATGACGGATTCAGGCATAATTCCAGAGCTAATCGTTTTGACAACCTCACCACCGCCAATAACTGAACCTGCTAAAATCCCAACTGCACATACACTGAGTGCATAGATCGGCTTTCGAATCGCACCTGATCCGTACGCGATGCCCATCGAAGCTGCTGCACCACTCGCGCCAATGTTTAGAGCGAAAAATAAACTAAATAAAATTGCGGCAATTTCCATACACTATGCTCCCTTACTCATGTAATCCGCACTCAGTCTTAGCTGTGCCTGACCATCTGCCAGACCGCAGATCCTCGGCAGTAAATGCTGGCTGTGTACACGGGGCACACCCGATACTTGGATATCCCTGATCATGTAGCGGATTATAAGTAAGTTCCTCTCTAGATGCATATCTCCATATGTCCTTCCACGTCCAGTGGATAAGCGGACATACTTTCACTGATTTGAATTTTTCATCCTTATTTAAAAAGTTCGTCCCTGCTCGCTTAGGAGACTGCTCCCTCCTTAAGCCAGAAAGCCATGCCGGATAGCCAGATAGCGCTTCTTGCAAAGGAATGACCTTACGCATATGACAGCAGCTTTGAGGATCTGTTTTCCATAGTTGATCACCATGCTGCTCGTTTTGCTCCTCAACCGTCAGCTCAGGGGTTTTCAGCACAATATCTAAACCCGGGTATCTTTCCTTTACCGCATCAATTGTGTCGTACGTTTCCTTAAAATGCAGACCTGTATCTAAAAAGACAATTCTTGCATCCTTTTTTACTTTCGCAATCAAATCAATGAGGACGATGCCTTCAATACCAAAACTGCATGCATAAACGAGCTGATCACCATAATGACCGTATGCCCATTTCAGCACAGATAAGGCCCCTTTATACAAATCATCTTCTTGAAATGTAATGGACGGCTCTTGCCAATTTTCATAAGTTAACATTGTTTCTCCCCTTCCGGAGTATCACTACTCTCCGCACTACGTCAACTGAATTTTTTCTGTCTTCTTCCACTTGGATCACTTGACCGTCCTGAACAATCAGTGTAACTAAACTGAATTCATATCCCCAATCAGTTTCTGCATAGGCTTCAATTAAGTCTTCATCCTGCTTTTGCTTCACTTCCCCCTCACCGTTAAAATAAAAAAACTTCCTTTCATTCCGAAAGAAAGATGAGGAAGCTCACGATTTCCTTATCTTTCAAAATAGAATCATTTTGCAGGAAGTAGCACCTTGCAAATTGCAGGTTGCCGGGCTTCATCGGGCCAGTCCCTCCACCTCTCTGGATAAGTGTTTTAATTTGTCTTAAATATTAACACAATTCAAACAAAAGTCAACCCGACTTTATTGATAGGATTAGTTTTTATTTAAATTTGAGTCTATTTTACTATTTTTAACCAAATAAAAAAGCTGTGCGGGTATGCGCAGCTTCATATTGTATTCAGCGTGACAGAAAACCTTTGCAGTCCTGACAAAGAATGCGAGGGTTTGTCTACACGAAGCTATTTAGACGATTTCTTCCATCCAAGATTCAGAGGAAGGATCTTGTCTCCAGCGTTTTAATTTATTCATAGCAGAAGGCTCAATCGCTTTCAGCTCAAGTGCCACGTCTGTCAGGGTGTCATAGTCTGTTAGGGTGACATATGGAATGTTTTTTTCTTGGAATGCTGCCGCAGCTTTTGGCAGACCGTATGTGAAGATCGCGGCAACGCCTAGTACGTCACAGCCCGCTTCTTGAAGAGCAGCGACCACTTCAAGCACACTGCCTCCTGTTGAAATCAGGTCTTCTACGACGACCACCTTTTGGCCTTTTGATACGGCACCTTCAATTTGATTTCCTTTTCCATGTGCTTTTGGCTTACTTCTGACATAACACATCGGGACGTTTAGACGATCTGCTGCTAATGCCGCATGCGGGATGCCTGCTGTTGCAGTACCAGCAATCACCTTCGCTCCCTCAAAATGAGTGAGAATCAACTCTTTAAGACCTTCAGCAATGTCGTGTCTAACTTCTGGATAGGACAAGGTGAGACGGTTGTCACAATAGATCGGTGATTTGATACCGCTTGCCCATGTAAACGGTTCGTCTGGTTTCAATGAGACCGCTTTGATTTGTAATAGGTGTTTAGCAATTTTTGTTTTCATCTGGCAGTCACTCCCACTCTTTCAAAATTTGATGATAGGCTTCCAATGGTTTTTCAGCTTTTGTGATTGACCTTCCGACAACAATTTGTGAAACACCTTGCTCTTTTGCATAATCAGGGGTTGCCACACGCTTTTGATCATCGGTTTGATCATTTAGTAAACGAATCCCTGGCGTAACAGTGAGGAAGTCAGGTGAGATGTGCTCATGAAGAGCTTTGGATTCATGAACAGAGCAAACAACACCGTCTAGTCCACTTTCATGTGCCAATTGACCGTACCGGATGACAGTCTCTTGCAGCGGACGGTCTATGAGTAATTCGCTTCTCATCATGTCTTCAGATGTACTCGTCAGCTGAGTCACTGCAATAATGCCCGGACGTTTTTGCCCAGCAGGCGTTCCGTTTTCAAGCCCTTCTAACGCAGCTTGCATCATCTGTTTCCCGCCAGCAGCATGTACATTGACTAGATCAACGCCAAGTGCGGCAAGCCGGTTCATTGCTTTTTGCACCGTTGTTGGAATGTCATGTAATTTGAGGTCGAGGAAAATGTGACAGTTTTTTTCTTTAATTGCGTCAAGGATGGCAGGTCCTTCTTGGTAAAACAGCTCCATGCCGACCTTCACAAATAATGGTGTCCCTTCAAAGGGTTCTAAAAAGGCGAGCGTCTCCTGCCCTGATGGAAAATCAAGCGCGATGATGGGCAAGTGCTTCATGTTTCCAGCTCCTTCCGATACATTCCTCTACAGATGAATACCCGTAGGCTTCTAATACATTTGGCAGTTCTTCAATGATTTCTGGGCAAATAAATGGGTTCACAAAATTGGCTGTGCCAACAGCTACTGCACTCGCACCTGCTAGTAAAAATTCAAGTACATCTTCAGCATTTTGCACTCCGCCCATTCCGATAATCGGGATAGAAACCGCTTGACTGACCTCATGTACCATGCGCACAGCGACAGGTTTGACCGCAGGGCCTGATAATCCGCCTGTTTTATTGGCAAGAATCGGTTTCCCTGTTTTTAAATCTAAACGCATACCGATTAACGTGTTAATCATCGTGAGTCCATCCGCTCCAGCATATTCAATCGCTTGAGCAATCTCCACAATATTAGCTACGTTAGGAGACAGTTTGACATAGACAGGAACGGAGGACACGTCCTTCACCGCTTTTGTCAATGCTGCTGCCATGTGAGGATCTGTACCAAAAGCAATTCCGCCAGTTTTGACATTCGGACACGAGATATTCAGTTCAAGGGCATGGACATTTTTTGCTTGGCTGATCTGCTTCGCTACTTCAACATAATCATCGACCTGTGAGCCAGCGACGTTTGCAATAATAGGCGTATCAAACTGCTCAAGCCAAGGCAATTCATTTTCCAGCACGCCTTTTAGGCCAGGATTTTGAAGACCGATGGCATTGAGCATCCCGGCACCTGTCTCTGCTACCCTTGGTGTCGGGTTGCCAAATCTCGGTTCTAAGGTTGTGGCTTTGATCATGATACCGCCAAGCACGGATAAGTCGTATAATGAAGCAAATTCTCTCCCGAATCCAAAGCAGCCTGATGCAGGGATAATCGGATTCTTTAAAGATAAGCCTGGTAACTCAACGTTTAGCATGACAACGCCACCTCCTCTGCTTTAAATACAGGTCCGTCCAGACAGACTTTGACGTAAGCTTTTTCGTGCTGATCGGTATGACAGACACATGCAAAGCAAGCACCAATTCCGCAGCCCATTCGTTCTTCCATTGAAATGTAGACAGGCTTATCGGGGTAAGAGTCTTTTAGTGCTTTTAACATAGGGGTCGGCCCGCAGGAAAGCATGACATCAAAGCTCAAATCATTCTCTTCAATGACACTTGTCACGAAGCCCTTTGCGCCGTATGTCCCATCAACTGTTGCGATAAATGTATCTCCGAGTGCTTGGAATTTCTCCTCGTAAAATACATCCTTTTTCGATTGAAAGCCAAGGACATGCTTGACGATGACGCCTTTTTTCGTTAAACGTTTGGACAGCTCATATAAAGGCGGTACTCCAATTCCACCACCGACTAGTAACGCTGTCTGACCTGGCTGAACAACTGAAGGATCGTACCCGTTGCCAAGCGGCCCTAAGACATCGATGGATTCCCCATCCCGCCTTTGGGAAAGAAGCTTTGTGCCCTCTCCCTCTGCGCGATAGATGATGGTTGCTTCTTGCTTCTCGGCATGAATATTGGCAATACTGATCGGTCTTCTCAGCAGCGGTGTCATGGACTCGCTGACCTTGATATGAAGAAATTGTCCAGCCGTTTGAAAGGAGTCCACAAGGTCACCTTTTAATGTCATTTCGTAAATATGATCAGCGATCTCTCGATTTGAGACGACCGTCAAGTATGCTTTTTTCATATCGTTACTGTCACCTCAGCATTCGTTTTCACTTCTGGCATTTCGTCCGCTCTAAATGTCATGCTTTCTAGTACTCTTAAAATCGCTTCTGCTGTATCTAGCGACGTTAAGCAAGCTACGCCATTTTCAACAGCTTCACGTCTGATTCTAAAGCCGTCTCTTGCCGGCTGTTTTCCTTTTGTCAGAGTGTTGATGACAAATTGGGCTTCCCCGTTTCGTATGACATCGAGAAGGTTTTTGCCTTCTTCTCCTATTTTGCCGACAACACTTGATGGGATGGAGGCTTGTTTTAAGTAATTCGCTGTTCCTTCTGTCGCTAAAATATGGTAGCCGATTGAATGGAATCTTCTCGCAATCTCCAGTCCTTCTTCTTTATCCTTGTCAGCAACTGTCAGAAGAACTGTCCCGTCTTTAGGAATTTGAATGCCTGATGCAATTAATCCTTTGTAGAGAGCTTTTTCGATTGTGACATCTTTCCCCATGACTTCACCTGTCGATTTCATTTCAGGTCCGAGTGTAATATCGACTCTTCTTAGTTTTGCAAAAGAGAAGACTGGAACTTTGACGTACACCCCTTCTTGTTCTGTGTGAAGTCCTTCCTCGTAGCCATAGTTTTTGAGTTTTTCTCCTAAAATGACTTTTGTCGCCAGGTTTGCCATCGGGATGCCTGTGATTTTACTTAAGAAAGGAACTGTCCGGCTTGAACGCGGATTCACTTCAAGTACGAACACTTCACCTTTTGAGAGAACAAATTGAATGTTTAGCAGCCCAATAATGTTGAGCCCTTTTGCAAGCTTGATCGTGTATTCTGCGATCTTCGCTTTGATCTCTTCAGACAATGTTTGCGGCGGGTAAACCGCAATCGAGTCACCAGAGTGAACCCCAGCTCTTTCAATGTGTTCCATAATGCCAGGGATCACGACAGTTTCGCCATCAGACACGGCATCTACTTCGATTTCTTTTCCTGTCAAATACTTGTCAATTAAGACTGGGTGCTGCGGATTGACTTTCACTGCATTCTCCATGTAATGAAGAAGCTCGGCTTCTTGATAAACGATTTCCATTGCACGACCGCCTAATACATAGGAAGGGCGGACAAGGACTGGGTAGCCGATCTGATTGGCAATCGCTACAGCTTCCGGCACAGACGTAGCTGTTTTCCCTTTAGGTTGCGGCACGCCGAGTGCTTCTAATGTTTGTTCAAACTTGTCCCTGTTTTCGGCTCGGTCTAGGTCTTCAAGAGATGTGCCGAGAATCTTCACCCCTCTATTTGATAATTCATCTGCTAGGTTGATCGCTGTTTGTCCGCCGAACTGGACAACGACTCCTTCAGGTTGCTCTAGATCGATGATGTGCATCACATCTTCTACAGTGAGTGGTTCAAAGTAGAGCTTGTCCGAAATACTAAAGTCTGTTGAGACCGTTTCAGGGTTGTTGTTAATAATGATTGCTTCATACCCTGCTTGTTTAATTGCCCACACAGAATGAACGGTCGCATAATCAAATTCTACTCCTTGACCGATTCTGATAGGACCTGAGCCTAATACGATGACGCTTTTCTTGTCTGTACGTTCTGATTCATTTTCATCTTCATATGTGCTGTAGAAATATGGCGTCTCGGATTCAAATTCAGCCGCACAAGTATCTACCATTTTGTAAACAGGTACGATGCTTGCTTCTTGTCTTAGCGTATAGACATCCGCTTCATTCATATTCCACTCGCGGCTAATATAGATGTCTGAGAAGCCTTTTTCTTTCGCTTCTTTTAATACGTCTGTATTGCCTTTGTTTTCTTTTAATGTCTTTTCAAAAGCGATGATGCCTTCCAGTTTATGAAGGAAGAAGTAATCAATTTTTGAGAACTCATGTAATTGTTCAACCGTATAGCCTCTTCTAAGTGCCTCAGCGATATAGAATAATCGTTCGTCTCCCGCCTTGATAATCCGCTTTTCAAGCACTTCGTTTGTGATATCTGCTTCATCTTTTAATTCAATGTGGTGCACATCCGCTTCAAGTGAACGAACAGCCTTTAGAAGAGACTCTTCTAATGTACGGCCGATCGCCATCACTTCACCCGTTGCTTTCATTTGCGTACCAAGACGTCTGTTGGCCGATTCGAATTTATCAAACGGCCAGCGCGGAATTTTAGACACAATATAGTCGAGTGCCGGTTCGAAGGCGGCATAGGTTTTACCTGTGACTGGGTTCATCATTTCATCAAGCGTTAAGCCGACAGCAATTTTCGCTGCAAGTTTGGCAATTGGATAACCAGTTGCTTTCGACGCAAGTGCAGAAGAGCGACTCACGCGCGGATTTACTTCGATGATATAGTATTGAAAGCTGTCTGGATCAATTGCCAGCTGTACGTTACATCCGCCTTCAATCCCAAGTGCCCGGATCAGCTTGAGCGACACATTGCGAAGCAGCTGATATTCACGGTCACTTAACGTTTGGCTTGGCGCCACAACGATACTGTCTCCTGTGTGGATACCGACTGGATCAAAGTTTTCCATGTTACAAACAACGATCGCATGATCACCGCTATCACGCATGACTTCATATTCAATTTCTTTAAAGCCTGCAATACTTTTTTCAAGTAAGCATTGTGTGACTGGGCTTAGCTTCAAACCGTTTTCGACGATTTCCTTCAGCTCTTGCTCGTTTGTACAAATTCCGCCGCCTGTTCCGCCTAATGTATAAGCTGGTCTTACAATGACAGGGAAACCGATTTGATTCGTAAACGCCATCGCTTCTTCTAGGTTATGGATGATTTCACTTTCTGGTACAGGCTCATTTAGTTCATTCATCAAATTACGGAATAGATCTCTGTCCTCTGCTTTTTGAATAGCTGAAAGTTTTGTTCCTAATACTTCAACACCACATTCAGCTAATACGCCAAGGTCTGATAATTCAACAGCAAGGTTAAGTCCAGTTTGTCCGCCAAGTGTTGGCAAGATCGCATCAGGACGTTCTTTTCGAATGATTCGTGTTAAGAATTCTGGTGTCAGTGGTTCGATGTATACCTTATCGGCCATTTCTGTATCTGTCATGATGGTCGCTGGATTGGAATTCACAAGAACGACTTCATAGCCTTCTTCTTTTAGTGCTAAGCAAGCCTGTGTGCCTGCATAGTCAAACTCCGCTGCCTGACCAATGATGATTGGACCTGAACCGATAACTAAAATCTTTTTGATGTCTACGCGTTTTGGCATACTTCTTCCCCTTCTTTCTCAGTTGTATGAATCATGTCCATGAACTGGTCGAATAAGTAGTTCGCATCTTCTGGACCTGGTGATGCTTCTGGGTGGTACTGGACAGTGAATGCTGGTGCTTCTTTATGTTTTAAGCCTTCAATTGTATTGTCGTTTAGTGCGATGTGTGTGACTTCGAGCACGTCCTCGTTAATGGCACTAACTGTGTAGCCGTGGTTTTGAGATGTCAGTGTGACCTTGCCGGTTGCTAGTTCTTTCACTGGGTGATTCGATCCTCTGTGACCGAATTTCATTTTTTCAGTACTTGCGCCGCATGCAAGCGCGAATAATTGATGTCCAAGGCAAATGCCAAAGAGTGGAACTTTTCCAATCAATTGCTGAATCATCTCGACTGCTTCTGGTACATCCACAGGATCCCCAGGGCCGTTTGAAAGCATGATTCCATCAGGCTTTAACTGCAGTACTTCATCTGCCGTGATATTATACGGCACCACAATGACATCACAGTCCCGTTTATTGAGCTCGCGCAAAATGCCGTGCTTCATGCCGAAATCGACAAGGACAATTCTTTTTCCTCTCCCTGGGCTTGGATACGCATTTTTCACAGAAACTTGACTCACTTGATCTGTTGGCTGCTGCATTGTTTGAAGGCGGCGGACCACGTCTTCTACTTCTTCATCCGGTCCTGCAAATGCCCCTCTTAATGTGCCTGCACTTCGAATCATTCTCGTCAGCTTTCGTGTATCGATTCCGCTAAGCCCTGGAATGTTTTTCATTTTCAAATACTCATCAAGCGAGTATGAAGAGCGCCAGTTTGAGGGCTTTTCACAAAGCTCCTTCACAATCAGCCCTTTGACAAATGGTGTGATCGATTCAAAATCATCACGGTTAATCCCATAGTTGCCGATAAGCGGGTAAGTGAGTGTGACAATTTGTCCGCAGTATGATGGATCAGACAAAATTTCTTGATAACCTGTCATCCCTGTATTAAAGACGACTTCTCCGACTGACGATTCTAAGCTGCCAAAGCCTGTTCCTTCGAATACTGTTCCGTTTTCTAGCACTAAGCGTCTCTTCATTTTACTAGTCTCCCCTCTTCATACACGACTTTCCCAGATGCAAGTGTCATGACCGGCCATCCTGATACAGTCAATTTGTCAAACGGTGTATTTTGTCCTTTTGATAAGAAGCTCTTTTTATCGATTGCCATTTCTTTGTTTAGATCAATGAGTGTAATATCAGCTGTTTGTCCTTCTTCCAGCTTTCCATAAGGAAGGGAGAAGGCTTCTGCTGGCTTGATCGTCATATAATCAACGAGTTCTTTTAATGTCCATTCGCCTGTTTTGACAAATCGCGTGTAAAGAAGCGGGAACGCTGTTTCAAGCCCGACTATTCCAAAAGGTGCGCGCTGCATCGTTTCGTTCTTTTCTTCTTCTGTATGCGGTGCATGGTCTGTTGCGATGAAATCAATCGTTCCATCTAACAGTCCCTCGATTAGTGCCTCGCGATCCTCTTTTCCTCTAAGAGGCGGGTTCATTTTATAGTTCGTATCAAGCCCTGGGATGTCTGCATCACATAGGAGCAGGTGATGCGGTGACACCTCTGCCGTCACACGGATGCCTGCTTTTTTTGCATCGCGAACGACTCGCACAGATTCTTTCGTACTGATATGACATACATGATAATGACAGTTCGCTGCTTCTGCTAAAAGAACATCTCTTGCAATATGCACCGATTCACAAATGGACGGTATTCCGTTTAATTCATTCGCTTTTGAAAATTCTCCTTCATGAACGCATCCTCCGTAAATGAGCGAGTTATCCTCACAGTGCGCGACAATGGCTTGATCAAGACTTGCTGCCTTTTTCATCGCTTCGTACATCATTCCTGCTGTTTGGATGCCAACCCCGTCATCTGTGAAAGCGAAGGCGCCTGCTTCTTTTAGTGCTGCAAAGTCTGTCATCTCTTCCCCAATTTGTCTAGTTGTGATGGAGGCGTATGGCAGTACTCTGACAGAAGAGGTCTCTTCGATTCGATTCATGAGCCATTCCATTTGCTCTTTTGTATCTGGAACTGGGCGTGTATTCGGCATCGCTGCAATCGTCGTATAGCCGCCTCTTGCTGCTGCTTTAGAGCCTGTTTCAATCGTTTCCTTCTTCTCTCCGCCTGGCTCTCTTAAATGTACATGCAGATCAATTAAGCCTGGTGAAACAAATAGCCCTTTAGCATCAATGACCTCTTCTCCGTCTTCTCTTTCTAAGTGACCAATCGCTTGAATCACTTCTCCTTCTACCCTAATATCCTGCTGCACTTTTTCACCTGTGCTTGTTAAGATAAAACCGTTTTTAATGAGATACGACATAGACAGAATCTCTCCCTTTTTGATGTAGTCTGCTATTTTGAAAAGCTCTTTTTAATACCGCCATTCGGACATAAACGCCATTTTCCATTTGCTTGAAAATTCGTGACTGCTTTGATTCCACTAAAGAATCATCTATCTCCACACCTCTGTTTACTGGTGCTGGATGCATGATAATGGCTCGTTCTTTCATGTTGTTTGCCCTGTTTACTGTTAATCCATAAGTCGATAAGTATTCTTCATTACCCATTTTTTTAGCGTGCCGTTCATGCTGGATTCTAAGCAGCATCACCACATCAGATTGTCTAATGGCTTCGTCTACTTGGACATACGTTCCGTGAGGATTTTGCTCATCTTGGAAGGAAGCAGGTCCTGAGAAAAGGACTGTCGCTCCGAGCCTTGAGAGTACTTCCGCATTCGACCTTGCCACCCTGCTGTGCTTGATGTCTCCATGAATCGAAATCGTTAAGCCCTCAAAGCCGCCAAACTCTTCATAGATGGTCATTAGGTCAAGCAGTGATTGGGTCGGGTGCTGCCCGCAGCCATCTCCAGCATTGATGATGGGAATCCCAACCTTCCCGATCAGTTCGTTGTAATATTCATCGGTGCTGTCTCTGATCACACAAGCTTTCACGCCGATGGATTCGAGCGTTTTTACCGTATCGTAAAGAGTTTCGCCTTTTTGAACAGAGGTGCTTGCCGCATCTAAGCTTAGTACATTCATCCCCAGCTTCTTTTCGGCGACTTCGAAGCTAAATCGTGTTCTTGTGCTTGGTTCAAAAAAGAGATTTGCTACAAATTCTCCCGCTAAACCAAGCTCTTGCTTCCCCTTTTTGAGAGCCGTTGCTTCTTCAATCAGCTGTAAAATCTCTTCTTTAGACAAGCTGCTCATTGTCGATAAATCATTCATTTTTTCTTCCCCCTCTAGTTTTTCATCACTTTCAGGTTCAAAAAAACCCTAAGCCTCGGCAGCTTAGGGTTCTCCAAAAGAAGCAGCGGCACGTTCGTGCATTCTGCTCATTTTAGAACCCTTGTCAGCCTCACTGGACTTCTTTTAAAAGGTTTTCTGTATTCGATTCATTTGACTCGTCATCACCCGCTTTTTGCTGCGGCAGGATCAGGTTTAACAGGACACCCGTGATGGCAGCAAGTGCCATTCCAGATAGTGTGAGGTTGATTTGTTTCACCTCAATGAATGCCCCGCCAATTCCGATGACTAAGATGACTGATGCGATAATGAGATTACGCTTTTCTTCAAAATTCACTTTATGATCAATCAGGATTCTCAGACCGCTTGAGGCAATGATTCCAAAGAGCAGGAATGAAACGCCTCCCATGACCGCGGACGGCACTGTACTGATTAATGCTGAAATTTTTCCGACAAAGCCGAAGCAGATTGCAAATACTGCTGCTCCGCCGATGACGAAGATACTGAACACTCTTGTGATGGCAAGGACGCCGATATTCTCTCCATACGTTGTTGTCGGCGGTCCGCCAATGAGTGAAGCGAAAATTGTCGCCGCACTGTCTCCTAAAATGGAGCGGTGAAGACCAGGTTTTTTAATGAAATCTTGCCCTACAACTTTACTTAACACCACTTGGTGGCCGATGTGCTCAGACATTGTCACAAAGGCAACCGGCACCATTACGGTGAGAATGCTTAAAGTCACAGCTGGTGTGTAGTCCACAAATGGTACAACGAAGTCTGGTACAGCAAACCATTTTGCATCAATGACCGGCTGGAAGTTCACAATGCCTTGTGATAAGGCAAAGAGATAGCCGCTGATAATGCCGATTAATACTGGGATCAAGCTAAGGAATCCTCTTAGGAAAATCATGCTGATAATCGTGACAGCCAGTGTGAAGCCGGCGACCATTAGGTGCTTCAGGCTGTAAACAAGCTCGGTTGCATTCGGATCAGCATACATCGCCATGTTGACAGCTGTTCCAGCGAGTCCGAGTCCGATGACCATAATGACCGGCCCTACGACGACCGGCGGTAGAAGTTTCATCAGCCAGCCTGTGCCGAGCCATTTAATAAATAGTGCAATGAGTGCATAAGCGACACCCGCCATGAAGGCACCCACCATGGCGGCTCCAGGGCCGCCTGTTGCTTTGACATTCAGTATGGGGGCGATAAAGGCAAAGGACGATCCAAGATACGCTGGAATTTGGCCTCTTGTGATGATTAAGTAAACTATGGTTCCAACACCACTTGAGATGAGCGCGACCGCTGGACTCATATCGATGATTTTTGGTACTAGAATGGTTGCACCAAACATGGCAAACAAATGCTGAAGGCTAAGTGACAGCCATGTGAACGGTTTTGGGATATCTCGAATGCCTAAATTGGCTTTTTGCTGACTCATGATTTTCCTCCTAGATGTGTCCTTTTTCATTAAAAAAGCCTCTTTGCGAGTATGCGCAAAGAGGCCTAGAAAAACCGTACACGTCATGTTTGCCGTGCTCGGTATCTCTGTTATTGCCCTCTTTGCAAACTCTCTGGAATGCATTTAAAAAGGTTATTTTTCATATATAGCGACAAGGTCGTTTTGATCTACTTCATTCAGTTGAACCATAACTGTCTCTGCTTTTGATGTCGGAATGTTCTTCCCGATATAATCCGCTCGAATCGGTAGCTCCCGGTGTCCCCGGTCGACGAGAACAGCAAGCTGAATGGAAGATGGTCTTCCTACATCCACAAGGGCATCCATGGCTGCTCTGACGGTTCTGCCTGTAAACAGGACATCGTCAACGACAATCAGTGTTTTGTCATTAATGTCAGCTGGAATGTCTGCACCCTTCACAAGCGGGTCTTGGTTCTCTGTCTTTTTTGTCAGGTCATCACGGTATAGCGTAATATCAAGTTCACCCACTATGACTGGATTTCCTTCAATTTGCTCGATGCGCTCTGCAAGGCGCTTTGCAAGATGAATACCTCTAGTCTTGATCCCCGCAAGGATGACATCTTTCATCCCTTTGTTGCGCTCAATCATTTCATGTGCAATTCGGGTAAGCGCTCGTCTGATCGCTTGTTCATCAAGAATGACTGCTTTTTGTTCCATCTTTTACACCTCTTTTTGACAAATAAAAAGCCCCTTCTGCAAAGGGCAGAGAGGGGCGTTCATTTGTGCATACACGTGCACAAATTGATCCGTTATCCTTCTCAGCCTCTCTGGACTGTTTTAAAGAATCTTCATTTCTTCGTTTATTATTTCAAAAAAAGAACGGCCTGTCAATCGTTATTTCTTAATGAATCGATAAAAGCTTGCATATCAGCAGGAATCGGTGCTGTGAACTCGATATATTCTCCTGTTCTAGGATGATCAAATCCTAAAACACCTGCATGCAGCAGCTGACCATTGAAATCGACTGTCTTTCTCGGTCCATATTTCGGATCTCCTGCAAGCGGATATCCGATATATTTCATATGAACACGAATCTGGTGTGTTCTTCCTGTCTCAAGTCGGCACTCCACCACCGTGAAATCCTGAAAGCGTTCAATCACATCAAAGTGAGTGACGGCTTGTTTTGCACTTTCTTTTGTGACCGTCATGCTTTGGCGGTCTTTTTTGTCTCTGCCAATTGGGGCATCAATTGTGCCTGTATCATGCTGGATAATACCATGGACAACGGCCGTATATTTTCTTGTGACAGTTTTAGCCACAAGCTGATTGACGAGTGATTCATGCGCCATATCGTTTTTTGCGACCATTAACAGCCCAGATGTGTCTTTATCAATACGATGGACAATTCCAGGACGCATCACACCATTAATCCCTGATAAGTCCGTGCAATGTGCCATCAGGCCATTTACAAGTGTTCCTGACACGTGACCTGGTGCTGGATGAACGACCATTCCTCGTGGTTTATTCACCACTAGCACATCTGCATCCTCATAATAAATATCAAGATCCATTGGTTCTGCTTCTACATCTAGTACTTCTGGTTCTGGAATCTCGACTTTAATCTGATCTCCAGCTTGTACTTTGTAATTGGCTTTCACTTGTTTCCCGTTTACTTCGATCAGCCCATCCTTTACCCACTGCTGGACCTGGGTTCTTGACCATTCTGGTTCTGTCGTGCTTAGAAATTTATCAAGCCGTTCACTCGTTTGTTCTTCTGAAACGGCAATATTTACTTGATTCATGTAGTTGACTCCTTCGTTTTCTTTCCATCTAAAAGCATTTGAATAAAGAGCAGAATAACTCCTACACATAGAGAAGAATCTGCAATATTAAAGATTGGGTAGTGATAATTCCCAAAGACGAAATGAGCAAAATCTACCACTTCCTGACGGAAAACGCGGTCGATAAAATTCCCAATCGCTCCGCCAAGCATTAAGGCCAGCGCAACTCCAAGCAGCTTGTCCTTTTGTCCATGCTTTTGCAAATAATAAACAATTCCTGCAATAACAACGAGTGTGATCACATAGAAAAACCACATTTGTCCTTGGAGAATTCCCCATGCGGCGCCTGAATTTCGGTGAGACGTGATATAAAAGAAACCATCAATCACTGGATAAGAATCTCCGGGCATCATATTTTTGACAATGAGCCATTTTGTTAATTGATCTAAACAAATCATCACGAATGCGATTATGTAATAGAACACACACGTTCCTCCATCTTCATACTTTGATCTTTATGCATTTTATCAAGAAAACAGGAAGGAGTAAAGAAACTTTAGTTGACAGACAAAAACCTCCCTACATATGGAAGGCTTCAAAATGAGAATCATCTGATTCATGAGGATAAGGAGTGAATGCTTTTTTCTCGTATTGCTTATGATATAAAAAGTCGTCAGCCGTGCGGGCGGTAGGAAGAATACTCATTTGTTCAAGCGGAATGACATCACCTGTCGCCTCACATATACCATAGGTTCCTTGCTCAATTTTTGCAATAGCGAGAGACACATCTTGCAGCTCTTCTTTGATGTGATAAAGAAGCGTGGCCGTTTGGACCTCGCTCATTGAGACATGCTCAGCGGGTGAACGAAATGATGCGTATTCAAACAGTTTAGCTTGCAGCTCTTCTTTCATTTGAAGGAGTTCCGTGTAAATCGTCTCTAGATCGCCATTCATGTCGCTATTTCAACTCCTGCCCTGTCGTGATAATCATATTGTTACCCCGCCTGATCACTTTAAAGCCATAAGATTTTTCCTTTCGTTCTAAACGCTGTCATTTCCGCAAAAAAGAAAACACCCCGCATATGGCGGGGCGCCAGTTGGTCATATCACACTGTTAATTCTGGTAATATTTTTCCACGATTTCAGCATTTTTAAGTGACAATGTTGGGTATTTCGGATTTGCACCAACATCTTTTGAAATAATACGAGAACGTTCGCATAGTTCTCCTTCTGCTTTTTGAACCAAAATTCTTCCTGAAGTGTATTCAGGTGCTGATGTGTCAGCATTTTGCTCATCTTCTACCGTTAATTCAGAGATGATAAAGAGCTGCTTCACATCTTCTTTAATGGATGCAAGAAGGTTTTTCACTTCTTCTGTCGCATAAAGGGTCACACTTGCTTCAAGAGAACGTCCGATGACTTTCTCGTTACGCGCAATTTCGAGCGCTTTTAGCACATCGTCACGCACTTCCATAAAGCGGTCAAACTTCGCTTCTGTCGCTTCCGCTTGAGAAACAGCCACACCTTCTGGCATATCTGTTAACTGAACACTTGGCTCTTCAACAAAGCTTAAGTGGCTCCATAATTCATCTGCTGTATGCGGAAGAATTGGTGCAGTCAGCTTCACTAATGCCATTAATGTTTCGTAGAAGACCGTCTGCATGCTGCGGCGGTCCGGATGGTCTGCATGCTCAATGTACACGACATCCTTTGCAAAATCGAGATAGAAAGAGCTTAACTCAATCGTACAGAAATTGTGAATCGCATGATACACGACAGCAAATTCGTAGTCGTCATATGCTTTTTTCACTTTATCAATCAATTTGTTTAATTTGATTAAGATATATTGATCCACTTCACGAAGCTCTTCTACAGGTACTGCATGGACTGCTGGCTCAAAGTCAAAGAGGTTACCATGCAGGAAGCGGAAGGTGTTACGGATTTTACGATAGACCTCCGCTACTTGTTTTAAGATATCATCAGACACCGGGTGATCGGCTTGATAGTTAACAGAAGATACCCAAAGTCTCAGAATCTCCGCCCCAAGTTGCTTCGCTACCTTCGTTGGGTCAATCGTATTGCCTAATGATTTACTCATCTTGCGTCCTTCTTTATCAAGCGTAAAGCCGTGGCTGAGAACACCTTTATAAGGTGCTTTTCCAGTGACAGCAACTGCTGTTGATAAGGAAGAGTTAAACCAGCCGCGATATTGGTCAGAGCCTTCAAGGTAAAGGTCTGCCGGACGAACAAGGTCATCTCTTTCTTCTAAAACAGCTTGGTGAGAAGAACCAGAATCAAACCATACATCCATGATGTCCTGCTCTTTTGTGAATTCTCCGTTCGGGCTGCCTGGATGTGTAAAGCCTTCTGGCAAGAGCTCTTTCGCTTCTTTTTCAAACCAAATATTCGAGCCATGTTCTCTAAATAATTGAGAGACGTGCTGTATTGTTTCATCTGTGATGATTGGCTCACCATTTTCGGCATAAAAGACCGGAATTGGAACGCCCCAAACACGCTGTCTTGAAATGCACCAGTCACCTCTGTCACGCACCATATTGAATAGGCGTGTCTCGCCCCATGCTGGCACCCATTTCGTTTCTTTAATATTGTCTAGTAGCGCTTCTCTAAAGTCTTTAATCGATGCAAACCACTGAGCGGTTGCACGATAAATCGTTGGTTTTTTCGTTCTCCAGTCATGCGGGTAAGAGTGCGTGATAAAGTCGAGCTTTTTCAGCGCGCCTTTTGCTTCAAGCTGTTCTGTGATGGCTTTATTGGCATCTTCGTAGAATAGTCCTTCAAAACCAGGCGCTTCTTCTGTCATGACACCTTTTTCGTCTACTGGACATAGTACGTCAAGACCGTACTTCATGCTGACAATAAAGTCATCTTCCCCGTGACCTGGTGCTGTATGAACACAGCCTGTACCTGCATCCGTTGTCACGTGGTCACCAAGCATCACAAGTGAATCTCTACCATAGATCGGATGCTCTGCAACGACGTTATCTAATTCTTTTCCTTTTAATGTTTTCACGACTTCATACTCTTCAAAGCCAAGCGTTTTTGCCACTTGTTCAACAAGCTCAGATGCGACAACATATCGCTCAGCACCTACTTGAAGAACGCTGTACTCTAGGTTTGGATGAACACAAATGCCAAGGTTTGCAGGAAGTGTCCAAGGTGTTGTTGTCCAGATGATGAATTGTTCGCCATTTTCAAGTACGCCTTTTCCATCTTTCACTTTAAATGAAACGTAAATGGATGGTGAACGTTTGTCTTTATATTCAATTTCCGCTTCAGCAAGAGCTGACTCACTTGAAGGAGACCAGTTAACAGGTTTTAGTCCTTTGTAAATATAGCCTCTCTTCGCCATTTCACCGAAGACAAGAATTTGTTGCGCTTCATACTCAGGCTTTAACGTGACATATGGATTGTCCCAGTCCGCTCTGACGCCTAATCGCTTAAATTGATTGCGCTGACCTTCGATTTGCTTCCAAGCATACTCCTCGCATAGTTTGCGGAATTCAGCTGTCGACATTTCTTTACGTTTGACTTTTTTATTTTTAGTGAGCGCTGTTTCAATTGGTAAGCCGTGTGTATCCCAGCCCGGTACGTACGGTGCATGGAATCCATTCATTGATTTAAAACGGACAATAAAATCTTTTAGGATTTTATTGAGTGCGTGCCCCATATGAATGTCACCATTCGCATATGGAGGTCCATCATGCAAAATAAAGGTCGGGCGTCCTTTTGTACGCTCTAAAACCATTTGATAGATGTCTTTTTCTGCCCACTCCTCTTGGATTTCAGGCTCTTTGTTCGGCAAGTTCCCTCTCATTGGGAATTCTGTTTTCGGCATTAATAAGGTGTCTTTGTAGTTCATACCCATTCCTCCATATGCAAATTCTGATTAAAAAACAATAAAAAAAGCCCTCTCATCCCATAAGGGACGAGAAGGCTTGTCTCGCGGTACCACCCTTTTAGACAAGCGCTATGACACAGCCGCTTATCCACTCTAAAATCGTAACGTGATCAGACGCCTTTTCTTACTGGTCATTTCAGAAAAGGAACTAAAGGGGTGATCTCATTGCAGCGTCTCGTAATGTCAGGCTTCCACCATCCCTGATTCGCTTTATTACGCATATGACAACTGCGAGTGTCCCTTTCAAACGTTTATCTCTTGTTAATTTATGATGGTATTATATGCAACTTGTACACGTCATGTCAAGATGATGCGCTTATTCTTTTTCGTCAAAGACAGCGTCAACTTCATATTCCAGTAAATGATCCCAATCGTCATTTTTTAGAAGATCAAGCTGAGCTTCGATGAGCATTTGGAAGCGAGTTCTAAAGACCTTCGACTGCTTCTTCAGCTCTTCGATTTCCATCGCAATCTTTCTTGATTTAGATAGCGCTTCGTTAATAATACGATCGGCATTTTTCTCCGCTTCACGAATGATCAATTTCGCTTCTTTATCAGAATGACGTTTGACGTCTTCTGCTGCTTCCTGCGCCACAAGAATTGATTTGTTTAATGTCTCTTCAATTGTTGCAAAATGACCTAATCTTTCGTCAAGCTCGTTTACTTTTTCTTCGAGTTCATTCTTTTTGCGAAGCACGATTTCGTAATCTTTACGTACTTGGCTTAAAAACTCGTTTACTTCATCTTCGTCATAGCCGCGAAAGCTTTTTGTGAACGTTTTATTATGAATATCATTAGGTGTTAATGGCAACCTCGCCACCTCCAGATTCAAGTTCGTTATGTCAGAAGCTCAAATGTTACTTTAAATTTATCTTTTTTGGTCTTCCCATCAATCGTTTTGAGGCTAAAGCGGCCAAATCCCCTAACAGAGAGCTGATCGCCTTCGCCGATTGTAAAGGAAGGGTCCTCAGTGACTTTCCAGTTAACTTTGACAAGCCCATTTTTGACCAAAAGCTGTGCTTTTTGCCGAGACTGACGGCTGATTGCAGCACATACCGCATCAAGCCGCAGTGAAGAAATCGTATCTTCTTTGATGTCAGTCTTGCTCTTAACCGGCTTTAAATCTGCCTGCGTGATTTCCTCTAATGAAACGGAGGCTCTACCGACATGCGTCAGCTGCGCCCGAACAAAATCGGCGACATCACTCGTACAAATAAACTGCACATCTTCCTCTGAAAATAACAAATCTCCAAATTTTTGACGCTTCAAGCCTGTCCCAATCAGTGAACCAAGGAGCTTCGGGTGTTCTAACGAAATAAACTTTTTCGCATAGTTCACCTGAAAATAAGACAGCTCAGCATCCTGAGTAGCCGGTTGTAAATATTCAGGATAAATAAGAGCTCTTTTACGCTCCGCTCCTTCATACCCGCCAAAAAACATGATCCCAAGCTCATCAGCATGCTGGATGACGGACTGGGTAATAAACTGCTCACGCGGATCAAGAAAGTCTGTCAATTTCAAACGATACTGGTCGAGTGCGATTTTTTTCCAGCCTAACACTTGGTCGACAAATGGCTGTTCGTCTTTTCTAAAATGCTGATAGATATCGCTCATTTTGTTCCTCTCTTATGTAAAAGAGCCTGGCAGTGCCAAGCCCGGCAGCCTGTTTACATGATTCCTGCAATCATTTGATAAAGACCTCTCAATCCATATTCTGAAGCAAAGCGAATCACAAGCAATGCCACAATCGGCGAGATGTCGATCATGCCGATTGGCGGAATAATTTTACGAAATGGTTCTAAATACGGTTCGCAAATATTTGTCAAAAAACGGCCAATTGCTGTTTCTCTTGCAGATGGCACCCATGACATAAAGATGTAAATAATAATCGCGAATGAGTAAATCGTTAATACCGTTCCTAAAATACTAAAAATGAAATTTAGAATCACTATGATTTACCACCTCTGAGGTTCTTCCTCTGTCAAAAGTTCTGATATTGTGCCAGATACATCTACATTATCAGGTGTACAGAGGAATATATTCGAGCCAATACGCTGGATATCTCCACCGATTGCATATACAGTGCCGCTTAAGAAGTCGATGATTCGCTTTGCTTGATCGTGCTGAATGCGCTGCAAATTGACGACGACTGCACGTCTGTTTTTAATATGGTCTGCAATCTCCTGCGCTTCTGCATAAACACGCGGCTCACTTAACACCACTTTAGAGGATTTCTGCACGCTTTGCAAGCTGACGACATTTTGTTTTCCTGTCTGCGGACGCTCTTGAAATGCCGCTTTGTCCTTTGTTCCTTTTTCTTCTTGGACTGGTTCTCTTTCTTCATCAATATATTCGTACTCATACTCTTCATCGTCGAGAGTGAAAAAGCTTTTAAACTTATTTTTTATGCTCATGTCACGCACCTCCTGTTTCATTTCCAACAAGTGAAGAGCCAATCCGAACGAATGTCGCACCTTCTTCAATTGCGATTTCAAAATCATTTGACATGCCCATCGATAAATGCTGACAAGGTGCATTTACTTGGTTAAGATGTTTTACTTCTTCTTGAAGGTTTTTTAATGTTTTAAAGCAGTTTCGTATCACAGTGTGATCGTCTGTAAATGGAGCCATCGTCATCAGTCCAGCAATTTCAATGTGTTTGAAATCAGCGAGCTGCTTGACAAATGGGATCACATCTTCATTTTGTAAGCCATGTTTTGACTCCTCCAGCGATGTGTTCACCTGTACAAAACAGCGAACCGTGTGATCCGCTCTTTTTTCAATTTCATTCGCAAGAGAGATCCTGTCGAGCGAATGTAAGTAGTCAATGCTCTGAATGACAGATTTTACTTTTCGTGTTTGTAAACTGCCGATGAAGTGCCAGCTAATGCTTTCATCGGTTATAGCCGCTTGCTTTTCAAGTAACCCTTGGTCACGATTTTCACCAAAATGCAAAATTCCTGCTTCTTTGGCTTCTTGTGCTCGTTCAATTGAGACATATTTTGTGACAGCGACGACTGATATATCGTCTGGGTTCCGGCCGGCTCTTTTACATGCTTCGTTTATTTGTTCATTTATTTGTCTGAGATTCTCTCGTACATTCAATTGCTCTTATGCCTCCTTAAACCCGACAAAAGACATCATACGTCCTGTTTTTCCTTGATCACGCCGGTGTGAGAAGAATAGCTGATCATTGCAGCTTGTGCACATCGAACTGACATGTATGTTTTCTTCTTTCATCCCTGCATGAAGCAATACGTTTTTGTTTAATGTTTTTAAGTCTAATTTATATTGTCCTTGTGATATCTCGGAATACACATCCTCTGTCAAAAAGGGAAGCTGTTTCACTTGATTCAAGACCACATCATCAACTATGTAGCAGCAGCTGTCAATGGATGGTCCAATGACGACTTGTATTTGATCGGTCTTAGCACCTTCTTGATTGACCCATAGATCTATCATTTTTGCACCAATTTGCTTGACGGTTCCTTTCCACCCGGCATGGGCTGTTCCGATGAGTCCATGTTGCGGAGCTAGAAAATAAAGCGGAACACAATCGGCGAAACAAAGAGCGAGCATGATGTTCGGTTCAGACGTATATAAGCCGTCTGTTCCAGGCAGTGCCTCATGATAATGAAGACTTCCTCTTCCTCTTTGCTCCTTGGTGACTTTCTTGATACGGTCCTCGTGTGTTTGGTCTGCAAACACCCAATCAGAGAGCGGCACAGCAGTAGCATCTGCTATGACTTGACGATTCAGTTGGACACTAGAAGCATCATCTCCTACATGGAGTCCAGTGTTCAATGATTGATATGGAGAAAGGCTGAAGCCGCCATTTTTTGTCGTAAATCCGGCCAATACCTCTTTACCAGAACATGTCATGTTCGTCCAATCATGAATCATCATTGCATAAGGTGATTTCTGCTGAAAGGGGTCATAATTGTGTGTCAAAGCTGCCCTCCCACCTTTCATTCATCTCTCTTTATATCGCTCCTATTTTACCACAAGACATGCGTAGACAGTTAGTGGGATTCATTAAATATTACACTCAAATGTGCCCTTTCTACAGGTTTTTTTGCAAATTGATATGAAAACGTAATCTTTTTACCCGAAAAAGACATTGTTTGCTGAGAATGGAGAGCTTATGTTAAGGATCATTAAATGATTCATTGAGGAGTTATACGAATTTTAAGAAGGCAATCGGACAAGTATCACATCTTCGCCAATTTTTACTATATTTCGCCACGGGACAATCATTTCCTCTTCTTTTCCGAAAAATCCCATCATTTTACCTGTACCGCCGATAATGATTGCTTGTATTTTACCACTCGTAACATTAATATCAATGTCCCCAATGGTGCCTAGTTTTTTTCCGCTGGACACATCGACAACATCCTTGATTTGGAATTCAGAAATACTGATCATCTGTCCTTCCCCGCCTTTCGTTTTCTACTATAATATGTATGATGGAAAAGCAGGGACGCAGACCAATAGTTTCTTTTATCTACAATTTACTTAAGTGAGGACGGCCATTTCTCCACATCACATCTACCGGACATTCAAAGAAGGAAGAAAGTAAGTCGCTTGTCATCATTTCTTTTGTTTTCCCTTGATCAAAAACAGTCCCATCTTTTAATAATAAGGTGTGCTGAAAAACAGGCAAAATCTCTTCTGCATGATGGGTCGTGTAAAGCAAAGTAGGCGCATCAGGCTTTGAAGCAATGAATGAGATGGTCTCTAGCACCTGTTCTCTTGCTAAAAAATCAAGACCTGTCACAGGCTCATCTAAAATCAGGAGCTTGGGATCATTCATTAAAGCCCTCGCAATCAGGACTTTCTGCTTTTCTCCTTGTGAGAGTGTTTCATATGTCCGGTTTGCATATTTGAACGAACCAAATGCTTTTAATAGATCAATGGCTTTCTCCCTTATCTCATCTGTCGGGGTTTCATAAAGCCCGATAGAGGCAAATGCCCCGCTGAGAACAATTTCAAATGCATTGTCGTCTCTGTGCAGTTTCTTTTCAAGTCCCGCAGAAATGAGGCCAATTTTCTTCCTGAGCTTTTCGCCGAGAGCCTCCTTGCCAAAGATATGTCCCAGCACGGTCATCTCACCTGATGTAGGGAAATAATATGAGCAGAGCATATTTAATAAAGCGGTTTTCCCCGCACCATTTAAACCGTAAAGCACCCAGTGCTCCTCTTTGTTCACATGCCAGTCAACAGACTGAAGCAGCCATTTTCCATTTCGTTTTAAAGAAACATTCTTCAATTCAAGTGACACCATCATTTCCCCCTGATTAAAAATTCCGAATAAACAAATAATGAATGTTTACAGCATATCGCAATTGCTCTTTCTGGTAAACCTCACATAAAAAAGCTGCTCCTTTTACGGAACAGCTTTTCTTCATAGCTACGAAATTTCAATTCGTACGCCTTCTTTTATATCAGGAAACGTGTGCGGGGATGCAAAGACAGCTCCCGGTAATACATCATCAAACGGTTCTTGGAAGTAGATCGAAATATGACCGAGTTCTTTAAAGTTGTCATTTGCTTTATTGCCGAGTGCTGTGATCGTGTACGTTTGATCGCCCACTTGAATGGTACCGCCCAGTTTCAACGGCTCTTCTTCTAAATGTTCGAACTCATGAATGACGGACATATCTCTTAATTCCTGCGGCGCTGCGGGTCCAAATAAAACAATCAGCTTATCTTCTTTAAATTGCGGGACTAAGATCCCGATTTCTTTTACGACAGATTGTGTGACCATGTATATCGATTCCTCCTTTAATACGTTTAATACATACCGAAGCTGGCAGCGTATGCGATCACAACAGATAGAACCCCTGTAATGAGACGGCTATACAAAACAGCTGGTACTCCATATTGTACCGTTTCCGGCTTCGCTTCACCAAGTGACAGACCCACTGGAATGAAATCACACCCTACTTGACCGTTGATGGCAAATAGTGCAGGAAGTGCAAATTGAGGCGGAATATTTCCTAGTGCAATTTGACTACCAATCAGAACACCGATCACTTGTGCAATGACTGCACCAGGTCCTAAGACAGGTGATAGGAATGGCAATGTACAGACCACAACGAGCAGTAAGAGTCCCCAAATAGATCCTGCCAGTGGTGATAGAAAATGGGCAATCAAGTCACCAATTTTTGTATAATTGATAATTCCAATTAACATACTGACAAATGCCATGAATGGAATAATGTTTTTCAAAAGCATATCAACGGAATCACGACCAGCCTGATAGAACGTACCGGTGACTTTCCCAATTCCTCTTGAGAACCTCATCAGGAAATTACCTTTTTCCTGACGCTCGAGATTTTCCTCTTTCAGTTTTGAATAGGTTTCTTTGAAATTCTCCTTGTCAATCGGCTCACTGTTTTCCTGACCTTCTACTTTTGCCTCACCACTTGATGCTTCCGCAAAGGAAATATCTTTTTCTGTAACGCCTGATACGAAGATATCCTCTGTAATATGTTTTGCAAGCGGTCCAGAAGGAGAGGATGCCAAAACGTCTACAGTTGGAATGCGCTTCATTGGATAAAGTCCGATTCGTGCGGTTCCTCCGCAATCAATGACAACACACATCATTTCATCTTCTGGTATCGAGTTTTTAAAGCCATCACATGCTTCTGTCCCTGTCATTTCTGCAATTTTACGTGCAACTGGGTGAATGCCTCCCCCTGTAATGGAAACAACCTTTCTTTTTTTACCGGTTGGTTCAAGCTCCAAGCCTTGTCCCCATCCTCCAGCACCTTTTGCAACAAATACTTTGTGGTTTGTCATGTCTAACCCTCCCCTATTGTGAATTCGCTTTCATTTTTCCTGCTAAGTACTTTGTAATCCATTCAGTAATAATACCGCGAAGTAAAATGACGACGATCCCGACTAAGAAGTACCGTACAGCAAGCTCTGACATTGAGTATCCTGCTTCTTTAATACCGTTCGCAATCCCTAAGTAGACAAACAGTTCTCCTGCGTTGGCATACGGAAACAGTGATGTCACCGGATGAACAAATGAAACAGCTGAATCATAGAATGCTGGTTTTTGTTTTTCGGGTAAGAAGCGGCCAAACGTATAAGCCATCGGGTTTGTCAAAATAAGAACGGATAAGATCGGCATTAACGTGTAGCGCAAAATGGTATATTTCGCAGCAAACTGAATCGCTCTATTCACTCGCTCTTCTCCAATAAACTTCATGACAGCATAAGTGAAAGTAAGTAACACAACAAGCGTTGGAACGATACCTGTAACAAGACCCATGAATTGCTTTCCGCCGGCTTCAAACATTCCGATAAAGTGCTCTCCAAACCATTGAATCCATTCCATGTTTCATCTCCCCTTTCTTTAGTTCACATTTGTTATATTTTTTTTCGAAATCGAGACAAGTGCCTGTTCAGCCGCCATGGAAAGTGCGTGCATGACAGCTGGCCCCTTTTTACGTTTTTTCAACGTCTGCTTCATCATATGGTGCTCGTCTAACACAGCCCCTACATGCTTTCCTTCATATGAAGGGACTTCTTTAAATTTAGATAAGATCGACACACCGCCAAGCACATGGCATTTTTGAATGATATACGATTCATCTACAATGATGAGCGCAATGGCTCCAGGGCCAACTTTGCGCCGCTCCATTCCTGAAAATAAGTGATAGCCCTGCTTCCCTCTGTAATCATCAATAAGTGAATCCATGCTCTTGCGGTAGTACTTGATTTGAATAAAAGATAACCCGTACTGCACAATGAGAATGATACAAAGTACGATCGCTAATTTTTCCACAGCTTCACGTCCTTATGATTGAAATAAATGATCTTGTAATGATCGCAGCTTCCAGACCGTTGTGTTTGAATCAAGCTCTACATCATCATGAGTCAGGAATTGTCCTAATTTGATGTCTTTTTTCGCTACGACTTTTCCGCTAATTAAACCAATTGGAATGTGGCCGTTCGTTTTCATGTCTTGATGTGTTTCAAGAACACCTCTTACAGAGTATCCGCCAATCCCGTCAAGTGATTCTCCAGCTTTAATATCTCTTTTTGCCACAGCGACTGTTTCTGATACTGGTACACCAATTGGGTGAATGGATGAATCATGCTGTAAGACCGCTTTTGCGATGGTAACAGGTGTTTCAAGACTCGCTAAGTGGAAAGGACGGTAAAGTGTGTAGTGTGGGCCTTTTCCAACTTTTAAGTAGCGCAGCTCTTCATCTACTGGCTCAAGGTCACTCTTCACGATGACAAATACACCTGGTGCAAGTCCATTTACATATTCAACGACTCCGAAGTTATCGAGCACGCCGCCTTGCTGTTTTTGATTCAATTTATCTGCTACATTTTCTAAATTTGCTTCGACTCCGTGCATACCGACTTTATCTGGCAGAAGCCCTGTCGCGTTACTTAATAAGTTCATTTCCGCCATTGTTTTTGTTCCGTCCTGGAATGCAGCCAGCATATGTGAACTCATATGTTTACTATCTGCTTCTGCTTGACACGTATCTGGATTTGCTTCTGGGAAGAATGGGTTGTTCTTTCCTTTCCCAGCAACGAGTACCTCAAGACCCATTGTTTTCGCAAATTCATATAATTCTAGTGTTGCTGCTGGTTCGTCTCCAGCTGATCCTGAGTAAACAAGTCCTGCATTTGTGAATAACTTATGCATGACCAACCCGATGGTAATATCAACTTCTACATTTAAAAGAACGAGATGTTTTTTTGAATTAAGCGCTTCCAAAGAAATGTTTGCTCCGACCTCTGGGACACCTGTTGCATCTACGACAACTTCTACGGAATCTGATTGAATCACTTCTCTGTAATCATTTGTGACAACCATTTGATGCGGCTTTGCATGCTGCTTGTAAAAATTCGCTGCCTTCTCTGCTGCACTAAGGTGAATATCACAAACACCAGCAACAATCATGCCTGGAATTTTAGAAATTTGTGAAATGAGTCCAAAGCCCATTTGGCCTGCTCCAATAATCCCTACTTTGATTGGATCTCCACTGCGTTCTCGAGCTAACAATTGTTGATAGATTGACATCTAAATCATCCTTTCAGGTTTTCTTGATTCTCAATAGATTGCTAGAAATATAATCTGAAACTTTTAACAAATGTTATAAAAATTAACAAAAATCTGTTTATTGTAACATTTGTTATTTTGTTTATCATTTGTTATGAACTTAGTTTATATGATGTGTCAACTTTGTGTCAAGCTAAAATCGATAAAATTTTCAATCTTTTTGAGTCTAAAGACTCAAAAAAACTACCTAATGATATTAGGTAGTTACTTTAATAAGGCATCTCCAGTTCGTTCATCGGTAATTAATACATGAATTAATCCACCTGCTAATGCCGCCCGAATTGCTTCAATTTTTTCTTCGCCACCAGCGACACCTATGACAAGTGGAATTTCTTTTAGCTTTTGGGGGCTTATGCCCATCACCCGGTCGTTCCATGGGTGGGGATATACTTCCCCTTGATGATCAATAAAGTTATAGCAAATGTCACCTGCTACATCCTTTGCTTGAAGGATGTCCTCTTCACCGCTTGTCATATAAGATTTCACCATCGTTGAATGCTGCGGAACACCACCAATTCCGACAACCGCGATATTTGATGATTCTCCTAGTTCAATCACTTTTTTGATTGACGGCTGCCGGATCAGGACATCTTTCGCTTCTTTCGTATCAAGCATGACAGGTACATGTAAAAACTCACATTTAGATTTGAGTGCCTCTGTGCATCTCGCAATAATATAGTTGGCGTGGATATCGACATCTTCATTTCCCACACCTCCGACAAGCGGAACAAATGTCGCGGATGGATAGTGCTGAACAGAGGTAAGCGCTTTTGCCATTTCATGCAGCGTTGTCCCTGAGGAAAACCCAATAACTTGTCCATCCTTCATCACTTTTAATAAAAAGCTTGCCGCCGCGGCACCGATTCGGCTTTTGGTTGTGTCTTTGCTGAGTGTTTCCACACAGACGACTTCTCGCAGCCCATATTTGCGTTCTATTTTTCTTTCTAACGATCCATACTGTTGGTTGACTTCATCATGAATAATGATTTCCACGATTCCTGCTTCACGTGCTTTTGCCAAATATTTCGATATGAGCGAACGGCTAACCCCAACCGCTTCTGCGATGTTAGATTGAGTGGCGCCTTCTTCATAATACATATGCGCAACCTTAATGAGCAGCCTTCTTTCATCATGGAATGTCATAATAACCCTTCTTTCCGCTTAAGTGTTCCCTAACAAATGCTATCTAAAATAACATTTGTTAAAAACAGATTAAATGAAAAAAATAACAGAGTCAATACTAGAGGCGTGTTCTCTCACAAGAATGAAAAAAGCCGCACATGAAGCGGCGGCTTTAAAAGATGTTTTTATTCATTTGTTTAATGGCTGCTTTTTCAAGCCTAGAGACTTGTGCTTGAGAAATCCCGATCTCTTCGGCAACTTCCATTTGCGTTTTGCCCTGGAAGAAGCGTTTGCGAAGAATCATTTTTTCCCTGTCGTTCAACCTACGCATGCCCTCTTTTAAGGCCAATTCTTCCACCCATTGTGTGTCTTTGTTCCGTTCATCACTAATTTGATCCATCACATAAATCGGATCTCCTCCGTCATTATAGATCGGTTCAAACAAAGATACAGGATCTTGAATCGCATCTAGGGCAAAGACAATTTCCTCATGAGGCACTTCCAGCACTTTGGCAATGTCTTCTGCTGTTGGCTCCTTGCTTGTCTCACTAATCAGCCTCTCACGGACCTGAAGTGCCTTATAGGCAATATCTCTTAGCGAGCGAGACACCCGAATCGGGTTGTTATCACGCAAGTATCGACGGATTTCTCCTATGATCATAGGAACCGCATAAGTTGAAAATCTGACATTGTGACTTAAATCAAAATTATCAATTGATTTCATTAATCCGATACAGCCTACTTGGAAGAGATCGTCGACATATTCGCCTCTGTTGTTAAAACGCTGAATCACACTTAAAACCAACCGTAAATTGCCATTGACTAGCTTTTCTCTTGCTGTATCATCACCCTCATCTTGCAGCTGTCTGAACAATTTTCTCATCTCGTCGTTTTTCAGAACAGGCAACTTGGAGGTGTCGACTCCGCAGATTTCCACTTTATTTCTGGACACTTTTTTCCCTCCCTACAGGAGCTGTTGTACAAAGTTCAGTATCTCCTTGGGATGGAAAAATATGCACGAGCGATGACGAGAATCATGAAAAAAAAGGTTGTTTCCTTTGACAGTGCAGGGACAGAGCTTTTTTAAAAAAATTTTTAGACCATTTTATTAAATTCTTTTTGTAATCGTTTAATAATTCTTTTTTCAAGCCTCGAAATATAAGACTGTGAAATCCCAAGCATGTCAGCGACATCTTTTTGGGTTTTTTCCTCACCACCAATTAAGCCAAATCTTAGTTCCATGATCTGCTTTTCGCGGTCATTTAATTGCTCGAGCGCTTTTTTCAGCAATTTTTTATCTACATTTGCTTCAATATCGCGTGTGATAATATCATCATCTGTTCCAAGTACGTCTGATAAAAGCAGTTCATTTCCGTCCCAATCAATGTTGAGCGGCTCATCAAACGAAACTTCTGACCGGATTTTATTATTTCGACGTAAGTACATCAAAATCTCATTTTCAATACATCTCGAAGCATATGTTGCAAGCTTGATCTTTTTTTCTGGGTTAAATGTATTGACTGCTTTGATCAGACCAATGGTTCCGATACTGATTAAATCCTCAATATTAATACCTGTGTTTTCAAATTTTCTTGCGATGTAAACGACTAAACGCAAATTTCTTTCAATCAGAATCGCTCTTGCGGTTTGATCACCCTTTGGTAATTTGACAAGCAGCTCCTGCTCTTCATCCTTTGATAATGGAGGCGGGAGCGCTTCACTTCCACCAATATAATAAATTTCATCACTCTTTAGACCTAGCTTCATGAGGAGTTTATACCAGTAGTAAGTGAGTTTAAATTTTAATTTTTTCATCTTCTTCTCCCTTCTAAATGTCAAGTTGACCTCGTAAGATAAAAGACATCACCAAAAACTACGACACCCCCTGGATGATTTTCCCGTCTAACATATCTGGATGAATGATGGATTGAAATTCCTGATCTGCCGATAAACCGCTGAGACTCAACCCAACAAAACACTTAGCTGGCTGAATCATATGCGTCTTTGAATAAATGAAGACTGTATCTGGTTTTAGGCATAGTAGAAAGCCGTGATCATGACCGACCGCTCGATATGGAACAAGTCTTAATCGATCAAGAAGAGGAAATTGATCATCGATCTTTTGCATGACTTCAACAGGATGAGACTGTTTCATGAGCTCTATAAATGGCTCTCCGCAAATGGCCGTTAGCTGGTCGGCCTGGACGATCATGACAGGTGTTTTTGTCATAGGATCATACAGCTGGTTGCCAGAATCGACGAGTCCCTTTAAACGGATGGTCTCTCCATGAATGTGTATTTCCACAAGCACTTGTTCATCAACCTGTCTTTTTTTCGTACCCACCTCGCCTAATCTTTTCTTTGAAAACAGCCAAATCGCAGGAAACCCAGTTAAAACAAAAAGCCAACTAATCGGATCACCAAAGCCATCATTTTGTGAAATCAGCAGGCCATCTTGAATCACTGTATTGGTTTGCAAAAATGAATGAACCCCAATCATGCCTCCTCCCATCAAAAATGTTACAAAGTAAAAAGCAAACAGATTTTGAAAAAAGGAACGAAATCTTTGAAAACCAAAGGTTGCAAGAACGATGAAAACAGAAAAAAGTAGTTTGCCTAAAGGGTGTGACACAACCATTGCAAATGGTGTAAAGAGCAAGAGAACAATGCTCGATCCAATGAGAGCTCCTAACATATATCGCCTTTTTTTTACTTGTCGTTTGAGAATAAATGCAGTGAGTAAGAGAAGCAATAGATCAAAACAAAAGTTTAACAGCCAAATCACATCTAAATAAATGACCACCTTCTGCTCCTTTCATCTGAAACAAAGAATCAAAAGCAGTACTTGCACTTGTTTGTACCAGTATAAAACAGTCATGAGATGGAAGTCTGTCAATTCTTGTTGGGGATGATAGAGAACTTTTGGTGGATTGTTATTGTTTTTGTCGAGGAATGAGAGAGAGTATTCTTCTGGACAAGCCTTCAAACAATTGTTGAAAGAAAAAAGACACGCTCCAAGAAGTCGTGTCTTTAGTTTAAGTTACTTTTCATTGATGTTTAATGTGCCTGAAGCTTTTTGTCTTGTGACATTTCCATAATCATCTCGCACAATCACCTCAATGACCGCACCTTTTGCTTTGGCGGTAGAAGTAGCAGTCCAGTAACCTTCATACGTTCCGCTCGATACTTCGCGAAGCGGCAGCTCTGTAGTATTTTGAAGCTTTGATCTCGCATTTGTCAGCGGCATGTGAATGACAAACGTTGCGTCTAGCTTTTCTCTGCTGTGAAATGAAATTTTAACAGACTCCCCTGATGCCAGATGGACATTCTCTGCTGGAGTCAGCTTAGAAATCTCAGGTGCCTCGTATTGGACATCGATATTGATTTTTTTAGTTGTTTTGTTTCCTGCTGCATCTTTCGCTGTGACTTTGATCATATTTTTCCCGTTCTCAAGCAGTATTCTTACGGAATACTTCCCTTCTTTTATGGTTGCCTTTTTTCCATTTACGGTGACTTGATCAAGATGATCATCTGTGACCTTTCCTTCTACAGTGAGCGATTCTTTATTCGTCTTTTCCCCTTTTTTCGGTGTATCGATAGTGAGCGCTGGCGCTGTTTGATCAATGATTACCTTTACTGGTGTAGATCGTTTTGTTGCACCTTTATCCGTAACAGTTGCAGCCGTGAATACATGCTCTCCACTTGAAACTGTGACCTTTTCTTTGAAGGCGCCTGACTGATCTGCTTTCACTTTGGCAATCTCTTCGTCGTTTTGATAGATCGCTACATCAAGCCCAGGAGAGGCTTTGCCTTCAATCTCCAGTTCATCTTTGTTCGTAATGACGCCTGCCTTTGGAGATATAATCTCTGGCACATCTGCTTCATAGTCAACAAGCGCACGAATCATATAATTTCCCTCTTCTTTTGGAGAAGGAGAAAATGCACCGCTTGTCAGCTGCCAGCTTCTTTCAGCATTTGGTCCATCTTCATCAGTTGCAAGCCCTGGAGATTCCGTATTCTTTTTCGTTTGAATATAGACAAGATAGAAATCTCCATCCACCGTAATGGCTTGATCTTCTAAATCTACTTTTGTCCATTCCCCATTACGCAGCGCTTTTGCTTTTAGAGGTCCTGCCATTTTCTCCCCTGGAGCTCCGTTCTTCCCAGAAGCGTCATACACTTCAACTGCAAATTCATTCCCTCCAGGAGCTGGCCACTCTGATGACCAGAAACGGAAAAGCCCTCCTGTGAGTTGCGCTTGTTTCTTCCCCTTTTCTAATGAAAACTTCACAGCCCAGCCATTGCCAGGATCATAGAAGGCTCTAGCATTTTCAGCTGTTCCATCATCGTAGCCAATTTCCCCAGCAAAGCCGATGAATGGCTCTAGCTGAATGTTTTTTCCAACTGGCTTTTCTGTCACATCTGCTGTAAAAGAATATCCTTTAAATCCTTTGGCAAATACTTTGACGGTATAGACACCGCTCAATGCCTCAAGAGAAAATTCGCCAGATTCATTTGTTTTCACCGGCTTAATTTTCGCATCCTCTACAAGATAAACCGTGGCATCCTTTATCTTTTCACCCGTTGTTTCGTTGGCAATTGTGCCAGATATCGTTCGTTTCTTTAGTGGCTGTAAGGCGAAATTCGCCTCTGCCGTTTTATTTGAAGAAATATGGACGGTTTGTGTGCGTGATTCAAATCCGTAAGCTTCCGCTTTCACTGTGAATTTTCCTGCACTGTGAGGAAGCTGATATCTCCCTGTCGCTTCATCTGTGTACGTTGACTTGCCGCTTTCAAGAACACTAATTTCCGCTTTCATTGGAAGAGCTTTGATGGACGGACCAGCTAGATTTTTTTCCTTTTTCAATTCTTTTATGTTCGCAGGCTTCTTATGTGGGTGTACCGCCTTATCTTTTTGAGTCAAGGCTTGATCTGTTATTTTCATATCATCTAAATGAACATCTTCGTTTGTCACCTGTCCTTCAATCATGCCAATTCCATCTGTTAATGCCGTAATCGCCTCTCTTGCATCAACTAAACCTGCCCCATAGCCATTGTTTGGGGATTCCGGGAATTGCTGATCAGTTAACGGCTTCGCTGTATCAATCAGAATTTGTTCAATCTCTTCAACAGAAAGATCTGACTGTGCTTGGCGAAGAAGAGCCACAACAGCTGAAACATGCGGACCAGCCATCGACGTCCCATTCCAGCCATCCTCATACCCTTTCCCAGGAATGGATGAACGAATGTTTACCCCTGGGGCGGCAATGTCTGGTTTCATGCCACCATATGGAGACGGACCTTGCAGCGAGAAAGACCCCAATTTGTTATCTTGATCCGTAGCACCCGTTGCAAAGACCTCTTGATAGTTCGCAGGATTCGCAATAGATCCTTCACCACCAGGGTTGAATAAATCGGTATTGCCAGCTGAAAACTCTGGGAAGATGTCCGCCGCTCTCCAAGTATTGACGACATCTTTATACCAATCATCTAGGCCAGGTCCACCTCCCCAAGAATTATTGACAACATCTGGTGCCTTTTCTGGATGCGGGTTGCCGGCCTCATCTTTTGGTGCTAAAATCCACTCACCTGCGTCAAGCAGATCAGCATCTGTCCCACCATCTTCTGAGAAAGCTTTCACCGCAATCCATTTTGCGCCCGGTGCGACTCCGATTTGATTCTTTCCATCTGGCTCAGAGCCAACCATCGTTCCCGTTACATGTGTACCATGCTCTAAATCATCATATGGCGCTTCAGATCCTGTCGTAGCATCGTACCAATTGAATTCATGAGTTGGTTCATTCGGATGTGCTGGATCAAATCCGCGGTATTTTTCCTTTAAAGCAGGATGATCCCATTCCACTCCTGTATCAATACTTGCCACAACTGTACCAGTACCGTCATAACCTAAAGCCCACGCTTCTGGAGCATGAACTTGAGAAATGTTCCACTCGACTCCACCTACTGCTTTCATTTGTTTTTTCTGCTTCGTCTTCAAATCAACCGGCCGGTGAATTTGACGGGTTTCATTTGGCAACACTTGATCTACTTCTGGGAAGGCAGCCACCTTTTCCATGACTTCTTTCGTTCCCGTCACCGCTAAACCATTCACAATATAGTACGAATGAATCTCCTTCACTTGCTTTTTCTTTTGTTCCTTTTGTAAATACGTAAGGAGCGCTTCCTGCGTCTTTTCAGACGTTGCTCTTAATTCGGATACGACAGCTGATCTTTTTGTGTATTGCGTTTTAGCCGCTGTTAATTTCTGTTTTTTGGCTTTGATCACCGCTTCCTTCGCCACATTTTGCGTATTTGTTTGCTCTTTCATTTTGATTAAAAAAGTCACCTGATCATCCTGCTGAAACTGCTTCATTAATCTAGATGAGATCTTTGCTTTTGTAGTCTTAGAGGAGACAGCTTCCTCCTGATATGAGGTAGAAGTCGATGTTGCTTGAACCGTCCCAAAGCTTGTCATCGTTAAAGTACCAATCACCAAAAGACTCATCAAACGATAGCCTGCGGTCTTGCGAAACTTCAATTTCAATCAAATCCCTCCTCCTCAAATGTCCAAACAGAGTATAGGTCCCACTCCTTTCCTTCTGTTGTTCATGACAAGATTCATGGTGTTCTATTTAATGTAGTCAAATAAAGTTCATCATTTTGTCGTTTTTTGTAAGAGGGAGTAAAAATGATTCTTTTTTCTTAAACACCATAAGTCAAATTACATATGGAAATTGAAGTAGCTTTCACGTATTTATGACTTTTTGATTAGAAACCCTTATAAGTTGAGACATAAAAAAACCCCTTCCAATGGAAGGGGTTAAGCTATACTCGATTAGCGTTTATTGCGGTTGCGTAAGAACGTTGGAATGTCTAGCGTATCATCACTTGATTGTGTATTTTGTCTTGGCTGAGATGATGGCTGTTGATGTTCCTCACGTTTTACTTCACGTTTTTGAGGAATGGATTGATTTTGCTTTAATCCTTGTCCTAATGGGTTTCTTTGTGATTTTGTCACTTCTGGTTCTTGCTCAATAAATCCAGTAGCGATCACAGTCACCACAATTTCATCCTTCAAGTTATCATTGATGACAGACCCGAAAATCATGTTTACATCTTCGTCAGATGCAGAAGCCACAATATCCGCCGCTTCTTGCACTTCATAAAGACTTAGGTTCGTTCCACCCGTAATGTTCATGATGACACCTTGAGCACCATCGATTGCTGTTTCTAGAAGTGGTGAGGAAATGGCTTTCTTCGCGGCTTCCGCAGCACGGTTTTCACCTGTTGCGACACCAATACCCATAAGAGCTGAACCTTTATTGGACATGATGGTTTTCACGTCAGCAAAGTCAAGGTTAATCAGACCTGGTGTTGCAATTAAATCTGAAATCCCTTGAACACCTTGTCTAAGCACGTTATCTGCCGCGCGGAATGCTTCCAGCATTGGCGTGTTTTTATCAACAATTTCAAGCAAGCGATCGTTTGGAATCACGATTAATGTGTCAACGGCTTCTTTCATAGAAGCAATTCCTTCAACTGCTTGAAGCTGACGCTTTCTTCCTTCAAATGTGAAAGGACGAGTCACAACTCCAACTGTCAATGCACCAGAATCTTTTGCGATTTTTGCAATGACAGGTGCAGCACCCGTACCAGTTCCACCGCCCATACCAGCTGTAACGAAGACCATGTCTGCGCCTTTTAATACTTCTTCAATCTGCTCTTTGCTTTCCTCAGCAGCTTTTTTACCGACTTCAGGATTCGCACCTGCTCCAAGCCCTCTTGTCAGCTTAGCACCGATTTGCATTTTAGTTTCTGCTTTTGATAGATTTAACGCCTGTGCATCAGTATTGACTGCAATAAAATCGACACCTTGTACGTCATTTTCAATCATTCGGTTGACAGCGTTATTCCCGCCGCCACCTACTCCGATTACTTTAATTGATGCTAGGCCGTCTATATTTGTTTCAAACTCCAACATGCTGAATCCTCCTAATCCGTCGAAAATCTAATTCTATTCCCAGAACATATTAAATAGTTTTTTCATTTTGCCCGGTTTTTTATTTGTCTCTTGTTGTGCTTGTTGTGCTTTTTGTTTTACTTTCGGTCTTGGCTGCGCTTCTTTCACTTGTGGTGCAGAAGAAACCGGCTCCATGGATGCGCCTACTTCATGAAACGCCTCATCTGGCATTTGGAATCCAACTTGTCTGCCCTGAATCTTTGCATTGCGATAAGCAAAATGGATCAGACCCACTCCTGTCATATATTGAGGCTCTCTCACCCCGATATAATTCGGACTTGCAATCCTGACATTGTTTTGCAAGACTGTTTGTGCAAGAGAAAGGATACCTGGAATGGCTGCCTGTCCACCTGTTAGAACGAATCCACCAGGCAAATCATGGACACCCATATTTCTTAATTCCTCTGCCACAAAGAGCAGGATTTCTTCCAGCCGCGCTTCAATAATGTTAGCCGCATCAATTTGTGTATACGTTTGTTTTTGATCGGTACCGATCACAGAAACTTCAAATGTCTCCTCAGTCGATGCCTCATCATAAAACGCATGCCCAAATTGTTTTTTGATTCGTTCAGCTTCTTCAGTGGAAGTTCTAAGTCCTATAGACAAATCTTTTGTTATGTTCTCTCCGCCCAAAGGGATACTGTGAGTAGAATAGAGATGCCCGTTTTCAAATACGGAAATCGTTGTAGATCCGCCGCCAATATCGACAAGAGCTACCCCAAGATTTTTTTCATCTTTCGATAATGCTGCCGAGCCCGATGCGAGTGGCTGCAAGCATATATCCAGTATTTCAATTCCAGCTCTTTCTACACATCGGAGCCAGTTATGTAGAATCGTTTTAGAACCTGTAATTAACGATCCTTCCACCTCTAGCCGAACACCAAGCATTTTTTTCGGATCTGTGATCTCATCTCTTCCGTCGACGATAAATTGTCTCGGAATCACGTCTACGACGAGATGTTCTTGAGGAATAGATACTACTTGTGCAGCATCTAAGACACGTCTCACATCTTCAGCATGTATTTCTTTGTTTTCACTAGATACTGCGACTACGCCGCTCGTATTCTGAATATGAATGTGGTTTCCGTTAATTCCGACAATCGCCTTTTGTAAAGGAAAACCTACCATTCTCTCAGCCTGTTCAAATGCTTGTCTAATAGAATGAACTGTCTCATCTATATCAACAATCGACCCTTTTTTTAACCCCTCTGAAGGGACATTTCCAACACCTATAATGTTAAGCGAATCATCCGCCATTTCTCCGACGATGACTTTTATATTGGATGTACCGATGTCAAGGCTGACGTAAATTTCATTGTTGTTCATTCTATGGCACCTCCTCACATATCAATACTTTCTATTCTATTATTTGCTGAACAACAATACAATGAATGTGTTTTTACAAGTGTGTAACAAAACTTAAAAAATCAACATTTTTTATTAGGATTACTGAAAATATTCGTTACATCATATGTATATCCTTTTTTATGACTCACTTTTTTTCTTTTTTTCTCTAGAAATTGTCCATTTTGTTAGGAGAATTCTTCTAATAACTGCTATATTTTGAAACAATCTAACGCCGAATGCAAACATTCCGACTAAGTACAAGTCTACACCAAGATGGACGCCCAGAAAAGCTAAACTTATTGCCAGTATAATATTAAAGAAGAAGCCTGATACAAACACTAGTTCATCGTATGCCCCTTGCAGATGTGCCCGGATTCCACCAATCAATGTATCAAGCGCAGCAAGTACAGCGAGGGAAAGATAATTAGAATACTCATTCGGTATCGTAAAATTAGTTAAGAAACCGATCGCAACTCCTATGATTAAGCCAAGTACAGGAAGCCACATTAAGATTTTCCCTCCTTTACATCGTCAAGAGGCTTCAATTCGTTTACTTGAATTGCACCGTCATATGCTTTTAAGTGGATTTTTTTCTTCGGCTGGCTCATACTCAAGCTGAAGTTTTCCTGAGCAAACAAATCACCAATATCTGATACATTTAAACGGCTGTATAATTTGTCAGCCTGCTCACTAATTATTTTAATGGTGACTTCATCACTATCTAGGCTGTAGCCATCCATTTTTGTCGTGCCATTAATATCTCGAATGACACTTGTATTAATGACACGGCGATCATTGATGGAAATATGTTTTGCCCCAAACATATTGGCTTCATTCATTAACTTTTTCAGAAGATCAGGTGGGATATTTTTCACTTCTTCTCCGGTAAGGTCCTTGGAAAAAAGCTGAGATATTTCAATTTCAATCCCCTCCCCTTCCACTTCTGTAAAACCAGCCTTTTCTTTTAAATCCTTTAATGTTTTTGTTAATTGTGCTTCTTTTGATCGGTCTCCTTGATGACCATATTTTTTTAGCATCTCGTCGTATTTATCAATTTCTTTGAGCAAATCCAATTCCTTACTTTTAGATGCAGATAAATCCTCTCTCAGTTCCCACACATCACGAGTATCACGAACTTTGGGCTTTTGTAAGGAATTAAATTGGATGGAGACCATGATGCCAAATATGATCATTAAAGCTGTTAAACTAAGTAAAGGCTTCTTTTTCCTCAACACCACTCACCTTTTCACTTTTAATCTTTGTTTCTTAAAAGAGGGTTCATACGAATATCCGTTTTCTCGATCGTCATTGAAATGTGATCACTTGTCAGCTGATCGACCACTCCCCCTGCAATATTTAAAGCAGGTATTAACACAGCTGGATCACCAATAGCAGATATGACAAATGGTGCTGGATGCTGAACACCATCTACTGTGACAACTGGACCGTTACAATGTATGTATGATTGGTGTGTGATTCTTTGCCCATTAATAGATACAGCAGAAGCCCCTGATATAAATAGTTCGTTTATCACATGAAAAATGTGGCTCTCATGCACAATGTAATTATTAACATTTTGTCCACTCGGGATATAAGATGCATCTTCAAGAGACACTTTTACCCCTTTTCCTTTTACACCGATCTCTCCTGTAAACATTCTATATTTCTCAACATCTTCCAGCACATTAAAATATTGCTCTTTTTCATTTTTCAAATTGGACTCCGTTGCTTGTACCTTTGATTGAAGACTATATAATTCTTTTTCGAGTTTCTGATTCGCCTTTTCTTGCGTTGTGAGCTGACTTTTCAGAGAGTATTCTTTTTTCCATTGCTCTGTTCGAATGACATCTGCCTGATGCTGCTTTGTATATTGGTATGAAAAAGAAATCAGAAAACCAAGAACAAGCATGACAATCGAGAATATAACTGTTTTGCCTCTCAACGCTCATCTTCCTTTTTCTTAGATTTAAACGCTTCGAAATACGTAGCGACTTCCATATGGATTGTGCCTTTTTCAGATGATGAAAGTTCTTTTACAATGGCTGGATAGGTTTTCATTTTATCACCGAATGTTTTAATTGATGCAATCACAGTGTTTCCGTCATTCATATAAAATTTAACTAGCCACTTGTTTGAATTGGTCGGCACATAATATATTTCTGAGATGAGCTCCTGAATAGAGGCTGGTAGTTGATTTAAAGATTTAACAGTTTGCTTCAGCTTCTCCTTATTGTCCCAATCGACAAAAATAGGTCCTGCATGACTCGGTGTCACTTCTTCTGGTAAAGCGGTCCCATTTTCAAGAAGCTCATAATATAGATTTCCTTTTTGAAGATACGCAATATTTGCATATTCTTTGACAGCAATACTCACTTTATTTGGGAAATGCTTTTTGATACTGACACTTTTAATCAATTTATTTTGTTTCATATGATCTGCTGTTAAATCTTTATTTAAATTCCAAAACTCTGTTTCGCCTTCTTTAATTTGTGAAAGTTTAACAAGCTGTTTTGTTGAGACATGCTCGTTACCTGTGATGGTTAAAGAAGAAATTTTGCTGATAGGTGTCTGCAAATAAATAATAATTAAAACCATGATAAAAAACAGTAGTATAAAAGAGATCAGTCTCCGATTCGCTTTTTGCTTCCTTTGTTCTTTAATTTTAGGAATTCGCTCTTCTATATTGACGATCTTTTCATTTTCATGATCAGGCCGCATATATACTCTTCACCTCATTCAAAGCTGCTTGTCCACACCTTTGGGTCATCATTTTGATGAGAAAACAAACGGCATTCTTTCATGCCGTTTGTTTTCCTCAGATGCCATCATTCATAAAAACTAGCTGTTAATTTTCTTCACCGATAATTTCTACTTCTGTATGCATCTCTACGTTGTAGTCTTCTTTAATTTTCTTTTGGATGAACTGAATTAAGTCCAGCACGTCTTGAGCAGTCGCTCCACCAGCGTTGACAATAAAGTTGCCGTGCATATCAGAAATTCTAGCTCCGCCGATTTGGTATCCTTTTAAATTCGCTTTTTCTACAAGCTGTCCTGCATATTCAGGCAGCGGATTTCGAAAAATACTGCCAGCACATGGCCGGTTATAAGGCTGAGTTTCTTTACGATAATCTTTATTTTGCTGCATCTTCTTTGTGATTTTTTCGCGGTCATCCTGCTTGAGCTTAAACACAGCTTCTAAAACAATGCCAGGTCGTTCCTTTTGTAGGACTGACGTTCGATAGCTAAAATTCATTTGTTCATTTGTGAGCCACTCGATGCTTCCATCTTCAAATAAGATTCTGGCTTTCACAAGAATCTTACTGATATCAGATCCATGTGCACCTGCGTTCATATAAACAGCGCCTCCAATAGATCCCGGAATACCAGCTGCGAATTCCAGTCCTGAAAGCCCCTGTTTACTAAGTGATGTCGCGAGCCTTACGACAGAGTAGCCGCCGCCGACTGTAATTTCTTCATCATTTACAGTTAGGTGATCCAGTCCAGCACCTAACTTTAGGACAACTCCTCGAATTCCCTTATCAAGGACAAGTAAATTAGATCCTCTTCCAATGACCGTCCAATTCGTATGGTGTTTTTTCACATGATCCATGATCGTTTTCACTGCATCGATATCTTTTGGGATGATCAAAAGATCTGCTGGTCCGCCTATTTTCATTGTTGTATGATTTGCAAGCGGCTCATTTTCAAGTACTTTACCAACTTGCGCTTCTAATAATTCATTCTTCAAGTTCTCCATATTACCCTCCGCCTTACCTAATATCATTCCATCATGTAGTTGTAATTTCTTTTAACACATTATATAAACGTGTAGCCGCATCTGGTACTCCGAGTTCTTTCGTTAAACGGCTCATTTGGTTGAGTTTTTCTTCATTACCAGCAATTTCATCAATGGCATGCAGCAAACGATCCCCTGAAAGCTCTGATTCTCTTAAAACAATCGCAGCATCATGTTTTTCAAGTGATCTTGCATTGATTTCCTGATGATTTGCCGTCACGTATGGGCTCGGAATAAAAATGGTTGGGATTCCAAGAGCCGTTACTTCAGCAATTGTTGTAGCTCCTGCTCTTGCAACAATCACATCGATCGATTTCAGGTACTCTGGCATTTGATGCAAGAAAGGTTTGGTGATCATATTAGGTGCTGCACCTTTTTCCTTTAGTTCATTCAACACTTTTTCATAATGAACCTCACCTGTGATATATAAAAGCTGGTAGTTTTTAGCCTTTAAATCATCTTGCATTTCGATCACTGCTCTATTGATAGGAGCAGCACCTCGACTCCCGCCGAAAATAAGAACCGTTTTTTTCTTTTCATCGAGCCCGAATTCTTTAAGAGATTTCCCCTCTTTTATAGAGACGACTTCAGAGGCTCTAGGGTTTCCCGTAAATACAACCTTTTCAGAAGGAAAATGTGCCTTTGCCTCATCAAAGCATATGGCTACCCTATTAACATATCTCGCTAGGAACTTATTTGTAATACCAGGCAGGCTGTTTTGTTCGTGTATAATGGTCGGGATCTTCAGCTTAGAAGCCGCATAAACAACAGGCCCACACACATAACCGCCTGTTCCAATAACCGCATCAGGCTTGAATTCTTTTAAGTAAGATTTGCTTTTTTGAACGCCTTTTAAAAATCTCATCACCGTTTTGACGTTATCAAAGGAAAGCTTTCGTTTAAAACCTGAAATTTCTATTGCCTTGAAAGGGATATTTTCTCTTTCTACAATTTTCTTTTCAAGTCCATTTTCAGTACCGATATATAAAAATTCCACATCAGGATGCAGTCTTTTCACTTCTTTAATAAAGGCTAAGGCCGGATAAATATGTCCGCCTGTTCCGCCTCCACTGATTACTATACGCATTATACCATTTCCCCTCAATTTTTTTCTGCTCTGAACAAAGTATAAACCCTGTTTTAAACAACAGGGCTCCATTAAAACCTGTAAAGAAGAGTCAAAATAAACGTTTTCGAAACAAAAACTGTCATTTTCACTCTTCAAATCATTTTTTTATACTTTTGCAAAATAAACGTCAACATGGTTTCATTAGCTTCAGCACGCTAATATCTTGCGTACCTGCTGACATTCAAAAGTACGCCAATCGCCATCAGCATTAATGTCAATGATGAGCCGCCATAACTAAGGAATGGGAGCGTGATACCTGTCACAGGAATAAGTCCAGTGACAACTGCGATGTTAATCATTACTTGAATGGCAACCATTGAAATAATACCAACTGCTAGGAAACTCCCATATAAGTCTGGGGCTCCAAGTGCTATTCGTATGCCTCTCCATAATAGAACACTAAAGAGGAGTAAAATGAGTGATCCCCCTATAAAGCCAAGCTCTTCAGACAATATCGCAAAGATGAAGTCCGTTTGGGGCTCAGGTAAATAGAAGAATTTTTGTCTACTTTGACCAAGTCCCATTCCGAACAGACCACCTGGACCAACAGCGTATAAGGACTGAATAATTTGAAACCCACTGCCTAGTGGATCTTCCCAAGGATTTAAATAAGATGTAATTCGTTTTATTCGGTAGGGTGCTGATAAGACAAGTGCAGCAAACCCGCTGAGCCCTATAAGACCGAGAAATATAAAGTGAGCAATTCTCGCACCTGAAACAAATATCATAATAATACAGGTTCCAACCATCACCGTTCCTGTTCCCAGATCCGGTTGAAGCATGATGATGGCAAATGCAGAAAATACAATGCCTAAAGCTGGGGCAAAACCTTTTCGAAAGGATGTGATATTTTTTTGCTTTTCAGATAAGAATTTTGCAAGAAACGCAATCATCGCAAGCTTCATAAATTCAGAGGGCTGAATACTAAACGCACCGACACCGATCCAGCTTCTTGATCCATTTCTCTCCATACCGATACCAGGAATAAGTACAAGCAGCAAAAGGAGAAAACAAACAGCAATCAATATCTTTGACCAAGTCCGCCACGTCCAATAATCGACTCGCATAATGAAAAACATTGCGATAACTCCGATTCCGGCAAACAAAAGCTGTCTTTTTGCAAAATAAAACGAATCATCAAATTTATACGATGCCCACACTGCACTAGCGCTGTACACCATAATTAAACCAATCGTCAATAAAAGTAACGTAATGACAACAAGCAAAAAATCCGGAGAAGTTTTCTTATTCGTCAAGAGACCGACACCCCAAGCATAATTTCATTTGGGCTGTCAGTCATATGAGAGACAAGCCCTTATTTAAGCATATGCACGGCGTTTACAAACATGTCTCCACGTTCTTCAAATGTTTTATGTTGATCCCAGCTTGCACAAGCCGGAGATAATAAAATCACGTCTTCTTCTTCAGATATGTTAAACGCCGCAGGTACTGCTTGTTCAACATTATCGACATGTTTTACGTGATGTATTCCAAGCTCTTCACCAAGCTTCACAAACTTAGGTGCAGTCTCACCAAATGTGATAATTCCTTTTACATGTTTCATAAAAGGTTTCAACTCATCAAATTCATTGCCTCGATCAAGTCCACCTGCTAATAAAATAGTCGGTTGTTCGAAGGCTGACAATGCTTTAGTTGTTGCCAGTATATTGGTCGCCTTGCTATCGTTATAAAATTTCCGACTCTGAATTGTATCTACAAATTGCAGACGATGCTTCACCCCACCAAATGTGGTGAGTACGCGTGTGATCGCTTCATTTGAGCAGCCTGCATTTTTTACAACACAAATAGCTGCCAGAATGTTTTCTTGATTATGCTCACCAGGAAGGACAACATCCTTTACATCAATGATATGTTCATTCATGTAGTAAATTGCACCATGTTGAATAAACGCACCATGTTCTACTGGCTCTTTCACTGAGAAAAACACTTTTTTTGCTTTTGAACCTTCTGCTAGTTTTACAACGGAAGGATCATCTAGGTTAATTACAGCGATGTCATCTTCTTGTTGATGTGCGAATACTTTCTGCTTTGCTTTTTCATATTCATCACGAGTGTGGTGATAATCTAAATGTGCATCAAAAATATTTAATATTAAGCTGATTTTAGGTCTAAATTCAACTGTTCCCATTAACTGAAAAGAAGAGAGTTCTGTTACGATCCACTCATCGCCAGCTGCATTTGCAGCGACTTCACTGGCAACTGTTCCAATATTACCCGCCACTAATGTTTTTTGGCTGTCTTGTTTCAGCATTTCATAAATCAATGTCGTGGTAGTGGTTTTTCCATTCGATCCAGTAATCCCAATAAAAGGAGATGAGGTTAAATGATACGCTAATTCTATTTCCGTCCAAACTGGAATTTGGCGGCGAAGCGCTTCTTGAACCATCACATTTTCATATGGAATGCCTGGATTTTTAATTAAAATTGTAATGTCTTTATCTTCGAATATACGAAGAGGATGACTGCCACAAATGACATCAATCCCCTTTTCAGAAAGTAGCTGAGCAGGTTCATTTTCTTCAAACTGTTTTTGATCATTTACCGTCACATTTACTCCATGTTCATGAAGAATTGAAGCTGCCGCATATCCGCTTTTAGCAAGACCTAATACTAGTACATGTTCGTTTTTTAACATTTGCATCTTATTCAATTATAACCACACCTCGATGTAAATTCCTAAAACAGCAAGTAATAAACCAGCTGTCCAGAAGGTGACAACTACTCTCCACTCTGACCAGCCAACTAACTCATAGTGGTGATGAAGCGGACTCATCTTAAAGATTCTTTTGCCGGTTGTTTTAAAGGAGATGACTTGAAGAATAACGGATAACGTCTCAACAACAAATACTCCACCAATAATGACAAGTAAAATTTCAAGCTTCGTTAAAATCGCAATTGCTACAATGGCTCCGCCTAATGCTAGAGAACCTGTATCACCCATAAATACTTTTGCAGGATGTGCGTTAAACACAAGGAAGCCAAGAACGGCTCCTGCAACAGCTACTGAAAAGATCGCTACATCATACTGGGATTGATTCCAAGCCAGTATAGCAAATGCTCCGAAAGCAATAGCAGCGGTTCCAGATAAGAGGCCATCCAGTCCATCTGTTAAGTTTACGGCATTAGAACCTCCGACAAGCATGAAAACAACAAGGATAAAGTAAGCCCATCCTAAATCAAAGCTGACGTCTGTTCCTGGAATGCGAATCGTCGTTGCAAACTGATAATAATGGAAAACTGCATAAAAGATCACAGCGATCACAATTTGACCGATTAATTTCTGTTTCGATGTTAATCCAAGATTTCGTTTCATCGCTACTTTAATATAATCATCTAAAAATCCTAATAGGCCGTAACCAAGTGTGACAAATAACAGTAAAAACATTTCTGGACTAATCTCAGAAAATTTGTTGATCATCACAATTGTTGTAATAGTGATAGAAAAGATAATCATGATGCCGCCCATTGTCGGCGTCCCAGATTTCTTTTGGTGGGACTGCGGGCCCTCTTCTCTAATACTTTGACCAAATTTTAGTCTTCTTAAAAACGGTATAAAAATCGGGGATAAAAGAACACTGATTAAAAATCCCATTATGATTGTAAACAATATCACCTGTTCAAGCATCGTTCTTTACTCCTTCCGAATTTCCAAAGCCGTTTTCCATCAGAAAATTGCATTCATTATTATGGTATTCATTCGCGTTCTTCGTATGTTGTTTTTGTACAAAATGCTTCATTTCATTACACTCTTTTCATCATTTTAAGATTTGTTTAGATCTAAAATAGCGTCAATAGCAACCTTTGCATCATCAAAGTCATAGACTTGATCGTCAATAATTTGATAGGTCTCATGGCCTTTACCGGCTATTAAGACTGTATCGCCTTTTTTCGCATTGGCAATGGCAAAGAAGATCGCTTGTTTTCGATTCACAAAGCTATGATAATATGCGTCTGGTACCCCGTTTTCCATATCTTTTAAAATGGCTGAAGGATCTTCGCTTCTTGGGTTGTCTGATGTAAATACAGGTTCATCTGCATATTTCACAGCGATTTGAGCCATTTGAGGACGCTTTGTTTTATCACGGTCGCCGCCGCAGCCAATCACGCAGAAAATTTTGCCCTCTGTTAATTCTTTACATGTTGTGAGGACATTTTCTAAACTATCAGGTGTATGTGCGTAATCGACGATGACAGGGAAGTCTTGATCGCAGTTTACAAGTTCAAATCTGCCCTTGACTCCTTCCAGCTCTTCAATCGCACTCACGATCGTCTCAAATGTTAAGCCAGATACGATCCCAACTGATACAGCTGCGAGGATATTATACACATTGAACTTTCCGACGAGGGCAACCGTCACTTTCTTGGTGCCGATTGGAGTGACCAAATCAAATTGAGTTCCCTTCGGCATGATTTGAATATTTTTTGCCATGACATCTGCTTTTCGCTCTAGGGCATATGTCATGACTTCAGCAGCTGTAACTTTTTCAAAATAACTCGAAGCCTCATCATCTGCATTTAAAATCGCATGCTTCGGTTTATTGTGATGAAAGGCACTTCCGAGCTGAGAAAACAGCAAGCTTTTCGCATGTTTATATTCTTCCATTGTGTTGTGGTAGTCAAGATGGTCCTGCGTAAGATTTGTGAAAACAGCAATATCATAATCACATCCATGCACCCTGCCAAGATGGAGGGCATGTGATGATACTTCCATGATGGCTGTGTCTACATCTTGATCAAGCATCTGTTTAAACGTTTTTTGAAGTGTGACACTTTCAGGTGTGGTGTTTTTCACGTCGAGAATGTCATCATTCACCTTCATATACATCGTACCGATTAAGCCTGTTTTCTTCTCGGCTTTTCTCATCATTTGTTCGATCATATGTGTTGTTGAGGTTTTTCCGTTTGTGCCTGTGATCCCGATGAGATTCAGCTTATGAGTGGGCTGTTCATAAAACGCATCAGCTATTCTTGCAAGTGCTCTTTGAGAGTGTTTCACAATAATGACTGGTACCTCTGTTATGTTAAGAGGGTGTTCTGCTACAATGGCAGTAGCCCCACTTTTCACCGCTTTTTCAGCATAATCGTGTCCATCTACTGTATAGCCTTTTATACAGACAAAAAGGCTTCCCTTTTTCACCTCTCTTGAATCCATTTCAATGGAAGTGATATCAGGATTTTCGTTTATCAATTCGTTGTTTTCACTTTTAAAGTATGTAAGCAGTTCTTGTAATTTCATTTTCATATCAAACCTCTCAAATTCGTTCACGTGCATGTCTTGTGAAAAAAACACACAGTCTATATTTTATCGTAAAAAAAAGGATACATCCAGCGTATTCCTTAAGTTTCTGTTGGAAAAAACACACTTTAGACTCTTTTTTTCAAACTCGCCTTCTCTTTCAACAAAAAGAGGCAGCCAAATGAGTGCGGCTACCCTCTGTTCATTCTTTATTATTCATCGTTTAAGTATAATCTGATCGTGGAGCCTTCTTTGACCTTTGTCCCAGCAGCAGGTGATTGCTTCACTACTTTACTGCCAGTTCCTGAGGCATCGATCTTTAGGTTGATCAAGAGGGATTCAAGATCTGAAACAGATCCTCCTACAAGATTCGGTACTTCAATGGTTTTTGTGTCCAGCCACTGATACTTCTTTTCAATTTGGCCTTTTCTTTTTTTCACACCCATCTCAGGCAGGCTATCCCGCATAATATGACCAACAATTGGTGCGGCAACGGTACCACCAAATTGAATGGTGCCTTTTGGGTTATCCACAGCTACATAGACTACGATACTTGGGTCATCTGCAGGCGCAAATCCGATAAACGACACAATGTGGTTATTCTCCATATACTTTCCGTCCTTTACCTTCTGTGCTGTTCCTGTTTTTCCGCCAACCCGATACCCTTCAACAAATGCATTTCGGCCAGTTCCTTGAGCGACTACACTTTCAAGTGCATACCTGATTTCTTTAGATGTCTCTGCTGAAATCACTTTCTTTTTGGCAATCGGTGATTGCTTTTTCACAACCTCTTTTGTGATTGGATCTATCCATTCTTTTGCAATATAAGGCGTGTAAAGTGTACCGCCATTTACTGCAGCTGCTACTGCAGCTACTTGCTGAATTGGCGTAACAGATACACCTTGACCAAAGGCGGTGGTCGCCTGCTCTACAGGACCTACACGATCAAGCGGGAACAAAATGCCCCGTCCTTCTCCTTGAAGGTCAATTCCGGTTTTTTGGCCAAATCCGAAATTTTTGATATAAGAAAATAATTTTTCTTTACCAAGACGGTCTCCTAGCTCTACAAAGCCGGGGTTACAGGAATTTTGAACTACTTCCAAGAATGACTGTGATCCGTGCCCGCCTTTTTTCCAGCACCTGAGTCTTGCACCATCAACTGCCACAGATCCGCTGTCAAAAAATGAATCGCGTTTTAAATTCACTTTCTTCTCTTCTAATGCTGCTGCAAGTGTAATAATTTTAAATGTCGAACCCGGCTCATATGTGCTCCACACCGGAAGATTTCGGTTAAACACTTTTGAGTCAACTGATTGATAGTCAGCTGGATCAAAATCTGGTCTGCTTGACATTCCTAGCACTTCACCATTTTTCGGATTCATCGCAATCGCAATCATACCATCTGGATTATACTTTGCCTGCGCGTTGTCTAATTCCCGTTCTATGATGGTTTGTACTTTTGCATCGACTGTTAATTTCATATCAAGACCATCTTTAGGCGGTGTATAATCGTCTGCTTCATCTGGCATTTTCTGCCCTTTTGCATCAGAATAAAACTTCACAGACCCTTTTTCGCCTTTTAGGTCATCGTCATAGTAGGCTTCAAGTCCAAGTAAGCCTTGATTATCGATTCCAGCAAAGCCGAGTACATGTGAAAGAAAGCTGCCAAACGGATAATGTCTGATGCTGTCTTCTGCTACATACACGCCTTCTAAATCAAGCTCTCTTACTTCTTTTGCTTTTTCATGTGATACCTTTCTGCCCTCAGGAGAAATTCGTTCAATTGATGTTTTTTTCGTGACGTGCTTGTACGCTTTTTCTTCAGACATATTCAGCACAGCTGCCAATTTCTTGCTTGTTTCTGCGGGATCTTTAATTTGCCGAGGGACGACCAAAATAGATGGAGCACTTTTGTTCGTCGCAAGCTCTACCCCATTCCGGTCCAAAATATCTCCTCGTTCTGGTTCGAATGGGAGATTTCGGCTCCATGAATCTTTTGCTAAGCTTGTCAGCTTCTCACCCATAATAAACTGCACATATCCTAATCTAGTATCTATGATGAAAAAAATGATCACCCCAAACAGCAGCACGAAAAGCAATCGTTTTCTCACTGTTACACTCGACACTCGCACGCCCGGTTCACTCCTTACATATGGCTTGTTTTCATCATATGCAGGCCCGTCCTTTTGTAGAACGCACCGTGATATTCTGCTGGAGCAAAAGAAAAAACCTAGCAAGTGATTTGCTAGGTTTACAGTTAATTTGGGCTTTTAAATGTCACAGTGACGACTTTGTCTGAAATCTCCGCTCCACTTTTGACACTTTGTTTCACAGCATAGCCTTGTCCATTTGTTTCTATATGCACACCGGCAATCGAAGCATATTGAAGGACTTCTCTTCTGGACCAGCCTGTCATATCAGGCATCTTAATGGTTTTCCCTGCTGTTTTCAAGAAGACTTTCTGGCTTTCAGAGAATTCAGAGCCCGCACTCGGCCACTGGCGTTTAATGGACAGACCGTCGCCGATGACAACAGGTGTTAAGTGTTTATTTTTGACTTCTGTTTCTGCCTGCTTCACTTCTAAATCCAGGAATGAAGGCATCGTTTCTTGTTTCACTTTTTGTTCGCCTGATTTCTTATCGTCTGTTTTTGTTGGTGCAATATTTAAATATAGCAAACTATTTTTCATGACAGGGTTAAAGATTTGAGAAACCGGAGCTGACCCCGTTTCTGTTTCAGACAGCTGCGGCTGCTGGACAGCCACATAAACAAGTAGCTTCGGATCATCTTTTGGCGCCATTCCCATAAATGAAAAGACATAATCGTTTCTTCCTTGGAGGTAACCGCCGGCACCGCCAATTTGTCCAGTTCCTGTTTTTCCAGCAACGTCGAAGCCTTTGATTTGATAAGGCTGACCTGTTCCAATTTTCGAGGAAACAACCTCACCTAAAATGTCACGAACTTGCTTCGCTGTATCAGATGAAATCGGTTTTCCTGCCGCTGTTGGTTCGTGCTGCAAAATCGTTTTGTTTGTGTTCGGGTCTGTAATATGGTCAATGACATATGGCTTCATCATTGTTCCGCCGTTTGCTATCGCAGTGGCTGCTTCGATTTGTTGAATCGGTGTGATGGCTGATGCTTGACCATAAGCTGTCGATGCTTTGTCATATTCATATCTATAATTGATTTTACTAGACGCTTCGTTCGGCAAGTCAATCCCCGTTTTGTCATAGAAATGGAACTTCTGCAAATATTGTTCGTATCGTGTGAAACCTAGTTTTTCTTTTGCCAGCTTTGCAAAGGCCACATTTGACGAGCGAAGAACTCCTTGATGAAAGTCAATTTTCCCCCAGCCATTTCCGTTGTTGTGGTCTCGCACAAGGCCGCCGCCTACTTTATAAGTACCAGATTGATATTTGTCATTGCCTTGATAGACCCCTTCTTGGATCGCCGCAGCGAGGGTAAAGATCTTCATCGTTGAACCTGGTTCAAACGCATATGAAATCACATCATTGTTATAATTCGTAATGTCTAGTTCATTTAAATTAAAGCTTGGCCGCTGCCCCATCGCGAGAACCTTCCCAGTTTTCGGATCAACGACTGTGGCAATGATTTTCTTCGGCTTATACTTTTTGGCAACCTGCGTCATACTTTCTTCAAGAAACGCTTGAATTTTCTGATCGATGGTCAGCGTGACATTTTTCCCGTCTTTCGGGGCGACAATGTCTTCTTTACTATTCGGCAATGCCCATCCGCTTCTGTCACTGTTATATGTCACATAGCCGTCTTTTTCTTTTAAAAATTTGTTCAGTGCCTTCTCAAGTCCCATTGCACCTGACATGTCCTTTGTCGCCTCATTTAATCTGGCATAACCGATGAGGTTAGAAGCAAACATGCCGTTAGGATAATATCGCTTCGTGTCTTTTTCAAAAGCAACACCTGGAAGCTTTAGCTTTTCAATTTTTTCCTTCGTTGAAAAACTAATATCCTTCCCCGCTTTACCAAACTCCACTTGGAATGCATCTTTTGTATTGAGACGCTTTAAAATTTCGCTTTCACTCATATCGATGACTTTCGAGAGCTCTTTTGCCGTCTTTTCTTTATCGACGACATGCATTGGATGCTTAGGGTCCACTGTCATTTTCTTGCTCATGACCGCAATGAGCTTATACACAGATGTATCCTCAGCGATCACATTTCCATTCCGGTCTAAAATAGATCCTCTTTTTGCTTCAAGTGTTTTCTTCGATTGATATTGTTCATTTGCCTTGGCAGCTAATACTTGTCCATCAACCGTTCCTGTAATTTGAATATAGATAAAACGTGCTAGGATGATAAAGAAAAACAGGGCGAAGCAAATACTCGCAATTGCCGCGCCTCTGTTCATCATTTTATTCTTTTTAGGCATCGCCATGTTAATCGACCTTCTTAACATCTTTCGAAATAGTTAAGCCTGCTTTTTTTGCGGCATCAATGATTCTTTCTGGTTCACTCAGCAAGTCTTTTTCCTTTTGTAGCTCAGTGATCTTCTTCGATTCTAAAGATACTTGCTGTTCTAGCTTCTGCACTTCGATATTGGCGTGATAGACAGCAAAAGCTTTAGAAATGATGAGAATCGAGCTGCACATAAGAGCCATGACAAACATGACAAGTAAGATTTTTTCACCAAGTGTGATAGAACCTCTTCTTTTAATGACAACCGATTGGCCTTGCTGCTCTGTTTGATGGTGCTTCATTTCTCTTTGGTAAGCCAAATTACTCATAAGAAACCTCCTTTTTATCATCATCTATGGTGTCGTTTTACTTTTTTTCTGCAATTCGGAGCTTCGCTGAACGGGCACGGTTGTTATGTTCCAGCTCTTGTTCTGATGCAACGATCGGTTTTCTCGTGATCAGCTTCAGCTTTGGTTCAAGTCCTTCTGGAATCACTGGTAGTCCGTGCGGAAGTTCTGGAAGAGAAGACATTTCTCTAAATGTACTTTTACAAATCCGGTCTTCAAGTGAATGGAATGTAATGACAGAAATTCTCCCCTTCGGATTGAGTAACTCTATTGCTTGTTCTAGCGCTTCTTCAAATACTTTCAATTCATCATTTACGGCAATTCGGATCGCTTGAAACACTCTTTTCGCTGGATGTCCGCCAGTTCGTCTTGCAGGTGCCGGAATTCCTTCTTTGATAATGTCGACAAGCTCACCCGTTGTTTCAATTGGCGCTTTTTTTCTTGCTTCTTCAATTTTGCGTGCGATTTGCTTGCTGAACTTTTCTTCCCCATATTTGTAGAAAATCCGAACTAGATCTTCAAATGGCCATTCATTTACCACTTTTTTTGCCGACAATGCGGCTGATTGATCCATTCGCATGTCAAGAGGTGCATCATGGTGATAACTAAAGCCTCTCTCTGGTGTGTCGAGCTGAGGAGATGATACCCCAAGGTCAAAAATCACACCGTCTACGCTTGTAATACCTTGTTCATTCAGACGTTCTTTTAAATATCGGAAGTTGCTTTTTATGAAAAGAATGTTCGCTTTAGAATCCGCGAGCTTCTCTCGTGCATGATCCAGTGCAGCATCGTCTTGGTCAAATCCAATCAATGTTCCTTTTTCTGATAATTGAGATAGTAAATATGAGCTATGACCTGCTCCGCCTAGCGTGCAGTCCACATATGTACCGTCTTCTTTTACGTTTAAACCGTCAACTGTTTCTTTTAATAATACTGTCTCATGTTGAAACATGATGTTATGGTCCCACCTTTTTCAAATAGAAATGAATGTGTAGAAAGCTTGCTGCACAAGGGATTATTATATATCAAATCCAATCATGTTTTCAGCAATTTCAGCAAAAGAATCTTCTTGCTCTTCTGTATATTGTTCCCAGATCGACTTACTCCACAACTCAATTCGATTTGAAACGCCGATGACCACACATTCTTTTTCGAGTTTTGCATATTGGAGTAGGTTTGATGCGATGTTGATACGCCCCTGCTTGTCCAGATCGCATTCGACTGCGCCAGAGAAGAAGAACCGGGTAAACGCACGTGCATCTTTTTTCGTTAGCGGTAGTGCTTTGAGTTTCTCTTCGATTAGTTTCCACTCACTCATAGGGTAGCCAAATAAACATTGATCAAGCCCTCTCGTCAGCACAAACTGTTCTCCGAGACCGTCTCTAAATTTAGCAGGGATGATCATGCGCCCTTTTGTATCAATCGTATGTTGGTATTCACCCATGAACATGATAATCAGAGCCCCACTTTCTCACCCATACTCTCCACTATCCACCACTTCTCTCCACAAAACTTATTCTACACTGTTTCTACATAAAAAAAAACCCTGAACTAGTCAGGGTTCATTAAAACTTTATTTCAAAGTTTGACAATTTGTTGCTTGTTTTGAAATGAAAATGGCATATTTTTGAATGTTTTGAAGAATTCTGGACCATATTTGTTTAAAAAGTACATGATATTCCAAATTCTTTCTTGCGGAGCATCTAGTGGTTTTAAACTATTTTCAATCCGTTCAAAGTCCCGAAGGATATATCCTTCCTTCTCTTCCACACGCTGCGCCACTTTTTGATAAACAAATTGAAGCTGGTCTTCAATAAATTTGGCATTTTTATCTAGCAGCTGCTCGAAGTTTGGTTCAATCTCCAGTGCTTCTTGTCTCATCACGTCATGAGCATTTGCTAATTCACGTTTGGCGTGTTGAACCGCTTGAACAAAGCTGTCTGGAAGACTTTGCTGAAAGTGCGCTTCTTTCTTTTCTTTCACTCCATTTGTCAGCACTTCTTCTACCGACAGTTCTCTAACTCGCAGTTTCTTGTCGATGTGCCTTTCAAGAAGGGTTACATGCAGTCTCGGAAGAACAGGTGCCATCTTTAATTTAAATTGCTCAAAGATTCCTTTCAGCTCTCCCCAATAGTTAACCTCACCGTGTCCTGCCATAAAGGCAAGTGTCGGGAGAAGGGTTTCCTGCATCAAGGGACGCGTCACCACATTGTTGCTAAACCGTTCTGGGTGCTCCTCCACTTCCTGCAAAAGCTCTTCCTTCGTCCACGTAAGCCCCACTTCTGATATAGAAAACCGGCCGTTCTCTTTTTCAATCAGGAAACGTTCCTCATCATATTCGTAAAACAGATTCGCCTGATTGTCACCAGCTTCAATAATTGGCTGATATCCTGCTCGTTTCATAGCAGCCTGTGATTCATTTAAGCGAGCAGTAACTGCATCATTTGTCTCGACAATGTGCTTGAATAACGCACGCTCGAGTGGTTTGACACCTAAGTCACCTGAATTAAATAAAAGCAGTCCATCCTCTTCAAAGAGGTCACATACAATCCATTCAAAAAAATCAGTAAACGTTTGTGATTTGCGTAAACATCGAAGAAGCTGATCAAACAAGTCATTGGTGTATGCAGATTCTTCATACGTTGAAAACACATCACGGAGCCATGTCTCGGTTTTTTCTTGATCAAGCGGGATTCTTTTCGCAGCCGCTTTTTTGACGTTATGTAATGACAGCTTTTGTTTCACTGGCCCTTTTTCGCCAGATGTGTACACAAAATTAATTTCATCTACGTCATGATCCTCACCGGCTACCCAAAAGACCGGAATCACCGGGACGTCAAGCTCTGTTTCTTTTTCTTTTGCAAACTGAATGATGGATATGATTTTATGTATGGTATAAAGCGGTCCTGTTAATAGACCAGCCTGCTGTCCTCCGACCACCATGACACTCCGTTCATCACGGATCTTTTCAATGTTCTGGCGCATCGCTTTCGATTCAAACTTTGCGTGGTACGCGCTCATATAATCCGCTAAAGCCTCGCGCGGGAAGCTCATTTCCATGAGATCGTCGTATCTCTTTTTCCATGTGTGCTCAGAATGTATATCATAATCAAAAAAAGTCGTCATCTCTTTTTTTTCTTCTATATAATCACGTATGAATAAATTCTGACTTCGGATGGAAAGTTCAGTCAATTGCATGTTTAGAACTTCCTTTCTTCAATAAATAGTTAGTTTCCCGAAAAAAGTATAGCATGTAAATGAGCTCACTCAAAAGATTTTGTTTGCTTTTTTTCCAATACTTCCAAGCTTCGATCAAAGAAAGTGAGATGTGGCGCCGCAACGCTGTGAGCTTGAGCCTTTTTTAAAAGATAGCCAAGGATGGCTTTTCTTTCGGTTTGGCGGCCTTTCACTATATCTTGAAGCATAGACGACTGATTCTCAGCCGTTTTCTCACAAACAGAGACTACATAAGACCAGAGCCGCTCTTTTTCATGTAAGCTCAAGATGGAAACTGCTTCTTCAAATGCACATTTCATCATGTATTCATATGAAGGGTTTGCGATCAATTCCCCGTTTCTCACATGCAGCAAAGCCGTGAGCGGATTAATACAGACATTGACAAGCAGTTTTTCCTCCAGCACCTTTTTCCATTCATCCGTATAGATCATTTGAAAATGAGATGATGTCTCATTCAATGCTTTTTTTATATCAGCTGCTTCTTCATGCTGAAATGCCCCCCACTTAATGACACCGATACCTGTATGGTTCACTGCATGATCTGACATCTTCATAGCTCCGTGCTCTACCACACCTATGTATAATGAATGTCCCGTTTTCCAATTCTCCAAATCTAATAAGTGAGCCATTCCGTTCTGTAAGAATAAGATACGATGAGGAGGTAATGTCGATAGTTCACCAAGCACATCTTGCAAATGATGATATTTCACTGTCACGATGAGCAAATCAAATTCTCCTGTTATTCCTGTCTGTGCATGAACAGCCGCCTGGCATGTTTCTCCTTTTACTGTTCGCTCAATGCCTACTGCTCGAATCTCTTCTGCCTGTTCGTTTCTTCTTGTAAAGACTGTGATGTCATGATGCTGTGATAAATAACTAGCACAAAGCAGACCAATCGCACCGCCGCCAATGATTCCAATATTCAACTGCCGCACATCCCTTTTTCGTTTACTTCATGATATCAACTATTTTAACAGGTTCATGTCGTGATGCAAAAAGCAGATGGCGCGCTATGATTGAATTTTTTTAATTTAAAAACTATAATAATAAGTGTAAAAACTTTTTGAGGCGGGTGGGATGAAAACGCCTTCAATGACATCACTGTCGACATTATGTGTGTAAGGGGGAAGATCATATGGCACAAGTAAAACGACTTCTAATTAATTACAAAACGTTAGAGGAATTTAAACAATTTAAGGAATACGGCATACAAGAGCTATCCATGCTCGAAGACCTTGAAAGCAATATGATTGAAAATGACAGCAACTCTCCATTTTATGGGATTTATTTTGGAGATAAGCTAGTGGCACGTATGAGCCTTTATCAAGTGGACGGCTCAACGACAACTTATTTTAACCACAACCATGATTATTTAGAGCTGTGGAAGCTGGAAGTGCTTCCTGGGTATCAGCGCAAAGGGTACGGCGAAGCACTTGTTGAATTCGCTAAATCGTTCGGATTGCCAATTCGGACCAATCCGCGCGTCAAATCTGCTGGTTTTTGGGATAAAATGGGCTTTGAAGCAGTCAAATATGATATGGAGCGCGATAAGGGTGAAAATCCCCTCATCTGGGAGCCCGCACATATTCAAAAAAATACAGGTGAATCCGCTTAAATCCTGATCACAAAACGCCCCTCCTTTCTTTGTGAGGGGCGTCTCTTTATTTAGCATATTCTTTTAAGCTGATATTCTGTTTGACTCTTTCAACAATACTTATGAGTGCCCGGTAATCTTCTTCTGTCATTTTTAATTGCCGCTTTAAGTGTTCATTTTCTTCTATAAGTGACTTCAATTGATGCTGTGCATCTGCCAGTTCTTCGCGTAAATGAGTAGGTCCATCAGGTTCTTTTTCAAGCTGCTCTAAAAACTGAATCACTTCTCGAAGGGTCAATTCAGCCTGATTTGAAGTAGTCTTCTCTTCTATGGTTAACGCATGCTGTGGTAAACCAGAGGAATGAATACCTATTTTTTTGCGCAATTCTTTCCGCTGTTTTTTTGCCAGCTCTATGCCTGCCTGATATTGTTTTCTAACGTATGAGTTCCACCTGAAACCACATGCTGCCGCTGTTCTTGACAATGCTTTCCCGACTTCCTCAAATGCGGAAAGCTGCGTTCCTCCGTCTCGAATGTGCCTTAAGACAACTTCTGCTAAAAGTAAATCTTCATCCTGTGTCCATGCGTCCTGCCTTGTAATTGTCAATTGATCATCCCCCCCTGAATCTGAATACCACATCATATGCGCCTACTAGAGTAGATAGACTATTTGCAGGAGAGAATCCTAAAAAATAGACAAATAAAAAAACGCAAGGGAAGAATTCCCTCACGTTTTTTTATCAAGCATTAGTTGCTTTTTACGTCTTTGCCTTTGTATGTTCCGCAAGATTTGCAGACACGATGAGAAATTTTCATTTCACCGCATTCTGGGCAAGCTACCATACCAGGTACTTGTAGTTTGAAATGCGTACGACGCAATCTTTTTTTCATTTTAGAAGTTCTTCTAAAAGGTACAGCCATTATTCCCACCTCCTTAAAGAGTTAAGTTAAGATTCATTATTTTCTTCTAAGAGCTTCTTCAAGCCTTCCAGACGCGGATCAATTCGGTTTTGATGTGCATCTTCCGAAATGACCGCCCAGTCATTCCCTTCTTGTGGTGCAGCACCTTTTACGTCCGTTTGGTCGCAAAAGATTTGCATCGGCACTTCAAGAAGAATTTCTTCCTTGACTAAAGGCGTTAAGTCGATGATATCGTCTTCTACAATAGAAACGTCTTCATCTTCTATGTCGTCTGTCTTATGAAGTACAAATAGTTCTTTCGTTGAAATCGCAAATGGATAATTTACATCAACAAGCGTTCTTGAACAAGGCAATGTCATTTCACCTGTGATGGTTAAATCAAATGCGACTTGCTTTGATTCGATCACTCCAGTCCCTTTCACCTCTACCGGTGAAATGCGACGTATATCTGAATGAAGGCTAGTAAGTTCATTTAAGTCAACCGTCTCATGAAAATCGAAGCTGTTTTTAGCTTTTTGATGTAACTGATAAACTGTCCATTTCAATTGTATCACCTCTAAGAGCAACAAACATGATTATAGCTTTCCTCATGTTATTTGTCAATATTTTTTCTTTACAGTCCTTTGTGATGTCAGAGCGTTGTTTGACATCAGTTCTCGGAATGCCTACACTGAAAAAAATGGGCTTCATTTTTCTCTTATGCTACTGTAGCATAGACCATTTAACCATAGCAAGAAAGGCGGAACATCTATTGAAAGCAACAGGAGTCGTTGTCGAGTATAATCCATTTCATTATGGACATGCCTATCATGTTCGTCAGGCGAAAACACATACCTCCTCAGATGTTGCCATTGCCGTCATGAGCGGTTCCTTCCTCCAGCGCGGTGAGCCTGCCATCGTCTCAAAATGGGCGCGGACAAAAATGGCACTGCAAAACGGTGTAGACATTGTGTGTGAGCTTCCATACATATACGCAGTGCAAAAGGCAGAAACCTTTGCAAACGGTGCTGTGGCGATTCTAGATGCTTTAAAATGCCGCTCCCTTTTTTTCGGCAGCGAGGATGGTGACATCAAAGCATTCGAGCGAACAGCTCGTGCTTGGCATGAGAAAAAAGAAGAAATTGACCTTTTCACAAAAGGAAAAGTAAAAGAGGGCCTTAGTTATCCAGCTGCAGCTGCTGCTGCGTTTCAAGAGGTGATTGATCCTAAGCACTTACTGGATCTGTCTCTGCCCAATAACATTTTAGGTTTCCATTATGTCAAAGCCATCTTGGAGAGATCCCCTCACATGCAGCCCTTTACCTCTCAAAGGATTTCATCTGGTTATCATGATGAAGAACTACCTGAAAATCAGAAAATCGCAAGCGCAACAAGTATACGAAAAGCGTTAAAAGATCATGGTACATTTGAAACAGTCGCCCCTTATCTCCCAGAAGCTACGCTCAAGCAATTACATGACTATCATTCTTCATATGGTCTTCTACATACACAAGAAGCCTACTTTAGCTTCTTAAAACACGTTTTTCACACAATGGATACGGCAGAACTAGAAGGCATCTATGAAATCGAAGAAGGCATCGAACACCGCATGCAAAAGGCGATTACACATGCGTCCTCCTACGAGGAATATCTATCACTTGTGAAAACAAAACGCTATACGTGGACGAGGCTGCAACGGATGAACACACATCTCTTAATGAGGGTGAAAAAGAGTGCCATGCATGAGCTGCTGAAAGAGAAAAAAGCGCCTTATATTCGTTTACTTGGTATGTCAAAGAAAGGGCAGCAATACTTATCTCTTGTGAAAAAAGAATTGGACGTGCCGCTCGTCAGTAAGCTGTCTGCCTTTTCACATCCCGCACTTAATCTTGATATTCGCGCATCCCGCGTCTTCAGCCTGCCCGTTAGTGAGCCGATGCAAACGAACTTAACGGAAGCGGAATTTAAAACCTCACCGATCCGATATGATGAAGAGACTGGTCTCTTCCAGTCTTAGCAAAAAAAGCAGCCTTGCGGAAGGCTGCTCCAAATTGTTGACACAGGGCTAAAATGATCTTTATTTTAGCCTTTGTCTTCTTTTCAGCATAATAGAAAACCTTTGCAGTCCTGACAAAGAATGCAAAGGTTTGTCTACATGCTGAGAGCAGCCTTTATGAAGGCTGCTCTTTTTTGATTAAGATGCTTTCTCTTTTAATTTGTTTAAATAGTTCAGGGCATCTTGCATTGTATCTACAGGCACAATTTTCATATCACTTTTAATATCTTTCGCTGTTTTGACAGCATTTCTATAGTCTGAATTTGGATCACCTTTATCATTCGGTGCAAAGAATATATCTTTTCCTGCTTTATCTGCCGCCACGACCTTTTGATCGATTCCACCAATTGGACCGACCGTTCCATCGGCGTCAATCGTTCCCGTTCCTGCAATCGCATAGCCATGTGTTTCGTCTTCTTTTGTCAGCTGGTTATAAATTTCAAGTGACATCATAAGACCCGCTGACGGTCCGCCGATATTTTCAATATCCACCTTAATAGAAGGTGAGACTTTCACATTTCGGTCTGTAAATAATGATACGCCAATTCCAACTCGATTCGGCTCTTCTTTAAATGGTTTTAACGTCACTTTCTCCGTCATGTCTTTGCCATTTCGTTCAAGGACAAAACGGACAGATGTACCTGCTTTTTTGCTGCTGATATACGAAACCATTTTATCAGCAGAATCATAGGTCTTGCCATCAACGCTTTTAATTCGGTCGCCCACTTCAATTTTGCCGTAAGCAGGCATTCCTTTCATCACGTAGCTTGCATATACGCCGTTAAACGTATAATCTACTTTTTTACCTGCTTTTGTATATGCTGCAATCATGGCATTTTCTTGCGAGCTTTTCATCAGCTGAAGCTGCCGTTTCATATAATCTTGATCCGACTCCCCGTCCGCTTTAATATTTTCTTCTGGGACGATTTCATCATATTTATTCATTTTCGCAAGCAAATACGTATACGGATTGGCTGGACCTACTTTAATTGTCATAAGAGAGAAGCTGCCCTTCTCGCCATATCCGCCGTCTACTTGAATGTGGGGAGCAATCTCGGTTGCATCACCCGGCTTTGTCACGTAATATGGCAGTTTGACAAAGGTTAAGCCACATAATACAAGGATAACGACAAAAAAGCTGAGCCAGCGAATATTTAATTTTTTCATTCGATTAACACTCCCATTTATCAATGACATCTTTCAGTGTACCTGTTAGTTGATCTGCGGCAAGCTCACCTGCTTCAATCATCTCCTGCACCTGCGCGAACGCACTCGAGCTAAATGTTTCAAGCCTCGGCCGAATCATGACATCAGCGTGAATGGTTTGATGACGGACCAATTCATTTTGAAGGATGTCCAAACTTTGCATAATCACATCCGATAATCTCGTCGCCTTTTCCGTTTTTTTCACTCTTGATACATCAGAGGCGATGATGAGGTCTGCGCCCATATCTTTTAAAACAGACACAGGAATGCGGTCCACAACCGCTCCATCCACTAGCTGTCTGCCGCCCATTTCATGAGGAACAAACACGCCCGGAATGCTGATGCTTGCTCTGACTGCTTGTGAGACAGACCCTTTTTTAAACACGACCTTCTCCCCTGTCTCGAGGTCACAGGCAACCACTGCAAGGGGCATTTTTAATTCTTCGAATTTTTTCCCATATGTAAACGTGTGAATCAGCTGCAAAATTCGATTTCCTTTTAAAAGACCGATTTTTGGCAGTGTATAGTCAGCATAATACTTTTTTCTGAAGACAAGTGCAAGTTTTTTCATTTTTTCTACGTCCTGTCCTGCCGCATAAAAGCTCCCAACAAGTGCGCCAATACTGCTGCCAGCAATCATATCTACCTGAATACCTTGTTTCTCAAGACTAGATAAAACTCCGATATGTGCCATTCCCCTCGCACCTCCAGAGCCTAACGCAAGCCCGATGACTGGTCGCCTCATGAAAATCCACCCTCCTCTTTTCTATACATATATACGAATCTATTGGTCTAAACATGCCCCTTCTGCTCGTATAGTAATAGAAGACAGGCTCGGCTAGTTTCTTTCTTTTTTGATCACGAGCTCGCCAATAGATCATAACGGCAAGGGGCGAAATCTCCATGAAAAAATGGAACACTCTGTTCATCGCTGCTTTTTTTATCTTTTTAACAGCCACTGTGATTACACATCCACAAGCCTCTTTGCAAGCGTCTAAAAATGGACTTGCAATGTGGTGGGAGGTTGTATTTCCATCATTGCTTCCTTTTTTTATTTTGTCCGAGCTATTAATTAGTTTCGGGATTGTCAGATTTGTCGGGGTATTATTAGAGCCATTTATGCGCCCCATCTTTCGAGTGCCTGGTGTAGGCGGATTTGTCCTAGCGATGGGAATGGCATCAGGCTTTCCTTCTGGTGCGAAATTAACCACAAGACTCAGGCAAGAAGGACAACTGACACAAATCGAAGCAGAGCGCCTCGTTTCTTTTACAAATTCATCGAACCCATTGTTTATTTTCGGTGCGGTGGCTGTTGGTTTTTTTCATCATCCAGCTTTAGGAATTGTTTTGGCCTGCGCACATTATTTAGGGAATCTCGCTGTTGGGGTGACGATGCGAGGATATAAAGCACGGCATGATGCACATCTGAGAAGCCGTAAGCAAATTTTATTCCCACCGTTTCAAGAGGCATTCAGCGCTCTTCATACAGCAAGACTCGCAGAGAAAAGACCGCTCGGCCAAATTTTAAGTGATGCGGTCATGTCATCAGTCCAAACACTCTTTATGATTGGCGGCTTTATTATCTTATTTTCTGTGTTTAGCAAAATGCTGTCAGTTGTTCATGTGACGGATCTCTTATCCATAGGGATCGGATATATGCTGCAAACGATGCACCTTCCGCCAGAATTAGATCTTGCGATGATTGCCGGTTTATTTGAAATCACATTAGGAAGTCAGCTGACAGGGTCACAGGAAGTCACCCTTCTTGCTAAAACGATTGTCGTCAGCTTTATATTAGGATTCAGCGGGTTTTCTGTTCAAGCTCAGGTCGCTGGCATTCTGGCGGCAACAGATATACGCTTTAAACCGTTTTTCTTCGCTCGTTTGCTTCACGGGATTTATGCAGCTGTTTTTGCCTTCTTATTGTTCAAGCCTCTTTATGTCTCTCGATCTGACATGGCTCTCCCAGCAGGTGCCTTTGAAGCAAGCCAGCAGGTCGTCATGTACAGCAGTGTGCTTTGGAATCAGCTTGTGACAGCTGGCCCTTTGATCACGCTATGCAGCTTGATCTTGTATACGGCGCTATACTATCAGAAATTAAAAAAAGGATGAGTGCACAGTGCACTCATCCTTTAAATTTTTCTATCAGCGCTTCTTCTACCTCTTTTGGCACAAGGTCTTTGACTGAACCATCATATTTCGCTACTTCTTTGACAATGCTTGAGCTTAAGAAGGAATACTGATTGTTGGTCATCATGAAAAACGTTTCAATGTCATCGTTTAACACTTTATTCATTGATGTGCCCTGCATTTCATATTCAAAGTCTGTCACAGCTCTTAATCCGCGTAAAATGACTTTGGCTTCTTTTTGTTTCGCATAATCAACAAGCAGACCGTGAAAGGATTCGACTTTGATATTTGGCAGATCCTTCGTCGCTTCGCGAATGAGCTCACACCGTTCTTCAACGGTAAATAACGGTTTCTTGGATGAGTTATTTAGTACACATACATACACTTCATCAAAGATCTTTGCACCTCTTTTGATGATATCCAAATGGCCCAATGTGACTGGATCGAAGCTACCCGGACAAACGGCTATGTTCCCCATGCTTTAATTTCCCCGCTTTCTATAGATCGTAATACCAGTCAACCCGTACAGTTCCTGTCTTGATATGTAAAGCTGTCCAGCTTCCTCTGGCAGTATAACGTCCTTATCATGCTCACACACGATTACGCCGTCATCTGTTAATAAGGCATGCTCGTCAATCATGTCAAGAAGTGCTTTCAGCTGTTGATCTTTGTAAGGCGGATCAAGAAAGATCGCTTGAAAGGATTCCTCTCGTTTCACAACGGCTGCGAGTGCACGCTTTGCCTCGTTTCGAAACACTTCACTTTGATCAATCAGCTCCAATTGATTGAGATTTCCTTTTATCGTTTGAATCGCCTTCATATCTCGATCAACGAATATGCAATGATCGAATCCTCTAGAAAGCGCTTCAATCCCTAAACCACCGCTTCCCGCAAATAAATCAAGGGCCCATCCGCCATCAAAATACGGGCCAATCATATTAAATATCGATTCTTTTACTTTATCTGTCGTCGGTCTTGTTGATTGACCTGGTACCGCTTTAAGTGTGCGGCCTTTTCTCGTTCCAGAGATGACTCTCATTTTCCCACCACTTTTTCTGCTTGCTTCTATTGGTTATTGTGTATGACAAAAAATCCAACATTATCTTACCACAACACTCCGCAGGGGACAATGCGCGGACTTTCATTCATTTTCTATGTATAGATCAAGGAAAGCGGGGTCATACTACTTATAACAGCATCTGATGTGGTGCTGTTGCCAACCGCGGAGAAGACTTACGTTTCCCCATAAGTTCTTCCTCCGGTTTCTCCTCTCCCTTTGCCTTCTCCTTAATGAATCATTAAGAATAGAAGGACCCCGCGGGTGATGCCGCGGGGGTTTTTTTGTGTCTTTAAAAGCCCACTTTATAATCATACTCTTTTGCTTTGTCCAATTTGGATTCGTACTCTAATTTAATAAAAGGTTTATATGAAGGCTCAACACGCTTCACAAATGGCAATGAGCTGAGCTTAGCCATATGGCGCTCGAGATCATTCATATCACAATAGATCACTGCATATTTCATTTTCCTTGAAATATAGTGAACATTTCCAAATTTTCTTAGCGCCTTTGACTGCTTTAACGAATGCAGCCAAACGACCATCCCTTGACGTTTGGTTTCCATCTTTTCACCTGCCGCTTTTTCAATTCTTTTCAGTCATTATGTAAAAGACGAGACATTCAAGTCTCGTCAAGATACTTTACAGCCACAGCTGCCACCAGATCCACAGCCACCGCCGCATGATGATAGACCATCAAAATATGGGTTCCCTGTTGGAACTTTGATATATGCTGATACAGCTTGACCGATTTCAATACTAATCTCATCTAAGATGGATTGAATCGCTGTTTCTGCTTTTTTGAAATCAACCACTGTATCGTGAAGATCTATCTTTCTTTTGACCTCACGCATTTCCTTTGAGATCGTTCTATAGTCCGGATGGTATTTGCCGAACCGCTGCACATCCTCATATTGCTCTTTTACTTTTGTAAAATGGGCAATAATTTGTTGGGCTTCTTCGTCTTGCTGGAGACGCTTAAAGCAGTTGCGGTAATGTTCAGCCTCCTCCGACTGAAGAATCATGGCAGCCAATTGATTCGCTTCCTCTTGGAGCTCCACAGATTCGATTGTCGCATACATAAATGATGCACCTCCAATTCATAGTTTACCACGAAACCTATGGATCAGAAAATGCTTTTACGTCACAAATACATCCCATGTCTCTCTTTTCTGCCTATATTCTGGATGAAGAGAATTGAGCACAACGGTCATTTTATGCTTTCCTTTTGAGAGATGCTTGACCACAAATGCAGCAGTATATTCATTGCCTGCACGTTTTCCGTCTACATACACTGTAAAATATCCCGCCTTCTCATCCTTTTTTAGTCGCGTAGGCTCAAGATGAAAATCTTGCAGTGTACTTTCTATATAAACAGAAGACCCCTGCACTTTGTATTTTAAAAAACCTTGCTGCTTCATTTCGCTTTGGGCTTGCTGCATCACATGTACAGCTGGATCTTGCTTTATGACTTGCTTCTCTTCATGTTGACTTTGACACCCGGTGACAAGAAAAAGCAATGCGCATATTGACAGCATCCATTTCATCATCTGATTCTCCTTTCATCTACTTTTATAGGATGCTCAGGAAATAGACATCTTAATCAACTCAAAAAAGCCTCATCCGGCTCCATTTTGATTGCGCATTGCTTGGAACATTTGAATCATCATTTCAGCCATTTGGACACTGTTACTCAACTGACTCACACGATGAGGAATGGTTTTTTCGTAAAAATTCATTTTATCTAATTCAAAGGACGATAGCTTATCAGGATGTCGAGTCAGCTGTCTGTACCAGAGAGGACGCTGTCTGATGAATTTGATTCGATCCTCTTCGGCCATGACAAACTCCAGTACTTCTTTCCGCACCAAAAGCATCCCCTTTCACTTAATCTTTCCTGAAGGAGAATGGGTGCTGACTGCCTCCAGATGAACCTTTCTTTGAGCCATTTGATGAAAATTGTCCGAGTAAGCTTTGTAAAGAGGAAATAGACTGGCTCATTTTGTTGATTTGTTCATTCATTTGATCAGCGTCCATTTTTTTCACAGCAGAAACCATTTTAGACATAAAATCGGCTTTTCCCGCTTCACTTGGCTTAGAGTCTTTTTCTTCTTTCACGTCTCCAGATTGCGTTTGCCGGTAAGGAGACCACATCTCATCTTCTTCACCAAACATGACCCAATTTTCGTATACACTTTGCCAGCTTTTTTCTTGCGTTTGCACTTCTTGAATTAACTTCGGATGGCGTCTGACGAATTGTTTAAATTCATCAATGGATGTTTGTTTTTGCTTGTTTGTCATATCCTCACCCCCCATACAAATGCCTACTATACTATATACATCAGCAGTTATTTTGGTGAGCCTCTTTTTCAATCAAAAAAACAGCTGCGATGGTGCAGCTGCTTTCGTTTAAGATGTTTTTTTAATGAAGTTTTGGGTGTAGTATTTTTCTTTCACACCGACGCCAAGGTGTGTGTAATCTTTATTTAATAACGCCTTCCTATGACCTTCACTATTGAGCCAGCCTTCTACCGCTGCAGGTCCATCTACATAATTATAGGCAATGTTTTCACCTGCGAGCTGAAATGCCACCTCGCCTCTTTCTAATCGGTCTTTCAGCGTACCGTATTTTTTAGATTCATGGGAGAAATAATGATTCTCTTTCATGTCCTCACTATGCATGAATGCCACTTCAGAGGTTTCATCATCCCACTTTAAGATCGGCAGTTTGTACTTATGACGAATTATATTGGTCATATCAAAAATTTGTTTTTGACTGGAAGCTTCGATCTCTTTCCATTTTTCACCCGATATTGCCTCTGGTTCTATCAATTGACCACGATAGACGACTTCGTATGGCTTTTGTTTCACAAATGTATCTGCGTTAAACGCCCTAATACTTGAAAGGGTGCTTTCAAACTTATCCATGTAAAGCTGAACATATACATCATCGTCCACTTTCACGGTAGGTCTTGTATTCATATCATCTTCTGAGAATTCAAAGCGGTATGAATTTTGTTCATCCTCTACATGAATGTAAGGTGCAATTTGTGTTTTTTTAAATACCTCACTTGTGGCTTGACCGATTTTAAACGGTTCAACATTGAGCCCGTCTCCTGTTGCAAACAATGTCACCACTTTACTATCCTTTACCCCTACTTGAATATAGTGCTTCTTCGATTGATTGTATATCCACCAGTCATAATCATATGCGGAAGGATCAATGCGATCTGGTTCTCCCAGCTGTTTAAGCACTTCGTTTGAAGATTTCCCCATAAAGGACATGAGCCCCTTTTTCGGGATGTTGATCGGCTTATCGCTAGATGTTTCTTCATTAGACACCTTCGGTTCATTGCTGTTTTCTTTTTCTGGTGAAGATCCATATTGAATAAACAGAACGTACGTTCCAGATATAATCAGGAGGATGAGGAGTGTTTTGAGCACAGTTTTCAAATAAACACCTCCGTTAAATTGGCAAGGTACAAAAAGTACCTTCTACTGTCATTTAAACAAAACTCGCTCTATTTATCAACGACAATACAGCCTATTTAACACGAATTTAAAATATGCCCCTCTTAATGAAGAAATCCTTGCCCATGATCTTGATCCTGCTGAGAGATTTCTGTCAGTGCATCTCCTGCGCGATCATTCGATAAATCTTCGACGGATAAATCTCCAAGAGCGACAATCCCTGTTAATGCACCGTTCTTCACAACAGGAATGCGGCGAAGCTGGTGCTCTGACATCAGCCGGACAATTTCTTCAAGCGTTGCATCTTCTTCTGCTGTCAGTACTTCCTTCGTCATCAGCGAGCCTACTTCCTGTGAGTTTGGCTTTTTTTCTGCAATGCCTCTGAGTACAAGGTCACGGTCTGTCACGATACCAACGAGCTGATCTCCGTTAACCACGGGAATGGCTCCAATGTCTGCTTCTCTCATTTTGACTGCCGCTTCATACGTATTGTCATCTTGCTGACATGTCACTACTTTTTTTGTCATAATATCTTTGATTTTTTTTGTTTTCACGTTGATTCCTCCATCTGTTATTTTCTTTATTACTGTAACCAGGTTATAAAAGAACATACCTTTCACAGTTGAAAGTTTAACGCTTTCATACTATGATTGTCAGTAAAGGGAATTTTTATAAGGAGGGGTTTTGGGTGAAGTTTGAAGGTACGGGGATTGAAAAGGTAGCAGCTGACTTAAATAAATTAGATTTCATCATGGAAAGTGAAGGATTTGTACGAGCCGATCAATGGGATTATGAGCGTGTGACGTACGACAGAAAGTTTAACATGGTAGAGGGAACCTTTTATTTACGCATTTCCGGCTACGCCACCGAAGGAGATATAGGTTCAAAAAGAGCACACATACAGCTTCTCACACCTTTACTCGGAAAACATTATTATCCGCACGGTGTTGAATACGGCGAAGGCGAAGATTTCCCTAAGTCTCTCATCCAATCAAGCAAAAAAACGCTTGAACAGCTGAAAGAAAAACTAGAAGCAATGACTGCAGAAGCATAAACGAAAGCACAGCCATCCGGCTGTGCTTTTTTCATTCATATTTCGGAATCAGGGCATCTGGTACGGCATCTTTCGCTCTTTCTTTTCTTGCCCAGTCAAAGAAGACAACAGCAAGGATCGAGCCGTACACAATCTCCTGAATAATCTTCATCAAAATCGCGCCTAGCTGCTGGTCTTCTAGCAGCGGCAAGGTATGGAACATTTCAGGACCTGTGAGCGCAAGACCTGCCAGCGTATCACTTGGTACGCATAGATGCAGCGCCTGTATCCAAGCACCAGCATCAGAATAGGTTGCATAGATCGGTGCCTCACTAAACATGATGAGTGCACACGCAGGAGTCATTAATATCCCGTCTGCCATGATATAACCAAGCTTTAAAATGCCTGTAATCTGAGGCTGACTTTGGACTTTATGAACGAGCGGCCACCACATGAAAAAGGCAGCGATAAAAATGACCACTGTCATCAGCGCATGATAAAACGGATCTGTTTTCACAAAGTCAAACACAAGCGGAATATGGTACATCGAAAACAAGCCGTTAAACCCGAGCAATGCAATTAAAGGCTTGGAAAACAAACGAAACATCTGCTGAATGCCTGGTGTTTGTATGATCCGCTCCCAAATGGCCGCAGGTAATCCTGTAATAAGGAGAGGCGGAATGACTAAATAGAGCACCGCCATTTGCGCCATATGTGCACTAAACATAATATGCCCCATTAAATCAATTGGGCTTCCTTTTACGGCGTATAACAGCACAAGCCCGGTCAGAAACAGCGTTTTCTCTTTTACCGTCGCACGATACTTCCCCTTTGTCACAAGAAGCAGATAAAGAGCAGCTGCTATGACAATACTAGTCAAATAGTAAGGGCTCCATAATGCCCGAAATCCGAATATTTCTAAGTTCTCCATTGCTGCGCCTCCTTCAAGGGCAAAGCGGGCTTACCACCAAATAATGGTCAAAAAGGCTAATACGGTAATAAACGCGACAAACACACCTGAGTAAAGAAACAATGCGGGTGTTTCATGCCCTTTTTGGTTCATGTGCATAAAATAATAAAGCTGAAAAGCCACCTGAATAACGGCAAGCAGTAAAATAAATGGTACTGCGAACCAGTTTCCTACGTCTTCAGAAGCGATTGTTAAAAAGGCAACAAAGGTTAATCCAATCATCAAGCCGAAAGAAATGAGCTGATGCTTCATTTCTTCGGCATTTTTCTTTTTACGGTATACAAGATCGACTTTAGACTGATTTGTGTTTTTATTTCCCATTCTTATCCCACCATTCCCATTAAATATACAACGGTAAAGATGAAGACCCACACAACATCAATGAAGTGCCAATACAGACTTGCCACATAATATTTCGGCGCATTGTATAAATCGAGTCCGCGTCTCATATTTCGAATCATAAGAGCGGTAATCCAGCAAAGTCCAAAGGCGACGTGAGCCCCGTGAGTTCCAACAAGTGTATAGAAGGAGGAACCAAGAGCTGAGCTGGTAATGGTAAAATCATACGCATGCACATAATGATAGAACTCATAAATCTCAACCCCTAAAAATGAAGCACCTAATAGCACAGTCACACCAAGCCAAAGCTGCATCTTTTTAAAGGCAAAGTTTTTCATATGATACATTGCATACACACTCGTTAAACTGCTCGTCAGTAGAAGCATCGTGGCAATAAAGACAAGCGTGAGATCAAACATATCAGTTGTTTTTGCTCCGCCTGCATTAGAGTTTTTCAGCGCCAAATACGTGGCAAAGAGCGATGCAAACAGAACGGTTTCTCCCCCAAGAAACAACCAGAACCCGACGAACTTATTCTTTCCTTCTAACGTGGCTTTCTCAGGAGAAGCCGGAAAAGTTTCTGCTGTCATTTTTTGTGGTTCCATTATGCTTTCACCCCTTTATCATCGTCATCGGTCAAATCTTCTTTGTGAATATGGTACCCATGATCGTCTTTAAGAGAGCGAACCAGCATGGTCGCAAATGTAATGCCAAGACCAATGAGAATCACTGGAAGCCCCCAGCTATGCTCTTGACGATACATGAAGCCAAACGCTGACACAAATAGACCGAATGAGATAATGACAGGTAAGATGGAATTATTCGGCATGTGAATATCATCGAGCGGTTCAGATGCTGTCATTCCTTTTTTACCATCCATTTTTTCAATCCATAATGGATCTAGTCCTCTGACAAGCGGAAGCTGTTTAAAGTTATATTCTGGCGGAGGTGAAGACACTGCCCATTCAAGCGTTCTTCCATCTCCCCAAGGATCGCCCGATACACGCTCCCCTTTTGCTGTCGTCCAGATGATATTAATCAGCATGATGACAACAGCTACAAACATGAACAGTGCCCCAATCGTACTGACCAAGTTCCCAAGGTCTAGCCCCTGACCCGGCAAGAATGTAAAGACTCGGCGCGGCATGCCCCAAAGACCGAGAAAATGCTGGATAAAGAAGGTTAAATGGAAACCGACGAAAAACAGCACAAAGCCAATTTTCCCAAGCTTCTCATTCAGTATTTTTCCAAACATCTTCGGCCACCAGTAATGCACACCAGCTAAAATACCGAATACAACCCCGCCGATAATGACGTAGTGGAAATGCGCCACAACAAAGTACGTATCATGGAACTGATAATCTGCTGCAGCTGCTGCAAGCATGACTCCGGTTACCCCGCCAAGTAAAAACGACGGTATAAAGGCAACGGAATACAGCATTGGCGTTGTAAACTTCACATTACCGCCCCATATGGTGAGCAGCCAGTTAAATACTTTAATTCCTGTCGGCACCGCAATCGCCATTGTGGCTACAGCAAAGATGGCATTGGCAATCGGACCAAGTCCAGTTGTGAACATGTGATGCGCCCACACCATGAATCCAAGGAAACCAATCAATACAGTCGCAAACACCATAGACGAATAGCCAAACAGCCTTTTTCTTGCAAACACTGGAATGATTTCAGAAAATATTCCGAATGCTGGCAGGATTAAGATATAAACTTCTGGGTGTCCGAAAATCCAGAACAAATGCTCCCAGATGATTGTATTTCCGCCGAGCTCTGGATTAAAAAAGCTCGTATCAAACATTCTATCAAGCATCAGCATCGCAAGCCCTGCAGTAAGCGGCGGGAATGCGAATAAAATCAGTGCTGAGGCGACAAATGTCGTCCAAGTAAAGAGCGGCATTCTCATATACGTCATACCAGGCGTTCTCATATTAATAATCGTTGCAAGAAAGTTGATTCCGGCAATTAGCGTACCAATACCCGCTATCTGCAACCCTAAAATATAGAAATCCATGCCGTGTCCTTCTGAATTCAGCGTGAGCGAAGCGTATGCAGTCCAGCCTGCATCAGGTGCCCCGCCCATAAACCATCCAAGATTTAAGAAAATTCCTCCGAAAAAGAACAGCCAAAAACCAAGTGAATTCACAAATGGAAACGCTACGTCACGTGCACCAATTTGAATAGGTACAACCGCATTCATTAATGCAAATAAAAGCGGCATTGCTGCAAGGAAAATCATCGTTGTTCCATGCATCGTCATGACTTCATTGTAAAACCCTGCACTTACAAAATCATTTTCAGGGATGGCTAGCTGAATACGGATTATCATCGCTTCCAGGCCGCCAATTAAAAAGAAAAATCCCCCTGCCACTAAATATAGTATGGCAATTTTTTTGTGGTCAACCGTCGTCAAGTAATCCCATAAGACAGCGCCAAACCCCCGCTTTTTAGCTATAGTACTCACCATGAAATCCCCCTCTTATCTCCCATTTGCCCCTTTTCATATAGATGTTTTAACTTTACACAGACTGTGTCTGACAGATGGCTACTTCTTGGTTGTAGAGACATATTCGGGAGCTCTTAACAAAAACTTCACATCGATTACATACCCTCTTACACATTCCTATTAGAAATTACTCGATTTTAAGTCCTTTTAAATACTCATAAAGTGCATCTGCTTCTGAGTCATTTAATTTAGGGTACGTCCCTGTCATTTTATTTCCTGGTTTAAAGCTCTCTGGATCTTTCAGCCATGCTTTCACGTTTTCTTTGTTCATGTCTTTAATTCCAGCTACTTTCGTTCGCTCTCCGAAGGTTGCAAGGTTTGGTGCTGTCCTTGCTGCTTCCGGCCGTTCGTCCCCAGGCTCTACTGCGTGACAGCTCAAGCAGTTTTTCTCTTTAAATAATTTTTCACCTTCAAGGGCAAGATCTTTTGTGGATGTAGGCTTCTTGTAATCAGCCATTTTTTTCGTCCATCCTAAAAACTCATCTTGAGAAAGCGTTTTAACTTTAAAGTCCATTAAAGCATGCGAGGGACCGCAAAGCTCCGCACATTTCCCGTAGAAATATTCTCCTGCATCTTTCGTTCGTTTTGAATCAAAGGTTAAATAAAACTTGTTTTCATTGTCCGTGTTTGTATCAATTTTACCGCCAGCCGATGGAACCCAGAAAGAGTGTTTCACATCAGATGCTTTCAGCTTGAAGTAGACCTTTTGATCTGTCGGTACAATCAATTCCTGACTCGTGACAATCCCATAATCAGGGTATTCGAATTCCCACCAATATAAACTGGCTCTTACATTGACAACAAGTGTCTTTTCAGGATCTCGTTTTTTCTTATCCATAGCGCTTGTATCCCCAAGCTCAAGCGTGTATGCCACAACAGGCACAACGAGAATAATGAGGAGAAGAATCGGAATCGCTGTCCACGTAATTTCTAGGTTACGGTTCCCTTCCACCTGCTTTGGAATCGTATCTTCTCCAACTTTAGAACGTTTGAATTTAATGATGACGTAAAAGAAAATGATCGATACAACAATGACGACAAGAACCATAATGAGTGTACTCAGTACCGTTAGGAAAAATTGTTTATCTGCTACTTCCCCAACTGGTTTGAGTGTTGATAAGTATGGTTCACCACAGCCCGCCAAAACGAGCGTCAATAAGAGAAACAGTGAATAAACACGCCATTTTCTTATCATAATTTGTCCCAACCCCTTTTGCTTGATCTCCTTTGCCTTTCGCTTTTTACCTCTTATTTATAAAATCACTTTTCACCCATCCATAACCCCCGCCTCTTATAAAAGCACTTACATTTCCTGTTTTCATAAAAAAATGATGTTTTTACTCAAAATACCATCTATGTATAAACAGAAAGCCGCCTAAATAGAACTGAATATCAGGCGGCTTTCATAGTTGTTAGAAAATGTTGTGTTATAAGATATAGCCTTGTTTTGATGTGATCAAAGTGTATTTCACTCTAGAATAGTGTAATAATAATCATCGCGACGAAAAAGATGGTTAAGTAGTTTAATGAATAAACGAACATGAGCGTTGACCACTTCATGACGTCTTTCATTTTAAAGCCCATAAGGCCAATGACGAGCCATCCAATATTCAGCAATGTGCCAAGTGCTACAATCGGCCATCCTAATCCACCTAAGAAAAATGGAAGCGGGAGAAGACATGCTGTCCAAATGATGATTTGGCGCTTCGTGACTTCAAAGCCATAAACGACTGGCAGCATTGGAATACCTGCCTTACGGTAATCTTCCGTTTTCTTAATCGCAAGTGACAGGAAGTGCGGGATTTGCCAAATGAACATAATCATAAACAAAACCCAAGCCGTTGTGTCGATTGTACCTGTGACAGCTGTCCAGCCGATTAATGGCGGCACCGCACCAGATACACTTCCAATAACGGTATTAATGGTGTAATGGCGTTTAGACCACATGGTGTAAAGAACCGCATAAGTAAAGACTCCGATAAATCCAATCACTGCTGATGTGATAGTTGTCATCAGAAGCATAATGAGTCCAAGTACAACAAGCAAAATACCAAATGCATACGCTTGCCCCGGCTGAATCTTACCTGTAACCGTCGGTCTTGTTTTTGTTCTTTCCATTAATATATCAATATCACGGTCAAACGCATTATTAATGGCGCATGAACCGGCAATAATAAGAGAAGAACCAATCATTGTTAACAGCACAATATCAAGATTCCCAAGGAAACTCATCCCTGTAAAATAAAAAGCAAGCCACATTCCAGTAAATGTTGTAATGAAGTTGGAATTGACGATGCCCATTTTAATCAGAGCAAGAAAATCTTTCCAAGCTGTTGTTTCTTCTATTTGTCCATGAATAGCTGCTTCCGCGGCTGTTTTGGAATTTGCCAATGTGTATAACCTCCCTTGCCCAAACCTTCAAACAAACAATGAAACGTAAATTCGTTACAACTCTATCATACAAGATAAACAGCTGTAAAAAAACATCCTATTAAATAATAAACGACAATCTCGAAGTTATTTGTGAACTTTTAGTGAATTTATTAGGATTTATCTGTGTTTCAGAAGGCGGTGCAAAATGAAATATTCTCTCCTCTATTTCTATCAGACTGTTAAAGAAAGATCAAGCACTCTAAATCTGTAAACTTTGTGAACTAACATATCATTTTTTTGTGAACTTTGGTCATTATGAATTGCAACAGAACACGCATTTGGCTTAAACTTGAGAGCATGTGAGGTTTTTCAATTAGATCAGAAGTTTTTTAGAGAAGGTGAAATAATTTGATGAAATTTGCTTTAAGGTTATTGAGCGTGATCACAACGTTTGTGATGCTGATCGTTTTGATTGGCGGTGCGCTTGTGACGAAAACCGGTTCGGGTCTTGGCTGCGGCAGGCAGTGGCCCCTTTGTCACGGTCGTTTCTTCCCTGAAATGAACCCTGCTTCCATCATCGAATGGAGTCACCGCATGTCAACAGGGGTTTCAACCATTCTTGTCTTGGCACTGGCGGTCTTATGCTGGAAAAAGATTAGTCCAGTATTCCGTGAAACCAAATTTTTGGTCATCATGTCGATTATATTCTTACTGCTACAAGCGCTGTTAGGGGCTCTTGCCGTCGTGTTTGGTTCCAACGCACTTGTCATGGCACTGCACTTCGGTATTTCACTCATTTCTTTTGCTTCAGTGTTATTGCTTGCGCTTCTTGTATTTGAGGCAACCAGATCTGAAACAAAGCTTGTGAAGCCGCTTCATATCGGCAAAAAAATGCAGTTTCATATTTATGGTTTGATCACCTATACGTATATCGTGGTGTACACGGGTGCTTATGTGAGGCATACTAAGTCAAGCCTTGCTTGCTCTGTTTTCCCGTTTTGTTCAAAAGACGGTGCACTTCCAGCATACTTTAATCAGTGGGTGCAAATGTCTCACCGAGCAGCAGCACTTCTTTTATTCGTCTGGATATTTGTTGCGATGTTCCATGCCATGAAACATTATAAAGAACAGAAGCAGCTGTATTATGGATGGATCATTTCAGCCATTCTCATTACACTTCAAGCGATTTCAGGTGTGATGTCTGTGTATTCTCAGCTCGCACTAGGTTATGCGCTGGCTCATTCATTCTTTATTTCCTGTTTGTTTGGAGTACTCTGTTACTTCTGTCTACTCATTGCACGGTTTAAATATGAAAGCAAAGAACCATTCAAATAAGAATTTGTATCCCCCTTCCATATGGAATGGGGGATTTGTTTTATTGTTGTTTTGCTTCTTCAAATAGCGAAATGGCTTTTTTGCGTCTTTCCTGGTGGTCAACTGCCGGCAGCGGATATGTATCACCTAGCACACAACCCGATTTCAATTGCTCATCAATCGGCATTTTACTTGGTTCATGAATCCATTTTTCATCGACACGCTCTAGCTCTGGTACATATTTTCTAATCAATTCCCCGCTCGGATCAAATCGCTTTGACTGAGTGGTCGGGTTGAAAATACGGAAGTACGGCACCGCATCTGTTCCGACGGAGGCTGCCCACTGAAATCCTCCGATATTTGACGCCTCATCATAATCCACAAGTTTTTTTGCAAAATACGATTCGCCCTTTCTCCAATCAATCAAATAATCCTTTGTTAAAAATGAAGCTGTAACCATCCGCAAGCGGTTATGCATCCAGCCCTCCTCATTTAACTGTCTCATCCCTGCATCAACGAGCGGAAAGCCTGTTTCTCCTTTACACCAAGCTTCAAACAGCGTCTCATCTTCATTCCATTTCATTCCTTGAAACGCCGAATTGATTTCTTTTTCTTTCATCTCAGGATAATGCGCATAAATCATATGATAAAAATCACGCCATGCCAGCTCTTTGATAAAAGTCTCTCTGCCCTCGTCTTCATAGAGTGCTTCTTCATATATCGCATGAAAGATTGTTCGAATCGAAATAGTGCCTGTTTTTAAGAACCGCGACAGCTTGCTCGTTCCAAAAACAGACGGAATATCTCGTTTCTCATGGTAACGCGTTAATCTTTTTTGGATAAATTGATGAAGCGTGTTCATCGCTTTGTCTGAGCCGATTTGATCAAACTTCCTTGAGCAGCCCTTTATCAATTCTCGCAGTTTATCATTTCCTTTTTGCGAAAGTGGCTCATCACAAATCGTATGCTCGCTGCTAAAAAATGATTTGTCAACTTTTATCACAGGCTGCTTTTCTTGCTTACGCCATGATTGATAGTATGGAGTAAACACTTGATAATGTGACCCATCTGCTTTTAAAATATCTCGCGCCCCGTGAAGGTGTGTATCTTGCCATGTTGACACATGAATGCCCTTCTTTTCTAAAAAATCGGTTACTTGCTTGTCACGCCTTTGACCGATCCCCACCTCATCTTCATTAAAAAAGACGGCTTTGATGTCATACACTTCCATGACCTGCTGAAAGGCGCGCAGGACATCATCATGGAGAAGGTGAACATACACTTGAGATTCTCTCGCTTCCTTGACGAAATGCGCCAAGTTTTGAAAGAAATGTTCGTTATTTATATCCATTTCCATTTCAGTAAAGAATGGATCTAGATGATAAAGAGCCAACAATTTGTACTCGTGTTTTTTTGCATAAGTGATCGCTTTTGACAAGGCGATATGATCATCCAATCGCATATCTCGGCGAAACCAAATCACGACAATTTCCAACTTTCTTCACCTCACTCTATAGTGTAATCACTCTCGCAGGCTGCTGCACATTTTAATGCGCTCAAAAAAAGACACATCACGATGGATGTGTCTCAGATTGTAGACAAAGGGCTAAAATGATTTTTATTTTAGCCCTTTGTCTTCTTTTCAGCGTGATAGAAAACCTTTGCAGTCTAGGAAGGGCGAGCACCGGAGCGGAGCGAATTTGACATTCGTGAGCACCGAAGCGCAGACCTGACAAAGAATGCGAGGGTTTGTCTACACGCTGAAACACATCACGATGGATGTGTCTCACTTATTATTCAGGCTTTAAAACAATCAGCAGATCTCCGGTTTGAATCGGTTCTCCATGTGTCACATGTATTTCATCTACGACCGCAGTGAATGGGGCTTGTACAGTCGTCTCCATTTTCATGGCTTCATTGATCATCAAATGCTCACCTTGCGAGATTTTCTGTCCTTTTTCCACGAGCACTTTGATGACAGTGCCTGGCATTGATGCGGCAATGTGATTTGGATTTGAACGGTCCGCCTTCATTTTTTCTTGAACGGATGATTTGATGCTTTCATCCTTAATCACGACTTCACGCGGCTGTCCATTTAGCTCAAAGTAAAGAACTCTTGTGGCATCTGGATTCGGTTCTCCAATTGACACGAGTTTAACAATGAGGGTTTTTCCTTTTTCGATTTCTACCTCAATCTCTTCACCAAGCCTCATCCCGTAGAAGAACGTTGGTGTGTCAAGAACAGAGATGTCTCCATAGCTTTCTGCTGTTTGGACAAATTCAGAAAAGACTTTCGGATATAAGGCATACGCAATCGCATCTTGCTCTGTCAGCGTCAGGTCATGAGATTCTTTGAACTGCTGCTGAATAGCTTCAAAGTCAACTGGCTTCAGCTTTTCACCAGGTCTGACAGTGAGCGGTTCTTCTCCTTTTAAAATCAGCTTTTGCAATTTTTCAGGGAACCCGCCATGCGGCTGGCCTAAATAGCCTTTAAATAGCTCCACAACAGAATCAGGGAAGTCTAAAGTTGCTCCTTTTTCATAGACATCTTCCTCTGTTAAATCATTTTGCACCATATAAAGTGCCATGTCTCCGACTACTTTAGAGGAAGGTGTCACCTTCACAATATCACCAAACATGTCATTCACACGTCTGTACATTTCTTTTACTTCGTTCCAGCGGTCACCAAGTCCGACACCTTTCGCCTGCTGCTGCAAGTTACTATACTGTCCGCCAGGCATTTCATGCTCATAAATTTCTGTATGAGGTGAATTCATGCCGCTTTCGAATTCACGGTAGTATTTTCTAACAGAATCCCAATATTGAGAAAGGTGTTCGACAGATTGGACGTTCATGTCTGGCTTTCTTTCATGCCCATCTAAAGCATAGTACAGTGAGCTTGCGCTTGGCTGCGATGTGAGTCCTGCCATAGAGCTGACGGCCACATCGACAATATCAACACCTGCATCAATTGCCCTTGCATAGGTGAACAGTCCATTTCCACTCGTGTCATGTGTATGAAGATGGATAGGGATTGTGAGTTCATCTTTTAAAGCAGAGACTAACTCATAAGCTGCCTGCGGCTTTAATAATCCCGCCATATCTTTAATACCTAAAATATGTGCACCGGCAGATTCAAGCTCTTTCGCAAGAGATACATAGTACTTAAGATCATATTTCGGACGAGATGGATCGAGAATGTCCCCCGTATAACAAATGGCTGCCTCTGCCACTTTGCCTGATTCACGAACAGAATCAATGGCAAGTGTCATGCCTTTGACCCAGTTTAAGCTATCGAAAATACGGAACACGTCAATGCCTGCCTCGGCAGATTCCTTTACAAATGCTTTAATCACATTATCCGCATAGTTTGTATATCCGACAGCGTTTGATGATCTTAAAAGCATTTGGAACAACGTGTTTGGCACTTCTTGGCGAAGCTCTTTTAATCGCTGCCAAGGATCTTCTTTTAAGAAACGGTACGCAACATCAAATGTAGCACCGCCCCACATTTCCATACTAAACAGCTCTGGCCATAAACCTGCTGTTGGCTGGGCTACTTTCTTTAAATCATGAGTTCTGAAGCGGGTCGCAAGCAGAGACTGATGCGCGTCCCTAAAGGTTGTATCTGTTAAAAGGACGCTCTTTTGTTCTTTCACCCAATTGGCAAGGCCCTCAGGTCCATGCGCATCTAACAATTGTTTAGTCCCAGATGGCATCTCTTGCTTGAGAGGAAGCTTCGGTACAACAGGCTTGTCAAAATGAGGCTTCTTTTTCTCCGCAATACCAGGGAATCCATTAATGGTCACGTTACCAATATAAGTCAGCATCTTCGTTCCACGGTCTTTTTGCTTAGGGAAATTAAATAGCTCTGGCGTTGAATCGATAAACGACGTATCGTATTCCCCTTTTAGAAACTTCTCATGCTTTGCCACGTTTTCAAGAAACGGAATGTTTGTTTTAATTCCGCGAATCCTGAATTCCTGTAAGTTTCGAACCATTTTAGCAGCCGCTTGGTCAAATGTGAGCGCCCATGTGGACAGCTTGACCAATAGTGAATCGTAATAAGGTGTAATGACTGCACCTTGAAAGCTGTTCCCTGTATCAAGTCGTACACCAAATCCCCCGCCTGAACGGTAGGCCATAATTTTCCCTGTGTCTGGCATAAAATCATTTAAAGGATCTTCTGTTGTAACCCTTGATTGAATGGCAAAACCATGTGTGAAGATATCTTCTTGCTTTGGTATTCCGACTTCATTGCTATGGAGATCATGACCCTTTGCGACAAGAATTTGGGTTTGTACGATATCGACACCTGTGATCATTTCTGTGATCGTGTGTTCCACCTGTACCCTAGGATTGACTTCAATAAAATAAAACTCACCATTTGTGACTAGGAATTCTACAGTCCCAGCGTTAATATACGACACATTTCGAGCCAGCTTAACAGCCGCTTCGCAGATGTCCTCACGTAATTGATCTGTAAGAGATACACTTGGCGCAACTTCAATGACTTTTTGATGACGCCTTTGGACAGAGCAGTCACGCTCATATAAATGAATGATATTGCCGTGATTATCACCAATCACCTGCACTTCAATATGTTTCGGATTTTCAATCAGTTTCTCAACATATACTTCGTCATTTCCAAAAGCAGCTTTCGCCTCTGACTTTGCACGGTCATAGCCTTCATTCAGCTCCTCTTTTGATCTGACAATCCGCATACCCCGGCCGCCGCCGCCTAGTGAAGCTTTAATAATAAACGGGTAACCGTATTCTTCACCGAATTTTTCGACTTCTTCGGCCGAATCAACTGGTCCATCACTTCCTGGAATGACTGGAATTCCAGCTTTTTTCGCTTCTTCTCTTGCCTTTACTTTATCTCCAAACATATCTAAATGTTGAGAAGTTGGGCCGATAAATTGAATGCCTTCCTCTTCGCATCGTCTTGCAAAATGAATGTTTTCAGATAAAAATCCGTATCCTGGATGAATCGCATCCACGTCATTTCGTTTTGCAATTTCGATGATCCCCTCGATATCAAGGTAGGCATCAATCGGCTTTTTCCCTTCTCCAACTAGATATGCTTCATCGGCTTTATAGCGATGATAAGAGCCCGAGTCTTCTTTGGAATAAATGGCTACTGTACGTAAATTGAGCTCCGTACAGGCCCTGAAGACTCTGATAGCAATTTCCCCTCTGTTTGCAACTAGAACCTTTTGAATTGTTCTCTGTGACATTTCTCACTCCTCCATATCCCTTAAAATTTTATATGTACTCTATAATAAAGGAAGAAATGAAAACTGTACACTTTTGTTTTCTAAAGATTCAAAGTTTTCTGCAATCCATTTTTTTGAACTGATGGCTTGCTCATTGATTTTTTCTTTTTGTAACGCTCTTTATATTCAGTAAACATGCTGATATTCAGCAATATTCCCATACAACCGCTCAGTAAAATGATGGACGATCCCCCGTAGCTAATAAACGGAAGAGTGACCCCAGTAATCGAAATCAGACCTGAAACACCGCCTAAATTAATGCATGTTTGGATCGCAATCATGGAGGAAATTCCTATTGCAAGCAAACTTCCAAATGGATCTTCACACTTTCTTGCAATATAAAAACCTTTCACGACGATGAAGCCAAGGAGAGCGAGTACAAAAAATACGCCGAAAAAGCCAAGCTCTTCTGAAATGATTGCCATGATAAAATCTGTGTGCGGCTCTGGAAGATACCCGTACTTTTGAACGCTTTCTCCTAGACCCAGTCCAAAAAAGCCGCCTGATCCAATGGCGTAATAGGAATTAATCAATTGATGTCCAGTATCTCCTGCATCTTTAAAGGGATCTTGGAAACTCTCAAAACGCCCGAGGCGATTTTGCGTGAATATTTTATCCCAGAACAGAATAATAAATGGGGTTACGATGACCATCACGGCACTAAATAACGCCAGCAGCTTCGCAAGTGTTTTCCCGCTAAACCCTGAGCATAAAATCATCGCAAGAGCAATCATGCCAATGATAAAGGCTGTCCCATAGTCTGGCTGCAAAATGATAAATCCGCATAAGATTGAAACAATCACGATTGGAGGTGTGACTCCTCGTAAAATATGATCAATATAATGCTGCTTTTTTGCATACACAGCAGCAAGATAAATAATAACGACAATCTTCACAAATTCCGCTGGCTGAAGACTGAATGGGCCTACTTTAATCCAGCTTCTTGCGTTCCCTGCAATATGACCGCCAAAGTACACATAGATGAGGGAAAAAACGGATAGCAGCAGCATACCGATTTGAAATTTCTTATTTGAAAACAGCTGATATGGAACTAATGCTGTAAAGAGCAGGATGACGGCTCCAACGATCATAAATAAAAGCTGTTTCTTAAAAAAATTATCTGGCGCGGCATCGTATCTAATCACAGATGTAATCATACTTGAGCTATACACCATGACCAAACCGAATGCGCTAATTAAAATAATGGCGAACAATAATGAGTAGTCATACGATTTTAGCATTCTCTTTAACATATAATCCTCTTCCTAACGTCTGTTTCTACTGCTTGATATCCTCTTAGCTGTTTTTATTCTACTACATTTTCTCCGTTTGATCTCGTTTTACCTCTTTTATATTGTTCGTCATTCATGAAAGAATCAAGTCCGTTTGACATGAAACAATGAAAAGAAAATAGAGGACAAAAAAACTCAAACTTATGTTAAGGAAGTTTGAGTTTTCAATCATTATTTTTTTGTGAACGCATCATGAAGTGCGGAAAGCTCTCTCTCAAGTTTATCGAGTAGTTTCTTACCTTCATGTTGATCAACTAATCCAAGCCGGACAGCAAAATCAATTTCTCTCGATAATCCGAACATTTGAGTATCTAAAACCTCTTCATAAAGAGGACATTGCGGCATCGTTAAGTTGTCCATTTGCACTTGGATCAATTTTAAAATTTTATCTGCATCCAATTTTAATAAAGCCAGTGCTTTTTGCCGATGATCGACTAAAATTTCTGACGCCAAAAGTATCCCTCCGTTCCCCAGGCGAGTACCTAATTCTTCTATTTATCATAAAGCGAAACGCCCAAAATTGCAAGCAGATTTGTACAGTTCGCTTTGTAAAAATAAAAAGAAGCCTTCCTTCATTAAAAGATACTCATCTCGTATTTTTCACTCATCAGCTCAAGCAGCTTAATCCCAGCAATACTATTCCCTTTTTCATCCAGAGCCGGACCAAAGATACCGATTCCAAAATCATATGGTGCAGCTCCCATAATCCCGCCTGAGACACCGCTTTTTGCAGGAATTCCGATGTTAATGGCAAATTCTCCGCTCGCATTGTACATGCCGCACGTCACCATAAAGGTTTTACAAATTCTAGCGACATCTTTTGAAAGAATTTGCTTCCCCGTTTCTGGATGTCTGCCGTCTAATGAAAAAACACAAGCAATTTTCGCCAAATCCAAGCTGTTCATCATGATGGCACATTGTTTCGTATAGACGTCCATGACTTCCTCTACGTTCCCTCTAATAATATGATATTGCTTCATATAATAGCACATCGCCCGGTTAATCATCGATGTCTCAAATTCGGAGGCAGCTGTTTCCTTACAGTATGTAATGCTTTTGTCATTTGCAAGCTCTCTAATGAAGCTGAGCAACCGGCCCAGCTGATCTTGCGGAGTCGCTCCTCTGATTAAACTCGTGACTGCGAGCGCCCCTGCATTAATCATTGGATTCAGCGGTTTATTCGGACTCGCTGTTTCCAGTTTGATCATTGAATTAAACGGGTCACCTGTTGGTTCTTGTCCAACAAATTGAAAGACTTTTTTTGGCCCTTCTTCTGAGAGCACAAGCGCCAGTGCTAATACTTTTGAAATGCTTTGAAGGGTAAATCGTTTATCTACATCTCCAGCTGAGTGGCACGTATTACTCACATGATACACTGCCACAGATAAATCCGTCTGATCCGCTTTGCCGAGAGCGGGAATATAGGATGCTACTTGACCATCTTTGGCCACTTTTTTTGCTTCTTCTACAAATCGCTGAAGCTCTTCATTGTCGCGACATGCCATGCTCATACACTCCCTATCTTTCATGTATGATTAGTGTGTACAAGGTGCAGCATGTTTATGAAAGTGACAAAGCGGGAGAAAACTTCTATAATTTATGTTGGAAAGGGGTTGTCTTGAACATGAGTATCATTCAAATCAAGGGGAACGTACAGTACAAGATCACCATTGATCCAAGTGTATGGATTTTTGATGACCGCAAATTTTTAATGGATTCATTCTTTGAAAAAAATGCAGCAAGTGAAGAGAAGCAGCTAGATCAGGAGCTTGACCAAGAGCGGGTCATAAGAGAAGGTCAAACTCTTCCACCCACGTTAAAAACAGAGAAGAAGTACGAAAAGGAAAGACTCGTCACAGGCAGCTTCGGGATGAAGCTTGGCGATATGCTAAAAAATGCTGAGCCGCTTGAACATGCGGATACATGCGAATTTGTCACAGAGACAGGTACAATTGCTGTGCCGCTTTCTCAGGCAATGGAAAGCATTGCTCATTTCAGCCAACATGGTAAGCCAATCACAGAAGAAGGACCCATCCACGTCTATTTCGCGGATCAGTCCAACCTCACTCAGCCGATAAAAGGTGTCAAAGAGCTGATCATTACATAAGAACAGAGGGTCTGGACTATAGCAAATCAGCGGCAAGCTGTGCAAGTCCAGACCTTTCTCCTTTGACAAGCTTGACATGTCCAGATATTTGCTGCCCTTTGAACCGCTCGATCACATACGTAAGCCCATTATTTAAGCTGTCTAAATAAGGGTGATCAATCTGCTCTGGATCTCCCATGAGCACAATTTTACTTCCCTCTCCGACTCGCGTTAATAATGTTTTCACCTCGTGCTTTGTTAAATTCTGCGCCTCATCAATGATAATAAATTGATCAGGTATACTTCTTCCCCGAATATACGTCAATGCTTCGACTTGAATAGATCCAATTCCCGCCAAAATCGCATCAAGCTCGCCCGGCTTTTTTGTATTAAATAAAAACTCTAGGTTGTCATAGATCGGCTGCATCCATGGTCTGAGCTTTTCTTCCTTTTCTCCAGGCAAATATCCTATATCTTTCCCGACAGGCACGATGGAGCGCGCCACGATCAACTTTTTAAACATACCGAGGTCCTCTGTCTGCATTAATCCGGCAGCAAGTGCAAGCAATGTTTTACCAGTCCCCGCTTTTCCAATCAGTGTCACGAGCGGAATGTCACGGCGCAAAAGCAGCTCGAGTGCCATCGTCTGCTGGACATTCTTTGGACGGATTCCCCAAATATGCTCTTGATCATAAACGAGACGTTTTACATGCTCTGCCTTTTGATCAAGCATTCCTAAAGCAGAACCACCTTCATTTCCCTTCATGATGACAAATTGATGAGGGTTGAATGGTGCGCTTGTGACCTCTTTTATTGGTAATTGATTTTGCTTATAAAATGTATTCAATTGCTCAGTCGGAATGTAGAGCTCATGATAGCCATTATCGATGTCCTCATTTTGCAAAACACGGTCACTTAAGAAGTCTTCTGCTTGAAGCCCTATAGCATCCGCCTTTACCCGCACTAACACATCCTTGCTGACCAAAATAACAGGCCTGCCATGAGGCTTTGTTTCTTCCTCTAAGCTTAAATTTTTCGCGACTGCCAAAATTCGATTATCGTTCGTTTTTTCAATAAAAATTTCTTGAAGCTCATGAAAAGAGCGGTGATTCAGTTCAATGCGTAGCGTCCCTTTTGACTCTAGTGTAATTTTTTCATGCAGTTTCCCTTTCGATCTTAAACCGTCGATTAGGCGTGAGACACGCCGAGCATTTTGTCCAACCTCGTCCATATATCTCTTTTTTGAGTCTACTTCTTCTAACACAACGGCTGGTATGACGACCTCGTTGTCTTCAAATGAAAAGATTGAATTCGGATCCTGTAATAACACATTTGTGTCTAATACATAAATTTTACTCAGGTCCTTCGCCTCCTGATCGGGGTTTCATTCATCCTTGTCTTTCTCAAAACGATTGTTAAAATATATGTTTTCATGAATAAAGTTAGAAGGTTAATTCAACAATAAAATAAATCATGCAGTTTGTGAAGGAGGGAATACAGATGCGACTATTTTTGACATTATTCATGATTCAAGCCATCATTCTGTTGGGCGCTTGTCAGCAGCAGGAAAAGCCAGAGGCACTAGACAAGCAAGATGGACGCCAGCACGTAGTACGGGTGTCAGACTCAACGAAGAAAAAGACCAATCAAGCCCGGTCATCTACAGATGTTGCGCAGCATCTTGTCAAAGTGACAGAGCACGTAGCAGATGTCAATAATGCAACGGCGATCGTCATCGGCCGCTATGCTGTTGTTGGTATTGATGTAAAAGATGATTTAGATAGAAGCAAAGTAGAAAACATTAAATATTCAGTTGCAAAAGCACTGAAAAATGATCCAGAAGGTGCGAATGCTGTTGTGGTCGCTGATCCGGATACAGTCAGCCGGTTAAAAGAAATGGGCAAAGAAATACAAGCAGGCCGTCCTGTCAGTGGGATTATGGATGAACTAGCCGCCATTGTCGGCCGCGTGATGCCAGAGATGCCGAGAAATGAAATTGATCGCCACGAAACAGATCCGACAAATGAGCCGAATGATCAGCTCAAACAAAATGATCAAAAGCAGTTAGACGAACATCAAAACGATCAATCAAACCATCATATGAATCAGAAGAAATAAAGAGAACGGCTTATATCTCCTGTGATATAAGCCGTTTTATACGCTGATTTTAAGTAGCTGGAAAACATGCTATAATAAATGCAATAAGTGAGGTGAAAAGGATGAGAGTGAAGTGCTCAATATGTGAGAAGCTTGAAACCATTGATGATGATACACTCGTTGCTAAGCGGTTAAGAAATCGACCGATTCATACATATATGTGCGATGACTGTCAGGAACGTATTAAAGTAAAGACAGAAGCACGCATCAAGACTGGCAGATTCTCTCTTTATCAAGATCCTGCGACGAAAGAGAAAAAGAAGAAAAAAGGAAAAAAAGAACAAAAGACATAAAAAAAGACCTGACACATGTTCAGGTCTTTTTTTACGTATTCACTGTTCCTTCTTTTTTCGCACGATGCAGCCGTATTTTATAAATAATCAAAATGGCAGCTGCCACAACTAGGCCTTCCGCTACTGGCAGGAAGATTCCTAGAAATGTGAGAAACGTGCAGCCAAAAATCAAAAACAAGTAAATCACGAGCGCTTTTAAAATCGGTAAACGTCTAGCAAAGCCGAGCTTAAAAACAATAATCGCTAAAACAAGGATGGTGCCATATAGGAGCCACATCCCTGTTTGCGGATTTTCATCGACACGAAACAGCATCGCGAAAAAGGATAGATTTTCACTTACTTCCTGATCATTCAAAAAGATTCCCTCCCCTTATCTTTCAGGGTTCTATCTCTTTAATTCTTCATGGAATTAAGATAATCCTGCTAGCTTTTTCTTCTTCGCTGATTTCTCACGTTCGTTTTTATCTAAAATTTTCTTTCTTAAACGAATTGATTCAGGTGTAACCTCACAGTATTCGTCCTCATTCAAGTACTCAAGAGATTCCTCAAGTGACATAATACGTGGTTTTTTCATGCTCACCGTTTGATCTTTCGTCGCTGAACGCACGTTTGTTTGTTGTTTCATACGGCTTACGTTGACAACAAGATCGTTCTCACGGTTATGCTCACCAACAATCATTCCTTGGTATACTTCAACACCCGGCTCAACGAAGATCACACCACGCTCTTCAACGCCTTGGATTCCGTAAGCAGTCGCTTTACCTGTTTCCATTGAAACAAGAACTCCTTGACGGCGTCCGCCGACTTGACCAGACTGCATTGGCTGGTAGCTGTCAAACGTATGGTTCAAAATACCAAAACCACGAGTTAATGAAAGAAATTCAGTTGTATATCCGATTAAACCACGTGAAGGCACTGTAAAGATCAGGCGAACTTGACCATTACCATTATTGATCATGTCAATCATTTCACCTTTTCGTGCGCCCATTGATTCCATGATAGAGCCAGTGTGCTCTTCTGGTACATCAATTTGAACGCGTTCAACAGGCTCACATCGAACACCGTCAACTTCTTTTACAATAACTTCTGGCTTCGATACTTGTAATTCAAATCCTTCACGTCTCATATTCTCAATAAGAATGGATAAGTGAAGCTCTCCGCGTCCAGATACAACCCACGCATCAGGTGAAGCAGTTGGATCAACACGAAGACTGACGTCTGTTTGAAGCTGCTGCTCTAAGCGCTCTTCAATTTTACGTGATGTTACGTATTTCCCTTCACGGCCTGCAAATGGGCTGTTGTTAACAACAAACGTCATTTGAAGTGTCGGCTCATCAATACGAAGGATTGGCAAAGCCTCTTGGTGTTCAACCGGACAAACCGTTTCACCTACGTTGATGTCTTCCATTCCAGAAACAGCAACAAGATCTCCTGCTTTCGCTTCGTTGATTTCCACTCGTTTTAACCCTTGGAAACCAAAAATCTTCGTCACACGGAATTGTTTCACACTGCCGTCAACTTTCATTAAGGCTACTTGCTGTCCTACTTGCATTGTTCCTCTGAATACACGGCCGATCCCAATTCTTCCAACATAATCATTGTAATCAAGTAGTGCCACTTGGAATTGAAGCGGCTCTTCATGGTTATCAACTGGGCAAGGGATATGGTTAACAATGGCTTCAAACAAAGATTCCATGTTTTCATCTTGCTTGCTCGCATCGTTACTTGCTGTACCATTGATTGCTGATGCATAGACAACTGGGAATTCAAGCTGTTCTTCTGTTGCATCCAATTCAATGAACAAGTCGATTACTTCATCGACTACTTCAGCCGGACGAGCAAAGTCGCGGTCAATTTTGTTGACAACAACGATTGGTGTTAAGTTTTGCTCAAGTGCTTTTTTCAGCACAAAGCGTGTTTGAGGCATACAGCCTTCATAAGCATCCACAACGAGAAGTACACCATCTACCATTTTCATGATACGCTCAACCTCACCACCGAAATCGGCGTGTCCTGGTGTATCTAAAATATTAATGCGTGTATCTTTATAATGGATCGCAGTATTTTTAGCTAAAATCGTAATACCGCGCTCTCGCTCTAAATCATTTGAATCCATGGCTCTCTCAGCGATATTTTCATTCGCACGGAAAGTACCAGCTTGATGGAGCAATTGGTCAACAAGCGTCGTTTTACCATGGTCAACGTGGGCAATAATTGCGATGTTGCGAAGATCTTTTCGAAGTTTCACATTTTCATCTCCTAAAATAATTAGATAACTTTCATATTATATCACAATCCCCTTTAAATGCCGATCGTTTTTCTGTAAACTTATATTAACTCTAAAAAAAGGGATGGGGACAAATGAAACAAATCAAATGGCTTCTATTATTATGTGCATTACTTGCGGTTGTCAGTATGGCGTTTATTGGGGTAACTCTTGCAGAAAAAAACGTGCTGGGTATTTGTTTAAGTATTGTGTTTGCCATGATTTTCATGGGTACAGGATTTACATTAAAAAGAAAATTAAACGTGCAATCATAAAATTTCTCAAAAGCCTTTTACATTCTATATGTAGAAGGCTTTTATTTTGGGTAAAAACAAGACCAACCACCTATGAAAGGTCGTGTATAAAGACAGAACATATCATTTAGGCTTGGCAAAAGTAAGCCATCTGAACCTCTCCATTTTTCGACAATAACGTTTATAGTTCTCCAAAATCAAACACAAAGTTACAATTTTCCTATTCTTCCACAAACTTTCTCATGGTATGCTGTTCTTGCAACAAAATTTAACAGAAAAGGGAGAGAAAAGAAGCATGAAGAAGATTTTGAGCAAATCGCTCAGCTCTGTTGTATTTTTCGCTTTAGCTATTATTCTTACTTTCACAACAGTAGCTCCTGGGCAAGCAAGCGCTGCAACTTTCAAAGGGATTCCTTTCGAGCAGCAGCAAGTCATTAAAGAATTATTGGAGAAAAACGAGCGTGTCATCAACATTCTCATCAACTCATTTGTTGAGGAAGACAACAACTACACATTTGATGTGAAAAAAGCTGTTGAGCTCGGACTAACTGAAGAAGAAGCGGCGACTGCTGAGAAATTCTTAGATCGCGCAGCTGTTCTGACAATCGTTTTCAGTGAAAGCATCACTAAAAACGAAAAAGGAAAATTGGTTTTTGATGCAGCGAAAGCTGTTGAACTTGGTCTTACAAAAGAAGAAGCAGCTAAATTTGAAAAGCTGTTGAAATCAGTGATCAGAATTGCTGATCTTGCTGGTGATGCACTTGTTTTAGACAAAAAAGGTAATGTTGTCATTGATTCAAAAATCGCAAAAGGTATTGGATTCAGCTCTACTGAATTACTTGTTTTCAACCAAATGCTGAAGAAAATTCCTCAAGAGCAATTAAAATCGGTCTATGATGCAATTCAAATTGCTAAAGAAAAATTAAGCTAAGCTCGAAAACCCCCATCTGGATCGCCCAGATGGGGGTTTTTTTATTTCAGCCAATAAAGAATGATCATCTGGCTTTTTCATATCGATAGCCAGTTGTGCTTCATTAAAAAGTTTCATCAAATAAACCAAATCACTTCATTCTCATGAAGTGATTTGGTTTATTTTTTATTTCCACTGCCTTTTATGTAATCGTGCAAGATTTTTTCACAAACGGATCGATTTCCGGCGACGATACTGTTTTTGTCTAGAAACGTTAGGCGTTCTCCGTGTATATTTGAGTAGACTGCCCCTACTTCATCAAGCAGTACGCAGCCCGCTGCATAATCCCACGGCGCAAGCCTTAACGTGACGTATGCGTCACTTCTGCCGCTTGCGATATAAGCGAGCTCAAGGGCAGCTGATCCAATCGTTCTCGTCCCTCTCACATCACGCACAAGGCGGGCAAACGGTTTAGCATCAAAATAAGGGCTTTCGATCGCCCAGGTCGGGTTAATGCCGACAATGGCTTTTTCAATCGCTACATCTTTTAATGGCGGAAGCAGGGTATCATTTATATAAGCCCCTTCTCCTTTGACCGCATGGTAAAGCTCGTCATGAATGACGTCATATATGAGACCGATTTTCCCTATGCCATTTTCAAATATCCCGATTGAAATGGCAAAGTTGCGTTTTTGATGGACAAAGTTCATTGTGCCATCGATTGGATCAATGATCCACACGATCCCATCAAGTGAGGTCACCTCTTCCCCTTGTCCCTCTTCACCTAAAATATGATGATCTGAAAATGTCGATTGTATCTTTTCAATGAAAAAACGTTCTGTTTCTTTATCGATATTTGTGACAAGATCATTTGGATTTGATTTTGTTTCAATTGATAGACCTTCCTGCATGGATGCTTTAATACGGCTTCCTGCTTCTTTTACCCAAAGCTTTGCAAGACGGTCAATTTCCACCCAGTTTGTCATCAGACTGTAAACCTCTTTTCTATGTAATACCTATTTGTAATAGCATACTGATATTATGTGCGTAAAAGCAAGAAAAAAGCAGCTTCATACAAAAACGAACCGATGAATTGGTTCGTTTTTACCTCACCTTGTTTTACCCTTTAAGCTGCTCCCATTCTTTTCTTAGGCGCTCAAGCTTTCGTTTGCTGCGTTCGATTTGGATGTCATCTTTTTGCTCGATGGCTTCATGAAGCGTAGAAAGCTCATAGTCCACCTCTAATCTCCACACAGCGATGCGATTCTTCTTCTCCTGTCTATACCCCTGCTTCACGATTTGCTTCATTTGGTCAACGCCCCTTCCAGAGAATGATTCATTCCTTGTCAGTTTTCATTGATAAAAAATTCAATCGATAAGAGAATTGGTTCTTGCTTATATCGTATGAAGCGATCGCATAACCGCAACGACATTCTGAAAATTGTGTTTTTACCTATTTGTTATGTACCACAAAATCGTTGTTTTTAAACGCTGCCCTTCTTCCTCTACAATCTTTGATCCGACGGTGCATCTTTTTTTGAGCTTAACCCAAGCTATGATAAAATATGATCAGCGAAAGAATACAGGAGGCATAATATGAGTGAAATGCGTTTTAGAGATGAAGATTTTGAGACATTTACAGTTGACGGTTTAGATGAACGAATGGTCGTATTAAAAGAAAGAGTCCGTCCAAAGCTTGAGGCGCTTGGTGAACACTTTGCACCACTTCTTTCTTCTATTACAGGAGACGAAATGTTTGTACACGTCGCAAAGCATGCTAGAAGATCAGTCAATCCGCCAAATGATACGTGGGTTGCTTTTGCAAACAGCAAGCGTGGGTATAAAAAACTCCCTCATTTTCAAATTGGGCTTTGGAAAACACATGTCTTTGTATGGTTTGCTCTTATTTATGAATCTCCTGTGAAAGGCGAATATGGTCAGCTATTTGAAAAAGAACTAGACACCATTCAGAAGAAAATACCACAAGATTTTGTTTGGTCTAAAGATCATATGAAACCAGATGTCATGCGTCACAGCGAGCTCGATGCAGAACAGTTGAAAACGCTGTTTGAGCGTGTCCAAACGGTGAAAAAAGCCGAGCTCCTTTGCGGCATTCAGTTGCCTAGAGAAGAAGTCGTTCAAATGAATAATGAAGAATTTTTATCAAAAATCGAAGATGCCTTCCGCACGTTGACTTATCTATACCGCTTTACACAAAAACAATCTGTATAAAAAAACGAGCCCATCTAGGCTCGTTTTTTCTTACATACGTATAATGGCGGACTCTACTGCCTCTCTTGCCGTTTTCACTGTACGATAAGGAGAATACCCGCTTTCCTTTTCAAACGCTGCACAATGCGTCTTTTCTTCTGCTTTTGATGGCACAATCTCTTTAAAGCGTTTATAAGTATCTAATAACTCCTGCTTCGCTATTCCTTTTTCATAGGCTTTTTCAACAGCTTGAAAAAACGAAATAACCGCAATCTTTTCCTCTGTCGTCCAGTCGACGTCCATTGGATATTGATATTCCATTTACTTGTCCCTCACTTTAACACTCATTTCTTATTTGAACTTTTATTATAGCATCTGTTCGATCAGAAACCGATTGATTTTATGCTTTACATTCCGATCAGTTCATAATATAATTCTTTTGTTTTATGCAATGAAATCTGTCGTTATTGGCACAATAATAGCAGGTATTTCGATGAAGGTGGGAAAGCAATTGTCACAACATGATACACCCTTATACACTGGACTAAAAAAACACGCAGCAACCAATCCAGTTCAATTTCACATTCCTGGCCATAAAAAAGGAGCCGGAATGGACCCTGAATTTAGAGCATTCATTGGCGACAATGCACTAAGCATTGATCTCATTAATATAGAACCTCTCGATGATTTACACTCACCTCGAGGAATGATAAAAGAAGCACAAGATTTAGCTGCTGAAGCCTTCGGTGCTGACCATACGTTTTTCTGTATTCAAGGAACAAGCGGCGCCATCATGACAATGGTGATGACCGTATGCGGACCTGGGGATAAAATCATCGTTCCGCGTAACGTCCATAAATCGATTATGTCCGCGATTGTATTTTCTGGCGCAGTTCCTGTTTTTATTCATCCAGAAATAGACAAAGAGCTTGGCATCTCTCACGGCATTACACCAGAATCAGCGAAAAAGGCACTCACGGAGCACCCAGATGCAAAAGGTCTGCTTGTGATTAATCCGACGTATTTTGGCGTTTCAGCAGACTTAAAATCGATTGTAGACATTGCCCATTCATTTCATGTGCCTGTCCTTGTCGATGAAGCACACGGCGTGCATATTCATTTTCACGATAAGCTCCCGCTATCTGCCATGCAGGCAGGTGCCGACATGGCAGCAACAAGTGTCCACAAACTCGGCGGTTCCCTGACCCAAAGCTCTATTTTAAATATGAAGGAAGGGCTTATCTCAAAAGATCGCGTGCAATCGATTTTGAGCATGCTGACAACAACGTCTACTTCTTACTTGCTCTTGGCGTCACTTGATGTCGCTCGAAAGCGATTAGCCACTGAAGGAAAGGCGCTAGCAGATGAAGCCATCCGTTTAGCTGAATCAGCGAGAAACCGTTTGAATCAAATTGATGGCATTACGTGTATTGGCAAGGAAATACTCAGTTCAGCTTCTACGTATGATTACGATCCAACAAAATTAATTATTTCAATTAAAGACCTTGGCCTCAATGGCCATGATGTCGAAAAATGGTTGAGAGAAAGCTACCGGATTGAAGTGGAGCTTTCTGACCTTTACAACATTTTATGTATTGTGACCCCTGGTGATACTGATGAAACAATCGATACGCTTATAACGGCTATGAAAGACATTGCCGCAACCTCTACAAGTGAGAGCGGCACACAACCGGTAACAGAAGTACTGCTGCCTGAGATTCCATCGCTTGCCATGACGCCGCGTGATGCCTTTTACTCCACAACTGAAGTGGTTCCGTTAAAAGAAGCAGCTGGCCGCATCATCGCAGAGTTTGTCATGGTGTACCCGCCAGGCATACCTATTTTTATACCAGGAGAGATTATCACAGAAGAAAATATCTCCTATATCTTTAAAAACATTGAAATTGGTCTCCCTGTCCAAGGACCAGAAGATTCAACGCTAGAAATGATCCGCGTGATTAAAGAGCAGAAAGCAATTTTATAAAAAAGAAACATGCAGCCCCAAATGGAGCTGCATGCTTTTTTATTTATTCAGAGGCTTCATCACAGCAATGACAGTGACCACACGTTCCGTATAGTGTTGTCACTTTTTCATTTTCAAATTGATCAATGGTCTCATTGCAATCTTGACAAATAATTGTACCCACGTACATTCCCCTTTTCTTCATTCAATATTTGAAAGCGTTTAATTTATTTCACACTTCTATAATATGATGTCACATTTAAGTTGTCAACGGTTAATTGTATGACACATTTAATTATTTTTTATGAATATATGCTATTTTCTCATCATATTGAGAGAACGTTTCAATTGTATTTTGCTTCATATCAATTCTGTAACAATTGAGTAACAATCGAAAATTGTCAAAAAGGACATGATACACTAGAGTGACTAACAGGTAACCAGCTCCTAAAAATGTTGGGACAACCCCAAAGGATTTTGAGGTGAATAGATTGAATTTTATGAGGACACTTCTCATTATATTCCCCATGCTCTTTGTACTTAGTTCATGCTCATTTGCGTATATCATACCGAATCAGACAGACCAAGTCAGTCATATTCAAAAACCAAGAATTCTCTTTTTTACAGATGCAGAAAATCTCGATAAAGAAAGTCCTTATTATGATGCAGTCCTCGATTTAAAGAATGAATACCCGAAGGAAATGTCAAAGATGATTGTGAAAGAAGATCGTAAAGGCTGGAAAAATGAAGTAGACGAATTACCGGCTATTTTACTTGTAAATAATGAAAAAGTCATTGTGAAGGTTGAAGGAAATGTCAGCAGCAAAGAGGATATTTTATCGCCTTTATGCCACGCCTTAGACCGCGTGAATACAAATTAATGGCTTCACCTTGCACTTATATATCCATATGAAAAAGCCCCTCATGAAATGAGGGGTTTTTCTCATGCAGCACTCAAAAAACCCTCTCCTTGTTGGAGAGGGTTTTTATAGGTTCATTATTTTACGATATGGATTGGGCTTCCAATTGCTACTTCAGCCGTTTCCATTGTAATTTCACCTAAAGTTGGGTGAGCGTGAATTGTCATTGCGATATCTTCAGCAGTCACTCCAGCTTCGATTGCAAGGCTAAGCTCTGAAATCATATCAGAAGCGCCAACACCTGCGATTTGTGCACCAATCACAAGACCATCCTCTTTACGAGTGATCATCTTCATGAAGCCATCAGTTGCGTCAAGAGAAAGTGCACGTCCGTTTGCTGCGAATGGGAATTTCGCTGCAACGATGTCGATTCCTTCTTCTTTTGCTTCTGCTTCAGTGTATCCAACAGTTGCAAGTTCTGGCTCAGAGAATACAACAGCAGGAATACCAAGGTAATCAATTTCAGCTGGCTCTCCAGCGATTGCTTCAGCTGCAATTTTACCTTCGTAAGAAGCTTTGTGTGCAAGTGGTGGTCCATCAACAATGTCACCAATTGCATAGATGTTAGATACGCTTGTACGGCATTGTTTGTCTGTTTTGACAACTCCGCGGTCAGTCAATTCAACACCAACTTGCTCAAGACCAAGCTCATCTGTGTTTGGACGACGACCAACTGTAACAAGTACGTAATCAGCATCAACTGTTTTTTCTTCACCTTTTACTTCGAAAGTAACAGTGACACCATCAGATTTTTCTTCAACGCCTTTTGCAAGAGCGTTTGTATGGATTTCAACGTTTCCTTTTTTCTTCAGGTTACGTTTAACCAATGAGCTCATTTGCTTTTCGAAACCTGGAAGGATTTCGTCTCCACCTTCAAGGATGACAACTTCTGTTCCAAAGTTTGCATAAGCAGTACCAAGCTCAGTACCGATATATCCACCACCGATAACAACTAACTTTTTAGGTACTTCTTTAAGCGCTAAAGCACCAGTTGAGTTGATCACGCGATCTGTGTATTTAAAAGTAGGCAATTCAATTGGACGAGATCCAGTTGCAAGAATTGCATTTTTGAAAGTGTAAGTCTGTGCTGAATTTTCATCCATTACACGTACAGAGTTACTGTCTACGAAATAAGCTTCACCTTTAACGATGTCTACTTTATTTCCTTTAAGAAGACCTTGAACTCCACCTGTTAATTTGTTTACAACAGAAGCTTTCCACTCTTGAACTTTTGTGAAATCAACTGTTACGTTTTCAGCTTTGATACCCATGTCTTCAGAATGCTTAGCATTTTCGAAACGATGGCCAGCATTGATTAATGCTTTTGAAGGAATACAACCAACGTTTAGACATACACCGCCAAGTGTTCCTTTTTCAACGATTGTTACTTTTTGTCCAAGCTGTGCAGCACGAATAGCAGCTACATATCCGCCAGGACCTGCACCGATGACAAGAGTATCTGTTTCGATTGGGAAATCTCCTACTACCATGACATTACGCCTCCATTAAAATTAATTGTGGATCATTCAATAAACGCTTGATGTGGTTAAGGGCATTTTGCGCAGTAGCTCCGTCGATCATACGGTGGTCAAAGCTTAGGGAAAGAGCTAAGACTGGAGCTGCAACGATTTCGCCATCACGAACAACCGCTTTTTCAGCGATACGGCCAATACCAAGGATCGCTACTTCTGGGTGGTTGATGACTGGAGTAAACCATTGTCCACCAGCAGAACCGATGTTTGTGATTGTGCAAGATGCACCTTTCATTTCAGCTGGAGCCAATTTACCATCACGTGCTTTTGTTGCAAGCTCGTTGATTTCGTTAGACACTTCAAAAATAGCTTTGCGATCTGCATTTTTCACAACTGGAACGAGCAGGCCTTTTTCAGTATCAGCTGCAATTCCGATGTTGTAGTAATGCTTTTGAACAACTTCATCTGTTTTATCATCGATAGAAGTGTTAAGTACTGGGTACTTTTTCAAAGCAGAAGTAAGAGCTTTTACAACGTAAGGCAAGTAAGTTAACTTGATTCCTTGATCAGCTGCAACTTGTTTGAATTGTTTACGATGTGCAACAAGGTTCGTTACATCAACTTCATCCATTAATGTTACGTGAGGAGCTGTATGCTTAGAGTTTACCATTGCTTTCGCGATCGCTTTGCGGATTCCGCTCATTTTCTCGCGAGTTTCTGGGAATTCCCCTTCAAGAACTGGAGCTGCTGCCGCTTTAGGAGCTGCTTCTTCTTTCGCACTTTCAGCTGCTTGAGGTGCTGCTTCTTGAGCTGCAGAACCACCATTAACGAAGCTGTCGATATCTTCTTTTAACACACGTCCGTTTTTACCAGAACCTGCAACTTTGTAAATTTCAATGCCTTTTTCGCGAGCATATTTACGTACAGATGGCATAGCGATAACGCGTTTGTTTGGATCAGCATCTACTTGCTCTTGTGCACCTGCACCAGTTGCTGCTGCCGCTTCTTCTTGTGCCACTTCTTTCTTCTCAGGCTCGTTACCAGCTTCAGCAGTACCTTGTACTTGAGCTTCAGTTTTTGCTTCGCCTTCTTCTTCGCTGCCTTTAAATTGAAGATTTTCGTAACCAGGTGCATCAAACGTAATGATTGTTTGTCCTACAGTTGCAACTGTTCCCTCTTCAACTTTTAATTCTAATACTTTTCCTTTAACAGGTGAAGGAATTTCTACAACTGCTTTATCGTTTTGTACCTCTGCTAAAACGTCATCTTCATTAATTTCGTCGTTTGGTTTTACAAACCACTTAACGATCTCACCTTCGTGGATACCTTCTCCGATGTCCGGAAGTTTAAATTCAAATGCCACTGTTTTTCGCCTCCTAGATTTTGTTGAACCCTTGTTGTGTATGTTTACACGGTCTTGTAATTGATAAAGGGGAAGAGAAATAAATTCTTTTCCCCTCAGTCATTTAATTAAAATTCAAGAACTTTCTTAGCTGTTTCAAGCACGTCTTTATGGTTTGGAAGCCATACAGTCTCAGCTTGAGAGAAAGCAAATACAGTATCAGGTGCAGCTACACGAAGTACTGGTGCTTCTAGGCTAAGGATTGCTCTGTCATTGATTTCAGCTACTACGTTTGCAGCAATACCAGCTTGTTTTTGTGCTTCTTGAACAACGATCGCACGACCTGTTTTTTCAACAGAAGCGATGATTGTTTCAATATCAAGCGGGCTTACTGTACGAAGGTCGATCACTTCAGCAGAAACGCCTTCTTTTTCAAGTTCTTCAGCAGCTTTAAGTGATTCGTGAACCATTGCACCGTAAGTGATGATTGAAAGGTCAGAACCTTCACGTTTCACGTCAGCTTTACCGATTTCAATTGTGTACTCTTCTTCAGGAACTTCCTGACGGAAAGAGCGATAAAGTTTCATATGCTCAAGGAATACAACCGGATCATTGTCGCGGATTGCAGAAATTAATAGTCCTTTTGCATCGTAAGGTGTTGAAGGAATGACCACCTTGATACCAGGCTGTTGTGCGATAAGACCTTCTAAGCTATCAGCGTGAAGCTCAGGTGTGTGAACTCCCCCGCCGAATGGAGAACGGATTGTCACTGGAGAATGCCAGCGTCCGCCAGAACGGTAACGCATACGAGCCATTTGTCCAGAAACAGAATCTAATACTTCGTAAACGAATCCGAAGAATTGAATTTCCATTACTGGGCGGAATTCTTGTAGTCCAAGGCCAATTGCAAGACCGCCAATACCAGATTCAGCAAGTGGTGTATCGAATACACGATCCTCACCAAACTCTTTTTGCAATCCTTCAGTCGCACGGAATACGCCGCCGTTTTTACCAACGTCTTCTCCGAAAACGAGAACGTTTTCGTCATTTTTCAGTTCTGTGCGTAACGCATCAGTGATCGCTTGAATCATTGTCATTTGCGCCATGGCTTACTTCGACTCCTTCTGTTTGTAAATTTCAAGCTGTTCAACTAAGTTGAATGGTTTCACATCGTACATGTTTTCAATCAAGTCAGTGACTTTTTGCTTAGGCTGTTCGTCAGCTTCTTTGATCGCTTGTTTGATTTGTTCTTTTGCATCTTCGATGACTTTATTCTCTTCTTCTTCAGACCATAGGCCTTTGTTTTCCAAGAATTTGCGGTAGCGTACCAATGGATCTTTTTGCTCCCACTCGTTTTCATCTTCTTTTGTACGATATCTTGTTGGATCGTCACCAGCCATTGTATGTGGGCCATAACGGAATGTAAGAGTTTCGATTAATGTTGGACCTTCGCCATTTACAGCACGCTCACGAGCTTCAGCAGTTGCTGCATATACAGCTAATGCATCCATACCGTCAACTTGTACGCCTACGATACCAGCTGCAGCCGCTTTTTGTGCAATTGTTTGCGCAGCAGATTGCTTCTCAACAGGAGTAGAGATCGCATATCTGTTGTTTTGGACAACAAAAATCGCTGGCGCTTTGTAAGCCCCTGCAAAGTTAATACCTTCGTAGAAATCACCTTGTGAAGCTCCGCCATCACCAGTGTAAGTGATTGCAACAGCATTTTTACCGCGCTTTTTCAAACCAAGAGCTACACCAGCAGCTTGAATGATTTGTGCACCGATAATGATTTGTGGTGAAAGTGCATTCAGATCTTCAGGCATTTGGTTACCAACAAAGTGTCCACGAGAGAACAAGAACGCTTTTGTTAATGGAAGGCCATGCCAGATTAATTGTGGTACATCACGATATCCTGGAAGAATGAAATCTTCTTTCTCAAGTGCAAAGTGAGTTGCAAGCTGAGAAGCCTCTTGTCCAGCTGTTGGCGCATAGAAGCCAAGACGTCCTTGACGGTTCAATGAAATTGAACGTTGATCTAATACTCGTGTAAACACCATACGGCGCATTAATTCTTTTAATTGGTCATCTGAGAGATCTGGCATTGCCGCTTCGTTTACGACTTCGCCTTTTTCGTTTAAAATTTGAAACGTTTCAAACTGCTTTTTGATGGCATCAAATTGCTTTTTGCTATCAACAATTGCTTTTTTTGTTTTTGCAGCCATTCTAAAGTCACCTCTTCCTTTCTTTTAACAGTCAATTTGTCGTGAATCCATTTATACATACAGATATAGGATAACCCAAAATACACATATGACTCCTGTATTTAATAGCCACTAGGATCGTTGTCGAAACATAAGATGATCGCTCGTTTTTGAGTTCTTCTAACTGTATTAACGATAGTTCACAAATAACTAATACAACTTCTGTTAACAAGGACTAGTTTACAACAAGAAAAATAGTCCGTCAATTGATTTAACGGCTTTATTTAAATAAATGTATTCGCTTTACTTTTTATGGTGAGCTGTATCAATCTGTTTAACAAACACATCGAACTGTACTAGTATAGTGTGTACTACTGTACTACAATAGAAAATGTTTGTTTTTGTCGAAAAATAAAAAAAGAGCTGTTTTTTCAGCTCTTTTTGGACTCTTGATCTGCCACTTTAGACAAAGCCTGTTTATGCTCATTCAATTGCTTTGTATATTGATTGAACTTTTTACCTTCTTTTCTGACTTTGCTATAAGAACGGTTCACAGTCTTCAGCTTGGATTTTAGCTCTTTATATCCTAAGTCCTTTTTCTTTAAAGATTGATATAAATGCTGATCTTGTTTCAACGCCTTTTGATATTCCTTGTAAAGCTGGTCATACGACGCATATCTTTTCTCAAGCGATTTGACCGTTTCATCTGCTTTTTCTTTTAAATTCGTATCTTGTATACGTCCCGCAGATTCCTTGACCGTTTTCAATTCTTTTTTCGATTCATCCATGCTGTCTTTTTCTGTTTTCAAATGTTCTTCTCGTTTCGCTGCAGATGCTAACGCCTGATCAGAAAGGCTTGACACTGTTTTAGTGTGATCCTTTGTGGTTTGAATCATTTTTTTATAGAGCTGCTGCTCTTTTTTCTCATAGCTTTGCAGTGTACCTTGCTCTTTTTCAAAAGATGCCTCTTTTTCGCTCATTTTCGTCATCGCATTCTGGATGTCATGAAATGGACTTTGACCTCCGCATCCCGCCAGCAAAAGGGTACATATCCCCGCTAAAGCAGCACCTGCTTTCATGCTTCTTCTTATTTCTTTCATCACAAGGTTCCCCCTTTACATCTCCACATACCACTATAATTTTTATAGGCGTTTGTGACAAGGAAAGAGGTCATTTTGATGAGCCGAAGAAGATTTTTTTCAAGTGATAGGCGCATGACTATACAAATAGTGCATTCATACATAGTTTATATTACACGCTTCGCCTTCACTTATGAAAGGCCGAGTGTATTTCCAAAGGAGGTCAAAAGTATGTCTAATTATAGTCATGGAAGTATGTATGGTGGATACGGCGGTTACGGGTATGGATACGGTGGTGGATATGGCGGTGGTTGTTGTTACCCAAGTTATGGAAGTGGCTGCGGATACGGCGGGGGACGGACATTCGCTTTAATCGTTGTCCTTTTCATCCTATTAATCATCGTTGGCGCAGCATTCTTAGGCGGCGGTGGCGGCTGCTGCTAATGGCTGTTTAAGCCTCTGACCGGTCTTATAGGACCGGTCTTCTTTATTTCATTGCATATGTTGTGTATCATTTTATATACTTTACATACAAAGGAAATAGGAGTGAAGATTTGTGATTACCATGGAAGATATCGTACGGGACGGACATCCCGTCTTAAGACAAACAGCTGAAGCGGTCGAGCTCCCGCCGACAGAAGAGGAAAAACAGCAATTAGCTGACATGATTGAATTCGTTAAAAATAGTCAGGATGCTGACATGGCTGAAAAGTATGGACTCAGACCCGGCGTTGGACTCGCGGCTCCGCAAATTAATGTCAGTAAACGAATGATCGCTGTTCACTGTGAGGATGAAGATGGAGTGGAATACAGCTATGCCCTTTTCAACCCGCGCATTGTCAGTCATTCCGTCAAAAGAGCTTATTTAACGACTGGTGAAGGCTGCTTATCTGTTGATGAAGCCATTCCTGGATTTGTCCCTCGATATCAAAAGATCAGGGTGAAGGGTACAACGCTTGAAGGAGAAGACATTGATATTCGCCTAAAAGGGTTTCCGGCCATTGTGTTTCAGCATGAAATCGACCATTTAAACGGCATTATGTTTTATGATCATATTCAAAAGGATCAGCCATTCGCTGAGCCTGACAACTCTGTTGCGATCGGCAGATCATAAAATAAAAAGAAGACCCAATAACCTAAGGGTCTTCTTTTTTTATTCTTCAATCAGGCCTAAATGAGTCACTGCATGGAATATGCCGTCTTCATCTACTGGCTTTGTCACAAAATCAGCCAAATCTTTTAGTTCATTCACAGCATTTCCCATGGCGACGCCTGTACCAGCAAACGAAATCATCTCTCGATCGTTCAGACCGTCTCCAAAGGCAACGGTATCCTTTTGCTCGTAAGGCAGTCTTTCGATAACTCGTTTAATGCCTTCAGCCTTTGATCCGCCTTTTGGCAAGACATCTGTTGACAGCTCGTGCCATCTGACAAGATCAATTTCTTCGCGGAACGCCTCGTATTGGACTTCCTCTTCTGCCTTACAGAATAACAGCATTTGAAAAATCTCGTTTTCTTTAAAGTAAGATAAATCATGTTCAGGATGCTCTGTTTTTAAAGTCCCAATCCCCTCATGGATAAACGGGTGATTTGGCACAGAAGCCTTCATCGTTTTTTCCCCCATGAAAACAAGCGGATGATCATGATGATCCGCTGTTTCATAAATTTGCTCCATTAGCTCCAGTTTAAGCGGATTGCCGTAAATGACTTCTCCCTCATACATGACATACTGACCGTTATAAGCAATAAAGGAGTCAAGCCCTAATTCCTCTAAAATAGGCTTAATTAAAAAAGGCGAACGCCCAGATGCAATGAAGAGATGATGGCCTTTTTCTTTTAATAAACGAACTGCTCTCTTCGTTGATTCAGGTATTTTTTTATCATGATCATATAAAGTACCGTCGATATCAAAGAAGATGACTTTTTTATTCATATCCCGTCTCCTGTCTCTTGTTATGTATACCCACTCCCTTTCATCATACAGAAAGATTTCTGCTTTCGAAACCAATTCCTATTAAAACGCCCATTTCCCACATATAACCATGTAACATTCAATGGAAACGTCATATAATACAAGTATAAAGAGAGAACGGAATACAAGGTCTAATCTAACTTCAATTCGAAAGGAGGCGACCTGCGATGCTTCGTCGTCTGCGCAAGAAAATTAGAAGACAATGGAAGGACATGCTTCGTAAAAAATCGATCGCTTAAAAGGATCTTCCGCACATTTGCTGAAGGTCCTTTTTTCTCAGAGACTTTTCTTATGCGCGTTTTTTTAATATAATAGAAATAGCGAGTGTAACATACGGTATTTAAGGAGAGATTTGGATGATATATAAGGTATTTTTTCAGGCAAGTACTACTGAGGTACCTGTAAGAGAACACACAGATTCACTATACGTTGAAGCAGTTTCTGAAAGAGACGTACGTGATAAGTTGAAAAAACATAGCTACAACATTGAATTCATTCAGCCTGTAGACGGTGCTTTTTTAGACTATGAACGAGAAAGTGAAAATTTTAAAGTATTGGAGCTATGAGAGGAATGAAATTTGTAAAAAACGATCAGGCGGCAGTTTTTGCGCTCGGCGGTTTAGGCGAGATCGGTAAAAACACGTATGGCGTTCAATTTCAAGATGAAATCATTTTAATTGATGCTGGTATTAAGTTCCCTGAAGATGAGCTTCTTGGAATTGACTACGTCATCCCTGACTATACGTACTTAGTTAAAAACGAAGATAAAATCAAAGGTCTTTTCATCACTCACGGACATGAAGACCACATCGGCGGTATCCCTTACCTTCTCAAGCAAGTGAATATTCCAGTTTACGGCGGCAAACTCGCAATCGGCCTACTTCGTAATAAATTGGAAGAGCACGGTCTCTTGAGACAAACAAAACTTCACATTTATGAAGAAGAAGATACCATTAAATTCAGAAAAACAGCTGTGTCTTTCTTTAGAACTACACACAGTATTCCAGATTCTTATGGAATTGTCGTGAAGACACCTCCTGGTAACATCGTACATACAGGTGATTTCAAGTTTGACTTTACGCCTGTTGGCGAACCTGCCAACTTAACAAAAATGGCTGAAATCGGGAAAGAAGGCGTTCTATGTCTTTTATCCGATAGTACAAACAGTGAAATTCCAGAATTTACGATGTCTGAAAGACGCGTAGGCGAAAGCATTGATGACATCTTTAGAAAAGTCGACGGACGTATTATCTTTGCTACGTTTGCTTCAAACATTCACAGACTTCAGCAAGTGATCGAGTCCGCTGTTGCCAACGGCCGAAAAGTTGCGGTGTTTGGACGAAGTATGGAGTCTGCCATTGATATTGGACAAGACCTTGGCTACATTAAATGTCCAAAAAACACGTTCATTGAACATAATGAAATCAACCGTCTACCAGCAAACAAAGTGACTATTCTTTGTACTGGGAGCCAAGGTGAGCCGATGGCTGCTCTTTCTCGTATTGCAAACGGCACTCACCGCCAGATTTCGATTAATCCTGGAGACACTGTTGTCTTCTCATCTTCACCGATTCCAGGTAACAATATTAGCGTAAGCCGCACCATTAACCAGCTGTACCGTGCTGGCGCTGAGGTTATTCATGGCTCACTTAATAATATTCATACATCTGGTCATGGTGGACAAGAAGAACAAAAGCTGATGCTCCGTTTAATTAAACCAAAATTCTTTATGCCGATTCACGGTGAATACCGCATGCAAAAAACGCATATTAAACTTGCGAATGATTGCGGAATTCCTGAGGAAAACTGCTTTATCATGGATAACGGTGAAGTACTTGCACTAAAAGGTGACGAAGCGAGTGTCGCTGGCAAAATTCCATCAGGTAACGTGTATATCGACGGAAGCGGAATTGGCGATATCGGGAATATCGTCTTAAGAGACCGCCGCATTCTTTCTGAAGAAGGTCTTGTCATTGTGGTCGTCAGCATGGACATGAAAGAATTCAAAATCTCTGCTGGTCCTGATCTCATCTCAAGAGGCTTTGTCTACATGAGAGAATCTGGAGACCTCATCAACGACGCACAAGATCTCATTTCAAAGCATCTTGAAAAAGTAATGGAACGTAAGACAACTCAGTGGTCGGAAATTAAGAACGAAATTACGGACACACTTGCTCCTTTCCTTTACGAAAAAACAAGACGCCGCCCAATGATCTTACCGATTATTATGGAAGTGTAATCACAAAAAGAGACACGAGCCGACTGGCTGTGCCTCTTTTTTTCATCAGTATTGAAAAAATCCGCATATATAACATGCGGTTTCTCACTTTTTATGATTGAATTGGGAGGTGCTGAAAGTTTCTGACATCAAACAAGCCCTTTGTCGTCATTTTCACATCAGGAATGACTGGCAGTGCCAAGAAGGACAGCGTCAAAAACGGATTAAAGTCTAAGGTAAAACCTGTTTCTTTAAGCGCTTCATGAAGTGTATGAAGGCTTTCATTGACGAGATGTGCCGGCTGATCTGACAATAAACCAGAGATCGGTAATGGCAGCGTATGAAGAGAACGCCCTTCTTTAACAACAGTCAAACCGCCGCCTGCTTCTTTTAACGCCTCAATCGCTTTGATGATATCAGCATCATTTGTGCCAACTGCAATTAAGTTATGGGAATCATGTGCAACCGTTGTTGCAATCGCGCCCTGTTTGATGCCGAAGCCGCTGACAATCCCTACGCCCATTTCAGATAAACCTTGATGACGTTCAACAAGCACCATTTTCAATACATCTCTGCCTGTATCACTTGTAAATTGTCCGTTCATTTCTGAAGGAGAGACTTGTTCTAACTTTGTTTCAAGCTGATTCGGAATAATACGGATCACATTCATATGTTGATCGCCCGTGATAGGTAGTGCAATGTCTTCCTCTTGAACATCTACTGCATGAACAGATTGTAATAATGCTGGGCTTGGTGCGATCTTTTCGACACTCGGCTTGTACTCTCCGTTCTGTGCAACCAATTCACCTGCGATAAATACGCTTGTAATGTCTACATGATGAAAGTCCGAGACAAGCATAAAATCAGCATCATAGCCTGGTGCAATGGCTCCCTTTGTTTTAAGACCAAAACACTCTGCGGCATTTAAGCTTCCCATTTGATAGGCTAAAAATGGATCTAAGCCTTCTTTTATGGACATCCGTACTTGCTCATCAATACTTCCCTGTGCCATTAAATCATCCAAATGTTTATCATCTGTGCAAAAGAAAAAGCGTCTCGCATTCTTTTCATTGACAGCGGGTAAAACATTTTTCACGTTTTTGGCAACAGATCCTTCTCTCAGCATCACATACATGCCCCTTTTCACACGCTCAAGGGCTTCCTGTGCAGTTGTCACCTCATGGTCTGTTTGGATATTGGCCGTCCGGTAGACGTTGATTAAACGATCTGTTAAGCCTGCTAAATGGCCATCAATCAGTTTATTCTCGTTTTGGGCATCAAGCAGCTTTTGAAGCATATCTTCTTCTGCCTGCTCCACACCGACATAGTCCATCACCTCAGCAAGACCAAGCACTTCCTTTTCTTTATAAAGAGGCTTTAAATCTTTGGCTATTAATGTAGCACCTGATCGTTCAAAACTGACTGCCGGTACACAGGATGGCAGCATGAAATAAATATGTAAGGCAGCTTTTCTCGCTTCTTCCAGCATAAATTGGATGCCTGTTATACCTGACACATTGGCGATTTCATGCGGATCTGTTACGACAGTTGTCACACCGCGCGGAACGACAGCTTTGGAGAATTCAGCAGGGGTAACCATTGAAGACTCGATATGAACGTGGCCATCAATAAAACCAGGCACAAGCATTTGACCTGCTGCATCAAGCTCCTGTTCTCCCTCGTACTCCCCTATCCCGACTATTTGTCCATTTTCAACAGCGACATCAGCGTCTATCCATTCCTGGTTAAACACATCCATGACTTTCGCATGTTTAATCACGAGGGCTGCTTTTTTTCTCTTTGCTGCTACCTCAATTTGATGTCTGAAAAGCTCCTTATCCAACGACACTGCCTCCTCCAAGTAAACAATATAATGTTTCTTATCGTAAACGAATCTGTTTGTCCAGTCAATGACATTTAGAGAAAATCAACCATATCAAAACACTGATTTTTATTTCTGAATAGTGATAATTGCACGAAAAATAAGATGATTCATTTTTGCGGTTATACATGAACAAAGCAACCCTTTTCAGTGTCAATTTCCGTCTCAATGTCCACCTGTCATGAACACATTCATGTAAAAAAACACCCCGTCATCGGAGTGCTTAATAATCGTTCTGCATTTCTCGTTTTTCAAAGCGTCCTATATCGGCTACTGCCCCAATGACAATGAGGATATCTTCTTTTTGAATCATTTCATCTGCCAGCGGGGAAACAATGACTTCTTTTCCGCGCTTAATGGCCACAATGTTGATGCCGTATTTTGCCCGTATATCAAGATCTAAAAGAGAATGTCCCGCCAGCCTGCTGTTTGCCACAATCTCAATCAGGCTGTACTCATCTGACAGCTCGAGGTAATCAAGCACGTTATTTGAAATGATTTTATGTGCAATCCGTCTGCCCATATCTCGCTCTGGATGAACGATGCGATCCGCTCCAATTTTGTTGAGCACCTTTTCATGGTAGTCATTTTGCGCTTTCACGGTGACCATTTTGACGCCAAGCTCTTTCAGCATAATCGTTGTTAAAATACTTGCCTGAATATTTTCACCGATTGCAACGATGACATGATCAAAATTGCGAATACCAAGATTTTTTAAAACGTTTTCGTCCGTCGAATCACCAATGACCGCATGTGAGGCAATTTTCGCGTACTCGTTTACTCGATCTTCATTCATATCCATCGCCATGACTTCAAGTCCTTCTTCGCTCAGCGCCTTGCAAATACTTCCGCCAAAGCGTCCAAGACCAATGACTGCATATTCCTTTTTCATGTTCAGACTCCTTTTATCTCACTTACCATGCATTTTACTACGGTTTGATTAATGAATCCATATGGGAACGAATTTTTTTACGGAACGCTTCACTTAAGTAAAGGTCTGCTCCTTTTTCGATTTCACTGCGATAATGAGCTGGCGGAGCGATTTCTTCGCTCTTTTGAAGCACAAGAAAGGTTAAACAGTCCTCATAAATTTGATCACCTATTTTGACATCGACAAAAGCTGGACGATATGTGCCTTCATATACTCCCTCTCGTTTATACAAATAACGAATGGCATCAAAAGGAACTTCATATAATACACCCTCTGTTTCGCCGCCGTCTTCTACCATATCAGCTCTTGATCCATCTTGCCTCACCAATGTAAATCTCGTAGTAAAACCGTTTAGTACACCACCGCCGATGATTTGTCTGAAGTGATGATCGACTTCTGCGAGCTTAAATCTAGCATCATCCATACAGGAGCCATAGGCAAAATAATAGAAGGATGATGGCTTCTGATGCCACAGTTTATAAGCTTTCCAGCACCCTCTCTTTATTTCTTTCAGTGCTGATGCCTTCTGCTCTGGCAAAGTGTATGTCATGGCTGCTACCTGACCTTGATCCGTCATGACATTGATTTCCTGCTTGTCATACTCTTCCTCTAGTGCGTCTATCTTATTCAACGTGTCAGCGGTCACCTCGTACAATTCCCCGTATACAGTGCCTTTTTCTGCGGGAACACACGCTGGATATCCTTGACCTGTATCGTAGATTCTTCCATTCATCCAAGCAGATTTAGCTAATAGTCTACTTTCCTTCATGTACGCTTCGTGGTGCTCTTCATGCTGCAATAGCTTCCCATATACAAATAAAGCTTTCACCGTCATGTCTTCACGTCCTCTCAACTTGCTGCTGTCTGCTTTTTTGACACACAGGCAAATAAATATGAAAAGCTGTGCCTTTTCCAAGCTCACTAGACACGTCCATTCTTCCGTGATGATCTTTTAAAATTGTCGCACAGATGGTCAGACCAAGCCCTGTCCCTTCTTTTTTCGTGGAAAAGAAAGGGTCATATATTTTTTGAATATCTTCTTCAGACATCCCTTTTCCTTCATCTTGAATGGTAATCTTCCATTCATTCAATACTTTTTCTGTAGATATGTATATGCTGCCACCTTCTGGCATTGCCTCAATCGCATTTTTGATTAAATTAATGAACAGCTGCTTCATTTGGTTAGCGTCTGCTAGGATTGCACCGGCATCCTGCCTTTTAAATGGCTGCTTGAGATCAATATTTGAAAGAACGGCATTTGTTTTTAATAAAGTAATCACTTGTTCTAGAAGCTCATGAAGCTGGACTTCTTGAAAATGGACCGCTTGAGGCTTAGCCAATACAAGCAACTCACTTAAAACAAAATCAATCCGTTTAATTTCAGAGAAGATAATGTCAAAATAATCGGTTCTTTCAGGATATTGTGTCTTCATCAGCTGTAAAAAACCATTTACTGATGTCAGTGGATTTCTGACTTCATGGGCGATTCCAGCGGCTATTTGTCCAGCGACGGCCAGCTTTTGCGCCTGCATTTGCAATTGCTGATTGGATCTTTCAAGCTCAAGCTTTGCCTGCTTTTGTTTCGTAATATCAGCTACTGTTCCAATTCCTCCGGTAAACTGGTGATGCTCATCAAAATAGAGCTTGTAATGAACGTCTCCCCATACCTTCTTTCCCTCTTTATGTAGAAGCTGCAGTTCTACCCGCCCCGCATCCTTATGCTCCTTGATCACAGATAACAAATGCTGCACCACGCGTTCCTCTTGATCAAAGTACTGATTGTACATGGTGCCTAGACATTCATCAATGTCATAGCCTGTCATTTGTGTCCATGCTTGATTTAAAAAAATAATTTCACCTTTTTCGTTTGTTTCAAAGACGATTTCTTGCAAGTTATCTGTGATTCGATTCAGCCGCTCTGTCAGTTCCTGTGCTTCTTTCTCTCTCGTATTTAAGTCTGACACAAATAGATTTAAGCGGTCTACATAGCCTGAGACAACCCAGATCCCTGTTAGAACAAGGACTGTAAAGGCTAGATCGAGCGGCCAATTAATTTGATAGCCGCCTAGATAATAAAAGAAATCCCAGCTTAATATTAAAATAAATGCAAGAACAGATAACACGATCCGCACTTGATATGTTTTGTTCAAATGATTCCACCTGCCGCCCTGAGATTCTTTGTCAATTGTACCATTTTCCACTTATTTTTTGAGGGAGATGGGGCATTTTTAAGGAACTTTTTCAGAAAAAAAGCCTGTTCTCCGCACAAAGGAAGAGAGCAGGCTTTTTTCATTACTGCTGAAGAGCTTCTTGTAGCTCTTTTAAGAGTAGTTCTGCGCCTTCAGCGCTTAATGTAATTTGACCATTTCCATAATCATGGTTCTCTGATGTAATCTCACCAGTCATGAGGCAAACACCCTCTGGCTTGTATTTTTTCAAGACGATTTTCTCCCCATCTATAAAAAATTCCATACTGTCTTTAATGGCAATATCAAGTGCTCTTCTTAATTCGATTGGCATCACAATACGCCCTAGTTCGTCTACTTTTCTTACGACTCCGATAGATTTCAATTTCGTTCCCTCTTTCTTTCATTAGCTCAAGATCAATCTGTTTTTCACCAATTGATATATCGTAGACGTAAGAGATTCTCAAAAGGTTTCTCCTCTATAAAAATTTTTTTTATAAAAGAAAAAACAAAGGGAAAATTTATTGTGATTGTCAAAATGATACTTGAATTTTACAAGTTCATTTCAAGGTCATCACAAACCCCCACAAATGACCTCAACCCTCTGAACTTTTAAATGTAAAATTGTTTAAAACAGCAAAAATAGAGATTGGGTGAAAACATGTTTCAAAATGCCGAAATTGGAATTGATTTAGGAACAGCTAACATATTGGTTTATAGTAAAAATAAGGGAATTATTTTAAATGAACCATCCGTCGTGGCAGTCGATACAGAAACAAAAACTGTACTTGCCGTCGGAACAGAAGCAAAAGAAATGATTGGGAAAACACCTGGGAAAATTGTGGCGATCCGTCCGATGAAAGACGGTGTCATCGCTGATTATGATATGACAACAGATTTACTCAAACAAATCATGAAAAAAGCAGGAAAAAATATCGGGTTTACCTTCAGAAAACCAACGGTCGTCGTATGTACACCTTCTGGTTCAACAGCTGTTGAGCGTCGTGCCATCAGTGATGCTGTGAAAAACTGCGGAGCAAAGCACGTGCATTTAATAGAAGAACCTGTTGCAGCCGCAATCGGCGCTGATCTCCCAGTAGATGAGCCTGTTGCAAACGTCGTAGTTGATATTGGCGGAGGAACAACGGAAGTTGCCATCATTTCGTTTGGCGGCGTTGTCTCTTGTCATTCCATTCGAATTGGCGGAGATCAGCTGGATGAAGATATCATTACGTTTGTCCGAAAGAAATATAACCTATTAATCGGCGAGCGGACAGCTGAGCAAGTTAAAATGGAAATTGGTTATTGTCTCATTGAGCATGAGCCAGAGTCATTAGAAGTACGTGGACGTGATCTGGTGACAGGTCTTCCAAAAACGATCACACTTGAATCTCATGAAATTCAAGGTGCCATGCGAGAGTCACTTCTTCATATTTTAGAGGCGATTCGTGCCACATTAGAGGACAGCCCTCCAGAGCTTAGTGGTGACATCGTAGACCGCGGCGTGATCTTAACCGGCGGTGGCGCTTTGTTAAACGGGATTCAAGAATGGCTCTCACAGGAGATTGTCGTTCCAGTTCATATTGCAGCAAATCCACTTGAGTCTGTCGCAATCGGAACAGGTCGTTCACTAGAAGTCATTCATAAATTGCAAAAAACATTAAAATAATCTTCTTGTTCTACTTCTTTTTTTATCATTTCGATCATATCGTGAGGAATGGATAAACGTGAAGGAGGAAGAACATGTTGCTTGATTTAGGTAAACGGGTCGTTGTCACAGTCATTTTAACGGGTATTATATTAGGAGGAATGAGCCTGTCGTTTTCACATATGCCCCCTTCTAATGCACAGCCTGTGAAACAACTGAACCGCTAAAAAAGCCGCATGAAAGCGGCTTTTTTATTTTGGCCTTTCGCGTGCTCCCCATTTTCCTTTCCGGTCTTAAATCTGATATGATGAACATGACTAAAGGAGGGTTTTTATGAGTACATTTGAAAAACAATTAGATCAATATGCGAAGACCATCGTTGAAGTCGGTGTGAATGTTCAAAAAGAACAAGAAGTCGTCGTATCTGCATCTACTGAATCTGCAGACCTTGTTCGTCTTGTCGCGAAACATGCGTATGAGCACGGGGCGAAAAACGTACATATCCGCTGGAGTGATGGTGTTCTTGCTCGTTTAAAATATGAACATGCACCGCAGGATGTGTTTGAGCAATTCCCAGAATGGGAAGCACAGATGATGGAAACCATCGCAAAACGCGGCGGCGCTTTTATCACGATCTTGTCAGAAAGCCCTGACCTTCTGCGAGGCATTGATTCGAAAAAAATCGCTGCACAGCAAAAAGCCGCTGGATCCGCCCTTCATACATATCGCCAATACGTTCAATCAGACAAAGTGGCTTGGACGGTCGTAGGCGCTGCATCAAAAGATTGGGCGAAAAAGATTTTCCCTGACCAGACAGATGAAGAAGCTGTCGCTTTATTATGGGATCAAATCTTTAAAGTCGCTCGCGCTGATCAAGCAGATCCTGTGGAGGCTTGGAAAAAGCACGATGAGTTGCTAAATGAAAAGGTCAAAATCCTAAATGAGCGCCACTACCACAAGCTTCATTATGATGCTCCTGGCACTGATTTAACGATTGAGCTCCCTGAGCAGCACATTTGGGTAGGTGCCGGCAGCGTGAGTGAGCGCGGCGTCTCTTTCATGGCTAACATGCCGACAGAAGAAGTCTTTACTGTACCTAAAAAAGACGGTGTAAATGGGACTGTCTCAAGCACAAAACCGCTCAGCTATGCAGGAAATATCATTGATGAGTTTACTTTAACATTTGAAAATGGCCGAATTGTCGATGTGAAAGCGAAGGAAGGCGAAGACATTTTAACTTCGCTCGTTGAAACAGATGAAGGCTCTCATTATCTAGGTGAGGTTGCTCTTGTACCAGATGATTCACCAATCTCAAACTCGAATATTCTCTATTACAATACCCTTTATGATGAAAACGCATCGAACCACCTTGCCATCGGCAGCGGATATGCGTTCAATATCGAAGGCGGAAAAGAGATGAATCGTGAAGAATTGGATGCAGCTGGTGTAAACAACAGTATCACACACGTCGATTTCATGATTGGTTCAAAGGAAATGAATATTGACGGTATTACAAAAGACGGAAAACGTGAACCGATCTTCCGTAATGGGAATTGGGCGATTTAATCGAAAAAAAAAGACATCCACAATTGGATGTCTTTTCTTATTTACGCATAAAGCTCAACGAGTCTCTTTTGAATCTCTTGATCTGATAAGAACTCATCATATGTTGTTTGTTTATCGACGATGCCATTTGGCGTCACTTCGATAATACGGTTTGCCACTGTTTCAACAAACTGATGGTCATGAGATGAGAAGAGCATCGCTCCTTTAAAGCTCATTAAACCGTTATTTAGCGCCGTAATGGATTCTAGGTCTAAGTGGTTCGTCGGCTCATCCAGAAGCAGTACATTCGCTCCTGACAGCATCATTTTCGATAACATACAACGAACCTTTTCTCCTCCTGATAAGACGCTTGCTTTTTTCTTTACTTCTTCCCCAGAGAAAAGCATACGTCCTAAGAATCCGCGTAAGAAGCTTTCGCTTTGATCATTAGGAGAATATTGGCGAAGCCAATCCACTAAATCGACATCGTTTCCTTCAAAGTATTCACTATTGTCTTTCGGGAAAAAGGCTTGAGATGTTGTGACGCCCCATTTATATGTCCCGCTGTCTGGCTCCATCTCACCAGCAAGAATTTTAAATAAAGTAGACACAGCAAGCTCATTACGGCTTAGGAACGCAATTTTATCCTCGCGATTCATGATAAAGCTGACGTTATCAAGTACTTTCACACCGTCAATTGTTTTCGATAGACCTTCTACTTGAAGGACATCATTTCCGATTTCACGCTCTGGCGCAAAATGAACATACGGATATTTACGTGAAGAGGGCTTAATATCGTCTAAAGAGATTTTATCAAGCAATTTCTTTCTTGACGTCGCTTGCTTCGATTTAGAAGCGTTCGCACTGAACCGGGCAACGAACTCTTGAAGCTGCTTAATTTGCTCTTCTTTTTTCTTATTTGCATCTTGGCTGAGTTTCAGCGCTAGCTGGCTAGACTCATACCAGAAATCATAGTTACCGACATATACTTGAATTTTTCCGAAGTCTAGGTCCGCAATATGTGTACACACTTTGTTTAAGAAGTGACGGTCATGCGAAACGACGATGACGGTATTTTCAAAATGAATAAGGAACTCTTCTAGCCACTGGATGGCTTGTAAGTCCAAGTGGTTCGTTGGCTCATCCAGAAGAAGGACGTCAGGCTTGCCAAATAACGCTTGGGCTAGTAGTACTTTTACCTTTTCAGAACCACCAAGCTCAGACATTTTCTTCGATTGAAGGCTCTCTGGAATGCCAAGACCTTTTAATAAGATCGCTGCTTCACTTTCTGCTTCCCAGCCGTTTAACTCAGCGAACTCACCTTCAAGCTCTGCTGCACGAATCCCGTCTTCATCTGAGAAATCAGGTTTCATATAGATCGCATCTTTCTCCTGCATCACATCATATAAACGCTTGTGACCCATCATGACGACTTTTAATACTTCAAATTCTTCGTATTCAAAGTGGTTCTGTTTTAAAATCGCTAAACGCTCACCAGGGCTCATATGAACATCGCCCGTCTGAGCCTCAATTTCACCTGAAAGAATCTTTAGAAACGTTGATTTACCAGCTCCATTGGCACCAATTAAACCGTAGCAGTTGCCAGGAGTGAATTTAATATTTACTTCTTCAAATAGTTTACGATCAGCAAATCGCAAACTAACATTATTTACTGCAATCATTTATTAATCCTCCATCACTCATTCATCATTATGAAGTATAACATGAATAACGTTTGATAGAAACGTCTCTCACTAAGAACGAAGGCAAATTGTCCAATATGGTATAATAAGTGGGAATGATTTATTGAAGGAGTTCGTGCGATTTGAGATTACTTACACTGATGGAATACTGTTTATTGATTTTCTTTATGGGTATTTATTTATCTGCAACAGGCTTTAATGCGAGGGATTTTGGCCTTTATATTGGGCTTGTGCTTATTTACACACTGGTACACATCTTTTCGAAACGCTTTTTACAAAAGCGAGGGAAAGAAAATCATAAGATCGGATTGTTTCGGTCCGTTTTAGCCATTACTGGGTCTGTCTTCGCTTCTGTGTTGGCCATTGTGCTCATTGTTACAGTGCTCACGCCAAATTAAAAACGACCCTTCTTTTAAGGGTCGCCCATTCAAGCACTTTTCTCACACACCTGAGAAGGGTGCTTTTATTTTGTTTGCCGAATGTCGCCAAATGGGAAGAAAACAAATTCTGATGTCCCGACAACCCGATCCTTTTCAATGAGTCCAAGTCCATTTCTGCTGTCCATGGAATTGAGTCTGTTGTCCCCCATCACAAAGTAATCGTTTTTCGGTACTTTCACTGGACCAAAATCACCTGTCAAATGCACTTCATACTCTTTCGCATGTGCCTTGTTCTCTTTTAAATAAGTCTCATCTACTTTTTTACCATTAATGTAAAGCGTATCATCCTTCATTTCAATCGTGTCTCCCGGAAGACCGATCAATCGTTTTACATAATGAATTTTCTGGCCATCTTTTCCATTAATAATCACGATGTCACCTCGTTTGACACCACCTAGATAGTTAATGGTTTTGTTGACAAACAGCTTTTCCCCATCATGAAGGGTCGGTTCCATTGACTCTCCTTCCACCACATACGGCTCAAATATAAACGTACGGATGAGCAAGACGAGTGCAAGTGCAATTAAAATAGCTTTGATCCATTCAAACAGTGAACTTTTCTTCTCTGTTTTGGCTTGCTTTGCATCAGATTGAATATCATTTTCGTTTTGTTTGTTTTCTTCGTTCAAAATACTGCTTCCTCCTAAGACTTTCTGCTAAAAGACTTGAAACGTGAATTGAATAACTTTACTTTATCACATGTCATTTAAAAATTCACAAGACAACCATTCAATTAGATATTTTTTCCTAATTTGTTCATAATTAAACAAAAGAAGCACCGCTGTTCACGATGCTTCTCTTCTACTTTACGCTTCTAGTTTCACTGGTTTTTTCAAAATACCAAGTAAAATCGCTGTTACAACGGCACCGATTAAGATGCTGATGATATAAAGTATCGGATGATTTGTTACCCAGAAAACGAATAGTCCGCCGTGCGGTGCAGGAAGCGTGACTCTAAAGAATTCCGTTAATCCGCCAGCCACAGCTGCTCCAATGACAGCTGAAGGAATCACTCGTAGAGGATCAGCCGCTGCAAACGGGATCGCCCCTTCAGTGATGAAGGCCGCTCCCATGAAGTAGCATGTAATCCCTGCTTCTCGGTCACGTTTTGAGAATTTATTTCTAAAAATTGTTGTAGCAAGTGCAATACCTAATGGTGGTACCATTCCGCCTGCCATAATGGCAGCGTGTGGTGCATAGTTTCCAGCAGCAATCATCGCAAGACCAAATGTGTAAGCCGCTTTGTTAATTGGCCCACCCATATCAATCGCCATCATACCTGCCAAAATAATGCCCATTAAGACAAGGTTTCCAGTACCTAAAGTTTCAAGCCAATGAGTTAATCCGTCCATCACCATTTTTACTGGTGTGTTAACAACGTAATGCATAATGATACCTGTGAAGAAAATACCGAACAATGGATAGAGCAGAACCGGTTTAATTCCGTCGAGTGACTGCGGTACGAATGTGAATACTTTTTTAAGTAACACAACGACATAACCAGCAAGGAAACCGGCAATGAGTCCGCCTAAGAATCCAGCACCTGCTGCCGATGCCATAAATCCACCGACCATACCTGGCGCAAAACCTGGACGATCTGCAATACTCATCGCAATAAATCCGGCTAATACAGCCACGATTAAGGCAAGTGCATTATCTCCACCAATTCCTTTTAAAACAGCTGCAAATGAATTAAATGAAGGGTCATTAGGGTCAGCTGATTTAATACCCCAGAAGAATGAAATTGCAACAAGGATACCGCCTCCGACAACAAATGGAAGCATGTTGCTTACACCGCTCATTAAGTGCTTGTAAAAACCACTTCTCCCTTTGCCAGATGACTCATGTTCGTCTTTTGAAGAACTGCCGCCAGAGACTTTATAGATCGGCGCATCTTGATTGACTGCTTTTTCAATCAATTCCTGCGGACGACGGATTCCTGCTGTCACAGGTACTTCAATGACATGTTTGCCTTTAAAGCGTTCCATTTCAACTTGCTTGTCCGCTGCCACAATGATGGCTGGTGCTTCTTCGATTTCTTTTGCGGTAAGAGCGTGTTTAATACCGCCAGAGCCGTTTGTTTCAACTTTAATGTCAACGCCCATTTCTTTCGCTTTTTCTTTCAAAGCATCTGCTGCCATAAATGTATGTGCAATACCTGTTGGGCAAGCTGTTACTGCTAAAATCTTAGCTGGTTTACCTGATGCAGCCGGCTCCTCTTGAACTTCCTCTTCTTCTTCATCGTCGTCCTTATCATGCGTATTGATGATATCGATGATTTCATCTTCAGTAGCCGCTTCAAGAAGCTGCTTTCTGATTTCTTCACGCATCAGAAGTGTTGATAAACGAGAAAGTGCTTCTAAGTGCGTGTTGTTTGCGCCTTCAGTTGCTGCAATCATAAAGACAAGATGACTCGGCTGCGCGTCCAGTGATTCATAATCTACACCAGCTACCGAGCGGCCAAATGCAATGGCAGGCTCTTTGACACTTGCTGTTTTAGCGTGAGGGATAGCAATTCCTTCACCAATACCAGTAGAGCTCTGTTTTTCACGGTTGATCACTGCTTCTTTGTAGCCCTCTTTATCATTTAACTTGCCAGCTGTATCTAAAACAGTGACTAGTTCTTCAATGACTGCTTCTTTCTGCTGGCTGTCTAATTGAAGCTTAATGGTCTGCTTTGTGAGTAGTTCTGTTATTTTCATGATGACTCCTCCTTTAAATGCGTGTGACTTTTACTTGTGGTAATAGTGTGTCGACAAGTTCTTTTGTCCCAAGCTCCTCAGAAAATGCTGTAGCACTGCCTGATGTGACGCCAAGCTTAAATGATTCTTCAATCGAAAGGCCTTTCGAAACGCCGGCTAAAAATCCTGCAACGACTGAATCCCCTGCACCAACCGAATTAACAAGCGTACCCTTTGGAACATTGGACTGATAAATCCCTTCCTTACTGAATAAGAGAGCGCCATCTCCAGCCATGGATACGATGACATGTTCAGCACCTTGTTCTAACAGCTTCTTCCCATAAGGAATGGCTTCTTCTGCAGTAGAGATGCTCGTCTCAAACATTTCACCTAGTTCATGATGGTTTGGCTTCATTAAGAACGGTTTCAAGCCTGCTGCTTTTTTAAGGGCTTCCCCGGAAATATCAAGAACAACTCTAACGCCTTGCTTTTCGCACACTTCAGCAATACGTTCATATGTGTTATGAGGCAACGAAGAAGGAATGCTGCCAGCTAACACAACGACATCTCCTTCAATCAATGAGGTAAATTGAGACAGAAACGACTCAAATTGCGCTTCAGTAATTGATGGGCCGAGTCCGTTGATTTCGGTTTCTTCACCTGTTTTTAGCTTCACATTGATTCTTGTATCTTCTGACACCTCGTGAAAGGCTGTTTGTAATTGTTCGTTTTGTAAAAAGTCTTGAATATATTTGCCTGTAAATCCGCCTATAAATCCAAGCGCTTTTGATTCAACACCGTGACGTTTTAAAAGCCTTGAGACATTGATCCCTTTTCCGCCCGGATATTTTTTGTCATAGGTTGAACGATTCAAACCGCCGACTGCGAAATCCTCCACGTGTACGATGTAATCAACTGATGGGTTTAAAGTAACTGTATAAATCATGTTTTCACTACCTTTATAACCGTTTTTTCATGGTAATTATCGAATGAATCCTCTTTTGCGTCGTTTGTGATAATGGTGGCTTCCTGTAAACTAGCAAAGGTTGAAAACGATATTTCGCCAAATTTAGAGGCATCTGTTAAGATATAGGTTTTTTTCGCCTGCTTCATGGCCCTTTTTTTCATGAGCGCTTCCTCTGGATCAGGTGTTGTAAACCCTGCCTCGGGATGAATGCCGTTCGTCCCAACAAAGCTTTTGTCAAAACGGTAATTTTCCATCGCCGTCAAAGCTGCGGCTCCCACCATGGCTCCTGTTCGATGTTTCACTGATCCGCCTATCAGGTAAAAAGAAATGCCTTTTCTCATGAGTGCTTCAATGTGCATAACACCGTTTGTCACCACAACAATATCTTGTTCTGGATCGATATATTCAATCATTTGCTGTGTGGTCGTACCAGCGTCTAAATAAATACAATCGCCTTGTTTTAAAAGTGAAGCAGCTGCCTCTGCAACCAATGACTTTTCTTGAAGGTTTTTGGCAGATTTCTCAAATACATCTGGTTCAAGACGGATACTTGATATCTTGGCTGCTCCCCCATGAACTCTTTTAAGAAATCCTTTTTCTTCAAGGGCTGATAAATCTCTTCTAATAGTAGATTCAGACGCATCCGTCATAATCGTTAAGTCCTGTATTTTGATGACATCATTTTCTTCTAAACAGTCGATAATGAGTTGATGTCTTTCCGGTGTTAACATGAAAACACCCCCTTTTGAAAACGTATTCATTTTGTGCGCACCTTTATTGTAATCGCTTTTTTCAACATTATCAATACAAAACAATCAAATACATTCAATAACTATCAAAATCTTTCACAATGGTCATCTTACCTTTATATGTACCATTTGTAAACTGAAAAATATGTGACATTAAGATGAAAGTCATGATCTTAGCATTTCTATCATTTTTCATTTCATTCAATAGAACTAAAAAAAGCTTTTATGCGATGTGCATAAAAGCTTTTGATGTTTGATTACAGCGGAATTCACACTGTTTGTATACTTTTGTTCTTCTCGAAATTATTCATATCTAAGAGAATCAATCGGATCTAGTCTTGCTGCTTTATTCGCAGGAATTAACCCAAAAACAATCCCAATAAACATACTAAACAGCACACCTACACAGATGATTTGCCAAGATACTAAGGACGGCCAGCCGGCAATGAGTGATACTAACGAGGCACCGCCTATACCTAGTGCAATCCCCATCAACCCGCCGATCAAGGTTAAGACGACAGACTCAATTAAAAATTGAACGAGTATTTGAGCCCTCGTTGCTCCAATCGCTTTTCGAATACCGATTTCCCTTGTCCTCTCTGTCACAGAAACAAGCATGATATTCATCACGCCGATACCGCCGACAAGTAAAGAAATTCCAGCTATTGAGCCAATGATTGTGGTCATAACAGACGTGATTTGACCAATGCCTTCTGCGATTTCTTCCATGTTGATCATTTCATAAGCATCTTCTGTATGATGATTTTCATTTAATAATGCAGCCGCACTCTTTCCTACTTCCTTCATTTGATCAGCATGTGCGACTTGAATTGACAACTTATCGTATTCATTGATCCCAAATGTGGAGGTGAGCATTGCAAAAGGGACATATATTTCATTCATATCGAATGAGAGCATCCCTTTTTGTTTGGCTAAAACACCGATGACTTCAACCGGCTGTCCGTTCATCCAAATCATTTCGCCCAATGCCTTCTGTCCATTAAATAATTCTTTTTGTAAGCCTTCAGAGATGAGGGCGGCTCTTCTGCCGCTTTTAAAGTCAATATCTCTTAAATTCTGCCCTTCTGCTATTTGTAATGAATGTACATTCGTATACCCTTCATTTATACCGTTAACTGTCGCATCCACTGTTGTATCTTGAAATCTCAGCTGCATTCCTTGCGCAGTCGAAGAGGCAACCTGATTCACCCCATTGATTGTCTTAATACTTTTTATGTCTTCCTCAGTAAATGTGGCATCGAATAAAGCGTTGGGATTTGCATTTAACTCTTCGTCAGACGGCGTATACGTCATATCAACTGTATTGTTTGGACCCGAAATTGACCCTTTTAGCATTTGCTCGCCGCCTTGACCGATAGCCACGACCGCAATGACTGATCCAACACCAATAATAATCCCAAGCATCGTTAAAATAGAACGTAATTTATGAGCTAAAACAGAATTCATCGCTATTTTGATATTTTCAAAGAGTTTCATTCATAGCGTCCCCTTGTGTCAATCTATCTTCAACGAGTCGGCCATCTCTTACAACGACCGTCCGATTTGTATATGCAGCTATTTCTTCTTCATGGGTGACAAGCACAATCGTTGTCCCTTCCTCATTCAGCTTAGTAAACTGTTCCATGATTGAGAAGCTTGTTTTTGAGTCAAGAGCGCCTGTCGGTTCATCTGCTAAGATAAGCTGCGGCTTATTGACAATTGCACGGGCTATAGCCACTCTTTGCTTTTGCCCTCCCGACAACTCACTTGGCATATGTTTCATTCGGTCTGCCAAACCAACCTTTTCAAGTGCCATCTCTGCACGTTCTTTTCTTTCCTTTTGACTGATACCAGCGTAAATCATCGGAAGCTCAACATTACGCCTCGCATTTAACCTCGGCAGCAGATGAAATTGCTGAAAGACAAATCCAATGAATTGATTTCGAATCACTGCGAGGTCTTGATCCTTTGCTGCTGACAGCTCTCTTCCTTGAAAATGATATTGTCCTGTAGTTGGCCGGTCTAAACAGCCAATGATATTCATTAACGTCGATTTTCCAGAGCCGGACGGGCCCATAATGGACATATACTCGCCTTTTTCGATGACAAGATCGACCTCACTTAATACATCAAATGATTCCTCGGCAACCTCGTAGCTTTTTGTCACGTTTGAAAGCTGAATCATTCAGCATTCACTTCCATTCCGTCATACATGTCATCTGATGGATGAGAAATGATTTGATCCTCTGCTATGACACCTTTTGTCACTTCAAGATCATGACCTGACGTTTCCCCTAGCTCTACTTTTACTTTTTTAAGTACATTCTTTTTGACAACATAAACGTATTGTCCATCATCCTCTTTTTTTACAGCTGATTCAGGAATCGTTAGGGCTTGACGCTTATCTGTTTCAATTTCCATGATCATTTTAAAACCAGGTTTTGCTTCAGGTTTTTTTCCTTTTATTTCGATTTCAACTGGATATTGCACCGTTTGATCACCTGCAGTTGTTTCGGATGCTGCCTGAGCAGGTACAACCCCCACTTTTTTCACGACCCCTTGCCAGCTCTTTCCGCGAATGACATCAGACGTTATCTTTACTTTTTGTTTCTTTTTCACTTTTATGGCGTCATATTCAGAAATCAATCCTCGCACAATCATTTTTTTCTCATTGCCAATATGAATGATCGGCTGCCTTTCTTCCGGCTTTCCTGCCCCTTCTTCTTGCTCAATGGAAATGACTGTACCGGCAATTTTACTATGTACGATTAAATCTTCTATTTGTGTTTTTACTTTTTCTTGGCTGATCTCTGCTTGTTTTTGTTCTAATTCAGCCGCTTTCAGCTCTAGTTCAAGCTGGTCTCGCTCGGTTTTAGGATTGGCAGCGGAGTCGCCTCCTTGTTTTTTATCTAATTCGCTCAATCTATTTTGTAATTGTTCGCGTTTTAACGTACTGGATTCAGCCGCAAGAGCTTGCTGCTCTTCTTCAAGTTCCAGCTCCCTATTTTCATATGTAAGAAGCGGCGTTCCAGGCTTTACCTTTTCTCCTTCTTTCACAGAAACCCCCTTCAAATGTCCCTTTTCCTCTTCTGCATAAATGAACTGCTCTTCAGAGAATGAAAGTGTCCCTGGCGTCATGACCGTAGTGGTGATTTCTTTTTGCGTAGGTTTTACTGTTTTAATAGCTGCTGTCGAAGCAGGCTTTGATTGATTTTTCGCAATGTTAAAGCCAATAAATAGACCGATAACAATAATAAAAATGGATCCGATGATGATTTTCTTTCTCATAAAGACATTCTACCCCCAGCTTACTGATATGGTGATTGCAGTTCCTACATATTGAAAAATGATAGATAAGAGATAAAAGACTCCTATAATGGTCCAAGCGATTCTTGGCGATATATGGCCTACTTTCATCAATAAAAAGCCTGTTAAAACAAGGTTCCAGATCACAAATAGATCAATATTGGCAAGCACAGCATGCCATGGACCAGACGTTTGAATGAGTGCATTTAATGAGGTGATTGTGATGTTTTTTGGCACATGGAACAGAATGATGGACAGATGAGAAATAATCGTACCAACGATCGTAACTGGTGTAATAAACAGGACCGCTGAAAACAGCTGCTGAAACGATGCATCACCCTTTGCTAAAAAAACGATGAACTTATATATTGCAGCATTAACCACAAGCCCGAGAAGTAGACCAATTAGCGTCACCACATAAACGACCGATACCGGCAAGCTTAAATCTGCCCACATTCCTTCATTCACCAGCTCTGACAAATAAGTCACAATCACTGTTAAAAAAAGTACGCAGGATAAAGGCCACCAAACCACCGGATTTTCCCATACTCTTTTCAGGTGCTCCGAAGGCCTTGTGCTCACTCCAATGATCGTAGGCTTTTGCATATTTTCTTTCATCAAATGTCATCCTCTCTATGTCATGCAAGTATGCAAACGCACATGCTCTCTCTTATTCTTTCTATTTTATCAAAAGATTGCCAATAAGTGATGGATGATTTGATTTTCTTATTTTCATTGCGGAAAAAAATGATCTATTATTCTATTATCATAAATGACATCCTCCAAATGACACCATGACCAGACCATATTCATATCAAAAAATAGAGGTTTTACTGACCTAAAAACATTTTATCAAAAAAACACATGTCTTTCGGAATAAATATCCTTTTCCTTTGAATTTGGATGGTCTTCGTGAGACACAACAATTTTTTGTTAAAATAATCCTAGTAATTTCAACAAATCCCGGCTTTATAGGACTACGATTGGTTTCTTTTATAGAACAAATGAGCCTTTAGTAACAATACTTTCATATTAAAAAATTAAAAATATCATGATTTTACTTGATCAAAAGTTATTTTTTCATATAATGTAAAATAGAGGTAGGTTAAATGATAGTGGAAATGGAGTCAAGTGAATGTTAAGAGAAAAATTGAAAACGCAATTGATTTTACTTTATGAAAAGGAACAAGAAGCATGGCAATACTTTCGAAAGGAAAGAGAACTGATTTATCATGAGCTCAAATTACTTGATATGAAAGAAAGCAGACCCTCTAATGACAAAATATACTACGCTGCCAGATGTGTAGATATTATTAAAGAGAAAAAGGGTAGCATTGTGAGCACAAAAGAATTAAAAGAACAGCTTCAAGCCCAGACAGATTTCAACGTGAGACGAATTAGTGAATTGTATGATCTGATTCAGCAGCTCGATCCTCACATTTCTAAAGCACGAAGGGGATGTTTTATTTACGAAGATCACACCCAAATACCTCTACAATCTTTTCACACATAAAAAATTGGTTACAGCCGCTGGCCATAACCAAATCCTCTAATATCTATTATCCACCGCTTACAGGAGGAATGAATGCAACAGTGTCCCCGCTACACACTTCAGCGTTTCCCCTCGTATATCGTTCGTTGACTGCAACCATCACATTTTGTGCAGCATCAACACCATATACCTCCTGTAATTCTAATTTAATCTCATCAACCGTTGTTTGATCTTTTTGAATGATGATTTGTTGTTTACCGGCCTTCTCAGCAAGGCCGGCGAACAATAATACACTAATCAAGCTGATCACCTTCTTTCTTTGCAAGTTGAAGCTCGCTAGGTTTCCCCTCTGGATATGAAACTGTTTCAAGCTGATCACCTATCCAGGCTTCCCCGTCTTCCCAATATTCTTTTTTCCAAATCGGAACGATTTCCTTAATTCGCTCAATGGCATATTCGTTCGCTTCGTATGCAGCCTTCCTATGAGGAGATGAAACGGCTATCGCAACAGCAATATCCGTTATATCAAGTGTTCCGATCCGGTGCACAATGGCAGCTTCAGTATCAGGCCACCGTTTTTTGATTTCTTGTCCAATTTGACTTAGCATACTTTCAGCCATTGGTATGTAAGCTTCATAAGTTAAACGCAACGTTTTCTTACCGTTTGTCCACTCTCTGACCGTCCCGATAAACGTCGTAATGGCCCCTGCCTTCCGCCTTGTCACATGCTGAATCAATTCATTCACATCAATCGGCACTTTTGTTATTTTAAAAAGTTCACTCAAATAGAGCCACCTCCCTTCAATAAGTTATAACAAAATGTATTCGCATCCTTTTCAAAGGCTGAAAACACTGGAAAAGAGTAATTTTTGGCTAACTGAAACTCTTGAGAAAAATAAATAGCTGCTTGTATATTGGAAAGTGTTGAAAGATCAATGAGCTCCTCTTCATTCTTCACACAAACGATTTTGCGGTATGGCGCCTGTTTATACCCTTCTATCAAGACCGCGTCTAATGGAAGATACTGACACATGTTGAGCAATTGCTTTAACGTGATGTGCTGCATTGAAAAGTGAAATTCACCCTCTCCTTCTACGCCAGCGGCAAATGCACCTGCCCCGACATATCGATCGGTGTCTTTTTCTTTCAAAAGACGATCTGGTTTACCGCCATGTCCATGGTGTTTAAAACAGCCTAGCTTCAGCTCATCAAGTACAGCCAGCTGACAGAGCTTTTCAATCAACGACGTTTTTCCGCTGTTTTGATAACCGACCACCTGTAATATACTTAATGTGTCATCCAGCATGGGGAACCCTCGCCTTCGTGCTGAAACAGCAGAACATGCACCTGATCACCAGCCTTAAAACCTCTTGTTCCACCTGGCAGCACGATGAAACAGTTAGCCTCTGCTATTGAGGTCACGGCACTTGATATATCGAGACCTGTTGGGGTCACACTGAGCTGACTGCCCGTGAACTCAAGTGCCGCTCTGACAAATCGAGTAAACGGATTGGCTTTTGGGAAATCGTGTGTCAGCTTCGCCTCAGCAAAATCGGGGAACGGCTGTTTCTTGAAAGACCATTTATAGACCATCGGTTTCACAAATAATTCAAAGCCAACAAAACAGGCAGCAGGATTTCCTGACAGGCCAAACAGCAGTTGACCATTTGGCATTGCAGCAACCGTCGTTACACTGCCGGGTCTCATGGCCACTTTATTAAATAGCACCTGAGCTCCCAGCTTTTCATAAATTGCGGGGAGAAAGTCAAAATCACCTACTGAAACTCCGCCTGTTGTAATTAAGAAGTCTACCTTGCTTAAGGCTGCTTTGACTGCATGATAGCTTTTGTCAAAATCATCGGACACACCGCCTAAATCAAGCGGCTCTCCCCCAGCCTTAAGGATCTGGGCATAAACCATGCTAAGGTTACTGTTTCTAATCTTCCCGTCCACCATTGCATCACTCACTTGAAGAAGCTCTGTACCTGTTGAGATGATGCCGATCACTGGCTTTTTGACAACTGGAACTACCGCATATCCGAATGTCGCCAATAAGGCCGTAACGCCCGGAGTTACTTTGGTTCCTTTTTTGAGCATCACATTCCCTTCAAGTACCTCTTCTCCTTGACGAGAAATATTGTCCCCTTTTTTCAGCAGTCTTTTAAGTGACATGTATGATTTCCCATCTTTTTCAAAGGTTTTAGTCAGCTCAAGCATGATGACGACATTTGCTCCATTCGGGATTTTTCCTCCTGTCATGATACGAATGGCTTGAAAGGGACCGATGGTTTTTGCTGAGACCACTCCTGCCCCAATATGATCAATGACCTCAAATTCAACCGGATGCTCGCTTGACGCTTCTTTTGTATCTTCTGCCCGAAGTGCAAAACCATCATACGGGGACCGATCAAATGCAGGCACATCATGATCTGCCAAAATATCTTCTGCAATGAACCTTTCAAGGCTATTTCTTAAAGGCACCCATTCTGCTTCTCCATGCTTTTCATATTGATGGACTTTTTGAATGGCTTCTTGTACTGGAATTGGCTGACGTCTTTCCATCACACTTCACTCCTATATCCCTAGCAGTTTTGCTAGTAATGAATTGGCTGCTTTTTCATCATTTGTCCCATGGATTAATGCACGTCCACCTTTGAAAAAGACGATACGATAAGATTCATAGCGGACATGGATTAAGAAGTCATTCACTTCTACCTCACAAATGGATGACAGCCGCTCTTTCACATGCTGAAATGATAGATTAGCTAGATCCTTAGATACAACTTGGACTGTATCCCGCCCGCAAAGAATCGTCGTTTTTTTACGCTGATCGTGTAAATAAGGATAGGTTCTATCTTTGCCGCAAGATGGACAGTCCTTCTGCTTAGTAAGAGACAAATCCATTTTAAACGATGTCGCCTGCCAAAGATCAAATGTGACAAATTTCCGTTCGATTTGATCTTCATGTCCTGTTAAATACTTTAGCGCCTCTGTTTGCTGATAAGCAGAAACCATCTGAACTGCTGGAGAAATAATCCCCGCTGTATCACACGTCAAACCGCCAACAGGCAGTTCTGTAAAGACACACGATAAACACGGCGTTTTATCTGGCAAAATGGTCATATACATCCCCTGGCTGCTCACACAAGCACCATATATCCACGGCGTCTTCGTTTCCTGCGATAAATCATTCATGACCATTCTCGTCTCAAAATTATCCGTCGCATCAATGACAATATTTGCGCTGTGAAATAACGGTCTTAACAGCTCAACCCCTGCATCTTCAATCAGGGCGTGTATGGTCACTTCATGATTGATCTCTAGGAGACGTTTTTTTGCCGCAGCTGCTTTTGGCACATGTGCCTTTGCGTCATGTTCTGTATACAGCTGCTGCCGCTGTAAATTTGAAAATTCTACATAATCACGATCAACAATCGTCAACGTGCCGATCCCAGACCGGACAAGCCCTTCCGCAGAGGCCGTTCCAAGTGCACCCGCTCCAACAATTAGAACATGACTGTCAGCAAGCGCACGCTGACCCTTTTCCCCAACCGGAGGGAACAAGATTTGTCTTGAATATCGATCATTCAATGCTGTTCTCTCCTCACCATTTTTTATGTATCATATCATACCGTTTTCAGGTAAATCGCTTCTTTTATTGATATTTCGGAATTCATTTGGTGTTACGTTCAGTTCCTCTTCTGAGACGATACGCACCTTAAGCCTTTGAATTAACTCTTTGATGGCTAATTGATTCTCTTTTAAACACGCATCAATGGACGGCAGACAGCGGCGGTGATAAAGTGCAAATAAAGGCTGTAATCTGCCCTGAACAAGCGGGATGATTGCATCTACGTGCTCGCTACAATAGGACGATAATGCTTCGGCGGTCTCTCTCCGCACGAAAGGCATGTCACATGCCGTCACTAAATACCATGCTGCTTCTTGCTTTTGCATCGCTGTATAAATGCCGGCAAGCGGCCCGCATCCGCGCACCTGTTCATCATCCAACCACACATCTCGTTCACCTCTTTCTTTAAAAAAGGTCAGAAGTGATGGATGGCTGATGATGACCATCTGTCCTTTCAAAAGCTGCTTTTTCACATGCTCATATAGTGGTTTTCCTTGATACATATAACTTGCCTTTGGCTCTCCAAAACGTCTGGATGCTCCTCCAGCTAAAATGACATTGACTATGTCCATCCACTCACCCTCCTTTGATATGGTTGTTCTAATCACTCTCATCTCGCATACTTTATTGGTAACATGAATAAGGAGGGTCTATCGATGAACAGGCGCCATGCTTCTCCCCTATTCCATGACCTATCTCAAGAGAATTTATACTTAAAAGCGGAAACAGCCAAATATCAACAAATGATCTCTGATTTACAGTCCTCATATACGTATTCTAAAAACAAGAAGTTAACTCAAGAATATCACGAGATGAAAAAGGATTACACGCAATTAAAGCAACAATTGGATGAAATGACCATTGATCAAGATCATGCAGCCTCAAAAATACAGGATCTTTCCTACAGCAAATCTGAATTATTACATAAAATAGTCCTTCTTCATGAAATGCTCCAAAAAGAAACCTTTCATAGAAGGAAAGAAACGGAAGAAAAACACCGGCTGCATTTAAAAGTCATCAAATATAAAGAAATCTCTCAACAATTAAATGAACGGGTGCAAGATCAAGATAAACGGCTTGCAAAAGAGGAGAAAAAAGGAAATACTTTATCCGCTGTGATTGAGAAACTGCAGCAAACATTAGGTGATAAAAACGCAGAGCTCAATCTATTACAGGAAGGCGTAAAACACCTGCAGGAGCGTTTTTATGAAACACAAGAGAAATTACTGCAAATTGAAAAAGCAAAGGAAGCGATTTTTTATGAAACGCTCACAAGCTATCAAAAGCAGTTAGCCGAAAGTGAGGAATGGATCGCATCTCATTTTGCTGATATTGACCAGTCAGCTCAAACAAATTCACAGCCATTCTCTCGAGACAGCCTCCTGCAAACAACGGAAGAAATCGAACCCATCTTGAAAAAGTTGAATGAACAAGTTCAAACACTACAAGCACAAGTCGATGCGGTGCAGCAAAATGGAGATATCATGACAGTGAAGATTGATGGCTTTAAAAAACAGCGTGATCACCTGTCAAAGGAACGAAAAATTGTCTATACTGTTGATCAAAAAAAGTAATTCTCGCAATAAAAAAACTGCTGACTTTTTTCGTCAGCAGTTTCTTTTTTATTTATTCGTCTTCTGTTTGAATATCGCCTTCTAAAATATACTGTCCGCGATATGGCTTTTTCACTTCAGGATACATTTTAATTAAGCTTTGCATAAACGTTGTCATATTTGGAATTTCAAGACCGCTCTCTTTTTCAATTTCTTTTTGAAGTTCAGAGCTTTTAATCGCTGCATTATGACGCTTTAACGTTTTAATCGCAGCTTCACGAAGCTTAGCTGCCTTTGAACCAGGGCGAGCTGTGCCTCTTCTGCGTCTTGTAGATCCTTCAGGAATACCTACAGGTGCACCGTTTAGCTGTCCTGTTCCTAAAGTTGATACAGCATTTGATTGTGATTGTGCAGGCGGCTGGTAGCTTCTCATTTCTTGTGCAGCCAGTTCAGCTAATACAGGCAGTGAATCCGTTTTTCTTTCTGTACGCACTTCTTTTTTTGTATCTGACACTAGACCTGTTCCATGACGGTCTAATTCTCTTAATTTTGCATAAATCGTATCTCGCTCAATTTGATATTCACGGATGACCTTTACTTCTGCTTCGTTTAATTGTTCCAATCGTAATCGTAACGCTTCCCTCTCATTAAACAATGGATTTCCCCCTCATCATATAAAAAATATTCTATAGTAAATATTAGATTAGAAAACTAATTTTATCAACTATTTTTTTATCATTTTACAGTTTGTTATCAGATAGGTATTTTCAACTAAAATTTTGCCAAAGAGGAACAATCGGCATCCATTTCATTGCCACTAAAGGCTTTTGACAAACCTTAAAATATTGTAAAAAATTTGAATAAACACTTATACTACTTGATTTACATCGTTATTTACCAAACTGAAATTTCTTTTGTGCAAAAACGTTCTGAATAGTAAAAAGTTAAAATCTTTACATTTTCATTTCAAAACAAAAATGTAAATATGTCTTTAGACCTATTTGTTTCAGGAATATTTTTTAATAAACTCCCCCAATTTCTCTTTTCTTAGGAAGGCGAAGTCCATTCCGTGCAATAGGTCGTCTATTTTTGTCCATGAAAAAACCCCCATTTATGGGGGAAAGCCTATTCTGCAGCCTTTTCAGACTCAGAAAGCACTCGATTGACACGTTTCTCAAGCATTTTCATTCCGCTTCCGCCAGCTTGGAAGTGGCGCAGAGCACCTGTTTTATCAAATACATAATATGCTGGTACATATTCATTTTCAAAGGCTTCTGTTAACTTATGATCACTATCCACAAAAATTGGCTGCGTGATTTCATGCTCTTTCGCAACTTCCTTGATCTTATCCAGATCTAGGTCATCCTCTGATCGCGGCATATGAACGGCTATCACGTTTAGTTGATCCTTGTATTCATCACGGAATTGATTGACTTGAGGCATTGCCTCTTTACAAAGATGACAGCTGACTGACCAGAAATGAATCAATGTTGGTTTGTCACCAATTAGATCTTCTTTTGTTACTTCTCCATTTAACCATTCTTTTGCACCAGTTAGTTCTGGCATTGGTTGACGTAATTTCATTATGAAGCGCCTCCATCCATTGTATGTGTCGAAACAAAAAGGTCTAACATTAGTTAGACCCTCCTGTTTCTTCAGCTATCAATTAAAGTGTTTTTTGACCAGGCTTCCAGTTCGCTGGGCAAAGTCCACCAGTTTGTAATGCTTGAAGAACACGTAATGTCTCATCTACATCACGACCGATATTGTTGTGGAATACTGTTTGATATTGAAGTTCGCCTTCAGGATTGATAATGAATAGACCGCGAAGTGCAATTCCTTCTTCTTCAATTAAAACGCCGTATTCTCTAGATACTGTGTGGTTTGTGTCAGCAGCTAGCGGATATTTCAATTCGCCTAGACCATTGTCTTTACGGTCTGTGTTGATCCAAGCAAGATGCGTATGGATTGTATCAGTAGATACACCAATGATTTCAGCATCTAAATCTTCGAACTCATCATAACGATCGCTCATTGCTGTAATTTCAGTTGGGCAAACAAATGTGAAATCCATCGGATAGAAGAAAAGAACTGTCCATTTGTCATTCTTCATGTTTTCTTCTAAACTTACTTTACCAAATTCCTTGTTAGCAAGTACTGCTTCCATTTCAAAACGTGGAGCTTGTTTTCCTACAAAACGCTCTGCCATATGTAAATCCCTCCAAAAATAATATCTTTATACAGACTTCTAAGCTGTATATAAAATGAGAATCAAAAGTTGAAATTCTCATTTAGTTAATAACTTCACAATTACAATTATAATACTTAAGCGGTTTTTAGTCAATATTAATTAATAATAAATTTAATTAACGATTTGTCACAATCTCTTGCTTCACTTAACAAAAGTTTAACATGTCTTGCAGAAGGGAACAAATGATTAGCTTCTCTATTAGAGCATACATAGAAAGGTTTTGAAGATCATGAAAGCATTTGAACAAGTAGATTGGGTTTCCATTATCCTCAATAGCAGTATGATTTTGCTAAAACTAATCGCTATTTTTGTGATTTATTTTATCATCAGAGCCATCGGAAATAAGATGATTAAGCGTGCCTATTCCACTTTCTCTGAAAGGCATGACGTCTCTTTATCAAGAGCTCAGACGCTGCAAAGTCTCACGCTAAATATTTTCGCCTACATATTGATTTTTATTTTAGTTGTCATGATCCTCGACTTATTTCATTATAACCCGACCGCTTTGCTAGCTGGCGCAGGCGTTGTGGGGCTTGCAATCGGTTTTGGCGCTCAAGGACTAGTGAGTGATATTGTGACAGGATTCTTTATATTATTAGAGAAACAATTCGATGTGGGAGAATACATAACAGTTGCTGGCTTTGAAGGGATCGTAGAACAAATTGGACTTAGAACCACGCAGCTTCGAAGTTTTGACGGCACCCTTCATTTTATTCCAAATCGAAGCATATTGAACGTGAGCAATCATTCAAGAGGGACTATGCAGGCACTCGTTGATATCGAGCTATCTCCAGAAGAGAATGTGGATCAAATGATCACAGCCCTTCAAGCTGCGTGTGATGAGGTACGAAAAGACATTCCTCAAATTATCGAAGGCCCTCAAGTTGTCGGCGTGGAGGCGTTCGGATCCTCTTCCCTTGTACTGCGCATCATTGCAAAAACCGAAACAATGGAGCAATGGCGGGTAGAACGAATCTTGCGCAAAAAAATGAAAGAAGTACTCGATATAGAAAAAGAGCAAAAAGAACCGGGATGATAATCTACCGGTTCTTTTTCTTGTTTGTTTTATTGAACACGCTGTTCTACTTCTTGACAAATTTCATCAGCCGTCATACCAGACGCGGTAATCACAGATGCCTTTGTCGTTGTGTCTGAAATGCCAAGAACATTTGAATCTAGCCCTGTGACTACATAGCAGTCACACTGATCCATTTGCTGTTCATTTTGAATACGTACGACGTCATACCCTTTTTGCTTCAGTAGTTCTTCTACATCGGATAAAGATGGTTCTACACCAATTCTTGTCATAATCAAGAACACCTCCTGTTCATAAGGTGTACAGGAGGTAGCTTGATTATTCATTCACCTGCTTGCTTTTTGAAATAAGCCGTCATAACGTTTACTGCGGTTTCTATCGCTTTTTCATCAGGCATAAGTTTTGCATGATGCAGGCCATATTCTGAATCGACCCCTAACCAAAACATGAATCCAGGGTATTTTTTCAGCATGTAGCCAAAATCTTCTCCTGTCATGGCTTCTCTGCATTCAATCACATTCGCAAGCCCTTCTCCGGCGACATATGACATAAATTCCTCTGTCAGTTCCTTTGAATTATCCACTTCGTAATAAGATGAAGGGTATCGCACGGTTGCCTTGCATTCGTAGCCAATTTCAATCCCTTTTGCTAGTGCTTCAATTCGCTTTCTCACTTTTTCCATAGATTCTGGTGAAAGTGTACGAATGGTGCCATCAAGCTTTGCATGCTGTGCAATGATATTTTGAGCCGTTCCCCCGGTAATCGTGCCAATCGTGATGACCGCACTATCAAGAGGATCGACATTACGAGAAATAACCGATTGCAGCTGACCTACAAGTGCGCTCGCTGCCACAACCATATCATTCGCTAAATGAGGGTAAGCAGCGTGTCCGCCTTTTCCTTCAAGATCTATCACAAGCTCACTCGTATTGGCAAAAAGCAGCCCTGGCTTTGTGGCTATCGTTCCGACAGGATATTCAGGTGCAATATGCAGTGCTGTAATAAAATCTGGCGTCCACTTTTTCAGCACATCACTTGTAAGCATCGGTTCAGCTCCGCCTGGACCTTCTTCTGCCGGTTGGAACATAAATAATAGATCTTCTTTGATTGGCTCATGAACGAAATGATCAATGATCCCAAGTGCGATGGTCATATGAAGGTCATGTCCACACGCATGCATCTTCCCTTCATGTACTGATTGAAATGGATACCCTGTGTCCTCAGGAATTGACAGACCGTCCATATCTGCACGATACGCAAATACGCGCTCAGGATTTGTTCCCTTTACTTTGACAAAAAGTCCAGTTCGCCATGTTTCTATCTCAACTCGATCTTTTGAATAAGCACTAAGATGATTGATGAGGTACGCTTGTGTTTTGAATTCCTTAAAACCAAGCTCAGGGATTTGATGTAAATCTCTTCGAATGGATATCAATTGCTCACGATTTAACAAGTGAACTCGCTTCCTTTCCTCTATACGAATAAGACGTGGATATATCATCCACGTCTATGTCTTCAGCTGCGAATTGTATGAATTAAAGCTGACGCAGTTCTTGTTTAATTTCTGTTTTACCTTTTGTTTTTTCATCAATGTCTTTGATTTTCTTTGCAGGTGTACCTGCTACAACTGTGTAAGGCTCTACATCGTTCACAACGATCGCACCAGCAGCTACGACTGCACCTTTACCAATTGTTACACCTTCTAGAACTACAGCGTTCGCACCGATGACAACATCATCTTCTACGACAACTGGTTTAGCAGATGGTGGCTCAATGACACCTGCAAGAACAGATCCAGCACCGATATGACAGTTCTTACCTACTGTCGCACGGCCGCCAAGCACCACGTTCATGTCAATCATCGTACCTTCGCCGATCACAGAGCCGATATTAATAGAAGCCCCCATCATGATGACTGCATTATCACCGATTTCAACTTGGTCACGAATGATCGCACCTGGCTCAATACGTGCTTTAATGTTCTTTAAATCTAACATCGGGATTGCAGAGTTGCGGCGGTCATTTTCCACGACAACATCTTCAATTTTGTCTTTGTTCGTTTCTAGCGCTTCTTGAATGTCGCTCCACTCACCGAAAACAACTCCAGTGTTTCCTGTGATGAACGTTTTTGCATGTTCACCAAACTCAATACCTTCTAAATCACCTTTGATGTAAACTTTGACAGGTGTTGATTTTGTACTATTTTGAATAAATGAAATAATTTCATTAGCGTCCATTTGTTTCATGTATGTATGTCCTCCTCTTAATTTATACTTCATTACTGTACCAAAGGAGAGTTTTAATGACAAGTGAAAGAGTTGACTCTTCAATGGAAAATAAAACAAGCGGGACTGATTACCCCGCTTCCTGCTGGTGAAGATGAACAAATTGTTTGCCAAAAGAAATCAATTTCTCTTCTTCTTCTCCTTCTGGATTTAGCTCGATCTTGACGGATGGCAGGACAATGTCACCGCCAAGTTCCTTCACTTTTTCTTCGATTAGGTCAACAGCTCCGCAAAAATGCTCATAAGATGTATCCCCGGAACCGAATACAGCAAATGCTTTTCCCGTTAAATCAAGCTCTTCCATTTCTTCATATAAATCAATAAAATCATCAGGAAGGTCACCATCTCCCCATGTGTACGCACCTAACATAATGTGCGTGTAATCATTGAGAAGCTCTGCATCAATATCCATCGCTTCATGACGGTCCACGCCGGCTCCTGCTTCTGTTATTCCTTTTTCAATTAGATCCGCCATCGCTTCTGTATTCCCAGACATCGTGGCATACACGAGTAAAACCTTTTCTGTCACTTTTTCTTCCTCCTTATCAATGAATCAATGCCGGCTCCTCATATGGTCTTACAAACTTGCTTTCATATAAACCAGCACAGAAAAAGTTTTCATTTTGATTGGCTACACGAAAACCGTGTCCTTTGATCGTATCAAACCATTTGAGCTCTTTTTGCTCAATATCAAGCTGATACACTTTAGAAAACCCGTGTTCGTCTTGTGAAGTCGTCACATACACAATGCCATTATCCTCTGACACATCCAAAAATGATTCCTCTCTAGCAAAGGCTTGTGATTGAATATCATGCAGCATATTGGTATGTAAATCTAAAATTTGAACAGATCCCTTTTTGCCTTTTTTTGATCCCAATGCGCAAACAAGCAGATGCTCCTGACAGAGCAGCATAGAAGCTGTCATCCGGTGCTCCTCTCTGTTTAGGAGGAAAACCTGTTCACTCTCCAAGTCATACACCCATATTCCTCCATGAACATCATGAATCTGAGTTCCAATATAAAGATGATCACCTGCAGCACATAAGGAACGAATGACAGGCGGATGGTTCACATGAGCAAATGGCTTCATAATTTCCCAGGAAATCCCGAAATCATTTGACACATAAATACTATGTTTTCCATGTGCACACACAAACCCATCTTTGCGTCCTGTAATAGACCAAACGACTGCATTTGTTGGAAATGATGATAGCGCCCATGTATGGCCTTCATCTCCTGATCTAATCACTGTGCCATTTTCACCAACACCGAATAAATAAGGTCCAATATAGCTGATGGCATGAATTTTATGCTTGAGCTTAAACAGTTGCTGCCACCCGCTCTCCACACTGTAGTGAAAAATACCTTCACGTTTTACAGCGACAAAGTATCCACCGTTTTTAGATGCAGCAACAGCTGTCGCTCCTTTATGAAACATGGTTTTCAACTCGTTTCTCAGATAGCGCCGCCCACGTTAAAAAGCTTGTCGCAAATTCCTGACAGCACGCCACATCCTCATCGGTATCAGGCGCAAGCTCCATTTTCAATGTTTCAGGAAATACAGATGCACCGGTTGATTTGAGCATGTCATGAAATGTATGGACAGCCTCACAAAACTTCGGGTAGCTGTAATCTCCAGACCCGAACACAGCTGCTTTGATGTCACTTAGTTCAAGCGTGGAGACCTCTTCATAAAAGTCCTCAGCTTCATAAGGTAAATCACCATCACCCCATGTATAAGAACCGATGAACACATAATCGTATGAAGAAAGATCCTCTGCGCTTGTATCATCAAATTCCAACATCTCTGTATCGATCCCTATTCCTTCTAGTGTTTGCTTTATGATCGCTGCCATATCTTCTGTATTACCAGACATACTCGCAAATGTAATTAGTGCTTTCATCTATCGGTCACCCCATCTAAATGATAATCATTTTCAATTATTATATGTACACTTTAAATGATAATGATTTTCATTGTCAAATGATTTCATAAAAAGCTTTGGCCAATCAATACGATAACCCAATGAAAAACCCGCTCATTCCAATGGGAAGGCGGGTTTTTCGTATCGAAGAGATCATCGGTTTCTCATTCGTTCGTTTCATCTATTTGAATAAAATATGGACCATAATCCGTTTCGTGCGTCACCACAAATGTCCATTTTTCATTCCAATCCATCACATACATATCGTTATAATCCATATGATTAGATTGATATGGTAAATCATTGATTAAAAGAGAGCTGGCATTTTCGAAAAGATACGCCTCGTCAACAAATTGATAAAAAACAGTACACTTATCCTTTGATTGTTGAAGAAATGCGTCTATCGCTTCAGCATTTTCAAGGCATGTAACCATTCCAAAACTGCATAAATGCCATAAAAAATCATCTATTGATATCTCGTTTTGTTCTTTCATTGAAAGATGACTAGCAAAACGTTCACGCCACCTCACGCGCAAATGATCTCCCCATTCTGGTTTGTTCATTTTGATTAATTGATTGTTTTTCATAAGATCGAAGTCTCCTCTATGATTCGCTCCATCTATCTATTGCTTTGATATGCGACAATAAGTAAATTTAATCAAACTGATTATTTACCTAAAAAAAGCACCTTTCTTTTCCAAGAAGGTACTTACACCGCATCACTTTCAAGCATTTCTTTGACCACACCGACAAATGCTTGCACTTGTTTTAATTGAAAAGAAGCTTCATAGCCTAGCAGCCATGTGTCACGTCCGATTTGCTCTCCATTCACGTCAACAAGCGGTGTTTTATGAACACTTTTTTCGTGATCGTATAAGGTGACCGAAGGCAAAATGGCGTAGCCGATGCCGTGGTAGGCCATTTGTTTACACGTCTCAATCTGGTCCACTAGAATCGTCTGCTTTGGAGACACTTTGAATTTTTGATGCCACCAGTGCTGGATTTCCTGATAATACGTGCTGTCGCTTTTAAATTGAATAAACGGGCGTTCTGTCTCGATTAACTCGTCCACGTCTTTGATAACGGAATCGACTAAATATAAATGATCTGTCATCAAATATTCCTTTGTTCCCTTCCAATCAGGGTTTCCGCGAATGATCCCAATGTGCACGTGGTCCTCGTATAAGCTTTTGAGCATTTCACTACTCCAGCCGGTCACAAGTGATACCTTCGCATTTGGGTACTTTTCGACATACCGCTTTAACACTTTCGGCAGCCAGTGCTGTCCAATAATGGATGCAACCGCAAGCTTTAGTGTACCGTGAATTTCCCCTTCAAGTTCATCGATTCTCTCTCTCACTCGATCTTGCTCAACCGTCACCTCTTTTGCAAATTGAATGATCTGTTCACCTGCCGAAGTCACGGTGAGCCCTTTCTGAGAACGAAAAAAAATTTTGGTTCCCCACTCTTTTTCAATCGTCTGCAATCTTTGGGATAAAGCAGGCTGAGAGACAAAGAGCCGCTCCGAAGCCTTTCTCATATTCAATTCTTCACTTAGCACAACAAGCATATGTAACTCCTGAAGCTGCATGGGCGTCCCCTTTCTCTCTATAAGTTTTTCTTATTCCATATGGTCATTATATAAATTATAGCTTATGAAGGCAAAAAAAATAAGCTGGGTTTCAGCTCATTTTTTCGCGGCATGAATCACTTCATTTAAGCGCTTTAATACAACACGTCGTGTAAATATTCCTTCAAAGACTTGCTCCTCATTTACGACACAAACAAATCCATTATTCGTTACAGCGTGAACGCCTTTTAGCACAGGATCCGTCGTTTTAAGCCTTGGGATATCAGTAAGCATAACCTCTTCTACCTTCAGTTGGTCCAGCTTTTCGAATTCAATTCGTTCTAAACCAAAGATCTTATCCATGATCATATTCGTTCCAATTAACCCATGCAGGTGATAAGAAGGATCTAATACCGGGATGGCTGTATATCCTGTTTTTGTAAGGACCAATAGAGCATGCTCAAGGTTATTTCCAATTTGAACATGTGCCACTTTATCTGCATCAATCATATGCTCGGCTACTGTTGACTCAAGCAATTGAGTTGGTTCTATCTCTATCATGTTTCTTCGACCCCTTTTCTCTCAATCATCAATCATACATTCCCCTTTACCATTAAGCATAAACTAAAACGAAATTTGTCGAAAGATTTTTTCTGCATAAAAAAGATACTCAGCTTCCGAGTATCTAATAGAATGTTCAATCAATATTAATTCTCAAACCTTACTCTGTCATACAATGTGATCAACTGCTTATACGTATTGTCATCGACATTTTTTGTTCCACATTCTATATCATTGATCTCACTGCTTAGTAATTCGACAGCATATTCCTGATTCAGCAATACGTTTAATAATAGCTTTTTCTCTTCTTCATTAAAACGATTTTCGATGACGCTCATCCAACATCAGGCCCCCTGTTTCATATATGCTTTTATATTGATTAGCAGGCTTTTGAATGTCTGCTTCCTCTCTATACAGCTAGAATAAGGAACTAGAATCGAATCGTCAACCGCACGTTTCGACAAGGTTTGGAGAAAAATGACGGAATTTATTTTGTGTATCGATTGGCATAGCAAAATGCTGCGTATGAGTCGGGTTTTATTTTAGCTTCAATTCCCATAGCTGTGATCATTCCGGTCATTTCCTGGATCAGATCTTTTGTACTTCCTTTTTTGCCAATATCCAGATGGGCTTCAAAACGGAGGTCTGCCCCTTCCTCAGCAAACGGAAGAAGCAAATCCATCAGTTCTGTTAAAGGCCCCTCAAGGATGTCTGCACATACCTTTTGGCTAAACGCTGTCTCTAATGAAATTTTTTCTCTAAGGCTTTGCACAGGTCTGCTGATCACTTGTTGCGTGAGGCAGCCCCAAGCCCCTTTGCCAATCCGGTGGAGATGAATTGCAGTCATAAATCTTGTGACATTTTGATTGACCTGAGAGTCCGTACCAATTGATAACACATAGGCGGATCTAGGGTCTTTTCGAATAAAGTCTTTCATTCTCATGACGACATCAGAAAACGCTAAATGATCTTCAGAAAGATTGTAGTAAAAAGAATCACTCACAGAAAGGAACTCCTTTTTAATGGTCTCTTATCCGAAATATGCGCTGAATGATCATCTTCCATTTGTACACTGCGCCAATCATGACACATGTATATTGCCGCAAATAAACGAAGGAATCCTTAGAAAAAACATTTCATACGATTCAGCTTAGGATTGTAAAAGCTCAAAAATCTCAATCGAAATCATATCAATGTTGTCAAATGGGAAAGTATTTGGCTTATCCCCTTGTTGAAAAACAGTCAATTCAAACGTTTGATTCTTTTCGAAATACTTAACACTACAGATTTTCTCACCGTTCACTTCGAAATAACGCTGTGCCGGTTCGTTTGCAGCTTCTGCTGTCTCTTGAAGACTTTGCAGCCTTGTAATGATACCCATTAATTGTGACATTCTAAAAAAAGACTCCTTTCAAAAAAACAACTCAAGATGAACCCGTATTGATTATACACAAGTCCTACAAAGCATCATACCATAAAGTGTTCTCAGATGATATTTTTCCTCTTGAATTCAAAAAAAGAAAAAGAATCTGTTTTTTTAGTTTGAGTCTTTTTTCTAATCTCATGCACCATGTTTTTATAAACCCGCAGACCTCATCAGACGTTTGGCAATTTCGTCAAAATCCTCTTTGGAAATGCCTGGGGCAAACTCTTCCGGTAATTCTCTATAATCTGGCACAGGTGCTCCTTGCGGGGTGCCCTCAATCACTGTGAGCGGTTTTCCATCAATCGGATGACTGCCTTTCCAAATCTTATTAATGTCCTTGTAATCCGTATCACTAAATGTATACAGCTTTGTATGAACATTTTGATCTTCAAATTTCCTCGCTGAATCAAAGTATTTGTTGTCGAGGTTTGGGATTGGCAGCATCTTTCCTACATCTACACCTGTGGCTACCTCAAGCGCCTTTGCATATGCCACAACATGCACTCCGCCCCTGACGAGTAAATAACCGATCATCTCTCTTGCTGTAGGATGATCTGTCATTTCATATACGCGCATTTTGTGCGTACGTGCTCCGCATTCTAGGAAGAAATTATGAAGGAGGTCAAGAATCAGGTTTCCGCTTGAGAACACATTCTCCCCGGTCCAAGGTTTTGCCATGGAATCAAACGGATAGCCTGTTTGAGCGGTTTGAATAAAATGCTGTGTATTTCGTTTATCGACAGCCGCTTTCATCGGTGTCGTATCTGGATCTCCGCCATGGGTAGTCCCTGTAATCATAAGATTCACAGCTGTGGTCACAAGTTCTACATGACCGAATTCTTCAGCCGTAATGCTGGATACGAGGTCATAAAACGGTTTGAGTTTTCGTTTTCCTCGAAAGTTAAAGGATTGAAACATGTAATTATTTAATGTTGACATTTCGCCGAATTTTCCGCCGAGTAATTCTTGCACAGCAGCAGCACCATTTGCATCTGGGTGATCTGGTCTTGGCAAATCAATCAGCAGCCGCTTGTCACGTTTGATCATGACGTTCCCTCCTACCGTCTAACTGTCATCACTTAAGATGTATGGAAGGATTGGGCTGTCCTATGCATGAGGCAAAGATGAAAAGCACAAAAAAAACTTGGCGGGGGTAGCGCCAAGTTTTTTGGATCTTGATCTGATAGAGGGGTTGGGGAACAGAGAGTAGCTTCTCTCCATAACTAAATGATAATGATTATCAGTTTCATTGTCAACCATTTTTTATTTCTTTTTTTCAATCAAAAAAAGCAGCCTAAAAGGCTACTCAGATTGTTAATAAATGGCTAATATAATCTTCACTCTGTGCTTTTAAATTAATCCATCTTGCTCATATAAATAGGCATACGGAAGATCTATAAATAAATACATATCTCCCTCTAACGGGTAAGAAAACGTACGTATCCTCTCACCAGTTTCTAAATCGCTGTAAATATCACTGAAAAATCCTTTCCCGCTCATTCTCATTTGGAGAATATTTGCTAGGAAATAAGGACGCCAGCTCCAGTTTTTCTCGATATATTCAGGCTGGAACAACCATTCTTTTTCTTTTTTAAACACATTTCCAGTGATTTGAAAGCCTTCTTCATTACACATATAAATCCGAAAGCTGCAATCCGTTAATTCTAATGCCAGCTTTTGGATGAGTTCATCATTTGTAGTGCATGATTTTTTTAAGGTCGTGACAGCTTGGTGAACTCGCTTATAAAATGTTTCAGAATGTTCGTAGACAGTTTGTAGTTTCTTTTTCTCATGCGCAATAAATTGCTGGAATTCTTCCCTCAGCTGATCTTTTCGTTTATTGCGGTCAATTAATTCCGCCGCCGGCTCGTGAAGATAGAACCCTTGAAAGTATCTGCCGCCATTTCTCCAAGCATATTGCAGCTGAAAATTTGCTTCAATGTCTTCATAAATTAAAGCCGCCCCTATTTTTCTCGCAAGCAATGAAATGCTGTACAAGACATATTCATAGGAAGGAGAAGGAGCCGATGCCCTTAATGCGTGTAAATCTATTTTTAATAGATCGGGTGAGAGCAAGGCAATCCGGTCAAGATTGCTGCTTTCTTTTCCGATATTCGAAATGGCGATTTTAATACCATATGTACGAAAATACGTTAACGTATGGTAAAGCTGTTCAATATCGCCGCTAAACGTATGCTCTGTAAATTCGATAACAAACCGATTAAGCTGAATGCCCCTTGCTTCATATTGCTTCAAGAGTTCTAAAAAGCTTTCACCATGATCAAGCATCAGGATATTGGCATCATGATTAATAAAAATGAGCAAATCATCATCTGCTGTTGTGAAAAGATCGAGTGCTTGCGTCAGTACTTTATGATCTACTTCCACTTTATATTCGTCAGGAATAGATGAATCCGTAAAGAAGGAGCCTAGGCTAACTGTTTCAGACTCGAGCTTCATTCTTCCTAAAACCTCATAGCCTATCACTTTTTGCTCTTCCGCACTGAATATCGCTTGATAGTGCGGGAAAACATCTTCAATATTCGTTAAAATATCCAATGGATCGACCATTTTCATCACCTGCTTCTCTCTTTGTGTGATTATAACACATCAAAAGCAGGTCTTACATCGTCATTCAAAATGGGGATTGGTTGAGCCATTGCCCCCCATCCATTGTGATACAATCTCCATTTATATAAGACGCTTGTTCAGATAATAAAAAGCTTGCAAGCTTTGCAATTTCCTCTGGTGTACCAAGTCTGCCAAGTGGAACACTATCTACTGTTCTTTGCGCTGCCTCTTCCGACTCCCATAGTTTATCCGCACCGCCTGTTCTCTCGATTGGACCTGGCGCGATGGCATTAACGCGAATTCGATATTGCTTACCCCATTCCACTGCAAGCGTTCGAGTGAGAGATAAAACACCGGCCTTTGCTGCCGCTGAATGCGCCACACCTACACCAGCACCCCATGCATAGGTCGCCACCATATTGACCATACTTCCCCTTTTCTTTTGACGAATCCAGTAATTGCCCACTGCATGACTGCAAAAAAATGTTCCATTTAATACAATATCAATGACAGCCTTCCAGCCGTTAGGAGATAGTTTTTCTGCTGGAACTAAAAAGTTTCCTGCAGCATTGTTAATCAGAGCGTCCACATCTCCAAATGTATCTACCGCAAACTTGACCATTTGATCGGCATCCTCTGGGTTTCGTACATCCATTTGGAAGTAAGCGATCGAGCCGCCATTTTGTTTTATTTCATTTGCTACCTTTTCTAACGTTTCTTCTGTTCTTCCAGTAATCACGACATTCCAGCCTTCATGTGCCAAATGGACAGCCATCGCCTTCCCCATTCCGCTTGATCCCCCTGTGACAATCACTGTTTGTTTCGTCATTTGTTCTCCCCCTCTGTGGTTTTGAATGACTATTCATTCATTATTTTCTATCATATCATGATTGACCCTAGATGCACCATATGGGAGATTCTTTAAATATGATGCTATACTTAATTTTATTTATAAAGGAGTCTTATATGAAGCAACTTTCTCGCAGACAGTTTTTAAAAGGAGCAGCTGGCGCGAGCATTCTCGGTTTTTTAGCTACAACATGTGGATACGGATATGCCAGATACATCGAACCACGCATGATCGATACCGTGTCAATGACCATTCGAGATGCTCAGCTTCCAGCTTCATTTGACCAGTTTAAAATTGCTCAATTTAGTGATGTTCATTTAAGTGATACATTTCCTGCGAAGGAATTAGAATCCGTCGTCCAGCAAATCAACGCTGAGTCTCCAGACCTCATTGTGTTCACAGGTGATCTCGTTGATTTTCAAGCATCAATTGAAGAGCATGAAAAAGCGAAAGCCTATTTGACTGAGCTCCATGCCCCGTTTGGTAAGCTCGCGATATGCGGTAATCATGACTACGGACCATTTGGCATTGATCTTTATGAGAATACGATGAAAGAATGCGGCTTTACAATATGTAAAAATGATGTGTTTCCATTAGAAAAAAAAGGGGCGCATATTCAGATTGCTACAATGGATGACCTGATGATGAGTGTGCCGGATTATGACCTGATTAAGCGAGAAGTATCATCTGATTTATTTACCTTGCTGCTCGTACATGAGCCTGATGCAGCATTGGAGCTGGATACAACCCCCATTAACTTGCAGCTTTCTGGACATACCCATGGCGGACAGGTGCAGCTTCCTTTCTACGGACCCATTCTCACAGCACCTTTTGGCCATACATATGTGGAAGGTTTATACGGAAGTTATCAGCACCGAATCTATGTCAACCGCGGACTTGGGACAACAAGACTGCCGCTTCGATTTTTAGCCAAACCTGAATTAACCTTTTTCACCCTCTCTTCTCGCATTTAGACAGAAGCCAAACCGCTTCTTTTTGCATATAGATAATCAAAGATCTTTCTCATGACAAATGTTAGGAGAAACCTTCCTTAGCCTGATTCCGTCCATATATAGATTGAGTGACAGGCATCATGGCTTCTTTTATTTGAGCAAAAGGAGTGTCCTTTGGTGCTGCGATATACGGTAAAACGCGGAGAAACGCTTGCTTCTATAGCGCTTGATTTTCGAACAACAACAGAAGCTTTAAAGGCTGCAAACCCTTCACTGCAAGGCCGAGAGCCGTTACAAAATGAGGTCATTATCATTCCTGGTCTGCCCGATCCTAATACGATCCCTTACCGCATTTCTGTTTCGATTTCAAGCAAACGTCTCGTCTTGTTTTCTGGATCAGAGCTGATTCGGTCTTATCCGATTGCAACAGGAAGAATTTTAAATATGACACCGACAGGTTCTTATTATATTGTGAACAGACAGCCAAACCCAGGAGGTCCCTTTGGCGCCTATTGGCTAAGCCTCTCGAAAGTTCATTACGGCATCCACGGTACGAATAACCCGTCTTCAATTGGTAAAGCTGTGTCTAGAGGATGCATTCGTATGTATAATCAGAATGTCATCGAACTTGCTTCAATCGTTCCAAATGGAACACCTGTGACCATTAGCCAGTAGGAGAAATCAATTGTATGAATGCTTAAAATTTTATATGATATAAAGTGGGATCTTCAGGTTAAGGAGCGTATTTATGGATATTTTTAAAAACAGAAATTTTGTTCGTCTCTTTTTTGCAGCACTTGCTTCGCAAATGGGGACAACAGTAGGCAATATGGCGTTTGCCTTTTATTTGCTCGATCATTTTAGTCATCAGCCCGCCTACGCCACATTAGCAGAGCTCATGTATTCACTTCCAACGATCTTTGTCTTTTTTATGGTCGGTGTCGTAGCAGATCGTTTTGATCGTAAAAAAGTCGCAGAGAATTGCGATTGGATACGAGCTGGGCTGACGATTGTTTTATTCATTGTTATTTATTTCAATTCACTACCTCTTATTTTCTTGATCTTGTTTATACGAAGTGCCATTACGAAGTTCTTCTATCCAGCTGAAGCCTCTCTCGTTCAGGCGATTTTAAATAAAGATCAATATGCAAAAGCCGCTGGCTTAAATCAAATGCTGTTTAGTTTATTCATGGTATTTGGTGTTGGAATCGGTGCGATTATGTATAAGACAATTGGACTTCACGGTGCCATTACCATTGATTTGATCAGTTTTATTGTGTCAGGCATCCTGATTCGTACATGTAACATTCCAATTGAAGCACGTCAGCCAAATGGACAAGCAGGCTGGAGAGGCATGACCATTAAAACGTCTCTAAAAGATTTTAAAGAAGGCATTCTTTACATTATAAAAAATAAATTATTGGCTTCTTTAATTTTTGGCTTTTTTGTTTTTGGTCTAGTCAATGGCGCATTTGCTGTACTTCCGATGTTTACAATGAAATATGGCCTTTCACCGGACCATTTTGAACTGCATACATCATTCTTTACAATCGCGATCGGTGCCGGTCTACTTGTTGGCAGCTTAATGGGCTCTGTTCTCGCTAAAAAAGTAAAGATGCAATATCTCATGTCACTTCCAATTTTGGTTGCAGGCATTCTGATTTTTGTACTTGGTTCCACCCACACACTATGGTTGTTTTATGTCACATCGTTTGTCATTGGTACATGTATTGGCCCAGTCAACATTGTCATTGGCGGCTGGCTGCCGAGAATCGTCCACCCTCGTCTGATGGGACGTGTGTCAGGCTGGGTTGACCCACTTACCATGTTTGCTCAATCCATGACATTAGGTTTGATTGCGGTACTATTTCCAAAACTCATTACAAACGTTTCTTATATTTATTACGGAATGGGCGTTATTATTTTACTCGTTTTCCTTTTTTACTTCTTTACACTGCCAAAGTTTAGCAGAGAAGCTGACGACTTAGACGTGCAGCGTGAACTAAAAGGTCAGGGAGCGCAATAAATGAAGCAAAAAGGACTTTCTTCTATAGAAAGTCCTTTTTGCATGACTGAAACACAAACGGCACTTATTTTTTCTGCTCATCGAAATGATTGGAAGCAAAATGAATGATTCTTTCAACTGCATAAATGCTAATAAATAGGATGAGAAATAGAACCAAAGGATGAATCGACCGATCATCTATCACGTACACAATGCCTCCAACGACAAATGCGACCAATAAAGGAGTTAACATATCTTTCAATCTAAACAGTCCTTTCTGTTCTCATTAACTTTGATCTTATAACATATTTTTCTTTGTATGAAATAAAAGGAATATGTATAAAATTGCAATATTTTTAATTAAAAATCTTTACATCATTGGAAGTTTTATAGTAGGATAGTCAGGTTGGAGGTGAGGGGTATGCTAAAAAGTTATTATTTTATTCATACAAAAGATGATCAAGGTCAATATGTTGTACATACAGAAGATTGTGCATTTTTAGGTGATGCTGCAAGCCGTAAATTGATTGGTCTGCACATGAGTGGCGAAAGTGCCATTGATGAAGCTAAACAAATGACGAATGAAACTGATTTTAATGGTTGCTTCTACTGCGCTTATTCAAGTCATAAGAAATAGGCCATGTGATTAAACCATATGTTCGGGCATGTTGTCTGGCATATGGTAAATTTTCAGACGCAACATGAATACAAATTGAGAAACTACCCATTTATTTAAATAGGTAGTTATCACGAAGTAATAGTTCACTTCATATATATTTCATCCAGTCAATTCTTCTTGCAATGAAAATCTCTCTTTGAACACCCTTCCTTCTCATTTTTTCGGCTGATATAATGCCATGAATAAAATCATGTATACTATACAAGCTGTCCCAGCCCATTGAAAAAAACCAAATGGCTCCTTTAACCAAAAAACAGTCGTGACAACTGCCGCAAGGGGCTCGACACTTCCAATTAAGCTTGACTCTTTCGGTGATAAATATTGCAAGCTTTCTATGTAAAACCAAAAAGCGATCATTGTACCAAATATGATAACAAACAATAAATATACATACGCTTCAACAGGTAAATGTGACAGATTTATCTTCCATGGCGGATGGACTAAGCTAAGGGCGGCTCCCCCAATCAGCATCGCCCAGCCGACAACGACTAGAGAATCAAATTCTTTTAACAGATTAATTGGATATAGCGTATAAAACGAAAGCGCTACAGCAGACAGTATTCCCCAAACCACTGCGACAAATGGAACGGTTAATGTTGAAACAGAACCATTCGTCAACAAGAGAAACATGCCCATGAACGCCAATGACACCGTCAGCATATCTCTTTTGGTAAAAGTAGATTGGCGGCGAAGTACTAAATACATGATAATCATAACAGGGGCCGTATACTGCAGAAGCGTCGCCACAGCTGCATTCCCAAGTTGAATGGATGCCATATAAGTATATTGAACAGCTAGCATGCCCATTACTCCAAATATAAGGACTTGCATAGCCGTCCTCTTCTTTTTCCACACACCAATTAGTTGCGCTCGTTCTTTTGTCATGAAATGAACAAATAAAAGCAGTCCACCTGAAATAAGCAGCCTGACAGTCACAAGCCAATTGACATAAATCCCATATTGCTGAAACAATTTTTGTGAAACAGTTCCTCCTACTCCCCAACAGATGGCACCAATCAAAACAAGCAAAATTCCCTTATTTCTATCCATTTCGTTCTCCTCAACTCTCAAACAATCATGATAATATAGTTGATAGTAGTTCACTTTGTTACATATTGATATATCAATTGAACATAAAAATAAAAGAATATTGAGGAGAACCATGAACAACTATCATTTTCTTATTGACTACAATTTGAAAGAATTAACGGAGCATTCTACTACGACCTGGTCTATCGCTCTTTATCATACGAAAATTTGTGATCATAGAAGCGGCCACATCCCTCTTCACTGGCATGACGAATTCCAATTTGTTTTTATTTTAGAGGGGGAAGCTGAATTTCACATCAATGAAGAGACGATATGTTTGAAGGAAGGAGATGGCGTATTCATCAATTGTGGCTGCCTGCATATGGCAAAAGATGCGAATGGGACAACTTGTACATATCTTTGTCTAAACGTTTCCCCACATTTCATCACAGCTAATGAATTATTTACCACTTTCGTTCATCCTTATATGCATGCGAGTCAGACACCTTATATTTTATTGAACCGAAAAGACCACTGGCCAAATCATATCTATCAATGTATTCAAACCATTCAGCGATTAATTGATGAAACTCCAGCATATTATGAGCTTGAACTCAACATTCAACTCATCACCATGTGGAAATGTTTATTACAAAATGGCTTTCAAATAAAATATGATGCACGGCAGCATGATAAAAATGAACGGATGAAACCTATGCTGAATTGGATTCACCAGCATTATCACGAAAAGGTGCTTCTTCAAGATATCGCTCGAGCAGGTCAGCTAAGCCGATCTGAATGCTGCAGATACTTCAAAGATATTCTAAAGAAGACACCTCTACATTATGTGAATGAATATAGAGTTCAACAAAGTCTCATCCTGCTTCAAGAAACAGACTTCAATATAACAGAAATTGCTTACAAAGTCGGCTTCAACAGCACAAGTTATTTTATTAGTATGTTTAAAAGAATAAAAAATACGACACCTTTAGCATATAGAAAATTAAAAGCGCCGCATTCTTTGTAACTGAAACAGATTGAAGAAAAATCATGATGGATAGATACTAGTGTCTTTGCACACCATTCTGTCATTTTTATATACAAACACGTTTTAGAACCGTCATGAATGGCTATTGTAAATAAGAACAATGGAAATCCTATCGCTTTTCACAATAAGTCTATTTGCAATTTACTAATAAAAACGTATAATTTATACTAAGCACAGGAAGACGAAAGACAAAGGAGAGAAAAAATGGACGATTATGCTCATACTAAAGACATAGAACCTACAGCAGAAAACATCGCAAAAGCCATTTATACTGTTAACCGTCATGCTAAAACCGCACCAAATCCCAAGTTTCTTTATCTTTTGAAAAAACGTGCGCTGCAAAAACTATTGCAAGAAGGTAAAGGAAAAAAAGTGGGCCTACATTTCTCTAACAATCCCAAATATAGTCAACAACAGTCCGACGTGCTGATTGAAATTGGAGATTATTATTTTCACCTGCCACCAACCAAAGAAGACTTCGAATTTTTGCCACACTTAGGAAATTTAAATCAATCATATCGCAATCCGAAAGCGAATATGTCATTAAACCGAGCAAAGCAACTGCTTCAAACGTATGTCGGTTTAAAAGAAAAACCTACCGCCACAAAACAAAAATCACATTATACAAAGCCCGTCTTCAAACGACTCAGGGAAAGTTATTTTTAAACAAAAAACCACTCATGACGAGTGGTTTTTCCTTTAGATAATAAAGTGATCGACTTTTTCAATCAGCTGATGAATTTCTGGTTTACTAATTTGATCATCTGCACCAATTGTTTCCCCTTTATGGCGCAAATCTTCAGTGATTAACGAAGAGAAGATAAGAATCGGTATGGAACTTGTTAAAGGATTTTCCTTCAACAGTTTCGTTAATCGGTGACCATCCATTTTAGGCATTTCAATATCTGTAATAATCATATCAATTTCTTCTGTCACAGTAATTCCTTTGCTAACAAGGTCCATGACGTGGTCATATGCCTGTTTCCCGTCTTCAAAGGTCACAATGTTTTTATAGCCTGCTTCGGTTAATTCATTTGTTAATAAACGCATGAGAAGCGGAGAGTCTTCAACGACATAAAGCTTCTTCCCTGTTCTTCTCTCGTCTTTCTCACCGTCAAACATATGATACGTTTCTACTCCAGAAGCGGATTCAATATCATAAATGATTTTCTCATAATCTGGAAGAAAAACCATTTTCTCATCAAGCTTAATGATACCGGTCAAATGACGTTCCATCCCTTGATTGAGTGCAGTTGGCTTTTCAATCTCTTCCCAGCTGACGCGGTGAATTTGTGATACCGTTCCTGTATGGAACACAAATTTCCGTTGGTTGAATTCAGTCACAATATATTTCTCTTGTTCTGACTGATCTGACTCGACATTAAAAAAGGAAAATAGATTGATGACTGGTAAAATCTCGCCTCGTAAACTAATCATCCCTTCTACATCTTGATGAGAGTGCGGTACTGCCGTCACCTCAACCGGCTGGATGATTTCTCTTACTTTCATGACGTTAATGCCGAATTGATTTGAACCAATTTCAAACTTCACAATTTCCAATTCATTGGTACCAGAGTCAAGTAAAATTTCTTGTTTGTTTAAAGCCACGGAAATCCCTCTATTCTTCAATATAAGATTGTACTTTTTATATCGGCAGCATAGGTAAAAAGTTGACGTTTCTTTACGCTTTCTCTCGTACGAATTGATGAATCACAAGTCCTATCGCTGCAAGAATAAGTAAAGACCCTAGCGCAAGGCGGCTTGCGAGGTTTCCGTGCTCTGCAAACAGCAGAGTGACTGACCCATAAATGATGGGTCCAATAATGGAAGACACCTTCCCTGAGAATGCGAAGAGACCAAAAAACTGTCCTCTCTTTTCCTTCGGTGTCAGCTCGATAATCAATATTCGTGATGCCCCCCAGCTTGCGCCGAGTGAAATACCGAATAAACTGCCAGCCACCCAGAAGATCCATTCCGTTGTGGCTGTGACAGCCAGAATCAGGGCAACGATCAAAATCACATACACGACTGTAATCGAGCGCTTTGCCCCAATCGCTTTTGTGATATATCCAAATAAAAAGGAGCCAATGATACTTGAAATGGTCGACACAAGATAAAGCAGAATAAATTGTCCAGCGGTAAAGCCAATGATGATTTTGGCGTACACCGCCATCATCGCAATCGCTGTCTGTAAGGCATCATTCATAAAAAAGAAAGCAATCATAAAGATAAAAGCCGGCTTGTAATGTTTCATCTCTTTAAACGTGCGAATAATTTCTTTATATCCGCTGAAAAATGACGCCTTTTTCTCTGGCTGCGGCAGTGGATGAGGGTCTTTTACAAAAAAGAGAAATGGCAGGAAAAAGAGAAAGAATAATAGTGCTGTCGGAATAAATGCTTCATGAAATTGGTCATTGCCAACAAGTAAATAAACTGTGAGACCAACAAGTGTCCCTAAATAACCAACGGCAATGCCAAATCCAGAAATAAGCGGTATTTCATCCTTTGTCCCAAGATCGGGCAGGATGGTGTCATAAAACACTAGGCTCGAGTGATAGAAGAATTTTGCGATCACAAACAAGGTGACCACTACTAATAAAGAGACAGGCAGCCCAAACCATTCGCTTGAGAAATCAATCCCAGCAAAGATCCCCATCAAAAATGTACAAGCTATACATATTAGAGTAAACACTGTGATATAGCGCTTCTTTTTTCCTGTACGATCGATCAGGACTCCGTATAATGGTGTGAAAATGACGAGAAAAAAACTGGCTAGTGCGTTTGCATAAGAAATAAATGTACTAGCGATCTGATCCATTCTCGCACTGTCTCCGATTGTTTCCTGCAAGTAGAACGGGAAGAAAATGGTGATCATATTCGATGAAAATATCGTATTTGCAAAGTCATACAATGCCCAGGCCAAAATGGGTGCTGTCAAAAACAGCCCGAAGCCTGCCCCTTTTTTCTGCATGGTCTTTTTCCCTGTTTTCAATCGTTTGTCTCCCTTCCCTGCCTGATTTTTCACTATCATTCTATTTTATGTCATACGTCCCTCTTCCATACAAGCAATCTATACAAAAAGCACCTCTTACGATTGAGCAGAGGTGCTTTTTTTCATTATTTCTTCACAACAATGGTACTTGCAATTAAATCGTGAAGTGCTTGTTTTTTCTCTGTGAAAAAGGCAATGATGTAGCCAATATATAAGATTGGAGACAAAAAGCCTTTTGCAAAGAAGCGACCTGTTGCACGGCCGAATGTCACTTTTTCGCCCGTTACTCTTGTCACTTTAATCCCAAGAGCCATCTTACCAAGCGTTCCTTGCAGTTTTGATGATTCCATGATGGCGTAATAAAGCCATGTCACCACAATACCGACCAAGATCGCTCCTATATAGAAAAAGATAAGTCCCATAATCACTGCCCATTCCTCATCTGTCATAACAGTTGTTGAATAGTAATAGCTGTCGTCATCCATCATCAATGCTGCCTCTGGACTTGAGACAAAAAAGAGTGTTGCCAAAATAAACATGATAAAAGAATATGGTACGCCGATGATGATACCATCCAAAAGGTGTGCAAGAAAACGATAGCCTACGCCTGCTAGCTCAGGATGTTTCTTTTCTTGAATGTGTGGTTCTGTTATGTTTGTTTCCATCCTATTTCTCCTTTATTATGTATGTTTTCTATAAATTTCTTATAATCATTCGTTATTATATCTTATGAATATCGCAAGATCAATGTACCTTTACACTTTTACATATATTTTAGATCAGTTCGTCCTCAATGATTTATGTGAATAAATACTGAAAATTTGTGAAAATCATGGTACTTCTAGTTCTTTTACCTCCTGATTTTTTAACATTTTGTGATATTTTCGTCTTGTTTCCATTCTGCTGTTGACAATCGTTCTTCACATGGTACAATAGTCAAGGATTTTTTAAAGAAAGGTGTTCATGATGGGAACTGTCGTACTATTAAATAACAATGAAATGACTGTGATTGAAGATATTTGCGAAGCTGATTTTTTAGACATGAAGCATGGTTTGTCAAATGATGACGCAGCTTATATCTCTTGGTATGAAGATTACGATACTGCTTATGGATATTGATTTCATTTCATAGATGAAGCGTAAAAAAGGCGATACAACCTAAGTTGGTTGATCGCCTTTTTACGTTTGCGTGCTTCTTTCACTTTCAGGTTCTACATGAATAAAGATTTGTGCATGCGGAAATTCTTGCTGAATCTTCTCTTCAATTCGATCACATAATTGATGAACATCTTCTATCGTTGTCTTGCCATCTACAATCAAATGAAAATCAATATATTCCTCTGCACCGGATCGTCTTGTTCGAAAGTCATGATATTCGATGAATTCTTGACTGAATCCTTGAATGATTGCTTCGATCGATTGTTCTTCCTCGGGCGTTAGCCGGGCGTCTACGAGCGGCGGGAAGGCTTCTTTCATGAGTTTAAATGCTTCACGCATAATAAAGAGAGCAAGTATCATTCCAATGATCGGATCTAAGAAATACCAGTCGGTTAATGCGACAAGCAATAAACTGAATGCGACCCCTAATGACGTATACACATCTGTTAACAGGTGCAATGCATTCGATTTCATGGCGACAGAATGGACCCTTTCCGACTCTTTGTTCACAACCTTCGATACGATAAAGTTGATGATCGCGCCTAATAGCATCACCACAATGCCAAGTACAGGCAGCTTGACTGGCTCTGGATGCATTAATTTGTGAACACATTCGTAGATGATCCAAATGCCCGCAACGAAAATCAGTAAGGTCTCAATCGTTCCAGAAATATTTTCGACTTTTCCATGTCCATAAGGATGTTTAGAATCTGCTGGCTTTCTTGAAATACGAACAGAGATAAATGCAATAAAAGATGCCATTAAATCGAGAAAAGAATGAATGGCTTCTGATAAAACCGCAACAGATCCAGTGAGCAGACCTACAATGATTTTTAAGATGACAACAAATGTGTTACTCATCACGGATAGAAACGCTATTTTTGATGTCTTCGCTGATTGTTCCATTTATCGTCCTCCTTTAGGAGATCGTATGTCTATGAAAGCAATTCCCATGACCCTGATTCTCACGTTCTTTCAGTTTACACCGTTTTGCCGTTTTCTAATCATGTTATCGCAGCCTGTATTTTCTCGTGAGGTTACGCTATAATAAATGTTGCTCTTTCTTCAATATATCACTCATGCTGTGATGAATAGGAGAATAGACTACAGATAATGATATCCAGTGCCTTTCGCAGGTGACATTTATGCAGTGAATGGTAAAATAGGATAAAAACATAAATTTTTAAGGTGATGAGAAATGGAGCATTTGCTGAATCCAAGAGTAAAGGATATTGAAATTTCAGGCATTCGAACATTTTCAAATCTCGTATCGTCATATGAGGATGTCGTATCTTTGACGATAGGCCAGCCCGATTTTTATACGCCGCATCATGTCAAAACAGCTGCAAAAGCAGCCATTGACGAGAATTTCACTTCGTACACTCATAATGCTGGTTTCCTAGAGCTAAGACAAGCAATCCAGCACTACATCAAGAAGAAAGTCAACCTTGATTATGATGCAGAGTCAGAGATCATTGTGACGACAGGTGCAAGTCAAGCGATTGATGCTGCGTTTCGAACCATTTTGTCAGAGGGTGATGAAGTGATTTTACCTGGACCTGTCTACCCTGGCTATGAACCGATCATTCGAATGTGCGGGGGGAAGCCCGTACATATCGACACAACGAATGCTGGCTTTAAATTAAATGCCAAGCTGATTGAGGATGCATTAACGGAAAAAACAAAGTGTGTTGTGCTTCCTTATCCTTCAAATCCAACTGGTGTCACGCTTTCAGAAGAAGAATTGAAAGAGATTGCCCAGCTCCTTGAAGGAAAAGACATCTTTATTTTATCCGATGAAATCTATAGCGAGCTGACATTTGACCGGCCGCATCATTCAATCGCTTCTTTCTTAAAGGAACAGACCATTGTGATTAACGGACTGTCTAAGTCTCATAGCATGACTGGTTGGAGAATTGGCTTTTTATTTGCTTCAGCTCCAATTGCTAAACATGTATTAAAAGTACATCAATATAACGTGTCTTGTGCCTCGGCTGTCTCACAAAAGGCGGCACTTGAAGCTGTGACAAATGGTGTGGATGATGCACTCATCATGAGAGAGCAATATAAGAAAAGGCTCGATTATGTATACGATCGGCTCATTTCTATGGGGCTTCCGGTCATTAAGCCTTCTGGCGCTTTTTATATTTTTCCATCCATTGAATCGTTTGGGATGAGTTCCTTTGATTTTTGTATGGAGCTGTTAGAAAGTACAAGACTTGCTGTCGTACCAGGGTCTGCTTTCTCTCCACTCGGCGAGGGGTATGTGCGTCTATCCTATGCTTATTCACTTGAAACACTGAAAGAAGGACTTGACCGCCTAGAACAATTCGTTCTTGAAAAGCGTTCTATTCATTTAACAGACTGAAACAACGGCTCTCCTGCCGTTGTTTTTATTTTGCAGGAAACATGATGTGAAATACGGTGCCCTTTTCGGGATGACTATCCACACGGATCGTCCCGTTGTGATTTTCTAAAATATTAAATGTCACCATAAGGCCAAGTCCAGTCCCTTTTTCCTTTGTCGTTAAAAAGGGCTCTCCTATTCGCTTCATGACCGATTCAGGAATGCCAACCCCTTCATCACGAATGGTGACGTGAATTCCATCTCTTTCTGCTTTGGCCGTAATGTCAACCTTCCCTCCGTCCGGCATGGATTCTACGGCATTTTTGATTAAATTGATAAACACCTGCTTGAGCTGATTTTGATCCCCGTTCATCAGGAGATCCTCTTCTATTTCACTCGTGTTCATTAAAATGCCATTTAAGTTCGCTTGTGTTTCTAATAAAGCCGTGACTTCGCTGATGATTTTTTTCAAATCAAGTGTCTGCATCGATGCCGTTTGCTGCGGTTTTGCCAGCATGAGCAGCTCGCTTAAGATAATTTCTATCCGGCTCAGTTCAGAGAAAACAATCTCGAAATATTGATCCCGATCTTTCGTTTTCGGTTTAATGAGCTGCAAAAAGCCTTTGATGGCAGTCAATGGGTTCCTGATCTCATGTGCAATGCCCGCAGCCAATTGACCTGCGATCGATAATTTTTCAGACCGGAGCATGAGCTCTTCTGTCTGCTTACGTTCGGATATATCTCTTAAAATAATTTGAACGGCTGTTTCTCCAAAAAATGTAGTTGGGATACACACCATTTCTGTATAAATCAGTTTGTGTTTAAACGTATGACAGCTCATCGTGACAATCTCAGAATCTGATGCTCTTTCAATAATACGTGATATGCTTTTTTTCACTTTTTGCTGGTCACAGGAATGGATTTGATGGAAAATATCTTTTCCTATTAATTTATCGTAATGCTCGGCTTCAAATAATTTAATGCCTGATTCATTCATAAACACCCATTTGTGATCGTGAATGACCGCAATCGTATCAATGGAGTTTTGGATGAGCAGCTGATAACGCTCCCGGCTTTTTTGCAGAACGGTTTGGAATTTCTTACGGGATGAGATGTCTACTAACAGCAAAAGCTCTGCCCGCTGACTTTGATAGATCGTTGGTGATGACTTCACTTCGATATGGATGCTGCTTCCATCTTTCCGCTTCCATATCTGTTCAATCATTCCGACTGGAAGACCTTGTTGCAGCCTTGTAATTCGGCTTCTCACAATGTCATGGTACTCCTCAGCAATAAAGTCAAATGCAGTTTTGCCGATCATGTCATCTCTTGTACTTACCCCCATTAATTGAAGCATCGCATCATTCGCATAAACAATTTCCCCTAAAATCGTAATACATAACGGATTTGGCAGCATGGCAATCAATTGTTCAGCTTCACTGACATGTTGGAAAGCCGGCAGACTGCCTAACGACTGTTCTGACACTTCTGATGTTGTTTGAAATGCTGCTTTTTGCGGTTCAGCGTCCAGCACCCTCATTTTTAGGATCATTTCTCTACTTAATTCACTGTCTAACGCATCACAAGCAACAAAATCAATACTAGCTTCAATCCATACAGCTGTTAGGTCACTTCTAAGCAGCCTAAAGTGGGAAATCTCTAGCATGTGCTGATTGTAGAAATAACTCTCGACGAGAAATTGATCTTCGGTATGAACAAAGTCTTTCAAAAAACACCCTAGTAAATCCTTTTGTTCATAAAGCAAAAGCTGCTTACAGTTAGAAGAAATGTAGAGAAAGCGGCCATTAGAAGAAAGAACGGCATGTAAATCGATATTCGAATAAAGCTGATTCGAATCTTTCATTTTTTGTTCCATCGTCGTCCGACCCTCCTTTTCATTTTTTAGGGTTGTCCTTAGATTGATGTATAAAAAAGATTCGCTAGAAAACCCGTATTTTCCTTCCGTCATCGAGGGAAACGTCCATATTTTCAGCAAAAAAGAGCACATTCTCTTGATGTGCTCTCTGCTGTTTACTGCTTTTCGTATTTCTTTTGTAATTCAACGTACTTATCAATAATTTTACTTGGGATGGTTTTAATGACGGAATCTTTGTCTGAGACATAAGGTGTCACGACACTAAAAGCTACTTTTGGATTGGACGATGGATAATATCCTCCAAAGGTTAAATTGTAAGTGGGGTTTCCCCACCAGCTGCGGTTGGCACCGTAGTAAAAGGTTTGGGCCGTCCCTGTTTTTCCTGAGACATCATGCTGACCAAAACGGCCTGCGGCAGTACCGCCGGTCGATGTGACCATTTTCAGTCCCATTTTGACGCGGTCAATATCTGCTTTCGAGTTGTTAATCGTGTTCAATACCTTCGGCTCATATTTTTTCACGACTGGGCCTACTTCATCCTTCTTTGTTGGAAGGTGAACGCTTTTCACCACTCTTGGCTGAACGCGATTTCCTCCATTAGCGATCGTTGACATGTACTGGGCAACTTGAAGCGGTGTATACGTGTCATACTGGCCAATTGCTTCATCGAGCAAAAGTCCGCCGACCGTCTTCGGATGCGTCTGCATCCCGCTTGATTCCTGCGGCAAATCGATCCCTGTTTTCACGCCAAGACCAAATTGCGCATAGTAGTTTCTCATTTTTTGCAAGTGCTCAGGTCTTGCCGGTAACGGACCATCCTTTTGATAAATGATGCCCGCCATTCTCATCGCTACTTGGAACATGTAGACGTTGGAACTTTTTTGGAGAGCCTGAAGATCATTGACCCATCCAAGAACTTTGTATGACTGTTTCGGCTTTCCACCACTTCCTGCAAAATAGAGCGGTGTATCCATATAGGATTGGTTGTGCGACATTCCGTCCTGATAACCGCCAAGTACAGTAGCTCCTTTGACAACAGAGCCCATTTCGTACTGGGTCGTAAATGTTCCGATGGCATAATCAGTGACGTCTCTGCCGTCCATTTTCTTGCCAGACATCGCAAGAACATCCCCAGTGTTAGGGTCCATCATCACGACAAATGCACGGTCCATCATATAGTTTCTCGCACTAGCGGATCTAAGCTCTGATTCGACGATCTTGTCGACTTCCTTTTGCAGCTCCATATCAAATGTCAGTGCAAGATCAAGTCCTCTTCGTCCCTCTGTCCGCTTGATTTCATCGAGCAGCTTCCCGCCAACCTGAGTATATTGAACAGTCGCTTTCTCCGGGTTCAGAAAATCCTCGTATTGATACTCTAAATAGCTCTTCCCTACTCGGTCATTACGTGAGTAGCCTCTTGCCATATAGTAATCTTCACGCTCTTTTATAATCCCTTGCTCTGGTGTGGTCACACCGCCAAGTACATTATAAAGGGTCTTCTCATACGGATATTTTCTTGTCCAATCATTGATGACATTCACACCAGGCAGTTCATCAAGATGCTCTGACACAAGTGAAATCTCTTCATAGGTCAAACTCACAGATGATGTCTGCTTTGACTCTTTTGTTTCATCGAGTAAAGCAACTTTTTCGTCCCCTTTTTTCTCTTCATTGGGGTCCATTGCTTTCACGATTTGAGGCTCAAAGGCATATCCGCCTGTAAATCGACGATAGATCGCTGCAACTGCTTTTTCCTCTGCATCTTTTTCGATCGCCTTAACTTCTTTCTTAGGCACGCGCTCTACTTGAAGCGGATAGACATCTTTTGCTTTAAGATTCTTTTGCTCTGCTTTTGAAATGAGCTTATCCGCTTCTTTCGGATGGCTTGCCAGCCAAAAATCTCGAATGTCACGCTCTCTCAAAAAATCAGTATCCATTTTTATATAAGTCGCAAGTTTTCTTGCTACCTTAATCTTATCCTTCGCTTTCACACCGCTTTCTGATGTATAAACGATGGCAGGTACACTTTCATTATCAACGACGACTCTTCCTCTCGCGTCATACATTTTTCCTCTCGGAGAAGGGTATGATGCTGTTTTGACCTCTGTTCGGTTAGCCTGCTTTTTATAATCCTCACCATTGACGATTTGCAGCACACCAAGCTTGATCACAAGCACAGCAAACAAACTAAAGACAGCGAAGAAAAAGAGATTAATCCTCCAGGCGTTCCGGCGCTTGAATTTTTTCTGCTCGGCACCACCTTGATGCTGTTTCTCTCCCACTTATGTAGCTCCTCTCATCCTTTCAATCTTTTACAATTACCACTCATTATTGTAACACTTTTGTAATAGTTGTTACAGCGAAACAAGTGAAAAAAAGCTGTCAATCCCTATTATGCAAAAAAATATACTAACACTTTAAAATATTGGTATGTTTATGTCGTTTTCATTAAATGGAAGAATTCCCTATCCTTTGATATGAGGCGGGTTTTTTTGTGACTTTAACAAAAATGACAAACAGGCATTGTCAATGGAGGATGCTGGTACGTTTATAACAAAAAGTCCATGTTATGATTTTCTGTGAGAAAACAAAACAAAGATTTTAGGAGGAGTTACAATATGAAGAAGAAATCATTCTTTTTTTCAGCGCTAACGGCTGCTGCACTCATCACGTTCACTGGGGGACATTCAGCTGATGCGAAGGAGCTTAACCTGAAACAAGTAATACATGTACAGCATCAAACCATTGATCTTCATACATTAGCTACAAAATTACATATCTCTTCAGATGTAAACAAGCTAAGCAAGTCGAATCAAAAAGAGATCGAAGCTCTTTTAAACAAGCTGATCAAAAGCGGTCAACCTGTTACTGGCACAAAAGTGGTGAAAGAAGTAAACAAAGCAAAAAATGAACAAAAACAAGAATCAGTGAAAAAACCTACTGCTTCTAAACCAAGTGCGCCAGCAAAACAAAATACAAACAACAATACAAAAGCTGATCAAAAAGACACAACGACAGCAAAAGCAGACAGCAGCTTGAATGCATTTGAAAAAGAAGTCGTTGAGCTTACAAACAAAGAGCGTGCAAAGCAAGGATTAAAAGCACTTTCTGTTGATTCAAAGCTAAGCAAATCTGCTCGTGCAAAATCTCAAGATATGAAAGATAAAAACTATTTCTCTCATACAAGCCCAACTTACGGATCTCCATTTGATCAAATGAAGAAATTCGGGATCACTTACAAAACAGCGGGTGAAAACATTGCCCAAGGTCAAAGATCTCCACAAGAAGTGGTGACTGCTTGGATGAACAGTGAAGGTCATAGAGCCAATATCTTAAACAAAAACTATACACATATCGGTGTTGGTTATGTGAAATCTGGCAACTACTGGACACAGCAATTCATCGGAAAATAAGTTATCTAAAAAGCCTGTCCCGAAGTAGGACAGGCTTTTTTATTTCACCCATAATTTATATATACTTTGTGTGCCGCTATTTTCTTCGCCCTGTTCACGCAGCTTCTCATAAAGTGACTTCGCAAGTGAGAGCCCAGGCATCTCTTCTCCCATCAGCTCTGCTTCTTCAAGTGCAATGCCCATATCTTTAATAAAATGCTTCACGTAGAACCCTGGCTCGAAATCACCTTTCAACATTCTTGGTGCAAGGTTTGACAAGGACCAGCTTCCTGCCGCACCCGTTGTGATGCTTTTGAGCACGTGCTCTGGATCAAGTCCTGATTTTTCGGCATAGGCCATAGCCTCTGCGACACCTACCATGCCTGCTGCAATCGCAATTTGGTTACACATTTTGGTATGCTGGCCGCTTCCTGCAGGTCCTTGATATTGAATGTTTTCGCCCATTTTCTCAAATAAGGGCAAACACGCTTCATAGGCTGATTTTTCTCCGCCAATCATAATCGCAAGCGTTGCATTTTTTGCACCTACGTCTCCGCCAGAAACTGGTGCATCTAATGCAAACAGCCCTTTTTCTTTCGCTTTCACTTCAATTTCTTTTGCCAGCTGAGGCTTCGATGTCGTCATATCTATCAGATAAGTACCAGGCGTAGCATGTGCCACAAGCCCCTCTTCACCTAAATAGATTTCTTCTACATCTGATGGATATCCTACCATTGTGATGACAGCATCTGCATGTTGTGCAATTTCCTTCACTTCCGGCTTCCATGATGCGCCTTTTTGAATGAGTGCATCTGCTTTCGCTTTTGTTCTTGTATAAACGAGAACTTCATAACCTGCATCCATTAAATGTTCAGCCATACTGCGTCCCATTACACCAATTCCAATAAAACCAACTGTTTTGATTTGTGTCATCACTTGTTCCTCCTTAAAGAGACTTTGTCAATCCACCATCAATGATAAGTGTTTGACCTGTCATATATGTATTGGCTTCAGATAAAAGAAAGGCTGCATATGCTGCAAATTCCTCTGGCTGTCCATAACGGCCAAGCGGAATCGTACGTTCAGCCTGTGCTTTGATTTCTTCAACCGTTTGGTGCTCTGCCTGCGCGCGGTGCTTGTCGAGCTGTTTGACGCGGTCTGTTTCAATTTTCCCAGGGGCTAACGTATTGATCAAAATTTCATCCTTGGCAAGCTCCTGAGCGGCTGTTTTTGTCCAGCCGACAATAGCCGGTCTAAACGTATTTGACAGCATCAAGCCTGGGATCGGTTCTTTTACTGACATAGACGCAATGTTTAACACGCGTGCACCGCGTTTTTTCAAATAAGGCAAGGCCTCTTTTAATAATCGAATATAACTGAGTAAATGAAGCTGAAATGATTCCATCCAGTCTTCATCTGTTAAGGTTTCAAGTGTCCCTGTTTTAGGACCGCCTGTATTGTTCACAAGAATGTCTAAGCACTTCTCATCACCAGCTGCCGCTTGAACTAACGCCTTGATTTGCTGCGCGTCAGACACATCACATACTTGATAAGTCAGCTTTCCTTTTACAAGCGGAGATAGTTCTTTCACCGTTTCTTTCAGCGTGTGCTCATGTCTTCCTGAAAGCATGACTTCTGCTCCCTCTTTTGCTAGAGCAAAGGCAATCGCTTTTCCGATACCTTGACTGCTTGCAGCGACCAATGCTTTTTTTCCAGATAAATTGACATTCATGTCAACACCTCCTCTGCTTTATTTTATCATACAAAAAGAACCTTGCTCACGTCGCAAGGTTCCTTTCTGCTTGATTACACTTTAAATCGGTCAACCGCCTGATGGAGCGCCTGGCTTGATTCGTTCAGCAGTTCAGTCGAAGTTTTCGTTCTTTCTAACGCTTGAACTTGTTCATCTGTAGACGCATGCACTTCCTCAGCTGAAGCTGCAGATTCTTCAGAAATTGCCGCAATACTTTGAATGGAGTCACTCATCTTCTGTTGTTCTTCTGTCATTTCATTGATCTGTGAATGAATACTGTCGATTGATCCGACAAGTGCCTGCATTTCCATTGTGATGCTGCTCAGCGCCTCGCCTGTTGCATTAATGGCGTCACCTTGTTCCTCATTCATCTTACTTGCTACTGTCATCGCTTCAGCCGCCTTCTTCGATTCATCTTGAATGAGTTTGACGGTTTCACTAATGTGTTTTGTTGATTGCGCAGATTGTTCAGCAAGCTTTCTAACTTCTTCTGCAACAACAGCAAAGCCTCTTCCGCTTTCTCCAGCTCTCGCTGCTTCAATGCTTGCATTCAGTGCAAGTAAATTCGTTTGATCCGAAATTTGAGAAATCGCTGTCACCACGTTTTCAATATTTTTCGTTTTATGCTCAAGGTCTAGCAGCATTTGCTCCACCTTTTTCGATTCTTCGCTCGCTTTTGTTGATTTTTGGACGAGCACACCAAGTGCATCTAGCCCTTTATAGCTCGCATCTTCAGATGATTTTGAGTTGGTTTGCATTTGTGAGGCAAGCTCACCCATATGGCGCACTTTCTCATACAAATGCTCTGATTTCTCATTAATCGTTTCTGCATCTGATGCCTGCTTAGACGCCCCTGTTGCCACCTCTTGAATGGCCGTTGCAATCTGTTCGCTCGACAGCAAGGTTTCATTTGAAATTTGGGTCACTTCATCCGTTGATGTCACAACTTGCTCTGAAGCCCCTTTTACTTTTTCAATTAACTCCCTAATGTCCTCTATCATTTGATTAAAGCTTTTCGTGAGGAGACCAATTTCATCTTTGGACTTCACTTCAAGCGTACTTGTTAAATCGCCTTCTGACACTTTACGCACATGCCCTGTTAGACGCTTGATTGGCGTTGTAATGCTTCTTGCCAATAAGAAGCTAAGGATCATCGCAAGAATAATGGCAATGACGGATATAATGATACTTGTCTGATTCATTTGTTCTGTAATCCAAAGCAGTTTCTTTTTCTCAAAGCTCACGCCAACCGTCCAATCGGCTTCTTTGATTTTAGATATGACCGTCAGTTCTTTGCTGTCATCAATACCTGAGTTGTCAAGCGCTTTTTTCACAGAGGCGACCTTTGATATGTTTTTTCCTTGCTGTGTTGGATGCGCCAAAATGGTGCCTGTGTTATCAACTAAGAAAGCGGTCCCTTTATAAGGAATCTCTTGTTCATTTATATAAGATTGAATGGAGGAGAGCTTCAAATCAAGTCCAGCGACTCCAATGACCTTTCCATTTTTGACAATCGCCTTCGTGGCTGAGACAATCACTTTTTTCGTTGCTTCATCAATATATGGATCTGTCCAAACAACCTGATCAGGCTTTTCGACTGCTTGTTTAAACCAGCCTTGTTTAGATGGATCATACCCTTGGCCAAGATCGAACTCCGGGAAGCCGAGCATTTTGCCATCAGTTGTTCCAATATAAGCAAACGAAATGAGTTTATCCTGTTCCTGCAAGTTTTTTATTGCACTTTTTTCAAAATCCAGTGTTTGCTTTGTTTGTTTTTGCGCAAATTCTTCAGTTATTTTACCTGTTGCCAATTTGTTAATTGTATTGCCGTAATTATCAAGCTTTTCTGTAATAATGTCTTTCAGGCTTTCTGCCGTTGCTGTGGCGGTCGTTTTTGCATCTCGTTCAATCAGTGGTGTTAATACCATGTTGGAACCCACTTGAACTGCCACAACGGTTAAAATTAAAATAACTGAGATGAAAACAGCTATTCTCACTTGAAGTTTCTTAAACATCTCCTCACACCCCTATATCCTACTTTCATACCTCATTGTATATATCGGCATCATTGATACCGCATTCAATAGTTGTGAGAAAATTTAAATAGAAAAAACAAGCCCAAAAAGGCTTGCTTCAAGTAAAATATTCAATTTTTGCAGACGGAAAGTACTGATCAATATATGATTCTAACGTCTGTCTTAGTTCTTGTTCCTCATCTTTTTGGTAGATATATTTCCCGATTCCATATCTACCCCACTTGTATCTTCTTTTTTCTTCATCTAATTCTAATTTTGATTTCGGATAGTTTTTTTGGATGACACGCTTCGCTGGTTTTGTAAAACGATGCTGGATCATTTCAAAGGTGATATCGTGCCTCACATCTTCAGGAAGGGCTGCATCTAGCTTTTCAAAAAGAACTTTATACCCTTCCTGCCAGCCTTCATGAATGTAAATTGGGGCAATAATAAAGCCAAGAGGATAGCCTGCCTTTGCGACCTTGACAGCCGCTTCAATCCGCTGATCAAGCGGTGATGTTCCAGGTTCGAAATATTTAATGACATAATCCGCATTGATGCTAAAGCGGAATCTTGTCCGGCCATTATGTTTTGCATCAAGTAAATGATCGACATGATGAAATTTTGTCACAAAGCGAAGCTTACCAAGATCAGTCTGGCCAAAGTATTCAATCGCTGTCTTTAGTGTATGTGTCAAATGGTCAATTCCTACAATATCTGACGTACAAGAAGCTTCGAACCTTGTGATATCTGGCGCACGCTCACTCATGTACTGCTCCGCCTGATCTAATATTTCTTCAACATTCACATATGTTCGAATATATGGCTTACTTCCCATTGTTGTTTGCAAATAACAATAATGGCAATGACCCATACAGCCTGTTGCAAATGGGATCGCATACTCCGCAGATGGTTTAGACGTATCAAACTTCAACGTTTTCCTCACACCAATGACAAGCGTTGATTTCGCATTACGATACTTTTGTAAGTCATTTTTACCCGGAATATTTCTTACTTGGTTATGTGAAGTCGTTTCTCTTATTTCAATACCCATCCCCTCGAACTTTTCCTTCAGCTCTCGTCCTAACGGGTACTCTAACGCCCGTGGTTCAATGTACACAAGCTGGGGCACAAAAGGTTTGATCATATTTAGCACATCCTTACCTTATAGGTTTTCATACCGTTACTTTAACCGTGCAGGATGGCTTTTATCCTTTCTAAAATCTCCCTTATTCAAACAAATCTTGATAAAGAGCTTCTGCTTCTTCATATGTTGGAAAGACCGCATCATCTGGAGCCAAGGGATGGTACGTTTCAAGTAAAAATAGGGCAAGCTCCTCTTCGTTGTATGGATGTGAAACAATTTCTGCTTCTTTAATTTGTGCTACGTTTGCTGCATGTGGATTTCGATAAATCACATATACTTGATCACCCGGTTTATAGTCTGAGAAAGGCAATCTGGTCACCTCCATTTTTCTTATAGAATGCCCTTCTCTCTGACGGATATGACCCAATATGATAAAATTCGACAAAAAAACCAGACAGGGTTACTGTCTGGTTTGAATTCACTTAGTTATGTTGAAACGTTTTCTTCACGAAATCAACCACTTCTTCTGTCGTGCTAAGTGATAAAATATGCTCTTTAAATGATGCCGCTTCTTCCTTAGAAAGCTTGCTTAGCTGAGTTCTTGCTGGAAGAATAGATGTTGCACTCATTGAGAATTCATCTAATCCTAATCCAAGAAGAAGAGGAATTGCGATTTCATCTCCTGCCATCTCTCCGCACATGCCAACCCATTTACCTTCTTTATGCGCTGCTTCAATAACAAGCGTAATCAGACGTAAAATCGCTGGATTGTAAGGCTGGTAAAGATAAGACACTCGTTCGTTCATTCGATCAGCAGCCATTGTGTATTGAATTAAGTCATTTGTTCCAATACTGAAGAAATCCACTTCTTTTGCAAATTGGTCTGCAATGACAGCTGTTGATGGAATTTCTACCATTATACCGATTTCAATGGAATCGGACACGTCTGTACCAGCGGCAACCAATGCTTCTTTTTCTTCAAGTAAAATGGCTTTTGCTTCTCTAAATTCTGATAACGTCGCGATCATAGGGAACATGATTTTCAAGTTTCCATATGTACTTGCACGAAGTAAGGCGCGTAGTTGTGTTCTGAAAATCTCCTGTTCTTCGAGGCAAAGGCGGATCGCTCTAAAGCCAAGAAACGGGTTCATTTCTTTTGGAAGCTGCAAGTAAGGGAGTTCTTTATCGCCACCAATATCTAGTGTGCGGACAACCACTGCTTTGCCTTCCATTTTCTCTAAAACAGTTTTATACGCATCGAACTGCTCTTCTTCTGTAGGAAGCTGATCTCTGCCCATGTATAAAAATTCTGTACGGTACAATCCGACTGCTTCGCCGCCATTTTCAAGCACACCTTTTACATCTTCAGGTGTTCCGATATTTGCAGCTAGCTCTACGTGAACGCCGTCTTTTGTGACCGTTGGCTGGTCAACCAGTTTCGCCCATTCCACTTTTTTAGCTAAATAGTCTTCATGCTTTTTTTGATACGCTTTCACTTCATCTTCAGAAGGCTGAATGATGACGTCTCCGCTAATACCATCAACAATGATCAGATCACCATTTTTCACCGTTTTTGTTGCTTCTTTTGTTCCAACAACAGCTGGAATCTCCATTGATCTTGCCATAATCGCTGAGTGAGAAGTACGACCGCCGATATCTGTCGCAAACCCTTTGACGAATTGTCTGTTTAGTTGAGCAGTATCAGAAGGAGTTAAATCTTCAGCAATGATGACCACTTCTTCAGAAATCATGCTTGGATTCGGAATGTCAACGCCTAGCAAATGTCCAATTACACGTTTTGTTACGTCGCGAATATCCGCTGCACGTTCCTTCATGTATTCATTGTCCATTGCTTCGAACATCGTAACAAACATTGTCGCTGTTTCTTTTAAAGCAAATTCAGCATTTACTTTATCAGAGTTGATTTTATCCTTTACTGGGTTTAGCAGCTCTGGATCACTTAACACAAGAAGGTGTGCAGAAAAGATATCTGCTTTGTCTTGGCCAAGCTCTTTTAGCGCATGTTCTTTAATTGCTTCAAGTTCTTGTTTAGAAACATGAATTGCTTCTTCAAAACGCTTCACTTCTGTCTCTGGATCGTTGATGTCTTTTTGGTGAACTGTTAAATCTGGTTCTTCCAGACGATATGCTTTTGCAATCGCAACGCCTGCTGAAGCACCGATTCCTTTCAGTTGTTGCATTACTCGCCTAGGCCTTCACTTTTCATTGTGTCTTTAAGCGCAGCAAGTGCATCATTTTCATCAGAACCAGAAGCAGAGATTGTGATTGTAGCACCTTTCGCAATTCCTAGAGACATTACACCCATAATAGATTTCAGGTTCACTGTTTTACCATTATATTCTAAGTTGATATCAGCATCATATTTACTAGCAGTTTGTACAAGTACTGTTGCAGGACGTGCGTGAATTCCAGAATCTGCAGTTACTTTGAATGTTTGTTGAGCCATTTTTATCAATCTCCTTTTTATACAATTAATACATCCACAATATTATATCATACTGCCGAGCTTGTCATCTAACAAGAACGGCAGTTATGAAAATTATTTTGAAATTTTCATGATGTTTTCTTGACCAGCTTTGATTTCACCGGCTTCTTGAAGGTCAATAAATTGTCCTTCACTTAAGTTGGTAAATACAATTGGTGTCATCAAAGATGGTACTTCAGACTTAATTTTATCAATATCAACCTCTAAGAGTTTTTGACCGATTTCTACTTGATCTCCCTCTTGTACAAATGCTTCAAATCCTTCTCCTTTGAGGCTGACCGTATCAATACCGAAGTGGATCAAAATTTCAAGTCCACCGTCAGATTGTAGGCCAATTGCGTGTTTCGTTGGGAATACATTTAAGATCTTCCCTTTCACCGGTGAAACCACCGTTCCATCTGTTGGCAAGATGGCGAAACCGTCACCCATCATTTTCCCTGAGAATACTTGATCTGGTACATCTGTAATCGGATGAAGCTCCCCTGTAATTGGTGATGCAAAGATTTCTTCACCTAGTTCGTTTTGAAGCGGTTTTGCAATGACCTCTTCGACCTGCTGGCTGACTTCTTCTTTTGCAGAAGGATCTTTCGCTGGACGAGGCGTGCGGCCTGCAATGATGTCCTGCATTTGTGTTTTTAAATTATCAGAGCGAGGACCGAAGATGGCCTGGATGTTGTTCCCTACTTCGAGAACTCCTGAAGCACCAAGCTTTTTCAAGCGGTCCTTGTCCACTTTCTTCTGATCATTAACAGTGACACGTAAACGCGTAATACAAGCATCAAGGTGTTTAATGTTTTCTTGGTCACCCATTGCTTCAAGAATTTCATAAGGTAAGTCATTACCCTTTTCAGACTTAGCACTATCTGCACCATCAGCTGCTTCATCCTCGCGGCCTGGCGTTTTCAGATTAAATTTGCGAATGGCGAATCTAAATCCGAAGTAATAAATAGCAGCAAGTGCGAGACCAACTGGAATCACAAGCCACCAAGCGGTTCTGTTTGGCAAGATACCGAATAAGAAGAAATCGATTAATCCTCCTGAGAAGGTCATACCGATTTTCACGTTTAGAATATCCATTATCATAAAGGATAATCCAGCAAATACACAGTGGATTGCAAATAACACTGGTGCAACAAACAAGAATGAGAATTCAAGCGGTTCAGTAATCCCTGTTAGGAAAGAAGTCAGGGCTGCTGATCCCATAATTCCTGCGACAAGCTTTTTATTCTTTGGTTTTGCTTCATGGTAAATCGCAAGTGCTGCTGCTGGGAGACCAAACATCATGAACGGATATTTCCCTGTCATGAATGTACCAGCTGTCAGCTGAACACCATCTTTGATTTGAGCCATGAAGATACGCTGATCACCACGGATAATATCTCCTGATAAGCTCTTATAGCTAAAGAACTCATACCAGAATGGCGCGTAGAATATGTGGTGCAGACCAAACGGAATTAATGAGCGTTCAATGACACCGAATACAAAGGCAGCAAGCGGCTCATTCGCTGCAAGCAGTCCTGTTGAAAATGAGTTCAGTGCACCTTGGATTGGCGGCCAAATGACTAGCATCAAAAGCCCTAAAATAAGTGCTGAAATAGATGTAACAATTGGAACAAAACGCTTACCGGCAAAGAAGCCAAGATATTGCGGAAGCTCAATTTTGTAAAATTTATTAAACATATAAGCTGCTAATACCCCGACAATAATCCCGCCAAAAACTCCGGTAGATAAGGTCGGTATGCCGAGCATATTAACATATGCTGGGTGGCTTTCCTTAAAGAACTTAGCCAATTTGATTGAATCGGATGGAATGGATCCGTTGGCCATTAATACGGCACTCATCGTTACGTTCATGACAAGATAACCGATAATTGCGGCAATCCCTGCCACACCGTCTCCATTAGCAAGACCGATGGCAACCCCTACAGCAAATAAGAGCGGAAGATTCGAGAAGACAATGTTCCCCGCATTTTCCATGACGCTTGCAACAAGCTGAATTGTATCATTGCTTAAAAATTGAGCCACATCGATCAGCTGCGGATTTTGCATCGCATTCCCAAGTGCTAGTAAAATACCAGCAGCAGGAAGGATCGCAACTGGAAGCATAAGTGCTCGTCCAATTTTTTGCAACACACCAAAAAGTGATTTAAACACTAGTTGAACCTCCTTTTATTTTCGCTTACAACATACAAGCAGGACGCTCCCTGACATACATTTCATAGTTAACCGTTTACATTTCACTTTCAAACACAAAAAAAGGCATGGTGATATAAGATTGCGCAAATAACAGGATCTTATCCTGTATTTACCTTAAGTCACTCATGCCTGATCGAATCAGTTACACGTTTCAAGGAAACTATGAAATTTTATTTGTCAATCTGTACAGATGAAGGGTTAGGTAGACAGCCTCTGCATCTTGTACAGGCTTTTTCAATGCATGTTGTAATATTTTGATCATTTTCCAAGCAGTATTGTAGCATAAAGGATATTCATTTTTCAATAGATGAAGCAATTTTTCTGGCTCCTCTAAAGATTCTTCCCGTTTAATACGCTCAATCGAAAACGTAATATGGCGCAATAAGCGTAAATAATGAATACTTTCTCTGTCTACTTTCATATGAAATGAATCTTCTATGACTTGGACCATTTGCGTGATGAGCTGCGAATGACGGTTCACCTCAGATAATGGCCGATTCGTTAAAGCTGAGTGAATATGGAGCGCAATAAAGCCAATCTCTCCTTCTGGCAGCTTGGTTTCGACATCAGGACGCTCGTTAATTAGCTCAACGACTTCCTTTGCGACCTCGTATTCTTTCGGATACAACGACTTCGTCTCAAGCATAAAGGGATTGGTGATATCATATCCTTGCTGCACCCGCTTAAAACTAAAGGCAATATGGTCAGTCAGGGCAATATGAATATGCTCATTCAAACGGTGTCCCATTTTTTCTCGTATATGATAAATGACGTCATTGGCAAGCTCGATCATGTTCTCATCAATGTGGTGAAGCAGTTGTTTATATTCTGTTTGTTCCTTTGTATTTTTAAGGACAAACATTTTTTCAAATGTATCTTGATCGAGAACATCACCCGATTTTTTCCCGAAGCCGATTCCTTTCCCAATCAGAACTACTTCGCCCAAAGAAGGGTGTCTTGCAATGATGACATTATTATTTAACGCTTTATCAACGGTGAAGGATTCCATGAACATCCCCAACTCCTTCTTATTCAATCCCTCTTATCGTACAAAACAGATGAAACGTGCGTCAACGATTGTTTTTGAAAACGGTGGTTGATCGCTCGATCAGGCGGAATGGCAGCATTCTTTTCTCTGGCACCTCTCCCTTTATGGCCCGATCGAACAAGTCAAACGCTTCCTGACCCATTCGTTTCAGCGGAATATCAATGCTGGAAATCCCCAAAGCCTCACTTAATTGGTTATATTGAAAGCTCAGTATGGCTGGAAATTCTCCTACTTTTATGTCATGACGCTGTGCCTCTAATAAAAAGCCTACAGAGACATCGTCATTTGTAATGAATAATGCCGTAGGGCGATTTTTCATTTCCTTCCATTCTGTAAACAATCGTTTCCCATCAAGAAGTGATAGCTTCCCTTCAATGATCCACTCTTCATCAATGGCCTGCCCGAGCGATTTCATCATGTCTTGATAAGCCTGAAGGCGCGACTCGCTATTCGCTCCTTCTGTTCTGGCGAGAACAATCGCAATTCGTTGATGGCCGCATGCTGCCAAATGATGCAGGCCTTCCTTAAATGCTTGATCATGTGCAATTGACACTGTTGAGCATGTATCATGCGGCGTGGGATGACAAAATATAATCGGCCCAGATTCCTGCCACTTTAAAATATGCCCATCACTTAACGCATTTGAACAAAATATTAAACCATCCACACGACGTTCTTTTAAACTCATTAACGCTTCTTTTTCTTTTAATGGATCATACCCCGTTTGAAATAAAGCAAAATGCATACCGCGCGCCTGTGCTTTTTCTGCAATACCTGTGACAAGACTGCTGAAATAAGAGTGTTCAATCGTCGGAAGAACGATGCCAAGCATATTTGAATAGCCCTTTGCTAAATGGACAGCTTGAATGTTTCTCGTATATTTGAGCTCTTTCATCGCATGTAGAACACGTTCTCGTTTTTCCTCTTTGACATAAGGATGATCATTCAACACACGTGATACAGTTGTCACAGATACGCCCGCTCTTTTCGCAATCTCCCTTATGTTTGCCATTTTTTCTCCTACTTTCTCTTGCTATGGTAAGCGTTTCATACTTTAAGATGTATGTGAGCTGAACAAATCACTGGATGGAAAGGGGAATTCAAGATGGGTTTCATCATATGGATTATATTATGTATGACTGTTTTGTTTTCTGCTCGTTTTGCACTACATCCTTTAGGAAAAGAACATAAAATCAAACCGTTTGAATCAATTGATGATTTTTTTGTTGATAAGGATCGAAAAGAGTGACAAAAAATCACGATGACACTTCCAAGACATGGACGTTCATCGTGATTTTTTTATTACTTGATGATCGTCAGCTCTTTCGGATAATTGGTTAAAGTGACTGGACCGTCTGCTGTGATCAATACATCATCTTCAATTCTGACGCCGCCGACTCCTGGGACGTAGACCCCAGGTTCGATCGTATACACCATGCCTTCTTGGAGAAGATCATCATTTGCCTGGCTCATCGAAGGAAACTCATGAACAGACACCCCTAGACCATGCCCAAGGCGGTGAGGGAAATAGTCCCCATATCCAGCTTCTGTGATCAGCCCGCGTGCTTTTAAGTCCAGGTCCCCAATTCTCACACCCGGCTTACTCATTTCTAGTGCTGCCATTTCTGCGTTCAGGACGGTTTGATAGATGTCCTTTTGCTGATCAGAAGCTTCCTGATAGATGAATGTTCTTGTAATGTCTGAGCAGTACCCATCAACAATGACTCCAAGGTCAAATAACACAAAGTCGCCTTTTTTTAAGGCTGCCTGTCCTGGATTTCCGTGAGGCTCTCCTGATTTTTCGCCAAAGAGAACCATCGTCGAAAAGGACATGCCTTGAATGCCTTTTTTCTTTAGCTCATATTCAATGACAGCGAGCACTTCTGTTTCGGTGACTCCTTCTTTTAAGGCGTTCACCCCAATTTTTACCCCTTCATCTGCCAATTGAGCTGCTTTTTTCAGTGTAGCAATTTCAGATTCATCTTTAATCAGCCTTAGCTGATTGAGCTCTTCTTCTGCCCGGACAAAAGTTTCTGCCCCAGTGGCAGCTTGAAGCTGTTCTGCTCTTTGAAGCGGAATCGACTCTTTTTCAATTGCAAGTCGAGTTGCTCTTACACCGCGTTTTTCTACTGCTGACTGAATGAAATCAAATGGATTCTCATGGTCTTCATAACCAATGATATCGCCTGACCACCCAGCATTTTTCGCCTGCTCGACTTCCATTTTAGGCAAAATAAAAAATGGATCTGCCTCTTGAAACACAAACAGCCCCATTACTCTTTCATGCGGCTCTGTGAAGTATCCAGATAGATAAAACACATTTTCCTTTGTATGTATAAATGCACCTTGAATGTCTTTTTCCTTTAGCCAAGAAGACAAGCTCTTCATTCGGTTCATCGTGATCCTCCTCACACGTTTTACTACTGATCTATTGTATCAGTTTTTGCTTTATTTCGCACAAAAGCGCACTGGCAGAAGCCAAGTGCGCTATGATGATTTGCTTAAGATGCACGAAGCAGACGCAGTCCATTTAAAATGACCAAAATCGTACTTCCTTCATGCCCGATGACGCCAAAAGGCAAATCAAGCACTTGTAAGAAATTCGCACAAATTAACAAACAAATCACCGTTAATGAGAAAATAATATTTTGCTTAATAATTCGGTTCATCTTTCTTGAAAGACGGATCATCTTCGTTAAGTTATTTAAATTATTTTTCATTAAGATCAGATCTGCTGTTTCTAAAGCCACGTCTGTGCCTCCGCCCATCGCAACCCCCACATCTGCTGTGGCGAGTGCCGGTGCATCATTGATTCCGTCTCCTACCATGATGATGGAATTACCGTGTTTTTTAAGTTGATTGACCTCATGTACCTTTTCATCTGGAAGGCACCCAGCAACAACCTTTTGGATGCCGGCTTCCTGCGCAATGGCTTCAGCCGTTTTTTGCTGATCTCCTGTCAGCATGACGGTTTGGATGCCTAAATCATTCAGCTCTTGAATCATTTTTTTCGCTTCAGGTCTAATTTGATCTTTAAGGCCAAGGCACCCAACGACTTCTTGATCCTTTTGAACATACACCACTGTGTATCCTTTTTCAGAAAGATGCTCTCCTGTTTCTTCAATCTCGCGGTCCATTGAAGCCTTGCCAGCAAAGTCTTTCTTCCCAATCCGCCACGTTTCTCCATTCAATTGTGCCTTTACACCAAAACCAGAGGTTTCTTCAATGGTGACATGAGCTGATCTTTCTATTTGTTGCTCTTGTGCCATATCAGAGATCGCTTTCGCTAATGGATGGTTTGATTGACTTTCAATTTGATAAAGCGCCTGATAAAAGGCCGCTTCCTCTTGTCCTTTAGCGATCACCACCTGCTCCACAGCTGGCTTTCCGCTTGTAATCGTCCCCGTTTTGTCAAAAGCAATCATGCTGCTAGTGCCTAGCTTTTCTAAAAAGACGCTCCCTTTAACAAGCATTCCGTTTCTTGCGCCGTTTGAGATCAGTGATAAAGCAGCTGGCATAATGGATGCAACAAGCGCACAAGGTGATGCTACGACCATAAACACCATGGCCCGGTAGAAGGTTTCACTCATACTCCAGCCTAGTACAAAATGAGGCAGAACCATTAAAATCGCGACGGTGATCAGTACACCTTTTACATACGCACCTTCGAATTTTTCAATAAATGCCTGGCTTGGTGACACACTTTCTTGAGCCGATTCGACAAGTTTAATAATTTTATGGAAAAGCGTTTCTTCATTATGTTTGGTCACTTCTACTGTTAAGGAACCATTTAAGTTCACTGTTCCCGCAAACACATCTTCGCCTTGCCCTTTTTCCTGGGGCACAGACTCGCCCGTAAGCGCAGATTCATCCACACTTGTTCTTCCGCTTAAAATCACACCATCTGCTGCAATACGTTCCCCAGCTTTGATCATGATACGGTCACCTGGTGTTAATGATGAAGCAGAGACTTGAATGGTCGTACCATTTTCTTCAATGAAAGTCGCTTCATCTGGTGCGATGCTCATTAAAGCTGTTAAATCCTTCTTGCTTTTATTTGATGTATACGTTTCAAGCGCACCACTAAGTGAGAAAATAAAAATTAAGATCGCGCCCTCTGCCCAATATCCAATGATTGCTGAGCCTATAGCTGCGAAAATCATTAAAAGTTCAACATTCAAGCTTTTAGATGAAATGGTTTCTTCAATTCCCTCCTTCGCCTTTGCAAAACCTCCAATTATAAACGCAAGGATAAATAAAGGAATACTCCACATGCTCTCATCCTTTAACATCCATCCAACCAAAATGAGAATCCCCGAGATACCTGCTGCTATTAATTCTCCGTGCTGTGCCCATTGATGAAGGGACCATTTCGATTCCTTTTGATTTGTTGTTTGATAAAGTGCTGTATTCTCATTCATGATTGTTTTCTCCTCTCTAATTGATAATGATTTTCACATCATCAATTGTTGCCCGTTTCCTTTTTTCATCTATATTTACTGCTATTTCAAGCTCTTTATAGGTCTGTTATTCATTATAACAGGTTCTGACCGATTTTCAATTAATAATTATTATAATTTCTTTTTGATAATAATTATCATTATTGATGTAGACCCTTTCATCTCTTCTGAGCACAGTTTATTCAGATAAAAAGCAATTGAACACAAAAAAAGAACCAAAGGAATGATCCTTGGTTCTTGAAATCATGTTTCGTTCTAAAAATCCGTCCACTCCTTGATTTGTTTTTTCGTCAGTGGACCTACATGATTTTTCACAATTTCCCCTTTTTCATTTATCAAAAAGCTGGTTGGAATGGTGATGATTTGGTATTTCTTCATCATTTCCCCTCGCTCATCTAGTATGACCGGGAATGTAAACTTTCTGTCTTTCACAAATTGGGCAACCGCATGTTTACTTTGTTCTGCCCCTAGTAAATTCACCGTTAAGATATCAACATCACTCTGATTTTCTTTCACGAGCTGGTCAAATACAGGCAGCTCCATTTTGCAGGACGGGCACCATGTTGTCCAAAAATGCAAAATGGTCTTTTTTCCTTTCGCCGGAATCATCTGCGTTTCACCAGTTAATGCAGGAGCCTCTATCTTTGGCGCCATAACGGGCTCTTTCGCTTCAGCCTCGCTGCCTAAGAGTAATAGAAGCAAGGTCATAATAAGAAGACAGGCGGGTAGATATTTACGATTCATCAGGATCTTCCTTCCCAGTTTTCTTATAGCTTGCCCGCTCGACGAAGAGGACATTCATGCTTTTTTCACTCTAAGAAACATGGAAACGCCGAGCTCCTTACAAATCGTCGCATAATGCAGTGCAGTCAACAGAAGCATGCCCGTATTCATCCCTAATATAACCCCCATCATATTTAAGCTTTCAATTGATCCGAGAAAATACACCATTGAAAACGAGACGACATGCACCCATATATTATGTAGGAACACATCTTTAATGAGCCCCATACCGATTAAGCACGCTTGAAATGGCATCACAAACAGGTGGCATAAAAAGTACGGCCAAAGCAGCTGTAAATAGACAGCAGCTTGCGGTGAATCAAAAAAGAGCTGCGTGAGCGGATAAGCAAAATAATACATCACCATCACTGCCGGCACCCCGTACCCAAATGTAATGAAAATCGCCTGCCTGACACGTTTTTTCACAAGGGCATACTGACCTAAAGCATAGGCTTCAGATACACTCGGAATCATCACAATCATGATGGAATGAGCGATAAACGCAGGGAAAAAACCGATCGACATCGCGACACCAGCCAGCATGCCGTAATGATCAACAGCAAGTGTGCCAGAGATGCCTGCTGCAATAAGGGCTCCTTTGATTAAAAATGGTTCTATGGCATTTGCGATCGCATGAAAAATCCGCATGCCCGTTGTCGGAATGGAGACAGCTAATAGGCGCTTTCTCACGTCAATTCCTCTTAATTCAACAGACCTGACATTGACAGCATTTTTCGCCATGACGTATTGGGAGTATAAATAAATAAAGACGACGAGATCACTCGCGACAATGACACCGATGGCAATGAGTACCGCTGTTTCAATATCAAACGAATACCAATGGAAGAACAAAAACAAGCAGATGAGCTGGATCGTTTTCTTCAGCATATTGGCAAGAGCGATCCTGCCCATTTGCTGCTTTCCCATAAAATAGCCGCGTGCAATCGAGGTAAACGCAATAATTGGAATAAGAGACAGCACAAGCCCTTTCATGAGCGGATGATACGACTGAAACACTGGAATGAACGGCAGGACAATCGCAGCGATCCCCGTTGTTGTACATGTCACCACAAGCGTCATTTTAAACGCATGGCGGAGCATACTTTTATGGAGCCGCTCATGCGATTCTGCAATGAATTTAGAAATGGAGACTGGCAGCTCTAAGCTGGCAATCACGAGGACCAGCATGATGATTGGAAGGATACTCATATATAGACCCATTCCATGTTCTCCAAGCTCTCTCGCTAAAATCATATTGACTAAAAACTCTATACACTCCGCAATGAAAGCTGCGACAGATAGCAGAATGACCCCTTTTACAAATCGATTCATGTAGCCTCCCCTTTATCTAAAGCAAATTCTTTTCACATTCTATGAGACAAGTCCTGAAAATATTTTGATAAATGAAGACAAAAAAAAGAGCGATCTGATTGATCGCTTCATTTCTTTATACAGCAAATACGTGACGACCGATACGTTCTACAATTTTGCGAGAACGAATCCAGTTATCTGTTGCCGTTTTGGGATTATAAAAATAAATGGCCTTTGTTGTTCTGTCATGTTCTTTCACTACTTGCTTCACAGCTTTAACAGAATCTTGATCTGCTTTATCATGAATGCTTCCATTCGATACTGGCTGGAAAGCATTTCGCTGATAAATAACACCTTTGACACTGTCAGGAAAAGAGCGATGCTCCACCCTGTTTAAGACGACGCTTGCCACAGCTTTTTTACCTGCGTAAGATTCACCTTTCGCTTCAGCATGTACCAATCGTGAGAGCAGTTCCATTTCCTCATTAGAATAGCGTTTGGCGCTTTCCTCGTTCGTCGTTTCTGATTTTACTCTTTTCTTTTGCTTCGGTTTTGAAGACATTTTTTCTGAAGACGTACTTAGCATTTTGACTTTCGGCTGACGCTTCTCCTCTGAAAATGCTGGGATGACTTGATCGTGTTCATCTTGATCTATATATGAAAGCTCATGCTTAACAGGTGCTTGTGAAAGTTCGTGACTTAATGTGCCTTGCTGCTCTTGTATGTTGTCCATCTTCATGGCTGCGATTAGCATAAGGATGACAAAAAGAGCGGTATGAATTTTCATCATTCGCCTCATTCCTCCTTTAATTAAAGTAGGCGGTAAGATACTTGTCCACTCTAACAAGAGCTCCTTCTATTTTCACGCACAAAGATTTGCATGCCTAACCAAATTCCGTCATTAAATGGCATGTCCTAGTTGAATTGCGTATCAACTGGAATTGTTAGCGCTTAAAAAGACCCCTTTTCCGCCTATAATCATCCTTATGCTCCTGATTATGGGTTATTACATTTTCTTTTCAGATGTATCAAGCTCGTTTGAAGTGTGACAAAAGAACTAAAATAAAAAAGCTTTCTCTCATTCATGAGAAAAAGCTTTAGCTTCTTGCTTCTGTAAGATATTCAAAAATAACATCTCCACCATGTTTCGCAATCCCGCGAAAATACTTAAAATCATCTTGATTCACCAAGATCGAACGAAACGTTAAAAAATCATCTTTCTGAATGGTCACTTGCTTTTCTGTCCCATTTCGTAACGATTCAAGTATTGTGAGCATTTGTTCTTCCGTCAAATAAACCGCTCCTTTACAGCCATCATCAAATATTAAATATATCATCCGTTAGGAAAGCATACAACGAAAACGAAACAAAAACGTCTTTATCCTTTACATTGGTATGAAAATATTGCAAAATACTTTTTAATAGGGAATGAAATCTGTTTTTAAAGGAGAGGGATCGGTTGAAGATTGCAAAAATTGGAAATGTGATCGAATTTAGAAATGGTTTAACAGGTGTAGTTGAAAAAGTGAATGAAAACTCTGTCATTGTGGATGTCACCATTATGGACAACTATAGAGATTTAGAACTGGATTCACTAACAGTCGTTAATCATAAAAACTATAAAATCATCAAAGACTCCGTACATTAATTTGCAATCCTCAATTCAGACTATCGATACATACGTAAATACGAAGCAAAGCTGTTCATTTATTTGTTGAAAAGGTGAATAGTATTTCAGACAACTTTCTATTTTTATAAAGTGATGAGATGCAGTATTAGCTCTAGACAGGAGAAACTAAAATGCAAAATTCAAATGATATCATTGTGCGTTTTGGGAATATGGAAGACGCTGAAACTACTTTAGACATACAGTCATCAGTGATTGCTGAATCAGATTATTTACTTACAACGCCTGAAGAAAACAAAAAAACCCTTTTAGAACACAAGGCTTGGATACAAAAAAGAATAGAGAACGAAAACGAAACGTACATAGTTGCTCAAAAAGACGGAAAAGTCATTGGGTTTATAGCATTTGAAAATGGATCAAATAGAAAAAGAACTGCCCACGCAGGTTCATTTGGTTTGATGGTTCATAAGAGCTTTAGAGGTTTAGGCGTAGGGGAAATGTTGCTAACAGCGTTATTAAATTGGGCAGAAATGAATCCTTCGATCGAAAAGGTTAGTTTAGCGGTATTCTCTACAAATCAAAAGGCCATTTCTTTGTACAAAAAGATGGGATTCAGAGAAGAAGGTCGTAAAATAAAAGAATTTAAAATAAGTGAACATGAATACTGGGACGATGTTTTAATGTATAAACTTGTTTAATACCATAAAAATAGATGCAGAAATAAGGACATAACATAAATTGATTCATCAATTTGTTATGTCCTTTTCTTATTATTTTACCTGTACTAGTGTCAGTCTTTTTGCGTATGAAAGGTTTGCATTTCCGCTTTCGTTTTGTACATGTCAACCTCCTCTGGGGTGATAACGCCTTTATCAATCAAAAGTGCAATCACTCCAAGCAATGTAGAGGCACTCCATTTATATCGTTCTTTGTTTTGATGTTCGAGCATTTGAAGTTCTTCTTTTAGCTCCCTCAGCAGCTTCTCTGTCTTTTCTTCTTTGTTTACCAACTCAAACGCCTCCATTAGTCGTTCATTGCCTCTATTTTATCTTAAAGCAAATAAGATAAGCAAAAAACACAATTCCCCTTTACAAACATACGTTCTGTCATGTATAATAATTTTACGAGCTGGTAGCCCCCAGCCGTCCTAGCAAGTTCTATTCCCATTTTTATGAGGAGAGCGACATGACTCTTCTCTTTTTTTATCACTTCAATCTAATTCATCCCATTCAAACCCATAAAAAAAGACATGTCATTAGGCATGTCTTTTCCTTTATTAGCGATTATCAATCGTTTCAGGATACATATCATGATTCATCATGCGATATGAAGCCATTTCTTCATATTTGGTACCAGGTTTTCCGTAGTTCGTGTACGGGTCAATTGAAATACCGCCTCTTGGTGTAAATTTGCCCCATACTTCAATGTATCTTGGGTCCATCAATTCAATGAGATCATTCATAATAATATTCATACAATCCTCATGAAAATCACCGTGGTTACGGAAGCTGAACAAATACAATTTTAATGATTTACTTTCAACCATGATTTCATTTGGGATATAGCTGATATAAACTGTCGCAAAATCCGGCTGACCTGTTTGCGGACAAAGTGACGTAAATTCTGGGCAGTTGAATTTCACAAAATAATCTCTATTTGTATGTTTATTTGGAAATGTTTCAAGCACTTGTGGTGCATAATCAAACAAATAATTGGTTCCTTGATTTCCTAGTAAAGTGACACCTTCTAATTCTTCTGGTTTTCTTGTCGTCATGTCGTCTCTTCCTTTCTATACGCCTCGTTTATTGCCCCATAATAATGTGTGCAGCTGCGGCAGCACTCTTACGCGATTTAAGTCTGGGTCTTGCGCTACTTGATCGACAAGCGCTTCATACTTCTTTAATAAGTGCGTCAATAAGTACGCATCATCACCTGTTGTCGTGTCATCATTTCCTACCTGCAAATAAAAAGGAAGCTCTGGATATTTCGCATGAACATCCTTTGCATAGGCTAGATCATGATCGTCAAAAATCACGACCTTCAGGCTTGCATGCTGCAATCTATTTCCGTTTTTCAGCTCATCTATAATACGCGTGAGTTTCGTGAAATCTGTTTTCATATTTGAGCTTGGCGGCTTCGGAGAAATCGTTAAATCATCAATTTTCAAAAACCAGTCCTGATACATTGTCCCTTGTGTTTCAAGCGCTGTATCAATTCCTTCTTCGTGTAGCAAATCAATAAGTGATTCCATTTGTTTTAAAAGCGCAGGGTTTCCCCCTGAAATGGTGACATGAGAAAAAGCCTGTCCACCTATTCTTTTTAATTCCTTGACAATGTCCTCTGCGTGAAGCCACTGAATGTCATGCTTTGCTGATCCATTCCAAGTAAAGGCGGAATCACACCAGCTGCAAGAGTAGTCACAGCCAGCCGTTCTGACAAACATGGTTTTTTGTCCAATGACCATCCCTTCTCCTTGAATGGTCGGACCAAAGATTTCTAATACAGGAATTGCTTTAGCCATTGTGTTCAACTCGTTTCGGCCGGTAAATGCAGTAGCTTGTTGGTGTCTCCCTAACAAAGACCTGAACACATACTGGTTTATTTGCTAAAGTCGATAAATATGCTGCGACTTTGTCATGCACTGTCTTTGCCACAACCTCTGTAGTAGGCATCGCGTATGGATCGGTTGATGAGAATTCCTCATGATCATTGAGTAGCGTGTGATCATACTGTCCATGAATAAGTTTTTTCAGTGTACTAAAATTGACAAGGAAACCCGATTCATCTAGGTCATCTCCAGCAATGGTTATATTGATGGTGTACGTGTGACCATGTACACGGCTGCAAGCACCTGCATCCTCTCTTGGGATGAAATGGGCAGCTGATATATGCATATCCTTGTTCAATTCAAATGAGTATGGATGATTCGTTTGTGGATAGATTTGAGAAAGCATTTATTTTGCCTCCTTCATTTCCATATAAGTGTCATAGCCCTTTTTCCGAAGCTTACACGCAGGACATTCCCCGCAGCCATCAGACATGATGCCATTATAGCAAGTGAGCGTTTCATTTTTCACAAAATCTAATGCATTCAGCTCGTCTGCTAGCTTCCATGTTTCTGCTTTATTGAGCCACATGAGTGGTGTATGGATGACAAATGGTTTTTCCATCGCCAAATTCACTGTGACATTACAAGACTTTACAAACTCGTCACGGCAATCTGGATAGCCGCTAAAGTCTGTTTCACATACACCTGTGATAATATGTCTTGCACCGATCTGATACGCAAGAATAGAAGCGAAGGATAAGAACACTAAGTTTCTTCCTGGTACAAATGTGGAAGGCAGCTCTCCTTCTTTTTCCTCAATGTCAATGTCATCTCTTGTTAAAGCATTTGGTGCCAGCTGATTCAAAAGAGACATATCTAATAGATGGTTCTTCACACCTAACTTGTCAGCAATTCTTTTGGCGACATCAATTTCTTCTTGATGACGCTGATTATAATGAAAGGTCACGGTTTCTACCTCTTCGAATTGTTGAAGTGCCCATAATAAACATGTCGTACTGTCTTGTCCCCCGCTAAAGACAACGACTGCTTTTTCATTTTTCATCTTCTGTTCTCCTCCTTTTGCAGATCTATACACTCGTACAAAGCTGCATCTGAAAGGCTCATGAAAACCCCTATTTTTCTCAAAAGAAAAGACACCTTTACATGTGTACGAGGTGTCCCAGCCATAAAAAATAAAAAATGCCACATCCAAGGATACGGCAAGTCCTTAGTTTTTTATAGAGGGTTTTGCTAGAACCTCTCCCGTTTACACGGATTTTTGTTCAATTTTCACAGAGGATAGTGTACCACATATTTTCCATGCAGGCTATCCTTTCTTTACTTATCATGTGATGCAGGCACTTTTTTTAGAAAAAGAAAGAGGATAAAAAAGATGCTCACATAGCCAAAAATAGGATAAACTGTTGATATCAATGTACCGTAACCAATTTTACTAATCACATAGCAGCATAAGAGAATAAGGGATATTGTCAAGACACTGTTCATTCGTATATACGCCCTCACTTGTCTCTCAAGTCCATATAAATTGCCTATGACGGATGTAAAGACTTCGCCGAAGATCACAAATAAATAAATGAGGTGAATGGAATTTGCTACTTGATACACGACCTGAGCCATTGGAATATCAAACGCCTCCAGCATATCTAATGAAGAAAGAGATAAAAAGCATACAAATAAAATAATTGTCAGCATGACGCCCCCAAGCACAGCTCCCTTTTTAATCACCGCTTCAGAGGTCATTTCATTTGCGACGGGCACTAACACTGCTTGAGAAAGTGCCAAATTAAAAGCACCATATGAGATAGCTGATAAAATCCACTCTCCCGCACCCATTTGCAGCGCAAGAACATAACTTTCACTACTGCTAAAAACGAATGAATCAAGAAACACGATCAATGAAAAGAAAATAAGCATTGGGACGACGAGAACATTGACACCAAATAATCCTTTTGATCCTTTCAAAAGCACAATCACGCTCAGAATGATCGTCAAAAAGATCCCATATTCCTTCGATATGCCAAGTTGCTCTTCAAATATAGCACCTGCGCCAGAAATCATCACTGAAGTGACGCCTAATAAAATAAAAAACATGACGACATTAATATACCTGCTTGCAGCTGCGCCAAATAGAAAACCGTTCATATCTTGATAAGACTCTGCTTCAATTCGTTTAGAAATGAGCATCATTTTTGCCCCAAGTCCAGTAAAAACAGCGCCGCTAATCAAGATTCCGAATAATCCAATCCAGCCAAAACGAACAAAAAATTCTACGATTTCTTTTCCTGTCGCAAACCCAGCTCCAACCACTGTTCCTACATATACAAAGGCAAGCTGAAAAGCGGATTCATTTGAACGTTTCATGTGACCCCTCCGCACCCATCACTTTCGATTGTCTTTTTTTATCCTATGAGACAAGTTCCTTGAAAAGAAGGACAAACCATGATTAAATGCAAAAAAGGATTTTCACCCGCCTTTGAGCAAAACAGTTGAAAGTCAAAATAGGTCAGAGTATACTATAGTCAAAGATGGTCAAACAACAGACCATTTTCTTTAACATTCATTGGTCAAATAAAGTCAAACTTTTATCATAAGGAGGTCATGGCAAATGCGTTGTCAACATTGTCAAGTAAATGAAGCAACTATTCGCCTGAATATGCAAGTGAATTCATCCCGGAGCCAAATGGTTTTATGTGAAGACTGCTACACCTCTTTGATGGAGCAATCAAAAATGAAAATGGGACCTCAATTGTTCGGAGGAAGCTCATTCTTCTCTGGGCAAGAGCAAGCAGGACATACGCAAAACGTAGAGCAGCCAAAGCAAAAAGGCTTACTTGATGAACTTGGCCGCAATTTAACAGATGGCGCAAATGCTGGTTTAATTGATCCAGTCATCGGCCGTGATGAAGAAGTCGCAAGAGTCATTGAGATTTTAAATAGAAGAAATAAAAACAATCCTGTCCTCATTGGTGAACCAGGTGTTGGGAAAACAGCGATCGCTGAAGGACTTGCATTGAAAATTGCAAGTGGCGATGTACCAAATAAATTAAAGAACAAACAAATCTATTTATTAGATGTCTCCTCCCTTGTAGCGAATACAGGGATACGTGGTCAATTTGAGGAAAGAATGAAGCAGTTAATCAAAGAACTGCAAAGCCGTAAAAATATTATCTTATTTGTAGATGAAATCCATCTTCTTGTAGGCGCTGGATCTGCCGAAGGGTCAATGGATGCTGGAAACATCTTAAAACCAGCTCTTGCACGAGGCGAGCTCCAGCTAGTAGGTGCGACGACATTAAAAGAATATCGTCAAATTGAAAAAGATGCCGCACTTGAACGACGCTTCCAGCCCGTCATTGTAGATGAGCCAACACAAGCTGAAGCGATCGAAATTTTAAAAGGCATTCAAGATAAGTACGAAAGCTACCATGGCGTCACCTATTCAGACGAAGCCATTCAAGCGTGTGTTCAATTATCTTCCCGGTATATTCAAGACCGTCATCTACCGGATAAAGCCATTGATTTAATGGATGAAGCAGGTTCAAAAGCGAACCTCTCCATTGATGCAGCAAGTGAAGATGAACTAACAAATCGTCTGAGAGAAATTGCTACTGAAAAACAAGCCGCTTTAAAAGAAGAACAATACGAAAAAGCAGCGAAGCTTCGAGATGAAGAAGAGGCCATTGAAGCTAGACTTCAAAACAAAACAAATGACAAAGAACATGTCGTCACAGCAGAAGACATTCAAGCCATTGTGGAACAAAAAACAGGCATCCCTGTCGGCAAACTGCAAGCAGACGAACAAACCAAAATGAAAGAAATTGACGTCCGCTTAAAAGCACGAGTGATCGGTCAGGAACATGCGGTTGAAAAGGTAGCGAAAGCTGTGAAGAGAAGCAGAGCCGGCTTAAAATCGAAACATAGACCAACTGGCTCCTTCCTATTCGTTGGACCAACAGGTGTCGGGAAAACCGAATTATCAAAAACACTAGCTGAAGAATTATTTGGTTCGAGAGATGCGATCATCCGTTTAGATATGAGTGAGTACATGGAGAAACACTCAGTATCTAAGCTCATCGGTTCTCCTCCTGGTTATGTTGGACATGATGAAGCGGGTCAACTGACGGAAAAAGTACGCAGAAAACCATACAGCATCATTTTGCTGGATGAAATCGAAAAAGCACACCCTGATGTGCAGCACATGTTCCTTCAAATCATGGAAGATGGCCGATTAACAGATAGCCAAGGTAGAACCGTCAGCTTTAAAGATACGGTCATTATCATGACAAGTAACGCAGGCAGCACAGATAAAACGGTCAAAGTCGGCTTCCAGTCTGATCAGGAAGAAGCAATTGAGGAGCAATCACTCATTGATTCACTCAGCGCCTATTTCAAGCCAGAATTCTTGAACCGTTTTGACAGCATCATTCAGTTTGATTCATTAGATCGAGATGATTTAGTGAAGATTGTGGATCTTTTGCTCAATGAGCTATCAGAACAATTAAAAGAGCAAAATTTAACAGTCCATGTGACAAAAGAAGCGAAAGAAAAAATTGCAGAACTTGGATACCATCCTGCATTTGGTGCTCGTCCACTGCGAAGAACCATTCAAGAGCATGTTGAAGATCAAATGACGGAAATATTGCTTGAAGAAGAACAGCTTTCAGGATTTACTGTAGAAGTTGAAGATAACGAAATTGTTGTAAAAAAAGGATAAGTACATCTTAAGAAGGATCTATAACTCCATCATGTTGCGGTGTCTAAGTTCCATCCGCACGCCGACGCTCCCCCGCCTCTATTCCTTTAAGATAAAAGAAAAAGAGGTGGATCACATGATGAATTGGAGCTATGATCTTGTCAAAATCATGTATGAGGAAAAATTAAAAGAGCTGCTTTTAATTGAAACCGCTCAAAGAAATTAAAAAGAAACTCCCTTTATATCAGAGGGAGTTTCTTTTTTAAGGTAATAGAAAGCGCTTTCGTCAAAAATTCTTCACAGAAACTGCCTTAATTTGATATTCAGACTAAAACCCTTCTAGAAGACACCGATATTAACTATAGAAAAAGATAGTTAAAGGATTTGGTGAGATAATGGACAAAACATCGTTAATAGGTATTATTTTAGCATTTATTGCACTGAGTGTCGGTATGGTTCTGAAAGGTGTAAGTCTAACCGCTCTTATCAACCCAGCGGCTATATTGATCATTGTGGTTGGGACGATTGCAGCTGTTGTCATCGCATTCCCATCTAGTGAAATTAAGAAAACACCAAAATTGTTCGGCAAAATTTTCAAAGACAACAAGCTACCAACGATTCAAGAAATGATCCCTCTTTTTTCAAACTGGGCACAAATTGCGCGTCGTGAAGGTCTTTTAGCATTAGAAGCTAGCATTGAGGAAGTAGATGACGATTTCCTTAAGAACGGCTTAAGCATGGCGGTTGACGGTCAAAGTGCAGAATTTATTCGCGACGTCTTAACAGAGGAAGTTGACGCCATGTCTGAAAGACATCAGTCAGGCGCATTAATCTTTACACAAGCCGGTACATACGCTCCGACGCTTGGTGTACTTGGCGCCGTTGTCGGACTTATTGCTGCACTTGCTAACATGGGAGATATTGAAGCACTTGGACATGCAATCAGTGCAGCCTTCGTTGCCACACTGCTTGGGATTTTTACTGGGTATGTGTTATGGCATCCATTTGCCAACAAGCTAAAGCGTAAATCAAAGGAAGAAGTAAAACTTCGTCTAATTATGATCGAAGGGATCCTTTCTGTTCTTGAAGGTCAATCTCCAAAAGTGATTGAACAAAAACTTCTCATGTACTTACCAGCGAAAGAACGTGCAAATCTTGTCATTGAAGAAGGAGAAAAACAAAATGGCTAGGAAACGTAAAAAACATGATCACGATGACCATGTAGATGAATCTTGGCTGATCCCTTATGCCGATCTTCTGACGCTTCTACTCGCTCTCTTCATTGTGCTTTTTGCATCAAGTTCGATTGATGCGGCAAAGTATGAACAGATGGCCAAGTCTTTTAATGTCGTCTTTACGGGCGGTACAGGTGTCATGGATCAAACCAGCATGCAAAGCACTGAAGAAACTGAAAATAGCAACCAGACCAAAAAAGCAGCTGAAGAGGATGAAGAAGCTCAAGCGAAAGCTCGAGATCATGCCGTTCTCACAAAGGTCAAAAAGCAAGTGGATTCCTTCATTGCCAATAAGAAACTTGGAGCTAAGCTCGAAACAAAGCTCACGGACGAAGGTTTGCTCATTACGATAGAAGACAGTATCTTCTTTGATTCTGGCCGGGCGATTATTCGCCCTCAAGATGTCCCGTTAGCAAAGGAAATCTCAAAACTACTCGTCATTAACCCCGCTCGTGACATCGTCATTAGCGGACATACTGATAATGTTCCGATCAGAAATTCAGAATTTGAATCCAACTGGTATTTAAGTGCCATACGTGCTGTAAACTTTTTAAGTATTCTTCTTGAGAACAGCAATTTAAACCAAGAAAACTTTAGTACAAAAGGTTTCGGTGAATTCAAGCCAATCGCTTCAAATGACACAGCAGAAGGCAGAAGTAAAAACCGACGCGTAGAAGTACTTATTTTACCGATTGAGAAAAAAGCAAAATAAAAAAGGGAGCTCTCGGCTTCCTTTTTTATTTATTCTTTATGATCATATAAATGTTTTGCACGCAGTCCCACATGTTTAAGCATGTCAATGCAGGCATCCTTCTCTTCTTCGCTCAGGACACTGATCATCTCATGAATTTCTTTCGCATGATCTGGGAAGATATCATCAAGCAAAGCTCGTCCCTGCTCGGTAATATGCGCAAATGTGACCCTGCGGTCTTCTGCACAGGCCTTACGACTGAGGAGTTCTTTCTTCTCCAATTTATCGACCACATACGTGATACTGCCGCTTGCAAGTAAAATCTTATCACCGATTTGCTGAAGCGGCTGATCCCCTTTATGATACAGCAATTCTAATACTGCAAATTCAGTCGGATTCAGCCCGTGCTTCACAATATGTTTGTTCATGTGATGATTAATTGAGCGATAGGCACGTGATAATACAATAAATAATTTCAAAGATTTTTCAACATTATGATTTTCCATTTTTTATCATCCTTTATGAAATACAACCCACTAATGTGACATTAATAAACAATAAGTAAAATGTCAACATCTTGATCTATCTTTAGCATGAAAATGAGACCAGAACGAATCACCTAATTTTTTAAAAATCACACAAGTCATCGTAATAAACATAGGTTCAATGCTATAATAAGTCTATTAGGTAATACGTTGGAGCGATGAATGATGAGTATACTGAAAGGGTTTTGGAAGAAGATCAGGCTGTACCTTATTTTGGTCATGATTCCAACCCTAATCATTAGTTATTTTATCTATGAAAAAGAAACGGAAAAAATCGACTTAAAAAACAAACAAACTGCTACACTTATGTTAAATATTCACAAAAACCAAATGAATTATTTAATTAGTGAAACAGAAGCGAGATTAACTTCACTTGCCATGGGATTTGACCAGCCTCTTGAGACGAAAAAAGTAAAAAACATCCTAGAGAAAATCTATAAACAAGAACCTCGTTTTTCAGGTCTGTATCTCCTAGACAAAAAAGGAAATGTAACAGTAAGCACCACACCATTAAAGGAAAAAATCAACCTATCATTCAGAGATTACTTTAAGCGCATTCAAGTGACCAAGCAGACGGTGATCACAGATAACTATGTTAGCCGAATTACAAAACAGCGGATTCTTTCCATTTGCGTGCCTGTGCTGGATGAAAACGAAGAAGTCACCAATGTGCTAGTCGCCGCCATTCAAATTGATTATTTAAGAAATATTATGAATGTATTGAACCCTGATCTTCATTTTAAGATGCTGAATCAAAATGGACATGTCGTGTTTACAAGTGGTCCACAGCCAGCATCAGAAAATGGCAGCACCGTGTCTACATATTTAGATGAAAACAGCTGGAAGCTAGAGGTCTATCCGCAGCGCGCTTCTACAGGTGAAGTGCTGTCTGTTATGCTGATCCCTTTATCCAGTGCTTTTATTTTATTAAATATTTTATTCACACTTGTTCAATATGTCATTTTAAGGCGTCAAACCCAGCAGGAGCGTCACCAAAATGAAGCGCAAAAGCTTGAATTAATCGGAACCCTCGCAGCAAGTACGGCACACGAAATTCGCAACCCATTAACAGGGATTAGTGGATTTATACAGCTTTTGCAAAAGAAGTATCACTCTGAAGAAGATCAGCTCTATTTTTCTGTCATTGAAGAAGAAATTAAACGAATCAATCAAATCGTCAGTGAGTTTCTTGTATTAGGGAAACCAACGGCAGAAAAATGGCAGAATAACTCTGTCAAAGAAATTGTCAGTGAGATCATGCCGATCGTTTTCTCTGAGGCGAACCTTTATAATGTTGAGGTTGATTTGCAAATTAATACGATTCAAGATGTTGGGGTATATTGCACAAAGGATCACATTAAACAAGTCGTATTAAATGTAGCGAAGAACTCGTTAGAAGCGATGCCAAATGGCGGTCATTTGAAGATTTTAATTGAGGCTGAAAAAGAACATGTCATTATTAAAGTGAAAGATACGGGTGAAGGCATACAAGAAGAAATGTTAAAACATATCTTCCTCCCTTTTATTACGTCGAAGGAAAAAGGGACAGGTCTTGGGCTTGTTGTGTGTAAACGAATCATTTCGATGTATGGCGGAACAATTGATATCGAGAGCGAAGTGAATAAAGGAACAACCGTCATGATCATGCTTCCTTCTGCTCACTCAGCATAGCTGAAACATTCAGCCGGTTTTGCTTAGGCAAGACCGGTTTTTTCATGTCAATAAGAGGGACGGTTCACAGATAGAAGACTCATTTGAGATACAAGATCATGAAAGGAGGGGGCAGATTGTTTCTCATGAAAAAGGAGATGCTGATACTCATTCATCAGGTTGTCCAGTTCTTGACTATATTTAATTGTCGTCTCACCAGTGTAGCCTTCTGCTTGAGCAGCTTCTACCATCTGTTTTCTCTTCTCATCAATGGACATTAGCAATTGTTCTTTTCTTACATAAATATTCATGATCTCAGCTCCCGCAATGAATTCGACTGTCTATGCTCAAAATGATCCGACACCAAAATTATACTTTATTTGTAAATTAAATTAAATATGCTAATTTTATTTAATTTTTTACAGCCTAAAGACCTCTTACCCAATCATATTTGGGGGTAAACTTCAAATTTGGACAGGACTGACACATGGATTAAACAGAATTTTATCCTATGTAGAAGATCAAAATCAACTATTTTCTTTCTCATTTTATGTCTATTTCCCTAAAAAAAAGCTGATCTTCCGCCTCATGCGGAATGATCAGCTTTTGTCATTAAACCTTTTCTTCCTCGTAAATTGGCACCCAGCCCTCAGTTGTGACAAATATGCGAACGGCAACCACTTTTCGATCCTCTTGAAGTGTAAAATAGTGACGAATATGTGGCGGAACAGAAATTAAATCGCCTGGATTCAGTCTCACGTCAAAAAAGACGCCATCCTTACCTTGAATGGCAAAGATTCCATGTCCGCTTACAATAAAGCGTACTTCGTCATCTGTATGGTGATGCTCACGCTGAAAATTTTGGAGCAGGTCATCTAGGTTTGGTGTGGCGTCAGATAATGAAATCACATCCTGCGCTTTGTATCCTCGTTTTTCAGATATACTCTCGATTTCCTTTTGGAAAACAGTCAAAATCTCTTCCTTTTCCTCATCTGTTAAATCATACTTTTCTGATAATCGGTTTGGCAGCTTTGCAATATCCCAATGCTCATAAATGACCCCTTGGTTTTCTAAATAGGCTGCCACCTCTTGCTCGCTTTCAAGTAATGTGTTCTCTTCGTTATGAATCAAAATCGTCGCCATTTGCTTTTCCTCCTTTTTATGTGACAAGCTGCTTTTGATAAAGCGTTAATTTTAAGTGGTAGCTAAACAAAAATTCATACGCCTCTAATACTCGTTTTGCTTCAGAGGCTGTTTTTCCCCAGACTGTGATGCCGTGATTTCGAATGAGCACAGCTCCTGATTCCGACTCTTCAGTGAGATGCTTTGCAAATTGTGCTGCAAGATGCGGGATATGGGCTGGATTTTCAATAATCGGTAACGACACTTCTGCATCCTCTTCCCAGTAACCAAGCGCTTTGATGATTTCGTTTCCTTTGAAACGAACCTCGCCCCTATCCCCATACAGCTCAGACATCACATTATTATCGATTGTATGAACATGGAGACAGCAGCCTGCATTCGTCTGCTCATACACGTAGTTGTGAAGCAATGTTTCAGCTGATGGTCTAAGCGGTTCGTTCGGATCAACAGGCTTACCTGCTGCATTTACTAAAACAAAGTCTTCATCTGTTTCTTTTCGTTTATCTTTGCCGCTTGCCGTCACCAAAAACGTGATTGGATCATCCGACACCTTGATCGATAAATTGCCGCTTGTTCCATAAAACCAGTCTCTTTGTGCCAGTTCACGTTTGACGTCTGCTAGCTCCTGCCAGCGCTTGCTCTTTGCGTCTGCCATTCCTTCACTTCCTTTATTTGATCAAATTGTGCTTTAAGATCAATAAATGTTTCATACTCTTCATGAACAAGCCCGAGCTCTTTACATTCGTTTAGCAAGTAGTCACGCGCAAATGTGAGATCCGCATGCTTTGCCGCCTCCACATCGGTGACTGAATCTCCAATCATGATAATGAAGTCATTCTCACAGGTCAGCTCTCGAATGATTGACGGCTTGCAGCATCCGCAGCCATTTTGACATTGCGAATCGCAGGCATGCGGCCATTCAATCTGAATATGCTCTTCCCCAAATGACGCATGATTGCAATAAATATCGTCTCGATCCACAATGCCCTCGAGTATGGGATAAACAAAAAAGTCCATCCCGCCGCTTAGCACATAGAAGGGAATATCAGCCTTTTTCACATGATCAACAAATTGCTTGAATCCTTCTCGAATCTCTGTATCTTCTAAAATAAACGATTGAATGGCTTCTTTTTGATCACTCGTCAGTAATTGAAACATCTGCCCGACGCCTTCTTGAATGGTGATCTCCTTTGTGAGAACATCGTCCTTCAGCTTCGTCCATTCACTTGGTGCAAAGTGTTTCATGATGCGAATGATATTATCATTTTTCGTAATGGTTCCATCAAAATCACAACATACAATTGGTTTTTTCATTTATTCTGCTACCCTTCCCCATAGTTCAAGTGCTGCTTTTAAGTCTTGGCAAGAAGCTGCCTTCTCTTGGATCGACTCTCCATGTATCACCGCATCAATGATCGATCGAAATGCTTTCCCTCCGCCGATGGCTCCACGCGGATGTCCGTGAATTCCTCCACCAGCATTTATCACATGATCGAGTCCAAAATCTTTCATCAAAACTGGAACCATTCCAGGATGAATGCCTGCTGACGGAACAGGGAACGTTTTTTGAACCGAATCCTCTTTTACACAAGCTTCATAGATTCCAAAGGCATCTTTTTTCGGAAGTGCGACCGACCCATACGGTGAGGGAAAAAGACTCAAATCAGCGCCTGCATATCGATTTAATTTACCTAAAAGAAGTGAATGGGAGAATCCATATTCGTGCGATGTTGTCAAAGCGCCGCTTACTGCGGGATGGGCCATAATAGGCAATCGAATATCTGGATCCTCAGCTAAGCTTTGCATGACATCTAACCCGTAGGCAAAAACATTGAATAAGAGTGCATCTGCTCCAAGCTCAGCTGCCTTTCTTGCTCGATCCTTTAGTTCAAAGGTTCTGCCTGTTAAATTAACGGCATATAGCGTTCGGTGCCCTGTCTCTTCATATGTTTCTTTTAATATCTTTTTTCCTTCTTTGATTCGTTCTTCAAAAGGGGCTAGTGGGCTCTCAAATAAAATTTCATCGTCTTTGATAAAGTCAACGCCGCCTAATGCTTGTAAACGGAGCTGTTCTTTTAAATCTGCCATATCACGGCCAATGACACCTTTAAAAATACTCATCAACAAAGGTCGATCAAACACGCCTACTTTTTTTCGTATGCCACCAATTCCAAATACCGGTCCTGGCAGACTTCTTTTCAATCGATCCGAGAATTGAATGTCGATTAGCTTCACTTTTCCATCTAGTGAAAGCTTTCCAAAGATCGTCGTCAAAACGGCCGGAATATCCGCTGAAAAGTTAGCCTCAGGATAAGCAATGGTCACCTCAGATTGATATAGGCCATTTTCGGCTGGAGCAAACTTTTCTGATACCTTTTCCACCCGGCCTTTATGCTTTTGAAGCTGCTCTTTTTTGAGCTGCGGCAAATCCGTCCATGATCCAACTGTTAAACCAAGCGCGATCTGCTCCGCTTTTCGGTTTACTTGTTCATCCTCTCGATGTGTTAATACGTATGTTGCCAGTAATTCACTCACTAGGAATCCCCTTTCGATTGCGTCATGCATATGGTCAATAAAAAAACCTCTCCAAGTGCTTTATCAGCGCCTTAAAGAGGTTGTTTCGTGTCATTCATCCGAATCTTATCTCTCAGCGCTTGCTGCAAGAATTAGCACCGTGCTTCATGGAAGTCGGTTGCCGGGCTTCATTGGGCTAGTCCCTCTGCCTACTCTTGATAAGAATATTCAATTTTCTTAAATATTGTCTGAATTATCGCACCGTTTATTCATGTTGTCAATGGCTTATTTTCAAACAGATTCAAGGAATCGATTCGCCGAGCGGCTTCTTTTAACCGCTCCTCATTTGTTAAAAGTCCTACTCTCACGTATCCTTCACCGTGAGTACCAAACCCATTCCCCGGCGCCACAACCACATGTGCTTTCTCTAATAATACGCCAGCAAAAGATTCAGATGAATATCCTTCTGGCACCTTTAGCCAAGCAAAAAACGACCCCTTTGGTGCAGTGACCTCCCAGCCAATCTCCTTGCAGGCAGCAATCCACACATTTCGCCGATTCTCATATCGATCATTTTGCACCTGTACGCACGTTTGGTCGCTTAACAAAGCTTCCGCTGCCGCATCTTGAGTGGCTTTGAACAGTGAAACAAACAGGTGATCCTGATATAGCTCAATCGCTTCAATAACAGACGGATTTCCTGCTGCAAAACCTACTCTCCAGCCGGCCATATTATACGTTTTAGACAATGTGTATATTTCAATTCCTGTCTCTTTCGCTCCATCTGTTTGCAAAAAGCTGATTGGCTTTTCCCCATCAAACCCAATGCCGCCATAGGCAAAATCATGGACAACACAGAGCTTGTGATCTTTTGCGAATGTAACGGTTTCTTCAAAAAATGAACGGCTTGCCGTGGCACCTGTCGGATTGTTGGGATAATTTAAATACATCAACTTTGCTTTTTCCTTAACATCCTCAGGCAACCTGTCATAGTCAGGTAAAAAATCATTTTGTTCAAGAAGCGGCATCGTCACCATCTGAGCTCCAGCAAGCACAGCACCTGACCAATAATCAGGATAACCTGGGTCTGGAACAAGGAGCGTATCACCCGGATTCAGCAGGCATTGCGGCAGCTCAACAAGCCCTGCTTTCCCGCCAAATAAAATCGCAATTTCCGTCATCGGATCAAGCGTGACACCATATTCTCTTTCATAAAAGGCAGCGGCAGCCTTTTTTAATTTCGCTGTTCCGCGGAATGACGAGTATTGATGATTTTCAGGTTTTAATACCGCTTCCTGCATGGCTTTTACAATGTGCGCGGGAGTTGGCTGGTCAGGATTTCCCTGCCCTAAATTAATAATATCTGCGCCTTCCTGCACCTTTTTCTGGACCTTTTGGACAAGGGATGCAAAAAATTGTGTCGGTAATTGTTTCAATACATCTGATTGCTGGAATTCCATTTTTCTTCACCTTCTATTCAAGTTACGTAGCAATACAAATACTGTAATGGATTGTTTTACGAATTGTAAAGCAATTTTGAAAAAGGATTGACATGTGAAGCGCAGCTCTGATAATATCTTGAATTAAGAAATGCAAACAGACACGAGACAATGACATATTGATTTCTCTTATCGAGAGTTGGGCGAGGGATTTGGCCTTTTGACCCCAACAGCAACCGACCGTTAATACCACTGTGAAGTGGGGCGCAGCAAGTAAGCGCCAAGACAATTGTCTTATAGGGCACGGTGCTAATTCCATCAGACGTATGTGCTGAGAGATAAGAGAGGCTTTGAGCATACACGCCATCAAGCCTCTTTCTCTCAGGAGAAAGAGGCTTTTTTATATGATTTGGAGGGGAAGCAATTGGTTACACTTACGGCATCATATGAAGAATTAACAGAAAGCTCGGCAGTTGCACTCGCAATTAGACTTGGCTTGATCCAAGAAAGTAGTCATTTGACATGTACGGAAATCGGGGACGGGAATTTAAATTACGTCTTTCATATTTTTGATCATAAACAAGAAAAAGGTTTGATCATCAAGCAGGCACTGCCCTACGCCAAGGTGGTCGGAGAGAGCTGGCCGCTTACATTAGACCGTGCGAGAATCGAAAGTACTGCCCTGATCAAGCAGTCAGAGTATACACCGCACCTCGTACCAGCAGTCTATTATTCAGATACAGCTCTTGCTGTGACGGCAATGGAGGATCTATCACACCTCGAAATCGTCAGAAAAGGGCTAATTGCCGGAAAACAATATCCGCATTTATCCGATCATGTCGGAGAATTTTTAGGAAAAACACTTTTTTACACTTCTGACTTTGCCACAAATCCTAAAATTAAAAAACAATTTGTGAAGCAATTTACGAATCCGGACCTTTGTGACATTACCGAAAAGCTCGTCTTCACAGATCCTTTCTTTGATAGCGGCACAAATGATTTCGAAGAAGAATTAAGAGAAGCTGCCGAAGCGCTTTGGGCAGATCTTGAAGTGCAGGCAAAAGCAGCTGAATTGAAGCGTATTTTCCTGACATCTGCCGAAACACTTGTTCATGGAGATCTTCATACAGGCAGTATTTTTGCAAGTGAGACGGAAACAAAGATCATTGATCCAGAATTCGCTTTTTATGGTCCCTTCGGATTCGATATCGGTCACTTTATCGCTAACCTGTTCCTAAATGCTTTGTCTCGTGAGAATGAACACGATCAGCAGCACCTTTTTGACCATGTCGTCAATGTATGGGCAACCTTCAAAGAAGTGTTCGCAAAAGCTTGGAAAGAAGACAGCATTGAAGCGTTTAGTGTATCAGACAGTTTTTTAGAAACAACCTTTGACCGTATTTTAAAAGAAGCGACAGGCTTTGCGGGCTGTGAACTTGTCCGCCGAACGATTGGCCTTGCTCATGCCGCTGATCTCGATGCGATTCCATCACCATCTAAACGGATTCAGCAGAAAAAAGCAGCACTTACGCTCGGAAAAACATTCATCAAACAATATCATGCAGTGGAAACAGCGTCTGACCTCGTCGCATTATTCCAGCAATCTGTAAAGGAGTGACGGGTTTTGTCTAAAGAATTTGAAGTCCCCCGTTCTGTCGAATGGGAAGAAAACTATATTAACATTTTGAATCAGCAAAAATTACCGGCAGAAACTGTGTTTGAGCATCTATATACAAAAGAAGACGTGTATGATGCCATTGTCACGTTAAAAGTGCGGGGAGCACCTGCCATTGGCATTACAGCAGCTTTTGGACTGGCGCTCAGTGCCCAAGACATTGAGACAGAAGAAATTGATGTGTTTAGACAAGAAGTCATTCAGATAAAAGAATATTTAAACAGTGCTCGTCCAACCGCTGTGAATCTAGCCTGGGCATTAGAGCGATTGTTGCAGCGCATTGATCGTGCAGCTTCGGTCAATGCAGCCAAAACAGATCTTGTCCATGAGGCCATTCAAATTCAAATTGAAGATGAAGAAACATGCAGACAAATCGGTCAAAATGCACTCCAGCTCTTTAAATCGGGTGATCGGATTATGACCATTTGCAATGCAGGCTCCATCGCCACGAGCCGGTACGGAACAGCCCTTGCTCCATTTTATTTAGCCAAAAAGAAAAATCTCGACCTTCACATTTATGCCTGTGAAACACGCCCTGTTCTCCAAGGGGCTAGGCTGACAACATGGGAACTCATGCAAGGCGGCGTAGATGTGACGCTCATTACAGATAACATGGCAGCCCATACGATGAAAGAAAAACAAATTTCTGCAGTCATTGTTGGAGCTGATCGCATTGCCCGTAATGGAGATACGGCGAACAAGATTGGCACGTTAAGTCTCGCCATTTTAGCCAAGCATTTTCAAATTCCGTTTTTTATAGCTGCACCGCTTTCTACCTTTGATATCTCAACCAAAAACGGGGCAGATATTCCAATAGAAGAGCGTGACCCGCTGGAAGTAAAGGAATTAAACGGCGTCCAAATTGCACCACCTGATGTTCAGGTATTCAATCCCGCCTTTGATGTCACTCCTCACCATCTCATTTCAGGGATCATTACAGAGAAAGGGATTATTACGTCGAACTATACAGAAGAGATTGATGCTCTGTTCACTGAAAGCATCTCACTCTGATCATAAAAAAAGCGCCGTGTACTTCTTATTTAAGAGCACCGCGCTTTTTTATTTCATTCGTTTTTGCTAAAATTTCTTTTTTCTGTTCTTCTGTCAAAACCTTCATTTTGACACATAGTGATGTGACGGCATACATTTTATTCTTTTTGTCCCAAAACATTCCCTAGCGCCCTCCTTTTTCCCTCAACCAACTTTTTTAGCTTAATAAAAGGATATGTCGCATGGAAAACATTTGGAACAGGTCAATCGATTTATTTTTGAACAAATGGGATACCTTCTAATTCAAGCAGAATCGCTTTTATATCTGTCTTCGTTCCTGCATAGCCCGTCAGAGAACGGTCTTTTCCAATCACTCTGTGACAGGGAATAAAAATAGGTAATGCATTGCGTCTATTGGCTTGTCCAATGGCTCTCACAGCCTTTGGGTTACCAATCGCTTTTGCAATGTCTGCATAACTTTTTGATTCACCATACGGAATAGTCGAAAGTGCTTCCCACACTTGCTCTTGAAACGAAGTTCCCTTTTGCTTGAGCGGGAGATCGAATTCTTGGCGCTCACCCTTGAAATATTCATCTAGCTGTTTTTTTGCTTGTTGTAATACAGACGTTTCTTCTTCTTTTAAATTGGATGCTTGCTTTTTTGCTAAAAACGGCTCATCATCAAACATCACTTCGATGATGGCATCGTCTTTTTCTAGTATGTATAGTGCCCCAATTGGTGCGTGATAGACGGTATAATACACATTAATGCTCTCCTTCTTGTTTCTTCTGCCTCAGTGGCAGCGTGAGATGGAAGACGGTTCCTACCCCTTCCTCACTTTCTACCTCAATCGTTCCTTGATGCTCTTCAATAATTTTATAACTAACCATTAAGCCAAGTCCAGTTCCTCTTTCTTTTGTCGTATAAAATGGTTCCCCTAGACGCCTCAGCTTGTCCTCTGCCATTCCGCACCCTTCATCCCGCAGTGAAATGACAATATGCTCTTCGCCCTTCCGCTGAATGCTCACATAGACATTTCCTTTTCTCGGCATGACTTCAATTGCATTTTTTAAAATGTTAATAAAGACTTGTTTTAATTGGTTTTGTTCACAATAAATGAGCGGAATCTCATCAATCACATTGAGATGCATTTGAACGTTGCCAAGATTCGCCTGTGCGTGCAACAGATCCATCGTGTCTTTCACAATTTGCACCACATTTTTTTCTTCAAATACGATGGCTTGCGGCTTTGCTAAAATCAAAAATTCGGTGATGATCGATTCAATTCTTTTCAGCTCTGAAGTGATGACATTGAAATAGAGCGAATACTCCCCTTCTATATTTCCTTTTAGCAGCTGAATGAAGCCTTTTAATGCTGTCATCGGGTTTCTAATTTCATGCGCAATTCCAGCGGCAAGCTCTCCGACCACATGAAGGGTATCTGATTTTCTCACCCGTTCTTCTAATTCCTTCCGCTCTGTCACATCTCTAAAGATCGCCAAATTCATATTATGAATGATGTTGCGTTTAAAAGAGAATTCCAATATCCGCTGATCTGGGTGGTTCAGCACAAATGGCACTTCATTGTCCATTTCATCTAATGACATCGCCTGGGCAGGCTGTGCCAAATGTTCAATTTGATAAGGCGCAAGGATATGGAAAAGGTTCATTTCCGTTAAATGATCACTTTTCAATCCTAGTAGCTCGCTTGCGGATGGATTGACTTCGATAATGCGGTATTGGTTATCAAACAGAACAATGCCGTCCATTGATCCATTAAATACTTTACGAAATTTGAGCTCACTTTCGCGCAGCTCCTCCTCCATCCTTTTTCGATCACTCACATTACGTAAAATGGTTAAGTGCTGTCCTTCTAATACCGCATGCTTTGATGTAAACTCGAGCTCTTTAAACTGACCATTTGCCATTCTGAACAAAAGCTCTTCCCTTATTTCGTGATTCCGAATATATCGTCTTCTAGTCGGTCTATATCTCTGATCAGATTTCACGAGAAAGTCTGTGAGTTTTTTGCCAATCAGTGAATGCATAGGCAATTCAAAAATGCGGCAGGCTGATTCATTGGCTCTCACAATCTCTCCATCATCCGCCCATATGATGATCGCATCCATTGCATTTTCAAAAATTTTTCTAAAGCGTTCCTCACTTTTTAACAGCTTTTCTTCCATTAACCTTTTTTCTGTAATATCCCTCATGATCGACATATAAAAACCACTCATCACATTTGATGTAATGGTGAGCTCGAATAATTTGTACTGGCCAGATTGAAGGGTAACGGGAAGTTCTCCCTTGGCTTTCCCTGTTTCTTTAAGTGACGTTAAAAGGTGCTGTAAGGATGGAAGATTTTCTTCGTCGACAAATTCATGTAAATAGCGATCGGTTAAATCAGTCTTTTGCAGCTCAAAGCTCTGACAAAAAGAATGATTCGCATCAATCATGCAGCCATCCTGATCAAAAATGACCATCCCGTCAATGGCTCGGTCAAACAAATCTTTGAACAGCTGCTCATTCATGGAGCGTTCTCGTTCTAATATTTTCTTTGAGGAAATATCTCGCATGACGACAATATATTGCTGATTCATGGTGTCGTGCTCTGCGACAAATTCAATGTATTTTGTTTCACCATTTTCCAGCTGAATGGAGATTTCTCTTTTTAACGTACCTTTTCGAAAAAATAGATCGAGTGAGCATTCAATTTTATCTTTCGGGATGCCGTAAAGGAAATCTAGAACGGATTTATTGAGGAGGTCTTCTTTCGGTGTCTGTACAAGCCTGCATGTTGCTTCATTGGCTTGGATGATGTTGAGGTGTTGATCAAATATGAAAATGGCATCTAACGTCTTATTTAACAGCATTTTTTGCTGCATCAACTCTGTTCGCAAATATTCGTTCTCTTTTTCTAATTTTCTGATATCTTCTGCGCCATCGAGCGTTTCAGTCATTCTCTTACACTCCTTTTCCAGCCTCATTCCTCTACAATATTTCTACAATATTTTCATTGTTCCTTCATTCGACTCATAAAAAAAGATAACTTTTTACACGAAGACTGTCTCATTTATTTCATTTGGATGACAGGATCGAACCTCGATTCTCTTTTCTTACGCTTCTTTTACAGCCGTTCTACAATTTCACATCAAATAGCGAAATGAGCCAAAATGTATTTTAAAATGGGGCAAATACGGGAACAGTGCACTTAGAACATTTATGTTTAAAATCGAGCAGGAAAGGTGATGTTATGGCATCTTCACGAGATAGTTATTTTGATAATGCGAAATTTCTTCTGATTTTTCTAGTTGTTTTTGGTCATTTGTTACGATCATTCATTCATGATAATGATTGGATGCTTTATTTATACAAATTTATTTATACTTTTCATATGCCTGCCTTTATTTTGGTTTCCGGCTTCTTTGCAAAAGGGTTTAGAAAGCCAGGTTTTATGAAAAAAGTTGCTATTAAGCTGATCATCCCATATTTCATTTTTCAGGTGATCTATTCCGTTTACTATTATCTCTTGCAGGATCAAAGCATGGCCAATTTAAATCCAATTGATCCGCAATGGTCTTTATGGTTTTTAATTAGTTTATTCTTTTGGAATTTGCTGCTCATTCCTTTTTCTAAACTGCCATTTCACTGGGCGATGATCGTCAGTTTGTCGATTGCGTTACTTGTCGGTTACGTGGACAGTATTAGCAATACGCTGAGCTTATCGCGTACGTTTGTCTTTTTGCCGATGTTTTTAGCTGGCTTCTATTTAAAAAAGCAGCATTTTGAATTCATCCGTACAAGTAAAGGAAAGCTGTCAGCACTTCTTGTATTAATGGCTGTATTCTTGTTTTGCTATTTCTATGAATTTGATTATTCCTTCTTATTTGGATCACAGTCATATGCTTCTCTTGGTGATGAGGGAGTGATTGCGGCAATGAAACGAATGGCATGGTATCTGCTTGCATTCGGCGCTACATTCAGCTTCTTTGCTTTAGTGCCAACACGCCGTTTCTTCTTTACAAAATGGGGCACAAGAACGTTATATGTGTATTTATTACATGGCTTTGTCATTAAGCTGCTTAGAACGACTTGGTTTGATGACTGGGCCTTGAATGCAGCAAGTGTGGTCATGTTATTGCTGCTGACCATTCTGTTAACCTTTACCCTGTCTAGCACCTTTGTTAAAACCGTTGCACAGCCAGTGATTGAGCTCAAAATGACCAATCTCATGCGTACAATCACCGGCAGGCAGGGCAGTTATAGCAAATAAAAAACGATCCCGCACGGATCGTTTTTTCTATTTTTCATTCATGTGTCCATTGTGACATTCAGCATCTTTCTTAGGCTTTACAAGCGTATCAATCCATTTGCTGCTGTTGATATCTCCAAGCTCACTGCCAAATTCCTCTTCTAAGATATCTGGGTCCATTGGCTTTTTATGGTCTTTCATGTCCTTGCTTTTTACATGCTTCTTAGTCACGAGATCCTCCCCCTTGTTTCCCTTTATGAGAATTTCGGTTTGCTTGACGATCTCTTGAATGTTCATCAAATTGCGTTTTTCCTTGATCATGTGCCATGCTTTCTGTCGGTGTCATATTATTTGTCAGTGCTTCATTTTTCGCTGCTTTTCTTTTCATCTGAAATCAGTCCTTTTTTGACATATTTAGTTCTTCTCTTAATTGGTCTAGAAGTTCCTTCATTTGTTTGACCGTCACCGGCTTTTCCTCTGGCTTTAACTCATAGCCGATTTGTCCATTGGCTTCTAGGGTGGCTTTTTTGAGACTGCTGATGTCTGTAATGCCTTGCTGCTTTAAGCGCATTTTGAATTCATCCCTTGTGAGCCGCGTTTTCTTCAGCTTGTGATCAAGCATTTCTCCATCCTGCAAAATGACCACAGATTTCCCTGAAACCAATTTTTCAAAGAAATCAGATTGGATAGACAATTTTTCCATGATGACGAGTGCAATGATAAATGTAGCGGCGGCATAAATCGTTTCAAGTAAATTGTGCTCAATAAAGGGTTGGATAATAATCGATCCGATTGAAATCATGATCACTGTTTGTTGAACAGTTAATTGACTAATGGATTTAGGCCCTGCTATTCTCAGCAGCAAGGTACCAACTAGCAGCATGACAATTGCTTTCCATATTACATCCAGCACGTCTCGTTCACCTCTTACCTATAGATTGCGAACATCCCATGTGATTTAGCCAGTTAGATAATGGAAATAAAAAAACAGCATTCGCTCGGAATGCTGTTTAGCCGATGATGACGCGCTCTTTCGGATAATGATAATTCGCTTCGCTTTCTCTTCGGCCAATTAAATATAAGAAGCTTGGAATGCCGATCCGTCCAATAAACATGACGACCATAATGATACATTTACCGAACACCGTAAGGTCCGAGGTGATTCCTAGCGATAGCCCTGTTGTTCCGAATGCAGAGCAAACTTCAAATAAATTTTCTAGAAGTGTATTATGCTCGGATAATGATAACAGGAACGTAGCGCCAAACACCAAAATAAAGGCCATCATCGTCACCATCAAGGATTTGTTAATATCCGCTTGATGAAGCTCTCTTTTGAAAATTTTAATGGACTTATTTCCCCTAGCAAAATGAAACAGTGCGAGTAAATTAAGAGCAAACGTAGTTGTTCGAATTCCGCCTCCCACAGAGCTTGGGGAAGCCCCGATAAACATAAGCATACATAGAAATAAAAGGGTCGGTTCTGTCAGCTGGGTAATATCTAATGTTGTCAAACCCCCACTTCTTGTTGCGGTCGATTGGAAAAAAGAATAAAACAAGATTTCGTGCCAGCTTTTCCCTAGGAAGCTGAACCCGGCTTCAAGTGCATATATGCCAATCGCTCCAACAACGACAAGACCGCCAAACGTAATCGTTGTGATTTTTGTAAACAATGAAAACGATGCGTGCTTTCGGTCCTGATTAAATAAATAATCCTTTACTTCGACGAGCACAGGAAAGCCAATCGCTCCAAAGATGATCAGCAGCATCGTAATAAATTGGACAAAATAATCATCTTTGTAAGGGATGAGCGAGTTCCCTGTAATATCGAAGCCCCCATTGGTGGTCGCACTAATACTTGAGAAGAAGCCATGCAAGAATGCTCCTTGCACATCGTAATATTTGAGAAAATACATGCTTAAAATCAGACCGCCTAAAAACTCAATGAGCAAAATTAAATATAAGACCTGCTTCATTAATTTCACAATACCTGATAAATTGCTCTGGTTTTGATCTGCCATGATGAGCTTTCTTTCTTTAATCCCAATCCTTTTTCGCATGACAATCCACACAAAGGTACCGAGCGTCATAATGCCGATACCTCCGATTTGCAGGACAAACGCAAGGATCCACATACCTGCCACACTAAATGTTTGCGAGGTATCAACGACAGTGAGTCCTGTGACACTTACCGCACTCACCGCCGTAAATAAAGCATCAATAAATGTCCATTTCACTCCCTCTTGATGAGCCACTGGGAGGCTGAGAAGAATAAGTGATACGGTTACAGCAAGAAAATAATAGAGGGCAATCAGCTGAAATGCTGACAGCCGGTCAATTAGCTTTTTGATAGGATTCATTGTCATTCCTTCTTTTATCTATCTTTTCGAATACTTTATCATTTTAATGAAAAGAGACATGATTTTAAAGATATTTTATGCTTTATTTTCTTTTTCATCAAAAAGAAAAAGACATCCTGTTGCAGAATGTCTTTTCGTCTTTCTTATTTTGCTTCTAGTCTTCTGATTCTTTCGTTTAAATCAGGGTGTGTTGAGAAAAGAGAAGCTTTTCGTTTACCACTGATTTTAAGCGTAGCAACTGCTGTTTGATCATCATCTTTGATTCTTGACGTATACGCCTCAAGTGAGCGAAGCGCATGAACCATTTTATCTTTACCGGCAAGATCAGCTCCGCCGCGGTCTGCATGGAATTCACGGTGTCTAGAATATGCAAACACGACAAGGCTTCCTAGGACAGAGAAAATGATTTGGAAAACAATCACTGCAATAAAATGAACAATCGGAACAAGCTCTTCACGCGAAACAAAGCGGCTTGCGATCCATGCCGCAATTCTTGAAAGGAAGACAACGAACGTGTTGACGATCCCTTGAAGCAGCGTCATTGTCACCATATCACCGTTCGCAACGTGAGCAACTTCATGAGCGATTACACCTTCAACTGCTGCATCATCCATTTCATGAAGCAATCCAGTTGAAACGGCAACAAGTGATCTTCTCTTAGAAGGACCTGTCGCAAAAGCATTTACTTCAGATGATTGATAAATACCAACCTCAGGCATTTTAGAAAGGCCTGCTGCTCTTGATAATCTGTGCACGCGGTCAACAAGCTGCTGCTCATCATATGTTAATGAATCCTTTTCAGGGTTTAACACACGCACACCCATCATCATTTTTGCCATCCAGCGAGACATCGCAAGTGACATGAACGAGCCAACAAAACCAACAACTGCACTGAATACTAGCAGTGCCACCAAATTAATTCCACCGTCTGCTCCTATATAAGAACCAACACCAGTTGCTGCACTAATAACCGACAGTACAATACCAATCGTAGTGATAACAAGAATGTTCGTTAATATAAACAGAAATATTCTTTTACCCATACATAACCTCCGCTGTCATATTAAGTTCATTTGAACTTATTAATAAAATTATAAAAATAAACGTCTCAAATTGCAAGGAAAAAGGAATCATTCCTTCTGTTTATCATAACGGCTTAAGCCCCGTCACTTCAATATTTACGACTTTGCCACAGCTGAAAAGTGAACAAATTGTGACGCCGCGTTCTGTATTTTAGTTTATTTTGCATTTTCATCAAAAAGAGATTATGATGTTGAATTAGATCAATAATCACGTTTTTGACGTACAAATGAGGTGGAACATGGTGACTTTTAAATTAACGAGAATTGACATGACGAGACTTCTATATTCTCTAAAAGGAGAGGGAGATCTGACTCCGCTTCAGCTTTTGAATCTATCTGTAAAGGGCGATAAGGATCATGAATATGATGAGTTAAAGATCCCTTCGTTTTTTGAGAAGCTCGAACGGCGGAAGCAAAAATCAGAGCACGGTCTTTCTACAAATGAAATTGTTGAGCTTGGCAACTTGTGTGAGCTAACGTCTCTTAAATCGACGGCGATTCAAAATTGGATCAAGCGTGATATTAAAGATATGATTGGTCATCCAGAGCTTGGCAAGAAGTACTCCATTGATCAGGTCGTTATTTTATTAATTGTCAGGGATTTAAAATCAGTTTTTGACTTTGATGCCATTCGCATGATCTTATCTGCCTTATTTAACACGATCACAGATCGAACAGATGATATTATTAGTCCAATCCGTTTTTATGAAGCATATGCGCACGTCCTAGATTTTATTTATCACCATACACATTTTCCGTTAAAGGAAACAAATTTACGAGAAATGACTGAGGAGCAGACCGACATGCTCCATGAAGAGTTTACAGAATTAACGAAGAATCAATGGAATTTGATTAAAGGCATTATCAGTTCTACCGTCTTCTCTGTGTTCACTTCCCACTTGCAAAGTACAGCGCAAGAAATGATGTTTAATACGCTACAGGCGGCTAAATAAGGATAAAAGAAAACCGAGGTGATGAGGTCACCTCGGTTTTTTTGTGCAGCAATTGCCAGCATAATTGTACGCCGTTTTTTTCAAAATAAGAAGGCGCAACAAAGATGAGGTGAAAGGAGGAATATGGACATGGCAAATCGAAATCAGCTTCTTGTTCCTGGAGTAGAACAAGCATTAGATCAATTTAAATACGAGATCGCTCAAGAATTTGGCGTGACTCTCGGTTCAGATACAGTCGCACGTGCAAATGGTTCTGTTGGCGGTGAAATTACAAAACGACTCGTTCAACAGGCTCAATCACAAATGGGCAATCAATCTAAATAAAAACATGGTGAAATACGCCGGAGCTATTCTGGCGTTTTTTTATTGTTCATATGTGTGCTCATACCGGTTCTCACGATACGGGGACGGTGCACCTTTTCCTTGCTTCTTCATATGGTCTTTTTTTCGTTCAGCGGACGGCTGTTTCTGATCCCTGTCGTTTTTTTTTGCGTGCTTTTCAGCACCACCACGTGATGTGCCGTTTGGATTCCTTTTGTCACCAGGTTCCGTTGAGTGATTTTTTTTTTGTTCTTTATCGATAGAACGATCCTTTTCTTCCTTTATTTGATTGTCTTTGTTTTTATCATCAGGTTTTGTTTGGTGAGGCTTTTGAATAGATCCTTGCTCTTCCCTCTCTTGATCCTTCTGCTCTTTGTCTTCAGCTTCAGGAGCCTCTTGATCTGGCTTCATCTCTTCGCTATCGTCTGTCTTGACGTCTTCTTGTTTGTCTTTGTCTGCTTGATCTTCATCATCTTTTTTAGGCTCTTCTTCTTTGACAGCATCACTCTCTGCTGCGTCTTCATCCTTTTGAATGCCTTCTTGTTCTTTGTCTTGGATTTCTTGATTTCTGATATATGTGCCTGTTGAAATGCCTGCCTTTTGAGCTTTTTCTCTTGTTTCCAGGTCACTTTCTACAGTTTCTAGCTTGTAATCGCGCTTTTGATATTCACCAGAGATGGTGTTAATTTTACTTTTGACGTTGGTTTTATATGTATGGTCCTGCTTGTTTTCATAAACCGTTGAAATATAAATGCTCTTAGAGTGGTTCACATAACCTTTTTTGTCACAGTCATCTATGATTTCCTGCACAACCTTGGTCATGTCGTTTTTTTCTAAATCCTTCATACTAGCCAGTACTTGTTTCGCATCTTTATTCAGTGGTGTGACACCGATCACTTGATAATTGTGATCAAGCTTCAGTTCAAAGCTTGGATTAATGTCAATCGTCATATATGCATATGCTTTTTGACTTGAGAAAGATGGCATCATAGTAAAAATCACGACAATAATCGCTGCGATTGATAGGATTCCTGCATTTAATGGACGTAAACGAAGCAAGTCAAAAAAACCGGCTTTTTTTCTTTCGAGACGTGATTCATTCGGAAATGTCACTTCTTGACCGATTTTATAATCTTGCTGTTCATATTTTGTCCGCAGAAATTGTCCATCAGGGGTCAGCAGCGTGACATATTTTTTGTTTTTCTCTACTATAATGCCTCTTCTCATGAATTAAGCACCCCTTTAAGGTAATCTTTCAAATACACATAATCACCCGTCATAATGATCGCCATCGCAATGATATATTTTCTATTTCTCTCAATCGTTTTCCGGCTGACTTCCACTAGCTTTTCAAGCTGTTTGACTGGCAATTGTTTTTTCTGAAATAAAATGGTTCTGAGCTCATCGTGTTCAACGAGTGTGTGAGCTACTTTAATGGCATTTTGCCTTGCATCTGCATGCTTCGGTGAATGTTCAAGCAGCTCTTGAAACGTGAGACCGTATACTTTCAATCGTTCTTTAAAATGTTCAATTTCTTCTCTTCTGTGTTCTTGTTCAATTAAACGTCTATATTCGTTTGCAGACAGCTCTGCTTCAATCATGCTTTGAGAGTACTCGCCATTTTCACTTTCTTGCAGGTCCATTTGAACCGTTGGCGCATTTCTCGCTTCTTTTCGAATATAGTCGATCACTTTTCTTTTAATAATTAATTCTGCGAAAGCAAGGAGTGAGTTTCCTTTTTCGGCAGAGTATTTTTCTATCGCTTCATTAAAGGCAATTAAGCCTATGCTGAATTCATCATCTTTTTCATCTATATATCGTTTACAAACGGATGAAACCGTCTTAGCGACAAATGGTTTGTATTGCTCTATTAATGCATTTTGCAGCTCGATATCACCTTGTTGAATACTGATAGCCGACTGCTCTAATGTTTGCTTTTTCTTTCCTTTTTTAAACAAAAGGCTAAGCAATGGTTTCACCTCAGTTCTCCCTATATTACTCATTTATGATAGCTAATTTATGAGGGAAGCGCAAAGGAAGAAATGAGGAATTCAATTCCTGTTACTCAATTATGACAAGCATATCATCATCTACTTTACAGTGTTTCGTCTAAATGCAAAGAAATAAGGGGGTATCTCCCCCTTATTTGTAATATACGTGTTATGAAAATGAAATGATATTTCTTTCAAAAACCCTACTCTTCTAGGCGCGCATCTCTTGTTTTTCCTTGTTTTCTTGCCCACCCTTTCTTGATGGATTTGATAAAAACCAACCAAATGCTGCAATTGCGAGAAGCACTGTCCAGAAAATCACTTTCCATAATGTTGAATGAATAAAATGAGACGATACGACGCCAATGGCTGGATGTGACAGTGTATAAAGCGTGAGCTTCACACCAACCCATCCGACAATAACAAAAGCTGCTGTTTCTAGGCTTGGTCTTGTTTTAAGAAGTTTCACAAAGACAGTTGCTGCAAATCGCATGATGACAAGACCGATGATTCCCCCTAATAGAATGACAATAAATTGACCGCCATCAAGTCCACCGATTTGCGGAAGACTTGTTTTCGGCAAAGTTACGGCTAATGCGACCGCCGCTAAGATGGAATCGACAGCAAAAGCAATATCAGCAAGCTCGACTTTTACGACTGTTGCCCAGAAGCCGCTTTGCTTCATGTTTGTGTCTGATTCCTTTTTCTTAAATACGTGCGATTTTAAAATATGGTGAATGGAAATATAAAGAAGATAAATTGCACCAATGGCTTGAACTTGCCACACATCTACTAAAAACGAAATAAGAAACAGGGAACCAAATCGCATGACAAACGCACCCGCAAGTCCGTAAAACAATGCTTTTTTCCTTTGTTTTTCTGGAAGGTGTTTCACCATTACAGCCATGACCAGCGCATTATCAGCGGCTAAAATTCCTTCTAATCCAATCAGTACGAGAAGAACCCACCCGTACTCTAAAATAATTGCTGCATCCATCATCATTCCTCCTTGTTTTATCTATTGTCCCACAACAGTCAAAGGCTTATGAATGCAAAAAAGACCTTTGCCTGTAATGGCAAAGGTCTTGCTAGACATGTGATATGTAGAATCATGCCAACAAAGCCGATGGAACTTAAGTCCATGTAATGACGACTTTGTTTCCGGTAAAAACCGGACGCTACTCCCCTTTGGTGGGATTTAAGAATATTTAGATTACTTATATTTTAATCAATAGACACTGTATTGTCAACAGGGGACTTTCACCTCGGGTCCAGTAATTAGGCAGTTGGCGTTTCTGCTTTTCTTTTTCTACGTTTCAGCCATATATACATCACGAACAACAACACAATCCCGATCCCAATCGGCAGAAGATATGGATCTAACATTGCGCCAACCTCTTTCCAGTTCTCCCCGAGCACAAATCCAAGATACACATATACAAATGTAATAGGCGTAATCGCTAAAAACGTGTACAGGCAAAAGACCCACACATTCATCTTGGCAATACCGCACGGGATGGAAATAAGCGTTCTGACTCCTGGAATAAACCGGCCGCTAAATGCGACGAATCCACCATGCTTTTCAAAGAAGGCATCCGATTTATCAAGCGACTCCGGTTTAACAAAAAAGTACTTCCCATATTTATTTAAAAAGGGTCTACCGCCATAACGTCCTAACCAGTACAAGGTCAAAGGGCCAGCCACGCCGCCAATAGAGCCGGCTGCCACAACACCAATGAAGGCCATGTCCCCTTCTGAGACCCAGTAACCCGCAAGAGGCAGAACCACTTCAGCAGGAACAAATTCAATACATAATGCAAGGAAGATGCCAAAGTACGACAAGTTCTTAAAGGCATCAGCTAAAGAAATAATAAAATCTTCGATGTTTATCAATCCCTTTCACACATAATCGTTTAACTGATTCTATCTCTTTTAGAATCGCACATATATTAAACGAATAAAACCGAAGAAACGATTCACTTTTCGTCGTTTTTTTACATTAAATTTGATTTTACTATAAAAGACAGGTGAAAAAAAGTTGATTGTGGTATTTATGTGAAGGAAAAGTGAACACAGAAGCCATTCGATCCGATATATTAGGTATACGTCTGTTTTAAGATACTGGAGGTTTTCTTACATGACCCATTTAACAGGAAGCTACAATGGATGGCTTGTCTTTCTGTCAATCGCAGTCGCCGCTGTCGCCTCCTACTCAGCTCTTCATTTAGCCAGCCGAGTGGCACAGTCAAGCGGTGCAAAGAAAAAGGTATGGCTGATCGTTGGTGCCTTGATCATGGGAATGGGGATATGGTCGATGCATTTTATCAGCATGATGGCACTTCACGTGCGTGCTGGTATCACATATGAAACACCCTTGCTCATTTTATCGATTTTGGCATCTTTTGTCGGGTCCTTGATCGCATTCACAATATGCATTCAAGAGCAGCTCTCCACAAGGCGGCTGCTCATTAGTTCAATCACCATGGGCTCAGCTATTTGCAGCATGCATTATCTTGGAATGGAATCAATGGCCAATGTCTCAATCAGCTATGATCCAGTCCTCTTTTTTCTTTCGTTTTTCATTGCTGCGATAGCGTCTTTCTTTTCGCTTCATCTCTTTTTTCGGCTCCATCGATCCGGGAAAAAGCAGGAGGATCATCTGTTAAAAATAGCTGGTGCACTCGTGATGGGCGGTGCTGTTTCTGGCATGCACTATACCGGTATGGCTGCTTCTACTATGTTTTTTCATTCAGACGGACAGTCCCCTGGGGGTGGTTCTCTTGAACTATCACCATTCAGTCTGTCGATTTTCATCGGCTTAATGACACTGATTGTCCAAACACTGATGATTTTTGGAGCCTATATAGATCACCGAATCATGAAGCAGGCAGATAAGCTAAAGGAAAATGAACAGCGGTTCCAATCGCTCATCAAACATAATATCGATGGCATTATCGTGTTATCGGTCAATCGAAAGGTGCTTTCTGCGAACGACTCAGGTAAACAAATTCTAAAAATGTGCAATTCTTGGATTGGTGATGATGTCAGCCAATACGTCATGCCGACTGACATGTGGGAAGAATTTATTTACGAGTCAAAAAAAGCCATCACACGTGAAGCAGAACTAAAAGCAGCAGATCGCTTTTATTATTATCATGTCACTTACATACCTGTTCATGTCAACAATACGCTTGACAGTATTTATCTTGTCTTAAAAGATTTAACGCAGCAGCGGATTGCAGAAAAAGAAATTCATGTCATGGCACATTATGATGCGTTAACCGAGCTTCCTAATCGGCGCCACGCCATCAACCATTTAAGTGATGTTCTCTCCGCTCAAGAAGAGACAGGAACATCGACGGCTGTTCTGTTTCTTGATTTGAATCGTTTTAAAATTATCAATGATGCACTTGGTCATAACATAGGGGACTTACTTCTTAAAGCAGCTGCAAACAGACTGACGCAATGTTTACCAGACAACGGCTTTATAGCCAGACTAGGCGGGGATGAATTTTTAATGATCTTCCCTGACATGGGGCATGACACACAGAAAATTGAACAACTTTCTCAAAATATCATTCGGCAATTTGAGCGTCCTTTTTTCATCCAGAATCATCAGCTCATTACTTCTATCAGCATTGGAATCGCTATCTCACCTCAAAATGGCAAAGATGGGATGGAGTTAATGAGGAAAGCCGATATGGCGATGTATTTATCCAAAAAACATGAGCAAAGCCGTTATGAGTTTTTCACCGAATCAATGGAAAGATCAAGTGAAGATAGGTTGAACCGAGAGCTTGAGTTACGAGATGCCATTCAAAGAGAACAGTTTGTGCTTCATTACCAGCCGCAAGTGAGTGCGAAAACAAGACAGATGACTGGCGTAGAAGCTCTTCTAAGAATGAAAGCACCAGATGGTTCGTTAAAATCACCCGAGGCTTTTATTGAGCTGGCAGAGGAATCAGGACTGATCATTGATATTGGCAGATGGGTGATTGATACCGCATGCAGGCAGGCTAAAACGTGGTATGACAACGGGCTGAAAATTCCCGTGGCTGTCAATTTATCTGCAAAACAATTCAATTCTGAAGACTTAATTGATTTGATTAAGCTGACACTGAAAAAATACGATATGACACCGTCACTGCTCGAGCTTGAAGTCACAGAAAGTATGACAATGGACAATATCAAGCAATCAAAACAGGTACTGACCTCACTGAAACATCTGGGCGTTCGCATTAGTATTGATGACTTTGGTACAGGGCATAGCTCCTTAAGCTATTTAAAGGATTTGCCCATTCATCGCCTAAAAATCGACAAATCCTTCATCGAAGATATTTTAAATGATTCAAAATCTGAACAGATTACAGGTGCCATTATCGCGATGGGACATCAACTATCTCTCGAGGTCATAGCAGAAGGTGTTGAAACCTTTGCGCAGGCGCAGCTTTTATCTGCGCAAGGATGTGACGACTTGCAAGGCTTTTATTATGCAAAGCCCCTTCCAGCAAACGATATCGAAAAATTCATTGCCTATCCAGCGCATCAGCTGGACACATAAAAAAGGTGCCAATCATGGCACCTTTTCGTTCTATCTAAATAATAAATGTTGACTGTGAATACCTGCTTTTTTCAATAGACTAATCAATTGTTCTTGTTCTTCTCGCGAGAGGCCTGAGAAGGCACGCGCAATCCGGAGAGAATGAATCGGGTAAATTTTATCAAGATAACTGCGCCCTTTATCTGTTAAATGGGCATAAACCGACCTTTTATCCTTTGGGTCCTGCTCTCTTTCAATGAAACCATTTCGTTCTAATTTGTCAATTACGTACGTCACATTCCCGCTGACAAGCAGGAGTCTTGAGCCGATTTGCTGAAGTTTTTGAGCACCTCTTGTATACAGCAATTCAAGAACCGCAAATTCAGTTGGATTAAATCCATGCTCTTTGCTGTCTCTAATGCTGTGTTCTGAAACGCTTTTAAATGCTCTTGCAAATACCTTGTAAAGTGTCATTGAACGTTCTACTTCTTCTTCATTAAACGATAGTCTCATCACATATCTACCTCTTATAATATTTTTTTAACTTCAAGGCTTTCTTGCGGTGCAGTTGGAGCCTTTCGTAAAAAATAGAAGTACGTTTTTGAAAACCCTTTCAACCACATAAGTGACTCCATTCGTGTTATGTATAAGATTTCGATATAAACTTTTAAAATCCTTCTTATTTTTCACAACCATCTCGAAAAAAAGGTTTTTTAGCAAACCATCAAGATACGACACAGTTTAACATAATCTGTAAAGACTCTATGTTTCTTTACACTGTATTCGTCAAATTTCTACAAAATTCAATATTGCTATAACATTAAACAAAAAAAGAACCCTTTATGTGACATGCGCACATTTCAAGGGATTTTCACAAATCACGCTTTGTTTTGTTGAAAAAGAAGTGATACTCTTTTTTTAAGTCACTAATTGTCATGTTCTTGGCCGCACTAGGACTGTACACTCCTAATGAACAGAGCTGCTTCGTATAATAATGTCTTTCCTTTGCTAAAGCTTCTGTTAGGATACGCCGCACCGATTATCCCCTCCTATCAATTGATCTGGAGCAGGTGCTTATGAAGACCTTTTATACAAATCATTTTGTACAGCTCTTAGAAGAGCATGCGCATTCTGACCTGCAGCCTGCATGAATCGCTCCAGTAATTCATCCCTCTTCATATCTAATGCGATGATTTCTTTTGCCATACAGATGATCCGTGTTTGCTCCATCATATGCTCCTCCTCCTATTTCAACTCATCATCATTATATGCAAGCGTAGCAATCACTTCACATATGTTGTCAACTTTCCTTCCATCGTTTTTTCATTTTTATGTTTTTATGTTATATTTTCTAACAAACGATAGGTTTTTTTCGTTGTCATTCTGTATAATATGAAGAAAAGACTTGCAGGGGTGAGTATATGACGCAGGAAGATGCATCTTATAAAGATAAAAAAGTCATTTCAATCGGGATTGTCAGTGAATTAACAGGGCTATCCGTCAGGCAAATCCGATATTATGAGGAACGCAGACTCATCTACCCCCAGCGCTCAACAAGAGGCACGCGTAAATATTCTTTTTCTGATGTAGAACGATTAATGGACATCGCCAACAAACGAGAAGACGGTGTGCAAACAGCGGAGATTTTGAAAGACATGAAGAAAAAGGAACAGGCATTAAAAAGCGGACAATATAAGAAAAAAATGCTGGAAGGTCAAATTAACGCACACTTCCGGTACAAAAATCGATAAACAAATAAAGTTTAGCTGACTCTTTTAGGCTTTGTTCGTACTTGATTTTTGGTCATGGCTTAATGAAAAAGAGACAGCTTTTTTTGCTGTCTCCGTTATCAAACCAAAGCCCTTGGCAATGCCAAATCATACTCAGTGAAATAAGCTATATAGGCAAGGACATCCGTTTAAATTTACTTTTTTTAGGCGGTGTTCCACAACATTTCATTCTAAGAAACAACATTATATCAAATAGCGTTTTAGGTATATTGTTAAGTGCAGGCGATCTAGCGTTTATCCATTCGTTCAGGAATCGAAACAGTTCGTTCATTGATCACATTCCCCGTGTTTAACGTCGTTTTTGGTTCAATTAAGAGCAAATGAACTTCTTCTTCAGCAATTGGCTGATGTTCAATTCCTTTTGGAATCACAAGAAACTCACCTTCATTAAGCGCTATTTCTCTATCCCTAAAACGGATGACTAGATTTCCTTTCCATACAAAGAACATTTCATCCTCGTCATCATGGTGATGCCAAATGAATTCACCCTTAATTTTTACCATTTTCATGTATGAGTCGTTCAACTCTCCACTTATTCTAGGATTCCAATAATCATTTATTTGCGAAAATTTCTCTTGGATATTAACCTTTGAAATCAATAGATTCCCTCCTCATTTACTTGGAAACGTCTTTTTTATCTTTCTTAAGCTAGAACTCCCTACCTTGCAAATTCTCCTCCTCATGATAAACATCAAGGGACACAATGAGCATCAACCTCTTATATTATTAAGTTTACTTATTCTGTTGGATCACGTAAAATCAAAAAATAATGTATAGTTCATCACAATTTGTGATACAAAAAGGAGCATTGTTTTGGATATTACATCTTTGGAGATATTTAAAGCAGTAGCTATTGAACAAAGCGTTACAAAAGCTGCTGAGAAATTAAATTATGTACAGTCCAATGTCACTGCACGAATCCAGCGTCTTGAACAAGAATTAGGTGTTCCTCTTTTCTATCGATATCACAAAAAGATATCCTTAACGCCTGCAGGGCGAGAACTGTTGCCATATGCAAACAAATTACTCTACGATTTTGAAGAAGCGATAGAGGCCGTAAAGCTTTCCTCTACTCCGCGAGGTACTTTGCACATTGGATCTATAGAGTCTACCGCTTCGACAAGATTGCCCAGCATTTTCGCAGCATATCACAAGACATTTTCACAAGTAGAATTGAGCTTGTATATGGCACCTACTGTAGATCAGGTTCATGCTATTCTCAACTACAAGGTAGACGGTGCATTGGTTGATGGGCCCATTCTTCATCCCGACATTATTGAATATCCGGTATTGGAAGAATCACTTGTTCTCATTACAAGCTACTCCCAGGAGGAATTCCAGGTAGAATCAATTTTACATGAACCATTGCTTTCGTCATTTGCGCATTGCATCTATTTGGGGCGTTGGCAACGATGGTTAGAGAGCAATGGCTTTGCTCCGATGAAGGTAATGGAATATGGCACTTTAGAGGGCGTGCTTAAATGCGTTGAAAACGGGCTAGGGGTTACCGTATTACCAAAATCTATGGTTGAATCTCGGGTGCAAGGCAGATTTACCTGTCATCCTTTACCGGAACCACACAGAATCGTGCCAACTGTGTTTATAAGGCGCCGCGATTCGTACATGACCAGTGCCCTCTCACGGTTTATGGAATTATTGGGCATAACTCATATGTGATCGGGTCATTTGTGGTAAAAAAGAGGATAGATAGAGCGACATTCTTTCAGCTCTTCTATCCTTTTTACATAAAATTATTTTAGCTTTCATTGAGAGGAAGTGTCAGTTCCTTCAACGAGTCCTACAAAGTCAATCCGTACACCGCCTTTTTCGGGATCTTCTATGACCCGCATGGCCAGTGCCTTTTTCTCCCCTGTTTTTTCATCTTCGTAATTCGCATGAAAGACGTGAATGCTGGCTTCTTCCAATTGAAAATCATCATAAGAAAGCGTCTCTATGCCCCATTCTTTTTTCAGCTTTAGAATGTCATTTGGGCTTGGGACAGCACCTTCAACATAGATGTTTTCTATTTTTTGTTTATTTCCTTCGGTAATCGCTTCAATCATATGCTCTGCAGCCACTAGTCTTCTGTCTTTCCCCTCGTCTTCCCTTGAACATGCACCTAGCAATACAATGCACATTAAAATGAATAAAAACTTCTTCATTTTTCTCTCCCACCTTCTCCTTAAAATGTAAAGGATGGAAGCGCTATATGCAATCTTTATTCAAAAAAGACTGTAAAACGTCACGTTTTACAGTCTTCTTGCTACATCAGTGTATGAAGGAATGCAGTTGCAATTCCAAAATAGATCAGTAAGGATAAAATATCATTCAATGTTGTGATTAGCGGCCCAGATGCAATGGCTGGGTCCACGTTTAATCTGTGTAAAATAATCGGTACAACCGTACCTGCCATTGTCCCAATAATCAGTGTTGCAAGCAGTGAGGAACCGACAACAAAACCTAAAATCATATTGCCCTGCCACACCATTGCGACGACTGTAATAATAATGGAACAGACAATCCCAATGTAAATACTCGTTCTCAGCTCTCTAAAAATAAGGCGCATGATGGTTTTTTTCGTTAATTCTTCTTTTGAAAGCCCTCTAATGACGACGGCAAGAGACTGTGTCCCTGTATTCCCTGTCATCCCGGCAATCATCGGCATGAAGAACGCTAAAGCAACGACTTGCTGAAGGGTACCTTCAAAATAATTTAAAATACTGCCTGAAATCAGCCCAATGAACAAGAGCAAAATGAGCCACGGAAGACGGCGGTATGCCGCCACAAATGCCGGCGTGTCGAACGTGATATCTTTACCAGAGGCAGCAAACTTTTCATAGTCTTCGCCCGCCTCTTGAATCACAACATCAATGATATCATCGACTGTAACAATTCCGACTAGGACATTGTTCTCTTCCACAACAGGAATCGCAAGGAAATCATATCGTTCAATCAGCTTTGCGATTTCCTCCTGATCTTGAAAGGCTCCAACGGCAATGACTCTTGTAAACATGAGATCCTGTACCTTTTCATCCGGTTCACCTAAAATGAGATCCCGGTATGAGAGAACGCCTACAAGCTGTTTTTGATCATTAATCACATATAAATAGTTGATTGATTCCGCAATTTCAGCAAAGCTTTTCAGCTTCACAACGGCATCCTGCACTGTAAAATGCTGAGGAATCCAAACATAACGGTTGGTCATGATCCGTCCCGCTGTCTCAGCAGGATAATTCATAAGAAGCTGGACGGCCTTGGATTCCTCTGCTTCCATGTTAGATAAAAGCTGATCCTTTAGCTCATCCTCCATCTCATCAAACAAGTTGGCTAGATCATCGTTATCCATTTTGTTTGTGACGAAGGTCGCTTTGTCTTTACCTACTTTTTCAAGAACAATTTCTTGATATTCCCGCTCCAGCTCACCCATCATTTCTGTCACGTCATCGACTGGTAAAAAGCTGAGGAAGCGGCCGCGGTGTTTCTCTGGAAGCTCTTTAAATAAATAGGCCATATCATATGGTTGAAGTTCTTCCATGATGTTTTTAAATTCTTTTCGTTTTCCATCTCTTAGTAAAATAATGATGCGTAAAATGAGTTCATCATACGTAATATTTTGTATCATCGCTGTTACCTCCCCAAAGTCAGGAGATACCCGAATCCCTTAGAATGTGCGGGGGTCAGGATCTCCTCTATCTGATGTCTCAATCTGATCTTTTGACATATCCTCTATGTGTCTCGAATCGGGATGATCCATCCCCACACCTCCTTTTCTCATAAAAAAGCACCTTCAACCGAATGAAGGCGCTTTGTAAGCATGACAAATAAACACTTGCTCCTTCAATCGTAGAGCTTTAGCACTGTATGGCATAGGAAAAATCCAGCTGCATTAAAAATCACCTTATGTCGATGATTTCTGTTGACCCATTGGCGTCTTTGGACATTTTTGGGCAGCAGCGTATCTCCATACAGGAGCCTCACCTAACGAAGTCTCATATTGTTGACACACTGAGATTACAGAAAAAGCGCAGTGATGTCAATAAGCAAGATGCCAATTTCCCTTATGTATTCGCTTACTTTTGAAAAAAAGAGCGATAGACAAAGTAGACCATCGCCCTTTCATGTCTTTTATTCCTCTTCTGGCTGATTCATATCCTCTTGGGAGAGGAGATGAAAGGAATCATGCAAAAACAAAGCATATCCTTCTCCATCAGGATGCGGAACATATTCCGCATGGTCCATTGTTTGCTCTTCTTCTTTTTTCTTCATATTCTCTCGCCTCCTTTCCCGTAGTTTGTCCCAATGAAAAAACCTTACACATGAAAGTGTAAGGAGTGATTAGTACAAAACAGCTGAACTCATAAAGGTGCGGCGAATGTCACCATTGGCAATGCGCTGATAACCGTCGCTTTAGCTAAAAATGAATGATTGTTTACAGAAAAAAGCTCTCTCTGATTAGGGTACAGCCATTGATTGATAACACAATGTATAATACTAAGTATAAGAAATGAATATTGGGGGATATGATGATGAGCGAATCTACACTGAACATGCACTTTTCAAATGATTTATTAAAAAAAGTAAGAGAACAATTTTTATATATTGATGAGGATCCTATCCTAAAAAAGGAACGACTCTTTTTTGACAATGCAGGTGGCTCTCTTCGTTTAAAACAGGCAAATCATATATTTTCAATCATTGATGGCATCCCAGATTGTTCTGAAAGAAATCATAAAGCTGCAAAACACTTGATTGATATCCAAAAAAAGGGGATTGTTGATCTTCAAACCATTTTTAACGTGAAACAAGGAAGCTTCGCCACATATCTGACAGCATCACAGGCTATCTTTCAAACTACGGGTATCATTGCAGAACATATTCAAGGAACAAATATTGTCACAACATCCTTAGAACATCCAGCAGCCTATGACGCAGCTAGTTTTTATGCAAATAAATTAAACAAAGAGCTGAGAGTGGCCAAGTCTAATCCTTTAACAGGTGGAGTGAACGTAGAAGACATCTTGGCATTAATCGATCAAGATACTGTTCTTCTAAGCGTCATCTATGCTTCGAATATCTCTGGTGCTATTTTAGACATTGAACAAATTGTACAAGAGGCAAGAAAAAAGAAACCAAACTTATTTATCATGGTTGATGCCGTTCAACATGCACCTCATGGTTTAATTGATATTGAAAAAACACCTGTGGATGTGATAAATTTTGCCCCATATAAATTTTTTGGTGTTAGAGGCTGCGGGATTGCTTATTTATCGGAAAGAGCTGCTCTTCTCCCTCATCATAAGTTAAAAGGAAAGAAAGAAACTGAATGGGGTCTAGGAACTCCAGCACCTGCTCATTATGCGGCTATTAGCGCAATTGTTGATTATGTGTGCTGGCTTGGAGGTCATTTTACAACAGTGAATGCCAGACGACAGTTATTCGCAGCAGGTATGGAAGCTATCGGAAAACAAGAAAGGTCTTTATTAAAAATAATGCTAGACGGGACACCCAACGTAAAAGGGCTAAGAGAAATCAAAGGAGTTACCGTGCATCTTGATGACCATGATTTATCAAAAAAAGATTTCATCGTAGCCATATCGATAGAAGGAACAAACCATGAGGATGCAGTAAGACAATATGAACAGCACGGTGTGATCGTATATGAAAGGTTGAATACAAGCATTTATTCTAAAAGGATGCTGGATTCCTTTGGAATGAAAGGGGCTATTAGAATATCACCTCTCCATTGTCATACTATTCAAGAGATTGAGACGTTTTTAAGAACAACTGAAATGATAAGCAATCAATATAAAAAGCATTAACATGCTTGCAGATTGTTGACAAAGGGCTAAAATGATCTTTATTTTAGCCCTTTGTCTTCTTTTCAGCGTGATAGAAAACCTTTGAAGTCTAGGAAGGACGAGTACTGGAGCGGAGCGAATTTGACATTCGTGAGCACCAGCACGCAGGACTGACACCGAATGCGAGGGTTTGTCTACACGCTGAAAGCATTAACATGCTTGGTGTACAGATACTTGGAAGTACGCTATTCAGTTTGATATTCATTTATACTTGTATACAATCAATTAGGCAAAAATAACGGTCTGAACCATCGGTTCAGACCGCATACAAATTTATCTTAGGATTGCTGGCGTATTAATCATCCCATTCTTGCTTCAGGATTTTGCCTGTTTTAGCGGAAATCTCAAAATCAACTTCCTCGCCGTTTGGTGTGGTGATTTCGACTTCATATAAGTACACACCATTTTCTTTATCTAAATCAGAATCTGTGACTGTTCCTTTTACTTTTGCAAGGGCAATTTGTTCAGCCTGCTTTTTAGTGATTTTCACATTTTGTTTCTTTTCTTTGACTGGATCATTCAACGCTTTTCCTGTTTTGGCATCGACATATACTTTATATTCAAAGCCGCCTTTTTTAATCTCGACCTCGTACACCCATTTTCCTTTTTTACGCTCAAGATCCACATCGTCCACATACCCTTTCACCACTTTTAGGGCTGCTTTTTCTGCTTGTTTCTTTGAGACAAACGAAGATTTCTTTTGCACCACTTGCTCCGCGTGTGCTGTTTGATTTGTATTTTGCGCTTGAAGTGTGAAACCACCTGCGACAAGAGTTCCTGTTAATGCTGTAATTACTAGTACTTTTTTCATCATGTTCATGTCCTCCTCTATTTGATTTCTCCTTTATCTTAAAGAAACAAGATGATAAAGGAAGGAAAGAAACATGAGAAAATCATGAGAAAAGGATTAGTTTTCGTACGTAATTCCTTCTATATCTCCTGTATATGCGTTCACAAGCACCTCTGCCTCTCGCCCGTCAGGCAAATCCAGCTCCACCTCAAATACGAGCATACCGCTAAATGTTTCAAGATCGGCATCATCCACTGTCCCTCCGACTTCTTTTACTGCAATTCGGATGGCTTCTTCGACCGTGATTTTTGTCATTTTCTTTTCTTTAGAGGTCGGGTTTTTCTTTTCTGCTTCAAGCACCTTAAACGTTTGCTTGTCGACATCGACTTGATATAATTCTTTTTTTGATTGGATCGTAAAGATAAAACGATCGGACTTTTCTTTCTTTTGAATGACCGTACCGCTCACTTTTTTAACAGCCGCTTCTTCTGCCAGAAGCTCAGCATTTTTTTCATTTGGCTTTTGATAGCTTTTTAACTGCTTGATTTCTTTCATTTGACCGCTTGCGGAGGATGCAATGATTTGATAGATCCCATTTGAATTTTCCAGGGTCAAGGTATAGTCCTGTTTATGATTGATTAAATCAATATTTGTAATGTTTCCATTGTAGTCTTTTGCGATGATTTTTTTGATCTCTGCTTCACTTAATATTTTTTGATCAATGGTTTGAATCATGAGCATTGCAAAGGCTGCAAGAACGACGAGACATCCTGCAAGCGCAAGCACCATTTTCGTTTTTCTAGACATGCAGCGCCTCCTTCCTATTTCCTATTTTATAAGGAGGAAATGAGAAATTGATGAGAAAAGACCCATTTATTTCGGGAAAAGAATGGTCATGGTTGTCCCTTCGCCGATTCGGCTGTCTACCATCAGCTCAGCTCCATGCTCTTCTGCAATTTGCTTCGCAATTGAAAGACCAAGACCCGTTCCGCCGGTCTCACTGTTTCTTGCTTCATCCACACGGAAAAAGCGGTCAAAGATTTTCGGAAGATTCTCTTCTTTTATGCCAATTCCATGGTCAACGACTGAAATAAACGGCTTCTCTCCTCTCCATCCGCAGGTCACATCAACTGGCTCTGTACTATATTTGACCGCATTATCAATCAAGATGGTCAAAAGCTGTTTGATTTTCTCTTCATCCCCCTCAGCGACGAGCGGCTGATCTGTTTGCACATCAGGCTCAATGGTTCGATTCGTTGCGACTTCAAGTGTATGGCATATCTGCTTGCATAAATGGCCAAGATCAACTGGCCTCATGTCCAAGTAAAGCGGCTGACCATTTTTCGCAAGTGTTAATAATTGATCTGTCAGCCTTTTCATTTTTTTCGCTTCATCATGAATCGCTTGAGAGGATTCTTCTATAACCTCTGGACGTGTTTGTCCCCAGCGCTTTAGTAAATTGCTGTAGCTCATAATGACGGTAATCGGTGTCTTCAATTCATGAGAGGCATCATGCAAGAATTGCTGCTCTTTCTCATAATGCTTCTCGAGTATTTCTGACATTTCATTAAAGGTTTGTCCCATTTGATACAATTCATCCTTTGAATCCCCTGCTAGTTTGATTCGCTTAAACGCCTTCTCCTTCATACTTGCCTTCATGGTGCTCGTCATTCTACTAATAGGGCGTACGATTTGTTTTGTTAAAATGTGGCCAGCAAAATAGGAAAGCACTATAATTAAAACGCCAGCAGCGATTAAAATCATTCTTAATAACGCCAAATTCTCTTCCGTATTTTCGATTTCTTCATATACTTGAAGCGACACAATCTCTCCATTTGTCCAAATGACCGGAATCGCAGCGAACGCAATCATATGCTTGTTGTATTCTTTTATTTCTGCTGTCTGACCAGTTTCATATGTAAAAGGCAGTGAGCTAAACGTTGATTCCTTTGTGACAGTCAACTTTGACTCACCCTTTTCTGTCACGACACGGATCATACCATTTTGGGGCAGGTACGCTTTCAGCAGCTCCGAGGATGGAAGACCCTCTTCTTCTGATTTTTTTAAGGCAATGGCAATATTTTCAGCGACCTCAGACAGCCGGGACATATCTTTTTGCGTTAAGGTCATCGAAAAAATAAAATAAATGGCTGTATGAAATAGCAGCACCATTAAAAACAAGGACAACGATGTATAAAGCTGAATTTTATTTTTTAATCTCATTCTTTATCCTTTCATCACATAACCCACACCTCTCACTGTGTGAATCAGCTGTTTTTCGAATGGGTAATCGACTTTTTTCCTTAAATAACGAATATAGACATCCACTACGTTTGTGTCACCGAAGTAATCAAAGCCCCAAACGGCTGTTAAAAGCTGATCTCTTGTAAGCACTTGCTGCTGATGCTTCAGCAAGTGGACAAGCAGGTCAAATTCTCTCGGTGTGAGCTCAAGCATTTGCCCGGCCCTTTGTATGTCTCTTGTTTTCTCGTTGACGGTCAAATCTGCTATGCTAAGCTCTGTTTCCTTTTCTTCTTGCGCATGAATATTCAACCTTAGCTGCGCACGAATTCGCGCTAATAATTCTTCTATGTCAAAAGGCTTTGTAATATAATCATTCGCCCCAAGATCGAGGCCGCTTACTTTATCAGGCACACTCCCTCTTGCTGTTATCAAAATAATAGGTGTCGCTGTATTTGTCTTTCGAACCCTTCTCAGCACTTCAAGACCGCTTAATTCTGGAAGCATGACGTCAAGCAGCACCAAATCGAAGCTTTCCTCTTCAAGAGCCTGGAGTCCATCCATTCCTGTCTCTTTGACTGTCACCTCATATCCTTCATATTCAAGCTCTAGTGACAGCACCCTTGCAATTTTCTTTTCATCTTCGACTACGAGTATCTTCCCTTTGTTCATCTCTATCTCTCCTATCTGAAAGGCAAGCTTGTCTTTCCATTATTATATGTTGCCTTTCCCATTTGGAACAGTCACAAACTTCACATGTTATTTTTTATATGAACATTGATAAAAAAGAACATTTGTTCTATAATGAGGTTATCATCCTAACAGTTATTGATATTGTAAGCACCTGAACGTAATCCTATTTCATTCGTTTTTATAAACATACCTATAGAATATGCAAATCGCACTCATTTATAAAAAATACAAGGAGGAACACCATTCTATGAAAAGCAAAAACAATGTGAAATTAACGCACTTTTCAGATGTATACATAGAAGGCTTATCGTCTTTTGTTCTAGAGGAAGAACAAGCAAAATTTACTGCTTTACCAAGCGCATATTTTGAGTTTACCGAAGGGCAATACAGAATTGTCATACTCAATGAAGATGAACCGGTTGGATTCTTTGTATTACATGCAACAGATCGTATTAAGGATTATTCAGATAACCCAAACGCTATGTTGTTAACTTCATTATCTATTCATCAGACTCAGCAAGGAAAAGGATTTGCTAAACAAGCAATGTTCTTATTAAATCAATTTGTCACCTCTGAATTCCCTAACTGTAACGAGATCGTACTGGCTGTAAATCATCAAAATATTCCTGCTCAGACTCTGTACTCACAAGTAGGCTATAAGGATACAGGTAAAAGAAAAATCGGTCCAATTGGTGAACAGTTGATTATGAGCTTATGGTTATCCTAACTGTTCACCAAACGGGTACTAGAGTGAAAATTATTTTAGAACAAAAATATCTCCGCTCAATCTTCCTTCTTCTCACTTCTCAACCATCACTTATTTTCGTTGTTTAATCAGAAAGCCTTTTTTAGTTCTTTTCACCCATTTTCATCTATACAGGTGCAAGCTCACTATGCAGCATTTCCTTCTTTTTCATATGATATCAAGAGTTTTCCTCAAAAGCTGAGTTCTTTCGTCAAGATGTGAGGAGAACTGCACTTTTGATAATAGATTGATTATTTGAAAAATTATTACAATTGACCCTTTCCGATCAAAAGTTTCTTTTATACAATAACATTACGCAGCCTGAATCTACTTTGAAAACAAAATAAGGAGGGCTTTCTTATGAAAGGTGAAATTCGCTTAATTCCGTATGAAGTAAAAGCCAATGTGATGGAAGCGAAAGAGACGCCGGAAAGTATTCAGGAGATTAAAGCACCCGAACTTTGGTCAAGTGGCTTCAAAGGAAAAGGCATAACCATTGCTGTCCTTGATACAGGCTGTGACACAGAGCATCCCGACTTAAAAGATCAGATTATCGGAGGCAAGAACTTTACCGATGATGACAATGGAGATGCTGAAAATGTAAAAGACTACAACGGGCATGGTACCCATGTAGCAGGAACGATTGCAGCAACAGATCAAAATGGCGGAATTCTAGGGGTTGCCCCTGAAGCCAAGCTGCTGATCGTGAAAGTTCTTGGCGGTGAAAATGGCAGCGGGAAATACGAATGGATCATTAATGGCATCAACTATGCCGCTGAGCAGAAGGTGGATATTATCTCTATGTCTCTCGGTGGTCCAAGCAATGAGCCCGCCTTGCAGGAAGCCATTCAAAATGCGGTGAAAAGCGGTGTACTTGTTGTGTGCGCAGCAGGAAATGAAGGGGACGGGGACGAGCGAACGGAAGAGTTCTCCTACCCAGCAGCATACAATGAAGTCATTGCCGTCGGCTCTGTCTCCCTTGCAAGAGAATCCTCTGAATTCTCCAACGCCAATAAAGAAATCGACCTCGTCGCTCCAGGAGAAGACATTTTATCCACTCTTCCTAACCATAAATATGGCAGACTCACAGGCACCTCAATGGCTGCCCCTCACGTGAGCGGTGCACTAGCCATTATTAAAAATGCCGAAGAAGAAGCGTTCCAGCGTAAGCTGACAGAGCCTGAGGTCTATGCTCAGCTTGTCAGAAGAACCCTTCCACTGAAGCAATCTAAAGCCCTCGTCGGAAATGGATTTTTATATTTAACTGCGCCTGATGTCCTTTTAGAAAAAACATTGGAAGCAGATCTTTTATCTCTATAGCTTGAATAGAGGTCCTGAGAATAGATAGAATTTTCTCAGGATTTTTTTAATTAAAATTATTCAAAATTTACTTTGACGAAATGAAATGGACGTTATATAATCGAACACAATAAATTCATAGTTTGAGAGTCGGTAATTCGATCATACGTCGAATTTTAATTGGGAAGACCGGTGAAAATCCGGCGCGGTCCCGCCACTGTGAGTGAGGAGAGCTTTTCTTATGAATCCACTGTCATAAGGACGGGAAGGATGAAAAGCTTGCAGATTCACCAGCCAGGATACCAGCCGCTCTATCACATCAAACCCCCTACGGTTGATAGGAGATGTCGGAAAAAAGCGTCAGTTCTGCTCACGCCTTATTTCGCACACACATTTTGTCTTTTTAAACCAGACATTTGCCCTCATCAATCTTCACCATGAGTGTAAATGTCTTTTTATATTTAGAGGAGGAATTGGAATTGACAATTGTTAAAACAAGTAATCTAGGTTTTCCGAGAATTGGTTTAAACAGAGAATGGAAAAAAGCACTTGAGTCTTATTGGAAAGGTCAAACTGACCGTGAAACCCTCTTAAGCACACTGGATGAACAATTTTTAACTGCCATTAAAACGCAAATTGATCAACAAATTGATGTTGTTCCTTCTGGAGATTTTACCTTCTACGATCACGTGCTCGATACTGCTGTCATGTTCAATTGGATTCCAGAGCGCTTCCGCAGCTTAAAAGACCCGCTAGATACATACTTCGCGATGGCAAGAGGAACAAAAGATGCTGTCTCAAGTGAAATGACAAAATGGTTTAATACAAACTATCACTACATCGTTCCAGAATACGAAAAAACCACCGAATTCAAACTCACACATAACAAACCGCTTGAAGCTTACGAAAAGGTGAAGAAGGCGTTTGGTGTTGAAACAAAACCTGTCGTACTTGGTCTTTATACATTTGTCTCACTTTCTAAAGGCTATGAACCAAATGAAGTAAAAGGGATTCAGCAGCGTCTCGTCCCGCTTTATACTCAAGTTTTAAAAGAACTTGAAGAAGCTGGCGTCAAATGGGTACAAATTGATGAGCCAGCACTTGTCACAGCTTCATATGAAGACGTGAAAGCCGTCAAAGAAATCTATCAAACGATCAAAGAAGCCGTACCTGCCTTAAATATTCTTCTTCAAACCTACTTTGATTCAGTAGATGCGTATGAAGAGCTTGTCACATATCCTGTTGAAGCCATCGGTCTTGATTTTGTCCATGATCAAGGACGCAATCTTGATCAAGTGAAAAAGCACGGCTTCCCGAAAGATAAAATTTTAGCAGCAGGCGTCATTGATGGAAGAAATATTTGGAGATCAGATCTTGGTGAAAGATTGTCATTCGTTTCTGAGGTCATTGCTGACGCTCAGCCGAAGGAAGTATGGCTGCAGCCATCAAGCAGTTTGCTGCATGTACCAGTTGCAAAACACCCAAGCGAACAGCTTGAAGAAAAACTATTAAACGGACTTTCTTATGCTACTGAAAAGCTGGCTGAATTAACAACATTAAAAGAGGGCTTAACAAAAGGAGCTGCGGCGATTGAAGCCGCCATCAATGAA